>JAHELC010000038.1 GCA_024644405.1 Nitrospinaceae bacterium
CCCTTGATCGGTATTTTTATCATGGGAGTTTGGGGAGTGACCGCCGCGGCGGATCGTTGGAAAATTCCCGTGAAGACGTTCCGATTCGCGAGCGTGATACTGGTGGCGGTGTTGATGTTCGTATCCTGGAACCAGACCCGTGTCTGGAAAAACAGTGTGACGTTGTTTCAACACACGGTGGATCACACGGAACGCAACGACTTCGCCCACAACAATCTGGGCTATGCCTTGATGCAGAACGGGCAGGCGGAAGAAAGCATACTCCATTTTCAAAAAGCACTGGAGATCAGTCCGCATCATGTTTTGGCACGCCTCAACCTCGCCAAAGCGTACAGAAATCTAAACCGGCCGCAGGAGGCCATACTTGCCTACAGGAATATTCTGCAGGTGCAGCGCGACCACGTGGTGGTTCACTTCGAACTGGGCAAGCTGTACCATAAAGTGGGAGAGGGTTCGGGCGCCGTTCACCATACCCGCGTTGCGCATGCATTGCTGATCCGGAACTATGGGCCGGAATTCGACAAAACCCGTGAGGCCGAAGCAAACCTGAAACATTATTATCAAGTGTATAACCTGAAGCCTGATTCACTGGTCGTTTATGAATAGACTCTTAAACCTTTCAACATTCCAGATCTCCCTTCTCCTGGTGCTCGCCAACGTGTTGGTCTATGGCCAGGTGATGGGTTTTGAATTCGTCAACTTTGATGATGCGTTTTATGTCGAAAACGTTCATGTCAAAAACGGTTTGACCTGGAAGGGTCTCGTCTGGGCGTTTTCCATCAAGTATAATTTCTCGCAGTTTTTGAACTGGATTTCCCACATGATCGATGTCGAGCTGTTCGGCCACCACCCGGCGGGACACCACGCCGTCAGCCTGCTCCTGCATGCCGTCAACACGGTCATTTTTTTTCTGTTTATGAACAAGCTGACCGGGTCGCGCAACAAAAGCGCCCTCGCGGCGATTTTGTTCGCCATTCATCCTCTGCGCGTGGAGACGGTGGCGTGGGTGGCCGACCGCAAAGATCTCCTCGCCATGTTGTTCGCCCTGTTGTCCCTGGAAGCGTACCGCCGGTATACGCTGAAACCGAATCTTCAGCATTATGCGATTGCGGCTCTGCTTTTTCTGCTGGCGCTGATGTCGAAACCGGTGATGGTGGTTCTGCCGTTTGTGTTTCTGTTGATCGATTTCTGGCCCCTGAATCGAATGCAAGGCGAGCCGGGTTCTTCGGTCATCAATGGGCAGACCCTGCGCAAATTGCTGATTGAAAAAATTCCCTTCTTCCTGATGATCGGATTCTTCCTTTTTCTGATTGTCAAAGGATTCGAACTGCGGCAGATAGGGGACAACACGGCATCCGTTCCCTTGCTCGTCCGGCTGGCGACGATCCCGGTGCTTTACATCAAATATCTGTTCCATATTATCTGGCCGGTCCAGCTTTCGTTTTTTTATCCCGCCAGCAGTGGGATGCCGCCGTTCTGGCAATGGAGCGGGTCCCTGTTGATTCTGCTGGGTCTCACCTGGGCTGCGCTGTCCGAGTGGAAACGGCGTCCGTATCTCGCAGTGGGTTGGCTGTGGTTTGCAGGATCGCTGCTGCCGCTGACCGGTCTGTTCCGCGCCGGCGACCACACCATGGCCGACCGCTACACTTACTTCCCGCTGATTGGAATTTTCATCATGGGGGTGTGGGGGCTTTCCCATTGGGAGTTCGTAAAGAAGAGGGGTGAGCAGGCCGTGGCGGTGGCCGGCGGTCTGGTTCTGCTGGTGCTGATGACGATAGCGTTTGTGCAGACGTCGGTCTGGAAAAATAATTTCACCCTGTACCGGCATGCGCTGGCGGTGGACGACACCAACCACGTCGCGCACAACAACCTGGGCATCGCGTGGATGGGCCAACATCAGCCGGAAAAGGCCGTGCCGCATTTGAAAAAGGCCGTCGAACATTGTCCGCGTTGTATCGAATCCTGGCTCAACCTCGGTGAATCCTACAAGGCCATGCAGCAGTGGCAGCCCGCCATTGATGCCTTCCGGGGAGCTCTGGAGGTGAACAAAGACAACGTCATCGCTCACGAAGTGTTGGGAACACTCTACCATGTCCGGGGAGACGGCTGGCTCGCCATCCACCACAGCCTTCGGGCCGAGGCGATTTACTCGCAACTGTTCGGTCCCGGTTACGGCAAAGCGGTCGCCCTCCGGAGGAACCTCGAGGTCTACTACCCGCACTACTTCCTCCGCCCCGAAGATTTTGACGTGCAATCGTAATCCCCAACCCCTGAACGATCTGCTACAATACCCACTTTTATGACTCCCCCTTTGGAGCCCTGAATTGAGTACCGAAGAACACGCCGCGCCGACCAATTTCATCCACAAAATTATCGAAGAGGACCTCGCCGCGGGCAAAAACGACGGCCGCGTCCACACGCGCTTCCCGCCGGAACCCAACGGCTACCTGCACATCGGCCACGCCAAATCGATCTGCCTCAACTTCGGCCTCGCCGAGGCGTTCGGCGGCCAATGCAATCTCCGGTTCGACGACACCAACCCGGTCAAGGAAGAAGCGGAGTTCGTCAACAGCATCAAGGAAGACGTGAAATGGCTGGGCTTCGACTGGGCCGACCGTGAATTCTACGCGTCGGATTATTTTCCGAAACTTTACGAATGGGCGGTGCAGTTGATCAAGGACGGCAAGGCCTACGTCGAGGACCTCAGCGCCGACGAAATCCGCCAGTACCGCGGCACGCTTTCCGAGCCGGGCAAAAACAGCCCGCACCGCGACCGCCCGGTGGATGAAAATTTAAAACTGTTTGAGGATATGAAGAATGGAAAATTCCCGGACGGGGCGAAAGTCCTGCGCGCCAAAATCGACATGGCCTCGCCCAACCTGAATTTTCGCGATCCGGTGCTGTACCGCATCCTGCACGCGAAACACCACCGCACCGGTTCCGACTGGGCCATCTACCCGATGTACGACTGGGCGCACGGGCAGTCGGACAGTATCGAGGGCGTGACGCACTCGATCTGTACGCTGGAGTTCGAGGACCACCGACCGCTCTACGACTGGTGCCTCGATACACTCGGCGTGTACCATCCGCGGCAGTACGAGTTCGCGCGCCTCAACCTGACGTACACGGTTCTCAGCAAACGCAAGCTCCTGCAACTCGTCACCGAGAAAATTGTCAACGGATGGGACGATCCCCGCATGCCGACGATCAGCGGAT
This sequence comes from Nitrospinaceae bacterium, assembly GCA_024644405.1. GTDB lineage: Bacteria > Nitrospinota > Nitrospinia > Nitrospinales > Nitrospinaceae > SZUA-226. The sequence goes on from JAHELC010000038.1 coordinate 3,217, forward strand.
TGCGGCGGCGCGGGTTCACGGCGTCGGCCATTCGCGAGTTCTGCGAACGCATCGGCGTCGCCAAGGCCAACAGCACGGTGGATCTGGCCCTCCTCGAATTCTGCCTGCGCGAGGAGTTGAACTACAGCGCGCCGCGCGTCATGGCGGTGCTGAAACCGCTCAAGGTGGTGCTCACCAATTACCCGGAAGATAAAGTGGAAAACCTGGAAGCCGAGAACAATCCCGAACAGCCGGAAGCGGGGAGCCGTACGATGCCGTTTTCGCGCGAGTTGTATATCGAGCAGGAAGATTTCATGGAAGACCCGCCGAAGAAGTTTTTCCGATTGGCTCCCGGCAAGGAAGTGCGCCTGAAGCATGCCTACATCATCAAATGCGAGGAAGTGATCAAGAACGGTTCAGGAGAGATTACCGAACTGCACTGCGCCTACATTCCTGAAACCAAGAGCGGCGAGGCCGAAGCCGGCCGGAAAGTGAAGGGGACACTCCACTGGGTCTCCGCCCGGCACGCCGTGACCGCCGAAGTACGCCTGGTCGACAACCTGTTCTCCGAGATCGAGCCGGACAAAATCGAAATCCCCGGAAGTCTCAATCCCAATTCACTCGAAGTGCTGACCGACTGCAAACTCGAACCCAGCCTGAAGGGCGCCCAGCCCGGCGACCGGTTTCAGTTTTTGCGCATGGGCTACTTCATCGCCGATGCGGTCGACAGCAAACCCGGCACCCCCATCTTCAACCGCACCACCCCCCTCCGCGACACCTGGGCCAAGGTTAAAAAGAAGGGATAGGGTTTTTAGGAAAATACGATTCCGACTACATCCTCAATAAAACTGCTGACTTTTTTTGGGCCGGGCTTGTATTTTCCTGGGTGTCCGCATTTATTCCGGAGCTTCAGAGCTTCTTCAAGCATGTCTTTCTGATTTTTATCGAAAATTCCTAAATCCTGAGCAACCAAAAGAAGCTTCGATTCCTTAATGTAGGTAAGATCGTCGACCTTTTTTACAGTGCGAGCCTTGGAATCGAATTTTTGAATGGAGAGGTTCACTTTTTTCGAGTTTTTGGATATGACAAGCTCTTGAATTTCCCGAACGGCGCCAGCCCAAAGAAAAACGACCGCGGCACGCAATGCGCCAATACTCAGACACTTTACAGCTTCATGGATGTAATCCGCGACCTCAGCGTTCGTGATTTTATTAATGACCTTGTCAAGTTCAGAAACATCGTGTTCGATTTCGGCATCAGCTGCTGGAAGGTTGAGTAACGAACGGACCTCACGCTCTCCACTTTCTGTTAAGGTCCAAAGAAGCCTTGAACCTTTTTTCCCGTCGGTATCAACATGCGGCGCACTTTTGGCAAGCTGGTCTGCCAAGTTGGCCTTTGCCGCTCGAGGAACACGGCCATTTTTTAAATGGCCTCGGAGCTCCTCTACGGTAGCCGAATCTATTTGACGGTACCTCTTCAGAAAATATAGTGTGGCGAGGCAATTGTCACGAATCGGATTTTTATTGAGAGGATGTAAAAACTCGACCAAAGTCATTTAGGTTCTTTCTCAGGCAAAGAGTTTTTACCTTTTCCGATTTTATATGTTTCCTTAACATAAAGTTCACCAGAAACGGTCCACTGCCACCCCTTGCCGTTTTTCCGAAAAAGTGATTGGCCTTTTTTCTTTTTGTCCTTTGCAAACCGCATAGTGTTGTCTGGACGATCTGGTACGATTCTGCCTAAATCGATTGCTTCTTTGCTGATCATTTCATTTGTAATTGGAACAACTCCATACTGTGAATAAAACCAGGCTGCAATATGTCTAACATTTTCTGCAGGTTTGTCTTCAAGGGATGAAAAAAATTGTTCCCGATCTTCTGTTGGAGCAGGGTTGGCTTCAGCCCCGGCCTTGTTCCCATTGTTGCCGTTGGGAAGGGGCTGTCCGTCATCGAAATACATAGGAGCTAAACGTTTGACTGCCTCCGGTTGAATTGCGGGGCCAAGTTTGGAAACGATGCCATCAAGTTCGTTGAGTTTATTTATGGTTTCTTCGATGAGGGAGGAATTGCTTTGGTCCATATTGATCTCCTTTGAAAAGGTTTTTTGAAATCCTTGACAAAGAAGGTCAGGCCGTAGTAAAGTCCGGCTGTTTTTCGGACTCCCTTGCCAAGGGATTCTAAAAGAGGTAAGAAGGACCGTAGCTGATACCTACGGTCCTTTTTTTTGCCCAAAACATACACCTACAATATGTTGGGATTATCCCGAATTATGACTACTACCTGTTGTGGTGTCAATGTTTAATTTTTTTGGTCATAATCTCCGTAATTTCAAATAGTTATGGCTTGTAGCTCAAGTGGCAAGTTGTAACTTTTTGGTTTTTTGTGGTTTAAAGGGCGTTCTTCAACCTTTCAATGGTTCTTTTTTTCCCCAGAAGGAGGACGACGTCATAGATACCGGGGGAGGCGGTTTTGCCGGTGAGGGCGACGCGGACGGGCTGGGCGAGTTTGCCGAGTTTGAGGCCGGCGTCTTCGACGGTCTTTTTGAACAGGAGTTCGATGACGTCGTGATCCAACGGCTCCTCCATCGTTTCCAAGCCCGCCACCAGTGTTTCAAACAGCGGCTTTATTTCCGGTTTCAAAAATTTGGCTTTCGCCTTCTCGTCAAACGTCACTTCATCCTTCAGATAAAACTCCGCGCCGTGGGCCATCTCGATCAGCGTTTTTGCGCGTTGCTGGAGTGACGGAATGACTTTGACGAGATCGTCCTTCGATTTGCCGTGCCCCTCCTCCAGGAGTCCTTCTTGAATGAGTGCCGCTTCAAAAGGGTCAACCAGCTCCGACGGCGTCAATTGTTGAATCCACTGCTCGTTGACCCAGAGCAGTTTATCCGGATTGAACACGGCGGCGGAAGTGGTGACGTGCTGAAGTGTAAAGTGTGCAATCATTTCATCGATGGTGAACAGTTCCTGATCGCCGTGCGACCAGCCGAGGCGCGCCAGGTAATTGACCAATGCGTTGGGCAGGTAGCCCATGTCGCGGTAGGCGAGGGTGGCCGTCGCGCCGTGACGTTTTGACAGGCGTGATTTGTCGGTGCCGAGGATCATGCTGATGTGCGCGAACTGCGGCCGCGGAAAATTGAGAGCGTCGTACATCAGCGCCTGTCTTGGGGTGTTGGACAGGTGGTCGTCGCCCCGGATGACGTGGCTGATGCGCATGTCGGCGTCGTCCACCACCACCACGAAGTTGTAGGTCGGGGTGCCGTCGGTGCGCAGGATGATGAAGTCGTCGAGCTCCGCCACGTCGAACTCGACGTTGCCGCGCAGGAGGTCTTTGACCACCACGTTGCCCGTCGGCGGGCACAGGAAGCGCACCACGTGCGGCGCGTCCGGCTGGTCGGTGCGGCCGCGGCAGGTGCCGTCGTATTTCGGTTTGGCGCCCTGATCCTGGGCCAGCTTGCGGCGGCGTTCCAGATCCTCAGGTGAGCAGTAACAGCGGTAGGCCTTTTTCTCGCTCAGCAGTTGATCGACTTTTTCCTTATAGAGGTCCTGCCTCTCCATCTGGCGGAACGGGCCTTCGTCCCAGTCGAGTCCCAGCCATTGCAGAGACTCGATGATCTCCTGGATCGAGTCCTCGGTCGAGCGTTCGCGGTCGGTGTCCTCGATTCTCAGAATAAAGGTGCCTTTGTGGTGGCGGGCGAACAGCCAGTTGAACAGGGCGGTGCGCACCCCGCCGATATGCAGGAAACCGGTGGGGCTGGGCGCGAACCGGACGCGTACGTCTTCAGTCATTGATACTCCTTAGCGGTGGAATGTTCTGGGAAATCTTTCATAAACAAAAGCAAGAGGAGGAATCCCTCCAGCCCCCTTTACAAGGGGGAGGCGGAGTACCTCCGCGGGTAACTTTAAAACCCAGATCTTTAGATAGAGCCTGTCCTGAGCTGGTCGGAGGACTCAGGATGACAGGATGAATAATTTTTCTGCCGGGCCTTGCCCGGTCACGCTGGGCGCACAGTTTAACCGATTGACGGGCGCTTGATAAGCCTCAAAACAGGTCGCTGAGGCGAACCCCTTCCTGGGTCTGAAAGACAAAAATGGGCGGCAGGGACGACAGGAATTGTCAGAATCCGGGCCCGGCGGGCCGGCCGGGAAAATTTATTTTTCCTTATCATATTGAATATTTAAGGCAAACCCAAAGGGGTAGTTTTTGGGTATTGACGGCATAAGACTTGCTTATTACTATAACAGTAAAGGTGTAGGTAATTTCCTGATAAAACGTTATTTTAAGAGTTTGAGGTAAGTCAGATGAGCCAGCCCAGGCAACCCGAAAAGAAAGCGCGCGATCAAATTAAAAGCAGCAAGAAGAATGCCCGCATCGGATTCTTGGAATCGATGGGGGACAGTGGTTACGACAACCGGACCGACCCGAATTACTGTTTTGAGGCTTTGCGGAATTTCATCAAAAAAGAAGAGCCCGATGAAGAGAGCCTCGGCTGAGCCGGGGAATCCTTGGAACAAGCCACACGAGTTCAAGGAGGGGTACCCAGGGAAGGGGTAAAAAAGGAAACAGCCGGCTCAGGGGAAGCCGGCTGTTTTGTTTCGGGGTGGGATTGATCTACGTGAGTCAACCCCCAGCGGGAAGGACACGCCTGAGGCGTGGTTTCCGATTAGTTACAAGCAACCGTCACTGGATTGGTCCCGGTGTTGGTAACGGTTACCAAACCGCTGATGTCGCCAATGGAGTCACCGCGGCTGAAAGACGGCTGAGAGTTCAAAGTCACTTTACTGCGACCCATGGTTCCCATGCGATCCAAGCCGGTTTTACCGCCGTCGGTTCCGTTTAACGAGCGATTGTCATCGTTCGGTCCCAGGCTGATGGGAACGGTGGTGGCGTTGGAAGATTTCCAAACCACAACGTTGCCGGTACCCCGGTCATTGGTGGTGTAGCCGAATTTTCCACCAGCTTGATTGGCGATTTTAGCAACAGAAATCGTGATGGATTTAGCATTGTTGCAGGTAGCCGTTTGACCGGTATTGATGCTTCCGGCAAATGCAGTGGCCGTGAAACCTGCAAACAGAACAACAGTTAACAAAGTTACTTTTTTCATTCCCCACTCCTTTCAAAGTAAGTAAAACCACTGGTTTTCAACAACTCAAATAAAACGATTGCTCCCCACGCGCGCTGGATAAAGGTTACGCGGTTTGGAGCGGAACCACGTTAATCTGCAAACAAATCGGATGGGTTGAATCCGTTTTCGGTTCCAACCAATAACAAATTGAGTAAGGGCCTTTTTTGGAAAATTGCAGGCCAAACGTTTGACCGGGTGCAAAGGATTCTATACTCACAAGTTTTTTTTCCGAAAGATCCGTAATAATCGATGTCTTATACAACTCCTGTGAGTAATTGTTGAGAAAGGTGACCGAAGAACCCACAGGAATGCGAATATTTGTTTCCTGATCGGAGGCTTCCAGGGAAATGGTTCGAACCAATGATTCCCCAAAGAGATTTGCGGGAAGGCTCAGGCAGGCAACCCACACCGCAATACCGACGACTTTCAAAGAACGAAATGAGATTATTTTGAAATAATTTTTTTCGAGACTCATAGAGAGAACCGCCTAACATCAATTCTGCTGTCGCGTGGTAGCAAGACCTTCTGGAATTAGTGCAGTTAGTACGGTCTTTGGAGGGGAGTTTAGATGATCCGGGTTACCGGGGGTATCAGTTGAAGTCTTAATTTCATGTAGGAAAAATACCTAGTTGAGGTAGGAGTCTTCTCCCTGGCGGGAAGTGGAGGCAAGAGGCAAGCTCAGAGCAATTCGTGCTGAATGGCGTAGTGAATCAATTCCGCATTTTTTTTCATTTTCATCTTTTCCAGGATGCGGGTGCGGTGGGTGCTGATGGTTTTGACGCTCAATGACAACTCTTTCCCAATCTCGGTGAGGGATTTGCCGGTCGCAATCATGGAAAAAACCTGGTATTCGCGGTCGGACAAAAGCTCGTGCAGAGGTTTGTCGACATTCAAAAAATCAAAGGCCAGTTTCTCGGTGATATCGGCACTGGCATAATTTCCGCCCTGGGCTACTTTCCGCACCGCATCGAGCAGGGTGTCGATGGAACTTTCCTTGGTCAGGTAACCGGAAGCCCCGGCTTTAATAAACCGTACCGCATACTGGCTTTCGGGGTAAACACTGAGGATCAAAACCGGGATTTTGGGGAACTCGGACTTCAACTGCTTGAGCACTTCCAACCCGCCTTTTCCCGGTATGGAGATATCCAGCAATACCAGGCTCAAATCTTGTTCCCGGACTTTTCCCAGGACATCGTTGCCGTTTTCAACTTCCCCCACCACCTCGATATCCGAGGTGTCGCCGAAAGCGTTCTTCAGCCCCTGCCGGAACAAGGGATGGTCGTCTGCGATGAGAATTTTAATTTTGGATTTGCATTCGGTTGTCACGTTCAACTCCTGCTGATTTGGACCACAACGGTCGTTCCTTTTTGGGATTCGGTTTGAAAATCAACTTGTCCTCCCCAAACCCGGGCGCGTTCCCGCATGCCCAGAATTCCCAGGGATTTTCCATTAAGATGTTTGGAGTCTATGCCGATTCCATCATCCTGCACCCGGAGAGTGAGCAGGTTCGACTCATCCTCCAGATTAACTTTGACATGACGCGCCTGGGCATGACGCGCCACATTGTTCAGGGTCTCCTGAAAAATACGAAACATGGTGGTGGATCGGGCGCGGTCAATCTCGGGTTCAATCAGGTTCAGCTGTAAATCGCAGCGGATCCCGGTACGCCGCTCAAATTCCTTACCCTGCCAGGAAATGGTTTCCGCCAGACCCAGATCGTCCAATATAGGCGGTCGCAGGTCTTGAATCAATTGTTTTACGGTGGGAATGGTTTGATCGACCAGACTGAGAATCGTTTTCGCGTTGTTTTGCAGGGCCGGGGCTTGATCGCGCAGTTTTTTCTGCAGTAACGAAATTTCCAGTTTCAAAGCCGTCAGCACCTGCGCCAGTTCGTCGTGAATTTCGCGGGCGATGCGGGTGCGCTCCTCTTCCCGGACCATTTCAAGTTGATGATATAAATTGAGCAACTGCTGCCGGGAAAGGCGGTCTTCCTGCTCCGCCCGCTCACGCTCAACCACCCGCCCCAACAGAGTCCCGATATGGGACATGATCTCCAGCAGTTCACTTTTGGGTTCGGCGGCCTCTTCGGAAAAAAATTCCATGACCCCCACCACCTCTTCCCGGATCAGCACCGGAAATGCAAAACCCGCCTTCACCCCGAGGTTTTTAGACAGCCGTGCGCGCGGAAAATTCGGATCCTGCGTCACGTCGATGATCCACGCCGGTTTACCGCTCACCAGCACCCGGCCGGGAAGCCCGATGCCCGGATCGAACGCAGTCGCTTCGGATATTTCCCGAAATGTTTCAAACTGGTCCAGATCGTCTAAATGCCAAATGGTCGATGACACCAAAGGAGATTTGGCGTTATCGTCCACCAGATACAAATGCCCCACCGGCCATCCGGTGTGTTTGCAGATGCGCTGGAGGCAGTATTGAAAAGTTTCGGTTACGTTGCGGGCTTCGTTGGAGGCCACCGCAATATCTTTGTGCAATTGGACAAAAGCGCTCTCCTGTTGCAACAGACGGTTGGCCTCATTCAATTGAATTGTTCGATCCTTGACCCGTTCTTCAAGATGAAGGTGAGCCGCAGCGAGTTTTTTTTGAGAACGATTTTGAAGCTGGCAGAGAAAATAGGTCATCCAGAGTGTGAAGATGGATAAAAAGCGGTTGAGCAACACCTTCCAGATTTCACCGCCGGCAGGAGACAATAAAAACCCTGCTATGATGAGAAGCGTACCCAGAATGGCTCCTCCCAGAAGCAACTTCCGGTTTCCGGCGAGCAGACCCAACAACACCAGAAGGATATAAAGCATGCCATCGGCCACCCCGGTGGGAATAAAGGTATCGGCTAAAAATATAGAAACCGCTAAAAAGATCCAGACGGCCGTGGTGAGCATAGGGAATTGTCTGAACTTGTTCTTCATGGGCAATACTCGAGTTCTTGTTTTGGAAAAAGTATAATCAAAATTCTAACTTAAGATACCGGGTCAATACCAGCAGGAACCGTACGGTTCTTGATTAATAATGAGTTGGGAGATTTAATATTCCCCCCGGGAACCCGTGTGTTCCAGGTTTCAACGGGCAAAGTGAACGGTTGTTCCCGGCCGGGAAATGGTATAATTTTCCAATAATCTGTTGATACTATTTCCAATAAGGAGAAAGGCGCCATGCAAATCAGAATCCTTGTTGTTTTGAGCATGATCGGTTTTCTGGCAGCCCAGGCCCAAGCCACCGAACAACGCGGAGCGCTGGTGTTAAACAAAATCCCCATTCTCGAATTCGAAGATCCCCGCAAAAATGTGTGTATCGCCATGTATGATGTTAAATTTGGCCGGGATGTAGCGGATATGCGCGAATTTCGCGACTTCCTGTGCCAGGGCCGTTACGAAATGACGGTACGGGGGGAACCCGGACGGACGGTGACTCTGTACGCTCAATTCAATTACGGCAAGAGTAACGGTTTCCTGGTGGTGCGAAAAAAGGATGACCGGAAAGTTTGGATTCTTGATCTGGAAAGCCTACCCCCGGGGCAATGGACTACCATCCCGGCAAGCCGTGACTCGGGGGGTTATGAAGCGTTTTACCGGCAAGCGCCCTTGTTCGACCAGAACATTTCGTCGGTGAAGTGGGGCAAGTGGTGGCAGGGAGATAGCCCGAAATAAAACAGGATCACCCCGTGACCATTAGCGAAATCCAGTGCCGATCCATCCTCACCCGCGCCGGCGGGTATTTGCATGACGTGTGTTCGCATTCATTAAATCCCTACGTCGGTTGCGGGTTCGGGCGGTCGGCCTGCGGGGTCGGTTGTTACGTCCGGCACAATGCCTGGTTGACGAAAGGGCGGGATTGGGGAGCTTTCGTCGAGGTCAAAACGAATGCCCCGGAAGTGTACGTTCAAACCTATGAAGCGGAGCAACGCTGGGCGCATCGGAGGGACCAACCCTTCTCCATATTCTTCTCCAGTTCCACCGAACCCTGGCAGCCGGTCGAAAAACAATACCGCATTACCCGCCGCCTGTTGGAGGTGATGCGGACGCATCCGCCGGATGAGCTGATCCTGCAAACCCATACTCCCGCCATGCTTGACGATCTGGATTGGGTCGCTGCATTAACCCGGCAATGCCGATTGCGCGTGCATGTGTCCATTGAAGGCGATACCGAACGCCTGCCCGGCCTGCCGCCGCCACCGGCGACAGTGCAGGCCCGTATCGAGTTACTGCGCCAATTGAGTTCCGCCGGAATTTTCGCGGTGGCGTGTCTGTCGCCGCTCTATCCCATGCAGAATCCCGCCGCCTTTTTCGAGCAACTGGCCGGAGCCGGGGCCTCGGCGGTGGTCATCGATCATTTCATTTTAGGCGACGGCACCCGCGAAGGGTCCCGCACCTGGAAAACGGATCTGCCGCGTTCCATGGAAGCAGTCGATACCGCATCGACACGCCTCGAGTACCGCGACCGCATCGCCGCCATTGCACAAACTTATCTGCCGGTCGGCATCTCCGCCGCCGGTTTCGCCGGCCATTATTCCAGTCAGTGATTACTTTGGCTTGAACGGAACCAGGGGAGGGCGTTTGGGCAATTGATAGTTGCCTGGGTGGAAAATTTTCATCAGGCCGATGCGTTGCGCGGGCCAGGTGCCTTTGTGCACGTTGGTGGGTGCTTTGCCTTCGAACACCAGATATCCGTACTTGCCGTAATGCGGCAGTTTGCGGATCAGGCCGGGAATGCTGTCCGGGTCGTCGGCGATGATCCAGGTGGCGGCGCGTTCCGGGTCGTGAGGATGCGGTACGGTGAACACGAAACTGTGATCCTTCCACGCAAACGTTTTGCCTTCAATCGTAACCCCGTTCTTGTTACTTGTCACTTCGAATTGTTTGAGCGCGGGTATCAAGGATTGCGCCACGACGTTGTCCCTGCCGAACAGCCAAAGTGCTGCATCCGGTGCCGGCAAATAGGTGGTGTCGTCAAATAACCGGGTCGGTTTGCCCAGGGTCTGGGCGAACCGGGAGTACGCTTTCTGAAGAGGTTGCGAACCGTTTTGGGGAAGCACAGCCACAGCCATTGGCGTGCCGTAACTCTGGCTGATGCTCGGCGGTACTTCGCGCGGGTCCAGTTTGCGGAACAAATCAGTATAAGGGTCGAGCATCACCGCTTGCGGTTTGCCTTTTACAAATAATCGCAGTTCCTGACGGGCTTTCGATGCCAACGTCAGGTTTTCGATTTGGGGCTTATCCGATCCCTCCACCCACACCGCTACCGGCAGGGTCATGTCGAACAGCGGCCGCTTCTGTTTCTGCAAAACGTTCAAAGAGAGTCGGTATTCGTCCTGGAAATTTTCATAAGAGGCGTCAGCCAGCTCCAGCTCCGGCGCTCCCTTGGCGCGCACCCATTGCCGGAAAAAGACGTCCAGCTTTTTGCCCGACGCCGCTTCGAAATGGCCGCGCAGTTCGTCGAACCCGGCGTGACGGAATTTCTGGGTGACGAAAAATTCGCTCAGGGCTTTTAAAAAAACCTTGTCTCCCAACTCCAGCCGCAGCATGTTGAGCACCATCACCCATTTGCCGTAACCGATGGCCTGCGAGGCCATGTCGGTGCGTTCTCGAAATTTTTCGAGAGGGAAATCGTTGTCGGCGTTCACGTAGCTGGCGTACTTCATCAATTCCTGAAAACGATAGCGGTCGCCATTGCCCTCCAAATCCGGAAACAGGTGATCCGCCAGGTAGGTGGTGAGTCCCTCCGACCAATTGCCGCTTTTGCGGTCGATGTACACGCCGTTGCCCCACCAGTTGTGGAGGATCTCGTGCGGGTACGACGTGTGCAGAATGAACGGGAAGCGGATCACACGCGAGCCCAACAGCGTGAACGACGGCATGCCGTATCCTGTCTGCAACGCGTTCTCCACCACCGCGAACTTCACGAACGGATAGGCGCCGATCAGTTTTTGGTAAAACGCGATGTAGGATTTGGCGGCCTCCAGGTATTTCCGCGCCAGCGCTTTTTCCTTCCCGCGCAGAAAAACATAGAGTTTGACGTCCTCAAACCGGTCGTTGTATTCCTGAAAATGATCGGCGATCAGGAAAATCTCCTCCATCGGGTCGTCACACTGCCAGAAGGTGTGGCGCGGTCCGTTCACCGTGGTTTCGCGCACGCGCTTGCCCTGGCTGACCACTTTCCATTCGCTGGGCAGATTGGCCGACAGGGAGAACGTAATCAGAAACTTTCCGCCGGGATCCTCCACCGCCGGATAAAAGTAACTGGCCCCGGATAAAAAGAGACCGTGATCTTCTTCTTCTCCCGAAGTGCCGGGCGGCGATTCGCCGGATTCCCGCAGGGCGTCAACGTATTTTCCGTGGTAACGGAATTTGATCTGCAGAAAATCCGGCCACGGCTGGCCCTCCGGTTTGGAAACGGTGATTTTCTGCAGACGCGTTGTTCCTTCATTTGCGGCCGTCGCGGTCACGGTCCAATTTCCTTTGTGCGGAATTTCAGTTTTGTCGATATGGTAATTCGCATGCAGTAGAAAACTGATTGCCGGTTCCCCGCGCTTTCCGGGATACAGGGTTACCAGGTCCTCGATGTGCGCCGAGTGGTTCGCCGGCTCGAGGGTTACCGACAGATCGTGGTGGGCCGGCCGCACCCAGGGGGCAGCTTCCGCACTTTCGGGCAATCCAGTAAATACACACACAAGAACCGCCAGCGTCCACCGGTAGTTTAAAGCTGGTTTTGGAGGAGATTTCACCACGTCTATGGAAAAGTAGGAGGTTAGCTGAGTACGGCGTCGATGCCGCGATGCGCGCCGCCGAGCACGCGCACGATCACCCGGTTGGGCAGGCAGGCGGCGAACCGGTCGGCGTACTGGATGTATCCGGATTTGATGCACAGTTTGCGGTTGCAGGGCGATTTCAGCACGCGCGCCTTGCCGTCTTTGATCTCCACTTCCGTTTCGCCGATGGGACCGGTGACGTGTACGACCCGGTTCTCCGACAACGGCAGGCGTTCGACTTCCTTATGGTCGACTTCGATGACTACCCAACTGCCTTTGCGCTTGCCCAGATCCACCTGTGCGAACAGAAAAATATTCAGCGCAAACAGGCAGGCGATCAGAATTTTATCGGCTCGCGTGATTCGCATGCTTAAGTCTACCACCTCTTTGTAAGTGAGGCTAAATATTCTCTCCGGGCATGGCCCGGTTATAGAATATCCATAAAATCCAAGCGGTCGCCGAGGTATTCCTGAAATGCTGTTTTCAGGTTCTGATGCTCGGGGTCTGTGAGTTTGGGGTCGCGGTCGATCAGGGCGAAGGCTTCCTTGCGCGTGGTCTCGATGATTTTGATGTCGCGGATGATGTCGGCGAACCGCAGTGACGGCATGCCGGACTGGCGCGTGCCCATGAAGTCGCCGGGACCGCGTATTTGCAGATCCTGTTCGGCGATTTTGAATCCGTCGCAGGAATCCATCATGGCCTTGACGCGCAGTTTGCCGTCGTCGGTCAGGGGCAGGTAGGCGACCAGCAGGCAGAACGAGTTGTGTTTCCCGCGCCCGACGCGTCCCCGCAGTTGGTGCAGTTGCGCCAGGCCGAATCGTTCGGAATGTTCGATCAGCATCACCGTAGCGTTGGGCACGTCAATCCCCACTTCGATGACGGTGGTGGCGACCAGGATATCCGATTTTCCCTCCTTGAACTCGGCCATGATGCGCTGGCGTTCTTCCTTTTTGAGTTTGCCGTGGATCAGGGCGACCGCGACCTCCGGAAACCGTTTCTGGAGATCCTCGTACACTTCCAGCACCGTTTTCAAATCCTTGGTTTCCGATTCTTCAATCAGCGGGCAGACCACGTAGGCCTGCCGCCCCTTACCGATTTCTTTTTTCAGAAAGGCGTACGCCTTGTCGCGCTGGTTTGCGTAATAGCGTTTGGTCTGGATGGGTTGGCGGCCCGGCGGCATTTCGTCGAGCACCGACACATCCATATCGCCGTACAATGTCATCGCCAGCGAGCGCGGAATGGGCGTGGCGGTCATCACCAGCACGTGCGGATAGACACCTTTCTTGCTGATCGCTTCCCGTTGCAACACGCCGAAGCGGTGTTGTTCGTCGATCACTGCCAGTCCCAGTTGTTTAAACTCGACCCCTTTCTGGATCAGCGCATGGGTGCCGACAGCGATCTGCGTCTTTCCTTCCCGGATGTTTGCGAGCAGGGCTTTCTTTTCTCTGGCGGGCATGGCGCTGGTCAACAGTTCCGCTCGAATGCCCAGCGCTTCGCAGAAGGGCTGGATGTTCAGGTAGTGCTGTTCCGCGAGTAATTCGGTGGGCGCCATCAGCGCGCCCTGCATGCCGTTGTCGACGGCGGTGAGGAGCGAGATGAGGGCGACGATGGTTTTACCGCTGCCGACATCGCCGTGGAGCAGGCGGTTCATCGGACGGCTTTGCTCCAGGTCGTCCATGATATGCCCCAGCACCTTGATCTGGGCACCGGTCAATTCGAAGGGCATGAGCCGCATGAACCGGTGGATGGTATCGCCGCGGGTTTTGAGTGGCGTGCCCGGTTCCTCCTGCTGGGTGTGTTTGCGTTTGAACGCCAGGCCGAGTTGCAGGAGAAACAATTCCTCAAACACCAGCCGCACCTGGGCCTCGGTGCGGAATTGTTTCAGCAGGTTCTCCTGGGTGCCCAGCGGCGGGAAATGGGTTTCGCGGAACGCCGTGGCGCGGTCGGGCAGATGATTGCGCCGCCGGATGTCTCCCGGCAGAAATTCCTCCAGCAGGGATGCGTACTGATCCACCAGAACTTTCATAATGGCGCGCAGGGATTTTTGATACAGCCCTTCGGTGGTGGAGTAGATGGGGATGATGCTGCCGATGTCCAGTGGATCGGCTTCCTCCTCCAAACTGATATCGACATCCGGGTGGATGATTTCCAGACCCTCGCCCGCATACCGGTTGCGGGTCGGCTTGCCGGACACGATCAACAGCCGCCCGATCGCGTAGCGTTCCTTCATATATTTTTCGTTGAACTTGAACCACTTGATGGGTATGGTCCCGGTGTCGTCCTGCACCGAGACTTCGAGAATTTTCCTGCGGCGTCGAAGTTGCTGGATATGGACGTCGGACACCTTGCCCTGAAAGGTGATCTGCTCGCCTTCAAGCAATTCCCCGATTTTTTTGACCCGGCTCCGGTCTTCGTAGCGGTGCGGAATGAAATAGAGGCAGTGCTCCACCGTTTCCAACCCCAGTTTGTGGAGCAGGAGAGAGCGCTTGGGGCCGACTCCCTTGATGTACTGGATGGAATCGTCGAGAGACCGGCTTGTCTTTGTTTTTTCCGTTGTTTGCATGAACGGTTCGTGTTGGGGGAGGTTGACCTGTGCAGAATCCACGTTGCGCCAACGCGTCCCACATCCTACACAGAAACGGCTGGGGGATAAAAGTAAATTGACACCCGGCCCGGTTAGGAATATTCTTTCAATGGGGTTAAATCTATTAAAAATAAGGGTTTTGTTTATAAAGGCCCCTGATCGGTACGTTCAAAAAATTTAAGAGCCTGCGAGGTTGTAATACCCATGCGTCAGTTGGATGAAATCACCGAGGCCGTTTTGGCCTATCACCCGGAAGCGGACGTCGACATTATTCTGGATGCCTACCTCTTTTCCGCGAAAGCGCACCGCGGCCAGAGCCGGCAATCCGGAGAGGCGTATCTGTCGCATCCGGTAGAGGTGGCGTACAACCTGACGCGGTTGAAGATGGATGAAAAAACCGTGGCGGCGGGACTCCTGCACGACACGCTGGAAGACACCCTGGCCACCGAAGATGAAATCAAAGAGCTGTTTGGTGATGAAATTTACCACATGGTCGACGGGGTGACCAAGATCAGCCAGGTCCAGTTCGCCAGCTGGGAAGAAAAACAGGCGGAAAACTACCGCAAGATGATTCTGGCCATGGCGCATGACATCCGCGTCGTTTTGATCAAGCTGGCGGACCGCGCCCATAACCTGCAGACCCTCGAATCCCTTTCCCCCGAGCAACAGGACCGTATTTCCAGGGAAACCCTGGACATTTACGCCCCCATCGCCAACCGTCTGGGCATTGGCTGGCTGAAGGCGGAATTGGAGGACGGGTCCTTCCAGTATGTCCGCCCGGAAAAATACAAATCGATTGTGGACCGCATGCACCAGGGGGAGGACGAACGCAACGCTCTGGTTAAAAACGTTTGCGAAGCGATGGAAAAGGAACTGGTCGTCGCGCAGATAAAAGGGGTGGTGACCGGGCGGTCCAAGCATTATTACAGCATCTATAAAAAAATGATGCTCCAGCAGATCGACCTGGAAGACGTGTACGACCTGATCGGCGTCCGGGTCATCACCGATTCACTCAAGGATTGTTACGCGGCGCTCGGTCTGGTGCATTCGTTGTGGCGTCCCATTCCGGGAAAATTCAAGGACTACATCGCCATGCCCAAGCCCAACATGTATCAGTCCCTGCACACCACCGTCAACGGTCCCAACGGCCAGCGGGTGGAGGTGCAGATCCGCAGCAAGGAAATGCACAAGGTGGCGGAGGAAGGCATCGCGGCGCATTGGCAGTACAAGGACGGCGACAACAAGACCAAAAAGCAGGAAGATCACTTGAGCTGGGTCCGGCATCTGCTGGAAGCGCAGTCGGAAATTCAAAATCCGAAGGATTTTCTCAATGCGTTCAAGGTGGATTTATTTTTCCAGGAGGTCTACGTGTTCACCCCGGAAGGGGATGTCATTGCCCTGCCGCGCGGCGCCACGCCGGTGGATTTTGCCTATCAGGTGCACACGGACATCGGCAACCATTGCCTGGCGGCCAAGGTCAACGGCAAAATCGTTACTCTGAAATACAAAATGAAAAACGGCGACCGGGTGGAAATTCTAACCTCCAAACAAAAACACCCCAGCCGCGACTGGCTGTCGTTTGTCAAAACCTCCAAGGCCCGAAGCAAAATCATCCACTACGTCAACCACCGGGAGCGGGAGAAGAGCCTGGAATTGGGTCGGGAAATTCTGGAAACGGAGATTCGCAAATACGGGTTCAATCCTGCTGAAGTATTAAAGGGCAAAAACCTGGACGAGGCCATTCATGCGGCCGGATTCAATACCCTGGATAATTTGTACATAGGCATCGGGTTCGGCAAAACTTCAGTGCGCCATGTGGTGGACAAACTGTTACCCAAGAAAACGTTGGAGGAATTTGCAAAGCAGAAGCCGACGGTCAAGGTCAGCGAACCCACTGGGGAGAGCCGGGGCGGGGGCAGCGGCATTAAGGTGAGAAGCTTCGGCGAGGACATGATGCTGAGAATCGGTAAATGCTGCAATCCAGTGCCGGGGGATACGATTATCGGATACATCACCCGCGGCCGGGGAGTGTCGATCCACAGCGTGGATTGCCCCAGTATGATGTCGCTGGCTGGAGAAACCGAACGCCTGGTGGAGGTGGAATGGGATACCACTCATAAAACGCCGTTTCCCGCGCGCATCTCCATTGTCACCGAGGACAAGCCCGGCCTGTTGGCGAAAATCAGCAGCACCGTTTCCGAGTGCAATGTCAACATGACTCGTGCCAACGTTCAGACGAGTGCGTTGAAACGCGCCTATTTTGATTTGAGTTTGGAAATTCTGGACCTGGATCACCTCAACCGAACCCTGGAAACCCTCCGTAAAATACCGGGCGTGATTCACGTTGAGCGCACGAAAGAATACAGCAAAAAGATGTCCAGAAAAAAGTCGGGGGACAATCAAGGGGACAATGCGGGATCTTCGGAAGGAACGGGTGTTTGGGTTAACTGACCGGGACTCGCACAACTTTGCTGGATTTGAGGCAACGGGTACAGACCTTCATGGTTTTCACCGCCCCCTTAAACAACACCCGCAATTTTTTCAGATTGGGGTTCCACCGCCGTCGGGTGGTATTCTTGGCGTGACTCACGTTGTTCCCGAACATGGGACCTTTGTCACACACTTCACATCGTTTGGACATTAGAAAGCACTCCGAATACTTTGTCTGGAAAAGGGAACAATGCTAACATACCGGAACGGCTTGGGCAAGGGGTTTTAAAGGGCGGTTCCGATTACTCGATGAACTGGGATTCAGTGAGGATCTCCCGCAGGATTTTCTCCGCGAGCGCTTCGCTGTCCACCTGGTAGGTGTTGCTGGCGATCTGGCTCTTGATTTCAGCCACTTTTTCGGAACGGATATCCGGCGAGGTTTGGACCGTCTCCAGGGCTTTTTGGATTCCCTTGGCCTTGGCGGACAGGGCAATCTGCTCCCCTCCGGACGTCTGGCCTGCGGGTTCGGATTTCTGGTGAGCCGGTTTCTTGCCGGCCACGTCCACCCGGTCCTGTACGGTTTTATTTTTGATTCGAATGTCGTTGCCTGGTATTTCCATGATTTTGACCACTCCACACGTTTAGGAGAACATCGGTCTGTCCCGCCGGCACCAAGCCGGTCAGGTGTACCTTCAGAAAATTTATCGGCTTCTGAGGCCAAAACTTGAGCCCGGAGGCCTTTAATTTATGGGATTTTCCCCATATTCAGACCCCACCCAGTCAAGATAACTGTAATTGGGGGCGTTGTCAATACGGGGTAAAATAGGGGGTATTTCCTCCAGGAATATTTGCCGAAATCAGTGATTATCACCCGCATCGGCGGGTTTAAAGTTCTAACTTTCAAAATATCAAATAATTATGGCTTATAAAAATCCGGTACCAGCGGTCGACCTCATTATTGAAATTGAGGGTAAGGGCCTGGTGCTGATTGAGCGGAAGAACCCGCCTCCGGGCTGGGCGTTGCCGGGCGGATTCGTGGAGGTGGGCGAATCGCTGGAGCAGGCGGCGGTCCGCGAAGCCAAAGAGGAAACCTGTCTGGATGTGGAACTGCTCGGGCAGTTTCATACCTACTCCGACCCCAAACGGGACCCCCGCATGCATTGCATTTCCACCGTTTTTGTCGCCCGGGCGACCGGAACGCCGAAGGCGGAGGATGACGCCAAAGCGGTCTCCCTGTATCCCAAAGACCAGCTTCCGGATGTTCTGGCTTTTGACCACCGGAAAATCCTGGACGACTATTTGAAATCCGAGTGGTGTCAAGAACGTTAGCCCATGAAACTCCGCACCGACAAGCCCATATTTATTAAAAAAATTCTGAGTTGGAACGCTCTTCTGGCGGTTCTGTTGATTTTCGTCCTGCCGAAGACAGCGGGTTCGCAGGACCTTCCTGGATACAAGCCGATTCTCTGGAAATATCTGGAATCAGTTGTTACCTTCGGTCCCCGCCACCCAACTAGCCCCGGGCACATGATGCTTCAGGCCTACATCAAAGCCGTGGGCGGGAAGTATGCCGACGAAGTCCGCGAACAGAAGTTCACGTTCCAGAAACCGGGACAGCCTGCTGTGGAAATGGTCAATATCGAACTGGTGTTCCACGGGAAAACAAAAAAAGCGCCGCTGCTGCTAGGCGCGCATTACGACACCCGCCCGTTTGCGGATGAGGAGGAGGATGCCTATTCCCAGCGATTCCCCATTCTGGGGGCGAACGATGGCGGGTCGGGCACGGCGGTACTGCTGGCGCTGGCGCAATATCTGCACGCGCATCCGCCGAAACGACCGGTGCGGCTGGTGTTTTTTGATGGCGAAGACTATGGCGTCAAGCATTCGTCCGATTATTTTCTGGGGTCCAAACATTACGTAGCCCAACTCGAAAAGTCCGACCGGAACGAATGGCCGTATGGAGTGCTGATCATCGACATGGTGGGCGACAAGGATTTGCAGATCACGCGGGAAACATATTCCGCCGAGAACGCTTCCTGGCTGTTGAAAATGATTGACGATTCCGCCCAAAAACTCAAGGTCACCCAGTTTTTTAATCCCCCGAAACACACGGTACGGGACGATCACCTGCCGTTTATCAAAATCGGCGTCCCGGCGGCAGTGCTGATGGATTTCGATTATCCGTACTGGCACACGCATCAAGACACACTCGACAAGTGCTCGCCGGAAAGTTTGTTTGCGGTGTTTTCCGTGGTGGTCGATGCGATGGGGAAGATTTAGCTCAGAATACCTAGAAAACACTAGACAGGATAACAGGATAAAATCTGATTAATCATTCCTCTCCCCTTGAGGAGAGGGCTAAGCTAAGAGGTGGTTTGAGTAGTTGCCCCATTTATGGGGCGGTTTTAAAAACGCTCGATGATTCGAGCAACTACAAATCAACCGGTTAAATTAGGGTTGGGAGGACTGCAGTTCTTTAAGTTTCTTATTGGCGTCGGGGTGCTGCGGGTCCATCTGCAGAATGATTTGCAGTTCGTTGATGGCCTGCTGGCGCCGTCCTTTTTTGAGATGGATTTCGTGTAGTTTCCAATGCAGGGATAAAAAGTCCACGCCCTTTGCAACGGCGGTATGGAAGGCTTTTTCGGCCTCATCCAGATTCCCTTCCGCAAAATGAGCGTTTCCCAGGTTGTAATAGGCCACCGCAAACTCCGGGTCCAGTGCCAGCGCCTTTTTTAAATGGGGCAGGGCCTGCTTCGAGTGCCCCAGTTTGTTGAGTGCCGCGCCCAGGTTGGACAGCGCCTGAATGAAATTGGGATACACTTCGATGGCCCGTTGAAAGTGAGCCACCGCCTGTTTGACGTCCCCCTTCCTGAAATATTGTCCGCCCAGGTTCGACAGGGCTTCCGGAAACCTGGGATTGATTTTCAAAGCCTTTTCATATTCCGCAATCGCCTTGTCGACTTCCCCCAGTCCCCGGTAAGTCACCGCCAGATCGTACCGGGCCAGTACAAAGTCCGGGTCGATTTTGAGCGCGCGTTGATACAGGTCGATGGCGCGGTCGGCTTCCCCGAGCGCATACAGGGCGAAGTTGCCGCGGTAGTAGAGCGCTTCCTTGGACAATTGATCGGCTGTCAACAATTGCTGGAAGGTCATCAGTGTTTGAGGGTTCAGGTGCGGCTTGACGTAATTAATCGGCAAGGCCAGATTGATGGACCGGCCTTCCAGCGTCGCCAGCCCCACCACCTGATTCTTCTTGTTGACCAGCGGGCCGCCGCTGAATCCCGGCTCAAAAGGAGTGGTGGTGTAGAGGAAAGAAAATTCGGGCAGCGCCTGCGGGTGGATTCCCAGGATGAACCCGTAAGTCTGAAGGAGAGCCCCCTTCAGTCCGCCGCGCTCCATTTGCACCGCCTGGGAGGGATACCCCAGGGCGCTGGTGTAATCATATTCCTTGAGTTGGTCCGAGTCGCCGATCTCCAGGGTCGAGTACAGGTCGCCCTCCAGCTTGAGAATGCTGAAATCCCGGCTCCGGTCAACGTTCACCACGCCTTGCACCGGTACCCGGTCGCCGTTGCGGAAAATGGCTTCCACCGATACGGCATCCACCAGTACATGATAGTTGGTGATCAGCGTGCCGTCGGGCTTCACGATAAAGCCGGTTCCCGTCCCGAGAGTCTGTCCCTTGTCTCCCTTGGTGATCAGCAGGACAATGGCATTCTTGTTGACTTCGTGGCTCAGCGTTGCCGACGGCTGGAGCAGGAATACCGCGGCCAGTGCGAGAATCCATAAAAGGTACCGGAAATTTTCGTGAATTTTGAATTTGAGTGCGTGCATCAGCATCCTGTGAATCGTTTGCCGGGGCGGAGTCTGCCCTGGAAAATAAGTTTATATATTGTGGATTGTATAAACAGGGGTGGGGGATTACAACAAAAAACCCTCTCCCCATGGGGGAGAGGGTTGGATGAGGGGCGATCCCTCGATACTGTAAAACCTTACTTCACGTTGACGATCACCGTTGCCGTAATCGCCGGATTGTAAGGAACATGATTCCCCTTGGCGAACAGAGCGCGGATGACATGGACGCCGGCATCCAGCATCACTTCCTTGCACCGGGAGCCGTCTCCCATGTGGATATGCTGGGCGTCTTTGCCAATGCCCTGGCTCAGATCCATGGGCAGATCGGTGTCTATCAGGATGTGGTGATGGCCTCTTCCGTCATTCACACCTTTTTTGGCCGGTTCTACCATTACATCATGAGTGACCATGCATACTTTAACCGGGCTGGAAACGGTCGCGCCATTGGCCGGCTCGGAGATGGCAATCGCCCGGGTTCCCGCCAGAGCGGTGGAGATGCTGAAAACCAGCAAAGTCAACAAAAGAGCACTTAGATTAAAAAACAATTTGTTCATGAAAATACTTCCTCCGTAGTGAAGTTAAGAAATTAAATTCTGCCCTGACCGGGAAAGGGAGACTCTCCAGCCGGGTTTCATGGGCCACTCTCTCCGCTGCACCGCTACGGTGCAGGCAGTGTAACTATTTAAAATATAAGAGAATATGGAAATCAGGGGGCAAGGGAGAACCGCATTGACCTTCCGATAAAAGCAGCCTTTAAGGGTTCCGCCTTCTGATTTAAGGGTTTAGAGCGGGCTCATTATAAAACGGATTCAATTAATTTTCAATCCGCTTTGGCTTCCGGGTTTCCCGGGTAGACCTTTTTATTTCTTTCCATCTGGGGAAAAATAATTATATACTTGCGGTATCCATGGCCTTAAAAGGTTAATAATTCAAGATTAATGAGCGAAAGCTTTATTTTTACTAAAAGGGAACACGGGAGGATTTAATGGATTTGCCTGTTACCGGAGAATGTCGATTGCTTCACACCTGTGAAATGTGTGAATACAATAACGATAACGATTGTAAAGCCGATCATAACGAACACAACCGCTGGCTGGTCAACCACCGGATGAACGATATCAAATATAAATTGATCGTCGGCAGCAACAAAGGCGGTGTCGGGAAAAGCACCGTCACCACCAATCTGGCCATCGCGTTGGCCGAAAAGGGATTCAAAGTTGGACTGGCGGACGCCGATCTGCATGGCCCCAACATCCCCAAACTGCTCAACGCCGAGAATATCCGCCTGAAAGCCGAGGATGACGGGATCCTTCCTTATGAGACCCGCAATGGTCTCAAGGTCGCGTCTTTGGGCTTTCTGATCGAAGATCCCAACATGCACATCGCCTGGCGCGACGCGGTAAAATATGATTTCATCATCGAGCTCCTCGGCAACATCAACTGGGGCGAGCTGGATTACCTGTTGATCGACCTGCCGCCCGGAACCGGGAACGAGCAGATCACCATCATCGACTTCATCGGAGAGGTGGATGGATGCGTGGTGGTCACGACACCGCAGGATTTGGCTCTTCTGGATGCCCGCAAGATGATCTCTTTCGCCCGCGACAGCAACGTTCCTATTGTTGGCGTCATCGAGAATATGAGCACCATGAATTGTCCGCATTGCGACGGGGAAATCGATGTGTTCAAGCGCGGTGGCGGCAAAAAGCTGGCCGAGGAACTGGTGCTTCCCTACCTGGGGAGTATTCCGCTCGATGCCGAAGTGGCCATTCGGTCCGACAGCGGGGAGCCGGTGGTTCTGTCCCGTCCCGATTCCGCAGCCACCAAGGCGTTTCTCGATTTGGCCGCAAACTGTCACAAGTTTTTGAACCCGGAAGAATCACTCAAGGCGAGTTGATTGCAAGGGAGATGAAATCCCTGATCCAAAATTGGTTGTGAATGGCATTTGAGGGGCGGCACCTGCCGCCCCTTTGTTGTATAAATTGCGGAAAATCCTGCTTTTTCTCTTTTGACAATCCCATTGCGATTGATGGTTCAAATGTTGGATAATAGAGTAATCTCAATAAGAGATTGCGATAGGCATCAGACCTTGATGTGCGGACCTCTCCGGGCCCGGTATTAATTTTAGAAAGTTTTAGGATCAGTCATGCATGGTATTTTGAAAGCCGGTTTCCCTCTTTTTTTGGCTACGTTCCTCTTTAATTTCTCCTTCTCTGGCACGATTCTGGCGCAACCTCAAGAAGAGGAGAAAAAAGAAAACTTCATCCGCTATTCCAACAATCCCGTGGTCGCCCTGGCCGAAGGTCAACCCATCCTCCTGGACGATCTCAAAAACGCCCAGATTCATGAAATGATGATGCGTCTGTATCAAATGCAGAGAGCGCTGTTGAAACAGAAGGTCATGAAATCCCTGATTGAAACCCACCCCGAACTTGAATCTCATGATGATCCACAAATCACACAAAAAGACGTTGAAGAGTTTTACCTGAATGAACCGGGGATCAAGGAGTTGGGCAGTCTGGAACAGCTCCAGGGCCAGATTCGAAACTACCTGGAGAAAATGCGTCGCCAGGGTAATTTGAAGAATTTGGAAGCCCGGTATCAGGAGGCTGTGGAAAAAGGGTGGGTGGTGGATTACTTCAAACCGCCCAATGATTTTCGTCTGAAAGCCAGTGTCGGTACGGCCGTGTTATGGTTTAAAGGAGATAACGCCCACGGTCGCAAAGTTTTCGTTATGGAATATTCCGATTTTTTATGCCCCTTTTGCAAGAAAGTACAGGGAACTCTGAGGGATCTTCGCAAAAAATACGCCGACACGGTACAGTTCGGCTACCGGCACTTTCCGCTTCATCAGGAAGCGAGGGGTTTGTCGGAAGCGGTGGAATGCGCCCGCGACCAGGGCCGGTTCTGGCAGTTTCAAAACCTCGTTTTTCTCGATGCCCGCCGTCTTCAGCAAAGCAAACTGGAGCTTATTAGAAACGCCCGGCGGGCGGGCGTCAAGGACATCCCTTCGTTTGAAAGGTGTCTGGACTCCGGCAAATACCAAAAGCGCGTTCAGAACGATTTCGAAGAAGGTATTGCCCTGGGCATCCAGGGGACGCCTACCTTTATCATAGGCACTTATAATCACTCGACGGCTACGATCAACGGAGAAATGTTTTCCGGTGCCATGGCCCCCTCAAAATTCATCCATCTCATCGAAAAGTACCTGAATCATTCCGCAGAATAATTCAAAGAGGTCGTTGGCAGTGTTCGACTCCCGATTAAGAAAAACGTCCCGGTCGCGTGCAACCGGTTGGTTTCGTTCCGTCGCATTGTCCTTCATTTTTGGATTGGGTGCGTTGAGTGTTTTTCCCGGGTTTGTGTCTCCGGGTTACGGGTTCGATTCCTATCAGAAATTTGAGAATTCCAAAAAGCAACACCAGCCGCTGCAACTGGAAGCCATGCCCGACAAGGAAAAGGTGCGTCCGGGAGAAATTTTCTGGTTGCACCTGGTGACAAATTTGGAGGAAGGCTGGCACATGTATTCCCTCGAGAAACAATCGGAGGATGAAACGGTGGCGACGCGGATCGTTCTGGAACCCCTGGTATTCTCTCCCCGAGGCCAATGGCAGGAGACGCCGCCCAAGCTGGTCCGTGACGAAGTCATGGAAAAAATAATGAAGACCCATTCCAGTCATGTCGAATTCACCCACCTCTTTTCCGTACCCCGGGGATTGAAGCCGGGCGTGTATCCCCTCTCCGGAACCCTCCGGTTCCGGTCCTGCGACAACCGTATTTGCACCCTGCCCCAGGCCGTGAAGTTTCAAACCCGTGTTATAGTGGAAGCGGGCGAACCCGGTTGAAAGCGGAGTACCTCCGCTGGTAAATTTAAACTCTTGGTATGCGAAAGTAACTTTTCCGTCGCGCCCCAATGCTTTGGCAAAATCAGCTCCGGGCCTTGCCAGGGCCTCCTGGCACCCACAATTTTTTAAATAACATGCAGGTCATAACCACACATTTCAGCGCCGATTTTGATTGCATGGCCGCGATGGTGGCCGCGCATAAGTTGTATCCGCATTCCAAGATGGTGTTTTCCGGTTCCATGGAAAAACCCCTGCAGGATTATCTGAAAGCCCTCAACCCCCCCTTCCAGTTTTCCCGGATCAAGGATGTGGATCTGAATCAGGTCACCTGCCTGATCGTGGTGGACACCCAGGACCCGGAGCGCATCGGCATTTTCAAAAGTCTTCTCAATAAGGAAGACGTGGAAGTTCACGTCTACGACCATCATCTGGACGTGGCCAATCCCCTGAAGGCCGATCGGTCCGTGATCCGCAAACGCGGTTCTTCCGCCACCATTCTGTGTGAAGAGTTGAGTGAACGCGGCTTCGACTTGTCCCCCGAAGAATGCACTCTCATGGCTTTGGGCATTTACCAGGACACCCAATCCCTGACATCCGTGTCCACCACCCCGGAAGATTTTCATACGGTGGGTCGGTTGGTAGCCCAGGGCGCCGACTTGATAACGGTTGCCGGGTTCGTTGAAGCCCGTTTGAATGAAGAACAACTGGGAGTGATGAACGATTTGATCGAGAGCCTGGAAGTTCACAACTTCAACGGGGTGGATGTGGCGCTGAGTACCGCCTCGGTGGATACTTACGTCGGGGACCTGGCGGTGGTGGTGTCCCGGTTGATGGAACTGGAAAACCTGAACGTCGCGTTTGCCCTGATCCTCCTGGAGTCCCGGGTATATATAATCGGCCGCAGCCGGACGGAGGAAATCAATGTGGCCCACATTGTGCGGAAATTCGGCGGCGGCGGACATGCCAATGCCGCGTCCGCCAGCTTGCGCGACCTTACCCTGATCCAGGCTCGGGAAAAACTCATATCCGTGTTGAGCGACAAGGTGGAACCGCTCAATCGCATCAAAGAGGTGATGCACTACCCGGTTATTTCCGTGAAAGCGGGAGACACGCTCGAGCAAACCGAAAAAAAGATGACCCGGTTCAACCTGAACACCCTGCCGGTGCTTACCGGGAAAAAGCCCGTTGGTATCATCACCCGGCAGACGGTGGAAAAAGCCCTGCATCATAAAATGGCCCGGAACAAGACCGAAGAGGTGATGGCCCGTGAGTTTGCGGTCACCACGCCGGAGGCGTATTTCAATACCATCATCCCGACGATCATCGAGGACAAGCAGAAGGTGGTGCCGGTGGTGAATCCCAAAACCGGTCAGCTCGTGGGAATCGTGAGCCGGGGGGATCTGCTGCGGATTCTGCATCAGGATTTGTCGCGGTACTCGACCGGGACCTATGCGTCGTTGCTGGAGCGCGGTGAGGTGACTGTCAAGAACGTCAAAAGCATGATGGCCGAACGCTTGCCCAAGGAAATCATGTCGCTGTTGAACACCGTCAAGAAGGTGGCCGATCGCCAGGGCGTGTCGGCCTACGTCGTAGGCGGATTCGTGCGCGATCTGCTCCTGCGCATCGACAACTATGACATGGATATTGTGATCGAAGACGATGGCATCCAGTTTGCCCGGGCCCTCGGAAAAGAATTGAATGCCAAGGTGGTGAGCCATCAAAAATTCGGCACTTCGGTGATCTGCCTGCCGGACGGATCCAAGGTGGACGTGGCGACGGCACGAACCGAGTACTACAAGCACCCTGCGGCCCTGCCGACGGTGGAGATGAGTTCCATCAAGTCGGATTTGTTCCGCCGCGATTTCACCTTCAACAGCCTGGCCCTCAAGGTGAATGGCAAGGATGCGTTTGCCCTGCTCGACTTTTTCAAAGGTCAGCGGGACTTGAAGGACAAGGTGGTTCGGGTGCTCCACAATCTGAGTTTCGTCGAAGACCCTTCCCGCGCGTTTCGCGCCATCCGCTTCGAACAGCGGCTGGGATTCCGCATCGGCAAGCAGACCGAATCGTTTATCAAGCACGCAGTAAAGAAAAAGTTCATCGAGAAGTTGAGCGGCGCCCGACTCTACAACGAGCTGGTGTTGATCCTGAAGGAGCCCAATCCGCTGAACTGTCTGCGGCGGATGAAAGAGCTGGACCTGCTCCAGTTTATTCACCCCAAGGTGTTGAAGCACAAGAAGGATTTTGAAGTGATCGAACGGGTGCAGGAGGTGTTCTCCCTTTCCCGGATCGTGCATCTCGTGCAGGATTGCGACGAGGGGTATGTCTACCTGCTGGCGATGCTGTATTCCCTCGACGGCCGGGAAATTTCGCGGGCCGCAACAAAACTCCACCTGTCGCTGAAACAGCGGCGGCGGATTCGGGAGGACCTGGATCACTGCAAATCGCGGCTCAAAACTTTTAAGAAGAAATCCAAACTTCAACCCAGCGAAATATACAATCTGCTGTCCGAGCTTTCGCCTGAAGCGGTGTTGTTGCTGATGGCGGTTTCCGGGAGCGAGCAGATCAATAAACACATTTTGCTTTTTTTCACCGAGTATCACGACTCGGCCCGGTTGTCGCTCACCGGCGACGATTTGATTCACATGGGCATTAAGCCAGGCCCGGTGTTCAAGACGGTGTTTAAAACCCTCCGGGACGCGCGGGTCAACGGCCTCATCCATTCGCGGGAAGAAGAAGTAACGCTGGTGCAGAACCGTTTTCTGGGCGCGTAAGCTCCCGGTGGTAACTTTCCTTTAGCTGAAAACCAGGGGTTTCCTCATGCCGGACTTTCAAAAGATTCTCGACCGGTTTTTCAGCATCAGCGAAAACCAGAGCACAGTGGGCACCGAAGTGCGGGCGGGACTGGTCACGTTTCTGACCGCGTCGTACATCATCTTCGTGCAGCCGGCCATCATGGTGCAGGCGGGAATGGATTTCGGCGCGGTGATGACCGCCACCTGCATTGCTTCCGCCATCGGTTGTCTCATCATGGGACTGTGGGCGAATTACCCGATCGCCCTGGCGCCGGGGATGGGCATCAATTTTTATTTTACGTTCAGTGTGGTGCTGGGGCAGGGCATCAGTTGGCAGGTGGCGCTGGGCGCGGTGTTCCTTTCGGGAATCGGCCTGATCCTGCTCACCCTCCTTCGATTCCGCGAAGTCATCATCAACAGTATCCCGGATGACCTGAAAATCGGTATCGCCGTCGGCATCGGCCTGTTCATCGCTTTCATCGGCTTGGTGCAGGGAGGACTGGTGAAGGATCATCCGGGTACACTCGTGCAACTCGGGTCCCTGAAGAGCCTGCCCGCCCTGTTTACTATCAGTGGAGTGATCCTGATCGCCACCCTCCTGCAACGAAAAGTGAAGGGCGCCATTTTGATCGGCATGGTTGTCATGGCGGTTCTCGGACTTCCTCTGGGGCTGGTTCAGTACCAGGGCCTGTTGTCGGCGCCGCCCAGCCTCGGCCCGACCTGGATGCAGCTTGATATTATGGGAGCTCTGGATCTGGGACTGCTCACCATCGCCGGAGTGTTCCTGTTCGTGGATCTGTTCGACACCGCCGGGACGCTGGTGGGGGTGGGGCATCAGGGAGGATTTTTGAAGGACGGCAAACTACCGCGGGCCCGCAAGGCGCTGATGCCCGATTCGGTGGGCACCACCGCCGGCGCTATGCTCGGCACCTCGACGGTCACCTGTTACATCGAAAGCGCCGCCGGCGTGGCGGAAGGGGGACGCACCGGTCTCGCCAGCGTGGTCACGGCTCTGTTGTTTCTTTTGGCATTGTTGTTTTCGCCGCTGGCCCGCATGATCGGCGGCGGCTATTCCCCCACGGAGGGGGTCACGCTGTATCCCATCACCGCCCCGGTGCTGATCATCGTCGGCAGCATGATGGCGGCCAATGTCGCCCGCATTCGCTGGGGGCAGTGGGACGATTCCCTTCCCGCGTTCCTGATTCTCATCGGCATGCCGCTGACCTACAGCATCGCCGACGGCATGGCGTTGGGATTCATCGCTTATCCGGTGATCAAACTCCTGTGCGGCAAGGTTCGGGAGGTGCACTGGTGCATGTGGGTTATCGCCCTGTTGTTTGTAGCGCGTTACCTGACCCTCTAATTTTCGGGCGCCAAACCGCCCTTCGACCTGTGGTATACTTCCCCAAATAACCGATTATCTTAAGAATCTGCCACCCATTAGCGAGGGAGGCAACTTGCTGACAGTTAACGGCAAGCGATGAAGGAAGGGAATTAACTTGTGGCCAGTACTGAATATTTGATCAAACAGTTTCTCAGTCCGGACAAACGGAGTCTGGACCTCAGCAATTATAACCTGGGCGACAAGGGTGCCCGGGAGATCACCGAGTCGCCCCAATTGAAGCGCGGCAAACTGCGGTCGCTGCGCCTGCCCAACAACAGCATCAGCGATGAGGGCGCGAAGGATATCGCCAACTGCGAGCATTTCAAGAACCTGACCGAACTCGATCTGTACGGCAACGTGATCAGCGACGACGGGGTGAGGGCGATTGCGACGTCACCTCATTTTGCCAAGCTGAAAAAGCTGGGGTTGTACGGCAATCTGATCGAGGACGAGGGAGCCATCGCTATTGCCGAATCCGAAGTGCTGAACAAGGTCACCCACCTCTACATCAGCGCCAACCGCGTGCGGCGCGAGGGCATCGAGGCGTTGAAAAAGGCGAAGTGCCGGACCCGCTTGTGCCACCTGTTTGTCGACGACCTTGACGAATTCGAGTATGCCGAACCCGAAGACGATGACGAGGATTAACCGTTGACCCGCCAGAGAAAACTACTTCCCAACCTGATAACGGTCGCGCTGATCCTGTTAATTCCTTGGACGGGCGCTCAGGCGCAGTTTTTTGACCAGAAAGATGTGTTCGACCAGTCGGAGTTGGATTACGAAAAAGTTTTCAAGGAAGGATTGTCGGCGAACGGCAAAACTTTGAACCTTTCCGGAAAGAAAATCGGAGACAAGGGTGTTAAAATTCTACTTGCACAAACCTTCCTTGAAAAAGTCACCAAACTGGATTTGCGTTACAACAAAATTTCGGAAAAAGGGGCGAAGCTGATGGCCGCCTCCAAAGCCTTCGGCAAACTCAAGTCGCTGGAATTGAAACACAATTATCTGCTGGACAACGGAAGCGTGGCGCTGGCGCAATCGGGGGGATTCCCTGTATTGGAAAAATTGAGTCTGGGATGGAATGAGATTCGGGATGCCGGGGCGCTGGCGTTTGCCAAAACCAAAACTTTTCCCAAATTGAAGAAGCTGGACCTGCGCGGAAACTTTCTGGCCGACGAGACCAAGAACACCCTCAAAAAAGATTTGGCTCACCTGAAATCGCTGAAACTGTTTTAAGGAAGGAATAGAACAAACCGTTTACAGCTTGACGATTCCCGTGTCTTCATCAAATGTATAAATTTCCCCCTCGGGCGCCCGGAAGGTGATCTCTTTAACCTCCCAGATATGTTTCTTTTTGATATCCGCTTCGGCGGCATGAAACCGGCCGTTGGCCTCCCTCTGCAACAACATGAATTTATTGGAATCGTTGCACACAATCTGCCATTCATAGAAGTCGCTCTGGACGATTCCCTTGTCGTAATCGATGTTGATGATATTCATTCCTGCATCACTCCCTGTTTCAATCTGCTGTTTTTTGGTTTAAGGATCAATAATGGTGCATGCCTTTTGCCAGTTCCCGGGCTTTGGCCAGGGCGTGGCTCTTGGTCGGTTGGGGCGGATTGTTGATCGCCATTTTGGCAAACGCGACTAGCAGATCGGTATCGTCGTTGATGGATTCACCCCGTTTTTTGAGGAATTTCTGAAGTTCCGATTCTTTCACGACAATCGGTTTGACCACCGGGGTTTTAGCGTCCTGGGACTTGCCGGAGGGAGTGTCATTGGGCAGGCCGGTAATATCCCGCTCGATTTGAATTTCAGGAACGATGCCGTGGACGGTAATGTCGATACCCGAGGGGGTGTAATATTTGGACGTGGTGAGGCGCAGGCCGGACGAATCGCTCATGCGGAAAATGGTCTGCACCGATCCCTTGCCGTAAGAGCGCTCTCCCAGGATCAATGCTTTGCCGGCGTCTTTGAGAGAACCCGAGACGATTTCCGATGCGCTGGCGCTGTGGTTGTTGATCAAAACCGCCAACGGTTTTTTGCTCCAGCGGTCGTCGTACACGGACTCGTATTGTTGCGTATCATAGCGGTCACGTCCCTGAGTGTATACCACCAGCTGACCTTCCTCAAGAAAGTGGCTGACGACTTTGACCGATTGACCCAGCAGTCCGCCGGGGTTGTCCCGGAGGTCGAGGATGAATGCCTGGACCCCGTCTTTTTCCCCTTTTTCGAGGGCTTCTTCCAACTGGTCATTGGTTTGCTTGGAAAAACTGCTGATGCTGATGTAACCCGTTTGGTCCCCGAGGTATTTATATTGCACCGTTTCGATGGAAATGATTTCCCGGGTGAGCGTGGTGAGCTGAGTGACTTTGGTGGAAGGCCGGAAGATATCGATGTCGACCTGGGTATTGGGGTAGCCCCGGAGTTTCGCCGCCAACTCATGAATCTGCATTCCCTTGATTTCCTGCCCGTCCACCCGGGTGATGATGTCCTGCGGAAGAACTCCCGCTCGCGCGGAAGGCGAGTCTTTCAACACACGCACCACGGTCAACCGGTTGTCCACCAATGTGATGACCATACCCACTCCGCCGTATTGACCTTCGGTATCTCTCATGGACGCCTCAAATTCTTCCTTGTCCATATAAAGCGAATAGGGGTCCAGGGAATCCATCAACCCGTCGATGCCGGCCTTTTCCAGATCCTTTTTTTTAATCTTACCTTTGAGCTCCCGATTGATGAACTCATAAACTCCCTGCAGGGCCTGCATGTTCTCATTTTTGTTGAAGCTCAACCGGTAGCTGAATTTCTTCCCATTGACTTCGAGGGTCTTGCCCGAATTTACGGAAGTCACGGTGAGGTTTTCTTTTTCCACCATTTTCACCATGGCGTCGATTGCGGCGGTGAACAGTTTTTTGAAATCCGGTGGGTAAACGTAGTTGTCGGCCACCAGTTCCAGGACTTCGTCGAAGACGTCCAGATCGTCATCGAAGAAACCGGCGTAAGCGGGTTGGGCCTGGAAGGGACCGGTGGATTGAAACCCAATCGGACTGACCAGGAAATAGGCCAGGAGAACGAAGCTCGTCCCCATTAAAAGTTTTAAGTTGAGTTTTCTTCGCATGGTTGCAGGGTCAGGGTTTCAAAATGCTGTCAAAAATTACTTCCAGATTGTCCGTCATCAGGTCCACACTACCGCCGGAAATACTCGGAGTCACTCGCAGGGTCTTGTTGATAATGACCGTCGGCGTTTCATTGGCTTTGTATTGTTGGGCCAGTGCCAGCGAATTTTGAACCTTGGTTTTTATGGCGGGCGATTGCATGCCCTGCATCATTTCTTGCTCAATGCCGTAATCCCGGGCCAGGAGTTTGATGACGCGGGGTTGGAAAATATTGACGTTCAACTGAAAATTGGTGTCAAACAGTTCCTGGGTGAATTTTTTTTCCACTCCCTGTTCGTCCGAAATATAAAATGCCATCGCCGGGTAAGGGGTCTGTTGCCCCCAATAGATGGGAGACTTCTTGTGCAGGAGTTTGCCCTTGTATTTTTTGTGGAGCCGCTCGGAAGTTTGCAGAAACTTATAGCAGTGGCCGCAGGAATAATTGAAAAACTCGACCATTTCAATCTGCCGCGCCCCTTTGAGCCCGTCCGCCTTGCCCACCAGTTGGTACTTGCCTTCGATTCCAGGAACCTGGTCCAGTTTTACCTCCGGGCGCTGGCCTTTTTCAGCGGATATCGCCACGGTCCCGGGGGTCGGGAATGCGAGTAATATACATAAAATGAACGCTGTAGCGTATCTCATGGAAACTCCCAATAAGATTGAATGTCCATCTATTATAGGTGAAAAGGGGGCCCTTGTGCCATCCCTTCGACCGGAAAATTTCAGTGGCGAATCCGCGGCCAATACCGGCCAAAATTGAACTTCGGGCTGTGTTTTTTGACATGGCATTGACCGCACGCCGCGTTGGCCTCTTCCGCGAACCCTCCTTGCGGGTTCTGGGTATGCTCCAGTCGCGCCCCGTGGCACATTTCGCATTGCACGTTCTTGAGTTCCGGCGTGTCGATTTCGCTGATGAATCCGCCCGGCTGGCCGAAGCCGGTGGTGTGGCAGGCCAGACACTCCGGATCGAACGCTTTGTTCACTTCCTGAAGCGCCGCATACGCCCGGCCGTGTCCCGTTTTCGACCAGATGTCATGTTCCTTCGCGTGACAGGTCAGGCAGGTCTGGTCGGTCGCGTACACCCGGTTCTGTTTTTGCCTGCGCTTGGCGGCCAGGGTGGCCATGAACAATTCTTCCACTTCCGCGTTGTACGCGTCGTAGAGTTGTGTCATTTCGGGATCCATGGGGGCTTTGGATCCCAGTCGAACCATTTTCTGCTGGAACGTTTTTCCGCCGTCCGGATGGATACGAACCCGCAACTCCCCCATTTTTTGTCCCAGCGGGCCGGGTTGAACGAATATTTTCCCTTCTCTTTCGACCGGAGTCATATCGATCACATCGTTATCTGTTTCTATGTGACCGTTGATGACGACATCGACACCGGCAACGCCCAGAAACGACAGACCTTTTGCGCGCGGCATGTGGGTGAGGACCACGACCAGGTCCGGCGAAACGCTTTTGCGAACGGCGTCGATCTGTTGCTGTAACGCCGTCCGGGGATCGGTCAGTTTGATGTTGGAGTCGGAAGACGCATAAAACAGGTCGGGATCGGCCACCGCGGTGATGAACACTTTCAAACCGTTGGCCAGCACCCGGGTCCGTGAAGGCGGCAGGGTGAGTCCCTCCAGGTGCAAGTTGGCGGCCACCCACGGGATATTTTGTATGTCCTTGAGGAACCCGTTGCCGTACAGCAGGTCCTTGTCGCCCAGGGTGATGGCGTCGTAGTTCATCCGCGCCAGGGCTTTCATCAGGGTCTGTGCCTTGAGCTTGCCCTGCCGGGTCGATCCCTTGAAGTTGTCTCCCAGATCGACCCGCAGTGTGTTGGGTTCCTTCACCTGTTTCAGATAACTCATCCGTCGCTCAATACCGCCCTGGTCTTCCTCCTTGTCACAGCCGCAGGGTTTGAGCTCGCCCAGCGCGTTTCCCGAGTAGACGATGAGCACCTCCCCGGATCGGGAAGGGGGGGTATCGGGAAGCGGGGTACAGCCCGTTAGGAGCGTTAATAGCAGGCCTGTGGTTGTTCTCAGAATTTTTGTGTTTCGGTGATGTCGGCGCAAGGGGTCGTCCTCTGCGTAAAGTCCCTGGATCAATGTTTCTATAATTTTACATCATGGACCCGGCATTGGGAAATGAAAGAGAGTTGGAGAAAACGGCTGTAATTCGTGGTCATTGGTTTCTTTTGAAAGCAAAAGAAGTTACTATAGACAAACCAAGCATTGCACGTCTTCAAGCCTCATTCCCTATGTGAGGACCATGACCGCACGCAAATCTGAAATTCACATGCACTCGATCTTTTCCGATGGTGAGTTCGCACCGGCGGAGCTGATTGGTATCGGTAAAAAAAACGGCGTCGGCATCATGGCGCTGACCGATCACGACACCTTTTCGGGCCTGCCGGAGTTCATAGACGCCGCGCAGGATTCCGGCATCTTCGCCTTTCCCGGTATCGAGATCACCGTACAGTACCGCGATTTCAACCTGCACTTGTTGTCCTACTTCAAATCACTGGAATCCATTCTGCCCGACTTGTGGAACCGCGTGGAAAAAATGAAAGAAGCGCGCGAAGAACGCATGCATCAACTGATCGAGAGAATTAATGAAGTGATTCCCGAACGTTTTCGCGGAACGGTTACGTTCGACAATGTCAAGAAAGCGTCGGAAGGAGTGCTGGCGCGTCCGCACCTGGCGCGGGAGATGGTCCGGTTGGGAATCGTCAAATCCACCAACGAGGCGTTCGATAAATATCTGGTCAAGTACAATATCGAAAAGGAAAACCTCCTGATCGAAGAGGCTCTGAGAATGGTGCGCGCCAGCAATGGGGTGCCTGTGCTGGCGCATCCCGGCGAGCGGACCTACTCGCTGTACAACCCGGATAAGGGCAGAAAAAAGGAAGCCGTGCCGGGGATGGTGGAGGAATTAAAGGCCCAGGGTTTGCTCGGTCTGGAATGCATCTACCCTCACCACGAAAAAACCGGCAAGGTGCAATACTTCCTCGACCTCGCCGCTGAGTACGACATGATCGCCACCGGCAGCCGCGATTTCCACGGCTTCACCACCTACCAGACACCGGACATGCTGGGCACCACGAAAATGGACGACGCTTTCCTCCCACGCTTTCAGAAAGTCTGGGCCTCTTCCCCAGAGGGGAAACTGGCTGACGGTTGATGCCTGACGATGGTCCCCGTGCGCAATTCAAAGTTTTTAAATTATCTGCGGCGATTCGCCGCCTCCCAAAAAATTTGACAGGATTACAGGATAAAATCGGAAAAACCCGGAGCAGGGAATACGGCTAATAATTCTGGGTCCAGCGTTACGCTGGCCCCTCCGGGCAGGAGTTAAAATAAGGAACTTTGCGAATCCCGGCTGGGCTGGGTTATGCCGAAATGCGCGAACGCCGCGGCGGTGGCGACGCGTCCGCGCGGGGTGCGGTGGAGGAATCCCCGTTGCAGGAGAAACGGTTCGTACACGTCCTCGATGGTTTCGCGTTCTTCGTGGATGGAGGCGGCGAGGCTGTCCACACCCACCGGACCGCCCTTGAACTGGTTGATCAGCGTCAGAAGCAGTTTGTGATCCATCTTGTCCAGCCCGGCGTGGTCGACTTCCATCAACGCCAGCGCCTTGTCGGCGATCTCCGGGTCGATGATGCCGTCACCCTTCACCTGGGCGTAATCGCGCACGCGTCGCAGTAGACGGTTGGCGATTCGCGGGGTGCCGCGCGAGCGCCGGGAAATCTCCTGGCACCCCGGTTCGGTCATGGCGACCTCCAGGATTTTGGCTGACCGGTGCAGAATGGTGCTCAGCTCTTCCGCCGAGTAAAAATCGAGACGGTGCACTACGCCGAAGCGGTCGCGTAACGGGGAGGTCAAAGACCCCGCCCGCGTGGTTGCGCCGACCAGCGTGAACGGCGGCAGATCGAGTTTGATCGAACGCGCACTCGGACCCTGTCCGATCATGATGTCGAGCTGGTAATCTTCCATCGCGGGATAAAGAATCTCTTCGATTTGTTTCGGCAGGCGGTGGATTTCGTCAATGAACAAAATGTCGCCCGCCTGCAGATTGGTCAGCAGGGCCGCCAGGTCGCCCGATTTTTCGATCACCGGGCCCGATGTGGTTTTCAAATTCGATCCCATCTCCGACGCGATAATGTGCGCCAGCGTGGTTTTGCCGAGTCCGGGCGGCCCGTAGAACAACACGTGGTCGAGGGGTTCCTGCCGCATCTTCGCGGCGGAAAGTGTGATCTCCAGGTTCTGTTTGATCTGTTCCTGGCCGGTGTACTCGACGAACGTAGTGGGCCGCAGGGTAGACTCGAACTGTGTTTCCTGCGGAGACACGCCATAGTCCAGGTCGCGTTCGGGTGGGATGTCGCGTTCTATCGCCATGCTGTTTCCTTCAAGACAGACAGTTCAAACTGTCGCGAATCAATTCTTCCAGCGAGGGCTTGGCTTCGTCCCGCCAGACTTTTTTGAGCGCCTGCTCGGCCGCCGCTTTTTTGTATCCGAGATTGACCAGCGCCGACACCGCGTCGTCCTTGAGACCGCTGCCCGGCATCGTGTTGGCGGCGGCTTCCGGTTGCAAATTCAATTCCGATAACTTGTCTTTCAGTTCCAGCGCCAGCCGCTCGGCGGTTTTGCGTCCCACGCCCGGAATGGTACTGAGGGTGGAGATGTCGTGATTGAATACCGCCTGCGTGAGGTCCTGCGCCGTCATGCCGGAGAGAATCGCCAGCGCGATTTTCGGGCCGACTTTGCTGATGCGGGTGAGCAGTTCGAACATCTGCTTGTCCGCTTCGTTGACAAACCCGAACAGCTTGAGTGAATCTTCACGGATGCGGGTATGAATGTAAAGCGAAACTTCCGCGCCGCTTTCCGGCAGGTTGTAATAAGCCGTCAGCGGTATGAACACCTCGTAACCCACGCCCTGCACGTCGACCACGAGCGAGACCGGGGACTTCTCAATCAACTGGCCTTTGAGATGGGCAATCATATCTTTACGCGCCCGCTTTCAGCCGCGCCTTGGCCTGGTACGAATGCAGGTGGCAGATGGCGACCGCCAGCGCGTCCGAGGCGTCGAGCGGTTCCGGTTTCTGTTGCAGTTTGAGGATCGCCGTCACCATGTCGCGCACCTGATGTTTGTCTGCGCGGCCGTAACCGACCACCGACTGCTTGACCTCCAGCGGCGTGTATTCCGCGAGGGTGATGTCCGCCTTGACGGCGGCGAGCAGGGCGACCCCGCGCGTCTGCCCCAGCTTGATGGTGGATTTGGCGTTGGCCGCGAAAAACACGTCCTCCACCGCCACCGCGTCGGGTTCGTATTCCGCCATCACGTCGGCCAGCCCGTCGTAGATGGTTTTCAATCTCTCTGCGAACGGGTTTTTCGGTTTGCTGGCGATGCTCCCGAAGTGGACGCTGGTCAGCCGTCCGCCGGTCTCTTCGACAATGCCGTAACCGGTGCAGAGGCTTCCGGGATCGATTCCCATGACGCGCATACGCTTTTTCCTGTTGTTGGAGTGGCGGTTCGCCACTGGTGATTTAAAACCTGGGTTGGTGACAATGAATCATTGATCGCGCCCTGATGCTCCAGGGAAATCAGCTCCGGGCCTTGCCCGGTTAAGAATCGGCCTCGATAGCGGCCAGGACTTCGTCGGAGATATCGAAATTGGAATAGACTTTCTGCACGTCGTCGTGATCGTCCAGCAGGTCCATCAGCCGCAGCAGGGCCTTGCCGTTTTTCTCGTCCACCGGCACGGTGTTGCTCGGAATGGCGGTCAACTCGGCGACCTCCATTTTAATGGATTTGTCCTCCAGCGTTTTGTGGACCGTGTCGAAGTTTTCCATGGCGGTGACGATTTCGTATTTGCCGTCGACCTCCTGCAGGTCGTCCGCCCCGGCCTCCAGCACCAGTTCCATGAGTTCGTCCTCGTCCTTCGTATCGGCGGGCACCACGATGTATCCCTTCTTCTCGAACATGTAAGCGACACAGCCGGATTCCCCCATGTTGCCGCCGTTTTTGCCGAGGATGGCGCGGACTTCGCCGACCGTGCGGTTCTTGTTGTCGGTCAGCGCTTCAATGAGGATGGCCGCCCCGCCGGGCCCGTAGCCTTCGTAGGTGATCTCTTCGTAATTGACGCCTTCCAGGTCGCCGGTGCCCTTTTTGATGGCGCGCTGGATGTTGTCCTGCGGCATGTTCTGGGCCTTGGCGCCGGCCACGGCCGTGCGCAGGCGCGGGTTGGCGTCCACGTCGCCCCCACCCATGCGGGCGGCGACAGTGATCTCTTTAATGAGTTTGGTGAAGATCTTGCCGCGCTTGGCGTCGGCGGCGCCCTTCTTGTGCTTGATGGTGGACCACTTGGAATGACCGGACATGGGGCGAAGTACCTCAAAAATGACTAATACCGCAGCTAATTTAGCACAGTTTCCCCACCCCGGCAACCAGCGTGACGCTGGAACCAAACCTTTGAAAATAGAGCTGTCATCCGTGTTTATCTGTAGTTGATTATTCTGTCAACACCGGGTTTCATCAGGATGAAGAGGGCCGTGATTGATCTGTTCCTAAAATATTAGAATATAAACTCCGCCGCCAATTATAAAAGTTGTTGCCAAAAGAGCTGATGTGAATTGAATCCATTGTTTTCTGTGCTTAAACCATGCTGCCCAACCAAATACAACCAATGTAAGCCAGGCCACCCAGAGAATAATCAAAAACCCATTGACTGCGATGGCGACATCCCGGAAAAGAGCATCCCAATACAGCTTGGGATTACTATCAACGATAAAATCCTGTTCTCCCCCATC
Source organism: Nitrospinaceae bacterium (assembly GCA_024644405.1). Lineage (GTDB taxonomy): Bacteria > Nitrospinota > Nitrospinia > Nitrospinales > Nitrospinaceae > SZUA-226. The sequence goes on from JAHELC010000038.1 coordinate 41,913, forward strand.
CTTAATTTCAATTAATTTATTGTACTTGTACGCATAATCATGGATAAGGCCGGGAATTAAAAGAAGACCTACCGGGGAGAGAATCCACCAGAAGGGGCGCGGGATGGAGGCCCCATCAAATTCAAAGTTTGCGGGAATCCTGATCTTTGGCCCACCGTTGGGGAGTTGAAAGTTCCAGTCCCTGACCACCCGAAATCTCCGCGTTGAAAAGATCCAAATAAAAAGTCTGATCCAATAACTTCTGGCTTTGGTAATGATGGGTATCGGTTGCAAGATGGGCATATCTGATGGAGCAGTCATTTTGCCTGTTCTCCCTTACTGATGCGTGACTCTGCTGGATACCCTAACTTTATTTCAGCTTGCCGATATTGTCAATCAGCCCGATTGCAGAGTGACAAACCGGTGTTTGCAAACGGTTGTTAATGGGATTAGCATGGCCGGGTGGAAAATTTAAATGAAACTCAAGGCAGGAAGGCGCAGGCGGGAAGGGACCGGATTTTAAAAATTATGGGCCTTCCTCATCAATTTCAGGAACGTCATTACTCCCGGGACTGAAACATGTGCGGAAGATACACGCTGACCCAACCGTTGAAATCGGTCATGGCGCATTTCGAGGCGCAATCGTTTAAAGGCGAGTACCTGGAGCGCTACAATATCGCCCCCACCCAATCCATGCCGGTGGTGGTTGCGCCCGAGGGCCACCGGGAATTGGAAGTCATGCGCTGGGGATTGATCCCCTCCTGGGCCAAGGACCTCAAAACCCAATCCCCGCTGATCAACGCCCGCGCGGAAACCGTTCAGGAGAAACCGAGCTTCCGCAGTTCCTTCAAATCCCGAAGGTGCCTGGTGCCCACCGACGGTTTCTACGAATGGGTTAAAAGAGACGGCGGCAAAGTTCCTTACCGGATATTTCTGGCAGGCGACGGGTTGTTTGCGTTCGCCGGGATCTGGTCGGAGTGGGGAACGGGGGAGGACAGCCTGCGGTCCTTTTCAATCATTACCACCGAGGCCAACTCCAAATTGAAACCCCTGCATCACCGGATGCCAGTGATTCTGGATCCGACAAATTACGATCACTGGCTGGATGCTTCTCACAGCAACCCGGCATCGCTTTTAAATCCGTATCCCTCGGAAGCGATGGCGTATCACGAGGTTTCACTCAGGGTCAACTCGCCCAAAAACGATGACCCGGAATGCCTGGCCCCTGTTTGATAAGGTCTATACTCCCTCTGCATACCCCAGCGGCTACTGGAGGCAACCGTCACCGGTTTTCAACAGGTTACAGTTTCGCATTAATTCAGCTTGCCGAAAATATCAATAATTTGGTATGGTTAGCTGGCTGGAGAATGATAGTGAGGTGAGTTTACCTCCTATATAAACTATTGGCACTTGGAGGCATCATGTTGGGGGATAAGATTCAAACAGACCCGAAGATCGGGGATGTCAGTCATAAAGACCCTACCATCGTCCAGCGGTCGTTGGTTGTCGCTGTCGCTTTAACTTTGATACTAGGATTTATTATTCTTCTGTCGGGCGGAATTTCCCAGGCCCAGGAAGAAAACCTCATCGCGGACGAACCGTTTCAGGTCACGGAGCCTGAGTTTATGGGAGTCTCGGAGCCTGAGTTTATGGGAGTTACCCCACCGGAATTTATAGGGGTATCGGAACCGGGCAACCTCGGGATTTCGGAACCGAAATCGCTGGAATCCGGTCTCTTCCCGGAAGGGGAGTACGCTCCCGCGAAACGGGCAAATCCCGCGTATGACCGTTGCGCACAACTGAAAGGATTCAGCGCCCGGCAGAATTGTGCGCTCGAGGCTCTGGGTACGGCACCGGAATAAACCTCCTGACCTCTCCGTGAGGAGAAAAGCAGCGAACCGCATCTTGAATCCTGACGGCTCATGAAGACAACCATCACCGGTTTCCATCAGGATGAAGAAGAGTCTTGGGTGGCGGACCTGGCGTGCGGGCATACCCGTCACTTCCGGCACAACCCACCCTGGCAGGAGCGGGAATGGGTCACCACGCCAGCAGGGCGCGACCGGTTTCTAGGCTCCGAACTGGATTGCCAGGAGTGCGATTCACCCATCCAAACCCCAAACTCTTCATAAATTTTTAATTTTCAAGCTGAAACTCCTTTTCAGCCGGCGTCAGTTACATCGCGGATGTCGTCTCATCCCAGTCGCGATGCCGGTGCCTTCCTGGAGGCTGAAAGCAACTTTTGAAAACCGCTACAGGCTCCCAAAAAATAAGTAAATCTTTTGAAAAGATTTGTAATCTTATCTTTATTCAGCTCAAAGGTAAAAGGCGGGAAGGCGGTTTGAGGCCACAGAAAGCGGGTTTTCTGCTTTCAGAAGGAGGCCGTTATGAAGAAAGTGATGTTTTCCGTCTTGGCTTTAATATCCATTTTGGGTTTGTTGGCTAACGTTGTTTTTGCGGAAGAGGTAGCGTTCCCTTCCAAACCCGCTGTTGCGATTGCAAACAATGGCAGCACGGTTGAACCGGGGACCGTTTTAACCGAAGTATCCAGCCGGGACTTTAGTTCCAGTCTTCCTTATGTTTTACAGCAAGACTATAAAGTCTGCCTGGATCAATGTACTCAGGATCACAGTTCCTGTATGAGCAAGGCTGGGGGAAATCCCACTGCTGAAAACCAATGTGATGAAATGCAGTGGCGATGTACTCGAGGTTGTGAGGACAAGTTTTACGGGTTAAATCCTATCGATTCTCTGAATCGTTATTAACAATAAACTCTCAAGCCGTTTTCCTGTCACTGTTGTGGGGGGAGTTTTTATCAACGGCTCCTCTCATCAACCGCCCATCATTTTGTAAAGAATATAGAGGACCAACACCACGCCCATCATGATTTTTTTATTCTGGTCCAGCTTCATAGGCGATCCCTTGAATTAAAGCGGTGCGCGGGGAGCGATGGTCGGCTCTCCACTCAATCCCATAAAAAGCATGACGAACAAAGCCACCAGGAAAAACAGGGATGCCACCAGAATTACAATCGAAGATTTTTTCATTCCTTCCCCCGATTTAGGATAGGCCTATTATAGGCTTCGCCAGACGAAGTGTCGATGGCGTTCGATCTTTATCCAATCCTTTGATTTCATCACCTCAATTTTCGGCCTGTATGTCAAACTTCAGGGTATGCAGTATGGAGGAAATCCGATTGCGTGTAAAAACCTACCTAATTTAGGTGTGTCTCTTCTGATTTTTTCGGTATAATAAATATTAGCAAGATATAATATAAGCATACCGAATTAGAGGCTCATTTTCCGGGAAAGTAGGTTCTAATGTTTACCAAAAAACAGCAACCCAAAAAAACTCCGGTTAAGGAGGACGAGTATCTTTTCTCGGTGAAAGCCCGGGAAGGTGTTAGAGGGGGTTCTCATGAATCGTCGGTATCAAGAATGTCTCCTTTCCTGGGTGCACTGTTATTTTTTTCCGGCGGTTTTGTTTTATTGTTTTCAGGGGTCTACGCCCTTACCGTCTGGTGGCGGATCATACCTCAATTTGAATTTTGGGGATTTATCGTTTCGGTCGTTTTATTTCCGATCACCATCCCCCTCTCCCCGGTTTATCTGGGTGTTGAAGGGGATTGGGGACCCGCCGCCGTCATTCTCTCCGGATGGGTCCTGGGATATCTATTAATGGTGACCGGCAACAGGTTTTATAAGCTTTTCGGAGGTGCCCCACCTCGTCGTTAACTTCCCCGGATTATTCCTTTTCCCCTCTACCAGAACCTTACAACACCTCCTTACCCGTGTTTTTCAAAAGTTGTTGAAATTATATGACCCTTTCTTGCAAGTGTCCCCCAACCTGTTTAACATGGCGGGATTATGGAAGGGACGAATGCAAAACCCTGGCAGGGACTGGGCGCGGACATCGACGCCCAACTGTCGCCGCACGAGATGCTGGTCAAGGCCAAGCTCGATTTCAAACGGCCGTACAAATCCCCTGCGAACCACGAGACGTTCCGGTTCTTCAAGTCCTTTGCCGAAGGGGGAGAGGCGCACATCCAGACGGTCGGGCAACTGGACAATGGCCGCGTCATCTGGGCGCTGGCCGGGTTGAACGCCCAGTTCACGTTGAACGGAGCGGACCCGGTGGCCGGGTACCTGCTATTTTCGTCCCGCGACGAAAAACGGGATACGGTTTCCATGCAGGTGACAGCAGTCCGGGCAGTGTGCGGCAACACCTTCCAGGTCGCGAGTGAAGGAAGATCTCTGTTCAAAAACACCTTTCGGAGGAAGTTCATACCCACGCCTCCTTTTCTCTCACCCGCAGCCACTCACCTCGACGACAAAATGATCCATAAAGCCAAAGAGAATATCGGCCTGGCCCGGGAAGCAATCGCCGCCTTTGCCGCCGATGCCGAACGCCTGGCCGATCTAAAAGTGGATGACGCGACAGCGCGCCGGTATATGTCCGAGGTTTTTCAGGCAGAAAAATCAGCCGAGAAAAAAACCGACAGGGCAATTGAAGCGATGCACAAGGCTCCGGGGCAAGACCTGGTATCCTCCTCCATGACGGCCTGGGGCCTGTTGAACGCGGTGGCCTACACAGTCGATCACAAACTGGCAAATAATCAGGATTCGCGCCTGCGCTTGGCCTGGTTCGGGTCGCACGCGGACATCAAAAAAAGGGCGTTCGATCTGGCTCTGAAATTGCTATAAGGGATTAGGATGAATGATGTGGGAAAGAGGCAATGAAGCCTGATTCAGAATCTATGGAACCGAAGACAGTGGAAATAACGGTTGCCGGAAAAGCAATCCAGGCGCGGGAGGGGGAGACGATCATCCACGCACTGTGGCAGGCCGGGCGGGGCCATGACATCCAGACTGGTTGCGTTGGCGGCGTGTGCGGCGCGTGTACGGTGACGCTCCGTTTCAAGGACGGACGCCGCGGAGGCACCGACCTCGCCTGCCTGCGCCCCGTCGAGGAGGGTATGGAAGTCTTCCCGTTTCCGGTAGACGCCCTCGCTTCGCCACCGCCCGTGTCCGATCCCGATGAAGACAAACTGCGTGCCGAGTTCCCGACCGTCGACCGGTGCACGAAATGTGACAACTGCACCATCGCCTGCCCAATGGGTATCCCGGTGATGGACTCCGTCCTGCGCATGCAAAAAGGGCAACTCGAGGCGGTGGCGGAGGATTTCACCACCTGCATCCATTGTGGATTATGCAGAGCCGTTTGCGAAGACAAAGTGTTGCCGCACACCATGGGCATCTGGGTCAGGCGTTCGCTCGGACTATCGGTGGATCACCCGGCCCTCGACCAGACCCGTGAAGCGACGATGAGCGATCAGGAAGAACAGGAATGGGAGCATCTGCTCAACTGCGATGACCAAGAACGATTGCAACGCGCCAAAGCGTTTCGCAAGGAAGGAATCATCGCATGATGGATTGGGGCGGAGTACCTCCGCAGGTAATTTTAAAACCTAGATCCTTCACTTCGTTCAGGATGACAATTCCGGGCTTTAATTTGTCATTCTGAGGAACGGAGTGACGAAGAATCTGGGTTTTTATGAGAAAAGACAAATAATGGACTGGGCAAAAATATCTCTCGATAAAGTGAAGGACACGCGCAAGGAGCGCGTGGACCAGACCGCGCCGTCCATCAGCGATGACGAGGCGCAAAACCTGATCAAGGAATACCACCCCGATTACGTCGGCAACGAGCGCAGGATTCACGTCGGACCCAATGCAGACTCCGACCCGTTTCCCATGGAGCTGGCCGACCTGCTGGAATCGGACAGTCCTGTTCCCAAAAATTTTGAACCGACAGTCGATATTGAAACCGATGTGCTCATACTCGGCGGCGGCGGGGCGGGAGTAACGGCGGCCCTGGGTTTGGCGGATTCCGGTTTGACCGTGCATCTCGCCACCAAACTGCGCCTCGGCGACGCCAATACGGTGATGGCCGAAGGCGGCATCCAGGCGGCACTGGGTGCCGATGATTCCACCCGGCGGCATTTCGCCGACAGCTATGTCGGGGGACACGGCAAAAACGACACCGGTCTGCTGCGTCATTTGTGTGAAGAAGGACCGGCGGGTATCCGCTGGCTGACGCGGCTGGGTACGCTGTTCGACCAGAATGACGACGGCACGTTCCGTTTTCGCTCCGGCGGCGGCACCTCGACGCCGCGCGTACTGGCCTGCCGCGATTACACCGGCCTCGAAATCATGCGTGTCCTCAAAAACGCGGTGATGTCGGGCAAAACCCAACTCCTGGAACATGACGCGGCGGTGGAATTGACGGACGACGGCAAGGATCGCGTCACCGGCGCTGTATTATGGAATACGCAAACGGGGAAACTGGTGACGGTTTCCGCGCGTGCGGTGATCCTGGCGACAGGGGGCAGCGGTCAGTTACGGCTCCAGGGTTATCCCACCAGCAATCATCTGGGTGCGACCGGCGACGGACTGATCCTCGCGTACCGGCAGGGTTGTTCACTCGTGTTCCCGGGGAGCCATCAATACCATCCTTCCGGTTCCAGTTATCCGGAAGCGCTGGTGGGTCAGTTGGTGACCGAATCGATTCGCAGTGCCGGGGCGCAAATCCTGAACGTCAACGGCGAGCGGTTCATCGACGAGATGACCTTCCGCGACGTGGTGGCGGCGGCGATTATCCGCGAGGTGGTGGAAGGGCGGGGCATCGAAACGCCGACCGGGCGCCGCGGCGTATGGCTCGACACGCCCCTGATCGAACAGACAAAGGGGAAGGGCACCCTCACCCATCAGTTTCCCGGCCTGATCCACCGTTTCAAACGCTACGGGATCGATCCCACGACGCAACCCCTGCTCATATATCCGACCCTGCATTACCAGAACGGCGGCGTGCGCATCGATACCGAATGCCGGACCGAGCGTGCGGGATTGTGGGCGGCGGGGGAGGTGACGGGCGGGGTGCACGGCACCAATCGCTTGATGGGCAATTCCCTTCTTGATATCATTGTATTCGGCCGCCGCGTGTCGGAAAGCGTCCGGCAAAATGTACCGGAGCGCGGCGCGGTGACGCTGACCCGGTTGAAGCGATACCGGGACGAGTTGAGCGGGTTGCCGCACAAGCCGGAAACAACGGCACCGCAATTGTATCCACGGGTTTCCGGAATGAAATTTGAATTGAAGGAAATCCCAAAACCGGGGCCAGGGGCCGAGGCTTCACCTGATGCCGTAAAAAGTTTTGAACCGCCGGATCCCTTTGCTTCCCGCTGAATTCTTTCGGGGTCCATTAACCTACTTAAGCCGGAGAACTCCGCATGGAAAATGAATCTCCCAATCCCCAGCGCAAAACCCTGAAGACCGTCATCTTGCGGCGCGGGGAACAAGTGCTGCTTTCCGTCTCCACCCGCAAACTGGTTCCGGGCATTGAGCAGGCCAAACTGTATCCCACCGACGAAATTTCAAGCGACGGCCTCGATTGGGTGGAATTGGGCGAGCACAAGCAGTTGCACGCCTGGTTTCAAAAAGCCGAGCAACAGCCGACCATTGATGAGGGTGCTGTTGATCATGAACTGGACAAGGAATTTTTCAGCGACGGTTCCGGCGAAGAGCATCTCCCGCCTCCCCTGATTCAGAGAACCCTGGACGAAATGTCCAAACTGATCGACGAAATCAACGAGTGATCCCTCATGGATCCATGGACGATAACCGGGAGTGCGGTTGCGGTTCTGGCCGCGGTGTATTTTGTCACGCGGAACCGGTCGCTCCGCCCGGAAGTTTCGGTCGGGTCTCTGTTGAAGCAGCTGGATGACAGCTATACCGTTCTCACCGGTGCCATCGTACAGGGCGAGCACGGGATGATCCGGCTCGACTATACGGTGGTGTCGCCTTATGGGGTGTTCATCATCAAGGAATGCCGGGAGCCGGGCCGGGTGGAGGTACGGCTCAAGCAGGAAGAGTGGCGGGTGTCAGGCGGTGGACCGAAGAAGATGTACAATCCGGTGTGGGATATCCGCAAAGTGATCGGGAAGCTGGAGCGGCTGGTCGGGAAGTATCCGTACATACCGCTGGTGGTCTTTACCCGCGCGCGGCTGACGGGCGACAGCGATTTCAATATTATGGATGCGGGAAAACTGGTCGGCCATATCCGAAGCTTCCGGGAGCTTCGGCTGTCCGACGACCGGCAGGAGAAAATTGTGGGAATATTAAGCTGAGCGGCAGGACTTAATAAGATACAATGGCGCATACGCATAGAGATTATTGAATCCGGATTGGAAAGGAAGGACGCACCGATGAAATCTGTAACACGGATAGGGATGGCCTTACTGGTACTGGGGTTGCTGGGAACACCGCTGGTTGAGGGAGAGGCGCGGGAGGATTACGTTCCCTCGGGATGCCAAATCGAAAAGACCACCATTTGCACCGTGGAAATCTGGCTGGCCCACCCGCACAAGAAAAACAACCGGAATATCCGCAAGGAACTGAAAGAGAAGTCCATCAAGGTGTTGCGGCACACCATCCAGTACTGGAAACCGCGCGGAGGGCATCCGCCGACCAATATCGCTCTGGGTTGGGGATTGAGCGCCGAGGACGCGCGCTGGGCCATCGACTTTGCCCTCAAGTACAACGACAGCATCAACGGTCTCATTTTCCAACGGCTGAACCCGCCGCATTATGTCGCCATCGCCACCTCCGCCTGGGATGACAAATCGGAGACCGAGATCACTCCCGAACAGCTGGAACAATTGCGCGATCCCAAACTGACCACGAAGGAGTTTCACGCCCTGTACGTCCAACTCACCGGCGAAATGGGCGTCGCGGAAACGTTTTATTGATTTTTTTGCTTGAACCTTGGCTGAAAATTAATTGGCTTTTTCCTGTAAGGCTAAAACCTGCGGGAAGAGGATTTCGTTTTCCTTCTGGATATGGAGGAGGGTATCCACTTCCAGTTCGTCCAGTCCGTTGTATAGGCCTCGATAGCTTTCACAGGCATCCTCTGGGATTTTAAAATTCAGGGTCGTAGCACGGATTCTTTCAAACAAGGTGGATACTTGTTCGTGTTCCGCCTGCATGACGTTGATCGGGTTCTGCAAAGGTCCGCAATGCAAATCGGCGGTGCCACCGTTCGATTCCAATTGCCGGATCATCGGGAACAGGACTTGTTCCTCTTTCATGAGATACGGTTCCAGGTCGGCGCGCAGTTGTGCAAACAGTTCCTGAACCGTATTCAATTCGGGATGACGCGCAACGTGAGCGCCCACCACTTTATCCAGTAATGCCGCCAGCCGGGGCAGGGCTTCCTTTAAAAACGTGTGATGGGTTTGCAACAGGTGGTCCACCGCTTCCGAGAGCGAACCGTCCATGCCTGCCACCACCGCGGCGACGGGATCGTTTTCCGACGCATCGGCCATCAACCGCTTCAGGACGGCTTCAGGGTCGATGCCTTTTTCCGCACAGGCCTCAGCGAGGGTCCGGTGACCCCCGCAACAGGAATCGATATTCAATTCCTCGAAAATTCCTGTCCGACGAACATCCTCGGCGATGAAATCATTGATGGGTGTGTGAATGGTAAAGTGTGCGCTCAACGTGTGTTCTCCCCGGAGTTTTGGGTTGAAAAAAAATGATACAATACGCTTCATCGGCAGAGAGGGTTCAACCCATCACCTGCTGGAACCAACATACAACCTGGATGCGGCGCCTGCAAGCTCAACCCTAAATTTTATAAATGTTTGACAAAATAAGGGGGATTTGATAGAAGCATCAATCTTGATCGAAATTCGCTTATGCAATTGGGTTTTTTCAAACGGTTGTTTTTATGTAAAATAAGACGGTCCCGAAACGGCGGATTTATGTCCGGACGGGTCAAAAAGGTGGAAACTCTTCAGACCGGATTCCCCGGAACGGAAAATTACAGGATACAGGTATGATTCATGATTTGATAATCGATTGGGTGATTTCCATGTCCCCGCCGCCTTCCCAGGGAGATGGGCAGCCGCAAGGGCCCGGCATGTTGCTGAGTTTTGTCGTTCCCATGGTTTTCGTGGGCCTCATTTTTTATTTCATCCTCATCAAGCCTCAGAAAAAACAGCATCAGGAAACGCAGAAAATGCGGGACAGCCTGGAAGAAGGGGCGAACGTGATCACCACCGGCGGCATTCATGGAACCGTCAAAAAGGTGAAGGACGATATTATTACGCTCCAGATTGCGGACAATGTGCGCATCAAGATCAACCGCTCATCCATCGGCACCGTAAAAGAATAATAACGTTGGCAAAAGAGAACCGAGAGTCATCGGATGCATAAAGAACTGCGCTGGAAAATCCCCTTGATCCTGTTCGTCGTTGTCGGTTTTTCCTGGCTGGCCTGGCCGTTGGAGGAGAAAATCAATCTCGGTCTGGACCTGCAGGGAGGCGTGCACCTGGTCCTCGAAGTGGAAGCGGAAGAAGCTGTCGAGTTTTCCATGGAGCAGAGAAAAGAAGATATCAAACACGCCCTGGGGGACGATGATATCGAAGTGGATCGGGTGATCTTGAACAAGGACACCAACGTCATCCGTGTCATTCTGGTCGATGCCATCGATATCAAGGGGGCCGAAGATGTTCTTAAAAATTATACGGCCCTGGAAAAGAAAGAAACGTTGCGCGGCGGTCTGGAAATGGTCTACCAATTGCGGGACGATGAATACGAATACATAATGGACAACGCCATTCAACAGGCATTGGAAGTGATCCGCAATCGTATCGATATTGTAGGATTGTCCGAGCCGACCATTCAGGTGCAGGGCACCCGGCGCATCCTGGTGCAATTTCCGGGTGTGGATGATCCCGAGAAAATCATTAAGCTGATTGGAGAGACAGCGCGTTTGGAATTCAAGTTGATCGATGAATCCATCAGCGCGGCAGCGGCCAAGACACGTGGCGTGCCCCCGGGAAGTGAAATTCTGATTGAAAAGGTCAAGGACAAAGCGGGCAAGATTATTGAGGAAATTCCTCATGTGGTCAAAAAACGGGTTTTACTGACCGGAGACATGCTCACCGGTGCGGATGTCCGCTTCGATAATCAATTAAACGAGCCTTACGTTGCCATCAATTTCGATAGCTTGGGCGGGTCGATTTTTTTTGAGGTCACTAAGAATAATGTTAAAAAGCGGCTGGCGATTGTTCTGGACGATAATGTGGTTTCCGCCCCGGTCATTAATGAACCCATTGCCGGCGGCCGGGCGTCGATTACCGGAGGGTTTACCACGGAAGATGCGAAATTTCTAGCCATCAAGTTGAGGGCGGGCGCGCTGCCAGCTAAGCTGACCATGCTTGAGAATCGCACTGTCGGTCCGTCTCTCGGACGCGATTCCGTGGAGGCAGGCATCAATTCCATTATCATCGGTATGGTTGCGGTGGTGGTGTTTATCCTCATCTATTACCGGTTGTCCGGGGTGGTTGCGGTGGGCGCTCTGGTACTCAACCTGGTTATCTTGTTGGGAGCGCTGGCGTACTTCGGCGCGTCATTGACCCTGCCCGGGATTGCGGGAATTATCCTGACGGTGGGGATGGCCATTGACGCCAATGTGCTGGTATTCGAGCGCATCCGGGAAGAAATCCGTGTAGGCAAAACCGTGCGTGCCGCGATTGATGCCGGATTCGCCAAGGCGTTCCGCACCATTGTCGACGCCAATGTCACCACTTTTATCGCCGCCATCGTTTTGTTTCAGTTCGGCACCGGACCGATCAAGGGATTCGCCATTACATTATGTATCGGTATTGCCGCCAGCATGTTCACGGCGGTGTTCGTCAGCCGGGCCACATTTGATACCTTCATGAGCCGGAAAAAAATTGAACGTCTGAGTATTTAAAACGGAACAGGAATGGAACTGATTAAAAAGCAGACCCATATCGATTTCATGGGCAAGTTCAAGGCGGCCATGGTGTTCTCCGGCCTGTTGATCCTGACCGGGATCGCGTCGATTGCCATGCACGGCGGGCTCAAGTACGGCATCGACTTTGAAGGCGGCACCCTGGTGCAGTTGAAATTTCCCGAGGCGCCGGCAATCGATTCCATTCGCTCCGGCCTCAGGGAGATTGGATTCGCCGATAGCACCATACAGGAGTTCGGTTCCCCGGAACATATTCTGATCCGCGTCATACGTGCTGAAGGCAAACTGGAGGCGATGGGCACAAAGATCAAGAATGCTCTGGAAGAAAAAAAGGGATTCACTGGAATCATCATCGAGCGGGTGGAGATGGTGGGACCCAAGGTGGGTAAAGATCTCCGCATGAAGGCCCTGCTTTCGATTGTCTATGCCATCATTGGAATCGTGATTTACATTTCATGGCGGTTTGAGCTCCAGTACGCCATTGCCGCCATCATTGCACTGCTTCATGATGTCATGGTGACCATGGGGGCGTTTTCTGTAATGGACAAGGAGTTCACCCTGGTCATTGTGGCGGCATTTCTGACCATTATCGGTTACTCGTTGAACGATACCATTGTTGTGTTCGACCGCATCCGCGAAAACACCCGCCGCAAAAGCAAGGAATCGTTGAGCGATACGATTAACACCAGTATCAACCAGACCCTCAGCCGGACCCTGCTCACCTCCGGCACCACGTTGCTGGTGGTGGTCGCCCTGTTTTTTCTGGGCGGGGAAATCATCCACGACTTTTCGTTCGCCCTGCTGGTCGGGGTGGTTATCGGAACCTATTCTTCGATTTTCATCGCCAGCGTATTTCTCGTTTACTGGGAATCCCGCGCCCATCCCAAAAGACCAGCCTGAGGCTGGACCCAAAATTGCCAGCGGAGGCACTCCGCCCTGTTGATCCTGCTTTTCCTGTTATCCCGTCAAATGGTTTACTTATATAAACTTGCAAAAATCCCGTTGTGCATGATACATTCGGACCAATAAATCATTAAAAACATGAATTTGGCGGGATATGAACGAAGCAGACGAGAAGCGGGAAAAGGAGCAGGCCCAGCTCAAGAATCTGGTCGAACTCCAAAAAAAAGACAATGAAATCAATGATCTCAAGAAATCCCTGGAGATCATCCCCGGCCAGATTGCCGCGGGCCAAAAAGAGCTGGAGGGGAAAAGGGGCAAGATGAACGCCCTGCAGGAAGAAATCGATTCCCTGAAAAAACAGCGAAATCAATTGGAGCAGGACGCCAAGGCTGAGGCCGACCACATGGCCAAAACCAAATCCAAACTCCCCACGGTTAAGACGAACAAAGAATACACTGCGATTCTTCACGAGACCGACGCCATCAAAGCCAAGATTACGGAAATCGAGGACAAGGAACTGGAGGTCATGGAGCTCCTGGATGCGAAAGATCAGGAAATTCCCGGTCTCGAAGCGGAGTTCAAGGGCGAGGAAGACCAGTTCAATCAGTACAAACAGAAGAAGGAAGCGGAGCAGGCACGGGCCCAGAAGGAGTTGGAAGAAGCCGAGGCTCAACGCGCCACGCTGGTGCAAGACATCGATCCGAAGTTTGTAGCGCATTATGACAAGATAAGAAAAGCGCGCGAGAATCTGGCGGTGGTTTCGATCAAGGGAGAAACGTGTCAGGGGTGCCACCAGAACCTGCAACCGCAGGTGGCATTGGAGGTGCGGACTGGGGTGAAGGTGCATCAGTGCCAGTCCTGTAACCGTTTCCTGTGCTTCATACCCGAACCGGAACCCCAAACCGAAACGGCAGTGCCGAAGTAGACCAGGCAGTCGCTGTTCCGGCCTTCGGGCCGGGAGAGAGGAAAGTCCGGGCTCCACAGGGCAGGATACTCCGTAACGCGGAGTGGGGGCGACCCTAAGGAAAGTGCCACAGAAAAGACACAGCCCACCCGGGGAAGTCCGCTTCTCCGGAGGCAATGGTGAAAAGGTGGGGTAAGAGCCCACCAGTATCCCCGGTGACGGGGGTAGCTTGGTAAACCCTATCCGGAGCAAGATCAAATAGGAAAGTGATTGAGGGCGGCCCGTCCGATGCTTTCGGGTTGATCGCTCGAGCCTGCCGGCAACGGCAGGCCTAGATTGATGACTGCCGCCTCTTTGAGGAACAGAACCCGGCTTACCGGTCTACTTCGGCTGCTCGCCGCAGGGGCAACTTGGCTGAGGCGAAATGTCCCGATTCCACAGTTGGCTTCGCAGACCTAAGTATTAAATTACCTGCGGAGGTACTCCGCCCAGTCTTAGGCTGGAAGCAACGGTTCCCAGAATTAAAAACCCTCTCCCCGTTAGGGAAGAGGGTTTTTTGAGCTGTAAAGAGTACTGGTGGAATTCGTCCGCTTAATCCTCGTACCGTTCTTTCTGGTAGTCCCGTTCCTCTTCCCACCGATCGCGCCGCCTGTCTTCCCAGTCGTCATCATAATCGTCGTCATGGTCTTCATAATCTTCCTGCCATTTTTTGTTCCTTTTCTTGTGTTGCTTGTGTTTCATTTTTTCCATTTTCTTCTGGTGTTTCCGCTGCTCTTTTTGCATTTTCCTCTGATGCTTCATTTCTTCTTTGGCAAGCTTTTCCTCCATCTTATAGTGCTCTTTTTGCATTTTCTGCTGATGCTTGAGTTGCTCCTTCTCCATTTTGTGCATTTGCTTGACGGATTCCCTGTACTGATCGTCGTCGTAATAGCCGTCGTCGTGATGCACCCCTTTATCTATATAGACCGGTTGACCTTGTGGCGGGGGACCTCCGTAGGGACCGCCCTGCGGCGGGTAACCTCCACGGGAATGAGCCACACAACCTGCAGCCCACAATAAGGCAATAGCGCAAACAAATAATCGAACGATTGGTCGAGGCATACTCTTTTATCCTTTAATAAATTTATAATTTATGAATTTGATGTGGTGTGGTCGGTGCTTTGAAATACTTGGTTAAAGCTTAAGGGAAAACAGATGAATTTCAAAGGGGTATTGTCGGGGGAGATAGATAAAGGGCTGATATTCCTCGTTAATTCAGTGTCGGGATTCGTGGGAACGAGGGTTTTGGATCAACTCAAATCAAATTTCAGTTTGAGTTCCTTGAGTTGTTTGGGAATGGTGTTGGAATGGCTGACTGTAATAGGATGAGATGCGTTTCAAAAACCACGTGAAGCCTTTACGTCTCTGGATTCACTTTTTTTTGATAAATGGTTTTAAATGGAGTTCCTGGTTTTCTCAAAAATTTCGTTAACAATATCTTTCACTTTGGTTCGGTCCGCAGGCGACCCCTTGGTAAAAATAAATCTGAGTTGATCGAAAATAAGGTTTATCTCCTCCTGATCCATATTGGAAACGATTCGCTTGGGTTCGGTGCCCTCCATAATCCATTCGTAACGGAGGTTGTAGCGCCTGGCCACTTTTTCGGCCCAAGCCCTGGGAAACTGACCGCGTTTTTTTGCCCCTGAAACGGAAGCCTGCTTGATCCCAAGGAATGAGGCAAGCTGTTCCTGGTTTTGAATCTCGGTTTCCAAACGGATTCGGTTGAATGCGTCTATGAATTGCATGTTCTCTCAGCTGGAAATTCATTGTTCCGGCACACTACCTGGGTGTCTTCTGTCGATCCAAAATTGTTCTTCTCAGCTTGTGATAGACTCAATTTTAAAATCCGAAGCTCATTAAATTAACTTAAGCCTAAATAAATTAGGCATGTCCTTCAGAAAATGCACAACTTGGTTTGGTTTTGATTGTATTTTTGTTAGGAAGTTCATAGAATTTAAACAGATCAAGTTGATAAATCGATAGCATTTTGTCGCACGCCCTCGGAGGTGTCTTATGAGAAATTTCAATTGGCTGGTTTTATGCACATTGTTTGTATTCTTAGTTGGAGTTGGTTGTTCCACTGTAGCGCCTAACCAAATCGCGCCCACTCAAACAGCTGATTCAAGCAATGGGTCAAAATACTGTTTTGAAGAAGACGTTGAAATGGATTTATGCGATTGACCTTAAAAGCTTCGATCAGGGTTTAACGCTGAAGTCGCCAATAAGGTGAACCGGAAAATCCTGAGAGCAATCTTCTTTTAATTCATTAGTTCCCAGAGGGCCAGGTTTGTATTTGAGACTTGGTCCTCTTGCTATTGAAAGGATGCTAGTTTTTTGATCCGATTGATTCTTTCAATAATCGGAGGATGTGTTGCCAAATCGGAATGCGGTGCATCCTTAAGATTGCTTTTCATCCATTTTAAAAAGTTTAAATAATCTTCCCGGTGATATCCCGCCTTTTCCATATATTGGACAGCCAGCATATCCGCTTCGATCTCATGTTTTCTGCTTACCCTTGCTACCGCCTTAAGCCTTTTTTCCCGATAAGTAAAAGGATTTGTGTCTTGAGATCCTATGGAAGAAACATATGAAAGGGAGGCCTTGCGGGAATAGTGGTCGGATCGAATATGGGCAATCTCATGAGCACTCACGCTCAATAGATAAGGATCGCCCAATAAGATAAGTTTGGTTAACAAATCTTCAGAAATATTGACATTGGTGTCATGGGTCGTCCATGCATTATTCAATCGATCGGAATAAACTCTCCCATAATATTGTTCTTCGGGAAAATTCTTAGCAACAATACGGTCAATGGCTTTTTGCCAAATATCCTGTCCAAAACATTCATCGACTGCGCATGGATGTTGGCCCAATTGTGTGGCGCAGCCCGTTTGCATGAATAATAGAATTGAGAATATCAGGGCATGGAACACCAATCCTGAATTTCGGTTTTTTAAGCCTGGAGTCTGAGATTCTTTGTGTGTAGACATAAATTATAGATTTGGGCGATTGGAAATACTTCCATTATTTATGTCTATAACTATCCATAGCCTGGGGCAGATTTTGATTTGAGAATTGTTAGATTTGTGTTTGTGGGTGTTGCAGGCTTTTTGGGGCAGGCAGGGGGTCAGGACGGCGTCCTTAAACCGCTGTTTTTAAAATGTCAGCGACGCCGTGGGAACAGGGTTTTGAATCAGCTCAAATCAAACTTCAATTTCAGTTCCTTGAGCTGTTTTTTGTCGACTGCGGAGGGAGCTTCGGTCATGAGGCACGTCGCTTTCTGGGTTTTGGGGAAGGCGATCACGTCGCGGATCGATGTCGATCCGGTGAGGATCATCGCAATGCGGTCGAGTCCGAATGCAATCCCGCCGTGCGGAGGCGCGCCGTACTGCAAGGCTTCCAATAAAAATCCAAATTTGGCTTCGGCTTCTTTTTTTTCGATGCCCAACAGCTTGAACATTTTCTGCTGAACGTCACTCTGGTGGATACGGATGCTGCCGCCGGCGATCTCGTTGCCGTTCAGCACCAAGTCGTACGCGCGTGCTTTGAGGGAACCCGGATCGCTCTCCAGTTTGTCGAGGTCTTTCGTCAGCGGTGCGGTGAACGGATGGTGCATGGCGATGAATCGTTTTTCCTCCTCCGCGTATTCCAACAGGGGAAATTCGGTGACCCACGCCAGGCTGATTTTGTTTTCGTCGATCAGGTTCAGCCGTTTGCCGATGTCGAGCCTGAGATGCGCCAGCGCATCCGCCACCACTTTCGGTTTGTCGGCAATGAAGACGATGGTGTCGCCGGCTTCCGCACGCAGTTTCTTCATCATCGCGTCCAGCATGTCCGGCTTGAAAAATTTGGTGATGGGCGACTGCAGGCCGTCGGCGTTGACCTTGATCCACGCCATGCCTTTCGCGCCATAAGTCTTGGCGAGTTCCGTCATATCGTCCAGCGCCTTGCGCGACAGGGCTTCGCCGCTGTTCTTGGCGTTGAGTGCGCGGATCTGCCCGCCCTTTTTGAGCACGTCGGCGAAGACTTTAAACTCTGTGCCCGCTACTGCGTCCGCGAGATCGACGATCTCCATGCCAAATCGGAGGTCCGGCTTGTCGCTTCCGAACCGGTCGATGGCGTCCTGATAATTGAGAATGGGAAACGGCGTTTCAATAGTGATGTCCAGCGTTTCCTTGTAAATGGCGGCCATCATGCTTTCGACCAGCTGAAACAATTCCTCTTCGTCGATAAACGACATCTCCATGTCGATCTGGCTGAACTCCGGTTGCCGGTCCTGCCGAAGATCTTCGTCGCGAAAACATTTGACGATTTGAAAATAGCGATCCAGGCCGGACACCATGAGAATCTGCTTGAACAACTGCGGCGACTGCGGCAGGGCGTAAAATTTTTCCGGGTTGAGGCGGCTGGGCACCAGGTAATCGCGCGCGCCTTCCGGCGTGCTTTTGGTGAGGATTGGTGTTTCCACCTCGGTGAAGTCCTGCGCGTGCAGTATCTTTCTCACCACGCGGGTGATCTGGTCGCGCAATTTCAAATTACGCAACAACGTGGCGTGGCGCAAATCCAGGTAACGGTGCTTGAGCCGCAACACTTCGGAAACCTCCTGATCGTCCCATCCCTGAAAAGGGGGTGTCTGCGATCTGTTGAGGATTTCCATTTCGTCCACATACACTTCGATCTTACCCGTGGCGAGTTTGGAATTGATCATGTCGTCCGGCCGGGCGCGCACCTTGCCGGTCACCGCGATCACGAAGTTGTTGCGCAGGGCCTGCGCTTCCTGATGCGCCAGCTGATCGATCTGCGGGTTCAGCACCACCTGGGTGAGGCCGTGTTTGTCCCACAGGTCGATAAAAATGAGGCCGCCGTGGTCGCGCCGGGTATGGACCCAGCCGCACAGAGTGACGGTGTCGCCGACTTGTCCGTCGCTCAATTCGCCGCAATGGTGCGTTCTTCGGAATTTCTGCGTCATACGCTTGAAATCGCTGAAAATGATGGAAAAAAAGGACCCATCAAATTACTGGAAACATGGCCTGTTTGCAAGGGATTATTATTGAGCCGGGGGGATGTGGGCTTATTCGGAGGCAGAGGGGGAATCAGTCTCGGCTTCTGTGTCTTCAGTGGAATCATCAGCGGTTTCAGTGGCGACCGCCTGTTGCTGTTCGGCAAGTGCCTGGGCTTTGCGCTCGGCTTCCAATTCCTTTTCCTTTTCTTCCATGGCTTTTTTGCGGATCTGCCATTCGATGACCATCTGCGGTTTGATCTTGATCGCCACGGGAATGTTCACCGTACTGCAGGAGCGCACGCACACACCGCAACCGGTGCAGATATCTTTATGGAATATCGGTTGCTGTTCTTTGTTCTGGGTGATGGCGCCGGGAATCGGGCAGTCGATGATGCACTGCTGGCAAAAGGTGTGGCCGTAGGCCTGGCACTTTTTCTTGTCGAGGATGGCGTAGCCCATCTCCACGTCCGCCGGGCCGCCGGGTACGGGCAGTAACGCCTCGTCCTCGCAGGCGGAGATGCACGGCAGGTCGTCGCACATCACACAGGGTACTTTTATGGGATCAATGTACGGCGTGTCCATGATGAGGAATCCCATCTTCTTGGGTGCCCGCTGGATGGCGTCCTTCGGGCAGGCATGAATGCATTTGTCGCACCGGGTGCAGGCCTGCAGAAACGCCCGCTCGGAAATGGCGCCCGGTGGCCGCAAGAGAGGTACACGTTTGGTGATTTTGTCGACGGTCTCGTTGACCTTGTCAATTTTGCCCTGGATCTTGTCCATCGTCGGCCTGGCAAACATGTGCATGCCGTGCCGAATCAGGTTGCGCCGGCTCATATCCTTATCGTCGTCGCTCTCCACTTCGGAAAGTTCGCCGGACTCAGCTTCCACCGCTTCCGCCATTTCGCCGGAGTCGGGTTTCGCTATGATGGGTTTGGGAGGGATTTTTTCTTCGTAGTATTTCGGAAAGAAAAATTCGTAAGACCGGCGGAAGATGTTTCCCTTGGGTTTTTCCCCGGTTTCTTCCGTCGTTCCTTCTGTGGATTCTTCAAGTGCCGTGTCTACGTCGGATTCCAGCTCCGCTTCAGTCTCAACGCCTTCTTCGTTCTCTTCCTCTTCTTCTTTTAAATTGATTTTAATCTTACGCTGTTGCTTATCGAGCTTTTTGAGCTCCCGGGCTTTCTCGTCCGATTCCTTGGCGTATTCCTTGAGCTTGGTGAGTCCTCCGAAAATTCCTCTCCGGGAAAACTCCATCTCCTCGATGGGTTTTTTGAGGTTGGTTTTGATCCGGTCGATGTCGACGAGGTGCGGGTCGGCGGAGGTGTGGTCGCCGCGCTGGTCGGGACTGTTGGTGTCTTCGTTGGTCCGGATTTTGGGCGGCAGTTTTTTGCCCTTGAACCGGTCCTTGTCCAGCAGGTAACGTAATGATTTATTTTTATCCATCTTGGGAATTCCCCGTAATACGAGCCCTGATCATCCGAAGCGGGTTCAGTCTCTCGGGTCCCAGCGCATCTCCTGCGCGAGGTTTTTATAATCGTGCCAGTTCTGGGCGTCGGCGTTCTCCAGCATGTACTCGTCAGTGGCCAGCACCAGGGGGTGCCCCTTGTTCACGAACGACTGGACGCTTGGAAACCGGAGCAGGAATATGGTAACGGCAACACGCCCCAGCGCTTTGATATCCGGATCGTCCAGGATTTCTTTCAATACTTCATCGGCATTGTCGGCGTTCACCTTTTGGAACAGTTCTTCGGTTTTTTGTTCGAGTTCCGGATTGGTGTCGCAGACTTTGGCGGCCTCCAACTGCAATTCCAGAATGCGGTTGTAATCCGCTTCATCGAATTCGCCGTCCATCTTGCCTTCTTCCCAGCCGGAGCCGTCGAGTTTCCGGTCATTGGGCTCGTCTTTACGTTCGGCGGTTTCACTAAATGTCAAGTTTGCCTCATCCAGGATGATTTTTGCTTTGATTTCTGAACTCATGATTTGCTGTGACATGGGTGTTCTTGTGCTCCCTATACGGTTCAAAATCCGGCTGTTTCTGAAGGGGCCGTTTTCCGCCGCCTGCCCAGAGCCGGATATGGATTCAAAAAATTCCACTTTAAAGATGGCTTCATACTATCACAATCCAAGTCTGTCTCTACAGAAAACCAGGGAATCGGTTTGATTTTCTTGCCCTAATTCCCGATTTTTATCCTCTGGCTCCGCCGGCGGAAAATCCTGATTCTGGGTTTCACCCCCCTTGATTTTCCAGACATTATGATACCATAGGGCCCAAAAGCTGGAAGCCTGTTGAATAGTTGTGTCACCCTGAGTCCGTCGAAGTAGGGCAGTCGGGGGTCCGAGGATATACGTTATGAAAAAAGTGATGTTGATTTTTCCGCCGGAGTGGGTACCCACTGCACCGTACCTGGCCCTGCCCAGCCTGACGGCGGTTCTGCGCCAGAACGGCATCGAGGTGGTGCAGAAGGATATCAGCGTCGAGGCGTTCGATCATTACTTCACCCGGGAATTCATCGAATTCGTGGGCGCCCGTATCCAGAACCGCCTCAAGGAACTGCGCGTCAAAAAGCGGGAGCAGGGACTCAACAAGGAAGACCGGCAGCTCAAGGATATGCTGACGCAGTACACCTACGCCGACCTGCCGTACCACATCGAAAAAGTCCGTCGCGCCAAGGAGATCGTTCGCTGTGAGGAGTTTTACGAGGTCGACAAGCTGGAGTGGGCGCTCAACGCGTTCCGCGAAGTGATGGAGTTCGTTTCCGCCTCCTATTTTCCAGCGGCCATCAATTTCTATCCGGTGGAAAGCAACCTCAACAAGTACCGGCCTTGGGTGTCGGAGGATTTGTTCGCAGCGCCCAGGGATGAAAACGTCAATATCTACATCGACCTGTGCCGGCAACTGGTCTTCCCCGCCATCGAAAAAGACAAACCGGAGATCATCGGCATCTCCATCGGCACGCCGGTGCAGCTCATGTCCGGCATGACGTTCGCGCAAATGATCCGCGAACAGTATCCGGACATTCACATCACTGTCGGCGGCAACATCACCACCCGCCTCAAAGACGAAATCAGTAAAAATAAGAAATTTTTCGAAAAAGCGTTCCACTCCATGATCTCCTACGAGGGCGAGCACGCCATGGTGGAACTGGTGCAGGCGTTGTCGGAGGGCAAGCCGCTGTCCGAGGTCTCCAACCTGATCTGGATGGACGATGCGGGCACCGTACAGGTCAACGAAAAGCTGTACACCGAGCGGGTGAACGAACTGCCGATCCCGGATTTCGACGGCATCCCGTGGGACAAATATTTTGTGCCGGAGAAAATCGTGCCGTACCTGGGCACGCGCGGGTGCTACTGGGGCAAGTGCACGTTCTGCGACCACGGCGCGGGCTACATCGATCAGTTTCGCGCCAAACATGCCGACCAGATTCTCGACGAACTCAAGCAGATCAAGGAAAAATATAACGCCAAACATATCCTGTTCACCGACGAATCGTTTCCGCCGGCCCTGTTCATCAAACTGCCGCCGATGATGATCGAGGCCAACCTCGACATTTACTGGACGACGCTGATCCGGTTCGAGTCGTTGCTCATCGAGCCGGAGGTGTGGGACCTGGCGGCGCAGTCCGGGTGCCGGTCGCTTTATTTCGGGCTGGAGTCGGCCAACGAACGCATCATCAAGCTGGTGCAGAAGGACACCAAGATCGACGTCGCCATCCAGAACCTCAACGAAGCCAAGCGGGTGGGGATCTGGAGCCATGTCATGGGATTCTTCGGTTTCCCCAGCGAAACCCAGGCGGAAGCGGAGGACACGCGGCGCTTCCTGATCGACCACAGCGACATCATCCACTCAGTGGAAATGTATTTTT
The DNA here is from genome assembly GCA_024644405.1 of Nitrospinaceae bacterium. Classification (GTDB taxonomy): domain Bacteria; phylum Nitrospinota; class Nitrospinia; order Nitrospinales; family Nitrospinaceae; genus SZUA-226. The sequence goes on from JAHELC010000038.1 coordinate 64,441, forward strand.
TCGTGCTCTACAAAAACGCGCCGGTGTGGAACATGATGGAGGAGACCAAAATCAAAGTGCAGGAAAACCCGGAACACGACCTGGCGCTCGATTATTACTACACGCCGGAGTCGGGCCTCACCATTCCCGAGGCGATGGAACGCTACCAGAATTTTTACAAGGACGATTTCGATCCCTGGGCCCTGCGTGTCAATGCCCGCGAGCATGTCTATTTATACATCACCCATTTCGGCACCAACCACCTGCCGCAACTCTACGTCAAAAACCACCCCGAATCCCAACACGAAGAATCCTTCCAGGCCATGCTCTAGGCAGGCGGAGTCCCTCCGCCGGCAAATGTGCCGGTACAGGGACGCCCGATCCAAAAGTTCTTTCAGCCGTACACCGTTTCCCTTAATTCCTCAAAAAAACCAGCCGAATTAAGGCCTCTTTAAAAAGATTGCCAGTAATAATCCGACCTGTTAGCCTAAGTTATTGAGAACTAAAATATTCCGGCCGGACCGATGGCGTGAAACAGGAGCTTTGGGAACCGGCGGGGAATACCTTTCCTGAGAGAGACAATGAGCAGTAAAAATGCAGTTTTGGATGAGCTAGTGAGCGGCTGGATCGGCTCGCCTCCGGTGGTTTTCAACAAACTGCAGGAAGCCCTCAGCGATCCGGATTTGTCTTTCAAGGAACTTGACGCCATCATCAGCGCCGATCCCAGCCTGACCGCCCGCCTGTTGAAAGTCGCCAACAGTTCCTTTTACGCCCTGGATAGCAAGGTCGAAACCATTTCCCATGCGCTGGGCATCGTCGGGGTCAAACCGCTGATCGAAATGGCCCTGTCGACGGTCATGGTGCAGAAGCTGCAGGGCATCTCCCCGGCGTTGCTCAACATCCAGGCGTTCTGGAAACACAATGTCGCCTGCGGCCTGGCATCACGGGCGATCGCCCAGAACCTGGGCCGGGAGAATCTGGAATCGTTTTACACGGCGGGCATGCTGCACGACATCGGGTCCCTGATCATTTACCAGGGCAATCCCAGGAAAGCCAAGGAAATTCTGACCCGCTGCCAGGCCGAAGGACGCCCCCAAAGCGAGGTGGAAGAAGAAGTGTTCGGGTTCAGCCATGCCCGGGTCGGCGCGCTGATCTTCAAGGAATGGGGACTGGCGCCGAGCTTGATCGAAGCCGTGCGTTACCACCACTATCCCTCAGAGGCGAAAAACTTTCCGTTGGAAACGGCCGTCCTCCATGTGGCGGATTTTCTGGTCTACAAAATGAAATACAATCTCGGCGACGGTTACACCACTCACCCGTTGGATCCCAGCGTGGTCCCGATGACCGGTGTGACCCGCGACTCCCTGACCTATATCCACCAGGCCGTAAACACCCAGATGGCCGAAACCCTCGACATCTTTACACACTAAACGAAATTCAAGGTTTTAAAATTACCTGCGGCGGTTCGCCGCTACTTCTTTTCGGCGAGGAAGACGGTGACGTCGGGGTGGACCTGGTTTTCGGGGCACATTTTGCGGTGCTGGTTGAAGAACGGCATCTCAATGACGGGATCAAAGTTGCGGTCGTGCAATCCGTAATGCTCGAACAATCCCCGCAGAGGGCCGGGTCCGCACAGGAACAGCATCCCGCCCGGTTGCAACGCGTCGGACAGCGATTTCAACATCCCCTCGCACGCCTCCCGGTTCTGGTGAAACACGAACGGGATCCACTTGTAGATCATGGCATAGGTTTGCTGGTACGCCGCGTCCACGTGTTCCGCTTCGCTTAAAAATTTCACGCGTTTTAAATTGTCGAGTTGCTGGCGTCCGGCGGCGAAGTTCCACAACTGCTGGGCGTTCTTCACCGCGAATTCCGGATCGCCGTACAGCACGGTCACGTCCCGGTCGTGGGTGCAGTCGACGCATCCCGAGATGACACTGTCGAAGGTATGCACCAGCACCGAATCGACCGCCTCCAGTTTTTCCTCCATGTCCTCGTGGCTTTCCATGTAGTGAAAGATCTGGTCCAGCACCATCGGTTGCAGTGACGCTTCGTCGATTAATGCCTCGCCCTCCGGATAGAAGGGGACGGTGAACAGGATTTTGACCGGATCGGTTTCCGGCGCACTGCCGCCGAAAAAATGCTGCCAGCCGAACGGGGCGGCAGGCGGGGCTTTCGCGGGGGTTTGATCGGTCACGTGCCACGCCTCGGTGATGGATATCTTCTGTTGTTCCGCCGCGTCGTGCAGGACGACCTGGCCGCTGGTCACGGACATGTAGCGCTGGCAGGAACCGAAGCCGCCGCGCGCGGTGTTGATGTAAGGGATGCCGATCGGGTCGTCGTACAACGTCAGCTTGTAGAGATACCCGTCCTGCACGGTGAGGCTCAGCGACTGTACTTCGCTGAAATAGCGCCACGGCGGGTCGGCCCGCGGCGTCCACTCGATTTCGTGCGAGCGGTCGGTGTCCATGAACACCTCCATGATGTCTTCACCCGCCGGACCTTGCGGCGTGAAGAACGCCGAAAAAATATTGAACGCTTCTTTCGAAGGATAGGTGGGGAGTCCCCGGTAGCGCAGGGGCGCCAACGGCGTTTCCCGCGACTGGTCCTCGAACAGGCCCCAGATGAACTCGAACACCGCGCCGCCGCTTCCCGGAAGCGTCGATTGAAACAATTCGACCACCGGAATGAGGTCCAGCTTCTCCCACTGTACGCCGAACATGAAACTGACGAACACCGGTGTTTCGAAGGTGCCGCCGGGTAACGCATACAAACCATCTTTATATAAATTGACGTCGTATTCGCCCTCGGCGGTGGGCACAAAATTTTCGTCTTTATAAAAATACTGCACCTCCGAGAACGGCACCTGCCAGGCCTGTGCCGCACCCTGGCGCAACTGGTCGAGGCTCATGGTTTCCCATCCCGGCTGGCCCTTGATGCTGATATGGGTGGAGAATTTTTTGGCGCGGGGTTTGATGCCGACCCATTGCCGGCAGTCGAGCCGGCAACGCGCCTGTTTCAGTTTGATCTCGTGAGTGGCCTCGTCGGCCTCCCATTCCGCTTCGTGAAGGGGGTTGCCCTCGGGATCGGTCATCAGGAACCGCCGGCCGAAGGTGTTGTAGAACACGACGTGGCCGGTCGGGTAGACTTTGACGCGGATCGTGGCGGGGGTCGGTTTTTCGCCTTCGAACCAATAGGTGGACCCGTCCTGCGTCTCACTTTTGAGGCGGGTCAGCGGCTCCTGCAGGATGTCCGCCATCCTCTGGTTGGCGGGAAAACAAAGGTTTTCCTTACGTGTGAGAGCCTCGATTAACCGGTCCTTGTCCATCTGCAAACCCTTTGAAAATGGTGGTATTGGAACGAAGGGGGATTATAGGGAGCCGGTCGGAAACTGTCAAATGAACCTTAGGTTGACAGTGCCGCCTGCGAAACATATAATCCACAGAGAATCCTGATAAAAATCAGTTTGTTAGATAATTTGAGGGCCATTTCCCGGTCCTTATTTTTTAGGGGTTTGTACCCTTTTTGTATTAGAGAGAGACGTTCATGGAAAAGCAATCGACCGGCAGTACCAGTGACGAGGGCAAGAAGTATGAGCAAATGGCCTACACCAGCCTTCAGAAAAAAGATTTCAAGGAAGCGGAAACCAATTTCCTGGCGGCCCTCAAGCATATGGAGGACTCCGGCGACGAAACCGGGCAGGCCTACACCCTGGGTAACCTCGGCAACATCTATTTCCAGCGCCGCCGGTGGAACGAGGCCCGGGACTACTACGAAAAATCCCTCACCCTGATGGAAAAATTAAAAGATGAAAGAGGCATCGAAAGCTCCCTCGGCAACCTGGGCAACGTGAGTTTTTACCAGGGCGAGCTGGACATGGCGCAGGAAAATTATGTGAAGGCACTGAAACTGGTCGAACAAAACCAGAATCTGAAAGGCCAACTCCAGTACAACGAAAACCTCGGCAATATTGCCGTGCAGAAAAAAGATTTCCAGGCCGCCGAACGGTATTTTGAAAAGGTCAAGGCATGCCTGATGTCGGAGAAGGAAGACGCCGAGCGCATTAGCGTGGTGGAGGAGAAAATCAAATCCATCAAGAAACAGCCGGAATATCTCGAGGCGAAGGAAAACGACGCGCAGGGTGAAATCGACCGGCTGACCCAAAACAAACAGCACGCGGAGCTCATCAAGAAATATCAGGAGCTGGAAGAGATGTTCTACGAGGCGAAGCGCTTCGACAAGGTGATCGAGATCAACCGCAAGATCATCGGCGTGCTGGAGGAAATGAGCGATGCGGCGTCGATCGCCATCTGCCACGCCAACCTGGGGAGCACGCTGTTGCAGGAAGGGTTGGTCGGCAAGCCGGAACTGCTGGACCAGGCGGAAACCAATTTCAAGCAGGCGCTGGAATTCGTCGAAAAGCAGAATGACCAGCGCCGTCAGGCCTACCTGCTCGGCAACCTCGGTATCTTGTATCTCCATAAAAAAGATTTTGACCAGTCGTACGATCATTACAACCGCTCGTTGAAGATCATGACCGAGCTGGGCGACGAACTGGGAGAGGCCCGGAGTTACGCCAACCTGGGGAAAATCGAGTCCCTCAAGAAAAACTGGGACGCGGCGGCGGAACAATATGGCCGATCCCTGCAGATCATGGAAAAACTCCAAAACCGCCCCGGCATGGCCCAGCAGAACGAGGCACTGGGCGAAGTGTTTCTGCAAAAGGAGAATTTTGAGGAGGCGGAGAAATTTCTGCAGAACGCCAACGCCATGTACGAGGCGTTGAAAGACCCGCAAGGCGTTCGCATCGTTCAAGACAAACTGCTTTATCTCATCAGCCATCCCACCACCATCCAGAAGCGCAAGGAAGAAATCGAGGCCGAACTCAAGAAACCGGAAGTCGAGAAAGACCCAGCCAAACAGATTTCGCTGTTGACCGATCTCGGCAATACGTTTTTTCTGGGGAGCCAGCTCGACGACGCCCGTCAGGCATTGGAACGGGTATTAAAAATCCAGGAAACGACCGGCGACAAGAGCGGGATGAGTTCCACCTACGGCAACCTGGGGAGCATCCTGTCGGAAAATGAAGACTGGGAGGCGTCGGATCAGTGTTATGAAAAAGCCATCGCGCTGAGGGAGGAGTTGAGCTCCGACTCAAGCGCTCTGCTGGAGTTGTACAGCAACCGCGCCAATGTGCTGGTCCGGCTGAACAAGCTCGACAAAGCGGAAAAGCTGATGCGGCAATCTCTCAAGATCAACGAAAAATCAGGCAACGGCCGCGCACTCATCAACGATTACCGCAACCTGGGTAATATGACTCTGCAGAAAAGGGACTGGGCCGGGGCCGAGCAGTTATACAAAAAAGCCCTCGACCTGAACACCAAGGTCAACAACCAGCGGGAAATGGCGGAAGATTACCGGAACCTGTTCAACCTGTACGTGCACAACGAAAACTGGAACGAGGCGGAGAAGTATTGCCAAAAGGCCCTGGCTATCTCCGAGGAATTGCAGGACCTGCGCAACGCCTGTCAGGACATCCGCAGTCTGGCGCAGATTTATAATGAGAGGAAGGACCGGTCCAAGGTGGAACCGTATTACAAGATGGCGCTGGAACGATCGCAGAAGCTGGACGATCCCCGGGAAATTGCCATCGACCTCCGAAGCCTCGGTGCGCTGTATCTGGAAAAGGGGTACACCGAGAAAGCCGAGGAGTACTACAAGCAGGCGCTGGGTATTTCCGAAGAGTTGGGAGATCCCAAGGAGATGGCGGAGGATTTCCGCAATATGGGGAATTACCATTTCCGGCGGGGCCACTCGGAATATGCTGAGGAATATTACAAGAAGGCCCTTGATTACACGCTGAAGGTGGGCGATGCATTTGGTTCGGCCAAGGATTACACCTTTCTGGGCAATCTCAAGTTCCGGGGGCAGAAATACGATGAAGCCGAGGAATTTTTCAAAAAGGCCGCCGATATTTTTAATGAGAAAAAGAACTTCGTCAATCTGGTTCAGTTGTATATGACGGTGGCCCGGATGAATCTGGCCGAGTCACTCAAGGATCCCTGTGAAAGTTACCTGAACCGTGCGGAAGAAGTGGCGCAATTGCTGGGAAATCCTGAAAAGTTGACGAACTCCATCGAAGAAATGCGGAAGACGGTCGAGAGAATCGATAAAATTTGACCGTGTAAAGTATTGATAAAGTTGAGGTTTTTGTTTTTGCGGTAGATCGTGCGAGTTGTATTTGCCGGTGTATTACCGAAATGTGGAAAAGCCTGTTTTAAATAAATTTTTCACACCCGGAATCAGGGCTGAAAGCCTTGACAAGGGCGGGGTCATTCTATAAATTTCAGGTAACACCTTTTTAGGGAAAGCTTGCAATCCTTTGGTTTTGAGAATTTATTCGGATAATCATCCAGTCTTATGAAAATCAACTACAGTCCCCAATTGATGGAAGAAGCGGTGTTCCGGCACCTCAACCATCTGGAACGTTCCGGTATGCGGGCCGATTATGACGAGTACCATTCGCTGGCCGATCCCATATATGAAATTCCGGAAGATGACCGGGAAGAGGCCTTTGCCAAGGTCAACGAACTGTTTTTCCGTGAAAAGCTCCAGTTGGGCGACCATGTCCTGCAGGCCCTGGAAGCCTGTGGATTGATCCCCAAACGGCAAAAATCCGTTAAAAAGGCGCTCGCCGCCGCTCCTGCCGAAGCCCCCGACGACAGCGGTGTGGCCGTGGCCGAGGGCGATGAAGGGTCGCATGAAGATACGGAAGAGACGGACCCTGCATCGGAATCTTCTGAAGATGCGCCCGAGGCGGAACTGATAGAAACCCTGGACGACACATCGGCTCCGGTGGATGAAGACTTATCTGAAATCCAGTATGAAGAGGAAGAGCGGTCGTTCGAGGAAAAAATCAAGGAAATCACCATCAAGCGCGCCATCAACAAGGTGGATGAAGGCTCCAACGTGCTGAACCGGGTTTCCGGCCTGCCGGTGATTGAAATGCGCGTCCTGGCCAGCCGCTTTGCCAACCCGGAGGAGATGGAAGAATTGGGGTCCTTTTTGATTCACGAGTTCATGCACGCGCGGGACATGATGGATCCGGCCTTCGATTATGAGGACGCCTTCATTCCCGGTAACCCGTCGATGAAAAACCTGATCACCGCACGGTTCCGCCTGCTGTGGAATATTTTCGTCGATTCGCGCCTGGCTCGTAAAAAAATCCAGTCCGTCATGACCAAGGAAGCGCGTTACCGCGAATTCGACAATTATTACCGGAAAATTCCCGAACAGCAAAGGCGCGGAATATTCGAGGGCCTGTGGGATACGGAAAAGCTGACGCACGAGGAACTGCTGTCCATGGCCACCGACCTGGAGACCCTGATCAGTACGTACATCGATTACTCGGAAGAGTTTACCGAGGAGGATCGCGAATATATCCATCTGCAGGGGTCGCCCTGTCCGTTGTGCAAATTTCCGACGTACAACTGGGTGGATGATCCGGAAAGTGTGTGTGATGAAATGGTCATCGAGGCCATTCAGATCGATTTCCCGGATTGGGAAAGCAAGGATGGCGCTTGTGACCGATGTATCGAGGTTTACGAGTTGAGAGCCGGAACTTCTTGATTTTTTTAGGGTTTATGATAGTTTGAGTATTTAAAATTTCCTTTCGGCTTAAATTAAATTAAACTTGTGAGCCGGACCGCTAGAAGGGTCCTTGGGGGTATGCAAGGCTTGAGGTATTAAACGGAGATTGGGCCGTGTGTCGGCCTGACTATTTTTAGGGAGAGTCCCATGTCCGAAGTGAGCGAAGCAAAAAATCAAGATCCGATTATGGTGAAGTTTGGTGAAACGGGATCTGTGGAAGAATGCAAGGAACAGAGAATATCCATGCAGTTGGCCCGTGGCCGGATTTATGACGTACTGTCCAACGCGTTCAGTTATCCCTGGAACCGGAAGTTTTTTCGGCCCAAGTCCCTGCTGGAGCCGTTCGACGTGGTTTTGTTGGACGAAGAGGACTGGGGACGAGTCAAGGAAATGATCGGACGTTTCAGCAAGTACCTCCCTAAAATGGCTTTGAAGCAAGTGCAACAGGAATATGTCCGCGTCTTCGGACACGCGGTTTCCCAGGAATGCCCTCCTTACGAAATGCAGTATGGAACCGAGGGCGGAATTCAGTCCCAGACCGATGTTTTGATCCAGCTCGGCGGTTTTTACGAAACCTTTGGATTCGAGTTTCCAAAAAGCCGGGGCAAAGAACGGGTCGATCATATTGCCGTGGAGCTGTCCTTTTTATCGTATCTGTGCTTTCGGGAAGCTTATGGCATCACCAACGGTCACGACGAGAAAAAAATCGCCGTGGTGCGCTCCACCGCCAAGAAATTCCTCCGTAACCATATCGGACGCTGGACCCCCTTGTTCTGCATTTTTACCGCGCGCAAGGCGGAACGGGGTTTGTACAAGGACATTATCGACATTCTGTCCCTGATGGTGCAAAACGAGTGTTCCTTGCTGGATGTGAAGCCAATTAAGGTCGAAGAGCCGGAGTACCGATCCCTTTCCTACAGTATGGAAAACGATCTGGTCGCCAACGCTCCGGCCGAATGTGAACCAATCAAATAACCTGCCTCTACTGCATTAAGATCAGGTACCCCTCCAACCCTGGAACGGGATAGTGGCTGACTGCAAACTTCTAAGAGTCGCGATACTTGTCCTGCTGGCAATGGTTCCTCCCATTTCCGTCAGCGCCACGACTATTGAAGCGGCCCGAGTCCATGGGGAAATACCCGTCAATCCCTCCGATGTCTTCTGGTCGAACTACGGCCCCACCAAGGGGAAAAGCGTGGTGCTTGACCTGCAACCCCAAATGATCACCAACCCCATGTGGCCGGCTCCCGCAACCAAATGGGTCAGTATCAAAGCCGCGCGCAACCAAAAGGAAATTGCCGTTCGGCTGGAGTGGGTCGATCCGACCCGTAACGATATCATGGTCCAGTCCCAGCAATATAAAGATCAGGCGGCGGTGATGTTTCCGGTCGACCCGTCGGGTCCGGTGCCGCCTTTCACCATGGGCGGTGAAGGGGAACGGGTCAATATCTGGCAGTGGAAAGCAACCTGGAATAAGGAAGGCGCCGGTTCCGCCGGCAACGAAATGATGCAGGACCTGGAAGACCAGTACGACTACATGGCGATGGGTTCCGGCAGTTATTATATTTACGAGCCGGATGGCAAACTTGTTTTGGCACCCGAGCAATCTCCAAAAGTTTCGGAGCGCCAAACCCATATTGATCCGGGTATGGGGAAAAACGAAGGTGTGTTCAATCCCGGCCGGGCGACCGGTAATATTTTGTCGGACAATACCCTGCGGCGGTCCCCGGTGGAGGACCTCAACGCCGAAGGATTCAGCACCCTCACCACCCAGTCCCACCAGGATGTCGATGGCAACGGTAACTGGAGCAATAATCGGTGGATGGTTGTTTTCAAGCGGAGCCTCCTAACGGAGGATCCCAACGACACCCAATTTAAGAGTCGGGAAATCCCCATTGCTTTCGCCGTATGGAACGGCAACAACAAGGAACGAAACGGTCAGAAAGCCCTCACCATCTTCCATATTCTGAAATATTGAATTCGGCTACCCGTCACAGATCACCCTAACCGTTCTTAACCAAAGGGTTTATAAGGGCATCCCGCCAGTCCTTTCGGCTTGGAATTTATTAAAACCCAAAGTCCCTTTTTCGCATCTTAATTAATGTAGTATTTGTGTCTTGTCTCGTTTTTCGACATCAACAGCGCCCCACGGATTCTTGGATGGGGCTTAAAATGCCTTGTTTTTTATAAGTTCATTGCGTAAAACCCGGGTGTAATCGCGCACTTAGGGTTTTGAAACTATATTGATTTTGGATCGTAGTATGAGTGATACGGTTAAAAAGTTTCGTAAACAGGGAAAAGACTTTGAATGGGAGGGTATGTGCACCTGTTTACACGGATGAATGTTATGAAAAAATAAGGCGGTCTCGCGCCTTATGTTTGTATTTGATCCATTGAATCAGGGGCTGGAGCTTCTGGCCAAGAGGGATTTACAAAACGCCGAATCTCTGTTCCTGAAGGTCATCAACGATCCTTATGTCCAGTCGGAAGATCTCGATCGTGCCCGTACTTATCTGAACGATATACGCTCCTGCCAGACGGGCAACAAGGTCCTGGATTTCAGTCAGTATAAAAAACTGTCCAGGAAAACGATCGTTTCCCTGGACATGGTGGAAGATCTACTCTCCACTATATATTTTTCTCCCAGCCAGACCTACGCGGATTTCGACCGCGAAATTCAAGAGCAGTCCCACACCATTATTAGCCGCCTCAAGCAGATCAAGATCCGGGATATCGGAGCGAGAGACGAGCTGTTTCAAAAAATCGAAAAGAACGGCATCCAGTCCATAAAGAAAAAACTGTCTGCCGGGAAATCCAACGGGGGATCGGGAGGCTTGGATCTATACCGCTGGAAAACGATTTACCGCAAATTCATCGAAACCATCAACCCGGTTTTGCTGGAACGCCATCTCGAGCTTTTGGATTATATTCTCATCACCGGGGAAATCGAAATGCTCGAGGATCCCAAGTTGACCGCCTTGACTCCCAAATACCGGTGGATCATAGAGTCCACTCTGAAATCCAAATGGTATCTGCTCCGCAGTTATTTTTTCAAAGCCCGGTCGGAGATTGAGGGGCAATTCAGCAAAAAGGAAGGCACCCGCAAGTATTGGGAGGAAGTGAAGTACAAGAAAATCAGAATATTTGAAATGTGCGGCTTCCAGGAAAAAAATATCCAGAAATTTCTGTATATCGACAAATTGAATTATAAAACCCTCCAGGATATTTATGAATTTGCCCACAACCTGGGCCTGGAGTTGACCCCCCGGGATGTCAGTCTGGCCCTGCGCGGCGTGGATAAGGCCAAGGATCATATCAAGGAACGTGGCGGCTACCTGATGGGGAGCCGGAAAGACTTCCAGGGCCGGCTGATCGAACTCGGTTTCGATTCCGAGAATGCTTATCAAATTGCCCGCCAGGCGAAAAAAGCCAGCAACCACCAGATTGCCGAATCGTATGAGCAGGCTCTGAAAGTCGCCCGGGACGAAATTTACTGGTACCGCGTTCCCCCGCAAAATGAGAACCTGCGAAAGGATATTGAAGAGCAATGTTGCAAGCATTTGAGTACGGTGCGCATTCATCTGTTCGATCGCGGCCGCTTGAACAAATTACTACTGCAAAATGGCAAGCCCCTGATCCGGAAATACCTCGTGCAGGCTTATGGAGAGGAAGTCGTGGACCTTCATTGCTACTTCCGGCTCGAAACCATCCACCAGTATTACAAACTTAAATTCTTCCAGTACCACAGGGATAACCTGCCCAGCGTTTCGGAATTGATTAAAATCAGCCGGAAAGATTTCCAGCCCCTGCTGGTCGAGGGTTTTGGCGCTTTCGTGAAGAAAAGACGGTTGGACATTCCGGGATCATTGATGCAGGGCTTGAAAAAGCATTCTGCCATCACGGAATGGGAAGATGCACACACCACTCCGGAAGAAAAGTTTTTGCTGCGTTGCTGGTTTTTGATGGACCACGGGGTGTCGATCACACAGGGTCTGATTCACAAGGGAGTGTTGAATCCCGGGTCGGACCTGTGGGATTTCCTGAAGAGTCAGGAGTCGGAGTGCAAAATCTGATTCAGCCGGTTTTGCATATCCCTTAAAGGCATCAGGTCGCCTTTCTTGGAAGCCGCTTCAATTCCCTTTTGATAAACCTCCGCCGCCTCTTCCTTCCGCGAAAGTTTTTCCAGCGTTTTTCCCAGCGCCAGATAAGCCGCCGAGTGATCCCGGTAGTGCTCCACCACCGTTTTCAGCGGGTTCAGGGCTTCCTCATACTTGCCGGTGTCCAGGTAGATGGAACCGAGACCGAAGTTGGCCACCTGGTCGACGGGATCGATTTCCAGCACCTTGTGGAACATCTCTACCTGACGTTCCTGTTCCTCCTTATTCTGGGAGGCTTGTTTTTCGCGTGCCTTTTTCGCCTGATTTTCCTCGATCATTTTTTCGAACTGGATCGCCGTGGCCTCGCCCTTTTCCATTTCGGCATCTTCAATGCGGCCCTGTTGCATGTAATAAATGGAGAGATTGGTGTGCGCCATAATTTCCTGCGGGTCGATTTCCACCAGGCGTTTCATCAACGCGATGGCCTCGTCCAGCTTGTTTTGCTTGGAGAGCATGACCCCCAGCGCTTCATAGCCGGGAGCGAATTTGGGATCGAGGGCGATCGCCTCGCGCAGCAGAGCAATGGGGCGATCTAAATTTTCTTCCTTCTTGAAAAGTGTTAATGCCTGTTGATGGAGCTGTTTGGCGCGCTCGGTTTTGCCGGCCGTCTGGTAAAACGGAAGCAGACAGGTGGTGATCCTGGCAGGCCGGTCATTCAGGGTGACTTCATGGGTTTGACCGGGACTGCGGAAATCTTTTTGCAGGTAAGCCAGGGCAATCACCTTGCCCAACGAGGGTGAATACACCGAACTTTTCACCACGCCGATTTTTTTGGTTTTTATTTTGATGGGGGTATGCAGGGCCGGCGGCGCGTCTCCATCCAGAATAATTCCCATCAGCGCAAAAGCCGGAGAGCCGTAGGTTTTGATGCGGGCGATTACTTCCTGGCCGATGTAACAGCCCTTGTGGTAACTCACAGAGGTGTGTTCCAGTCCTGTTTCGGGAAGAATGTGGCTTTTATCCATGTCCCGGCCGTACACCGGAATACCGGCTTCGATTCTCAGGATTTCCCGGGTCTCGGTGCCGATCGCAACCAGGCCCCCCGATCTATCCGCTTTGTGCAAAGCCTGAAGCAGGTCTTCTTTGCGGTCGGCGGAGCACGCCAGGATGTAACCTTCCTCACCGGTCAGGCTTTTACAGATTACCCAGGTTTCGATTCCATCAATGCCGGCTGTGAAAATATCGTTGGTGTTGTGGAGGCTGACGGCGGACTCGGTGAGGTGTTCCAGCACCACCGGACTTTTCGGACCCTGCAGGGCCACCAAAAAGTTAAAAGGAGTGTCGGTGTTCCACTCAATATCTTCCCGGAAATGATATTCTTTCAGTTGATTGATCAGCGTATCGCGCTGGTCGGTTTCAAGGAGGAAGAGCGCCGCGGTGTCCGAGGTTTTATGCAGTGAAAAATTACACAACAGGCGCGCTTTGCGGTCGACCAGGGCATTGCCCAGACCGGCGCCGATGGCCAGGTTGAGAACGTCGTTGGTGGTTTGGGATTGGAGAAAAGAAAAAGTGTCCTTGCCCTTCGCTTCCACCAGGCAGAAGTCCTCCAACGGAAAATAAACACAACCCTCGCGGGCCTGTCGGTGTTCCTCTGTCAGCGTGGTTACCGTCATCGACCAATTTCCATTGGAATAAGGGAGTGGCTCCCGGTTCAGAAAATAAAAAGGCGCACGGGTCAATCCCCGGTGCGCCGAAATAGGGCTAAGTTGGGTCCAGCGTCACGCTGGTTAGGTGAGAGAAAACGACTCTCCACAACCGCAGGTGGACTTGGCGTTGGGGTTGACGAAAACAAACCCCTTGCCCTGCAGCCCCCCCTGGTAGTCCAGCTCCATCCCTTTCAGGTAGATCAGACTTTTGGGGTCCATGAACACCTGGAATCCTTCATGGTCGATCACTGTATCGCCGTCCTCTTTCGGGGTGAACCCCAGGTCGTAAGAGAGACCGGAACAGCCGCCGCCCTTGACACCAAGGCGCAAGCCGATACCGGGCTTGTTCTCCTGAGCGACGAGTTTTTTCACTTCTTCCGAGGCAACGGGGGTAATGGAAACGAATTGTTGTTGTGTATCGGGCATTGAAGGCTCCCTGTAAATCAATAGGTTTAACTGTTATTTAGATACGAGAATAACCTTTTGGATTCAATATTATACCGGAAATTTTCAGAGTTCGCCAAACATTGTGGCGGTATTTCTGCCCCCAAAATACCTATTAACTTATTGAAAAATAATGCTTTAAAAATATAATTCTGAAACAGGATTGTATGATATATTTCAGAGGAGCCAAGAAATTTAAACCTTTTCGGGACCTCTTGAATCTTAATGGTTTGAATTCAGGCTGTGAAAGAGAAAGGTGAGTCAATGATCAGAATTCCGGACTTGATTGAATTGGTCCAATCGAAAATACCCGATGCGGAAGTTAATGCCATGGATAAAACAGGGATGAGCGACCATTTTATCATCCATGTTGTTTCCAAAGAATTTGAAGGAAAGAATGTCATGGAGCGGCACCGAATGGTTCAGGGGTGCCTGACCGATGCCATGAAAGACGGACGAATCCATGCGGCGGAAATCAAAACCGAGGTCCCTGCATAAAAAAATAATTTTAACAATATGTAATGTTTTTTCAAGGAGTTGCTCATGTCTGCCATTGAAGACGAAATCAAAAGCGAAATTGCCGAACATAAAATTCTGATTTATGGAAAAGGCACCAAATCCGCACCTCAATGCGGTTTTACGGTGGAGACCATCCAGTTTTTCAACAAGTACGGGTATCCCTTCGAAGTGATCAATTGCCTCGAAAACATGCAGAAGCGGGAAGCCCTCAGCCAGATGACCAATTGGCCCACGCTTCCGAAAGTATTCATCAACGGGGATTTTTACGGCGATACCGATATCCTCGATGAAATGGAAAGCAAGGGAGAAGTCGAGCCCTTGCTGAAAAAAGCTTTCGGCGACGCGTAAGGCATTCCTCTTTTTTAACCTCTTGCAAAGAAGGTTTTATGGCTGACAAACTGGAAGTGGGGGACCGTGCGCCCAATTTCGAGCTACCCGCGGTGTATGGTTACAAGCCCGGGGCGACCAGCCCCTCTGCTGAAGAAGGCGTGGTCATCAAGCTCAAAGAGCTTGAAGGTAAAAACTGGGTCATCCTCGCGTTTTACGTATTCGACGCCAGCCCGGAAGACACCCGGTCGATGGTTTGTTTCAACGAGTGGAACCGTAAGTTCCGCACCAAGGAAGTCGAACTGTTTGGAATCAGTTGGAACGGCCTGCAATCTCACCGTCAATTCACCGAAATCTACCAGCTCGGATTCACCCTGTTGGCCGACGAGCATAAGAAGGTCAGCGAACTGTACGGAGTGATCGAGGAGATCGACGACCTGGGGCAGATGGTCAAGCGTATTCACCGGACCACATTTGTGATCGACAAAACCGGAATGATCCGCGCGATCTGGGACAACATCGAAGATCTGCGCGAACATCCCCGGGAAGTCTGGGAATTCATTCAGAAAGAAAAAGCCGGAAAGTAACTGAACCCGGTGTGCGGCTTACCCCGCCTGAATTTTTTTCTCTTCCCGGTCCTGCTGGCTTTTTAGATTCTCGTAATTTTTACAGATAATATCGCGCAGGTTGTGGAGCACGTTTTCTTCTTTGTCCTCCGAAACCGACTGGCTGGATATGGGCGGTGAAATGATGATCCGAATCCGCCCGGGTTTGATGATGCCGCTGCCTTTTTTGATGATGCTTCCCGTTCCCATAAGCGTGACCGGAACCAGCGGCGCACCGGACCGCACTGAAAGCAAAGGCCCGCCTTTTTTGAACGGGCCGATCGTTCCATCCTCTGATCGTGTTCCTTCCGGAAAAATCACAATGGAATTGCCCGCCTTTAATTTTTCAATCGTTGCAAGAAAAGCCTGGTAGGATTTTTTGCGGTTGCCTCTTTCCACAGGAACGTAACCCGATGCCGTCATCGACCATCCCACAAAAGGAATCTTAAACAAACTGGATTTAGCCACCCATCGAATCTGAGCCGGCAGGTAAGCGTTGAGGGCGAAGATGTCGAAGAACCCCTGGTGGTTGGCGATATAGATCTGGGCCCGGTCGACCCGGACATGTTCCAGTCCTTCGATATCCACCCTGATCCCGTTCAAGACGCACAACCCGCGTCCCCACAAGCTTGATATCTTGTGCGAGAGATTATTCGAGGAATCGAACAGACGTGCCAGAACCGCCAGGGTTCCCAAAACCATCGAAAGAAGGATGATGACGATCCAGAACTTGATGGTATGATAGGCCGCTTTAATCATTGTATGCCGAAGAAACGGGTGCCATTTGTATGGGAAACAAAGTTGTCCGATGTTTGATTGGGCTTGTGTTGCTGAGTGCCATACCCTTGCAGGAAGGGCGGGCCTGGGGGCCGGCGGGTCATCGTATTGTCGGCACTATTGCGGAAATGAATCTGGACCCCCGGGTTCTGCATGCCATTCGAACCGAGTTTAACATAAATCATCTGGCAAATGTCGCCAACTGGGCTGACGAAATCAAGCGGAGCGACAAAAAACCGGATGTTCTGCATTACACCAATATTGCCGTCAACCATCGCACGTACAATCAAAAACGTGATTGCCCCCGGAAACGTTGTGTTACCGAAAAGATCAAGAAATATGAAAGTGTTCTGGTGGACCCCGGGTCGTCCCGAAAAATACGAAAGGAAGCCTTCAAGTTTCTGGTACACTTGATCGCCGATGTGCATCAGCCGATGCATTTGGGGTACGAGAAGGACCGTGGAGGCAACGATATTGCTGTCTACTTTGGAAGCAAACCGACCAACCTTCACCGCATCTGGGATCATGACCTGGTTTTTCTGAATGGCAAGACTTCACGGCAATTCGCCCGCCGGTTGAACCGGTCCATCACTCCTGAAAATAAAATACAGTGGTCCGGCGGCACACCCGACGATTGGTCCAATGAATCGCGTGCCCTGGTCCTGGATGTCGGATACAACCTGCAGTTTTCCCGGGGGCGCGAGTTATCGCTCGACTATATCCGCCATGGACGGAAAATAGTCGAAGAGCAGTTGCAGCGAGCCGGTATTCGCCTGGCGGACAGGCTCAACCGACTGTTGAAAATTGAATTTTAAACGAAAGGGAATCATGACGGAAACCAGCCCTCTTTATTTCAAACAACTGCTGTGCGGTGTGGATGTCGGCCAGGGCGACGCCTCGGCCCGGTCCATGGCCAACTTCATTTATCTGATCGGCGACAGGAAAAGCCGGGAATGCGTGGTGGTCGACCCCGCGTGGGATGTCGATGGCCTCCTGAAAATTATCGAGGGGGAGGGGATGAAGCTGACCGGGGCGCTGGTGACGCATTATCATCCGGACCATGTCGGCGGACAGATCTTCGGCCTGGACATCCTGGGCCTGCCGCAATTGATGGAAACCCATCCGGTCCCCATTTATGTGAACAAGCACGAGGCGGAGGGATTGAAGCAGGTCACCGGGGTTTCTCTTTCGGATATGAAACAGGTGGACAGTGAAGAGCAGATGAAGGTGGGATCGGTCGAAATTTCGTTTTTGCACACGCCGGGCCACACACCCGGTTCCCAGTGTTTCCGGGTCGGCGATTATCTGGTGGCGGGCGACACGCTGTTTCTGCAGGGATGCGGGCGAGTGGATCTGCCGGGGGGCGACAGCGAGGTGATGTACGATACTTTGACCCGGCGCCTGGCGAAAATCCAAAATGAAATTATCCTGTATCCCGGCCACAACTACGGCGGCAACGGCTCGGCTCCCATGGGTGAAGTCCGCGAATCCAATTCCTATTTGCAGATCAACAGTCTGGCTGAATGGCGCATGATGATGGGGTGACCGGCACTTTTGCAGAGGTCGTTTTGGTGTTTGTTAAAAATAGGTTTTTGATGGATTGATTTGACCCCGACATCATGTTAAAAGACATGCAAATACTCTTCCTGATCTTTGTTGGAAGGTGACGGGATGTTGCAGTAACCCGAAATCAAGCTTGTTTCGAGGCTATAATCCCTTAATATATTCGAAGGAAAAACTATGAGATCCATCTTTTCAATGTTCGCAAGATCGCCGTTTAAACCGTTGGCGAGCCATATGGACAAGGTGCGGGCCTGTGTGGACCAGATCAAGCCGTTATTTACCGCCCAGCTCGCAGGGGATTACGATCAGGTTCAGAAAATTTCGGAAAGAATTATCCAGTTGGAATACGAATCGGACAAAATCAAAAATGACATCCGGGATCATTTGCCGCAAAGTATTTTCCTGGCCGTCGACAAACGCGATTTCATGCAATTGTTGTCCGCGCAGGATGATATTGCCGATTCAACCGAAGACCTGGGAGTCATTCTCCGCATACGTCACCTGGCGAATCCTCCGGAGCTCAAGGAACCGTTGAGCCAATTGGTCGATCACGTGGTGATGAGCGCCCAAAGCGCCTGCGACTTGATTTATGAGCTTGAAAATCTTTTGGAAGCTTCTTTTGGGGGGGCTGAAGCGGAAAAAGTAGAGAAAGCCTGCCATCAGCTCGCGACCTACGAATGGGAGGCCGATAAAAAACAGTTTGTCCTTGCCCAGAAACTGTTTTCGCTGGGTGATTCCCTGTCCGCCGCCGACTTGTTGCTCTGGAACGAGGTGAGTAAAAAGTTGGGAGCCGTGGCTGACAAATCGGAACAAATTGGGAAAACCCTGAGAATTTTTCTTGCCAAATAAATAACCCCGTCTTTCTGAATTTATCCTGGAGATTCTTTTGGATCTATCGACCATTCTGCTCTGGTTTGGCATCCTCGCCTGCGTCTACATGGCCTGTAACATTGGCGCCAACGATGTGGCCAATGCCATGGGCACCAGTGTCGGTGCAAAATCCCTGACTTTTCGGCAGGCCGTTCTGGTTGCCGCGGTGGCTGAATTCGTCGGAGCGGTCTTCGTCGGCGGGCATGTCTCCGATACCGTACGCAAGGGCATGGTCGATCCCAACCTGTTTGCCGATATGCCGATGCACCTGGTTTACGGGATGATATCATCCCTGGTCGCTGCTTCCATCTGGTTGCATATCGCCAGTTCCCTGGGTTGGCCGGTTTCCACGACCCACTCCATTGTCGGTGCCGTAGTCGGATTTGGATTTATCGCCGGCGGAGCGGATGCGGTTAACTGGGGCAAAGTCGGTTCGGTGGTTATGAGCTGGGTCGTGTCCCCGGTAATGGGCGGATTGGTGGCCTATGGGGTGTTCCGGTTCATCACGGTGTATATTCTCGATAAACGCGACCCGGTGGCCGAGTCCAAAAAGCTGGTACCTTTTATGGTGTTCGTGGTGTTTGCGATCCTTGCCATTTCCATGGTGTACAAAGGACTCAAAAACCTGAAGCTGCATCTCGATTTCTCGAATGCCCTGATCATCGCATCGATCGTCGGGGCTATCGCGTTTGTGATCGCCAAAGTCCTGGTACAGAGGGTTAAAGCCGTTCCCTCCTCAGACCTGACCCAGCAGTTTGTTTCCACCGAACACATATTCAAGTTTCTGCAGGTAATCACCGCCTTTTACGTGGCTTTCGCTCACGGGGCCAATGATGTGGCCAATGCAGTGGGACCGCTGGCCGCTGTGGTTTCCATTTTGGATAGCGGAAACGTGGAAATGAAGGTGGAGATGCCGTTGTGGATACTGACTATGGGGGGCACCTGTATCGTGGTCGGGTTGTTGATCTGGGGAATGCGCGTCATGGAAACGGTGGGTAAAAAGATTACAGAAATCACCCCGTCCCGCGGTTTCTCGGCAGAGTTCGCCGCCGCTACAGTGGTATTAATCTGTTCCAAACTGGGACTGCCCATCTCCACCACGCATACCCTGGTCGGTTCGGTGATCGGGGTGGGAATGGCCCGCGGGTTGGCCAGTTTGAATCTGGCCATCGTTAAAAAGATCGTCATCTCCTGGTTTGCCACCGTTCCCTTCACCGCCATTCTGGCCATGTTGTTTTTTAAAGCATTCATTATTTTTCTTCCCTGATCACGCTTTTCTGGAATAAAATTGTCGTTTTTGTGGGATGAATCCCCGCCGGCGCTCCGTTCGGGGACAGTGGTATAATGCCCTTGCAGTTGGATCCTCGAAATTCATGAAACCTCTGGGTGGAATAACCCGGAGTGACTACCCATCTTATACTATAGAGCAGGCGATGAAGGCAGCGGGACAGCTTCGAAAAATGACTCATGAAGATGCGGACCCCATTGAATATTTCCTGAGCCTGGATGAAAAACCGGTGCCGGTGAATCCAGTGGTCGGTCAGGAAGTATCTTTGAAATTTTTGAATAAAATCACCTGTATCGAATGCGGTCGATCGATCAAAAAAACTTACGATCAGGGGTATTGTTTTCCGTGCGCGCGCGACCTTCCCGAAAACGCTATGTGTGCCGTGCGGCCGGAAAAATGCGAGCATGAATTTGGCAACGAGCAGGACCGGGAGTTTTTCAAGAAGTACTGCAAAGTCGATCATCTGGTTTACCTGTCGCTGACGTCCGGAGTCAAAGTGGGAGTCACGCGCCACTGGAATATTCCTTCACGCTGGATCGACCAGGGAGCGTTGCAGGGCCTGGTGATTGCCCGTACCCCGGAACGAAAATTGTCCGGTTTGATCGAAGTGGCTTTGGCCGAGCATATGGCGGACAAGACCAACTGGCGAAAAATGCTCCAGGGAGATGTGGCGTCGGTTAATTTGCAGGAGTACCGGCAAAAGGCCAGCGAGTGGTTTCCCAAAGACCTGAAGCAGTATTTCCTGGAGAAGGAAGCCGTTCAGGAACTGCACTACCCGGTGGAGGCCGTTCCTCCGAAAATTGTCAGCCATAATCTTGACAAGGAACCGCAATTCCGCGACCGTTTGACCGGTATCAAAGGGCAGTACTTGATCTTTGGTCACCGGGTGATCAATTTGAGGAAATATGGCGGGTACCATGTGGAAATTAAAACGTTCAGTTAAAACCAGTATTGGATAGAGGGGGCCCAGTGGATTTTGAATTCAATTGGTTGATCGAATCTTCCGTTCTGTTTCGTTTGATCCTGGCAGTGTTGCTGGGCGGGGTGATTGGCATGGAGCGGGAAATGCATGGACGGCCCGCTGGATTTCGCACGCATATCGTGGTCTGCCTCGGGGCTGCCATGTTGATCGTGGGATCCGAATACTACCATGATCATATCGATCCGGAAACCGTGTTTGATCCCAACCGCATGGGTGCCGGCATCATCACGGGGATCGGTTTTCTGGGCGCCGGGGCCATCATGCGTGAGGAGAACATGGTGCGCGGGCTTACCACGGCCGGTTGTATCTGGTTCGTTGCCGGGTTGGGAATTATCATCGGCAAGGGGCTGTTTCCCCTGGCGCTTTGGGGAACTCTT
The DNA here is from genome assembly GCA_024644405.1 of Nitrospinaceae bacterium. Lineage (GTDB taxonomy): Bacteria > Nitrospinota > Nitrospinia > Nitrospinales > Nitrospinaceae > SZUA-226. The sequence goes on from JAHELC010000038.1 coordinate 85,625, forward strand.
CTGGTGTTCATCATGCTGGTATTTTTCCGTTATGTGGAAAACTGGATGTCAGTGGAAAATTACGGGGAGTTGTCGATCCGAATGAATCTCGAAAATTACGAACGGATCAAAGGCGAGTGTACGGAAATCATCCGGGACAGCGGGTTCCTGATCCAGGAATCCCGCTACCGGATAGACCGGGTCAACCAGGATGTCCAGTTGAGTTACGTGCTGACTTATAGCAAGGGTAAAGACCGCGAGGGCATGATCATGGCTCTCTCCGGACTGGAAGGGATCCGCGAGGTGAGCGGATGATTTTTTAGGTTTGAAACCGGTTTACGCGGCTTTGGTCACTTTGCCGCTAAAATACCGACCGGAACCGTCAGGTTCCATGACAGCGATCTGGAGATTGGTGGCCAGCCCGAGTGCTTTGAGCCCACGAATGACCATCCAGGTGCTGTCGAATTCCCAGGGCCGCAATCCATGTCGTGCGGATTTTGGAAAGGCGTGATGGTTGTTGTGCCAGCCTTCGCCCCAGGCGATAAGGCCAACCCACCAGCAATTGGTTGCCCGATCGTCGGTTTCAAAGTTTTTGTAGCCCCATTTATGAGCGGCGCTATTGACCGACATGGTCTGCTGGTAAACAACAGCGAGGCGGACAAAGATGCCCCAGACCACCCAGGGAATTCCGCCCAACAGATAAAGTACCACTCCGAGCATGGCTTGAACGGGAATCATATTATTGCTCAGGAACTGGTAAAACTTATCGTCGGAGAAATCCTTGGTGTATTCCAACAACTTGCGTTTATCATCAAAGTCGTGGGTCTTGTAAAACGACCAACCCAGATGGGACCACCAGAGTCCCTTGCTGGCATTATAAGGGTCTTTATCGGTATCGGAGTTGGCATGGTGCATTCTGTGTTGACCCACCCAGGTAATGGGAGAGGCCTGCATGGACAGGGTTCCCATCAGAACGAAAAAGTTGGCCAGCCATTTGGGCAGGTCGAAACTTCTATGGGTCAGGTAACGGTGAAATCCCAGGCAGATACCCAGGGACCCCGTCATCCAGACAAGCAGCAGCATGACTCCCACCGCACTCCAGGAAAAAGTATATTCAGGGAGAAATATTGCGGTCAGGGCAACGAGATGAATGACGATGAACCCGATAACATTACCAATAGCGAGCTTGCTTTTTGTAGGTAGCGGCTGAACTTGACCCATGAGGTACCTTCCTTTTAAATCTTTCAATAAATTGATACTCTATATCTGGTATTAGAATACATTTACTTGGTGTTTCCTCACGTAAAACTTATGTAACATTATGGGGCCCAGAGCCAAGTTTAAAGCTTATTTTTCAATGATTTGTGGTGTAAAATGAATTTCAGGGGACGCTCTCTGAGGGATCAGTTATGATGAACAAACTCCGCACCATTTTTCACCCGATTTTTGTTTTTGTCGGGGTCCAGATTGCCTGGATTATTCTGATGGGCATCTGGATCAACTGGTATATCCAAAATCGCCGCGATTTTGAGGAGTTCGCCAAGAGCATCAAACCCGAGCTGTTCGATGCCGATTTGAACTGGGTGATCCTGCTGGAAGGTTGTTTCCTGATGATCGTCATTCTGGGGGGAGTGCTCCTGATTTTTGTTTTCTGGGGCAAACAGGCCCGGTTGAACCGCCTGCAGAGCAATTTCATTTCCAGCGTGTCGCATGAATTGAAATCTCCCCTGGCCTCGATCCAGCTCTACCTGGAAACAATGAAGCTTCAGAAGGTCTCGCCGGAAGAAATCCAGGATTTTGTGGACATCATGCTGACCGATACCGAACGTCTCTCAAGTTTGATCGATAATATTCTGGAAGCCAGTGGTGCTGATCCCAAGGGTCTGAAACTTCATTTCCAGTCAATCGATCTGAAATCGCTATTGAGCGAAGTGATAGAAGGGCATCAAAGGAACTTTGCCGAAAAAGAAATGCAGGTCAATCTTGAGGTTAACGATTGTCCGCCCCTGCAATTGGACAAGCGGGCCATGAAAATGGTGTTCAGCAATCTCATCGGAAACGCCTTGAGGTATTCCTCAAAAGGGAGTCCCTTTACCATTCGCGTGAAGCAAAACGGAAAATTTTGTGATATCGATTTCATCGATTCCGGTATCGGATTGAGCGACAAGGATTGCAAAAAAGTGTTCGGTAAATTCTACCGTGTGCAGAACAAAGAGACCCAGAACATCGAGGGAGCCGGCCTGGGCTTGTACCTGACGCGGGAAATTGTAAAAAATCACAAAGGCAAAATCAAGGCAACCAGCGAAGGTCGAGGCAAGGGCACGACTTTTACGGTTTCTTTGCCCATGAACGGGGTGAACCAGGAATCCAAAAACAGGGTGTGAGCTTCGGCGGCAGGATGAGCAAGGAAAATAAAATCTTACTGGTGGAAGATGAAAAACATCTCGCCAAGGGACTTTCGTATAACCTGGAAAAAGAAGGGTACAAGGTCACCGTGGCGGAAGACGGCCTGGCGGCCCTCGATTGTCTGGGGAAAAAGGAATATGACATGATGATCCTGGATCTCATGCTCCCCAAGCTGGGAGGCCTGGAGGTCATCAAAAAAGTACGTGAAACCAACATCCGCTTTCCCGTCTTGATGCTGACCGCCAAAACCACCGACGAGGATCGCACCTTCGGCCTCGAAGCGGGAGCCGACGATTACATCACCAAACCGTTTCATCTCCCGGAACTGTTGCTGCGCGTTAAAGGTATCCTGCGGCGCAAAGATTGGTATCAGGAGCCCGTTCGCAAACTGGAATATTTTGAGTTCGGCAAGATGTGGGTGGATTTCAACACAGGTAAAGCCAGGGGCTGCGAAGGAGAGTTTTACCTCACCTCCAAAGAGGTGCTGGTGATGAACCTGTTGATTGCCAACCGGGGCAAGGTGGTCTCCCGAGAGGAGCTTCTCGAGAAAGTGTGGGGTTACAGCCCCAACACAGAAACTCGGACTGTGGACAATTTCATCTCCCGCCTGCGGAAATATTTCGAGAAAAAACCGCAAAAACCACGCTACATCATCACGGTCCGTGAAAAGGGCTACCGCTTCACTGAAGAATCCTGATCACTATAAATCAAAACGGCAGTTTGAATTTTTTCAATACGGAATCGGCACCCGGGACTTTTCCCAGTAATGCTTTTTCCGTGGCCTGACTCAACAGGTCCTTGGAGGTCGATTCCTCTGTTTGTAGAATTTTTTTGAAATCCATCAGGCCGGCGACGGAACCGTTTGCCTCTGACAAGGGTTGGGCGGTCGAGGCGGCAATAGACTTTTTCAGATCGGCTTCAAAGGTCTTTATTTTTCCATCAAAAAGTTTCTTGACGGATTTCGCCAGGATTTGATCCAGGTCGGTTTTGATGTTCAAGCTGTATTCGTCCGGAGTTCCGTTCACTTCTCCTTTGATGTAAAACTGGTTGATGGACTTCATGACATTTCCAAGAACGCGGGACATCTCGTCCTCGGCTTCCCCGGTTTGCGTGAATGAAGCCCCGTGCACCTTGACCGTAAAGTTGCCCTTTATGTTCTTTTCGTTTTGAATATCGATTTTTCCATTGATGTCCGCAAATCCCTCAGCCAAAGTCGCCCACTTTCCAAGGGGTACGGGTTTGATTTTCAGGGAATCTACATGAGTTTCCAGAAAATCCGCCGCCTCTGCCCGGGTCCGATCCAAAACCAATTTCAGTTTGAAGAGTTTGAATGTTTCGTTTTGGCTTCCTGCGAGGTTGAGATTGAACGGTTTGCCGTAAACTTTGGGATCGTCGGTCAGCCCCTGAAAAGCTCCCGCCACATCCTGGTCCCACACATTCATGGAAAGTTTGGCCTGCCGGATTAAAAAATCGGGAAACGGGTTGGGAGAAGTAAACTTTATAAATTGCCCCTTGCCCCGTGCCATCTTTTCCGGTTTCGGTTTAGAGTCGGAATCGCTTTTCAGGTAGGGGCTGATCATTTTGTAATATCCCCACGCTTTGTCGATTTTGGCTTTCAATGGACCGGAAACCATTTTGCTGATCAGACCCGTCCCGCTCTTCAGGTCGAGTGAATATTTTTTTCGCAATCGGTCAAAATCTTTTTTAGGCAGATCCTTGATTTGGGATGCAAGCTTTTGGGCTTGACGGATATCCGCCTCCAGGTTCTTTTTGAAATTTTGGACGGTATCGATCCGGGTTTGGATGTCGTTCCGCAATGCCTTGATTTCGGTCGTGATCGACTGAATGGCCCGCGGATCCTTCAGATTTTTGCTTTTGGCTTGAAGATCCTTGATACGATTTTGGATTTGAGTCAGGCTTTCTTTGCTCAATTGCTGGTCGACCTGGGTTTGCCACTTGGTTTTAAGCGCTTCCAGGTCACCCTTGGTTTTTTCGACGACTTCAAGGGTTTCCAGGGTTTCATTTTTCAGGATATCCTTCGGGTTTTTAAAATCGAGTCCTTGAGGCATGCCAATATCAATGGAAGACTTCTCTTCGGATGCTTCATCGGATTTTTCGCTTACGGGTTTGTAAGCTTTGGCAGGCTTCTCCCTTTTCTGGTTCAGCCGCAGGCCTTCCAATTGCATGTCATCGATGATTACTTTTTTGGAAAACGCCCGGTTTCCATCAAAATCAAACTTGATGCGGCCGGCTTGCACCAGGTTTTCATCCAGTTTGTCGGCGTTTGCGATCTGGAGGTTTCCAATATCCATCGACTGGGACAGGAGTGAGGTGGATACCGAACCTACATCGATCTGCGACTCCATCACTTGGGAACCCCGATCTTCAATCGTATCTTTAATGATACCGTCCAGAAACAGCACAAAAAAACCACCGATCAAGAGAGTTAGGACCACAAAAACGGAGATCCCCAGAACTCTGAATTTTTTGTTGGGAGGTGTCATGAATGTTTCCCGTAAATGTCTAATACCTTCAGAAATTTTAAAACGGGGAATTTGCCAATGAAAGCATTGTAAACGTCCCGGTATTTCACGACCAGCACGTTGAACAGGAAAAACAAAGGCACCGCCGCCGCCAATGTCGTTATCAGGCTACCCATGACAATGGTGTTGTTCAGGTTCGCCAGAAGCAAAATGGGGCAACTGAAAAACTGGGTCCAGAACTCTTCCAGCCCCTGGGAAGTCAAAATTGCAAAACCCAATTGATGAAATAAGGGATCCAGGGCGTAGGCGATCAGGGAGAATAAGGCACAGCTGACGATCACCATGCTGATATTCACATTGATGATGAGAGCCAGAAACACGATGACCAGATTGTGGAGGCTGAGGAAGGGGGTGAGACCCAGAATCGAACCGAAAATGATCCCCAGACTGATTTGCCAGGGGGCCTCGTTGGAATTCAGGGCTTTTAATACTTTGATGACCAGACGGAGCATGGATCCACCCTCATCAATGAACAGGTTTGAAAATCACTCTATTTCGGGCTACCCCAGGAAATATGTGCGCAAGTGTACCACATCCATTGCCCAGGTAAACGTTTTTACTTGGATCGATCCACATCCTTGTTTACCATGGAAGAAAGACCCTTTAAGCGCCCTCAAATTCATATCAAAAAAACACGAATTAGTCCAAATTAGGTAATTCCGCCATGCCCCTTACTTCGAACAAAGGTAAGAGAAAATATGCCACGGAGGATCGGAAATTTAAAAAGCCCCTGACTCCGCAGGAGCCGGAGGCGGCCCCCGGTCTATGGGCGCAACTCTGGGCCACAGCGGTCGAACCGGCTTCCCGGCCCTGGAAACCCGTCCCTTTTTGGGCGCTGGCGGTGACCTCCGTTTGCTTCGCGTTTCTGATGTATTTGCTGAAAACGGATTTATTGGGCCATCATTCCTTTTGGATGAGGGGGTTGCATAGGGTAAACTTGGTCTTCCATGAATTCGGCCACCCCGCGTTCAGTTTTTTTGGGCAGACCATGAGTATTCTGGGGGGAACGCTGGGGCAACTCCTGATTCCCCTGATCGTGACCGTGGCCTTCTGGCGGCAACGTGATGCCCTCGGGTGTGCGATCGGCGGGTTCTGGTTTTTTGAAAATTTTCTGGATGTGGCCGTGTATATGGCCGATGCTCAGGTCCTGCTTTTGCCGTTGATCGGCGGCTTGGGAAGCGAAGCCCATGATTGGAGAAATCTATTCACGATGTGGGGCGTGCTGGATAACACACCGGTCATCGCAGGAACCACCAACACTCTCGGGTGGCTCGGAATGGTTGCCACGTGGGTCTGGTTGAGCTGGCGGTGGTTGTGCAGCAAAAACAATTGAAACGGATTGGATGACAATGGATCCACATATCGAAAAACTACTCGTCGCGTTTATGGTTTTGATCGAGGAAAATGGAGGGTCCTGCAGTTTGGATACCGACGCATTTCAAAAAATGTTTGAGGTTCGGCATAATAAAGGGATTCAGGTTCGGGAATCGAAGGAGTCTATGGTCTTTACGATTGGAGATATGCCTGTCAACCCGGACGATGCCATGCTGAATTGAGAAAAGTGGCGAACGCACTGCTGGCCTATGGTGTGGTATAAACTTATCCGACTTCTTTGCCTGTGTGCTGCCCTTTTCCTGGGAGGCGCTTTTCTGCTGCCGGGCCGTCCAGCTGTTGCCGAAACCGGCAACTCGCCTCCTTCCTACAACGCATCGCGTTATCTCGAAGACTACCGATATTTGAAAGATCCCGCCCGGCGCACCGATTACTGGGATCGACTCAAATACATTCCCCTTGATGACTCCGGCACCGTTTACCTGTCCTTCGGTGGCGAAACCCGCCAGCACTACGAAAGCATCCGCAACGAGAACTGGGGAGCGACCGTCGAGGACAACAACGGCTGGTACCTGCAACGCTATTTACTGCACGCCGATCTCAATGTGGGAAACCGGCTCCGCCTGTTCTCGCAGATTCAGAGCGGCATCGAAACCGGGCGTTCCGGAGGGCCGCGCGGGGTGGACGAGGACCGGCTGGATATCAATCAATTGTTTCTGGACTTTTCCCCGCTTTCCTCAAACAATAAAAATCTTACAATCCGGGTTGGCCGGCAGGAAATCATTTTCGGCTCCCGGCGATTCTTCAATTATCGCGAACGTCCCAACCTGCGCCTCAGTCACGACGCCGTACAACTCATGGCGAAAATGGGACGCACGGATTTCACTGCGTTTGCCGGCAGGCCGGTGGAAATCGACCGCGATTATTTTGACAACAACTCCGGCAACGAGCATTCGTTCTGGGGCCTGTATACGGTGACGGACCTCGCTGGGTCGTTTCCGCAACAGGTGGATCTCTATTACATCGGACTCAACCGCGAACAGGCGCGATTCGACCAGGGGGCGGCGAACGAAATCCGGCACAGCGTCGGGACCCGGTTATCAGGAAAGCAGGGCGCGCTCGATTACAATTTCGAGTTTATGGTTCAGTTCGGGAGTTTCGGAGATTCCACCATCAGCGCCTACACCCTGGCTTCTGACACGGGTTACACCTGGAAGTTGGGAAGCGACTCCCAAATCCGGTTCAGCCTGCGGGCGGATATTTACAGCGGCGACGACGATCCGAATGACGGCGACCTCAATGCCTTCAACCCGTTTTTCCCAAAGGGCAAACACATCAGCCAGCTGGCGGCTACCGGGTTGATCAACCAGCGCGACCTGCATCCCCGGATCGACATCCAGTTCAACCAACACTGGTCCCTGAGGCTCAGTACGGAATTCATCTGGCGGGACAGTCTGGATGACGGTATTTATTCCATCGCCAACGGTTTGTTGAAAACGGGGCAGTCCAGCCGGGCGCGCTATGTCGGCACCCAACCGGAGGTGGAACTGAAATGGCAGGTGGACCGCCACCTCGATATCAAGGGGATTTTCAATTTCTTCGATGCCGGACCCTATATCCGGGAAACTCCGCCCGGCAACGATATCGTTTATCTCGGTACTATGGCGACTTACCGATTTTAAGAAGACGTTTTATCGTTGCCCTCGTACAGGATGATCTTCACCTTCTCCTCGGTGATCAATCCCTCGGTGACGATCTCATCCAGCTTGGGTTTGACCGCGTCGATCTTGGCCTGTGTGTCCGCCACCTCCACTACAATGGGAAGGTCGGTGGACAGTCTTAAAATGGAAGTGGTGTGGGCATGACTGGACTTTCCGAAACCGTCGATGCCGCGCAACACCGTCGCCCCCGCCAGGCCTTCTTTCCGGAAAAACTCCACCAGGTATTTGTACAGGTGTTTCCCCTTATACTGGGTGGACTCGCCGATAAAAATCCGCAATAAAATGGCATCGCTTTCTTTTTTCATAATCGACTCGTTATAGATTCAAGGTGATAATTTTTCCCAGATAAATGGCCAGCAGGGTGAGGCCGACCGAACCGATGACGTTGGCGCTGAATAACATATGTTCCTGCTGCTCCAGCAGCTTGAACGACTCGTAACTGAAAGTCGACATGGTGGTGAAGGACCCCAGCAAGCCGATGGACAGAAAGATCCGGGTTTCCTCGTTGAAGTATCCTTTATACTCGGACAGGAACATGACCATCGCCAGAATAAAACTGCCGATGAAGTTGACCACCAGTGTGCCCAGGGGAAAGGTCACCACTCCCGCCTGCACCCAGCCGCTGATCCAGTAGCGGAGAAGCGCACCGGCGAATCCGCCTATCCCGATCCACAAGATAATCAAAGCTTCACTCCCGTCCGAAACGTTCCGATCGATATTCTGCCTGTTTTATACACTGGAATTCAATGAGGAAAAAGAGTTTTAAGGTTTCAGCCGGGCAGGATGTGCGTGCCCGTTCGCCCGGCCACCGCCTCGGCTAATTGGTTGAGATGCGCGATCACGGTTCTTTTGCCGCCGTTTTTGAGAAAATAAAGAGCGGCCTCCACCTTGGGTTTCATACTGCCTTCGAGGAAATGGCCTTCTCGCAACCAGGTATCCATTTCGGAGGCGGTTGCCGTTTCAATGGGACTTTGTTCCGGTTGGTTGAAATTCAGGCACACATGATCGACCTGCGTCAGGATCACCAGGGTGTCGATGCCGATGCGGGAGGCGAGTAACGCGCTGGTGCGGTCCTTGTCGATCACCGCTTCGATGCCTTCCAGTTCTCCCTGTGCGTTGCGGTACACCGGAACTCCGCCGCCGCCGGCGCCGATGGCGATGCATCCCCGGTCCAGCAGATCGTGAAAAATGGCTTCTTCGACAATCTCCAGTGGTTGCGGCGAAGGAATCATACGCCGCCAACCGCGCCCCGCGTCTTCCTTCAGAATCCATCCGTGCTCTTTCGTCAAGCGTGCGGCTTCGTCTTTTTTATAAAACACGCCAATGGGTTTGGTCGGATTCTGAAAGCCGGGGTCGTTCGGGTCCACCACCACCTGTGTGATCACGGAAAATGATTTCTTGTCGATGCCGTGTTGCTGGCACACGTTGTCGAATACATTTTGTAAAATATACCCGATGCGCCCCTGGCTGTCCGCCACGCACACGTCGAGGGTGATCTGGCGGGGAAACTCGTGTGCCGTCAATTCCTGCTGCCGAAAAATCTGTCCGACCTGGGGTCCGTTGCCGTGCGTGAGGATAATGGTTTCGTATCCTTCCTTTAAGAGCGGCACCAGTTGTTCCATGCTCCGGCGGGCGACGATGAACTCCTCCTTTTGTACGGGTTTGTGGTCACCGGGGACGTTCAGCGCGTTGCCGCCGAAAGCGATCAGCAGACTGGGTTTTCCCGAGGGTGTATTCAAGGTTTATCCGGTAAAAGGTTTCAAGACGGCTTGCAGGTTGGGGGAACCGATCTCCTGCAATTCGTAGGTGACGCGCACCGTGGGTTTCTGGATGTTGACGACACGGTTCAAATCGATGGGCGTGCCGATGATGACGAGATCACAATCAACGGCATTGATGGTGGTCTCCAGGTCACGGATTTGTTCCGGGCCGTAACCCATCGCCGGGAGAAGCGCGCCAACCTTCGGGTATTTGGCAAATGTATCTTTAATGGACCCCGCCGCCCAGGGACGGGGATCGATGATTTCCTTCGCGCCGAACTGGCGGGCTGCGATAGTTCCCGCGCCGTAGGGCATCTCGCCGTGTGTCAGCGTCGGGCCGTCCTCGATCACCAGCACCCGTTTGCCCTGTATCTGTTCCCGCCCCTCGACGGTGATCGGCGATGCGGCTTCGATGACTTTCGCTTGCGGATTGGTTTTGGTGATGGTGTGGCGGAGTTTGTCGACTTCGATGGCCTTGGCCGTGTCCATTTTGTTGATGATGACCACCTGTGCCCGTCGCAGGTTGGTTTCGCCGGGATGATAACGCGTTTCATGTCCCGTGCGATGGGGGTCGGTCACCACGATTTCCAGGTCCGATACGTAAAACGGAAGATCGTTGTTGCCGCCGTCCCACAGAATGATCTCCGCTTCCTGTTCGGCTTCCCGCAGGATGGCTTCGTAATCGACCCCGGCGTAGACCACCCCGCCCATGGCGATGTAGGGTTCGTATTCCTCCATCTCCTCGATCGTGCAGTCGTGCTTTTTGAAATCTTCCAATGCCGCAAAGCGTTGCACCTTTTGTTTGGCGAGATTGCCGTAGGGCATGGCGTGGCGGATGGCGACGGCTTGTTTCCCGGCGGATTTTAAAATCTGCATGACCTTGCGCGTGGTCTGGGATTTTCCGCAGCCGGTGCGCGTGGCGCAAATGGAAACCACGGGCTTGGAGGATTTCAGCATGGTGCTGTCGGGTCCCATCAGCCAGAAATCCGCCCCTGCGGCGAGGACCGCTGAGGCCTTGTGCATGACCGTCTCGTGCGTCACGTCGCTGTAGGCGAAGATCACGCGATTCACCCGGTGCTTTTTAATCAGGCCGGCTAGCTCTTCTTCCGGGTGGATGGGGATGCCGCTGGGGTAGAGTTTTCCGGACAGGCTTGCGGGATACGTTTTGTCGTCGATGCCCGGTATCTGCGTGGCGGTGAAGGCGATGACGTCGTATCCCGGATTGTTCCGGAACGCCACGTTGAAGTTGTGAAAATCGCGTCCCGCCGCCCCCATGATGATGATTTTGATTTTAGCCATGATCTCCCGTTCCGTTTTCTGCCATTGTATTATAGCTAAATAATGGTAATGAAAAATAAATTTAGAAAATCATTTTGCCAAGATTATCGACAGGAATTCCGGGTAGGAAAGAGCTTGGTTTTTCCGAAGGGTTTAAACGATGAGGCTAATTGATCTTATACTCACTGAACAAAAACCGGTAAAAATGCAGAATGTCGCCACCTTTTTTAAAAATTTGATTTATTTTGACAGGGAGCCAGAATCCCATAACTTTTCGATAGGTATAACGGGTAGTCTCAGAATAAGAATCCCTTCCCAGGTCAAATCGTGCGAGGGTTTCGGAAACCAGCCATTTGTCTTCTTTTTGGATATATTTGAATTGGGAAGCAACATTGTACGGCGGAGTTTTCTTTTCGATGTTGATTTTGGATATTCTCCAATGCTCGGAATTGATATCCAGGGAATAGGTTTGAATCTCATCGTACTTAAAGGGAGATTGATATTCGACAGTTGTCTTGAAGAAGGATTTGCCCGCTTGGTTGGATTTGAATCCTAAAAGAGTTTGACTGAGACTGCGCGGCAGAATGACTTCGCGGTAGTTCACGTAAAAGTTTTTGATTTTCTCTTTTTCGGTTTCGGTCAATCTTTTGAGTCGGGGGTCAACTTGGAAAATGCGCGTATCGGATTGGCTATCCCAGGAGAACAAAACCTCTGGGTGTGATATGAATTTTGGCGAGGATGCCGCCAAATCTTTCTGCAACCATTTGATTCTGGCAGTCAATTTATTCAGACCTAATTGTGAGGGATAGTAATAGTGTGAATCCAGTTTTTGAAGAAGAAGATCCGTAGATAGAGCAAAAGCGGGGTAGGGGAGGTTGATAAATATACTGAAAAATAAGAGAAACCGAAGCAAGCAGGCACTCCAGGATTTTCCATGGGCCTTGGGATTCAATTCATTCTTTCGCATTGCACAAAAAATTCGTCGCGCAGTCATCATTATCAATGTAGGGATTTCATCAGCTCCAATGAAGCCGGACTATCCCAATTCCGGGCCCCTGAGACGAAACCCCGGAGTTTTCCTTCGGCGTCGATCAGATAGCTGGTGGGAAGACCACGGATAAAATAGGATTTACGAACGCTGCGGTCAGGGTCCACCAAAATGGGAAACGTCAGGTTCAGATTCTCTGCATACTGGTTCACTTTTTTCATGTTAAACCGATCAATGGAAATAGCGATAATATGAAAACCTCCGTTTTTATTGGCGGCTTCATGCATTCTCTGCATCGAAGGCAGTTCTTCCTTGCAGGGTCCGCACCAGGTGGCCCAGAAATTGAGCAGAACCGGTTTGCCCTTGAATTGCGCCAGGCTGACCGGTTTGCCGTGGATATCCTTTAAAACGAAATCGGGTGCCGGTTTGGAGGTGCGGGGACGCGCCACGCCGAGTTGTTCAAATGGATCGGGTGAGGCGTTTAACGGCATTGCACACAAAAAATAAAGCAGAAGCAGCGCCCATAGTTTTTTCCAGATGCCTCTATTCATATCAATCCTTCCGGGCGTTACGATGCAGATAGGCCCTTATGGTTTCCATTTCCTGCGGTTCAAACGGAACTCCACGATTTTTCATATGGGTTTCCATGACTTTCAGGTAGTGATTCCACTCCCGGACGTTATGTCGTCTGGGGTGCGGCCAACTGTGGCACACGGTGCATTTGTTGCGGAACAGAGCCACGTCCGGTGTTCCTTCTTCGGGTAGCGATCCTGCGCCGCAACTCCACAGCCCCAGAGCCGCAATCGTCAGGATCAATGCACCTGAGAAATTAATTTTTAGCCATTGAACCACTAAAATCCCAGCTCCTTCGGTGGATTCGTGCCCGTGTAACGCCGGCTCCGCTCAGTCGGCAGTTCGATGTACCAGGTCAGCATGACCCGAAAATCCTCTTTCAACTGCGGCCCGCGGAGGTCCTGGTAAAATGGAACCGAACCGTTGAGCTCGATGACGTTCAGCGGAAACGGTTGCCATTGAATACCGGCGGTTACGCTCACTTTTCTTCCTCCGTAATTGGCCGGATCGAATACGGGACTGATAAACGGGTTGGCGGGATTGAAGCCAACATGTCCGTGCCCCAACTCTCTTCCCGCATCCGGTTCGTCGCTGTAGCGGTCTTCCCAGGAGCCATTCAACTGCAGATGAACGACGGATTTTTCATGGAACTGGTACATACCATAGAGGTCCAATCGGAATTCGTCTCCCTGTTGATAGCCCCGGTTGTTGTCGTAAACCCGGGCCGTATACAGGGCGGTGGCTCCATACCAGAACGGATCCTGGGATCCCTGATAGGCCAGTCCAAATATAGGATCAAAGGTGCCGCTCCCCAGCTGCATTTTGAACGGAAGAATGGTGCCGTTTTGACCGGCAACGGGGTTGTTCCTGAATTTTTTATCGATGTTTCCTGTGGGGAGGGAAACTCCGAAAAGAGTCGAAACCTGATCCTTGGGAGCCAGATGGTCATCACTGTACAAGCGGTATTTACCAAGCAGTTTGATATCGCCGAAACCCCGTGACTCCATGGTGAATCCTGCTTCTCCGGTAGCGGCCTGCAGTCCGGCATTGAATTCCATCTGCATGCGGTTGAACTTGTAACTGGTCATCGCCATCAGCGCAAAATTGTCCGTAAACGAATAAGCGCCGCCAATCATGGTCATGTACATCTGCATGGCCGACGGAACCACGACGAACCTTCCCGGAGTCAATGGGGGTCCCAGCAGGGAGCCTTCCGATAAATTGGTGGTGCCGCTCCGCAGGGGGCCCATCGACATGATCATCTGGCTGAGCTTGAAGCGGAACTCGTGCGGTTCCGGGATGCCGCCGCCCGGAATGTTGAGGGGCATGTTGCCGCCGCAGTGTGCGCAACAGAGTCCCAGATAAGCCAGCGAGACAGAGGGCAGTAAAAGTCCTCCCAGTGTTAACAGCGCGACCGCTTGAACTTGACGTTTCACTCTGGCGGTAAAAGAGTTACGAATAAAAGTTTTCATGTACCAGATTCCTTATCAGAAAAATGGGAATTATCCTGAAGGTTCACGGACTTATCAACATGTAAGGACTTCCTGTACACGGAGTATGATAAGAGTGGTTCTTCAGGAGTTGAAAGTCAGACTAGGATGATCAGGCGTGTTGGGGAGGTTTTTCCCGGCGGTCAGGAAAAGGGGAAGGCAGGCGAAACCGTTTCGGGGTTAAAGAATATTTTTTGTCAGCAGATGCAGTTGCGCCCATCGACGGGATAAGCATCAATATTTTGGACCCTTGGATTTGAACCAGAGTGCCACGGGAAGAATCGCCGCAGTCCGACTTGAGCTGGGTTTTTGTACTCCGGTCCCGCAGGGTGTGGGGACAAAACGGCAAAGTTTTGTGGTGATGTCCCTTGAGCAGACAATGGAGCGATTTCTTCACTTTAGGCGCATCGAAAGGGGATTGGGCATGGACGCTCATGTGTGACGGATGCGCCAGGGCACCGCCGGGGAACACAAGTATTCCCGATACGAAAACCCCCAGTAAAATGATCCCAAAGCCCTTCATGAACCCTCAATTTTAAAAGATATATAGGTATTTATACCTATTTCTACCCCAACAAGTCAAGAGGGGGTCAATACTTAGCGGAAACTTTCGGGGGAATAAAACCGGGCCGACAGGTAAGCGAGGTAGCGGAAGAAGCGGTGAAAGGGATTTTCCGGGCCGGGCACGGGTTGGACGTGGATGAACCGCATGCCGGCGTCGATGGCCCCGCCGTCGGTAATGTAGTTGTCGCCGATCATGCACACCGTTGCCGGGTCGTCCAATCCCAGGTATTGTTTCATGGCGATTTCGAAGCCCCGCGGGTCGGGTTTTGGTAGGACGTCGGTCACAATGGCGACGCCTTCAAACGCCTCGAAGCGGTCTTCCATGGCATTGGTGTAAATCGCCACGCGCAGGCCGTTTTGAACCATCCTGTGAACATGCCCGCGCACCGATTCGGAGAACACCCGGGTATGATGCGGCCCCAGCGTCCCGTCAGCATCCAACAGAACCCCTTTTATGCCGTCCGAGATCAAAGAGTCGACAGGAATGTCCTCAAACCGTTTGACGGCCCTGTAGGTTTTCAGGCTTTTCGGCGCAAAGGGCAGGGTGAGAAAGCGCTGGATTTTGACCCATTTCAGGCCTTCACGCGGGGAGGTAACTTGTGGTGTGTTCATATCAGGGAGATCCTCGGGCCGGAAAGCAATCGCTCCCGATTATAACAGACTTACACTAACTCCATTAAATTCAATAAGTTCTATGGGGTACTGTTTATGCCTCCACGTTGAATTTGATACAGGCGCATGGTATATTATTATATTGTAACTAGATGTAAATATTATAAATCTCTGGCTAATTGCGTATCTGTCGCAGGTCAGTTTTTTTATGGATTCAGGGAGAACCCCCGTGCGAAAAACTTTCAAACTATCCTACCCCGTCATCGGCCTGATGATGGCCCTGCTCTGGCTGTTTCCCGCCCCGGTGGATGCCGCCATATACAAGTGGAAAGACGATCAGGGCAAGACCCATTTTACCGATGATAAATCCAAAATTCCCCTGAAATACCGTGAGCAACTGGAAAAATTCAAGGGCGTGGCCGAGCCGAAGCCCGAACCGGTTGAAGAGCCGGTGGAAAGTGAGAAAGAAAAGGAAGCCGTCGCTGTCGAACCGGAAGCCGGAGAAGGCAATGGCGGAGGGGAACCCCCCAAGAAGAAAAAGAATGTCGAATTAATTGCCATGTTGAAGGAAACCATCCAGTTTCTTGAAGATGAAAACCGGACACACCAGCGCCTGCTCAATTTTGTGAAACCGGATGTGCAAAACGGCCGGTATTACATAGTGCCCATTCGCAAGGGGGTTAACAAAAAGGAACAATTCGTCAAAAAGCTGAAGGGCTTCAAACATCCTTCTTTGAAAAGGGCGGGACGGTTTCTAAAAAACAGCCTCTTCAGGGATCGCCAGGAAAAAATCGGCGGAGATGGCTATCTGGAGCGGATTCTAGATTTGAAACAACGGCTGGAGAGAGAAATCAAAACCAAAAAAAAGATCATCAAAAGACTGCAGTCCGACCTGGACGAAGAAGACAAATAAATCCTGCCTCACTTCAAGCAACTTTCAATATAAGCGCGAACCTGTCAAAGGGTTTTAACCGGCCTCCATCATTCATTGTATAAGGAATGATGTTTTACGGGTAAACCTGCGTCCTGTCTTTGGAGAG
Organism: Nitrospinaceae bacterium; assembly: GCA_024644405.1. Classification (GTDB taxonomy): domain Bacteria; phylum Nitrospinota; class Nitrospinia; order Nitrospinales; family Nitrospinaceae; genus SZUA-226. Next base: position 101,911 of record JAHELC010000038.1, read on the forward strand.
AGCTGTTGGGAAACACTGAACGAAGTGTTGTGGGCAGAAAGGGGAACAGAAACCTTTTCCGGCCCGTGGCGTCAGCCCGTAAGGGCTGTGCCACTCTTTGGGACCGGAGGTTGTTCGTCAGAATCAGTCGATCTCTTTCCAGGCGACTGTCTCGAAGTTGAGATTGATGATGCTGTTGGCGAGGTCGATAGCCGCACAACTGTAATAGATGTCGGCACTACCGGTAAACTCGACGGTCGCGTTGACCGCGTTACCCACCACCATGGCGCCGTAGATCTTGGCAGAACCCGTTCCGACCAGAGCGCCGGGGCAGTCGGGACAGGAACAGGTGGAGCAGGCCCCGACCAGAATAACTCCGTTATAATCCAGGGAACCTGAAATAGACAGATCACCATCAACGATCAGAACCCCATGGCCTGTCGAGGATCCGTTCAATGTTAAATTGTCGTCAAAATAGGTGATTTGGGGGGCCGCGAGAGTTCCCATGGTGACGCCACTCAGACTTTGCGCGCCATTATAGACCACGTTGGCCTGGGGGATCAGCTCGGTCCGCAGTTCTTCGCCTTCCACGCCGGTGAAGCTGGTTTGGCCGGTTTCAATGGCCGGTATGCCACCGCTTCCGCCGTTGAAATTGTTAAATGTTCCCGCACTCGCCGCCATACAGGTCGGGTCGGTGCAATCCGCTTCGTTATTATTTCCCACCTGCTGGATAGCCCCTGTGGATTCAGTGGCCACGGCTTCCTGCGACGGACACGAGGGGTCTGCCGTTGGAGGATCGCCAATGCCATACGCGCTGCCCCCCGGTGCGCCACCATCGACGATGAAACCACCACCGGAAACTGAGATAATGGATTGAGGACCGGTCAGGGTTACCGCACCGGGAAACGTTGACGGTGGAAAAATTTTGCGCTTGACCTTGGCGTGGATGGTTTTGGTCGTGCCATCGGCTGTGACGCCGATGGATTCTACATGGACAAAGCCATCCCGGTCGACCCACGCTTCATTGGCGGTGTCCAGCTTGGGGTCCGTATGACCCGGCGCACATATCGTGTTACCCAGAGTATCTACCGGGCATAAATGAGCATCATTGTTGTCCCATACACGGATCAGGTAGGTCCCGCCGTTGTAAGCCACCTGGGTATAATCATGAGCAGCGCCGTCGATCTTGCTGGTTGTGTTAACCGCGGTGCTTCCGGCGATTGCCGTCGGCCCGGCTCCCCCGGCGGTGAACGTGCCGTTGTCGGTAAAAGTGGTCAAAACCTGATCCGTCCCGAACATAACATCTTCGAGTGTGTTGGACGAGAAAACCTCCTTGACACGCTCAACACCCGCGTCTGCCATAAAAAACGCTTCGCGGTCGGTCTGGAATTTTTCGCCCCGGTCGAATTCTGCAGAGGTCATTTGCAGGGCCACCGGAACCAGAGAGATCATGACCACCATCAGGAGCAGAGCCACGATCATGGCCGCGCCGGATTCGTTGGCCAATGCACGAATACCAGGAGAGTTACCTCCGTTAGTAGTTTTGTTCTTGTCGTTCTTCAGATGTATATTCATATGCCCATATTCCTTAAATTGATGTCAGTCTGTAATAATGTAGTAATACTGGAATCGTCGTCGTTTACGACAGTAATCGAAATGCCTATCTTGCGTACCTCACCCAGGTCGGCCGCAGACAAGGGCAGGGTGGTGAGTGCGACATCGTCCGCATCAAAATAGGTGAATGTCAAATCGGATACCTTGCTGGCCACCGTAGTCGTCGTGTCGTCCCCGCCACCGTCGTCGGTGCCGTTGTCATCTGTAACTATGATGGTCTGGGCACCTGCGTTATAGGTATACGTAATGACATGGAATTTGTTGACTTCCACCGCAACCACGTCGGTTACCGGCAGGTAAGTTCCATCACCCCCGCCGCCATAGGCGCCGACAGTGACGTTTCGGGCCGCGGTTCCTGTTCCCCAGCCCATCATTTCGCCTACCCCGGGAATAGTCACCTGTGAAGTGAAAGTTTTGGTGTTCCATTTGGTCGGTGTTTCCACATCATAAAAGACTATATTGTCGTTTACCGTAAAGGGGGTCGGATCGTCCACCACCAAACCGGTATTGTTGGGATCGGTGGAATCGAAACTGGCATAGGTCGAAACATTGTCCATGTTGGCCATGAAAGTAATAGTCGTGGCGTCGGCGTTGGTAATGCCTCGTGCGGGCCGGAGTGCGGCTGAATCGCCGGGAGGAAATCCGTAACCGGCCAGGAGAAGGTTGTCCACCACTTGATCCATAGCCAGGCGGGCAAAATCCCTCGTTTGCAGGGTCCTGTTTTCATCCCGCAACAGTTTGTCCTGTTTGGAGTACGTATAAATAGCGGCTCCCATTAAAACGATTCCGACTGCCATGGCAATCAGCATTTCAATCAGGGTAAAACCCTTTTCGTTTTTTATTTTCGTGTCGATCATGAATCGCCTCAAGTGATCAATCGTTTATCAATGTTCTTAATGTGTACTGCGTGGCTCCCTGGCTCGTACCGTCCCAGGTGACCACGACCGTCACTTCATCGGACAGGCCCACAAAGTCTTCTACAATGGTCCAGGCCCGGTTAAAGGTACCGGCCTGAGTGGTAACGGTATCGGTGCTGTTGTCTGCCGAGGATATGTCATTCTTCAGCGCCAGGCCTCGCAAATCCTCTACCTTGTCCTGAGCGATAAGCGTGGCCATGGTTCTACGTTCATTACCGGAGTTCTTGCTCACCAGGCTACCCAAAAAAGTAGCCATCGCAAGCAGGCCGAAGGTAAGGATGACGGCGGCAATAAGCACTTCGATCAGAGTGAATCCGGATGATTTGTCGATTTTTTGTCTCATTGTCTTCTTTATAAAGTTGAATTGATTGATAATGAACTTTAACCAGCAGTTTTCATAAATTCAGTAACTTAATAGGTAGTATAAAGCCGGTTTTCTGCCAGGCGCATCATTTTTCGTAATTCACTACAGTTTGAAAAGCAATAATCAGGCCAACCCAAGGGACAAATCACCTAAATAAAGTAAGTTCTTCGTTAACTCATTGAAATTCATAAAATTAGGATTTTATCAAAACACCAGGGTGCCCTATCAGATTATAATTTATACCCCATAAGAGTGACAAAATTAGAGCGCAAATTAACAATAATTGTCAGGAATACCTTGGGTGTAAATCAGTCCCTGGCCAGACCAAAATCCTAATCTGGGATAATCGGTTGGTTTTCAACCGAGTATAAAGCCTGAAATTGAGCGGGATTGGAAACCGTCGATTTTTCGAATGGGGATCTAAATGTATAATTTTTTACAACTTTTTCGGAGTATGTGGCCTTTACTTCCAGGGTGGGGAATCGCCGGGGGAAATCTTTAAAATCGATATTTCACCGTTGCCTCCCAGGATTTTCAAGGCCCGGATATCGGCATTACTGTTTCCCATATCCTTTTTGGCGATCAAATAAACCGCACCGGTACTGCTGATGGTGCCGTTGGGTTTGAAGAATATTTTTTCGCCATCATTCCCGAAATCAATGGGGTGGGATATGGTTTTGGTTCCCCACACGTTCTGGATGGGAGGTTCCAGGTTGATTCCAAACTGGAGGTCGGGGTGCAGCTTGATTTTACGGGTGGGTTCACCGTTATCCAGGATTCCGTTTCCATTTACATCTTCATAGATCATGTATCCGGAGGTTCCCAGGAAAGCCACCCAAACCTTGTGTTTGTTTTTAATCGCGGTATTTTTTGCCGTTTCAAGATTGAAATACAGCTTGGTCGCTTCATTGGCGATGACCGACCCTTCCGTCCAATTCATAAGCCGGGGAACGGCGAAAACGATCAGGATGATGACAATGAGGACACCGGTGACGATTTCAGCGACGGGCAGTGGTTTTTTTTCTTCGGCCATATCCGGGAGATGCAAGGTTGGAATTCATGTGAAACAGCTATTTTATTGTAACAAATGAATTTTCATTCGGAAATAAAATGTAGGGAATGTTTGCCGCCAACGTCTCACACTATACAAATTTTTCAGGAGGTAAAGATAGTGAGCCGGACTGTTATTGGAGTTGCGGGTTGATGGGAATGAGCTGGGCGTTCATCTCCTTTTCGGAGGTCAGGCGGTCAAGTGCCGCATATAGCGGGTCCAGTCCCTGGGAGACGGTGCCTTCGATGTGCAGGTAATAGGTTTTGTTGGGGGATCCCTTTTCCGGTTCGGTATTCGAATCGAGATGCAGGATGTTCAACCCCGCATCCGCCAGCGCGGTGGTGACTTCTTCCACAATACCCAGCCGGTCGCTGGCGTACACGCTGATCCTGACGTCCGGTTCGACATGGTGTTCCATGCCGCCGGGCAGTTCATCGATATGCGGGGTGAGGGTCAGGGTCTGGCTGATCGGCTGGATGATTTCTTCTAACTGTTTGAGATTCCCGTCCCATTGCACCATGACCATGATGGAAAAGTTGGCGCCCAGCCGCGCCATCGAGGAATCCCCGAGATTGCACCCGGCCTTGCACAAGGCCGCGCTGACTTGGGCGACCAGTCCCGGCCGGTCCTTCCCCACCAATGACAGCATGTACCAGCGTTCCATAGTTCCCGTTTCATCTATTTGCGGTTTCAGGTGGCACATTGTGGCAAAAAACCGGGGGCATGTAAAGCACGGTCGGAGTAACGATGTCTTGATATTACCCGCGGAGATCCTCCGCATTTCCATTTTTCCGCATACGGACAGGGCGCTATTTTTCAATTCAATAGCTGGTTTCCGGCGCCAAAGTGCGGTTTAATTGATAGGTGGCGCAGAGAATTGCCCTATACTTATTGGCATGATTAAAGATTGGATATATAAAATCAGTTCGTTAAGACTTTGGACGGCACTCGGTAATCTGTGGTTGAGAGTGCGCTACCGCTGGTCCAATTTGAGGATCCGGCTGTCCACCTTCTGGTCTCTGACCGACCGGAGCCTGTGGTTTGTTTTCGGCGCATTGGGCCTGGTGTTTGCCACACTGGGTCTGCTGATGTACAGCACCGTCGATGACAAGATGGTGAATCGCGATCTCACCTGTCTGGCGCTCAACGTTTACTACGAAGCCCGCGGCGAACCCAAAAAAGGGAAACTGGCGGTGGCCAAGGTGACCCTCAACCGGGTGAGCTCCCGGCGTTTTCCCAACACGATCTGTGATGCGGTGTATGAACAGCGGTGGGACAAACGCCGCCGCCGTTATGTCGGCGCTTTCGCCTGGACCGAGTTCGATACGCTTCCGCCCCCTAAAAGCAGGGAATGGCAGAAAGCCTGGAATGCGGCGGAAACCGTTTACACCAATCCGGAATCGGTCGAATTAAAAGGTGCTTTGTTTTATCATGCCACGCGCATCAAACCGAGATGGGCGAAACAAAAAAAACGTATCAAAAAAATCGGCCGCCATATTTTTTACCGGTAAGAGAATCCCTTCCCCGGATTCTGCCCGGAAACTTCAGAGCCCCCCAATGAACCCTGATGGGTCTCAAGCCCCTCTTTCAGGGTAATTTTTTCCAAAAAAATTGCGGATACTGCCCCTGTTCAGGCCTTCCAGTAACTTATTGATATTAATCAGATTATTACCGCAAATCGATTCGGGAGGGGAATTTCAGGGATTCCAATCCTATAGGATTATTGACAAGTCGGCTCACTCTTCTTACCATTATAGTTAGTGTAAAGATAATAGATTTACATTGAATTATTTGAGTTTAACAGAATAGGAGACTCAGAAGATGGAAAGGTTTGATGATGTTGTCAAGTGGATCAAAAAGATGACCGAAGCCGGTGTGGCGTTAGTGGCTTTGGCTATCGTCCTCCAGATTTTGTTTGGGAAAGTTGTTCCCTTTATTGGAGGTGATGTGATTGGCAGTATCACCAGTGTCGTTGCCGCCCTGGGTGCGCAAGGTCTGGTGGGATTGGCCGCTGTCGGCGTGATTTATGCAATTTTCACGCGCCCGTTAACGCGGTAAGTCAGTATTCTGGAAATTTTTTGTAGTATTTGGCAATAGTCCTTTCCATCAACAATGAACATTTCTTTGGATGGACTATGGTTTTGTTGAATTAAAAATTTTGAGGAGAAAAAGATGTTTAATGATATGAGCAAATGGATTAAAACTACGACAGATGTGGGAATCGCTTTGCTGGGTCTGGCTATTATTGTTCAGATTCTGTTCGGCGGCTCCGTTCCTTTTTTCAGCGGCAATGTGATCAACAGCATTGCATCCGTCATTTCTAATCTTGGAGCGCAAGGTCTGGTCGGTCTGTTGGTCGTTTGGTTGGTCTATGCGATTTTCAACAGACCCGTAGGATCAAAATGACCCGAGGTTCGGGTTCGTTGCTCCATAATCATAGTTCCTCTTATGTGAGGAAATGTTTGTGGAAATTGTTGGAAGGAAAACATTTATAAGTAGAAGGCTTGTTGCAATTCTTATTTCTTAACACCGTTGATTCGTAACTGGCCTGCTCAAGCCTTCTCCTTCCAGCGCCTTACATCTTTCAGGTATTTTTCCCGGTCCATGGTCAGGTCCGCGGGAAAGGTATCCATCAGCGGCTCCAGCGCCTGGTTGATTTTCTCGGACGGAAAATACTCCAGACTGCCGTTGGTGATGCGATAGATATTGTTAAAGGTCCGGTAGTTCCCGCACAAGGCGACATAATCCCACGACGTCGTCTTCTCAATCAAAGCATACAACTCTGAAGAAGCAATCCCCTCGTACAGGTTGATCTTGGCCAGGCTTCCCTTTTGAATGCTCAGCTCGGGTTGGCCGAAATCGATGCTCCATATTTCCGACTCTCCCTGCCCGAACACTTCCAGCTGATACATCATCTTCCAGTGCTTCCAACCCTGCAGGATCTCGCTGTTTGCAATCCGGTCCAAAAACTGATTTTCAATGAAATCCCGGATCACCTTCATTTCCTGTTCATGTTGCGCCTTGTCGCTGGTTCGCGTACGAATCGGCGACACCTCCAGCACCGGTTTGAAAGCCACCCGGTAGCTGTCATCCTCCACCGTGCGCACGAAATCCGAGCCCTGCGTTTCCACACGAATTCCATTGGGCGTGATATGGGCGACATCCCCGGATAAAAAGGTACTGCTTTGGATCTCGGGACAGAACTCCGAAAGATCGCTCAGAAACTGCTCCTGCGTGGTGGGAAACGTGTAATGGTTCATGAAGGCGAACTCGTCCCGGTAACGGAAGGCGGCCGAGCCGGGGACCACGAACCGCGGCGCCAGCGCGCGCATGGCGTTCAGGAACGAACAGTACTCGTCGAACGGCAGGACCACCGGTTTGTGGTAGGTGAAGTTCCCCTCCAGCAACGGCAGAAACCGCGAATGCGCCAGATCCACCCCGCCGTACAGCTGTTTGATGTGATCGATGATCTCAGGGCTGACAATGGTGTCCACCTGGTTCCACGCGGTCACCTCGCCGTCGTGCACCAGCAGGCCGTGCTCCGGAAAATAATCCTGCGACGTGCTTGCCTGGTTGAGCGAGGGCGTCGGGGTGATCGTGACATCCTTCACCGGGATCGGTTCGAAATCGGCGAGGATCTCGACATTTTCAAATTCCAGTTCCTTGAGAACCTCCAGCACAATATCGTCGTTGGGCGCCATGATGCGGACATCGGGCTTGAGGATGCGCTTGTTCCGCTTGAGATAAGCCAGGGTGCGCACGTCGAAATGGTCCTGGTGCCGGTGCGACAGATATAGAACGTCGACGGGGGGAATCGTGTCCCGGTCCAGTTCCGTGCGGGGGCACAATACGTTGATCTCCTCCCACAGGTAATCGAACCAGACGGGGTCCGTCAGAATCGTCGTCTCCTTCGACTGGATGAGCAGGCTGGCATGCCCGATCAGGGTGGTTTTCAGCATTATTCTGCACTAGTTAGGGGTTGGAAACAGGTAAGCCTACCTGAAAGGCGGGCGTAATTCAAGCCCTCGAAGCGGGCCGGGGGCTTAGGGGCTGGAGGATTTATCCCCCCTTGTAAAGGGGGTTAGGGGGCTTCTTCCTTAATTTAAAAAGAAAAAGATTTTACACCTGCTCCCTTTCTCCTTGTTCCATTCTCCGTTCTCCATTCTTTGTTTGAAAAAGGGGGTCAAGTCTCTTCTTGACTACATAATGTTTTCAGTTTGGCATAGATGTTTGCCCATTTCCTGTTTTTTCTGATTCCACCGCCTTTCCATTTTGCGAGATGTCTCCATATTATGAATGCCTGAATTTTTTTCAGTTTCTAGTTTTTGGGGACTCTTCCCTTTAGGCTTTAGTCCAAAACTAATTGACTTTATAAAGCTTATTTATCCAGGTCAAAAGAAACTTGACAATTCCGAAATAAGGAATTTAATTACAATGATTAGAAATCAATCCTTATTTCCAAGTCTGTTGACTAAAGATTATTGAATCAAATAGAGATTGGATCATGAAAATATCCCCTCCGAAGAAAGAGGCTCCGGCAACTGGCCCCGGCCCGTTTAAAAAGGCTTTGCCCAAACTTGGCCAAATAAGACCTCAAAAAATCCATCAGTTACTGGTATCGGAGTTATTGAATAAAATCGAACTATTTAAATATTTTGAACAGCCAACCCTGAATCGAATTATTCAGGAAAGCCCTGTGAGGCTCCTAGAAAAGGGTGAGATTCTTTTTGAGGGGGGAGGCGGGGAACAGAATTCCATGTATATCATTCTCTCGGGTCAGGTGATGGTTTATAAATCCAAGAAAATTATTTCTTATCTGGGGGCAGGTGATTACGTGGGGGAAATGCCGTTAGTTGATTCCAAATCCCGTTCGGCCTCCGTAAAGTCCATGGGAGAAACTTTATTGATGGAAATAAATGAAGCGATTTTCAACAATCATATCGCTTCCAACTCAAAAGCGCTCCTTGCAATGATGAAAGTCTTTTCCCAGAGAACCCGAAACGACTTATCACGGATGGAAATGGACATGAGAAAAATGAGCTGTTTTACTCATGACATGAGAAACATCCTGGAGCCCTTGAGAATAACAGAAGCCTTTCTTAAAGATGTATTAAAGTCACTGAGGGGAACCCAGGAACGTCATACAAAACGGGATGGCTATAAGGGATTGAAAGTGGGAGTGGATACCGTCCTTGCGGTCCGCAGCAATTTGATTTCAATGATCGATCAGAGTTTGGCTTGTGTAAAAAAAACACAAGGGGAATATATCAAAGAAGATTTTGATCTATTGGCTTTAGTCAAGGAAACGGTTAAAGAAATAGCCTTCCATAAATATCTGAAGCAGAAAACCATTAAGGTCGACTCTCCTGAAATCCAGGTCAATGGGAATTTCAACTATTTAGACATCAAGAGGGTTTTGCAAAACCTGATTATCAATGCCGGGTATGCGACCCAGGAAGGAGATCAAATAATTTGTTATGTGAAAAATGCGGACGACGCCATTGAAATCAGCATTGAAGATCATGGGTCCGGGATCCCGGACGACATCAAACCGTTGCTTCTGATGGAAAGTTTCACCTCCAAACTTGACGGTAACGGCATTGGTTTGATTTCATGCAAGGAAATTATCGAAAAACGTCATGGGGGCAAAATCAGGTTTGAATCGGAATTGCACAAGGGAACCACTTTTTATATAACCCTGCCCAAGTCCACACAAAAAAAACAGCATGCAGGTTCGAGCCAGGGTTTCAAGCTGGATTCGGCCAGTGAAGATGCCATGTTGATGAAATTGGAACTCCTGGAAAAAATAGATCTTTTTGAGTGCCTCCCACAGGATGCTAAAGAAAAACTGGCTCGGGAAAGCAGGGACGTGGTTTTAAGGGAGGGCGATGTATTAATTAAAGAAGGGTCGATGGATGAGCAATACCTCCATATTCTTCTGCGCGGAAAAGTCCGGATATGCAAGGGGCCAAACTATCAGAAGGTTATCACCGATTTAAAATCAGGAGAATATCTTGGGGAAATATCGCTGATCGACAACATGCCCCGATCCGCTTCTGCCGTGGCGTTGACGGATGTTTTTATCATTGAAATTGATAAAAACCTGTTTTTAAAACATATCGCTCCAATTCCCGAAGCTCTTCTGGAGATGATGAAAGTCTGCTCCCGCCGCCTGAGAAATGATCTTGATACCATGTCCAGCGACATTCAACAGGTCAGCCATTTTACCCATGACATGGGAAACTGTTTGGTCCCTTTAGGGTTTTCTGCCGTCCATTTCAAAGATACATTCAAAAAGCTGAGCGGTACCCAGGGGCTCCATAAAAAGCGTAAAGGCCGGGATAAAGTAAAAAAAGGATTCGACATCATGGCATCGGTTAAAAAAAACATGATATCCATGATCAACCAGAGTCTGGCATGTGTCCAGAAAGGGGCTAGGGAATATGCTAAGGCCAAAGTCGATATCGTCGATTTGGCAAAAGAAGCTACGCGGGAAATCGGTTGTCATAAATACCTTAAAAGCAAAAAATTAAAATTTATGGCGTCAGGTTCGAACACGACGGGACTTTTAAATTCCCTGGATATGAAAAGAGTTTTGCAAAACCTGATTATTAACGCCGGTTATGCTTCACCCGAAAACTCGGACATTTCAGTTTGTGTCAAAGGATTGTATGGGGCAATAGAAGTCAGTGTGGAAGATAAGGGGGCCGGGATTCCAGAAGATATCAAACACCTGCTGTTTAAAGAAAATTTTACATCCAAACCTGACGGCGATGGGTTTGGCTTGATGTCCTGCAAGGAAATCATTGAGGATTATCACCAGGGGAAAATCGGGCTCAGGTCAGAAACTGGAAAAGGCAGCACCTTTTTCTTTACCATCCCCAATTGTCATTAACCTCTTCCCCTTATTAACTCAATCCGGATTCACTTTGCTTGATTTGGTTGTCATTTCAATTAAGCGGAGAAGGCAGGGCCCTTTCCGGCCCTGCCTTTAACATCGATATTAAAATCAAAGTAACCGCCTGTAATTAAGCAGCAAATCTATTAAAATTTAATACATCCCACCGGCGGTGGAAAACAAGCTGAGTAAGATTTCGGTTTTCCATCGTCGATTATTGTTATTCCACAGGTATCTGCCGGAGTAAGGATTCTTGTTTTCTTGAGATCAAATTTATCAGGATCTAATCCAAGAAACTCACCCGGCGGCTTGCCTATCCTGAGGGTACCGTCCTTACAATTTACCGGAATGTTACATAGTGTATCCCTGTCTTTCTTCAAGCAAATCTTTCTCCCGTTTTTTTCGCTTTCCCATTCTTGAATTTTTGTTGTTTTTATAGGTTCCTTTTCAAGTCCTATAGTATCATTTTCTACCAACGCAATGTCTCTAGGACAACTTGCTCCTGTTAACAATATTGTAAGGGAGATCACCCCGGCGAACCAGAATTTTACGGGTGTAATAAATTTTTTTAGCATCATACTTTCCCTCCAAAAAGTTTGTAATTAAAGTGATAAAACTCGTTTAAAGCCTTCCTTCAAATTTTCAAACGCGGAATATTTCCGCATACACGATTACCGCTCTTTATTGAAGTGAGAGCGTGACCGAAACAAATAGTGACCGGGCCGGTACCCTGCGCGGGTTTCGAATATCTGAATCAAAATGTTGGAATTCCTCGTCAAAAAGGTTGGCGACTCCCAGGGACAGGAAGCCGTACCGCTTGGGAAAACGATATTTGATGGAGGCATCCACTATCCAGAATTCATCCCGGCCATTCATGAGCACCCCAGCAGAAGCATCCAGCCGTTCAAACCTTCCCTTCTGTTCTACATAGGTTCCTTTAAATGTTGCACTCAATCCACTGGGATGGAAAAAGTTGATTCCGAGAGGAATATAATTGCTTTCAACGTTTGTTACACCGAGATTAAATTCATCCCCTCTTTCCAGCCGTTCCCACCGATATTCCGCGGTAAGCGATAGCCATTTATGTAGCGTCCAGAATAGGTAAGCGCGGATCCGTTTTTCATCCCAGTCCGAAGTATCCACCAGGTTTGTACTTATATTCGTAAATGGAACTTCCAGTTTCTTATAGGTATGCTCGAATCCTCCATAGATACTTTTAGAGAATTTCTGATCGATAGCGCCTCCAAAGACACTATAATCTGCGCCTTGAACCTCATCAAAGAACTGACTGAAACCCGCGACCTGGGTCGGCTCCAGAGTTTGGTCGGTGGCCAGTGTTCTTCTGAGGACCCTGAAAGCTGCACCACGCAGTGTCGTACCTTGAATAGGCTCCCAAATGATCCCGGCTTTAGGATTGAATTGATTTTTATCCAGATCTGAAGGATTATCCACGGCTAAGAAGTCGCCGCTTCCACCCAAAATGAGGGTCAGGTTGTCCCAGGGTTTGAGATAGGAGTACAAATAAACATTAGAGTGTTTTCTGTCTCCATCTGTAGCGCTTGATCCTGGAGGAATAGCACAAAAGTGGGGAGGAGCAGCTAACTTGATACAAGCCTGAAAATCGGTATTGGTTACCGAGTCTATGTAAAAAAGTCCACTACCAAACACAAATTTAATATTTTTTGATCGAAACAGATATTGAAGTTCACCGCCTGCCCGATCATTTTCATTAACAAAATCAAGATTCGCCAAAAAAAGGTCACCCGGATTTATATTGGGTAGTGTTGCGTTCGGATCATTAGGTTCAGATTGCACATTAAAGTCTTCATTGATATACGTAAAATTGCCGATGAGATCAGAGCCCGGAGAGAGAGTATGATGAAATCCCAGACGTCCTACCTGGAATTGGCGATCTTGGTCCTGGATGGGTAAAAAGTCATCTTCAAAGAATCTCAAGACGACATCCCCGGTTTTTGTCTCCCTATATCGGTATTCCGCCTGAATACTGGTTTGAGGAGTCAATTGATATTGCACGAAGGCGTTGACGAGGTCATCTTCTTGGTAAGCGTTTTGGCGCCAGCCATTGGTGTCAAATTTACTGTAACCGACGCTGAAGGATGCCTTGTCGAATATTCCGGAGATGATGCCTTCACCGGAATAGGTGTCGTTTTCAGCCACGATGCCGTTGCCCTGAAAGGTAATCCCATTTCTTTTGAACAGGGGATTAAACTCATTGAACGACAAAGCTCCCGGTCCGCCGGCGCTGATCAGCAGCAGATTACTTTCAGCGAGACGCGGCTGAATGGGGGTCATGTTGATCGGCTGAAGCAGTTGCGACTGCAACAGTTCGCTGACCCGGGCAATTTCATGACGGGGTAAGGAAGAATACGAATCGGCCAACAGACGGTGGGCGGAAAAGTTGGTGGGATCGGTGGTCGCTGACAGCCAGCCTTCCAGCAGGGCGCGTTTCTGGAAACCGAGGTCGGTGTAGATGCGCCCGATGGCCGCGCTCCGTGAAGCCAGGTCCGAGTCCAGCAGTAACTGGGACCGAAACGGCGCCCGGTTGTCATTCAACTCAATGGAAGTCTGCAGATCGTGCAAGGCTTCGACCGGCCGATTGGTGGTTTGCTTTTCAATCGCGTCGTACAAATAAGGCGTGGGATCCTTGGGATCCTTCTTTTTGGCGATGTCGAACTGCTCCGAGGCCCTGTCGCTGCGTTTTTCTTCGTAATAGGCTTTTCCCAGATAACTGCGCATCAGGGAATTGTTCGGGTCGAGATTGACCGCTTCTTCGATGTCTCCCCGGCCATCCTCTAACACACTGTCTCGGATTTTGGCCAACCCCTGACCCAGTTTCGGCAAGGGATCGCCCTGATCCAACTCAATCGCTTTCTGGAAAGCATCCCGGGCTTTGTCCGTATCTTCCCGGGTGAGATGGGCAAAGCCCAGTACCGTTTGCGTCCTGGCGAGATTCGGGTTCAGGGAGACAGCCTTCCGGGCCGCCTCGAGGGCTTTATCCCGGTGGCCGTGCGCGGACCAGAGCTCCGCCAGCCGTGCCCAGGCCAGCGCATTTTGCGGTTCCAATTGCACCGCGATTTGCAGACTGGTCAGGGCGCCTTCCAGATCGAACCGGGCCTGCTGGGCATACGAAAGTGCGATCTGCGCGTTCGCAGATTTCGGATCGGCCTGGACGGCCTGTTGTGCCTTGCTGAAGGCATCCTCTTTTTCGTTTTGCGCCACAGCGATGATCGATTGCAGGGCAAACGCGTCACTGTGTTTCGAGTCAAGGCTCAGGGCCTGCTGAATATTTCCAGCGGCGGCGTCCACCTGGCCGACGGAAAGCTCCAGTGACGCCCGGTAGATGAAAAACCCGGGGTCTTGAACCTCGGGTACGTTCTCAAGACGATCAAAAGCCGCCTTGAGATCTCCCTTTTGATAAGACTGAATGGATTGCTGGAAGGCGCCTTGAAAATCTTCCGGTCGAATGTCAATGACTGGCGGGTAATACAAGGTCCAGCGAACGGCATCCTGGGGACGCGCCACTATCCTCAGAACAGGCGCCTGACCCGGGTTCGCCTCGGCGGACTGTCCGTTCTTCAACGCAAGGGTTCCGGACGGATTGGACGCCAGCACCACTCCCTCAAATATTGTCAGTAAGGTCTTGTCATCAACGACGGTTATGAAAAACTCCGTACCCCGGACAGCGGCAATAGCGGAGGGTGTCACCACCTCCAGGCTTTTGGGAGCCAGGCTGAAAAAATAGGCCGCGCCTCGAAGAAGGTCGATCAGGGCGGTATCTTTTTCCTTAATGTCTTTTAGAGTGAGGGTCGTGTTGGCATTAAGCCGAAGAATCGATTTTGCCAGTGCAACCTCAGCCCGGCTTTTTGCATTCGACCGGAGTTTATCTCCGGGGCAGAAGGTGTCATTCAACTTAACCGGCAGCCATTGTGTAGCGCCCACCCGTTGGGCCTCTATACTGCCTTGAACCGACACCATTGTGGCGATAGGTTTCTCACAAGTTGGGGAGGATGAAGCTTGGGGGGTTAATAAGAGGACCGCGAAACTTGAACCAACTAGAAGACGAAAAAGATATCCACAAATATCCTTCATCACGCATCTCCCTAAAGCTGGCTTTCACAACTCCATTTTGTGCGTGTTTCCCCCTCCACTACCGTCTGACGGTGGCTTGAGAAAGTTACCAGCTTCAAAAATAAAGCCTGTCTATAGTTCAGAGATCCGATTTCTAATTTTTGATTTTGTGCGCCTACATTAGCATAATTATCCAGGGGAAAGGGGAGGCGACTCCTTTAATCCAATTAGGGTGATTGAACAGCATTGGGAAAAATCCAATAAAATTGTATATTTCCAAATCAAAAAAAATTCATCCCTCCGCAAAAAATTTATTGAAATAAATTAAAAGTTATGAAAATTAGTTTATAAAATGAAATTACCCTTACTTAAAATGAAATTCTAAGCGCATTGGTTTTTACGGATTGTCCGGACTCCCATGAGGTTTTCCTTGCAAGCCCCGCTCAGATAATCATGGAATACAAACAGGCAGTTTTCGGTGGAACAGATTTAGGAAATGAGAGCTCTTAGGACTGCTGAGGATCATGGAATGTTTACCAGAGGTGGCTGTTGATTTTGGGATCAGCAGATCTGCATGTCTGAGTTTACTTCATCTGACTTTTTCACTGTCGATTCCCCTTGTGTTAAAATCCTCTCATGAATACCCGGTGGATAAATGCTTTCACAGTATCTGTATTGATCTCCCTCGTTTCACTTTATATTTATTCCCTCGACCTCACCTTTTTTAAGCTTCTGGAATTCAAGGCATATGATTTTAAAATGTCGCTGCGGGGCATCAGGCCGGTATCAGACCAGGTCGTGATCGTTGCGATCGATGAACACAGTCTTCAGCGCGAAGGTCGCTGGCCCTGGCCGCGTACGCGGTTGGCGAAACTGGTGGACAAGTTGACTGAATCGGGTGCGGCGGTAATCGGGTTGGATCTGTTGTTTCCTGAAAAGGATATCTACGTTCCTTTCGATGAAGTGATGAGTGAAATTGAAAAGAAAGATCTGGCCGGCATGAACCGGAAGCAACTGAAGAGTTGGTTGAAGCAGGCAAGCGATTCGGATGCCAAATTAGCCGCCGCGATGCGTCGGTCTGAACGTTCGGTGTTGGGTTATTTCAGTTATCCAACCATTGAACTTGCCGAGGGGTCCGCGGAGGTAATGGGCCCCAGAGAATTCGAATTGCTGGAATCTTCCCAGTACCTGGCGCAGTTCGATAATAAATCATCTAAGCTCGATTTTCTGCACCCCATGGTGGCGGTGGGTCTCAGCCTGCCTGCTTTGATGGATGCCGCCAACAGTGCGGGTTACTTTTCCTTTATTCCGGATCGTGACGGGATCCTGCGCAGGATACCCATGGTGCAAGTATACAAGGAAGCCCTGTTCCCGCCGTTCAGTTTGCAAATGTTGAAGGAAGCCACACGCTTGAATATCTCCGTCCGGGTTCTCCCTGACCACGTTGCAGAAATCCTGTTGGGGGAAGATATCACGATTCCCGTTGTTACGGAGAAAGGGGAATATCTTGTGAATTATTACGGGCCAGAGCAAACGTTTACCCACCTTTCGGCCTCCGAAGTGATAGATGGAACAGTGGAGCCGGGACTCTTGAAGAATAAAACCGTACTGGTGGGCGCCACCGCCATTGCCCTCCCTGATCGTCACAGCATCCCCTATGGTCCCCTTTATCCCGGTGTGGAGGTGCATGCGACCATCATAGAAAATATTCTGAACCAGGATTTCCTGCAACATCCTCCCTGGATTCGCATGCTGAGCATGATGGTGATACTGGGGGCGGGTTTGCTGTTGGGTTTGGCCTCTCTATATTTCAAAGCGGTTGGCACCGCCGTCTTTCTGGGGGTTGGAGTCGGGGGATACCTGGTGGCCGATTACGTATTGTTTACCCAACAGGGGTTGTGGGTGCATACCGTGTATCCGGTTTTCTCGCAAGTGCTGGTTTATTTTGGGATCACTCTGTATCGCTTCACATTTGAAGAACGCGAAAAACGGTTTATCAAGGGAGCGTTCAGCCAATACCTGGCGCCGACCGTGGTCGACCGGCTGGTGGAAAATCCCAAGCTTCTAAAGTTGGGCGGCGAACGCAAAGTCTTAACCGCTTTCTTTTCCGATGTGGCTGGTTTCTCGACCATTGCCGAGAAATTGGAAGCCGAGGAACTGGTGGACCTGCTGAATGTTTACCTGACGGATATGACTGATATCATCCTGAAGTACGAGGGTACGGTCGATAAATTTGAGGGGGACGCAATCATCGCTTTCTTTGGTGCGCCTATCGAATTTGAAGATCATGCCACCCGAACCTGTTTCGCCGCGCTGGATATGCAAAAACGACTGGCTGAGTTACGCGAAAACTGGAAAAAAGAAGACCGCCCCGAATTGTTCATGCGTATCGGAATCAATACTGGTCAGATGGTGGTTGGAAATATGGGATCCACAAGCCGCATGGATTACACCATGATGGGCGATTCTGTTAATCTGGCCGCACGGTTGGAGGGCGTTAACAAGCAATATCAGACGTATACCATGATAAGTGAATTTACCTTTGAACTGTCGAAGAATGATATCGAAGCACGTGAACTGGATTCTATCCGTGTGGTGGGAAAACAGGAACCGATCAAAATTTACGAGGTGTTGGGCCGAAAAGGTGAAATAGATGATGCCATGCGCCGCATTCTCCCTTTTTTTAAACAAGGCTTGAGCCACTACAAAAACAGACGGTGGGAGGAAGCCATCGTTTCTTTTGAAAGTGTATTAAGTTTTGATGAAAATGACGGTCCTTCTTTGACTTATTTTGACAGATGTACCAATTATCTAAACAATCCACCGCCATCTGATTGGGATGGGGTGTTTGCCATGAGAACCAAATAAATAACGGTAGCCGTTTGTGTTTTGGCCTGTATCTGGTGGAGTAATAAATATTTTGGGAAAAAAGTAACGGGGGCAAGAGTTTTACTTTAATATCTTGTTCTTAAAAGCGTAATGGATCAGTTCCGTATTATTTTTCATTTCCATCTTTTCCAGAATGCGGGCCCGGTAGGTTCGGATTGTGGCTTCGCTGATAGAGAGTTCGTCTGAGATTTCATGGACGGATTTTCCTCTGACGATCAGGCAAAACACCTGGAATTCACGTGAAGAAAGGGTTTCGTGAGGTTGTTTTTTAGAATGACCGCCCAAATCAAAAGCGATCTTTTCGGCAAGTTTCTGGCTGACAAACTTTTTCCCCTGCGCCACTTGACGTATCGCCTCCACCAATGATTCCAGGTCACCCAGTTTATACAAGTAACCCGACGCGCCTTTTTTGAAACACCGCTCTGCATATTCCGCCTCACTGTTGACGCTTAAAATCAGGATGGGGAGGTTTGGAAATTCAACTTTTAAATCATCCATCACGGCCAGCCCGCCTTTTTCAGGCATCTCCAGATCGAGGAGCACGATATCCAGGTTCACTCCCGGCTTCCTTATTTTATCCAGCAACTCCATGCCATTTTTCGCCTGGTCGACAACGATCATATCGGATTCTTGTGTAATCAAACGCATGAGACCTTCCCTGACGATACGATCATCGTCGGCAAAGATCACCTTGATTTTGTCCTGGTGGGTGGTCATCGCACATTTAAAGAAGCCTGAACCGTTATTGCTTCTCCCCTCACTAAATGCGGTAGATAGATTCCCGGTATTTCTTACTTGTAATAACTCACTACGATTAAATATGTACCATATTTTAGCTAATTTTATTGGGAAAGCTTCCTTTTTTGGCTAAATTTCAGCAAATCCCCGGATGGCGAAAAGGACATACAAGTCCGAATTCAGCGCACAATCAACACAAAGGGAACGTGATTTTACGGTATGGAACTGATTATGCGGAGGGTTCGCTTGATCGGAACACAGAATCGAAAAGGGTTCGAGCATTGAGAACCTCCAAGGTATTGCCAGCCTCCTGCAGATGCTGACTCCCTGCCAATGGAAGCCATGCGATCTGGGGAATCCTGCCTGATCGTGTCCCCTTTGTTTTTCCCTTGTCATCATTTTAAGGACAAAATTTTCAATATTTCAGTGACATGACAAAACTATTAGCCAGATTTATATTAAGCCATGAAAACCGGTAATGGGAAAACGTTATTAACAGATAAAAGGTTTGTTTCCGGTTCTGGTTTTTAAGACCTGGTTTGTTGGACCGGGAATTTGAATTAATAATATAAGTTTGCCGTAAAACTTGAAATTTGGAATCTGATTCCAGGTTGCAAGGTAAAGGAGGGACTTAAAATGCTCTCGGAAGCTGTAGATTCAAACGAATTATTGCAGGAATCAAAAATCGCTTATCAGACACTTCTTGATAATTCTTTCGATGCAATCATCGCCATCGATTCTGAAGGGATGATTACCATATGGAATCACCGGGCTGAATCGATGTTTGGCTGGAATACTGAAGAAGTTATTGGAAAACCACTCACTCAAACAATCATTCCTTCCACTTTTCATGAAGCTCATACCGAAGGTTTGAAGCGCTTCATAGCTACAAAAGAAAGCCGGGTGTTAAACCAGAGACTGGAATTAACTGCCTTGCATCGAAATGGTTATGAAATCCCGATTGAAATATCCATCTGTGCTTCTACTTTCAGGGGCAGGCCGACTTTCACAGCTATTATCAAAGACATCACTGAGAATAAAAATGCTCTGAAGGAAATGCGGCTTAAAAAAGAGGAATTCAAGGTTTTGCATGAAGTGGCTCAATCGCTCCAGGATTCTGAAACCATGGAAGGAATGCTGCATAATGCCATGGAAGCGATCAGTCAAAGTAAGGGCCTTCATGTAGAGAACAAAGCCGGGGTTTTTCTCGTTGACGAAGATAAAAACACATTGCGGCTGGCGTCAATTTTAGGCAAGTTCCCCAAGGGATTTTTAGAAAATCAAAACGAAATACCTTTTTATAATATTCCCTACGGCCGTTGTTACAGTTCGGGAGAGATCCTCATCAACAACTACTGCCAATTCAAACCCCATCGCTTGGGGCCTTTTGGCGACTTAACCAATTACGGCACCTACGTTATTCCGCTTAAAAGTAGAATGAAGGTAGTGGGAGTGTTGTTTCTTTATACACCGGAACCGCCTCCCGGTTATGAAGGCAGCACGGAAATTCTGCAGTCCATTGGGTCGTTGATGGGCAATGCGATCCAACACCGAAAATTCGAAAGAAAAATCCATCAACAGAATAAAAAACTGAATAGACTGAACGCCCTCAAAAATAAATTCCTGGGAATCGCTTCGCACGATTTACGCAACCCGCTTTATGCCATCATGTCCTATAGCGATGTTCTTGCAGACGGTTCTTTGGGTGAGATGAATGATCAGCAGCGCGCAATACTTCAAAAAATCGCTAAATCAGGCAACCATATGTGTAATCTGCTGGAAAACCTGCTTGATGTCTCTCGAATTGAGAGCGGTCAGTTTTCTCTGAAGAAATCGCCCCAGGATATCAATACTATTGTGAAAGACCAGGTGGATAAATACCAACTGGCGGCGAAAGAGAAAAATATTGACCTGCATTTCAAGAGCGACATCTCTCCCACCTTGACGGTCGACCAGTGTTCCATGATTCAAGTCATGGATAACTTCATAGGGAATGCCATTAAATTTTCTCCAAACAATACAAAAATATGTGTCAGGACAGAAACCTCAAACAGCCATTTTCGGTTTTTAGTGAAAGATGAAGGCCCTGGCATATCTGAAGAGGATCAAAAGCTGGCGTTTTGTGAATTTCAAACATTGGGCAGTAAACCCACCGGCGGCGAGAAATCAACCGGCCTGGGGCTGGCCATATCAAAAAAACTCATTCAATTGCACGGAGGAAAAGTGGGGATCATTTCCCAAATAGGGGAGGGCAGTACCTTTTATTTTGATCTTCCCGTGCAGAAGGAAGCGACACCGGATACTTGAATTGAATAGACGGGAAAACATTTTCCTGTTGGAACGACCCGTAGAGGGGCGGCCATTTTAGGGGATAGCTTGGAACTCTCATGAAAAGGCTGAATGTTAACTCAAATGAAGGAGAATCGACATGTCAATAATGGATATTTGCGCAAGCACCCATGGAAGAATCCTGATCATTGAAGACGACGTGGATATAAGAGATATCCTGAAGCTTCAATTGGAACAGGGGGGGCACCAGGTTATTGAAGCTAAAGATGGCCAGGAAGGCATTGATCTAATGAAAAAAGGTTCCAACCTGCTTCAGGTGGGGCTCATCATTACCGATATTCGCATGCCTAAAGTCAATGGCGTTGAAACGATCGATTATATCAAGGCCAATGCACCCTCCATCCCGATCATGGTGGTCACGGGTTATCCTGATACCAAGCTGGCGGTGAATCTGCTTCAGAAAGGGGTCAGGGACTTTCTTGTAAAGCCTGTCGAAAAAGACACGCTGCTGGGAAAAGTGTCCGCCATCCTTTCTTCAAGACAGGAATTCAGTTATGTATAGAGGATGAACACATTGCTAAACAGGCACTCGCCAATAAATATATGGGCTGTAGAAAACAGGTTTTCTTTTTACAGCCCATAATATTTTGCAATCGTAGCGAGGCATCCTGAATCAGAAACTGACCTGCCCCTGACAGTTGGCCCGGTCAGCGAAGCGGCGGGGGATTTGTCACCCTGAGCCTGTCGAAGGGCGACTATTAAACTGAAGGGGGCTGGGGGGGGATTTGGTTCAGGGAAGGTGAAGTTAGCCTGTCCTGAGTCCTTCGACAAGCTCAGGACAGGCACCGTCGAAGGAGAGGCCAGCGTAACGCTGGACTCAATGGCTAGTTTGGTGAGTTAGTGCTCGGAAGGAAATTCTAATGTAGCCAAAAAGATCCTACACCTTTCGATCCTTTTCATAATATAAATTAATAAACAGAACCCAAATATAATACGACTCCCCCAAGATAAAGTAACCATGAAAGAAATATTCCTATTTTGATTGATTTGTTTCTTTTTTGTTCCTTGTTAGGACTAAAAAAAGAAGAAATCCTAAAAGAAACATTGCAACAAATACCCAAGGGATTCCTTTCCAAACCCAGTCGAAAATAAGGAGAACTGCCCAAAATACTGGGGCAAAATAAATATATAAATCTTTTAATTTGCTCATAACAATACCATTTCTATAGATGCCCTAGGTCTCAGGACCAAAGACTAATTTAAACTCTGAACCAGTTTTAGGGGAGCAGGTCAAAGGACTGGTTTTCTATCTGGATCTGACATTTTTTCTTCCCGATCATTTTATTTCAAAACATTTTCGAACCAGTTGCTCAATGGCGAAATGGTATTCCGAAGGCACGTTTTTGGCTTTCTGAATTGCATCCGCCACCGCTTTTTCCTCTTGATCAAAGCGGCCCGCATTTTTGACCAGGTTCTTATGGTATTCCTTTAGCTTCTGCATAACCAGTTTCCGTTGGACCGTGTCATGGGTCATATTTTTCGCCACTTTATCGGCATCCAGTTGGTGCACGACCAAACGTTTAAAGCAAATTCCCTTGAACCGGGAAGCCACAGTATTCCGGCTCATATTGAGTTTTCGGGCGGTAGCATTCACTTCAAAACCGTTTTCCCGGAGCGCATCCAGCATCAATTCATCCAGGTCGGTGGCTGGTTTTTGTGCAGGTGATGTTCCCTCCTCGATTGATGAAGCCGGGCCAGGAGTGATACCCAGGTCGCTCGTCTGGATCAGTTCCGTTTTTGCCAGCGCGATACCCCGTTGGATAACGTTTTCCAGTTCCCGAACATTCCCCGGCCAGTAGTAATTTTTTAAAACACTCATGGCCGATTCTGACACGCCCTCAATCGGTTTTCCATATTCCCTGCTGTATTTATCCACAAAGTGCTGAACCAGGAATTCGATGTCCTCCCCGCGTTCCCGGAGCGGAGGCAGATTCAAGGGCAGTGTATTTAAACGGAAAAAGAGATCTTCCCGGAAGGCACCGCGCGCCACCTCGTCTTTGAGGTTTTTATTGGTAGCAGAAATTATGCGAACATTGATGGAGCAGGGCTGGCCGCCCACCGGCTGGACTTCCTTTTCCTGCAACACCCTTAACAGTTTGACTTGGATGTTCCGGCTCATTTCACCGATTTCATCGAGAAAAATACTGCCTTGGTCGGCTTCCATAAATTTCCCCTTTTTGTTGGATAGAGCCCCGGTAAAGGAACCTTTTACATGGCCGAACAGTTCGCTCTCCACCAGGTCGTGCGGAATGGCGGCCATGTTCACCGCCACGAACTTCTGGTTCTTTCGGTCGCTCAGCAGGTGAATGGCCCGGGCGAACAGTTCTTTTCCGGTCCCCGACACACCCAGGATGAGGACCGCCGAGGGCACTTTGGCATATTGTTTCAGCATTTGAAAAATTTCCAACACGTTTTGTGCCCGGGTGATGATTCCTACCCTCTCGCACTCCTGCCGTAACCGTTCCCAATCATTCTCCTCCAAAGTGACGTCTTCGAACACATGGATTTCGAGATCGAGAACTTTACGCTCCAGTGATTCTCGCTCAGTTTTCAGATGCTCGCTTTGCTGAATAGCGGCAGACAGTTTTTGTTCAAAATCGGCAATTTTACGGGCGTTGGTCTGACTCAGTTCTTCCTGCTCTTTGAAGTTACTTTTTATTACGTCCAGGCTTTGCTGAATGCTCTCCACTTCATTCATTTTTAATGTCAAACCTTCCAATACCTCTGCCAGGCGTTTTTCCATATATTTTTTTTCGCGAGACAGGTGATCTGCATGTTTTTTTTCAACGTAAGCCTGATAGGTCGATACCCCGATAGCCGTAAATAGAATTGAAAGCAACGGCACGACCACCGGAATCACCAAGCCCAGGTGGAACAATGCAACAGATGACAGCCCATACAAAACCAAAAGCCCGATGACTGAAGCAATTTTCCCCAGGTACGAACGAATCCTGAACAGGGCAGCGGTGCCCAAGCTGATCACCAGCGTTAGAAACAAAGCTCCGGTCTCGGAAACCTCACGTAGAAAATCGCGGGTTAAAATCGTGTTGATGATATTAGCGTGGATGCCACCACCGGGATAGTTTTTTTCAAAAGGGATTATTGTGAAATCCAGACCCGACAGCGCGTTGGAAACCAGAATAAGTTTCCCGGTCAAATCCTCACCCTGGCTTTGGCCGGGTTTCGCTTCCAAAACTGAAGCGAAAGAAGCGTGCTTGAATGTTTTCGTCCAGGTCCCCACGAAATTGATCAGCATCTGGCCGTGGCGGTCGATGGGGACAGAGATGTCTACCGGTTTTGCACTACCAGGAAAAACCGCACGAGGCAGGATTAGGGTGTCGTCCTGGAACTTTAAACTATCAGGTGATACCTCAAGAAAATTCAATACTGCCTGAAACGATAAAGAGGGTAGGAGTTTACCCTGGTAATTCAAAAGCAAAGGCACCCGGCGGATGACGCCATCTGAATCGCGGTTGGCAGCGATGTGTCCCAGTCCGGCAACTTTTTCCTTCAGTTCGGGCAGGGGCAGAATCGACCGCGTTACCGACAAAAAATCACTGTCAACAGGGGCTGAAATCAAACCGGAAATGGGCACCAGGGCGGAAGAGGTTTTGTCCTCATAAGACAATTCGGTTGCCACGGGAAATAGAATATTGTCTGACTGTCCCACCGCTTCAATCAAAGATCGGTCTTCTTCTTCGTTTCCTGGGTGAGCAAACAGGATGTCATAAGCGACCACTTTGGGTTTCTCTCTTTGGAGAAAGCGAACCATCTCCGTGTAGACGGTGCGCTTCCATGGCCATCGGCCATAAATCTTGGAGCTGGCATCGTCGGCATCGATCATAATGATGTCCGGATGGGTGGCTAGAGGACCTCGCAGGATAAACCTTGCGTCCAGAGTTTTTTGCTCCCAGGCTATAAATAAAGTTTCGAATAGGAAGGATAATGCAATCGTGAACAGGGCCCCCAATATCCCCAGCATCAAATACCGTTTCATTTATTTTCTCTCGAATGAAGGCAGCCCCGGTTATTTTTAAAGCCAGGTTCCCAACGAATCACATTTGATATGTCCATCGGGCTCTACTCTTTTTGCATTAGCGTTTGATAAACACAAAGTCGCCGCCGTTGTGGCCGGACTGGCGGATGATACTGTAAACCGGCACTTGCTCAGCATTGCCGGCCACTCGCTCCTTGATGTGTTCTTGAAAAAACTGCTCCGCGGTGAACATTGTGTCACCAGGATTGCGCAACCCATCAAGAAAAGCCCGGGCAAAAATAGAATGTCCGCTCCCTCCGTTGTCCGATACCGGTTCGTTGCTCCCACTGGCCATTAGCGTGCGTGACGATTTTCGGAGCATTCGACTCAGGTATCGGTGATTTTGATCGTCCTGGTTGAATCGTACCCTAATGTTGCGGGTCAGGGTTCCCGAATAGCAACTGTCCGCCACCACCAAAACGTGTTTGGCTCGGACGCGTCTGATGTTTGAGGTAATATTGTCGACGATGATCCAGTCCGTGTCCTCTTCGGTATGAGCGTCGGCGGGTAACCAGTAGGCTTTGTTGGCAGCCTTGTCGAACTCGCCGTGCCCGGCGTAGTAGATCAGAAGATGGTCCTCCGGACCCAATTGGCGCCGAATCTTGTTGAGCGTACTCATGATGGCCCTACGCCCCGGATTGATTAGAAGGTTCGTGGTAAAGTGGTAATGTTCGCGCAGGATGCGATCCACTTCGCGGGCGTCATTCACTGCGGTCTCCAGTTTGGACATGTAACGGTAGTTATTGATGCCGATGATGACAGCATGGTATTTGCCGGTGGGTTTTGCCACGATGGGAGACGCTGAATGCGTGGATGCCATCGGTTTCGATTGCTCCCGGCGGTCGACCCAAAATAATTTATGAGCCGTATTTCCGTGAACATCTTTCGCCATCACCCGAATTTCGGTTTTACCGGATTTTAAAGGGACCGCTGATGAAAAATTGCCCAATCCATCCATCAGGGCGGGTTGATCATTAACGGTGACTTCGGCGACGCCGCTCAGGTCTTCGGCTCGGCCCGCGATCAGAGTCTCCGACAATTTGGGTACTGGAATGATACTGCGGGTAATCCCGTGCGAAGTGATAATTATCTTCGGCGGCGTGGTGTCCAGTTGACTCGCTACCATCGATGGACCTGTATAAGGACTCAAGTCCCACAACCTGAGAGTTTTATCAAGGCTTCCCGACAGGGCGTATTGCCCATCAGGGGAGAAAGCGACTGAAAAAATATACGAGTTATGACCTTTGAGGGTGCGGATGTCCCTGCCTGTGTCCACCTGCCATAGCTTGAGAGTTTTATCCCAGCTTCCCGAAAGGACGTATTGTCCATCGGGGGAAAAGGCGACTGAAGTCACCCCTCGGTTATGCCCCCTGAAAGTGCGGATGGCACGGCCCGTGGCCACCTCCCACAACTTGAAAGTTTTATCCCGGCTTCCCGACAGGGCGTACCGTCTATCGGGGGAAAAGGCGACTGAAGTCACACCGCGGTTATGACCATTGAAGGTGCGGAGGGCACGGCCCGTGCCCAGCTCCCACAATTTGACAGTGTAATCCCGGCTTCCCGACAGGGCATAGTGTCCATCGGGGGAAAAGGTGACTGAAGTCACCCCGCGGTTGTGCCCTTTGAAAGTGTGGATAGCACGGCCTGTGCCCAGCTCCCACAATTTGACAGTGTAATCCCGGCTTCCCGACAGAACGTATTGTCCATCGGGGGAAAATGCGACAGAGGTAACGACATGGTCATGTCCCTTGAGGGTGAGGATGGAACGACCTGTGTCCACCTCCCATAGCCTAAGAGTGCAATCCCAGCTTCCCGACAGCGCATATTGTCCATTGGGGGAAAAGGTGACAGACGTGACAGTATCTTGATGTCCCCGGAAAGTCTGGATTTCCCTTCCTGTGTCCACCTCCCACAACTTGAGAGTATTATCCCGGCTTCCCGACAGCACATATTGTCCATTGGGGGAAAAGGCAACTGAAAAAACAATTTCGTCATGGCCCTGAAGGGTTTGGACGCTCCGGGCTTTGGCCGGAGCGTGATCGGCCGGCGCGATATTGGCCATGATTGCCAGTACAACTGGAACGATCAAAATTTGAATGATCTTTTTCATGGCTCATTCTCCTTAACTAACGATATTGTTCATTGCCAAAGGTGCCGATTATGTCGATCGGTTTTTCTGGTTTTTCCGTAATGGGAATTTTTCTAGTCCCACGGGTGAAGACCTGGCTTTTTGGAAAGATAAAAATCTCTTGATGGTCTTCGGCCCAGACCTGTTTTGAGTTTTTGCTGAACTTCTCGGCCAAGACGCCAATATCCTGATTGCCCTCTTCGTCTGATTCGATAACATGGAATCCTTTATCGAGATTGAGTTGGATGGGCCATTCGGCAGTCGGCGTGGCGATGGCCTTGATCCGTTCAAGACCCGGAGGTCCCTGTATTTCGAAATCAAATTCGTCATCGGGTGCAGGAACCCGGTAAGTGACCCCGGCGCGAATGAAATTGTCCTTATGATACGCATTGGGAAAAATGACAGTGACGTCTCCGCTGGCACCGATACTCAGTAGAGTGAGATAGCTGTCCTGGTCCGCCTTGGCAAAGAACACGATTTTTTCGCCAATCTGGAAACTATCCTGGTGCGCCCAGACTTTGAGAAGAAACGGTTGTTTTTCAGGTTGGGCCGTCACTAATTGATCGAGATCCTGACGAAATTCGTCTTTCTGTGGAGCGGTAGGGATTTCTGTTTGCTCGGGTGACGGGGTATCCAAGAGAGCCAGGTCCGCCGGACGGATCGCCTGACGCTGGATGAGCGCATCGCCACTCCCCAAATAAGTGTCTGTTTCCGCGTCAAGCAATTTGACCATTATCTGGAGACCTTTATTTTCCATCCGGTAGGATCCCACCACATACATGTCCAATTGGTTTTTTTGAGCAATTTCCATGAGAGGGGTTTTATCTTCCGAATCCATTGAAACTTCTTTGACCACCAGATTATCGGCCCTGGCCAGAAGATTTTTAAAATCTTCCACTAGAATGCTGTTGAAGGGGGTGATTTCGCTGTTTCGCAAGTCTGTAAACCGAAGTACTCCGAGGACCGGCTTTTTATCGGGATCGATATTTTGAATGAGTTTTTGAACCAATACCCTTAATCCACTTTTCCAGGCACTGGACTCGGTGGCGAACCCTTCAATTTTCTTGATCGAGTAAGAAAAGACGGCTCTTTTTGATTTGAGAATATCCTGAAATTGTTCGAAATGTTCATTGTTAATCTGAGATCGGATGCTGGCAATATTCAACCTGACGGACACCGAATGCACTTCCGGGTCGTAAGTCTTAACCTTCTTGACCCGGGCTCTGGCTGTGCCTTTAGCATCGGTCGTGCCATCGGCCTGAAGAGTACCCTCGCCAACTTCATACTGAAAATCCACGGGAACGCTTTGGGCAGGCACGGATTTGTTGTTCGCCGCCAGAACCGCCCTGGCAACAAAAGGTTGTTCGGGTATATTGGAACTGTTGATCTCCTGCCTGTTTCCTTCAGCGATTTCCAACCGAACATTCTGTGCTAAGGCGTTCAATTTCATAATGAAGACATTTCTATTCAGTTCTTCATAGGAGGCGGGAGCCGCTTTGGATTTGGACAACATCTGGAAAGTGCTGATTTGGGGTTCCCAATCAAGAGAAGCTTCGTAACCTTCGAGATAATTGCTGAAAGCACGAATAACGTTACCGGTTTTTTCAGCCTTCTCACCTTGGTCCATATTTTTTCTCAGACGACTTTCGATTTCATTGTTGCGATTCTGGTACTGGCTCACTAAAACGCCACGGTTCATAACAACGAAGGAGTAGTACTGATTGCGGCACTTGTCGTGGTGCCCATCCTTTCTTTCAACACCTTCCAGTACTGTGTGGACCTGAGTTTCGATCGCGTTTTCAACATAAGCTCCCTCGGTGGACAAGAAATCCTGCATGCGGGATTTGATGTCCACCTTGATCGATTTGGCCAAGTCCGAAGTAGCGGCTTGCTTGGCGGCAAAGGCACTTTCCGCTGAAATTCCCACACCGGTCAGAAACTCACGGATGGGATAACGGGGATGTCCTTTTCCTACAACCCAACCCGGCTCAGGTGAACACAGTGTAAAAGTGGAGGCTGATCTCACCGGAACCCGGGTTTGAACTCCAGTTTTCTTGACTACAGAAGAAATTTCGGGATTCCATTCCTTTTGGTAAGCAGTACGGGCGTTTCCCAGACATGCCGATACCAACAGCCAAATGGTGGAAATCATAATGATTTTTATTTTCAGGTCCATGTGAATTTTCCTTAATATTCAGGGATATCCAATACTCGCATTTACTTGAGCAAAGTTTATGCCAATTATTTAAGGAGAAATTTATCAAAGTATATCACGGAAAAATCTGCCGAAAATATATCAAAAATCAAAAAATATCTATGTTTTAAAGCTGTCTTTTCTCATCCTCATCATTGTAAATAATGGGTATGAACGCTTGATGGGGTTGAAAACTGAACGTTTATCAAACCAGTTATTTGTGTCTTTCCGATTTCGAGAAACGCAGCAGGGAAGCAATATTTATATCCTAAAAAAGAGGGTGTGCATGGTCCCGTGCATGGTTCCATGCATGAATATGACAATTTCAGGTATTCATTTATCGGAGACTTGCCTTAAAAAAAAATGATTCCCAATACTCTGGATTCTGTCCGGCTGAATAATTTATTTAAAATTAGATAGTTAAAAAAATTTTCTGGAATTTTATTTATTCCAGGTGCTGTGGCACGGACTTTGAAGTACATAGCGCAACAGAGTTATTAACGAATCTCAAGGGTTTCAGATTTTTTAACCAACCAATATGAATGTTATCTAATCCAGTCGAGGTGAACATCATGAGAAAGAAACTAAATTGGCACAAACAGCTAACGTTTATTTTAATTTTAGGAATTTTAACGGCCTGTTCTGGAACTAAATCTCAACTCCCGCCAAATTTCATTCCAATTCAAGATTTAGACGCACCGGAGTGGGTTACCAAAGGCAAAACGTCTTCTGATAGTAACGCTTTTTATGGAGTGGGGCTCTCTCATGGAATCCACAATACGGCCCTATTAAGAGAAACAGCGGACAACCGTGCTCGCGGCTCTCTGATGGATGTGTTTGATATTTATATTGCCAAATTGCATAAAGATTATATGGAAAGCGCCACCCAGGGCGATATGTCAGCCTCCACCGAAACGCAATATATCGAGCGCGCACTGAAATCGGTGACCGACATGACGCTGAATGGATCAGAAATCGTCGACCACTGGCAAAATCCCAATAACGGGGAACTGTATGCCCTGGCACGGGTGGATTTCGAAAACTTCCAGCAGAACCTGGCCAAGTACAATGAACTTTCCAGGGAGATTCGCAACGCCATTAAACAGCAGGCCGAAAAATCTTTCGAGGACCTGGACAGAGAGCTGGAAAAACGAAGGAGACGGTAGCCATCATGAAAATCAGAATCTTCATTTTACTTATATCAGTGGGTATGGTAAATCTCGTCTGGGCAGACGATTTCAACCCTCGGAAGATATACCGCGAAATGTCCCCCAGGGTTGTCTTGATCGCCGCCTTCGAACCGGGACAAACCTATAAAGGGGTGGGGACCGGCAGTATCATCCGTAAGGATGGGCTGATCCTCACCAATGCCCACGTTGTTTTCAACAAAAACGAATCCAAGCCCCTCAGCCAAATAAGAATCTTTCTCAAGCCGGAAAGGCTCACAGGGGATCTGGCGTGGGACACCTCCCGGAAATATAAGGCTATTCTTTTAAAGTATTCGAAAAACCTGGACCTGGCGATCCTTAAAATCCAGCCAAGCCGGGAGCTTCTGGATCTCTCACCCATTGCCTTTAAGGATTCGAAATTTGTGGAAGTGGGGGAACCGGTACTGGCCATAGGCCATCCGGAAACCGGAGGTCTTTGGTCTTTGACTACCGGATCAATCAGCAGTCAGATCAAAAATTTTCAAAATATCCCCGGAAAAGACGTATTTCAAACCGAAGCCAGTTTCAATCGCGGAAATTCCGGCGGTCCCTTGTTGGACAGTCATGGCCTGATGGTCGGCATCAATTCCAATGTGTCCAGAAAAAGCAAGAAAGATGGGCTGGTCATTACCGATATCAACTTTTCTATCAAGTCGAACGTGGTCATCCGTTGGTTAATTGCGGAAGGATATTCTTTCTCGCCCGAAAGGGAAACACCACAAGCGATCCAACAGCCCAAATCAACGCCACTTCTTTCTTCAAAACCGATGCGTCTGGGTCATTCTCGAATTCAGGAGGCAGGTATCGCTCCGATTCCAAAAAAGCAGGAAGACAAAAAGAAAAGACCCACTGCCTCTTCGCATCCATCGGTAGAACCGCAAATTCTCACTGAAAAGCGGCCCTACAGTAAGAAGGATTTGCTGAAGCAAGTGGAAGAAAATTTGGAAGACATGATCAAATCCATGCGGCGCAAACATGGGCGCTGAACCTGAAAAGACACAAGAACTGAACCAGTGTTAAGAGGTAGGTTATTTTTTGAGTAAAGTAATTACTTACTCAGAATATAAAGGTGGCTCCATAGTAAAGCCTTCAATTGGGTGCCGAAGAATCGACCCCGTTTCCGGCTTGAGAGTGCAGATAATCGGGTTCCTGTTGAACCGCAGTAGTGGTGAAGACGTGGTGAGCTTTCCAACTCAAGTCTGTTAAAAAGTAGCCCCAAGGGGAATCGAATAAAACTCGTAATACCTTATTTCTTAATTGCTAATGCAGTATCAGTTTTTTAAGATGCCTCAAAAGTTACCCCATCTTCTTTAGCTTTAATAACTACTGGCCTATTCCCAAATCTCACATTCAGGTTTTAGGTTTAAATCCTTTTATATATTCTGGACTCGTTTTTGGGAGGCAAGTCATGGATAAAAGCGAACTAAAAACCATTTTTTAATAAATTCACACATGGTTCCTTAGCATGAGTTCCTTTGGATGCGGGTTTAGATATACCTGATCCAGCAAATATTCAATGTTGTATTTTTTGACTTGGTGTCGTATTAAAGTCACAGGAACGATTAGCGGGAGTAATTCTTTTCGATAATCTTCAAGGGTAGTCAGGATGTCTTCTTTTTCTCCTTTCGTCAAAACCTTTTTTAGAAATCCCATCATATGAAGTAAAACATCGGTGTTCTTTTTAGGTGTAGACTTATAGGTCAAGGCCTCCATAAACAATCTGCTGTACTGTATTTTTAGATCTTCCTGTTTTAGTGATTTCGCATTCGCCACCAACTTTCCCATGTCGGTATAATGTTTCCTGCTGTGAGCCAACATTAAAAACTTATGTCTCGTATGAAAATCCACCAAAGCTCCTCTGGAAAATCCTTTATCCATAAGTTTCTTGAGCCTGTTAAAGGAAAACACCCGGACGATAAAGTTTTCACGGAATTTCGCGTCATTTAATCTTCCCTCATCCTCAATGGGGATCAAAGGAAATGTTTTTATAAAAGCATTGGCGAACATACCGGCCCTGTGTCTTGCCTTGCTGCGGTCGGTTTCTGAAAAAACTGGAACTCTGGCTATACCGCATGAAGGAGACTTGCTTTTAAAAATATAACCACAAAGATCGTCACGGGCCAGTTGGTTAATTCGATCTTTTAAATAGCGGTTCATCCTGTCAGTCCAATCAGTTTTGCTTTTCTTGCTAATCATTTTTGGTGCTTCCAGAGTTCCATAAAGAGCGACGGTTTCTCTGGGAACTCCCATTCCTACTTCCATCTCTGGGCACACTGGCACATATTCAAAGTAATTGCCTAATATTTCACGAACAAATCGATCCTGTTTGTGGTCTCCATTCCATCGAACTTTTTCACCTATCAGACAACTGCTTACCCCGATTTTGATTGTGTTTTTCATAGCTGTTTAAATTCTAATAGGAGATATATAAACTAGGATGAAGCAATTAAATTATTTATAAATGTATCCAGGTCGGGCAGGGTTTTTATAATTTTAATATTTTTATTTTCTATATAATTTTCCCGTTGAGCAATTCCCTGCCCGCCGGCCACCACAGGGCAAAGCGGCAAAATATGGTTGGCTATTTCAGCAAAAAAAACTCTGCTTTTGGCTTCGCCAAGGGGGGAGGTAAAAGAGAGAACCAACGCATCCGGTTTTGTGCCGGTGCAAAAATGAATCAAATCCTCCAGGGGAAGGTTGGCTCCCAAAAGAATTGCCTGGCATCCGAGGCCGGAACAATGATAAGCAACCATTTGTGCCCCGATTTCATGTAATTCCCATGGAGGACAAGCAATTATAACTTTAGGTCCGTTTTGCATTCCCATCATGTCCATCACGGCAAACAGTTTCTGTTTAACCTGAGTTGTCACGTAATGCTCAACAGCAATACCTACTTTGCCATCAAACCATAACTCTCCGACCCGAATTTGCAGGGGAATCAGCACCCGTTTAAAAACTTCTTCAAAAGGCAAAAGAGCTATAATCTCTCTCAACCTTTCCTTAAATGCGGACTGGTCTAGGGGCGTCAGACATTGTTCCAGATCCTTGATCAGAGGGTCTGTGGTATAAGTCTCATCTTCGGTTTTATCTACGGTTTCCTTCAATTCCTCACTATTCATACGGGCCAGAATTTCATCTTTTCCCAGCGAAGCCAGCTCTCCGATGGATTGCCCCAGCTCAATTTCCTTGACCAGGTACTTCAATATATTCAGGTCCTCCTCTGAATAAAGACGGTACCGGTTAGGCCCTCTTTTGGGAGAAATCAGCCGAAATCGCTTTTCCCAAACACGAAGGACTTCCTTCGATAAACCTGTCATTTTCGCTATTTGTTTGATCCGGTAAGTTTTCATCTGATTTATTCTAGTAAAAATATATAATGTTTGTCAAATCTTTTTTAAAATAACTATTGACAAACAATGAACAGTGGCGAATAATACAATTTGAACATTAAACAAACCTTGTGAAAATTTACTGGAGAAACGTCATGAACACGAAACAAAAACTTAAGTCAGCAATAGCCGCCTTTGCACTGGCCGCTTTTATGGGCAACCCAAATGCTTGGGCAGAAACCCAGGTACCCGAAGACATGGTCCTGATTCCAGGCGGACCGTTTCTTATGGGGGTCGACAAAGAAGTAAATGCCAAAACAGAGAAAATGTCTAAAATAAAACGACTCAAATACTCCGTTTCCCGCGAAGCCTTCCATGATGAAGGTCCCGCCCACAACATCACTTTAGATACTTACTATTTGGACAAGTACGAAGTGTCCAACCAGCAATACGGGCAATTCATTAAAGCCACGGGACATCCCGCCCCGGCCTATTGGGACGATCACCTGCGAAACAAACCGAATCAACCCGTAAGCGGTGTGAATTGGCACGACGCCAACGCGTTTTGCAGCTGGGCCAACAAGCGCCTGCCGACGGAAGCGGAATGGGAAAAGGCCGCACGGGGTCCGGAAGGATACAAGTATCCGTGGGGGAACGAAGTGAACTCAAACAATGCAAACTTCGGCCGGAAACAGGAATTCACCGCGAACGTGGACGCCTATCCCGGCGGTAAAAGTCCCTACGGGGCCTACAACATGGCAGGAAACGTTTTTGAATGGGTCGCTGATTGGTATGACCCCAACTACTACAAAAACAGGAAAGATATGACCAACCCGACCGGTCCGAAAGAGGGCGCGTTCCTGAGTAATACCGGCACTTACGTGGACCGTATTGCAGTCGGCAAGAAACGTGTCATCCGCGGTGGATCCTGGTATGCCCCAGCGGAAAGCGTGACCAACACTCATCGTTTCTGGAACGATCCTATGAACAACAGTTATGGTGTGGGACTTGGGTTTCGTTGCGCCCGTTCGGCGGAAGGTGAATCCGCGGATCAGGCTCGCACTTTTTACATGGAGGCTTTGATCCATATGGGTGCGGAAAAGTATCCGCAGGCGATGCAATCTATAGAAAAGGCGCTGAGCCAGGACGCATCTAACCCGGAATACCTGCAATTGCAGAAAATGATTCAAAAGCAGGTCCGGAACTAAAACCTTTTCTCGGGTTTGATTTAAGAGGAGGGGATTCATTCCCTCCTCTTCAAACCGAGACTTCTGGTGTTATCAAACAAAACCAGGAAAGTCAATCATGAGACAAATCGTTCATTTTTTGAATAAATCAAATTTAACAGGGAGCTTTCTTCTCTGTGCTGCGTTGTTTCTCTTTATTCCAAGCTCGGGATTCTCTGAAAGTTCGCATGAGAAGGGCGTCGTCGGCAAGACCGCTCAAGCCCGGATGGCCGTCGAACAGGCATGGGAAACCTACCATCATGCCGCATTGGGTGGAACCCTGGCATCTCCCACGGTCCAGACCGAATTGGAAATGAATCTCCATATATCGCGTGCACTGCTTGCCGAAGCTTATGCAGCGGAAGATAGAGGCGACATGAAAATGACTCACAAATTGATCGAACAAATCTTGCAAATCACCGACACAGTCATCACTGAAAGCCAGGAGCCTAAAAAATGACAGCTGTATCTAAATTTTTAAATTTGACCTTTCTAGTATGCCTGGTTTCGGCGTTGTGCAATCTCCACACCGAGGTTAATGCAGATTCCTTAAAGAAGGAAAGAAGAGACCCGGTTGCGATGGCAATTATTCCGGCGGGAGAGTTTTTGATGGGCAGCAAACAGAGAGAGGGCAGAGCAGATGAACGACCGCAGAGAAATGTATTTCTGGATACGTATGCAATTGATGTCTATGAAGTGACCAACCAACGTTATCTAAATTTCATTCATGCCACCGGACGTAAAGAACCGCCGAATCCCTACGGCGAGATATTACTGTCGGAAGAATCAGGAATCGATCATTTACCTGTGGTTCAGGTGACCTGGTATGACGCAGTTGATTATTGCAATTGGGCGGGAAAACACCTGCCGACGGAAGCGCAGTGGGAAAAAGCGGCGCGGGGAGATCGCGGATCCTTATTTCCCTGGGGAACCCAGTCCCCCCAAACAAAGCCGGTCAATTTTGAAAGGAACTGGGATGGAACCAGCACCCTTTGGACGGTTGGATCACAAACAGGGACTGAATCGCCTTATGGAATACACGATATGGCCGGAAATGTTCGCGAATGGACACAGGATTGGTATGGCTCGGATTATTACGCAACCGCCCCCGCCAGGAACCCGCAAGGTCCGGGAACAGGAATTCTGAAGGTCATCAAGGGCGGTTCCTGGCACAGCTTTAAAGCGGATGTTCGGCCGGCTTCAAGAGGTAAAGGCGGATTCGCGCTTAAAACCGATGGTATTGGATTTCGTTGCGCCAAAAATAGATAAAAAAAATTAAAAGCAATCAGACTTTGGGAGGCCCCTATGGGTTGGCATTCAAAAAAATTAGCGATCAAACTTGTAACTCTATTACTGTTGACCGTATTCGCCGGAACATCGTTTCCCCTTACGAGCGCAGCTGAACCCCCGGCTCCAGAAAATATGGCCCTGGTCAATGCCGGCGGGTTTATGCGGGGGATTGATAAACCCCCAGCCACGCACGCCAACGCTATTCGATCATCGTCTCAGAATACGAATTTCCCGGTTTTAAAGGAAGCGTTTGCGGATGAGGGCCCGGCTCGAATGATTTATCTCAGCGCCTATTTCATTGACACGTATGAGGTTTCCAATGCCCGGTACATTGAGTTTATCAAAGCCACCGATTATCCCGCCCCCGCGTATTGGGACCATCATCAACTCAATCAACCCAACCAACCGGTCACCGGGGTGAACTGGTACGACGCGAACGCCTATTGCCACTGGGCAAATAAAAGGCTACCAACGGAAGCTGAATGGGAGAAAGCCGCGCGTGGGCCCGCGGGCTCCATCTATCCCTGGGGTAATGAACTGGATTACAGCAAGGCTAATTTCCAAAAAGGTAAAACCGGTCAGAAGCATATTACGGTTCCCGTGGACGCTTACCCTGAGGGAAAGAGTTATTACGGTGTCTACAACATGGCCGGAAACGTATTTGAGTGGGTCCAGGACTGGTACGATCCGAATTATTACAAGACATCCAAAGAAGTAAGAAATCCAAAAGGTCCTCAATTCGGAATTAAAATTGGAACAACTGGAACCTATCTGAACCAACAAGTTACCGGGAAAAAGAAAGTGATCCGTGGCGGCTCCTGGTTTGCTCCAGCCCAAAGCATCACCACCACCCATCGCTTTTGGAATGACCCCATGAACAACTCTTACGGAGTAGGACTGGGTTTTCGATGCGCCCGCAGTGTGGAAAGCGATTCACAAATGCAAGCTCGTTCTTTTTATATGGACGCACTTATTCAAATGGGTGCCGAAAAATACAAGGAAGCCATGATTTCCATTAACAAAGCCTTAAAAAACAATCCCGATAACAAAGAATATCGAAAACTCAAGGCAATGATTGAAGAACAGAGCAATCTTTAGTTGGGTCAGACAAGGAGTTCGCAGCAGAGAAAGGAAATAGAAATGAAAAATATAATCTCACTTGCAATCTTATTGATTTTTAATTTTTTAATAATCTCTTGTTCCGTTGAGCCGCGAAAAACAGTTCCCGAGAATTATAAAGCTGGTCAAAAATATTTTCATCAAGCATGTGCTGGGTGCCATGGACCGGATGGCATGGGGGGAAACAGGGCACCAAAATTGATTCAAAAAATCTACTCTTCCGGCGCTTATTCAAACAAAAAGATTGCTAGGATCATTCTAAATGGATCCAGTTCAGGGGCCATGCCTGCTCAAAAAGGAAAAGTGTCCGATGAAGAGATTAAAGAAATTATTAAATACATAAGGTATTCGCAAAAGGTGGCGGGTTTCGGGTCATAAGAATCCGAGGCATGGAGAATAAAATGTTGAGCCTGAAACCATTTAAACTTAAATCGATTTTTATTAGTTTATTTGCAATTGTTTTTTTTATGAACGGTACAGCTATTGTTTGGGCCAAGGAATGCCCGCAATCCAGAAAAACCCAGACCGCTCCTCCTGCTTTTTTAAACAAAAAGAATCCGTTGAGAAAAGAACCGCGTCATATCAAAAAAGGAAAGGTTCTTTCGCATATCAAAGCCAAGCCCATTGCCTGCAAGCAATGTCATGGAATGTTGGGTAACGGGCAGGGGGCGATGTCATTACACATGAATCCAAAACCGCGAAATTTTACCTGCAAACTCACGATGGATGCGATTTCCGATGGTCAATTATTCTGGATTATCAAAAACGGGTCAAAAGGTACTTCCATGCCGTCTTACAAACATCTGTCCGATAATAAAGTCTGGCAACTCGTACACTATATCCGTTCTTTATCGAAATAAACCCAGGCTTAAGCCATGGGCGATGCTTTAAATAAAATATTTAATCAACTTTTAAAGACTCACAAAATATACCAATGATACAAATCACATACATCAGTTCTGAAGCCAGGCCCATGCTAAAAGCCGATCTGGACGACATTCTCAGCAGTAGCCGAAAAAACAACATTGAGTTGGGAATTACGGGAATGCTACTTTATGGAAATAAAACTTTCATTCAAATACTGGAAGGAGACGAAACACTCGTTGAGGGTTTACTACGCAAAATAAAAAAAGATCCACGCCACACGGACTTCAGGCTGGTTTCCAAAAAAGAAATCAAGAAACGTCAGTATTTGGAATGGAGTATGGGCTTTAAGAATATTGTCGGGGACAATTTTGAGTCAATCGAAGGTATTCAAAAATTAGATCAGAAAGATTTTAATGCATCGTTCCTGGCCAATCATGCAAATATTGTCGATGCTTTAATGGAGCATTACCGCAAAGAACGGTCAAAGAAAATCAAGAATGAGGAATTATCTCTACATGAGGAAGATAAACTCATCGTAGCACTTCATCGCACTATTCGAACAGTGGTCAAAATTTTAGCGGTCTTCATGGTTTTTGTGATTATTTTTGGAATTGTAGATGTAATTTATGACATTTACGATAGTTTAATTTCTCCAAGCTTAATAAATTTTAAAACAAACTCGATTGTTTCTACATTCGGTGGCTTCTTGGCAGTTCTAATTGCCATCGAAATTTTTATGAACATCACATTGTACATCCGCAAAGATGTCATACATATAAAACTAGTTGTTGCGACAGCGCTCATGGCAATTGCTCGAAAAGTGATTATTTTTGATTTCAAGCAAATCACACCAATTTATATTTTCGGTACAGCTTCGGTCATCCTGGCTTTGGGGATCACCTACTGGCTCATTAGAAAAGAATCGCATTTCGACGACGAGCAGCAGACTTGAGAATGAAACATAAACAGCAAGAAATCTCTCTAGCAAAGACATGAAAAGCCTGACCCACATCATTTGTTGCATTATCGTGTTTATCAAATCCGCTTGCCGACAAAGCATCTATTGCGGTGCATTTATTTTCCAGAATAAACAAGGATAAAAGGCTTTTAATAATGATTAAAGATTACAAATTCTTGTTTTTAAAATTAATATATATAGGCCTCTTGGGAGTATCGAATTCTGGATGCATGCCAGATACAAACTATCAGTCTTATGTGGACCAAAAGCAAAAAGGAGAACAGGCTTTTTATGAAGATGTATCTCTTTGCAGGAATTATGCAAGTTTGCATGCCAGAAAAAGCGAAGGAAGCCAAGGCTCCGGGGAACGTTTTATTCAAGAACAAAAACTTTTCTCTCTTTGCATGGAGAGAAAACAATGGATTCCAAAATCTTAAACATATTTTGCTTTATAGCGCTTGGGTAAAAAAATGAATAAGAAATATCTCGTTTATATATTAGGATTCCTATTCCTTTTAGATCCTTTTACAGCATATACGGAGCAGGAGATCCCACTTGAAATTCCGAAAATGGAAGGCTCAAAAAGTTTTGATTTTAAAATTGATCAAACTAATAGACAGGGCATTCAACTTTATGAACAGGGCAATTATGATAAAGCAATTACCCATTTTGAAAAGGCTGTGAACCTAGCGCAGCAACTAAGGGATCCGAGTCAGGGGATTTTGCACTATAACCTGGCCCTTAGTCTGCATAAATCAGATCGACACGAAGAAGCCACCAAGCAGTTTTACTCGGCCCGGAGGTTTGCTCGCGGCAACCCGACAATATTGGAATCTGAGTTATTGAAAATACATGAATGTGGGCTCAATCCAAGCGTGTCCTGCAAAGAGAAAGTGCCCTTGGAAATGAATATCGAGGGATCTCATTAACATTTTTCGTTATTAAATATGATAACCAAAAATAATTTTATAGAAGCTTTTGGTCTCTTAACACTCACGGATTTACTTCAGGCCATTAGACCACCTCAAGCTGCCTGGTAGGTGGCAATTACAAACTATTTAATGGAGATTTACCATGAAAAATCTGTACATG
Organism: Nitrospinaceae bacterium; assembly: GCA_024644405.1. Lineage (GTDB taxonomy): Bacteria > Nitrospinota > Nitrospinia > Nitrospinales > Nitrospinaceae > SZUA-226. Next base: position 142,246 of record JAHELC010000038.1, read on the forward strand.
ATCTTGAGCCTTTCACTGATTTTCAGCCTGGCGGCTTCCAGCTCGTTTGCGGAAAATTATCAGGCCGTGACCATTTCCAAACCAAGAGATGGGGCAGTTGTATCCAGTCCTGTTGAAGTTTGCATGACTGCTTGGGGGATTGAAGTCGAACCCGCGAAAAAGGGCGTGAATGAAGGAAAGGGTCACAATCACATTTTGGTAGATGTCGGATTGCCTTCCGATTTGAGCAAGCCGATTGGAAAGGATGCCAGGCACATCCATATGGGTGATGGTTCCTCATGCAAAACGCTCAAGCTTTCTTCCGGCAAACATACCATACAGAGTCTTTTTGCCAAGGGGAATCATATTCCTTACAGTCCGCCTCTAACGGATTCAATTGTGATAACCGTTCGATAATCTTTATTCAATCGCTATTCATTGGGGAACCGATTTGAGCGGGTTCCCCAATGAATGGGTCTTTCCCCTGAAGGAGGAATCATGATGGGCAAAGGTATATTCACGATCAAGGATTACAAAGTATGGTTACCAATTATTTTTGTCCTTTTTCAGATCTTTATGGGATTTCCAACCCTGTTGTTTGCCAAAGGAGAATGTCCGCAAAACAGAAAAACGCCGACCGCCCCGAAAGAGTTTTTAAGCATGAAGAATCCTCTTTCAGCAAATACCAAGATCATTGAAGCCGGTGAAAAACTGTTTCAGAAGCAAGCCATACCCATCACATGTAAAACCTGCCACGGCACCAAGGGTAACGGAAAGGGTGACCCGGATTTTGAAAGCACCCCACCCGCGAGAGACTTCACCTGCGCCAAAACCATGAAATCATTACCGGACGGTCAGTTGTTCTGGATCATCCGTAATGGGTCACCAGGAACCTCAATGTTTGGATATTCGGGTCTGTCGGATAATGAAATTTGGCAGTTGATCCATTATATTCGACAGTTTGCCAAAAAGTAGAAATGCATATGAAAACCCAATCTAAATTAACGATAGCTTTTACGTTTTTGTTTCTCCTTGCATTACCCGGGATAAGTCAAGCCACCGCCGAAGACGGAAGCGATAAATTTTTGCAAGGGTATAAAGCTTATCTAAAAAAAGATTTTAAAAGCGCCTTTGTTCACTGGAAATCTCTGGCTGAGGCCGGGTATGCTAATGCCCAGTATTTTTTGGGAATCATGTATCTAAATGGTCAAGGAACTAAAAAAAATTGGACCGAAGCCGGCAAATGGTTTCAGGCCAGTGCCGAGCAGGGAGACGTGGGAGCCCAATATCTCTTCGGCGAAATGAATTTGAAAGGCATGGGGTTGGTGCGGGATTATCGAAAAGCTGGAACCTGGTTTCAAAAAGCCGCCGAACAGGGTTATCCCGATGCCCAATTTCGATTGGGGGAATTGTATGCGAATGGAAAGGGTGGAGTCACAAACCTATTATTGGCCTATGTGTGGTTAAAGTTGGCTGGTGCAAATGGGATACAAGCAGGAGATGTGAAAAGAAAACAGTTGGAAACCCGGCTGAACGATCAGGAAATTAACCGTGCAAACGAACTGGCGTATCAATGGTGGGTGAGGTTGGAGCAAAGCCCATATCATGGGCGACCCTGAGAAGAGGTGTCGTGAATATTTTTGTTCTGGATCTAAATATCAAAAATTGCGCGAGGTATCATTGCGACCAGCATGTCGTGAAAATGATATTAGAATCTGCACAGATGCTCAGCACGGCTCTCAGGATGAACGATATGGCCTTAGGCTATCAGATCACACACAGAAATCACCCCTGTACGGTCTGGTCTCGAACCTCTCTTTCTAACTGGAAATGGCTGCGGAAACTTGCCAAGGAACTGAATTCAGAATACATATATCGTTTTAATAAAACAGAAAACCATAAATCCTGGGACCTGATTAAAACTCTGCCTTTACCTCCCATAAAAGATATGGGGCTCACTTCGTTTGCCCAAGCCATGCCTCAGCAATATAAAAACAAAAATCCAGTCCTGGCTTATCGCAATTTCTATTTGGGAGAAAAATCCAGTCTGTTTCAATGGACCAAAAGAAAAGCTCCTTCTTGGATTGAGAACAAAATCACTAAAAACATGATTTCACGATTGTGAACATATATTGAAATAACTAAAAACAATGGCCTATTCAAATTTAGTCAATCAAAAAACTATCAAAGCTTGGTTGTCATGGGGTCTTTTGTGGATCGTCCTATTTCCTTTAATTGGCGCATTCGTTTCTTTGAAATTTCATAATCCCGAAATCTTCGAGGAATTACCCTGGCTGACTTTTGGTCGGATACGCCCGGTTCATGTTAATGGCGTGATCTTCGGATCTTTCTCGACTATATTTATCGGCCTTATTTATTATGCTGTTCCCTTACTTTGCGGAAGGAGGTTATACAAGGAAAACTGGTCCATTGGCCTTTTATGGTTGTGGAATATTTTTATCATCCTTGGAAGCGTTTCTTTATTCCTTGGTTACAATCTAGGTCTCGAAGTTGCAGAATTTGAGTGGCCTTTGAATGTCATTCGCGGTTCTGTATTGCTGGGCATTGTCATTCAAGTATTGGGCACGATTCTTCAACGAACTGAACCCCGGCTTTATGTTTCCCTCTGGTATATAACGGCCGCATTTGTATGGACCCTTTTTAATTTATTCTTGGGAAACGTGATTCTACCTTATGCGGAAATTTCAGGTACTGACAGTGCTGCAATGCATGGCCTGTATATCCACTATATAGTGGGCTTATGGATGACGCCGGCAGGTTTGGCAATAATCTATTTTTATCTTCCTTTAAGCCTCAGGCAGCCTTTATTCAGCCATAAGCTATCTTTACTCGGGTTTTGGGTTCTAGCCTTCTTTTATCCGTTTGTGGGTACCCATCACTATATTTACAGCCCCATCCCCTATTGGACTCAAACTATTTCCATTGCCACGGGGTTTATGTTGATTCTATCCGTCTTTGCCGTGACCGTTAATTTTTACGGAACGGCTCGAAATGAATGGCGCAAAGTTTTGGGTGGAGAAGGGGCAGATTATACAGCAGCAAAATTTCTACTACTTGGGGCACTATTCTATTTATTAGGAAGTGTCCAGGGTTCTCTGGAGGGCTTGCGGAGAATACAGGCGCTAACTCATTTTAATGATTTTGTCATTGGCCACTCTCATTTAACGGCATTTGGCGGTATGGTAAGTTGGATTATAGGGGGGATCTATTTTGTTTGGCCTAGGGTAACCAATAGACAGCTTTGGAGCAATCGACTGGCAACCTGGCATCTTTGGTTAACCATTATCGGTTTTGGAATCATGCTTGCTTCTCTGACTATTCAGGGATTGGTTCAGGGGTTTTTATTGGAAAATGGAGTCAGCTTTTTTAGTTCAATTGAGACTATTAAAACTGGCTGGATTGTAAGGACCCTGGGTGGCTTGGCCATGATTCTTGGTCTTGCCTTAATGGTTTTCAATTTACATAAAACCACCCGGCAAGGCGAACTTCTTAATAAAGATATTGAAGAGGACGCCGGAGCTCAAAAACTTCCTCTTCGATCCATCGCTCAAAAAAACTGGGTGGAATCACCCTCCACTATTGTATTTGCTGCTGGAGTCGGATTTTTTTCGCTTGCTGTACTTATTCAGGGAGTGCTTCCTACGCTAACCTTTAACAAACAGGCAGCAACTGTGAAGGAGACCATGACAGGTTCAACCATCAGTGTTCCCACTTACAGCGAAGAGGAGACACAGGGCCGGCAGGTTTTTATTCGAGAGGGTTGCTGGTATTGTCACTCGCAATATATCCGTCCAGTTACCGGAGAGCCTCGTCGATGGGGGCCCGTTTCACAGAGGGGCGAATATGCTTATGACCGCCCGCATTTATTTGGAACTCGTCGAATAGGACCTGATTTATCCCGGGCGGGAAGAAAGTATGGTGATGATTGGCATATTGCTCATTTCTGGAACCCAAGAGATGTGGTTAGAAATTCTATTATGCCCAGATTCCGCTGGTTGTTTGAAAAAAATGAAAATCAGGAACCCATTCTAAATCAAGACGGAAAAGCTCTGGTTACTTATATTCAGCGATTGGGAACCCGTATCGGTGATTGGCGGGAAGGGTTCGTCTCTACTTCGATTTTACAAGGGACTTTGGTCACTTTTAATACTCCCAAGCAACAAAACGTGTTAGCCGTTGGGAAAAAAGTTTACGAAGATTATTGTCAGGGTTGTCATGGGCTCAATGGAGATGGAAAGGGGCCTGCTGCGAAATTTCTGAATCCCAAACCCAGGGATTTTACCAAAGGAATATTCAAATTCCACTCCACCCCGGGAAAAGATTCTCTTCCCACGGATAGTGATCTTTATTACACCTTGAAGCACGGTCTTTGGGGAACCTCCATGGCCGCCTGGTATTCCCTTAACAATGATGAACTGTTTGGCGTCATTCAATACTTAAAGACATTTTCCAAGCGATGGGAAAGTGAAGAATTAAAGGAATCCATTTCTATACCTCAGGAACCAGAACCCACGCTGGAATCTTTAAATAATGGAGGGAAACTATTCCAAAGCAATTGCATGGTCTGCCATGGTCCAAAGGGAGAGGGAAACGGGCCTTTGGCCGGCAGATTAAAAGATACCTGGGGGTATCCGATAAAACCTGCAAATTTCAACCTGGCTGCCGGAAAAACAGGAGGAGTAAAATTAGGACGTGACAGCCGTCACCTCTTTATAACTTTGGTAGTCGGGATCGGGGGAGTTGCCATGCCACTTTATCAGGACAAATTATCTCCCTCGGAAATTTGGGATATTGTGCATTACGTCCAATCACTGCGGGTGAGAGCCTATGAAAGCACTTTGCTGGAAGCTGGGTTGGAAACAAAGGACTTGGAAACATTGCGAAATCAAATTTGGACGGTGGTCAGGGCAGGCGATGAAGAAAAATCTATAGAGAAGGTCGCACAGTAAAAGTTTATTTTAGCCATGGATAAATAAGGAAAAGTAAATTCTTATGAAAGATGATTTTAAAGATAGTAATTCAAAAGCAACTAGTGACGATGTGGGTAAGGAATATATTTTCCAATCTTCTGGGATACGCGAACGTAAAGGCTATGTTCCTACCGGGCTTGTTTTGATCGCCATAGGATTGATTATCTGGGCTTTGTACTACCTTTTTTTTTACTGGAGTCCCAATTAGTCAAAACGAAAAACATAAAAGGGAATCGGCTTTTTTACGGCCGTACAATTTTTTATAACATTTTGACCCCATTGGAGGTTATTCAATGAACAATAAAATAACTTTACTTTTTCTCGTACTTTTTATTTCTTTTTCTTCTTTGGCATACAGTAATGATTTACTAAAAGTGCGGAAGCTTGCTGAGAAGGGGAAACACCAAAAGGCCCTACAGATATATAAAATTTCGACAGCGAAACCGCATGGGGAAAATATGGAGGCCGACAAGTACCCGGTGAAGGGCGCAATCCTTAGGCACACGGCGGCTGGGGCCTTGTCGAATCGGGACTGGTGGCCGAATCAGTTGAACCTGCATATACTTCATCAGAATTCGCCCATGAGCAACCCAATGGGTGACGATTTTAATTACGCCGAGGAGTTCAAGAAACTCGATCTGGATGCCTTGAAGGAGGACATCGAAGCGGTGATGACGACGTCACAGGACTGGTGGCCAGCCGACTACGGCCACTATGGGCCGCTATTCATTCGGATGGCTTGGCACAGTGCAGGTACGTATCGCATCGCCGACGGTCGCGGCGGCGCATCATCGGGTACACTCCGCTTTGCCCCCCTCAACAGTTGGCCCGACAATGCGAACCTTGACAAGGCCCGCCGGTTGCTCTGGCCAATTAAACAAAAGTACGGTCGTAAAATTTCGTGGGCCGACCTGATGATCTTCACCGGTAACTGTGCCCTCGAGTCGATGGGGTTCAAGACGCTTGGATTCGCTGGAGGTCGCGAAGACGTCTGGGAACCAGAAGCTGATATTTACTGGGGGCCTGAAAGCGAGTGGCTGGGTGACAAGCGTTACACCGACAATCGCGAACTCGAGAATCCTCTCGCCGCCGTTCAGATGGGCTTGATCTACGTCAATCCGGAAGGGCCCAACGGCAAACCGGATCCGCTCGCCGCAGCCCGGGACATCCGGGAAACGTTTGGCCGCATGGCAATGAATGATGAGGAAACCGTTGCGCTCATCGCTGGCGGCCATACACTTGGCAAAGCCCACGGTGCAGCAAACCCAGGCAAGTACCTTGGTGCCGAACCCGAAGGGGCCAGCCTCGAAGAGCAAGGCCTCGGCTGGAAGAATACTTTTGGAACGGGCAATGCTGGCGACACGATCACCAGCGGCCTGGAAGGGGCTTGGACATTCACCCCGGTGCGGTGGTCAAACTTTTACTTCGCAAACCTGTTCGGCTACGAATGGGAACTGGTGAAGAGTCCGGCCGGTGCGTGGCAGTGGACTCCCAAGGATACGCCTGGGGAGGGGACAGTGCCGGACGCTCACGATCCGTCGAAGAGTCACGCCCCGATGATGTTCACGACGGACCTGTCACTGAAGATGGACCCAATCTACGGGCCAATTTCAAAACGTTTTTATGAGAACCCGGACGAGTTCGAAAAAGCCTTCGCTAAGGCTTGGTACAAGCTGACTCACCGCGACATGGGACCCGTCTCGCGGTCCCTCGGCCCGCTGGTTCCAGAGCCGCAATTGTGGCAAGATCCGGTTCCTGTGGTTGATCATGAATTGATCGGGGAGCAGGACATCGCTGAACTCAAGGGCAAGATACTCGCTTCAGGACTCTCCATTCCGGAATTGGTCTCGACCGCCTGGGCGTCGGCAGCCACGTTCCGAGGTACGGACAAACGGGGAGGAGCGAACGGAGCCCGCATTCGCCTTGCACCACAGAAGGATTGGGAAGTCAACCAACCGATCAAACTGATGAAGGTATTGCAGACACTGGAGAAAATCCAACAGGATTTCAACAGCTCGCAATCCGGCGGCAAGAAGGTCTCGCTTGCTGATCTGATTGTGCTGGGCGGGTGTGCAGCCGTTGAGGAAGCTGCGAAGAAGGCCGGGCACGCTGTTCAAGTTCCCTTTTCGCCCGGGCGCACCGACGCTTCGCAGGAGATGACCGACGTGAATTCCTTTGCCGTGCTTGAACCGATCGTAGACGGGTTCCGCAACTACTCCCGTCAGGGACACGATCGCCGCGCGGAGGAGCTGCTTGTGGATCGGGCACACCTTTTGACGCTGACCGCTCCTGAGATGACGGTTCTTGTCGGCGGCATGCGGGCCCTGAATGCAAACTATGGAAATTCCCAACTTGGTGTCTTCACGAAGCGGCCTGAGACGTTGACCAATGACTTCTTCGTGAACCTGCTGGACATGAGCACGGAGTGGCGGAAGTCCTCCACAGGCGAGCACTTGTTTGAAGGACGGGACCGCAAGACGGGTGAGGTCAAATGGACTGGCACTTCAGTCGATCTCGTGTTTGGTTCGAACTCGCAACTTCGAGCCATCACGGAAGTTTATGCCAGTGACGACGCGCAGCAGGCGTTTGTCAATGACTTCGTAGCAGCCTGGAACAAGGTGATGAATCTTGATCGATTTGACCTTGATCCAGTTCTGTGAAAAGGACCTAAGTCTGTGGCGTTCCGTCAACGCAAAAAATTCGGGTTGGCGATTGTCCACCGCTCGACTTTCCGAGTCGTGAATTCGCACCTGGGACACCTGTAAGAAAGTTGGCGGCAAACCTAAAGTGTAAGTGGTTAGCCTGAAGATAAGGCGGGACGCTGCATTAGGCCTCGGTGATTTGCCATGTGACGTGCTCTATTAGTCAAAATAGAAAACACAAAAGGGGATTGGTATTTTACCGCCGTATAATTTTTTCATAATACTTCGACACCGTTGGAGAATATTCAATGCTTAATAAAATAACTTTACTTTTTTCCATATTTTTTCTTTCTTTTGCTTCTATTGCATATAGCAATGATTTACAAAAAGCGCAGAATCTTGCTGAGAGGGGGGAACACCATAAGGCGCTACAGATATATAAAAATTCGGCAGAGGGGGGTAACCCGCAAGCTCAGATAAAACTTGGAATAATGTACAAATTAGGCCGAGGGACTTCAAGGGATTATGTTCTTGCTGCTAAATGGTTTAATGTAGCCGCAGAACAAGGTTACAAGGAGGGAATAGAATATAAAAACATTATGGAAAACCGCATGACTCGAAAACAGGTAACCAAAGCCAGAAAATTGGCTCAAGAATGGTTACAGGAACATTCGCATAGTTAAATAAATTATTACTTTCATAATTGAGGAATTCAGCATGATTTCTTTGCCAAGTATTATTTATGCCCTTAAGGCCTTAGTTGCCGGCTCTATATTTTTCGTTTGGGTCGTCAGATACCAAAATATCATTGAGGAATTTGAGGCATATAAATTACCGGCTTGGTTAAGGGACCTTGTAGGGATATTGAAGATATCCTTTGTTTTGATGCTATTTAGCAGTGATTCAATTGTCATACTGTCAGGTGCGGCTGGAATAGCGGTATTAATGATTGCAGCTTTAATAACTCATTTGAGGGTAAAAAATCCTTTTTATAAAATGCTACCCTCAATGAGTTTAATGATTCTATGTTTAGTCATTGCTTTGCATGCTTATTCCGAAATAATGAATAAATTGCCTAATGGATAGCTCTTTTAAGTGAAAGCAAGCTGAAATTTTTGCCGGGATTGACTTTAGGGGAAGTCTACGCGCTTTTCAGACGTTGGAATCCTAGTTCAAACAGACCTATGCCTAAATAAGTTCAAGTCCTCGACACGTTGTTTGGAATGAACGACCACTGGCTTGGGATAGTTCTTGCCCATAATACAGTTGGCTCTTTCCTGTTCTTCAAGTGTGGCATCGTGGGGCCAATGAATATATTTATTGGAAAATTCAGACAATTCCGGAAGGTGTTTTCTTATAAATTTTCCTTCCGGATCAAATTTTTTCGATTGGGTGACCGGATTGAATATTCGAAAATAAGGTTGCGCGTCGTATCCGGTCGAGGCACACCATTGCCATCCACCATTATTCGCCGCCAGATCGTAATCCAAAAGTTTCTCGGCAAACCATCGTTCCCACTTCCGACAGTCCATTAGTAAATCCTTAGTCAAATATGATTTTTAGTTTCAAATTATTTTGGAATACTTTTTCATAATTAAAAAGAATGGGTTCCACTATCCAACCCGTTCCAGTAGCTTAGCTGACCTCACCCTTGAACCCATTATTTCGTCAGACGTTAATGATGTCGATTTCCCCATCGCTGAGGAACTTTATCGACTTTAGAAATATCGTACCCCTGCTCATCAATGTAATCGATAAGCTTCTGATAATCCTCTTCTGTTATTTGAGGTGACCTGGCCATAATCCAGACATAATCACGGGCTTTTCTTCCGATAATCGTCTGAGTATAATTTTTATTCAAATAAATAATACGATACTCGGCCTCGATCGGCCATACAAACTGCATGCCCCACACTGCATTGTTTCGTTCGGAAACATAACCAGTTGGATTGTAAGTTTTTTGCTCTCCCTCAAAACCATCCTGACGAAACGTGAATGTCGTTTCTACTGTTCCGTCTTCATTAAGCTTGTACGATTCGACGGCATTGTGTGCTCCTTTTTCTATAAATGTAGGAATATTTGCAATGACATACCAGTCACCCATAAAACGATTCAAGTCAATTTCGCTCTCCGTTTTAATAGGTGCATAGCTTACGCAGGAACTAAGCATTAAAAATATCGCAAAAAGAAAATTGGACCATCTCATAACAATTCTCCTATATTCTCTGGTATCTGAGCACATCGCCATCGACCGTTGTTGACTTAAGTGCAAGCCATTCGGAATGATCAGGTGAATACCAAAGTTCAATTTCGAAATCCCGTGTCGAAATCTGATAATGCACGGCTGGGATTAGCTGTTCATTAACATTGATCTCTGTATTACCAAGCTTTCGGATCTCAACAGGTGAAAATTCACCTGTCTGCGAGTTAAGAAGATGAGTGCTATTCAAAAAGTTGGCATCCCAGTAAGAAAAGGTTTTAATGCAACCTTTCAAGCGCTGCTTACCGTTCTGGCTATTTATAGTAAAGTCTTCATTCTGCGCTGATCCAAGCACAAAAAAGTTTTCGCCATTGTCATCTGTTTTCGACTCAATCGACCGTAGACATCCGTCTTGCCAGACCTCCCTATTATTGTGTCTGTAGCTATAAACATTAATAAAAAGAAAATCGATATCGAACTTGGCTTCAATCGATACATTTGACCCATTTGGCTTCGATGTAAGTTTAAAGTTCTGATAACCGATCTCTTTCTTATCCAGATATACCTTGAAGTTCCATAATCGCTCTTCAGTGGCAAACGCATAAAACTCCAACGTAATCAGAAAAGAGATAAGTAAGAACGAAGTAAAAAATATTTTTTTCATTTCTCTTTGATCTCCAATTTTATTCAGCTCCCACAGCCCGTCTGTCATGCTTTGGAGGTCCTGGGAAAAAGGCATTGGTATTGGCAATGTATTCACGATAAGCCGGACGGCGCTTGACAATGGTTTCCTCAAGCATGACAACACCTGAAAATTTCAATAGCAGCCAGGTGATGAGTAACGGGCCGGGAATACTCCACCACGCGCCACTGCTAACTGCGAACAGATAGAAACCCCACCATAGGAGGCATTCGCCAAAATAGTTAGGATGACGTGTGTAATACCACAAACCGTGCGCCATCACTTTTCCCTGATTGGCGGGATCTGACTTGAATCGGCTCAACTGCCAGTCAGCGACCGACTCAAAGAAGAAACCGGCAAACCAGAGTACAATAGCCAGGGCATCCCAAAAACTGAAGGCAACGTTATTTGTAATTGCAGGCCAGAGGGGCATTAAAATAACCCATGCAAGAACACTCTGAAATATAAAAATTATAAATAGGCTTTTAAAGGCAAAATTGGGTGCATATTTATCACGTATCACTCGATATCGGCGATCTTCAGGTTCACCCCAATTTCTCCACGTTAAATACAAAAAGAGCCGTACAGACCACAAAAAAACCATAACAAGAATAATCTGAGTGCGAAGATTGTAGTCGTTTACATCAAAGGCTAATGCTACAACTCCGAACAGAAACATAAGCGGCCATGCGCTGTCTACAATACTTACATCTTCAAGAATAAGACTGATGATCCATGTGATAAAACCAACAGCCAATATCGCTGCCAAAGCGAAAAAGTAAATGGAATAATCAATCATAATAACTTCCTTGAAAGATCCGGATAAACATCAAAATACTTGGATATATTGACTAACAATCGCGTAGAAACAGCCCATCCAAACGTAAGTGAAACCGAAGGTAGTTCAAGGTTAAAAACTCCAAATCACCATCTCAACTTTCACCCTGAAAGGTTACTGAGTTACTTGGAAGTGGTTCTGTTTTTTAAAGCTTGTTTAACACCTTTTCCTATTTCAGTCATCCGCTCTTTGTTCACTCCCATATCGCTGTACCCCGTCCGCGAAGCGGATCGAAAATGAATAAGTTTGTTTTCGGGATCAAGTACAAACTCTACATCGTCTGTAAAACCGAATATTTTGCTCTTAAAGGTGTAGTGCAGGTAGTGGGTGGATTCACTTTGTAACTCTGTTCTTTGAAGACTTTCGACAACATTTTTTATAATTTTTTTGACCTCTTTGGGATCCAGAGCAAACGAAATGGGGTCCATCTTTTTGCTTTTCTGCTGTGTCTGCGTGGAAACACAGTTTGGGCTTTCCGGACATTTCTTAAGTTGACGTTTAGTCATTTTATTCGCTCCATATGACTCTCGATTTTATTTGTATAGACATGTTTTAAAATTAAAAAGAATGGGATCCACCAAATAAGATCGTTTGTAATGATATGAACGCCAAATATAAGAGGAAGCTCATCTTTAATAATGGCTACGGAAAATCCTATTGGCCCAAAAATCTTACCAAGAAATCCCACTAACACAATCGGCCAATGAATCAATGGATTAGTGGCTGCAATCCAATACCCCAAACCATAAACCCCTACAATCATTCCAATACATTGCCACAATTGAGGATATAGGGGAGGAGGCATTCCCAAAACCTCAAAACTTTGTATGGGAAGCAATATGGCCATAGATCCCCACGCCACGTTATAAATAGCGGCCAGTTTCAAGGTTATTTGCATCGCATTGATTGACATAGTACTCCTCAACTTTAAACTCTGATCAATTCATACTTCTATGACAAAACTTTATTGGGTGAAAACTTTTTCCCGTATTTGTTAAAAACAATCTTTAAAAAAAAGAAAAGAACAAAAAATAAGGGAATGGAAGTTAATACCCACCCGAAACAGGCCAGAATCAAGTATTGGGATAATTCGCTGATAGCTTGAAAAAAATCGACATTGAATGCGGAAATCAGAGTCGACTTGGAAATTTCCTTCAGATTTCCTCCTGAAATGGTTTCCCCGATCTCTAAAAAAGGAAAAAATAAAATAATTTGCATGGGGAAAGCCATGTAGTTTGCCACTTGAATGGCTGGTAAATTCAGATGAAGCAACAGCGCAGCCAAGGTACAAAGAAGGGTAGTGGTCCCGAGAACCGGAAAAACACTGAGAGTCATACCCAGTGCAATCACCAGGGCCAATTTTGACGGACTCAATCCCTGCTTTAATAGATTGATCAGCGGTAAGGATATTTTCTCTTTAAAGACGGATGTAACTTTCATAACGAGCTTTCAAAATAAAAACAGATGAAAATCAATCATCAAAACTTTTTAAAAAAATTAGTAATTCTTATCATTCTAACTGTTTGTCTTGCTCCAGTTCAAAGTTTCATCTTTAAACCTTTGGCAAAAATATCTCGGTGAAAGAGCTGCTTTTGGTGGCTCGATAAATGAAATAGACAAGTGTTGCGAGATTACCTAATAAATAGAGCGATATTGTCCATACAACTCCCTTGATCACGCTGTGTTCCATGACACCGATCCAGACACCAATGAAAGTCAATGCGATATAAATGTCCACTAATGTTGTCAGCCCCCAGCGGTTGGCTATTAATTGCTCCAATCCCACGAAAACATCCGATTCCATGCTGGCCCAGACAATACAACCCAGCAATAAAATGAGCAGTACCACTGCCAGCAGAATGGGAATTATAATTGTTGTTTTCATTGTTTACCCTTCCAATTTATTTTTGGAGAAGAGGTAATGAGATACCCCCCACTCGCTGCCATCGCGATATCCAAATAACTCTGCGCAGGCCATAAAAAATATTCTCCATCGATAAAACCATTTTTTTGAATTGTGATTGCCGTAGACTTGGGAAAACAGATTAAGAATTTTATCCTTATGCTCATCCATATTGTGAAGCCAGGCCTCGGCCGTTTTTTGGTAATGTTGTCCTCCCCACCACCATTTGGAATCCAAGCTCAGGTCCTCTTGAAAGTAACCCGGTAAATCGACAGAAGGCATAACCCCTCCGGTGAAGAAGTAGCGTCCCATCCAATTATCATCACCCTCCGTTTCGAAAAAATAGGGGAACCGCTGGTGACAAAAAATATGGAAGAACAATTTGCCATCCGGTTTCAACCAGGAGGCAATTCGTTTCATCAAACAATAGTAATTGCGCATATGCTCGAACATTTCTATGGAAACTACCCGATCAAATTGCCCAGAAGGCTCAAACGTGTTCATGTCACAGGTAATTACATTCAAATTGGTTATAGATTTGCGGTTGCAAATATCCACGATAAATTTCCGTTGATCCCGTGAATTGGAAACTGCGGTCATTTTACAATTAGGATATTGTTCAGCAATCCAGAGAGAGAGGGAGCCCCAGCCGCAGCCCAGCTCCAGAATTTTCATACCATCTTCTATTTGTGCGCGTTCGCATGAAATCCTTAAAGCGGCGGCCTCTGCTTCCGTGAGAGTTTGGGTTTTTTCTACCCAGAAACACCCGCTGTATTTTTTGTGGTCGCCAAGTACCATTTCAAAAAACTGCGGAGGCAATTCATAATGCTGAGCGTTGGCATCATCGGTATGCAGGGCAATGGGACCGCTCTTCATTTGAGACGCGAACTTCTCTTTTGAAAATGACTCATCATGAATAAAAAATTTGGATTCATCCCGCAATCTCCGGATTGACAGACGGCGGATTCCCCATCGAGTCAAACGGTCGGGTACCAATCCACGCTCCATTAAATTGATCAAACTTTCCATCACGTATTCTCCTTTGGAACCAGCATCATTATTAAGCACCAATGTAAAAAAAATTCAGCTGGTTCATTAATTTATCTCTTCAATTGGAGAGCTGGTATTTAAATCCGGTAATATTGGGTCCATCCGGCACAAGGGTTTGGTAAAAATCATTTGCACGTCCCCTATCTGGCGTTCGAGAAACCCCCCCTCGCAGTAGCAAAAATAGAAATTCCACAAACGGATAAATTCTTCAGAAAATCCCTGTTCACGGATTTCCTTGACGTTTTGAATAAACCGTTGCCTCCAATGGTTCAGTGTAGTTGCGTAGTGGGGCGTAATATCCTCCAAATGGAACAAGCGCATGTCGGTTGTCCTTCCAGCGGAATCACACAATGCGCTGATGGAAGGAATACAGCTTCCAGGAAAAATATAGGTTTTGATGAAATCCGCAAATCGCTTGGCATCCTCATAAAGATGATCAACAATTATGATTCCCTGTAGCAGCATACGTCCTTCATCATGCAATAGGTCATTGCACTTGCGGAAGAAGTCGTCGAAATAGTGGTGTCCGACCGCTTCAATCATTTCAATAGAAACCAACTTGTCATACCGACCAGTCAAATCCCTATAATCCTTTTTAATCACTTGGATTTTGTCATTGAGTCCGGCGTCTTGAACTCTTTGTCGAGCATAGTTATATTGTTTTTGGGAAATAGTTGTGGTGGTGATGCGACACCCATAATGCTTCGCTGCGTGAATGGCGAACCCACCCCATCCCGTTCCAATTTCTAAAACATGATCTTCAGGAGATAGCTCAAGTTTTCGACAGATACGTTCAATTTTGCAGATGGAAGCCTGTTCAAGTGAGCTGGATTCGGTTTCAAAAATTCCGCAGGAATACATTCTTGTTTCGTCCAGAAAAGTCGAAAAAAATTCGTTGCCCAAATCATAGTGAGCCGTGATATTCCTCAAGCTGTTTTTCCGTGTGTTGCGCCGCATGGAATGGAGCAGTCTGAATATCCAGGAGGCCACCTTCGATAGTCCGCCTTCCAGTTTGTCGGCAAGGTGTCGGTTACGGATGAAAATACGGATCAACGCGGTCAAATCATCACAAGACCACCAGCCTTGTATATAAGCCTCGGCTGCACCATTCAATCCCTTGGTGATTATTTCTGAATACATCTTTGCATCTAAAACTTTTATAACTGATGAAATTTCGAAGTCAGAGGTGAAAGCTCCGAAATGTGTAATTTTGTTTCCTTCAAGCACCGTTAACCGTCCGGTTGTCAATTCCTGAAATTTTGTGAGCACAGCCTTCCGGGCAATAGAATCCCAGGAAGCACCTGTTTCTTTTTTGACCAAGGGAAAACTTTTTGGAATGATTGATTCTTTATGTAGCATTATTCT
Organism: Nitrospinaceae bacterium; assembly: GCA_024644405.1. Taxonomy (GTDB): domain Bacteria; phylum Nitrospinota; class Nitrospinia; order Nitrospinales; family Nitrospinaceae; genus SZUA-226. The sequence goes on from JAHELC010000038.1 coordinate 157,896, forward strand.
GCTCCCGGTTGCTTAGGTAATAATTTTGCATCCTCGCGATATTTGGGGTGTGAATAGAAGGGACAGTTTTTCATCCAAAGGCGGAATGCTTGAAAGTAAATACCCCAAACCACTTTTAAAGTGAGGAACGGATACTGAATTAAAACTCGCGCCAGCGAGGTGTGAGAAATATCAGAACGGATCATACCTAGCGAGACGTCGAATAATTTTTGATCTCCCTCCCAGTTTTCCATGTGTATCCGAAATTTATCTCCCAGCTCGCTGAATGACCATACATATTTCAATCCCATATCCATAAAGGGTGAAATATGAAAATCTTTCTTAAAGGTAAATTGGTTATTTCCATCCTGAACTTGTTTCTCCACTTTTAATACGTAACAATGCTGCTCCCCCCAAGGGGTATTGTTGATTTCAGCTATGATGGTTTCTATTGTTTCTTCATTTTTGCTCCAACAAAAATAAAAGCTCACCGGATTGAAGCAGAATCCGAAATAACTTAAATGAGTCATTAACTGAATAGGACCCTGGGGTCGTTTTCCGGTTTTTGCTTCCACCAAATCCCGGACCGCCTGATCCAAAGGTATTTCGGCATTTCCCACATGGTCTCGGCGGCTAAAATATGCCAGATTCCGGGATTCTATCGACCAAAACCAATATGGTCTAAAGACTTCCTCCAGCTCATCCAACCTCAGGCAGACCATAAACAGGGAGTACCTGAAGATATGCGAGAGAGGATGGTATCTTTTATGCAGTACCCGTCCTTCATAAAGACAACTTTTCATTTAAAGCCCCTTTCCAAAATAACGACACACGTTCAATGCGCTGTTGACGCCATCCTCGTGAAACCCAGATCCCCAATAAGCACCGCAAAAATAAGTTCGGTTTGCTCCATTGATTTCACCCAACCGCTTTTGTGCTTCAATAGCATTCCCCGAAAAAACTGGATGACTGTAATTAATGATTTTTATTATCTTTGCCGGATCAATTCTGTCTGTCATATTCAGGGAAACGCAGAAGGTAAACTCGGATTCAATTCCTTGAAGAATATTCATATTGTAGGTAACGGAAGTGCCATCGGGAGAATCTTGCAACTTATGATAATTCCAAGCAGCCCAGGCCAATTTCCGTTTGGGAAGCAGCGAATCATCCCAATGCAGAATGGCCTCATTATTTTGGTATCGAATTGCACCCAGAATTTCCATCTCGGCGGGAGAAGGCTTCTCCAAAATTTCAAGCGCCTGATCGCTATGGGTTGCCAGAATCACAGTGTCGAATTGAGACGAATTGCCATCCGAACTCGAAATTTCCACTCCATCCTTACCCCGGACAATCCTTTCAACAGAGGATTGAAGGCGGATTCGATCTTCAAAACGTTTTACAAGGTGGGTAACATATTGGCGCGATCCACTTTTAATTACCCGCCATTGGGGGCGATCATCAATACTCAACATGCCGTGATTCTCATAAAAACGTGCGATAAAATAAAAAGGAGTGTTGAGTACTTGCCAAGGACTACCGGACCAAACTGCAGAGGTCATAGGGATGGCGTAATTTTCCCGAAGTTGGGGGGAGTAGTTTCCTTTTTCAAGAAAATCCCCAAAAGTCAGTTTGAGATCTTCACTTTTCAGAAATTGTTTCGCATCTCGATTAAATCTCAAGATATCCTTAATCATCCGGTAAAATGACGGTCGGACCAGATTCATTCTTTGAGCGAACAGTTGGTTTACCGAGGTTCCGTTATATTCAAGCCCGGTAATTTCGCAGCGGACACTAAAGCTCATAGTGGTGGGTTGACTGGGAACTCTCAGCTGATTGAGCAATTTAACGAAATTCGGATAGTTTTTTTCGTTATATACAATAAATCCTGTATCCACTTCATACTCCTTGCCTTTCAGTTCCACTGAAACCGTATTGGTGTGTCCACCGATATAGTTAGCGGCTTCATAAACTGTAATGTCATGATCCTGGGAAAGAAGATAAGCCGTAACCAATCCTGAGATTCCTGATCCAACAATTGCTATTTTCATGATTCAGTTCCTACCTCAATGAAGCCAATTTGGCTTTTTCGGGGACCAATCTCAAATCCCACACCAATCCCACCTTGGACATTAGGATTAAAATCCAATAGGTAATATCGATCTCCCACCAAAAGAACCCTTGTTGAACAGAAGCGGGGTAATGGTGATGGTTGTTGTGCCACCCTTCACCCAGGGTCAATAGAGCCATCCAAAAATTGTTACGGCTGAAGTCTCCAGTTTGGTAACGCCTTTTTCCAAAAAGATGAGCCAGCGAATTTGTCGCAAAAGTTGCATGGAATAAGATTATTGTTGAGATCAGGCCCCAGACCAGCAACTGCAGACCACTGGTTCCCAGTTGAGGAAAATATGAGTTCAGTATCTCCCCAAAAAGAAATAGCAGTATCCCCAAGGCAAGAGGACTCAATATATCGAACCGATCGATCAACCGTAACTCAGGAAAACGATTAAAGTCCTCAATGAATTCGGTTTTTGTTCTAAAATTTGACTGGCAGGAAAACCAGAACAAATGGCTCCATAAGAATCCATGTTGAACAGGTGAGTGGGTATCCTCTGGTAAATCCGAAACACGATGATGATTTCGGTGATGGGCCGCCCACCATAGAGGGCCTCGTTGAACGGATGAGGCCCCAATGACTGCAAAAACAAACTGAAACCATCGAGAAGTCTTGAATGCTCGATGTGAAAAATAACGGTGGTAAAAGGCAGTAATGGCGAACATCCGAAACAAATACAATGCTAAGGCAACCATCACCGCCGTGGTACTGACGCCTACCCAAAGTACACCTAAGCAAGCAAAGTGGAGGGCAAAGAATGGGATACAGCGAAACCAATCGATTTCTGTGGAGTTTTCATCCAGATTGGCAATTCCTGCCTGACTGTCAAACCATCTTGCGAGGGTTGTGAATAGTTCCGACATAATCTAATTAGTTCCTCTACCAGGATTCGAGATTATCGAATATCGTTTGTGTTTAAAATTGTTGCTCTACAATATTCTTGGCTGCTCGCAAGGCCTTTTTTATTTGAGGCATTCCACCGCCAGGGACAAAGTCGACGTATCGAATAATATTGTTCTCATCCGCGATGATTACTGTTCTTCTTAAAAATCCAAAATCACGATTAAGAAGACCTGTGCGCACCCCGAAATCAAACTGTGGCCAGTCAGACAAAAAGGTCATATTGTTGATACCTGCTTTTGTTGCGAACCGTGCCTGATCCTTGGCTGAATTGGTGCTGATAGTGATCAATTGCACATGTTGATCCAGGCCCCCGTTCTCCTCGCTGAATCGATGAGTTTGTTCGTCGCACACCGGGGTATTGAGTTGAGGGACAATACTAATAATTTTGATTTTCCCCTTTGTTTCACTCAATCGAAGATTTCCGCTCTGGTATTCAGATAAAGTGGCATTCGGCAAAGGATTCCCCACTTTCAAGATTTCATGGCTTTTCGGAGTTGCCTTCGAATAAACTGCTGAAGCTCCTCCAAAAGTTATAAACATGAATGATAAAAGAATCGGCATAACCTTTAATTTCATAGCTACCTCCAAAAATAAATTCATTAACGATTCTTCTTCACTTTTTTGTAGTATCTTTTTTGACATTCCTGAGAACAGTATTTGGCTGATTTCTGTCGGGCATGAAATTTCTTTTCACAAAAAGCACAGATCTTTTCACAAAAATCTATTTTGGTTTTCACCCTTGCCTGACGAAATTTGCTAATACTCTGGATTGCCCTTTGAGTTGATTTCTGCTGAAGAACCTTATCCAGACTATTGACGATGTCTTTAGGCTGAATAATTTTTTTGAGAATTCCATTTTTGTCGAAAACCTTGCATTCAAATTTCATAGCCAAATTCTCCTAACTCCGCCTCTATCCGAACATGCGATCCCCATCCTGCTCGTCAATTTCATTTTTAATTTCTTTGCATATCCATTTGTTTTCACCAATCATCTTGATCATCAGATAATCTGGAAACCTTGTGCTTTTATCCAAGCTTTGTGCCGAATTGATTTGGTGCTGCTTCAGCTTGTTAGCCCCGGTGAGGTTGGCTCCCAACAGAACCGCCTTTTGCAGTCTGGTCTTAAAGAGGTTGGCCTTCTCAAGGTTGGCATGCACGAGGCAGGCTCTTGTGAGGTTGGCTTCAGATAAATTGGTTTTAGATAAGTTGGCCTTATAAAGATCAGCTCCATCGAAGTTCGCTCTTTTTAATTTTGCCTTATGAAAATTTACTCTAATGCAGCTGGATCCTTCGAGAGTCGCCCATCTTAGATCGGCTTCTTCCAAATTCGCTTTTAAAAGCCGGGTTCCTCTGAGGTCGGCTCCTTCTAGATTCGCCCCCCAAAGATTGGCCTCTTCGAGTGTCGCTCCCCGAAGATTGGCATCAATGAGGTTGGCGTTTTGAAGCTGGGCTAGGCTGAGGTCGACTCCCCGAAGGCCAGCTTCCTGTAGATCAGGAGCTGCATCAGGGTTTTTCTCTCGCCACACGTTCCATTCCTCGACAGATCTCTTGAGAAGTGCTACCTGTTTTACGTTTGGCATCTCTCTTTAATCCTTTTTCGTTTTCATGATCCGGTAACTCCTGCATTATTAATTCAGTGTTTTCTGCTCCAGGCACTGGTCGTAAGCACGCGTGAACAAATAATTGGTCAAGATACCTCTTCTTGCCGGATAACCGGGATACAGGTTTTGCGCGTAATATTTGCATTGCGCTTCCACTTCGGCCTTACGCCCATAAAATGCCTCATGCTTGCTATCATCATAACCAACCAAACTGGCACAGCCGCTGATCATAAAAACCATTATGATAACCAGGAATTTAATCATTATTTTTCAAGCTCCCTATAAAGACAAGCCGTATTTGGTAATCGATTAAGCTAATAATTCATTAATCTTTGACCTTCTGTATGAAAAAATGTCCTCAAGATCTTTTTTGATAAATTGATTTGCCAGCAAGTCACCCAGAATTCCAAAGGGAACTTTGTAGGTCACGTGATCTTTAAGAAGCGTTCCACCATTCTTTTCTTCAAACTCATGCTTATGGTGCCAAAACGAATACGGTCCTTTGGTTTGTATATCTGCAAACCGCTGATTAGGTTCCCATTCAGTGATCTTCGACTGCCACGAAAAAGGAATGCCATGTAAGCGCAATTGGTAATCTATGGTTGTTCCCTCCGTTACTTTATCCGTGGACTTATCCACGATTTTGAGATTCATGAAATCAGGAGTCAGGGGTTCCAGGTTTTCGCATTTCTTGAAAAAAGAAAATGTTTTATCCAGCGGCTGTGGAACCCATTGCTCCATCTTTAATTCATGGTAGGAATGACCACAGATTTCAGTCAATGCACTTTCCAGGGTCGGATAGCGAAATTTGAAACCTGATTTCCAAATACGGTCGGAGGAAACATATTGACTGTTGAGAAGTATTGTCGACATTTCCCCCAAGGCAATCTTTAAGGCGAATCCGGGGACGGGGAAAAAAACCGGGCGATTCACAACTTTTGCCAGAGTTTCGGTAAAAACCTTATTCGTAACCGGGTGTGGAGTGACTGCATTATAAGGGCCACTCAAGTCCGGGTTATCTATGGCATGGACAAACATATCTGCCAGGTCATCAAGGTGAATCCAACTCATCCATTGTTTTCCATCACCGAGATTTCCTCCCAAAGCCATCCGAAAAGGGGGAAGCATTTTTTCCATAGCACCGCCATCATGCCCCAGTACTACTCCAATGCGGAGTGCTACCGTACGTATTTCCATCTCTTGGGCTTTTGAGACCTCTTTCTCCCACAAATAACAAACATCTGCCAGCCATCCGCAATCCTTAGCGGAATTCTCTGTTAAAATCTCGTCTCTTCTATCTCCATAGATCCCAACTGCTGAAGCAGAGACCAGGACGTCTGGTTTTATTTTTGATTCTCTTAGTCCCTTCATTAAAGTACGGGTCGAAAGAATTCGTGAACCTCTGATTTGCTCTTTTTTTTCTGAAGTCCAGCGTCCTTCGGCGATATTTTCTCCTGCAAGGTGAATTACCGCATTAACATGGTCAAAGGCCTCTTCTGGAATAATTTGTTCATTCGGATCCCAGTGAAATACCTGGCAGGAATGAGGAAGTCGAACTTCCGCTTTCTGGATGTTCCGTGTCAGAACTATGGTTTGATGACCCTGTTTGTGTAATGCCTTAACTACCTTATTCCCAATAAAGCCGGTTGCTCCAGTAACTAATACTCTCATGGCCTATTCCCTTCAAAAATTGTCTATTCATTTCCTTCAAGCTTCCAATCGGGGTATCAGGGATTTCAATTTATTCCTAATGATCTGACCCCTCTCAAAAGCATTCCAGTGTCTTTTACTAAGCTGTTCCTTGGAAACCACTTTTTTGAGATTTCCTTTAGGTGTATATATCCTCACTTCGTAAAACATGACCATTCTCCTCTTATGAATTATGGTTGTCTGTCAGTTGTTGATAGAATTGATTGAAGTCGCTGATAACTTCAATGCCGTCGAGATTTCTGGGCGCCCCACCGCCCCCCACTACGATGTCGGTGTGCTTCCCCAACTGCTTGCGCAATCGCCACAGAATGGGTTTGGCCTGGGAGGCGCCATACCATCCGGAGACACTGACGCACAGGAGCGGAGATTCACAACGTTCCACCGTGGCTACGATTTCCTCTTCGGGAACATCGAGGCCCAGGGATACGATTTTCCAATCGGTGACCGACAGTACGGTAGCGCACATCTGCAATCCCAGCAGGTGACTTTCTCCAGATAACGTGGTGAGGACCACAGTAGGTCCGTCCTTGCGATTATTCTGCTGGCGCCATCGGCTGGCCAGAAAGTTATTGAGGATTCCCGAGGCAAAGTGCTCATGAGCAACCGAAAGATTTCCGTCCTGCCACTCTTGACCAATCCGTTGAACCAAAGGGGCTGCCAGGAGAATCACGAACTCCAACGGTCCGCGCTGACCCCACTCCCGGTGCATTTCCGATTCAAAATTCTCTTCATCGTATTCGGCGATCCAGTCGATCCATTGATTCAAAATGACGTTCTCATCAATTGGAATCGAGGATGGTACTCTAGGGGTGCCTTTGGCTTCCAACCCCAGAAGCCTATTTAACTCCTCCTGAGTACCACCCACGACTTTGCCCGCACGGAAGCCGAGTTTGAGGGCTTTGATGACGACCTGCAGCCTCTTCACCTCTTCAGGACGATAACGCCGGTGACCCGAGGGGAGACGGGTCGATCGTGGTGCTTCGTAGCGTTTCTCCCACATTCTCAACGTGTGCGTGCTGATCCCGGTTCTTTTTGCAAGCTCACCGATGGTGAGAAGATAGCCGGGTTGTTCTATTGCTGCGTTCATGACAGTAAGTCCATTTAAGGGTGATTAAAGTTACAACTACATATTGACCTGGTTACTGGGTGTAGTAAGCCTCAAGCCACCGCTGGTGCATTCGGCTTGCAGGACTTGACCAATAACGACTGTATGAAATTTGTTGCCGACCTTGATGTCATAGTTGTGAAGCAGGTCCTGTTCGAACTTTGTGAGGCCCACAAAAACCACGTCTTCCTGACCGAGTCGATTCGCAAGACGATCCTGAGTTTTGTTACCAAAAGACCATTCGTAAGGTTTCACGGCATGATCATGACCGGCATGGTTCATGGAATGGGTAGAGATCAAAGACATCCTGTTGACTGGACGAATCGGCAGCTGTTCCTTCATGCTGATATCCATAAACCCAGTGTCCATCACTTGAATGCCCGCCATGGTGCGTTTGACTTGGGCGATAACTCCATCCACCTGTGTCGTAAATATATGTCCAAGGCGAATATTGTAATGATTGAGTACGTCCTGCTCATGCTTGGACAATCCGATGTAGTAGCTGTTGCCTTCTAAGGTGTCTCGTGCTTGAATCTTGGATTCGACTTTCTTAGAGAACTTCCATTGCATATCCAACCGGGTGTTGTCGTGGTCGCTGTGGGCGGTTGCCAATCCAGTTGAGAATAAAAAGCCAATGGCCGTTGCCGTCAGGGTTTGAATCATTGTTGTGGTTTTCATTGTGAGTCTCCTTGTGTGAGTTGAAATAATATTCAAATAAAAACTTAATTAACTGTCTAGGTCTAATATAGACTATTGTCTAAATATGTCAATATAAAATCTATATATTTGTATAATTATTTTTTATAATATAACTTATTGATTTAAATAGATAAATATGTATTTTTGGGGTATTTTTTCCTAAATAATTTAAAAAAAATATAAAAATCTATATATTTATAGAGGAATTATTGAGGATTTTGGGGTTGCCCTGTCCGCCAAAACTTAGTTCAAGGTTTATGATTTGAGAGCGTGACGCTTATACAGACACGGAAAAAGTGCGGTGGGTTGAAGAGACTAGGGAAGGGGTGGTGTTTGACGATTCGGGCCGCCACAGGAAAGTATTTTATTGAGGGCAGAGCAAACGAATAGAGACCATAACTTGTTGGATTTGCAGAGTTATTAGTATACCGGTTTCTAGATATGCCCCCAATTCTGCCCCCGGATGTCAAGGAATTCTCTCGTCCCGTGCTGGACTTTGGGTAATAAAAAACCCATATATTTCAATGGGTTTTGGACCTTATTGGATTTTATGGGATGTAATAGTGGTAGCCCCAAGGGGAATCGAACCCCTGTTTCCGCCGTGAGAGGGCGGCGTCCTAACCGCTAGACGATGGGGCCATCATGCAGGTGAAACCTACGAAAGAAGGGTGTCGTCAATTTCTTAGAACCGGTCGCGGTTCATAATGGGCGGTCCGCCGCCTTTCCGGTTTTTCTTTTTTTCCGTCCGGATACGGTGCTCCTCCTCCAAATCGCGTTTGTTAAGTCCGCGAATCATATAGACCATAGCCAGGTAAGCGGGGAGGGAAATGGCCATCCAGGTGACCAGAAATTTACCTGCCGTGGAAGGGGGCGCGGAGTCCGCTCCCTGCTCCGGACCTGTGACCAGCAGGGATAACGCCCACAGGACCAAGCCAAAGACAATTCCCAACAAGGATGAAACGGCCACTTTGTGAACCACTTCGTTGGGATACAAGCCGCTGACAATGGGAAACTCGGTCACGTAAGCACCCAGCAAAGCCAAAGTCGCCATGATGAACATGGCCCCCATCAGAAAATCGTTGGTGATCGCCACCGTTCCCACCAGGAGGTAGGTCGGCGCCCAGAGGCCGAGAATAAACGGATTGCGATAAATATTGACGGCCATAAATTTAAAGTTTTCCAAGGGGAAAAATGGCTCGGGTACAGGGAATCGAACCCCAACCTTCAGATCCAGAAACTGACGTCCTACCGTTAGACAATACCCGAGCACTTTCTCCAATTCTATGGGGATTGCCTCCCGGTTTCAACCAAAATTGACATTGCCCGACGGGCATATTACAACACAGAGCCGGGCCCTGTAAAGAACAGGGACCGGGCAAGGCCCGGATCTAATGCGCTGGGGGGTGATTGCAATTTTCCTAATGTGGTTTTCGCCTCCGTGGTTTTCGTCATCTGCGGCGGTTAGTCACCAGAAACCTGATCCGAAAGGACCTGATATGCGCGTGATCGGCGGTACCGCGAAAAGCACTCCCCTGGCCAGTCTCAAAGGGGCGAAGGTGCGTCCCACCCTCGATCGGGTGCGGGAATCGTTGTTCAACCAGATCGCCGGGGAGGTCCAGGGAGCCCGTTTTCTAGACCTGTTCGCCGGGTCCGGAGCCATCGGCATCGAGGCTCTCAGCCGGGGCGCGGAAGAGGTGGTGTTCGTGGAACTCAATCACCGGGCCCAGGCCGTCATCTACCAGAATCTGGCCAAATGCCGGTTTCTGGATTCCGAAAGCAAGGAGAAAAAGTCGAAACACTGGATTCTGCTCAAATCCAACGCCCTGCATGCCCTCGACCTGCTGGCGGAGCGTCACCATCAATTCGATCTCGTGTACGTCGATCCGCCCTACGACGATAACCTGTATGCGGAAACCCTGACCGCGCTGGGGCGTTCCCACCTGCTGGCGGAGTCGGCGCAGGTGATCGCCGAGCACCATCACAAAACGGCTCTGCAGGAAAATTATGATAAACTGAATCTTTCCAAAACCCGGAAAATCGGAGATACTTGTTTGTCGTTTTACATTGTTGAATAAGGCCTGTGCATAGAAATATATATAATGAAGGTATCGATTCCAAAAGATAAGAAAATCGTCATCGCCATGAGCGGTGGAGTGGACAGCTCCGTCGCCGCGGCCCTGCTCCAGGAACAGGGGTATGACCTGATCGGCATCTCGCTCCAGTTGTGGAACTACAGCTGGGATACGGATGAGCGTTTCGGCACCTGCTGTTCGCTCGACGATCTGGCAGACGCCCGCCGCGTGGCGGAGAAGGTCGGTATCCCGCATTACATCCTGAATCTCGAAAAGGAATTCCGCAAGGAAGTGGTCGACTATTTCATTTCGGAATACATGCAGGCGCGCACGCCGATTCCCTGCACCGCCTGCAACAAGAAGCTCAAGTTCGACGAATTGATGACCAAGGCGGAGGTCTACGGCTACGATTATGTCGCCACCGGCCATTACGCGTCGGTGACTCAGGACGACACAGGACGCTACACCGTCAAGCGCGGCAAGGACCGGTCCAAGGACCAGAGTTACTTCCTGTTCAACCTGTCGCAGGAACAGCTGGCGAAGAGTTTTTTCCCGCTGGGCGAAATGGAAAAGCCGGAGGTGCGCCGCCTGGCGGAATCGATCGGCCTCAACGTTGCCGGCAAGTCGGAGTCGCACGAGATCTGTTTCATCCCGGACAACGATTACGCCGCGTTCATTGCCGGCCAGGTGGAGGCCGAAGCTTTTCAGCCGGGCAACATCGTCACCACGACCGGCGAGGTGCTGGGCACGCACAAGGGTTATCCCGCCTACACCGTCGGCCAGCGCAAGGGCCTCAACCTCGGCGGCCTGGTGGAGCCGTATTATGTGACGTCCATAGATTCCATAAAGAACGAGGTTACAGTGGGACCCAAGAATAAATTATTCCGTGAAGAGTTCACGGTGAGTGACGTGAGCTGGTACCTCGACCACTGCGAAGCGTTCGAAGCGGAAGTGCAGATCCGTTACCGCCACCGCGCGGTGGAATCGGTGGTGACGCCGCTGCCCGGCGGACGCGCCCGCATCCAGATGAGCATGCCCCAGCCCGCCGTGGCGCCCGGCCAGTCGGCGGTTTTCTACAAAGACGACTGCATCATTGGCGGGGGCTGGATCGAATGAGCGAAACCCCGCTCCAGGTGGCGGTGGAAGCGGCTCTTGCGGCGGGACGTATCCAGAAAGAACGGGCCGACAGCGTCGGCGAAATCCAATACAAAGGCGAAATCAATCTTGTGACTGAAGTCGATCTGCTGTGCGAGCAGGAAGTCATCGGCCGCATCCGGAAAGCGTTTCCCGGTCACGCCTTTCTCGCCGAGGAATCCGGCGCGACCAAAGGCGACGCTGATCATCTTTGGATCATCGACCCGCTCGACGGCACGGTGAACTACGCGCACGGCTATCCCTGTTACTGTGTGTCGATCGGCTACCAGCACAAGGACGAAGTGGTAGCGGGCGTGGTTTACAACCCCTGTCTCGATGAATTGTTCGTCGCCGAGAGAGGGCAGGGCGCGACCCTCAACGGCCAACCGATTGCCGTATCCACGATGACCGTTTTGAAGCAAAGCCTGCTTGCCACCGGGTTCGCGTACGACATCAACGAATCGAACGACAACAATCTCGATCACTTCGAAAATTTTATCAAGGAGTGCCAGGCGATCCGGCGGCCGGGGTCGGCGGCGATGGATTTGTGCTACACGGCGATGGGACGGTTCGAGGGGTTCTGGGAACTGAAACTGCATCCCTGGGATTACGCCGCGGGCTGGCTGATGGTCGAAGAAGCCGGCGGCCAAGTAACGCGTTTCGACGGCTCCCCGTTCCAGATGGGCGACCGCTCCATCCTCGTGTCCAACGGGCAGATCCATCAGGCGATGGTGGACATTCTCAATAAAAACTGTGATTGAACCAAGGTTGATAGAGTTGCTCTCGTATAGTGGAGTCGCTTATGATTTGGATCGGTTGGATTCTGTTTTTCATGTGGTTGAGTTCGGTGTTGCGGGTGGTGCCGGTGATCCGCGACCGCCATCTGGAGCGACTTGCCGGTACTGAAGAGCCTGCCGAAGGATTTCCATTAGTGTCCGTGATCATCCCGGCGCGGGACGAAGCGGCGGATATCGAAAACTGTCTGCAGTCCATCCTCGCCAGCGATTACCCGCAACTCGAAATCATCGCCGTCAACGACCGCTCGGCGGATACCACCGGAGCCATCATGGACCGTATAGCTGAAATAGATGCGAGAGTCCGAACGGTGCATATTCAAACTTTGCCCGACGGCTGGCTGGGGAAGAATCACGCCCTGCAAACGGGCGCCGATCTGGCACAGGGGGAATACCTGCTGTTCACCGACGGCGACATCCTGTTCGAACCCGATTGTCTCAAACGCGCCGTCAACTTCATGCGGCAATCGCAGGTGGACCATCTCGCCCTCATTCCCGGCGGGCTCGAAGGCGGAGCGCTGGAAACGACCTTCAAGACGTTTTTTCTCTTTGGCTACCTTCTCTACATCAAGAACCTGGAATCTATTGCCGACGGGCAGTACAGCTATTTCGGTTTCGGGGCGTTCAATATGGTGTCCCGCAAGGCTTATGAAACCATCGGCGGGCACGCGTCATTCAAGATGGATGTGGTGGATGATCTCATTCTCGGAAAACGTTTTAAGGACACAGGTCACCGGCAGGAACTATTGTTTGCACGTAAATCGTTGTCCCTCCACTGGTACCAGGGAGTTAGCGCGTGCATCAACGGACTGGAGAAAAACATGTTCGCGTCGTTCGAATACTCATGGGTCAAAACCGGGATCGGTCTGTTTTTGTTCTTTTTCTTTTACCTGCTGGGATACGTGGGATTGTTTTTATTTCCCGATCCCGCTTCGTATGGCTTAATTGCCGGGGGGGTGTTGATGCACGGCCTGTTCGCATACCTTGGCATAAATTATGGAGTCCGATGGTGGCACCATATTTTTGTGCCCGTAGTCGTTACTCTGGAAATTTATGCGATTATCCGATCCTGCTGGAAGGCCTGGCGGCAGGGAGGTGTTACCTGGCGCGACACGTTTTACTCCCTCGACACACTCAGGCGAGAACGCTACCGAACACCAGCAGATCAGTAAAACGGCTATTAGATTTCTCTAACTGCGGAGATTATTCCAACGTAGGCTTGATGAGGTAGGTGTAGCCTGACAAACCATCTTTGTAGAGGGCGAGAAAGCGGTCGGCTTCGTCCTGGCTGATGGTGCCGTTGTGCACGCTGTGGATGAGGAATCCCGCCATGCGTCCTGCCAGCTCGTCAGCGCGGAACGAGACGTAATCGAGCACGTCGGTGACATTTTCGCCTTCGATGATTTCCTCGTACTTCAACGAGCCGTTCTTCTTCATCGAAATATGAACGGTGTTGGTGTCGCCGAACAGGTTGTGCAGGTCACCCAGGATTTCCTGGTACGCCCCGGTCAGGAAAATACCGATGCGGTAGGGTTCTCCCGGTTGCACCGGATGCAGGGGCAGGGTGCGCTCGGTGTTGTGGTTGCCGATGAACCCGTCGATGATGCCGTCGGAGTCGCAGGTCAGGTCCATCAGCGTTCCCTGCCGGACCGGTTCCTGGTGGAGCCTCTGGATCGGCGCGATGGGAAATACCTGGTCGATGGCCCATGAATCGGGCAGGGATTGAAACACCGAAAAGTTGCAGAAATATTTGTCCGCCATTTTCTGCGGCAGGTTTTTGAGTTCGTCGGGCTTGTACTTGAGACGTGACGCCAAGTCCTGAATCTTGCGGCAGATGCCCCAGAACAACTGGTCCGCCTGTGCCCGTTCCTTCAGCGAAATCAGTCCCAGGAAAAACTGGTTCTGCGCCTGGTCCTTGAGATCCGCCGCGTCGTGCCAGGATTCGATGATGTTTTTATTGGAGGCCTGTTTCCAGACGTAGTGCAGATCCTGAACCACCGTCGGCGCGTCTTCCTCAACCGTTATATCGTGATCGAGATCCGGGAAGGAGGCGACGTCCAACACATTGAACACCAGCATGGAATGATACGCGGTGAGCGCGCGTCCCGATTCGGAGATGATGTTGGGATGCGGCAGGTTTTCCTCTTCGCAGATTTCATACAGGTGGTAGACGACGTCGTTGGCGTATTCCTGAATCGTATAGTTGGCGCTGGAGGCGAACGTGGAGCGGGAACCGTCGTAATCCACCCCCAGCCCGCCGCCGACGTCGATATATTCGATGTTGCAGCCCTGTTGCATCAGCTCGGCGTAGTACCGGCAAACTTCCTTGAGACTGGTTTTGATCCGGCGGATATTGGTGATCTGGCTTCCCAGGTGAAAATGGACCAGACGGATGCAGTCTTTGATGTTCTCCTGCTCGGCGATTTCCAGAGCTTCCACCAGCTCGATCGGGCTCAAGCCGAATTTGGAGTATTCGCCGCCGGAAGACGCCCAGCGGCCCGATCCGGCGCTGACCAGCTTGACGCGGAGACCGATATTCGGCCGGATATCGAGTTCCCGGGCGACACGGACAATGGTGGTGAGTTCTGACAGGCGCTCGACCACGATGAATACTTTTTTGCCGAGCTTTTGACCGATCAGCGCCAGCCGGATGAACGCCTCGTCCTTGTAGCCGTTGCAGATCAGCAGGGCTTCCGGATTATCCATGATGGCGAGTATGGCGTGCAGTTCCGGTTTGGAGCCGGCTTCCAGCCCGATGTTGTAGGGACGGCCGAATTTGACGATTTCTTCGACGACCTGCCGCTGCTGGTTGACCTTGATCGGATAGACGCCGTGATAGGTTCCCTTGTAATTGTTTTCCTGAGAAGCTTTTTGAAAGGCTTCGGCCAATCCGGCGATACTGGATTTGAGAATGTCGGAAAACCGGATCAGAACCGGAAGGGAATAACCCTTCGATTGGATATCGTCCACCAGACGCTTCAGGTCAATGGAATGCCGGCCGGATTTGCCGGGGCGGACGACCATATGGCCTTCTTCGTTGATACCGAAATAACCCGCTCCCCAGCCTTCGATGTTGTACAGCTCAAGGGATTTTTCGACGGTCCATTTTTGCATCAGGATTTTTCCGGGATTTGAGATTATTGG
Organism: Nitrospinaceae bacterium; assembly: GCA_024644405.1. Lineage (GTDB taxonomy): Bacteria > Nitrospinota > Nitrospinia > Nitrospinales > Nitrospinaceae > SZUA-226. Next base: position 173,150 of record JAHELC010000038.1, read on the forward strand.
AAAGCGCTGGTGGAAATAGGGCGGCCCCCGGATTTATTTAAAGGATATTGGGCGAAAAAGTCAAACAAATTTCGACTCTTTTGCAAAGCCGAACCGTTTCGGCAAAATCAGTTATATTTCATGGGGAAAGCAATGTATGATATAAAACTCCGAATTTCGCAACCCATTGTCTTTTCAGGAAAATAAATGAATATCGAAAAAGTGGATGTCCGGGATATCGCCCAACGGTTCGGCACCCCGGTCTATGTCTACAGTCTGAGCATTCTCCGCCAAGCCATAGCGGAAATCCGGCCGCTGTCGCCGGTGGTCCGGTTTGCCATGAAGGCCTGCTCCAATACTAGGATTCTTCAGGAGATGCTGAAATCCGGGATCAAGATCGACGCGGTGAGTGTTCCGGAAATTCAACGGGCCCTCAAGGCCGGGTATCCGCCCGAGGATATCTGCCTGTCGAGCGATGTCTTTTTCAATGCCGAAGAAGCGGAGTTTTGTCTCAAGAACAATATTTTCTGCTCCTGCGGGTCGCTTGGCATGCTGGAGGAATATGGCGAAACCCGCCAACGGCTGGGGCTCGGATCGGACGGCGTATCCATTCGCATCAATCCCGGCGAAGGGGCCGGGCATTCCAAAAAAACCAATACCGGCGGGCCCTACAGCAAGCACGGCATCTGGTACGAAAACCTGGACGAAGCCAAAGCCATCGCCAAAAAATATGATCTTAAGATTGTCGGGGCGCATACCCACATCGGTTCCGGCGGGGATATGGCTCACCTCAGCCGCATCACCGGCAAACTGGTCGATTTCGCCAAACAGTTCCCGGACCTGCAAATCATCAATTTCGGCGGCGGCCTGCCTTATGAATATGATCCGGACAAGCCGCAGGTGGATATCAGCGATTACCAACCCATACTCAAGGAACGGACTCAGGAGCTGGAAAAACACTTCGGCCGGCCCATCACCTGTGAGATTGAACCGGGACGGAGATTCGTTGCCGGTTGCGGGTATCTGATCGGGGAGGTGCGGTCGCTCAACCATACCTTCGATGAACATAAAAAGCGGTTGGATTACGTGCTGACCAATGTCGGATTTTGCCACCTGCTCCGGCCCATGGCCTATGGCTCTTACCATCCGATATGGTTTGCCGGGGACGGCCTGGGCAAGGAAACCGACATCATAGTGGCCGGGCCGGTATGCGAATCCGGCGATGTCCTGACCCAGAAAAACGAGGAGCCGGTACCGCGCCGACTGCCCCTTCCCCGGCGGGGGAGTTTGATCGTGATCGGGGGCGCGGGGGCCTACGGACACGTCATGTCCTCCAACTACAATTCGCAGCCGTTGATCCCGGAAGTTTTAGTGGATGGCGGCACAATGACCTTGATGCGCAGGCGGCAGACGCTGGATGATGTGATTCGGGAAGAGGAGCAATAGGAAGCAGAAAGTATATATAAAAACCCCCTGCCGTATCAAACGGTCAGGGGGATTGTTGTTTTTAGTGAGTTAAATGTAGAGGGGGTCGTCTGGCAGGTGTTCATTTTTCCTGCGGAACAATTTTCTGCAATAAACCTCCAGGGCTCCCAAAGCGATCAACAGGGGCACCAGCAGTTTTTGACCGATCGCCACCAGCTCGGCATAGAACGCCGCCAGGCCCGCTTTCTGAGCGTTGCCGCCGGCAGTAACCGCCACCAGGCTGGCGAGTCCGAACGCCGCCATTTGATCTCCTAATGAATAGTCCTCGTACCGGTGACCTTTATCGAATTGATGCTGGTCCACGAGGAACGCCATCGCATCGATGGATTTCAGGTAATTGTCGTAGGAGCTGACCCAGGTGATCTTTTCATAGCCTTCACGTCCCAGTTTGATGGAAACGGCGTTGACCGTTGTTTCCTCGCCATCAATGACGTCGAACACCCAGGACACGGAATGATTGTCCTGGTTCAGGTGGGGCTTTTGCAGCCAGCCGCCAATTCGCAAAGAGGGGATATTATGTCGGGCTCTTTCCGCATTGATCTTTTTCGCGTTTTCGGAAATTTCCTGCATCAGGATGTTGGCATCCAGATCCTCCCAGTTTTCCAGTGAGACATATCCCTCGGGATAGTAGTTTAAAATCAGCTGGACCCCGGTGTCGTGATTGAACAGCAGGGCCTCCGTATTCGGGTCTTCCGGCGCGCCCTGAATGATATGGTCATAACGGCGGGCGGCATCGCCCGTCAGCAGGGAGTATCCCCGGGTCAGGTTGAACGTACTGTTCGACTGCTTCAGCGAATATTCTTTCAATTCATATTCCCACGGCAAGCTGATGATCTCCTCATTGATGGCTGATTGAGTTACCGGGATGGCCGGGTTCACTGCCTGAGCCACAGAAACTTGACCTAAAATCATCCATACCGCTATGAGGGTATATAAATTTTTCATACTATTGGATCCCATGGAAATTTCCAGACGAGGTTTTTCCGGCAATAGAGTTTTCTTAAAGACGATAATAGTTATGTCTGATCTCTTCTATATTCGGGGAATTATGAGGAAATTCAAGCGGAAATTTGTTATTTTTATCAATAAAATCAACTAGTTAATAATTACATGGAAATCTGCGAGTGTAATCGGTTGTCGGGGGTGACGGGAAAGAATTTGATAAAAGCGGGGATGCAGAAAACAATACCCCAAATTCAAAATTTCCATCGATTTGGGGTATCGCCTTCGTCAGAAATGAGCGACCTTCGGGTGGACGAGAGTTTCGAAATCCTTGTACGCCAGTTTGACGATCTCGGAGTGGGTTCCTGCATTGAACCCGATTTCGTCGTCCCAGCTCAAAGCCTCTTCCACATAGACGTCCAGGTCATACAGATTACCAAAGGGCGGCATGGCGCCGACCTCGCAGTCGGGAAATTGATCCTTGAACTCCTGCTCTTTGGCCAGTTCCACATGACGAGCCCCCGTGGCTTCTTTCAAAAGTTGAAAATCCACTTTATTGGGTGCGGGCAAAACCGCCATGGCCAGTTTGCCGTCCAGTTTGACCATCACCGTTTTCGCCAGTTCCTTGCCGGGAATATGGGCTTCCGCGGCGATTTCTCCGGCGGTGTAGGCCGGCGGATGGCTGAGGGTGACGTATTTGATCTTGTGGCTGTCCAGATATTTTTTAAGTTTGGTGGCTGGCATGATAACCCTCCTTTCAAGACAATCAGTTACTTCTAATATAGGCCTCGGCAGGAAAGAGCGCATCTTTTCACTGGCGGGACTCCTGCCCGGAGGGGGAGCGGGCTGACGGTTACAGACAAGAGATAGCCCCAGGACTCAATTCTAAGATATTAAAGTTGCCACCGGCGGCTCGCCGGTTCAGAACAGGGGATCGATCATCTGTGCCATCTCAACATCGGCCAGGGTGACTCCGGAGACGGTGTGGGTCCAGTACCGGACGGTGATGCGCCGGTAGTTGATGATGATGTCCGGATGGTGATTTTCCGCTTCCGCCGCCTCGGCCACCTTGTGGACGAAGTCGATACCGGCCATGAACGCCGGCGCATGATGGACGCGGTATATAAACGGGACGCCTTTTTCGCTCACACCCTTCTTCCATTCCGGCGCCAGCTCTTTTATTTTTTGATCGAGCTCCTCTTCGCTCAATGCTTTTTTTTTAACCATAACGCCTCACTCATCGGTTAATGACTTTCAGGATTTTCTCAATTTTTTTGCTCAGGGTGACGGGGTGGACCTTGTACACGAAGCTTTCCTCGCCGTTGATCAGCACGACGGGGATTTTTTCTTTGTAACGTTCGAACAGCTCGGGGTCGGATTCGATATCGGTCATTTTTAATTTTGCCGGCATCTCAGCGATAACCTGTTCGATGATCTTTTTGGCGTCATCGCACAAACAGCAATCTTTTTTGGTCATAATCTCGATAGTGATCACGGATTCCCGGGTCCATTTGTTGTAGTTTCTCGATTTATCGAGCGTTTTTGAAATCGCCCCATAAATGGGGCAACTGCATTATATGTTCCCCTTCGACAGGCTCAGGGTGACAGCCTTTGGCTTTATCTGTGGTTAATCCGATTTTATCCTGTAATTCTATCTAACAAATTTCCTACATGGTGTGCGTCATGGTGGTGAATTTGCCCCACAGGATGAGCGCGGCGGACAGTATGATACAGGCGATCAATACAGCGGTAGCGATGGGGCGTTTTTTCCAATGCGTTTCCGGTCCGCGGTCGATGATCGGCACCGCCAGCAGAAACAGGATACACAAAGCAGGCGCCACCACCAGAAACGGCACCCACACATTTTCCAGGGCGTACAGCCAGACAAACTGCCACGGCGGTTTGGTGACCTCCAGTCCCGCCACCGGGGGTTCGCCGAGCGGCGGGGCGATCGTCAATGCCAGCACGCAGATCAAAAGAAACACACCGGACCCCGCGCGGTTCAAATAAACCAGGTGGCGGCTGAATGGGATTTTCATTCCGCCTTGCGGCTGTTCCGGGAGCGGCGACAATTGATGATACTTGATATAAAACAGGTGCAGTCCTATCAGCGGAATCGTGAGCAGGGGCAACAGGGAGATGTGCCACATGTATATGCGGCTCAACAACGGCACGCCCTGCGCAAATTGTTCGGTGAGCGGTACCCCGAGAATGCCCATACCATCCGCGACCCAGGTAAAATGCGACAGCGCTTCGTACGCTTCCTGATCCCACTTCAACACCGTGCCGGTGAACAGCAGGCCGACCATCATCAACAGCAACCCCACGCCGACATACCAGTTGACCTCGCGCGGCGCCTTGTACGATCCGGTAAACACCACACGGATCATATGGAGCAGGAGAGTGACGGTCAACACCTCCCCCGCCCAGAAATGAATGCCGCGCAGGAACCAGCCGAGCCAGACCTGATCCACCAGGTAATGGACACTGGGATTGGCGCGGTCGGGGTCGGGAACGTAAAACTGCGCCAGCAGGACACCGCTCAGCACGAGAAGGGTGAATGAACTGAGCGTCATGCCGCCGAGCGAATATTTAATGGAATTGGCGTGTTCCGGAATCTCGTATTCGAGCACTTCGAATCCGAGTCGTTCTTTCAGGGTCTGGAGGGGTCCGTTGGGCATAATAGCCTTGGTTGTCCGGTCGGGACCGGAGATTATTCACACGGGCGTTTGAGAGTCAAAAACCCGAACAGTGCACCGGATAGCAGAGTCACTGCCGCCGCCCATCGGTATCCTTTGCTCGAAGTGGTAACCCATTCGTGCTCGGCGGGTTTCACCTGTTTCATTTGCGACATGTCGTGGCCTTCGTGCTCGGACGGTTGTGGCTCTTCTCCCCACAAGGGGCCGCCACCCTCCACCTCTTCGAATGCCCCCAAGGAATCGCCCATGCCGTATTCGATGCCCCCTGACTCGGCGCCCTTCACGTTGAGGGTTTCTTCAGGAAGTTCCGGAAGCGTGGTTGCTTCTTTTTTCGGTTCCGCGTCATGGCCTCCGCCATGCGCCCAAAGCAAACCGGGAATGCTGGCAATGAATAGGGTAATCAGTAGAGTGGATGTAAAGGTTTTCATATCAGGATTGTTCCACCAGTTGCGCGAAGGCCGCCAGTGCGTCATCCGTGGCCCAGTCGCGGGGACCGATGGCCTTGTGAACGATGATGCCATGTTTATCGACGATAAAGGTTTCCGGCACGCCGGTGGTCTTATAGTTCTTTTTGGCCACATCGCTTTCCGGATCCAGCAAAACCGGAAAGGTGAGTTTGAACTCTTCCATGAATGGCTGGATCAGGGTCTGATCCTTGTCGACGCTGATGGTCAGCATTTCCAGGCCCCGGTCCTTGAACTGGTCATACACTTTTTGCATGGAGGGCATCTCCACCTTGCAGGTCGCGCACCAGGTGGCCCAGAAATTGATGAACACCACTTTTCCGCGGTAGTCCCTGAGGTTGACCTTGCCCCCGGAAAGAGAAGGCAGTTCAAAACTGGGGGCGATGAAACTCTCCTGCGGGTATTCCGTTTGATACGGTTTCAGCTCCTCTTTGTTGACGGCCGTGATGAAAAACGCAAACAGCGCCGTAAACAATACCGCGTAGGGTATAAAAATATGAACGGGTTTATTTTCCAGGGTTTGTTCCATGGGTTTGATTACGAGTGCCTCTTATAGGGTCGATAGAATTTTTTATCGACGGCCACCACAATCTCGTCGAGGCTCAGGCCATCCTGATACAACTGGTAGGCATAGATAACCTCCTCCATGCAGACTTCGCATTTGGAGCCATGCATATTGGTGAAACAGGTCAGCAGGGTTTTATGGCCGTGATCTTTTTTGCAGTAGCAGTAACAGAACTGGCTGTCGATGACTTTGGGGATTTCCGCGGCGTACCGGTAGGCCAGGGCCGCCTTGCCCGAAAACAGGGCGGAACTCAGTACCGGCCGGTTTTCGACCAGTTGACCCTTTGCCGGAGCGGGATTGGATGCCGTGGCGCGTCCCGGGGGTTTGGTGTAAAGGTACACTCCCACCAGAACCATCGCAATAACCGTAATAAATGCCGCAGCGGTCCCGTAGTTTTTCCGGTTTCTGGGTTGGCCTCCGCCGGATTTCTTCTTCCTGTTGGATTTCCGTTTGCCCATCTTGATCCCGCTTGTTCAGGTTGACAGGGTCATTATATCTGTTGCCGCAGAGCGCATGCAAGGCTTGCTTTGGGTCATCGTTTGGGCGGGTACCAGCGGCTCAGGGTGGCGGGGGAAAACCCAATCAGAAAAAGCGAGACGATGGCGATATTTCTCAGGGTGGTGAATCCGACCCCTTCGGCCAGCCAGCGGCGGGGCGAGGTATAAGCTTTTTCCCTGAGAAGAACCACCGGTCCCCTTTTTTTTAACCGGCGGAAAAAATCGAGGTCCTCGCAGATTGGAAGAGGGGAAAACCCTTTGATTTCATGGAACGCTTCCTTTCGAACGAAAATGCCCTGGTCGCCGTACACCAGGTTCAGGTAACGGGACCGCCAGTTCGCCCAGCGGGAAATCCTTTTGAGAGCGGGCAGGGGCGAATCGATCTGCAGGCTGAACGCCCCTCCCAGGTAGGGTTTGTCGGACATGGTTTCAATCATTTCCTGATAGCCCCGGGGGTCCACATAGCTGTCGGCATGCAGGAACAGCAGTAGTTCCCCTCGGGCTTCTTCGGCGGCGGCGTTCATTTGTGCCGCCCGGCCACGCGGACTCTGGATTATCGTGACCTCGTACCGGCGGGCAATATCAGCGGTATCATCCTCGCTGCCGCTGTCTCCGATAATAATTTCAAAAGGATGGTGCTGTTGCAACCGGGTCAGGGTTTCGCGAAGTACGGTTGATTCATTGTAGGTGGGAATGATGACCGATACTTTCAAGCGTGATTTTAGCTGTTCCGAGTTTGTCATTTCCGGGTGAGGAGATCTCCGCACTATTTGTGAGGCCGTTATACGCGCCGCCAGTAAATCATAAAAACCCTGATGATACAATGATATGGGGCTGTCCTGCGGTTTTCCCGGCGCAGATTTACGACCGGGGCTGAAAGGGCTTCAGAACCCTTTCTACTATAAAGCCTCTCCGGTTCTGTATTTCACCGGAAAAATGTTATAAAATTATTCAAATATTTTGGTGACTTAGATATGCTGGCTCATTTTATCGATTCCAAACCCTTTCAATGCGGGTACTTCAAGGACCGCAAATCACTCTTCGAGGAGTATCTTCTGGAGGATATTTCCGAAGTGGAGTTTGAGTACCTGCTCGCCCACGGTATGCGGCATTTCGGGGAGTATTATTTCCGCCCCCGGTGCCACAACTGCCACGATTGCGTGCCCATCCGTCTTCGAACCGACGACTATTGCATGACTCGCAGCCAGAGGCGCTCTCTTCGAGCCTGTTCGCAGGTGGAAATCCGACTGGGCCGGCCCCAATTTTCAGAGGAAAAATTCAAGCTGTACCTGGACCATAAAAAGCGGTTTGTGTCCCTGCAGGACGATGTCGAGGATGAGGAGAATTTCCGCTTATCTTTTTACGCGAAGACCCCGTTTGGAATGGAGTTCGAATATTTCCTGGACGGAAAATTGATCGGTGTCGCTTTGGCCGACGTCACGCGCAAAACCTTCTCCGCCATATACACTTTTTACTCGACGGAGCATTCGAAGTTGAGCCTGGGCACATTCAGCATCGTCAAGCAGGTCCAGTTCTGCCAGAGCCGCGGCATTCCTTATTATTACTTGGGATATTTTATTGCGAAGAACAAGTCACTGGCCTACAAGGCCACCTTCCGTCCGAACGAAGTTTATACGAACCACGAATGGCGACCGTTCCGCAATGCGGAGGGGGATTCCCTGGTTCCGGAAGAAGGCCTGCAGTGGGTCAATGCCGACTCTCTCGTTAAAGCGACATCTTCCCGGGAATTTTAAACAGAAACCGCTTTCCTTTATTTTCCGATTTCTCTTTGCTTAATGGATTCCCGCACGAGCAAATCCGCAACCCTTTGGTTTCTGTTGTGGATGGCCACATCCAGAGGTTTTTCCCCTTTCGAGTCTTGCAACTCCAGCTTGGCGCCCTTTCGAATCAGGGCACTGGCCGCTCCGACATGTCCCCTTTGGGCTGCCAGGTGCAAAAGGGTTCCCTCAGAAATCCTTTGATTAACGTTGACCCCTTTGTCGGTCAGTTCCTGGATGACATGAAAGTGGTCGTTGTAGATCGCATAATAAAGAGGTGTTTTTCCTTTGGAGTCTTTGCGGTCGGGCGTGGCATTTTTTTCCAGGAGCAATCGGACGATATCGGGATAACCCTTTTCAGCCGCCAGATGGAGGGGAGTGGTGGCGGCCCCGGGGGGACCATGCACCAGGACTTTTTTGTCGAGCAGCACTCTCACCACATGGGTATGGCCGTCTCTCACCGCTCCCACCAGGGGCGAAGGACCCACCTTGGGATTGACGTTGGCTCCCTTGTTGACCAGCAGTTCGACCGTTCTCGGCTGATCGTTCACACTGGCCAGGTAAAGCGGCGTCCAGTTTTTCCTGTCTCTGGCATCCACCCGGGCGCCTTTGGAAATAAGATTCAGGGCGGCGTCATTTCTGTTACTTAGAACGGCATAGTGCAGGGCAACGCGTCCGTTTTTGTCCTGACTGTGGACACGGGCTCCTTTAGTGATCAGTAAATCGATCATGGGTTCGTAGCCGATCTCGGCGGCCAGATGCAGAGGCGTTCGGCCTTCATTATCTCTGGATTCCAGCTGCGCCCCTCTTTCTATAAGCGTTTGAGCGACTTCCGTGTATCCGCTTTGAGCGGCGTGGTGCAGGGGGGTTTGACCGTTTTCGTCTTTTTGGTTGACGTTGGCGCCCTCGTTGAGATGGCGGCGCACTTCATTGATATTTTTGTATTGAACGGCCTTATCCAGAGAAGACGTTTTCATTAAGGAGCAGGAGGAGGCGAGGAATGCAAAAAGGATCAAAAAAGCAAAGCCGGATCGAAACAGAGGAAATTTTTTCATTGGATTCAAACTCCCTTTTAAGTTTAAGCAGGCTTAATTTAATGGATAGAAAATTTGTTGTCAATGAAGGTTTGAAGGGAGGAAGTAATACAGGAAGTCGGAAGTTTCTGCGGAGACGAGTCAGTTCCGGCATTCTTTTGAAAAGTGCTCTGTTGCCGTAAGTCTCAAGCCGTGGGAGTGTGATTTTTCAGTTTCTGATTTTTTTCCGCTCGATCGCCTTCTCGGTGATTAAATTGGCAACCTTTTTTTGACCATGATTGATGGCGACATCCAGGGGTGACTCTCCATGGGAATTATGAGCATTCAGGACGGCTCCCTTTGCAATCAATAATTCTGCCACATCCGCATGCCCTCGTTCAGCTGCCAGGTGCAACAGGGTGGTGCCTTCAGGGATCGTCTGGGTGATGTCCTCTCCATAACTGATGAGTAACTTCACCATATCATAGTGACCGTTGTAGGTGGCGTAGTAGATCGGAGGTTTTCCCGAATGGTCCTTGACGTAAGGATCGGCTTGAAAATCAAGCAGGACCTGGGCAGACTTGGTGAAGCCTTTTTCGGCGGCCATATGCATGGGAGTTTTGGTTGCGTGGGGTGGGCCCTGGACCGATGCTTTATGCTTCAGGAGCATTTTAACCACTTCACTGTGGTCATTCCAAACGGCTGCATTCAAAGGTGTGGGTCCGCTTGGGGGATTGATTTGGGCGCCCTTATCGATCAACAGTTCCACAAATCTGGGCAGGTTGTTCAGCGAGGCCAGGTAAAGCGGGGTCCATTTCTTCTGATCCCTTATATCCACCTTCGCATTTTTTAAAGTGAGGATAAAGGCGATGTCGTATTCTTCATTCAGCACCGCATAATGCAAAGGGCTCCCGCCGGCCTTATCCTGGCTGTTTAAATCGGCTCCCTTGTCTGTCAGATAATCCACCATGTTGGCGTGTCCTTCCTGAGTGGCGAGGTGCAGGGGCGTCCGGCCCTGATTGTCCTGGGCATTGACATTGGCGCTTTTTGCGATCAGTATTCCCGCCACTTCTTTGTAGCCATCCTCGGCGGCGATGTGTAAAGGAGTTTTACCTTCCGCGTTGGCCTTGTTGATGTTCGCGCCGGCATCGAGGTGGTTTTGAACCTTTTTGGCGTCATCAGATCTCACCGCGTTTTCCAGTGTGTCCGCCCGAAACAGCGAACAGCCGGAAGCCAACAATCCGAAAAGAATCAGCAGGATTATGCCTGAATAGGTGAGGGAGGACTTATGCATGGTTTCAGAAGCTCCTTTGTAAATTATTGTATTATAACAAATTACTGGATTGAGGCGGGGTTGTCAATGGAGGCATTGAAAAATGGGGGGTTCCACGAACCCCGGCCATTCGTAATGAGATCAATCAACTCCGACACCTGCATCGAAGCCACCTCACCCGGAGAGCTCTACTTGGGGGCGTTAAAAATATATATTCGCTTTAAAGGACGCGTTTAAAGGCGATCATCACCACTTTTTTCTTTTCGCCTTGGGCAAATTGCGTCCAGTGTTGTTGCATCTCATCTTTTCCAGCAAAAGTCAGAGTGAGGGCATGCATATGCGGTTCATGCGCGGCATCGATGGGGGCGTCCCGGGCCAGGTCAAATTCCAGGGAGTTTTCCTTTTCGCTGATGAGAACCATTTTGGGTTGGTTGTTGAGTCCGCAGTAATGTGTCAGGCCCAGGCGCTGGTTTTTATCATCGTGGTAAATCGTAACCATCTCATTGGGAGTGCCCCCAAAAATGGTTTCCACCAGGGCGCTGCCGGCAGAGGTTACCCGGTAGCTGGCCGTGATTTTTTGAGGACCCTTTCCCATATCAACCGTACCTTCCCAGTTGCCGGCCAGTTGTTTCATTTGCTGGAAAGCCTTGGACCCTTTATAAAATTGATGCTCTACTGTGTCCGCGCTTGCGGAGCCAAAGGTTGAAAAAACGAGCAAAGCGGTAACTATATATTTTTGAATTTTCATAGCGTATTCCTTATTATTCAATTAAATCACGCCGAAGAACAGGAGGTAAAGCCAAACCACGAGAGCGACGTTGATAATGACACCCACATGGAACAGAACATTAAACAGTCTGCCGTAGGTCGGCTTGTATTCTTCCATGAGTTTATCTCCTAATCCATGACCAGGGTTTTGAGCTGTTTTGCCAGATCCGATCCGCGAATAATTTTGCGCACCGGTCGTTCCATCAGGTTGAGGCTCATGTAAAGCCGTTCCAGATTACCAAATGTTTTGGATTCTGCAATGGCTTCTCCACCGGCATCCCGAATCTCGTTTCGCCAGATGCTGAGCACCCTTAAGGTTTTCAGGTTATCAGAATTCGACAAGGCTTTTGCGCCTTTGTCCCCGATACCGTTACTGCATAAATACAAGCGCCGCAGTCCCGTCAGGGTATGCGAATTGCCCAGGGCCATCGCCCCGCCGTCGCCGCTTTGCGTGCTGTCCAGATGCAGGGCCTCCAGTTTGGGGAAATTATCCGATTGTGCCAGCGCCTGGATACCCTCCGCACCGATCGGGTTGAAATCGAGAAACAATTCCTCCAGATTTTGAAAATGCTGCGATGCGGCAAACGTCCGCGCTCCCTCGGGACCGATGTTGTTGGCCTCCAGCATCAGACAGGTCAGGCCTTTCGCCAGTTCGGATTGAGCCAAAGACCGTGCTGCGCCGTCGCCCAGCATATTGTGGTTGAGGTACAGTGACCGCATATTGCCCCGGAGGTTCTCCAGCGCCTCGATTTCGCGGTCGCCCAGCTGGTTGTTGCTGAGGTACAGTTTCTCAACTTTGGGGAATAATTCCCATTCGGCCAGCAGTTTTAACTCTTCCAGGCCGATATTCTTGTTTTCCAGGTCCAGCAGGTTCTGCTCTTCCACGAAGGATTTCTGAAAAAGCACTTCCGCCTCCGGACGGTCCAGTTTTTCCAATGATTTCAACTCCATTTCTTGTATAGTATCAGCCGCAGTGTGATACTAATTTATAGGAATTTGTTGAAAAGATCAAATGCTCTCCGGGGTCCGGCCAAGGCTACCCGGCAGGCGGGTTGCAAAGGATTCTGGGTCTATGATTATAGGGGTTCCCAAGGAAATCAAGGAAGACGAATACCGGGTGTCCATGACTCCCGCCGGAGCGGCGGAGTTGATTTCCGATGGCCATAATGTGCTGATCGAACGGGGAGCGGGGGAGGGCAGCGGTATCTACGATGTCCAGTATGAGGCCGTCGGTGCCGAAACCGTTTCCTGCGACCAGGTGTTTGAACGGGCGGAGATGATCGTCAAGGTCAAGGAACCGATAGCGTCCGAATTCGACAAATTGAAAAAGGGCCAGATTTTATACACCTACCTTCATCTGGCGCCCGCGCCGGAGTTGACCGACGCCCTGTTAAGACGCAAAATCATCGGCGTGGCTTACGAAACCGTGCAGCTGGAAGATGGTTCCCTGCCGCTTTTGATTCCCATGAGCGAAGTGGCGGGGCGCATGTCCGTCCACGAAGGGGCCAAGTACCTGGAACGCGAGAACGGCGGACGCGGCATATTGCTGGGCGGCGTACCCGGGGTGGACCCCGGCCATGTGGTCATTGTCGGCGGCGGTATCGTCGGCATCAACGCCGCCAAGATGGCCGTCGGCACCGGGGCGAGTGTCACCTTGCTGGATGTGAACCTGTCCCGCCTGCGCTACCTGGATGATATTTTTGGCGGGCGCGTCAAAACCATCATGTCCAACAAGCTCAATATCGAAGAGTTTTCGCAGACCGCCGACCTGTTGATCGGTGCCGTGCTCCTGCCCGGCGCGAAGTCTCCCAAATTGATTTCCCGCGAGATGATCAAAGGGATGATGCCCGGTTCGGTGGTGGTGGATGTCGGGATTGATCAGGGCGGTATCCTCGAAACCTCGCGTCCCACCACCCACAGCGACCCGATTTTCGTGGTGGATGATGTGGTGCATTACTGTGTGGCCAATATGCCCGGTGCGGTGGCCCGCACTTCCACGTATGCCCTGACCAACGCCACGTTGCCGTACGCCCGTGAACTGGCTGGAAAAGGATTGAAAAAAGCCCTCCAGAAAAACCCGGCGCTGAGCCGCGGCCTCAATATTTTCAAAGGCAAAGTGACCCATCCGGCGGTGGCCGAAGCCTTGGACAAGGAATATGTTCCCCCCGAAAAGGTTTTGAGTTAGACTTAGGCCGAGTTCGATCCCTCCCCGGAATTTCTTCCGGGGAACCCTTCTCATCCTTAAATTTTTTACGCCTATGCGGCATTCCAACTTCGTCCATTTACACGTGCATACCCATTACAGCCTGCTGGACTCGTCCTTGCGGCACGAGGCCCTGTTCCAGCGGGCGGCCGAATTCAGGATGCCCGCCGTGGCCATGACCGATCACGCCAATCTGTTCGGCGCCATGGAATTTTATGCCGGGGCGAAAAAACATGGACTCAAACCCATCATCGGATGCGAAGTGTATGTCGCTCCGGAGAGCCGCCTGAAAAAAGACACCAATCACAGCCTGCGCGACGCGTCCTACCATTTGATCCTGCTGGCCAAAAACGATACCGGTTACAAAAATCTGCTGAAGCTGGTGACGCAGGGGTATCTGGAGGGGTTTTATTACAAGCCGCGCATCGATAAAGAACTGCTGGCTGAAAATGCCGAAGGGTTGATCGCGCTTTCCTGCTGCAACCGGGGCGAGGTGGCGCATCATCTCAACAAGGAGAATATTCCCCGCGCCACCAAAATGGCCGAGCAGTACCGGGACATCATGGGCGAGGACAATTTTTACCTGGAACTGCAGGATCACAAACTCGAATGGCAGGAGGGAATCAACAAGGGTCTGCTGGAGATCAGTAAAAACACCGGCATTCCGGTAGTAGCGACCAACAACTGCCATTACCTCGACCGGGACGATTTTCGCGCCCACGAAATCCTGTTGTGCCTGCAGACCGGCAAGACCATGGAGGACCCGTACCGGATGAAGTATCACTCCGACGAATATTATTTCAAGTCGGCGGAAGAGATGACTGAGCTGTTCCAGCAGGTGCCGGAAGCCATCAAGAACACCATCAAGATTGCCGAACGATGCAATCTGGAGATGGAGTTGGGCATAGACAATCTGCCGGAGTACCCTGTGCCGGAGTCCTACACGTTGACGACCTACCTCGAAGAACGGGCGAAGGCGGGATTGAAAGAACGTTTCGAAGCGATGGAACGGCTGAGGCAGACCTTCGATCAGACAGTTTATGAAGCCCGCCTGGAAGAAGAACTGCAGATCATCCAGAAGATGGGATACCCCGGATACTTTCTGATCGTGTGGGATTTCATCCGTCACGCCCGGGAGCACGGCATACCGGTCGGGCCGGGACGCGGCTCTGCGGCGGGGAGCCTGGTGGCGTATGCGCTGAAGATCACCGATCTCGATCCCATCCAGTACGGTTTGCTATTCGAGCGCTTTTTGAATCCGGAGCGGGTGAGCATGCCCGATATCGATATCGATTTCTGCATGGACCGGCGCGACGAGGTGATCCGGTATGTTTCCGAAAAATACGGCGGTAACGCATTTGTCAGCCAGATCATTACTTTCGGAAGCATGAACGCCAAGGCGGTGATCCGAGACGTGGGCCGGGTGTTGGGGATGACCTACGGCGAAGTCGACAAAATCGCCAAACTGGTGCCCAACCGGTTGAACATCAACCTCACCGAAGCGTTCAAGGAGGAACCGAAGTTCAAGGAAATGCGCAAGGAGAGCGCCAACGTCGACGAGTTGTTGAATATTGCGCTCCGGCTGGAAGGCCTGCCGCGCCATTGCTCGACCCATGCCGCGGGTGTGGTGATTTCTCCGAAACCGCTCACCGAGTTCCTGCCTCTTTATAAAGGCAGTAACGACGAAGTGGTCACTCAGTTTTCGATGAACAACATCGAAAAACTGGGCCTGCTGAAGATGGACTTTCTCGGCCTGCGTACGTTGACGGTCATCCATAACGCCCTCAAACTCATTCAATCCTCCATGGGGAAGGAGTTGGACATCGACGCGATCCCCAAGGACGACGCCAAAACCTTCGGGCTGCTCAGTGATGCCCGCACGCGCGGGGTGTTTCAACTGGAAAGTTCCGGCATGCGGGATCTGCTCAAGAAAATGAAACCCGACAGTTTTGAAGACATCATCGCCCTGCTGGCGCTGTTCCGTCCCGGTCCGCTGGAGAGCGGTATGATCGACGATTATGTGAAACGCAAGCACGGCACGCTGGATGAAAAATACGACCTGCCGCAGTTGAAGGAAATCTTACAAGAGACGCACGGCGTGATTCTCTACCAGGAACAGGTCATGAAAATCGCCAACGTGCTGGCCGGGTTCACCTTGGGCGATGCTGACTTGTTGCGCCGGGCCATGGGTAAAAAGAAACCGGAAGAGATGGCCCAGCAGAGGGAAAAGTTCGCGAAAGGGTCCGCCCACAACAAAATTCCCGAGAAAAAAGCGGAACGCATTTTCGATCTGATGGAAAAGTTCGCGGGGTATGGGTTCAATAAGTCGCATAGCGCGGCTTATGCGTTGATTTCTTACCAAACCTCATACCTGAAAGCGCATTATCCCCTGCAGTTTTTCGGTGCGCTGATCACCAGCGACATGGACAACACGGATAAAGTCATCCGTTACATCAACGACGCGCGGGAGATCGGCATCCAGATTCTGCCGCCGGATGTGAACGAAAGCCAGAAGGACTTTTCGATTTCCAAGGACGCCTTGCTGTTCGGGCTCGGGGCGATCAAGAACGTCGGGTCAGCGGCCATCGATCAGATTATCGAAACCCGTCAGGAATTGGGCCGGTTCGATTCGCTCAAGCAGTTGTGCGAGCAGGTCGATCTCCGGCAGGTCAACAAGCGGGTCCTCGAAAGCCTGGTGAAGAGTGGCGCCTGCGATTCCCTCGGAGAAGGCCGCGCCAGCATGATGCAGTATCTGCAGATGTACATGGACATGGGGCAGGCCCGGCAACGGGACAAACAGCTGGGGCAGTCCAACATGTTTGATACGTTTGAGGAGGAAGTGGCGAGTGAGATGCCCACTCCATCCAACGGGGTCAAGGAGTGGAGCGACCACGACCGCCTGCGCTTCGAAAAGGAAACCATCGGTTTCTATGTATCCGGCCATCCGTTGACGCGGTACCAGAAGGATATTGACTGGTTCACCGATTCCAGTTCCGCCAGTATCTCAGAGAAGGACAACGGCAAGAGCGTCAGTCTCGCCGGGGTGCCGTTCAAGATCATCCCGAAAACCACGCGCCGGGGCGACAAGATGGCGCTGGTGACCCTGGAGGATTTGCAGGGTACGGTGGAAGTCACCCTGTGGCCGGAAATTTATCAGGCGTCCATGGAAATTCTGGCGGCGGACGAGCCGATCCTGGTCAAGGGAACGGTGGATTCGGTTGACAATGTTCCCAAGGTGATCGCCAAGGAAGTGTTGCCTTTGTCGGAGGCGAAGAATCATTGGAAGGGCAAGGTGCACGTTCGGATTCGAACGCCGGGTCTCGAAAGGGATATGATGGCATCGGTCAAGAAAGTGCTCGCCGAGCATCAGGGAACCAATCCTCTGCTGGTCCATTTCATATTTCCGGACGACAAGAACCGGATCCGGACAGTGGAATCCGACATGAAAGTGAAGCCCAGTGACGCCGTGATCCACGAAGTGGAAGCGTTGCTGGGGGAAGAATCGATTTATTTTGAGTGAGGGAGTCTCAGCTCTGCAGATGTTGCTGGATCAACGTTTCCACTTGAGTAAACTCTTTCTCAAGGCGCGATGACGGCAGAAGCATGGGGATGGTGACGACCGGTCCCTGGCGTGAAACAATCTGAAGGGCGGGAACCGTTGGCCGGCCCAGCAACAGGGCGGGTAGAAAGAAAGCGGAAGCTCTTTGAACCGATTGCACATTGTTCCAGGCGATAAAAGATTTGGGGTTGGATACCGGAAAATGGATGCGCGAAAAATGCATGTTCAGCCCCTCGGGTCCCAGCGTGACGAAGTATTTGCGGGGAAACATGTCGCGGTTGTTCAGCATCACCAGAATCACCCGCATCAGACCGGCAAGCATCAGCAGACACAGCAGGGAGATCCCCAGGGTGGTCCCATTCACTTTCCACTCTCCGAGAAACCCGGACAAAGGCAGAAAAATAACGCAGGCCATCAATAACGGCAGCGGGGCGATCATGAACAATCCGTGAAACCGGATTTTCAACGCCGGCAAACCTTTCGGCAGGACAGCATGGATCCCCCGGCCGCAATCGATCACGGCGCGGGTTTGGGTTTCTTCCTCGTGCTCCGCGATATAAGTATCGGCATGGTTGTAATTTCTGGAACTCCATTTTTCGTTGCTCATGGGATATATTCCGGTAGGCCGCAGCTCCATTTGTGAGATAATACGAACTTCATTATTTAAATTTAGGGTACAGGTTTCATTGAAACTTCAGACCGATACTGAAATCAAAAGTTTTCGAACCCAACTGGCCAACGGCCTGACCGTGGTGACGGTGGAGATGCCTCACATCCACACGATTGAGGTCGCCATGTTCGTCCGCGCGGGCCTGCGCTTTGAGAATGAGAAGAATAACGGGATTTCCCATTTTCTGGAGCACATGATGTTCCGGGGCAACCGGAAATACCCGGATTCCATTTCCCTCAACATGGAATTCGAGAAAATCGGCCGCGACCTGCGCGCCTCCACTCTCAGCGAGTATACCTACTACGGCTTCAGCCCGCATTATGACCAATTGGAGCGCGGAATGGAATTGTTTGCTGAATTTTTTACCGATCCCACTTTCCCCAACATCGAGCTGGAACGCGGAATTATTCTGGAAGAGTGTCTTGAGGATTTGAACGCCGGGGGTGAAAATGTGGACATCAACAATATCGCTTGTGCCCTGATGTATCCCGACAATCCCCTGGCCCTGCCCACCATAGGGACCGAAGAAACCATCCAGGCGATCGATGCCGGGATGCTTCGGAACTACTTTGAACAATACTATAGTCCCTCCAATATGGTGCTGGTCGGGGCGGGGTGCCTGGCCCAATCGCAATTCCATCAACTGGGGCAAACGTATTTTGAAAAGATTCCGTCCCGGGGCTCCGCCGTACCTAAAAATTATTTTTTGAACAGCGTACGCGAAGACCAGACAGAACCGCAATTCCGGGTTCAGGAAGATGTCGACAGCCAGGACCAGGTGCAAATCTGTTTCCGGTCCGTTTCCTACAATCACCCGGATTATTACACCGCCTGTTTGATCGGCCGGCTGTTTGACGATGGTGTCAGCTCGCGCCTGCAAAAGGTTCTGCGTGAAGAGCAAGGCCTGGCCTATTCGGTGGAATGCCGTGCGACCAGCCTGGCGGATACCGGGACCGTCGACTTCGACGTGACTGTGCGCCCGGAAAAAGTGGTGGCTATCATTGAGGTGATATTCGGCGAAATCAAAAAGTTTTTGGATTCCGGCGTCTCGCAGGAAGAGCTGGATCACGTTAAAAAAAGGTACATGTACGACCTCGCCCTGGAGTTGGACGAGCCAGGCAAACAGGCGGCGCGTTATGGATTCTCCGAGCTGTATTCCACAGTCATCACTCTGGAAGAAGAACAGGACCTCGTCGAATCGATTGGCCTGGAGGATATCCGCCGGGTGGCCGAGTCGACTTTTAGGGCCCGCAACCTCAATGTGGTTCTGGTCGGACCTCACACTCCTGAAAAAGACCGGGAACTCGAAATGCTGATTCGCGAATTTTAACTCAAGCCTTCCAGATTATGTTGAACGCTTCTTGCCCTCGATGGATAACTCGAAAATTAGGGTTGACCGCAACTGTGGCCATCTCCATTATTTTTGTTGGAGGATGCGGAGGATCGGACACCAGGTATTCGAAATGTGTGGAAGAAGGCGACTGCACCTCACAGTTGAAAGTGAATAAATTCTCAGGTGACATACCTCTATCGCCCAATTCCAAATTCTGGAATTCCAGGCAGGGCCCGGCCAAATCCGCCGTCGAATTGGGACCGCAGTTGATCACCAACCCGCAATGGCCGAATCCGTTTGTTAAGAAAGTCTTCATCAGTGTTGCGCGGACAGAGACACAGATCGCGGTCCGCCTGGAATGGCAGGATGATTCGGTGGACAACGGGATTGATCAACCGCGCCTGTACACGGATCAGGCGGCGATCATGTTTCCCCTCAACTCCAATGAAGAAGTGCCTCCCATCACCATGGGGGGCGAAGGTTTTCCGGTCAATATCTGGCAGTGGAAAGCGGTGCGTCAGGTGGCAGCGGATACGGCGCAAAGGGATTCAACCTCTTCCTTATCCCCGGTGGAGGATTTGAATGCGGAAGGATTCAGCACTCTCACCCGCCAGGACGAGCAGAATGTATCCGGAAAAGGCATGCGCACTGGTAATGGCTGGCAGGTGGTGTTCAAAAGAAATCTCACGAACCAGGACGAGCATGATGTGCAGTTTAAGGGATCGACGCCGATGGCCGTTGCCATCTGGAACGGCGGCAACCGCGAAACCAACGGCCAGAAGGGCCTCGCGGGCTGGATTCTTATGCAATTCGGGAACGGGACGGATTAATTCTTTTTGTCGGCGAGATTTTTCCGGAAGCGTTCAAAGGTTCCTTCCAGATATGGAATCATGGTGTCCTTCAACTCCTGCGGCACAAAGTTGATCTTGTCCACCGGCCAGTCCTCGATCTGGTGAATGTCCAACCCCGCCCTTGAGTATGGCCCTTCCAGCGCTTCTTCATAGCCATAGACCAGCGCGTTGGAATGAACCTTATGGTACAGTTCCTCGATTTTCGCGGGATCGTACAGTCCGCCGATGAAACAGTCGAATAATTCGTTGACGATGGGTTCGGCGTGTTCGACGAAGTCCGGCATCAGCGCAGGCTTCAAGGTGAAGTAAATAATCATCGCGTCCTGCAACATGAATTTCAATTCATCCGTGGCTTTTTTCGAAGGCCGGTGATTGATGTCGAGCAGTTCCTTGATCTGTTTGATGTTGCGTATGGCGTCGTAGATGATGGACTCCGCCCAGGTGGCGCTGTTCCAGACGAAGAACGCGCGCACGAACTTGACGCGCCGTGTGGCGTCCCACATCTGAAGCGTGGTGGTGGGACGAATCTTGTTGGTGCGCGGAACCTTTTCACCCCAATGCGGATCGGTCAGTTTCAGCTGATATTTTCCGAAGTTGGTTTGCAGCGTGTCGCGGTAAATCTCCATGAGCTTCTCGAAATTGTCCGGCTCGTCCAACGGGGTGTTCTGCGGCAGACTGACCAGCGAATACAACCGCACCACGTTGGTCCGTGAGACGCCGATGTCATCCGCCACCAGGTAGGAACCGCCCCACATGCCGGCGGTGATGGGGATGTCGATCCCCGTTTCCTTCTGCAACCGGTCCCGCACCATTTGGGCGGTCTGACCGAACAGTTCGTGAAGGTAGAACAGGTTGATGTTGCGCGGGCCGGCGAATAAGGTTTCGGGCAACTGCGTGTCAAGGCTCATCATGGGTGCGAAGTGTGTGCTGTTCGATTAATCGGTCACCGCTCCACGGGAAGCCGTGGAAACCAGCTTGGCGTATTTGGCCAACGCTCCGGATTCGTATTTGATCGGAGGCACCTGCCATTGCTGTTTGCGTTGGTCCAGTTCCGTGTCGCTGACGTTGAGCTGGATCAGGTTATTGTCCACGTCGATGGTGATGGTGTCGCCTTCCTGCACGAGCCCGATGGCGCCGCCGACCTGCGCTTCCGGCGCGACGTGGCCGACCACCAATCCATAGGAACCGCCGGAAAAACGGCCGTCGGTCAACAGTCCGACGCTTTCCCCCAGTCCCTTGCCGACCAATGCGGAGGTCGGGGCCAGCATCTCGCGCATTCCCGGTCCACCCTGCGGACCTTCGTAACGGATGACCACGACATCGCCTGCTTTGATTTTGTCACCGATGATCGCGTTCAGGCATTCTTCTTCCGAGTTAAAAATTTTCGCAGGGCCTTCGATCCGGTGCGTCTTGATGCCGGAAATTTTGGCGACGCATCCCTCCGGCGACAAATTACCCTTGAGAATAACCAAATGGCCTTCCTTCGACTTTGGGGTGCTGAGCGGCAGAATGACATCCTGGGTGGCCGCCGGTGCGTCGGGGATTTTTTCCAGGTTCTCTGCGACGGTTTTTCCGGTGACCGTCATGCAGTCACCGTGCAGGATCCCCGCCTTCAACAGCATTTTCATGACCTGTGGAATTCCGCCTGCCTGATGCAGGTCGATCGTCACGTACTTGCCGGATGGTTTCAGATCGCAGAAGTGCGGCACTTTTTTACGGATCGTTTCGAAATCGTCAATGGTCAATGCAACCCCGATGCTATGCGCGATAGCCAGCAGATGGAGAACGGCATTGGTCGATCCGCCTACCGCCATGACCACGGCGATGGCGTTCTCCAGCGATTGGCGCGTGATGATATCCGAGGGCAGGATGTTGTTTTTCAACAGAGGGAACAGCGCCTGACTGCTTTGCTGGGTGCTCAATTCTTTTTCTTTGTCCTCGTTGGACATTGTGGAGCTGTACGGCAGGCTCATCCCCATTGCCTCGATGGCCGACGACATGGTGTTGGCGGTGAACATGCCGCCGCAGGAACCGTAACCGGGACACGCGTTTTTTTCGATGGCGGTCAGTTGATCCTTGTCGATCGTGCCGGCGCTGAACTGGCCCACCGCCTCGAACGCGCTGACGACGGTCAGATCCTGATCGCCCAGGTGACCGGGTTTTATAGTGCCGCCATAAACGAAGATGCTGGGGATGTTGAGTCGCGCCAGGGCGATCATCGCGCCGGGCATGTTTTTGTCGCATCCGCCGATGGCGATCATGGCGTCCATGCAGGCGCCGCGTCCGACGACTTCTATGGAGTCGGCGATGACTTCGCGACTGATGAGCGAGGCCTTCATGCCTTCTGTGCCCATGGAGATGCCGTCGCTGATGGTGATGGTGCCGAACATCTGCGGCATGCCGCCTGAGTTTTTGATTTCCGCCATGGCGATGTCCGCAAGCTTGCCGAGACCGGCGTTGCACGGGGTGATATTGCTCTGCCCGTTGGCGACACCGATGATCGGCTTGTCGAAATCCTCGTCGCCGAATCCGACGGCGCGCAACATGGCGCGATTGGGCGAACGCTTGTCGCCCGCCGTGATCAGGCGGCTTTTTCTGTTCAAACGGTCTTTACGGCTCTCCGGCATTCTCGGTGCTCCTGTTCAGGCCCCGGAGGGGGGTGATTGGGTCTGGGAAATCGACATCATAACCCCTGGCAGGGGAATTTTAAAATAAATTTTGGATCAGGCCTCGACCCGCTCGATCCGGGGACGGGACATGTAGCCGGTATTGGCCTCGGCGTGGGCGACGGCGTAATACACGGGGGAGGGCGCGGGGCTCAATTTCGGCTCGGGACCCTGCCATTCCAGCGTATGGCGGAACGGCACCACCATCGACTTGCGGTCGCCGTCCCAGGTTTTGGAGCGTGCGGAGCCGTTCGACGCCAGCCGAGCGGTCATGAATCCCGGCAGGCGGTAACTGCGCTGGTGGAATAGAAAATCAAGTTGCAGCAGGTCCCACGCCAACGGGTCGGTGTCGAGATCAAAGGTCTCGGCGAAGATGCGGTACTGGTGGTCGAGCGACAGGGCGTTCAATACCCGGTTCTCTTTTTCAAGCGCGTCCATCAGTTGCTTGAACACATCGACAGGTGACCGGCTCCGGAACAGGTGGTCGAGGGAAAACTGGAATCGCTTCGAATTGTAAAACAGATCGAACACTTCGGCGAACTGTTTCAGGAAACGGACCTCTTCCGCCGACAGGTTTTTGTGCGACAGCAATTCGTACGGTGGAAACGACAGGTAACGGTACTCGTGCGATTCGATCTTGTCGCGAATCGGTGCTCCGGGCAGGAATTTCAGGAAACCGAGTTGCAGTTCGTGCGGTTTCAGTTTCAACACCTCGGTGAACGACTCCATCAGTTCGTCCAGCGTTTCTCCCGGCAGACCAAAAATGAGATCGCAGTGAAGGTGTACGCGGTCCTGTTGGATCAGGGTTTGGATCGTTTTAAATAATTTGGTGTTGCTCTGTTTGCGGTGGACGGCGGTCTGTACTTCCTCGGTCGTGGTCTGGATGCCGATCTCAAACTGGAACATACCCTGCGGTACGGTGGCGAGAAAGCGCATCATGTCGTCGTTGAGCAGGTCGCCGACCACTTCGAAATGAAACTCCGTGCCGTCGAATTGCGTCAGCCACTGCATGAGGCTCATCACGCGCTTCGGCTGGAGATTGAACGTCCGGTCGACGAATTTTATTTTTCGAGTTCCGTTCTCAATAAGGCATTCTATTTGACGCCGGATATCCGCGTCGTCAAAGTAGCGTACCTTTTTGTCAAGGGCCGACAGGCAGAACGAACACAGGTAAGGGCATCCGCGCGAAGCTTCGATATAGGCGTAGCGGTTTTGGAGCTGAGGGTAGTCTTCATCTATATAAGGTGGATGCAGGTCCGGCAGGTCGTTGCCGTAGGTGTTCCAGCGTTTTAAAACTTCAAGCGAAGGCTTCTCACCTTTTGAGGTGATATTGAGGTACTCCACCCATTTGTTTTCGCCTTCCCCGGCGATCAGTGTGTAGCCGTCCGGTAATTCCGATTCGAACGACACCTCCGGTCCGCCGAGCACGATTTTCAATTTTGGATTTTGCTTTTGCAGGATTTCAAGCAATTCCAGGCTTTGCCTGCGGTTCCAGATGTAGACACTGAGGCCCAGGATATCCGGCTTTTGTTTCAGGATGTCCGCAGCGATTTTCCACACCGGCTGTTGGATGATGAATTCCCGGATCCAGACGTTCTCGAATCCCGCCCGCCGCGCCGCGTTACGCAGGTAGCGCAGGCTCAGCGACGAATGAATAAACTTCGCGTTCAGTGTGACAATGCCGATGGATGGATTCATGCCGCCTAGCATACCATTTTGAGCTGTAGCCTGGATTATCTTTTCTGGCAGGTTTTGCAGAAGAAGGTGGAGCGGGCGGTGTGGACGCTGCGGGCGATGGGGTTGCCGCAACGCGGGCAGGGTTCGCCTTCCTTGCCGTAGACGGACAAATCGAGCGCGAAGTAGCCGGGGTTGCCGTCGGTGTTGAAAAAATCGCGCAATGTGGTGCCGCCTGCATTGATACTTTTCCGTAACACGTGTCTCACTTCGATTAATAGTTTCTCCCATTGGGGTTTGCTGAGTTTGTTCGCGGGCTTTTTGGGATGAATTCCCGCCTCGAACAGGGCCTCGCAGGCGTAAATGTTGCCGATCCCAGCGATGCGCGTCGCGTTCATCAGGAATCCCTTGATGGGACCTTTGCAGGTGCGTGCGCGTTCCTTGAACAACTCGGGCGTCGCCTCGTCGGAAAACGGGTCGGGTCCGAGGTGATCCAGTAAAGGATGCCCTGCGTCCTTCGGCACCCACAGGATGCACCCGAAGCGGCGCGGGTCGATGAAGTGCAGATACGTTTCCGGCGCGAAATGAAAGATGGCGTGTGTATGTTTTTCTTCGGCTTTCATGGAGGGCCGTTGCACCACGCGCCCGCTCATCCCCAGGTGCCAGAGCATGGCGCCTTTGTCATTGTGGAGCAGGAGATATTTGCCGGTGCGGGTGATGTCGGTGACGACCGATTGCGTCATCTCTTTTTTCAGTTGCTTGCGAGGTATAGGAAAGCGCAGATCCGCACGCAGAAACTTCAGTTCGGCCAGTGTTTGGTTGCGGACCAGGGGAAGGAGAGCGTTCCGGAGCGTTTCGACTTCCGGCAGTTCAGGCATTGGCCTTTGGGTCAGGCCGGGGCTTCGGCGGAGGTGGAGGCGTTGTCCGAGTCTTTGTCTTTCGATTCATCGTTAGGCGGTTTTTTGGAGGTGACGACGCGTGCGGGCAGCAGGACGCGGCCGTTCATGCGGTAACCTTTCGAGTATTCCTCGATCACCGTGTTTTCGTCGTGATCGTTGGATTCCATCTGGCTCAGCACTTCGTGGATGGAGGGGTCAAACGGTTCGCCGACGGCCTTGATGGGCTCGACGTTTTCTTTTTTGAACAGGGCGAGGACCTGGTCGGAGGTCAACTTCACGCCTTCCTTCAGGCTCTCGACGTTGGTGTCGGGCGCCTTCAAGGCGCGGTCCAGATTTTCAAAAATAGGAATGAGTTGTTTGATGAGCCGTTCGTTGGCAAACTGGACGCTCTCCTGTTTTTCCTTTTGCAGGCGTTTGCGCAGGTTCTCGGTATCGGCGCGCATGCGGAGCATTTCATCGCGGAGGTCTTGCGCCTCCTGCTGGGCCTGTTCGAGTTCCGACGGGCCTTCCTCCTCTTCCACCAATTCAGCGACGGGCGTCTCTTCCGCTTCGGAAGTCTCTTCTTCCGGAGTTTCTTCGTCTTCGGTTTCTATATGAATCTTTTTCTTCTTGCTCATGAACCCGGTTACGCTCCTTTATATCGTTTGCTCGACAGGATCTGCGATACGTTGTTGGCGGTGGAATTGACGATGCCGATGATTTTCTGGTAGTCCATGCGCTTCGGGCCGAAAATTGCCAGGGTGCCGATGTTCTGATCGTCCAGTTGGTAGCTCTGCGCGATCAGACTGCCCGCCTGCATTTCCTCCTCGGCATTTTCTTCGCCGATGATGATGCTCAGGCCGTTTTGCTTCATACACAGATCCAGCAGTTTGATCAGTTTGTTTTTCTCTTCCACCGTTTTCATCAGCTTTTTCATGTTCTCCAGGTCGGCGGAAAATTCGGGCTGGTCGAGCATGTGGGCCATGCCTTCGATCAGCAGTTCGCCGTCTTCTTCCCCGTCGGCGAACATGTTGCTCCACAATTCGCTGGCCTTCTTCATCAACTGGTCGTGATGTTCCTTTTCGGTTTGCATGCGGCGACGAAGTTTGGCCTGAATCGAGTTCAGGGAGTCGCCGGCAAACTCTTCATTCAGGTACGCAGCGAGGGTGGTCAGATTGTCCTGAGAGACTTCTTCCTTGAGGCGTACGACCTTTTTCTTCACCACGCCCATTTCCGAGATGAACACGGCCAGCACGCGCTTGCCTTCGATGCGCATGAACTCGATGTGTTTGAGCGACAGGTTCCAGAACCCCAGGGTCATCACCAGCCCGGTCTGGTGGGAATTCTCCGACAGCAGGCTGCAGGCGGAGCCCAGTACTTCTTCCAGCGTTTCGGTGTTGGGGTAGGGTTGGGAATCGCCGACGATCGGCGCGACCGGTTGCAGTTTCTGCGCGTTGAGGATTTGATTGACGAAATAACGGTAGCCCCGATCCGTCGGAACGCGGCCCGCGGACGTATGCGGCTGGTACAGGTAGCCCAGTTCTTCCAGGTCCGCCATCACGTTGCGGATGGTGGCCGGGCTCAACCGTTTCGACAATTTTTTGGAGAGCGTGCGCGATCCCACCGGTACGGCGGTGGCTACGAAATCGTTGATCGTCTCCAGCAAAATGGTCCGGCTTCTGTCGTCAAGCACTACCTGGTTCATAACTGTTCAATGTATAAGGGTTGAAGAACGTTACTATTTCCTAAACTAGCAAGGTCCGACAGTATTGTCAATGTTCCCGAATTCTGTGTGTCATGCTGAGCCTGTAGAAGCATGGCGCTTTTCAGAGGTCCCCCTTCGACAGGCTCAGGGTGACATCTCGGAACTGGGGATATAGCTACTTTTCGACGATCTGCGTTCCGACGCCGGCCTGGGTGAACATTTCCAGCAGGATGGCGTGCTTCACCCGTCCGTCGACGATGTGGGTTTTGGTCACACCTTCCTTGAGCGCGTCGAGGCAACAATTCACCTTGGGCAGCATGCCGTCCTTGATGACCTTGGACTTGATCAGTTTTTGTGCGTCTTTCCTGGTGAGGCCGGTGATCAATTTGCCGTTCTTGTCTTTAACGCCTTCGATGTCCGTCATCAACAAGAGCTTTTCCGCTTTCAGCGCCCCGGCTATTTTCGAGGCGACGAAGTCGGCGTTGATGTTCAGGGTTTCGCCTTTTTCTCCCCGCCCGATAGGCGCGATGACGGGGATGAATTCCGCCCGATCCAGGGTGTTCAGGATATTCGGATTGACCTGCGTGATGTCTCCCACCAATCCGAGGTCGATGATTTCCGGCCGGTTGGTTTCGGGGCATTTTTTGACTTTGCGGTACCGCTTGGCCTGGATCAGGTCGCCGTCCTTGCCGGTGATGCCGACCGCGTTGCCGCCGTGCCGGTTGATGAGGGAGACGATGTCTTTGTTGATTTTTCCGCCCAGCACCATTTCCACCACGTCGATCATTTCTTGACTGGTGACGCGCTGGCCGTCGACGAATTTCGATTGGATGCCGAACAGGTCCAGTGTTTTTCCGATCTGCGGTCCGCCGCCGTGCACGATGACCGGGTTGATACCGATGTATTTCATCATCACCACGTCCAGCGCGAAATTGTCCTTCAGCTCTTCGGACACCATGGCGTTGCCGCCGTATTTGATGACGATGGTCTTGTTGTAAAATTTTTTGATGAAGGGAAGCGCCTCGATCAGGACTTCCGCTTTCTGGATGCTTTTTTTCATGATTTGATTAAAGGATGTAGCGGCTCAGGTCTTCGTTTTCGATAATGTCTTTCAGTTTGTCCCGGACAGTGTCGGCGTTGATGTCCACCTTCTGGTTTTTCATCTCCGAAGCGTCGAATGAAACACTTTCCAATAATTTCTCCATGACGGTCTGAAGCCGCCGCGCGCCGATGTTTTCCGTGCGCTCGTTGACATGGGCGGACATCCGCGCAATTTCCCGGATGGCGTCGTCCTCGAATTTCAAATGCACGTCCTCCGTTCCCAACAGCGCGGTGTATTGTTTGATCAACGCGTTGTCCGGTTCGGTCAGGATGCGGTAGAAATCTTCTTCTGTCAACGATTCCAGCTCGACGCGGATCGGGAAGCGGCCCTGGAACTCCGGGATCAGGTCCGACGGTTTCGAGGCATGAAACGCTCCGGCGGAGATGAACAGGATGTGATCGGTTTTCACGATGCCGTATTTGGTGTTGATGCTGGAACCCTCGACGATCGGGAGCAGGTCGCGTTGCACCCCTTCGCGCGAGACATCCGGTCCCTGCATGCCCTGGCCGCCGGTGATCTTGTCGATCTCGTCGATAAAAATGATGCCGCTCTGCTGGGCCCGGTCGATAGCCGCCTGCACGACTTTATCGTGGTCGATCAGGTTTTCCGCTTCCTGCTTTGTGAGAACTTTCAGCGCATCGGGCACCTTCATTTTTTTGGGTTTGATTTTTTTGGGCATCAGGTTGCCGAGCATATCCTTGATGTTGTTGTCCATGTCGTCCATTCCCGGTGGAGAGATGATCTCCATCATGGGACCCGATTTTTCCTCGATTTCGATTTCCACCAAGCGGTCCTCGAATCGGCCGTCATGCAGATATCCCCGGAATTTCTCCCGCGTCTGTTCGTACTGCTGTTTGCCCAGCGTATCGGAAGCGAACTCCCGGTTCTCCGGCGAATCGTGACTGGGGTGCGGGGGCAGGAGAATATCCAGCAGGCGCTCTTCGGCATATTCTCTGGCTTTTTCCTGCACCTCCTGCTCCATTTCCTCCTGTACCATGCGCTTGGTCAACTCGACCAGGTCTCGCACCATCGATTCGACATCGCGTCCGACATATCCGACCTCGGTGTACTTCGAGGCTTCCACCTTGACAAACGGGGACTGGGCCAGTTTGGCCAGCCGCCGGGCGATCTCCGTTTTGCCGACGCCGGTGGGGCCGATCATGAGAATGTTTTTGGGCGCCACTTCGTCGCGCATGTTATCCGGCAGTTGCTGCCGCCGCCACCGGTTGCGCAAGGCGATGGCCACCGCCCGCTTGGCTTTGTCCTGCCCGACGATAAAGTTGTCCAGTTCGCTGACGATCTTCTTCGGAGTCAGCGACGCCATAAAATCCTGCCGGGATTTTTCTCCGGTCTTCAGAGTTTCTACTGCATGTTCCATGACTTACAATTCCTCAATCGTGAGGTTCTCGTTGGTATAGATACAAATCGAGCCGGCGATTTCCATGGCCGCTTCCACGATTTGCCGGGCGCCCATGTCAGTGTGTGCTGCCAGGGCCTGGGCGGCGGCCTGGGCAAACATACCGCCGGAACCGATGCCCATGATGCCGTCGTCCGGCTCGACCACGTCGCCGGTGCCGGAGATCAGAAACGATTTTTCATTATCGACCACCACCAGCATGGCTTCGAGACGGCGGAGCAGTTTGTCGGTGCGCCAGTCCTTGGCCAACTCGACCGCCGAGCGGGACAGGTTGCCATTGTACTTTTCCAGCTTTTCTTCGAACCGGGCGAACAGGGCGAAGGCGTCGGCGGTGCCACCGGCGAAGCCGCCAATGATTTTATCTTTGTACATCCGGCGGACCTTGCTGGCGGTGTGCTTCATGACGGTGTTGCCGAGCGTGACCTGACCATCGCCGCCGACCGCGACTTTTCCCTTGGCCCGGACCACCAGTATGGTGGTGCCGTGCATTTCAACCGTTTTGGACATGAGACGCCCTCAAGTAATTATTGCTGAAATTGGATGCTCTGAAGCTCAACCTATTTTTATCATGGTTTTCGGGAATTGGCACCCGAATGTTGCGCACGGGGATGGGCCTGATCGTAGGTTTCGATCAGCCGATCGACTGTCAGGTGCGTGTATTTCTGGGTGGTCGACAGGCTGGCGTGGCCTAGCATCTCCTGAATGGTGCGCAGATCAGCCCCGCCCTCCAGCAGGTGGGTGGCGAAAGAATGGCGGATGGAATGCGGCGAATGACGGCCCGAGATCAATTGGTCCAGATACCTTCCAACAATTTTTCGAACGCCCCGGGAGGTCAGGCCGTTTCCCCGGGTATTTAAAAAGACTGCCGAGGGGAGTGGATCGGGTTTTTTCTTTTGGATCAGGGTTTCCCTCTGGATCAGGTAAATGTCGAGAGCGGCGATGGCCTTTTTCCCCAGAGGCAACCAGCGTTCCTTTTTCCCTTTTCCCAGGACCCGGACCTTTTGACTTTCGAGATTCATGAACTCCATCTGCAGGGTGACCAGTTCGCTGATCCGCATTCCGGTGCTGTAAAACATTTCCAGCATGGCGCGGTCCCTCGATCCGATCAAGGTGTTCGGTTCCGGTAATTCCAGCAGGCGGAAGATGTCATCCACCGACAAGAAGGAGGGTAGATAGTTTTCCTTTTTGGGGGGCGGTATGGATTTGATGATATTGTTCCGGAGTTGGCCTTCGCGGCACAGAAACTTGAAAAACGAACTGAGCGAAGACAGCTTCCGGCTCATGGTGGTTCCGGTAAAACCCTGATCGTGCAAGTGGACCATATAGGACCGTACCGCCAGCCGGTCGATTTGTTTGATGTCGATCGCTCTCTTCGAGTTGCAGGCGTGTCCGGTTTGCTTTAAGAACAGAGAGAACTGGTGGAGGTCGTTGAGATAACCGGACACTGTATTTTCCGAAGCGTTTTTTTCCGCAACAAGGTGGGTTTTGAATTTTTCGATATGCTTCTGCAAGAAAGACCCCTTTAAAATCAATATATTATAAACTTTAACCCGGAGGGCGGGGGAAGTCAAGGAACGCTCTTTGGGGAGCTTAGGGCAATACTTTTTGCCGTAAATGGGTTATGATTTTCTTAAGATAGTTTCTGTTTCATGAAGCGATCATGCGACAAGCCTTTTAAGAGTAACGAGCCCATTGAACGAGAGAGTGTTATGACCACCTCTTCACCTGAAGACGAACAGCGTGCGCGGGAAACGCTGAAAATTCTGTCCGAGCTCAAGGAAAAAACAGAATTGCTTTCCGAGCATGTGGAATCGCGCAAGGATGCGCTGGAGGAGGAGATCGAGGAAAGCCTCCACGAGGCGATTCAGAATGCCCGCGACAGTCTGGAGCGGATTCAGGAAAATATCGAACCCAAGCTGGAGAAGATCATTCAGGAGCGGTTGGACGTCATTCGTCACCAGATGGATGAATTGAAGTATGAAGCGCGGGAATCGGTGCGCGATGAAATCGATAAAAAGTCGGACGCTCTGAACCAGAAGCTATTGGGTGCCCTGGAAGGAACGATACGGGATCAGGTAGCGCAGGGGATGATCGAATTGCGGGCGAAACTCGGTGACGCAGTTCACGAAGAAGTGGCCGGTTCTCTTAAGGATATCCGGGAAACCACCCGCGAGGGTTTGGCGAAGGTCCAACAACGGGTTTGGATCAGTTTGGGTATCGCTGTGCTGGCGGGGGTTGGGGTGATGATTTTATATTTGACTCGATAACTCAGGTTATAAACCAGAACAGGAAAAACAGCAGTAAGGAAGCGAGCAGCACCTGCCAGACGAATCCGAAGCCCGGCCCGGTAAACAATACCCCGAAAGTCATCACGCAAAGAATAACAAAGGCAAGCACCAGGCGGGTTTTCTGATTGAGTTTGGTTTTCATTGAGTCCCGGGAAATTCAGGAGGAGAGAAATAAGGTATAGGGCCGGTTGAGGGAAGAGACGGATTCACCGGTTCAAGCCCGGGCATCAGCTGAAGTACTTTTTGATTTCCTGCACCATGAAGATATCGTCGACTTCCGACAATATATCTTCGACTTCCAGGCTATCCGCATCCTCTTCTTCCAAAGCCTGCTCCCAAAAAGGTTGCTTTTTGTCTTTGAAGCCCAGCCGGGGGTAGGATTCCAGAAAGTCCTGAATATCGGAAAGCTCAAACGCTTCTTTGATTTCAGAAATAAAATCATTCCGCAAATGTTTTAAATCTTCCAGCCGTTCAAGAGATTTCTGATAAGTACTTTCTACGGTCAGAGAATAGTTTTCCTGAATCTCGAGATCATTTTTGCCGGTCGGATTGTAGATGGCGTCTTCTTCTTCGGAATTGTACAGATACTTGGTTTTGGATTCAGCCTGCTTCAACGCAACAATCAGCGGGCAGAACTTTTCACCGATCAAATAGGACAGGCCGTCATGCACGCCATACTCGTTGGAAATTTCCAATGCTTCCCGGCAATAGCCTTTGATCTGGTGATAGTCCAAAGAATCCATGCTGTCCCCTGTGAGTTGCGTTTTATGAATCCTACACTCTTATTCTCTGCAATCCTGACCGCAAGTTCAACACATTATTATGATTTTAAAGGAGATGTAAATAAAATAGTGGGCAAGCCTTCCTCACACCAAAACAACTCCTTTATAAACAGTATGATAATGGGTTTTCCCACGCGGTTCAAGCAAAGAAAAACGCCAGCCCCCGGGTTTATGGGTTATTAAAAAACATTCTTCAGTCCTTGAAAGGTACCCTGGGTAGACCCCGTTCCCTCTGCCGGCCCAGCTGGCCGCCCCTTCGCCGGGTGTGAAACCATCGTCCACCCCCGCGGTTCCAGAAACAGGGGTCGTGATGGAGACCGGAATTTCTGGCAAACGAACCCGGTTTTCGGGTCGCCGGTGTTTTCAGACTCAGGCAGGGGTAATGCTTGCCGAATCCGGGAATATCGATACCGGGTGGACGATATTGGATCTTAAAAGGATCCATGGGTTCTCCATAACTGTTGAGTTGGAGGGGTTTCTGGTCGGCTTGCCTGCTTGATGGGTTTTTCATGGCATTCTCCCTTCGGAACTGGAATAGGAGAGGATTTTAATCCTCTCCAAATATAAATATAGAACCTGAATATGAAAGCAGCCGTTTTTTTTAACTTTTATGGGGGTTACCGGGGGCGGGTTTAATGCCGGGGAAGTGACAAAAAAAAGCCCGCCAGACGTTTCTGGCAGGCAGAGCATTAAGGCAGAGGTTCTTACTTGATTCTGTCGTTACATTCTTTCTCGAGTTTTGGGTCCACCAGATTTGCGCATCCGGATTTGGTTTGAGAGGCGACCGCAAAACAGTATTTCTGGAGTTCCCGGTCCTTAATCAGGGAGCAGTAATACGTGGTGTGATTTTTATTCTGATAACGATTCTTTTTCTGCTCGGCCGTTTTGGCTTTGTCGATTTCAAAAGCGCGGCATAGATTCAGTTGATCCAGGTCTTTGTGTTGTGCGCAGGGGTCGGCATTTTTGGAATCCGCCGCCAGCCCGGCGCCTGGAACCATAAGGATCAGGCCCATCATTAAACCCAGCAGTCCCAGACTATTCAAGTTCTTCATAGCGTTCTCCTAATGGATTCTGAAAATGAAATTCATTCGGGTCACCGTCCGCTTCCCGGATGATGCTGGGTGAGCCTGGATTGCATAAATCCCGACGGTATCAAACCTTCTCTTTAAACTGCTCCCAGCTAGGATATACGTTTTTTGGGGGGTGGGTCAATAGGGGAAGGGCTGTAAATGACCTGTTTATTGATTTTTCAAGCGGTAATACACTTCTTGCACGGGTCCATTTCTTTGATCGGACCAGTTGACGTTCACTTCCAGTCCATCCTTGGACAGGGAAATCGATGGATGCTTGGCGACAGGATTCAAGCCCGGTGTGAGTGTGATCGTGCTGGACCAGGCAAAACCGTCAAAATATTTATAATACACGCGGGAAGGATTGATCCCATTAACAGCGGTTCCTTTTAATTCGCCCCACCACACGATATGGATTTCGTCATTGTGCACGCCCAGGACCGGCCGTGCGGAGGAAATTATCGTTTCGCCCGCAGGGTAATCGTTGGAGATGTGCGCCACGGGAGTCAGGCAACTGGGCCAATGGGCACCTGAATCGGGAGATTTGGTGTAATAGATTTCAAATTGTCCCGACCGTTTATCAAAGTAGGCCACGTGGACTTGGGTGCCGGAAGCGACCACCGAGGCCGCCCAACTATTTTCCCGGTTCACCAGATCATGATCGCAGGTGATTTGCACTTCATCTTCCCAGGAATTGAGGTTCCCATTCTGGATGTTGCGCCGGTAAAACACATCTTCAAAACAACTGGCTTTTTTAGGATCGCAGGGTTGCAGCGGTGAGTTCACTTTTTCATCAGTCCAGGTAACATGCACGAAAGCT
Source organism: Nitrospinaceae bacterium (assembly GCA_024644405.1). Taxonomy (GTDB): domain Bacteria; phylum Nitrospinota; class Nitrospinia; order Nitrospinales; family Nitrospinaceae; genus SZUA-226. Next base: position 207,631 of record JAHELC010000038.1, read on the forward strand.
CCGGGATTATTCGGATCTGAATTGGAATGGACCGAAATGGCCGGTGTCCAGGAAGAAAATCCGTCCGCTTCAGAGACTATAGAATCCGGGCTCCATTGATTGCCCAATGCTTGATTGGGATGCCGCGAATAAAAAACTTCAGGATTGCCTGCCCTGTCGTCCACCCAGACCACATGAACGGAACCGCCAAAGGCCGCAATCGCAGGCAATCGAGCGTCTATCCCCGAAGAATCCGAGGCCACCGACGGCGAGTCCCAGTCCATGCGAAATCCGGAACGAAAACCGTGCCGGACAAATATTTTTTTTGGAGTATTTGTGTCAGGCTTCATGGCCCATGCGACATAGATGTGCAGACCATCGGACGTGATTTTTGGAATGTCCATAGAGGGGGAGGGCGGAGAAATGGGATAAGGGGATCCCAGGGGAGTTCCGTTATGGATTTGTTGAAAAAGCACAACCCCGCCAGGTGAGCCTTGTGCCACTTCCTCCACCCACACCGCATTGGTGAATCCGTCATCATCCGTGGTGAGACTCTTGGCCCAGTTCCCGAAGGTAACCGATTTCCCGGACGGGGTGTTGCTGAGGTTTTGTTCTTCTTCCCAGTCCGGCACATCGTTCGCATAAGCTGAGATGCTGGCTGACAAAATCATAATCGCTGACACAAAGGCGATAGCACGTTTCATATCGAGATTCCTCCATAACGGATAGGCCGCTTCATTAGGATCCATACTTTTCTATTTGTGGACAGGATTTGTCCGTATAAAGGTGATAACGCGCAAGCTCGGATTCGGTTGACAAGAGGGGTTATATTTTTTTTAAAGGGGCGTTTATCAAGGAAGAAAATAGAGGGATTTCTGAATAGACAGTGCCAGGATAAGCTCAAACCACACCTTCCCGGTCGAGGGAGCGGTACTGGATGGCTTCGGCGACGTGCTCGGCGGTGAGGGAGTTCGCGCCGTCGAGGTCGGCGATGGTGCGTGCGACTTTTAATATGCGGTCATGCGCCCGGGCGCTGAGTCCCATCTTGTCGATGGCCAGCGCCATGATCTGCTTCGAGGCGTCGTCCAATCGGCAGAATTGCTTGAGCTGTTTGGTGTTCATCCCGGCGTTAAAAAAGGTCAGTGAGTCTTTGAACCGGCCCAACTGCACCTGCCGCGTTTGTTCCACGCGCTGACGGATTTTATAGGACGGCTCACCTCCCGCTTCCGATGACAGTTCCTTGTATTCCACCGACGGCACTTCGATGTGGATATTGATCCGGTCGAGCAGGGGGCCGGAGATCTTTGACACATATTTTTTGATCATCGGCGGCGTGCAGGTGCATTCGCGTTTGGGATCGGTCCGGTACCCGCAGGGGCAGGGATTCATCGCCGCCACCAGCATGAAGTCGGTCGGGTAGGTGATCGACCCGGACGCCCGCGCAATGGAAACTTTCCCGTCTTCGATCGGTTGCCGCAAGACCTCCAGCGCGTTGCGTTTGAACTCCGGCAGTTCGTCGAGGAACAGCACACCGTTGTGTGCCAGCGACACCTCGCCCGGCATCGGCACCGTGCCGCCGCCGATCAATCCCGCGTCGGAGATGGTGTGGTGTGGCGAGCGGAACACGCGCGTCGGGATCAATCCCCCGCCGTTGTCGAGCAGTCCCAGCACGCTGTGGATCTTCGTGGTTTGAATCGCCTCTTCCAGCGAGAGCGACGGCAGGATGGTCGGCAGGCGTTTCGCCAGCATCGACTTGCCGCTGCCCGGGGGCCCGATGAGAATGATGTTATGGCCGCCCGCCGCGGCGATTTCCAACGCGCGCTTCACATGGTGCTGGCCTTTGACGTCGGTGAAGTCGATTTCGTACCGCGCGTCACGGAAAAAATCCTGACCGGTTTTGGTGGGCAGGGGTTCGATCATCGACTCGCCGTTCAGAAACGAAACCGCCTGCGGCAGGTTGCTCACCGGGTACACGTTAAGACCCTCCACCACAGCGGCCTCTGCCGCGTTTTCCACCGGGAGCAGAAGACCGGCGAGACCCCTGGCCTCAGCCTCCACGGCAATGGAGAGCGCCCCCTTGATCGGTTTCACCCGTCCGTCCAGCGACAGTTCGCCGAGGATCATGTAGTCCCCCAGGTCGTCCTTGCGGAGAACGTGGTTGGCGGCGCAGATGCCGAGGGCGATGGGCAGATCGAATGCCGAACCTTCTTTTTTGATGTTGGCCGGGGCAAGATTGACGGTGATGCGCTTGACCGGCAGGTCGAGGTTGGTGTTCCTGATGGCGGCCATCACACGGTCGCTTGACTCCTTCACCGCCGCGTCCGGCAGGCCGACGATGGAGAAGTTGGGGACGCCGGGCGCCAGGTTCACCTCCACCTCGACGAGGTAACCCTCGATTCCCAGCACTGCTCCGCTCAATACCCGCGCGACCATAACTCTCCGTCTTTTGCTTTTGTAGATGCTCGATACGCTGGGATTATATTCGGAAAACCAAATAATTGCAAAGATGGACGGGAGGGAATTAATAAGGTAAACAGAGGGCAAAAGTCATGGGATTGAGGGCAGGGCTTGCCGGCCTCAACTTGCTGTTACAGTGACACCCTATTGAGGATAATGTTTTGTCCGCCCGGCCCAGGCGACGATCAGAACGGGCTTCCGGAATGCGGGCCTTGCTGACGGCGAAGTTGATTTTGATTTGCCCGTCTGGGGTTAATTTAATGGTAAATATTCGGAGTGCCGTTTAGCTTGCATGCGAGTCTATTAAGATTTAGACTTATATATGCCCTACTAAGGGTATTTGTCGTGGAACCGGCAAGAAACATTAGTTTGCAGGCGTATCATAATAGGAACTATGATCGAACGGCTAATGCCCGAGGAAGTATGCTACCGCCAGAAAATCCGGATGAAGAGGTCAAGCGTTTGGCTGTTTTGCAAAGCCTCAACATCCTGTATTCACCTATTGAAGAACGCTTCGAACGTATCACCCGACTTCTTTGTCGGATCTTAAATGTTCCCATTGCAGGTATTTCTATTGTGGGCAAGGACAGTCAGTGGTTCAAATCCGTACAAGGTACAGACATTATCGAAGTCCCAAGGAACGGTTCTTTTTGTGCCCACACGATATTACAACCAGACACCCTGGTGGTGCCGGATGCTTCAGCTGACGCAAGATTCGAGAACAGCCCTCTCGTGCAAAGCGATCCTTTCATTCGCTTTTATGCGGGTTCGCCATTAACCCTGGAGAAAGACATTCGGATCGGTGCTGTCTGCATCTGTGATACCCAGCCCAGGGAACTCGTGGATGAGGATAGACAGGTTCTGGAAGATTTCGCGCATTCAGCGTCATGTGAGTTAAAAGCAAGGATTTTAAAAAGCGAATACCAAGACTCTGCAGTAATAGATAAAAGAGGATAAATATGATCAAACCGCCAATGTCCGAAAATGAAGAAGAACGCTTGGTGCGCCTGAGGCAGCTGAAGATTATGGACACTCCCCTTGAGGAGCGTTTTGAACGTATAACGCGCATCGTGTGCCGTTCTCTCAATGTACCGATCTCCGCTATTTCTCTCATTGATGAAAGACGCCAGTGGTTTAAATCGATACAAGGCCTGGACGTGTCTGAAACGCCGAGAGACATCGCCTTTTGTGCCCATGCCATATTAGAAGATGGTCCCCTGATAGTTCCTGATGCACATAATGACCCGCGGTTTGTGGATAACCCGCTCGTTACGGAGGACCCCAAAATCCGATTTTATGCCGGTTTCCCGTTGAACATCGGCGAGAATATTTGCATCGGCACCTTATGCGCGATTGACAGAGAACCCAGGGAAATTACCGAAGACAACCTTGCCGTCCTTAAAGATCTGGCCCAAATGGTTCAATCGGAGCTGGAAGCCATGGCCCTATCCGAGGCGCATCAGAACCTGCTCGAGGAACTTCAGGAAGCCGAACGTGCGGCTCTGATTGACCCGGTCAGCAGGCTGTGGAATCGAGGCGGCGGGGAAAAGCTGTTGGATCGCGAATTGGGGGTCGTGAAACGCAAGGATACCCCAATCTCAATCGCCATGCTTGACATCGACAATTTCAAAAAAATCAATGATGAAAACGGTCATGATGTAGGAGACCAGGTCATCAAGCACGTGGCTCGCATAACTCTCTCCGTTCTTCGTTCTTATGATGTGGTCAGCCGGTGGGGAGGGGATGAGTTTCTCGTCATCCTCCCGGGTTGCGAAAAGCAGGACCTTTTCAACACACTGGATAGATTGTTTAAAGTGATTCGCATGAACCCCGCAGGCACTTCAAACGGGCTGATTCCGGTTAAAATCAGCGTGGGAGCTTGTGTCGCCCGCCCGGGGACGGATAATACGACCGTACCCCTGATCAAACTGGCCGATAAAGCCTTGTATGAAGCCAAAGAAAAGGGCCGCAACCAGTACGTCGTCGTCATGGCCGACAAGGCACAACGTATAGACGTCTGATAATACTTTTTTCACTTCCTGACCATCGGATTTCCTTTCCTCCTGTGTCCAACGCGACCACTTGTCCTCCTCAAGTCAACTGCATTCACCACATCTTCCGGATTTTGTTTTTTTCCTTTGCGATCTTCACTCCCACCAGACCTTCCCATATAAACAGGCCTGAATATTGTTCCACCTGTTTCGTTGGAACCCGAAATTCTTTTAACGGTTTGTTCGAAGCCTGGTTGGGAATCAGGAAGGACCACATGTGCAGGGCCCCTCTGTCGTTCTCGGTGAGGATGGACTTGAAGTAGGCATGGGGAACGGGGAGTGTGACGCCGTTGTCATCTTCCGATCCGATCGTTTTAACGAGCTTGTTGAAATCGAATATCGGCCCGCACAGCACATAAGTTTCATAGATGTTCTTTTTGGCGTTGAGCTGCCTGACGGCTTCCTCCAGATCTTTCCATATCCTGCGGTTTAAATCAGGATGTTGTGGCGACATGTTCGACAGCAGAAATGTTTCGCTGTTCTGAATTTCCACTTCCCTTTGATTGGCGCTGGCCACCAGGTGACCGCGATCGAACCCCGAGTTCCGGTAATCGGCCAGGTCGGCCCGGAACATCTGGGGAACGCGGTAATCCGAACGGAAATTGTCGGCCCGCTCCACGTCGGTCTTGTCGGGATCGACAATCTCCAAAGCCCACTTGGCCTGCCGAAAATAGTAGGAATATCCGATGACGTAGTACCGGTTGAATAGAATTTGATCGGCGGCCGGCATGCCGTATCGTGTTTCCCGCTTCAGGCTTGAAAAATCCGGCATGGCATCCTCCTTTGCATAGATAGTTGTTTTTGTGGATTATATTCGGAAAGGTAAAAAAATGCAAAATCAGGCCGGAAGTCAGAAAAAAACCGATTTTTTATAGGAATAATAATGAAATCAATTTCAGAAGATTGCCGATACTCAGATTCTACCCGTTTCATTATGATTTTTAATTGTGTAACCGAGATCAATTTTTTTAACGAATGGTTTAAATGAAACGTCGGAATAGCCCAATGGAAAATGCGTCCCGGTCGCCGATCCCGCAGTTTTCCCACGATCCAGGCTATATTTCATTTCGTCACTGGACCGCGATTCTCTCCCTCAAAGGAACGATTCCGAAAGAATCCCGTCGGAACGATGCTGTCCTTTACCTGAATGAGGTCCCAAGCAGCAGGAAAGAGCACCTGCCGGTGAAGGGTCCGGTATGTCTCCGCAATGCCACCCGGTTCACCCATTTGAATGTCACCATTGTGAATGTGCGAAACGGGCAGAAAGTATTCTTTGCGCGGGAATTGCCTGCCGGGAGATTCCTGCATCTCGAGTTTTTGAAAGAGGGGGTCTTCACTCTGCACTATTCTCCCGCCTTCAGCCCGGTCACGCTGCGTCGGGATATACAGGTCTTTGCGCCGGCGCTGACAACCGGCTCGATTCCGCACAACTTTCACCCCCGGCTGCAAAACGCCCTGCAAACCCATCTTGGCGGATTGAGTTTCAACTCTCCTTTTCCGGAGTATAATGGCACGAGGGCCCTGCGATCCCTCAAGGGTGATTTGCCAACCTGGAACAAGGAGGAAACGGCCATGAATACCAAAAGAAAACTCCACGATGGCATCGTCGGCGCCGTTCTGACGGCGGGGTCGGCGCTGGCGTACTATGTCGATCCGCTATGGATCCTCGTGCCCGGCGTGCTGGGCGTCACGCTCCTGCAAAGCGGATTGACCGGATTCTGTCCACTCTATTTCATACTGGACAAGACCTGCAAGACAGCATGATGCGCCAGTTGGCTAAGCGCCGGGGCACAATTTTCTCCCCCTTGTAAAGGGGGGCGGGGGGATTCTTCCTCTTGCTGTTCTGAAAAATACTCCTCCCCTTATCAAGGGGAGGATTGAGGTGGGGTTGTACGATGATGGGGCGCGCGAAAATGCCGCGCGGCCGTCATCCTAAAATCCATCCAAAAACTCGCCGTAGCCTTCGGCTTTCATATCTTCCACCGAAACGAACCGTAGTGACGCGGAGTTGATACAGTACCGCAGTCCCGTCGGCTTGGGACCATCTTCGAATATATGACCGAGATGCGAATCCCCATGCTTGGACCGGACCTCGACCCGGACCATGAAGAAAGATTTGTCGGTTTTGGTGTAGACGTTGTCCGTTACCAGCGGACGGGTGAACGACGGCCAGCCGGTTTTCGAATCGAACTTGTCTTTCGAGCTGAACAACGGCTCGCCCGAAACGATATCGACATAAATCCCGTCCTTGTGATTATCCCAGTACTCGTTCCGGAAGGGCGGCTCCGTGCCTTCCTGCTGGGTGACCTTGTACTGGAGCGGAGTCAGCGTTTTCTTCAATTCAGCGTCAGAAGGCTTGGTGAACTTGCTGCCGCCCTGTCCCATGCCGGGAGGGGTGTAGTTGCGGTCATCGCCCCAGGTTTTGTCGATGAACTGATCCCGCCCGGAACCCCAGCGGTATCCCTTGTAGTGGGCCGTGCTCTTCTTGTAAAAATCCTGATGGTACTCTTCGGCAGGATAAAACTCCGTGGCCTCGGTGATCTCGGTGACGATGGGACGGCTGAAGCGTTTGCTCGCTTCGAGCTTTTTTTTGGATGCAAGGGCCTGCTGCTTTTGCTCCTCGCTATGATAGAAAATTCCTGAACGGTATTGCTTGCCGCGGTCGACAAACTGCCCGCCGCCGTCCGTCGGATCGATGTTCCGCCAGAACACTTCCAGAATGTCCGTGTAGGAAATCTGCGACGGATCGTAATGGACCTGGACGGACTCGGTGTGACCGGTCATGCCGTGCGCGACCTGCTTGTAAGTGGGATTTTTTTCCATCCCTCCGGTATATCCGGAAATCACTTTATAGACTCCCGGTAACTGTTCAAACGGGGGTTCCATACACCAGAAACAACCCCCGGCTAATGTGGCAACCTCCAGATTTTCAGGCATTATATTGGAATCCTTTTGGTTTTCTTGTTTGTCAGAAGAACTGAAACCGTTGACGGACATCATCACGGCCATGACAAGCAGGCCGAACAGAATTATATAATAAGGGGTGTCTTTTTTCTTCATTTTCATCGGTTACCTCCAGATATTGAAAGGGCGAGGGAAATTCCCCGACTCATTTTTCAGTTACCCATAAGTCGCCGTACTGGGAAACTCCTTACATCCGGATCGCAATGCGATCGCAGTGGTTACTCCGCACCGGAGCGAAATTCCCCTGCCATTCCCTGTTGCCTCTAAAGAGTACCCCTTTTGCCCCGAAGGTTTCAAGCGGGGTATAATGCGTGATGCTCTATCCCTTAAAATGGACCCTAAAATGAGGAAAAAAGCCAAAAGAAAAGCCCCGTCCAAACCCAAAAACCGCAAGGTGGAATCGGGTGCCCAAGGGAAACCGAAGCCTAAAACCCAAACCACCGCAAAAGACAAAGAAGAACTGATCCGCATCTGGGACGAGGACCTTTGTGAATAACCAGCGTAACGCTGGACCTAACCAGGCAACGCCTGGAGGAAACTTAATACTCCTCCCCTTACCAAGGGGAGGATATAGGTGGGGTTGGTTTTGACTGAATCACTGAATAAACCTAGAAAGCAAGACAGGGATTGTCATAACCTCCCCTGTATCACCTCCTTGGCAAGGAGGGGGCCGGCGTGCCGCCGGTGGCAATTCTTCCTCGGTAAGGGAAAGCAAGCTATAAACTCCTCTCCCCTCCTGGGGAGAGGACAGGGTGAGGGGTGGATTTGGATTCCTTTAATGGTGATGCTGTTCGCGTCTCCCGCAGGGGCGGCCGATCCCAAAGGCTGGAGGGACTTTAAGTGGGGGATGACGCAACAGCAAGCGGAGCAATTGGGCGCTCAACCGTTCGTCGATGTGGCAGGGGAGAAACGCTTCGGCCTGTCATCGGTGGAAATGTTGCCCGGCAAAATGTTTCAGGTGCGTCTGGAATTTTTCTCGCATATGGGCCTGAACGCGGTGCAGGTGAGTCTCACTCCGCACACCGAGTGTGCGCAGGACGTCTACGAAATTTTTCTGCATGATTTTCGGGAGCGCTACGGGAAGGAAATGGAAACGAGAGATCTTACTTATCCCAACGCGTATTACAAAAGCCACGACTGGATTGCCGGGTCCACTAAGATCGTGTTGCATCACGGCTGTCCCAAACCCGGGAAAACCACCGCCACGCAACCCACCACCCATATCTGGTACGAAAAACGCCGCCACACCGAACCTTGGAACCGGTGAGAAGGCTTGCGCCTTCAGGCAATTTTTTAAAAGCAATTATTTTTTAGGAGTCTTGATGCATTGGCAGCCACCGAGCTGAGCACAACTCTTCTGGAATTGATCGAAGGCGATGTGGCCGTCCGTCAGATCCTCGATATAAACGATCTTCTCATTTTCCACGTCATAGATGATATCGGTGGCCGCGATGCGTCCCCACCAGGGTTGGATAAACAGCAGTTTTTCATTGATCCATTTCTGTTTGATTCCGTGCAGTTTGTTAAGGCTTACTTTGATGAGGTAATCCTTTTCAGAGTAGATATAAAGTGCCGCCTTGCCCCGCCACCCCTTTTTGACGAAGTAATACCCCTTGTTCGGTGAAAATACTTTTTCGGAAAACTCTTGAAGCGGGACGTGCTCAAATGCGATATGGGGTTTCCAATTTTTGCTATTGCTTCCATTATGATAATTTCTGGGTTCTTGCCAGCAGTCGGGGGGTAATCCGGGCCATGGATCCTTGGAAAACGCCACACTGGAATGGGTGAGGACAAGTAGCGCTATCAATATTAATATTGTTTTCAATATATTCTGCTCTATATGGATTTGATGAATGTTTAAGTCCGTATTCAGGATAAGGTGAAAACAGCAGGGAGAAAACATAAAACTACCTGATTCGGGCAAAAACGGGCGGGATTTGACAAGCCGTGAACGGTTGCATACAGTGGATAAGATGACATTTCTGATTCTCAAGTGGGTTCATATTCTGAGTGCAGTGTTGTTGCTGGGGACGGGGCTGGGGAGTGCGTTCTATGCGGCACGGGCGAATCGTACGGGCAATCTCCACGCCATCCGTTTCGTGTTGAGGAATGTGATTCTCGCCGACTGGCTGTTCACCGTGCCGCCGATTGTTCTGCTCCCGGTCACCGGCGTATGGATGATGAACATCAGCGGGTATGCATTTTCCGAGTTATGGATCTGGCTGTCGCTGGTGTTGTTCGGGTTCGTCGGCTTGTGCTGGGTGCCGGCGGCAGTTCTGCAAACCAAAATGAAAGCCCTGGCCGAGCAGGCCCTCGATAAAGAGAGCCTGCCTGCGCAGTATTGGAAATACGACCGCCTCTGGCAGGTTCTCGGCGTCGCCGCCTTCCCGGCGATGATCGCAATTTTCACTCTCATGATCTTCAAACCGGTATAAATACAATGGACCGCGAACAGGCCGAGGCAGCTAAGGGCAATCTGCAAAAGGCCAACCTGATGGGCAAAAACCTGGAGGGGGCAAACCTTTCCGGCGGCGACCTGTCGCTGGCCAATTTGAGAAAAGCCAAACTGGCGGGTGCCCATCTTCAAGGAGCGAAACTGCACAAAACGGCGCTCAGCACGGCGGATGTGTCGGGCGCCGACCTCTCCGGGGCCGACCTCTCCGGCGCGGAGTGCATCGCCACCAACTTCACCGGCGCCAACCTGACCGGAGCACACTTCGACCGCGCCTCGGTGAGCAAGGCGACGATGATAGACGCCAACCTGAAGGGCACCGATATGAGTAACGTGATCAACCTCACCTGCCGGCAGTTGCAGTCGGCGCACATTGATCGCACCACGCGCCTGCCCGATTACATCTCCCTCAAATGGCGGTCGGACAGCGAGTACGACTGCGGCGACCGCGTCCAGCGCATCGGCGAAGGGTAGGGGATCCGGAGCCCACCCCAGATACAAGCTAACCCTATGAAAAATAAGGAATAAATATTTTGATGAGGCCTTGCTTTTGGGTGGGGACATCTTATATCTGTATCAGATGAAATCGATGTCTGGGGATAGGTCAAAAGAACAAGTCCTGCCCCGGCTGAGTTCTAGCGAAACCTTGAAATAATGTTTGGGAAATCCAACGACCGACATAACGAAATCATCACGTGGGGTATCTTAAATATTAATTTTGAGGACCAATCAAATGAAAAAGTTACTAGGCATTATCAGTATCTTCGTTTTGAGTTTATTTGTGAGTTCAGCTTTTGCCGGTGAATCCTCGATGAAAGATATGGTTGAGGAACAACCGCAAGCGACTCTGGAAGAAAGCCAGTCCGCGCTTGATAGATTTGCCGTATGGCCGTTCGAATCCATTGAGCAGAAATCCCAGGACGAAACAGCCGGGACCATTGACAGTGTAAAAGTGGACCAGTCTGCGGATGCAGATGATAAGATCCACTCAGTGACTGGAATTGATGATCCGATTGTTGAGTCGGACTAAGCAGTAGATTGTTGACCAGGCATACAAGGCAGGGTCGACAAAAGTTTGCGGAACAGGTTGTGACCGCATTTTCAGATAAATCACCAACCGGGACCGGGACGCGCAAGTGTCCCGGTTTTTTTTTGGGTTTGTGGGAGGCTTCAAAAATGGTTTTCATTTTCAATCCCGCCCGTTGAAATTAATTAAAAAAAATTAATTTTTTTCGGCCTTGCCGCGCCGTTTTCAAGGTTTTATATTTTTTTCGTGAAGGTTTGATAATCCTGTTTGGGTCGGCATGGAATGCGGCTTGAACGGGGCAGGTTTATTGTCCCATTGTTGGACGTTGTTTCTTTTAAAACCGTTTGCCCCCAGGACACGTCGTTTACCGTTCCGGCAAATTATTCACCCATTTTTAAAAGGAAGGACGACATGAAAAAACTGATCGCTTTATTTTCCGCTGTATTTTTTGTTTTCACCCTGACCGGAATCAACGCTTGGGCGGCCGATCCGGAACCGGATACCAGTGTTATCGACAGGCATGCAGTGTGGACCAAGATCATCGAAGACCACAAAAAAAATGACTCCGGATCCTCGGAGGATCAGAGCGCCCAAACCAGCGATGAAAATAAGCTCAAGATGGAAGTCAGAACTGAGGATCGCCCCTGGCAGAAAATCGGTTAATTCCAGACCAGCATGCAAAAACGAGCGGCCCCAATACATCTGGGGCCGTTTTTTTGGCTCTATTTCAATCCGGGTTTGAATCGGCCGCCTTCTGCGAGTACCCTGTCTCCAGGATACCTCCGGATATCGTAAAGCAATTAACAACGCTCGGCGTAGGAGGGGAGAGCCTCATGCTCGAAAAAATTCTGGAAGATCATGCTCTGTGGTTTCGCACCAAAGGCAAGGAAGGTGACCGCGCCATCCTGCAGGGGGTGGACCTGAGCCTGGCGGTGCTGAAAGACGTCTGTCTGGTGGAAGCGGAATTGATGGGCGCGCGTCTCAACGATGCCGACCTGCGCGGGGCCGACCTGCGGGGCGCCAACCTGCAGGACGCCGTTCTAGCCGGGGCGCAGCTGCAAAGCGCCAACCTGGAGGAAGCCGATCTCATGATGGCCGATTTCAATGGGGCGCAACTGAAGGGAACTCGGCTCGATGGCGCTTACCTCCATGGCGCCGACCTGAGCCAGGCCGAGGGCCTGACCTTGGAGCAGTTGAAAGAAACCTACTCAGACGAAAACACTCAAATTCCGCCGGATCTATAGCCCCCCATATGAGGTCTGCCGACCGGGCTTCAAATTCTGCAGAAACCCTTGAAAAACCCATAATTTGAAGATTTGTGAGAAGGGATTGACAAAACCGCTAATTTTCATAAAATGGTGCGTTCCAATCTGGATATCCCGCTCTTGAACCGAAAAATCAATGAGGTGGAAGTAGTCAGAACTTCCAGAGACCTTGTTGTGTGCAAACTGTCATCCGGATACGATCAAGTATTCAATATATAATCACTTTTTAAAGATAATTTAAGGCAGGAGAACTGAAATGCAGATTACCGGTATGTTATGGGGACGGAAATTGCTGGACCTGGTCGAGTTCCCCCGGTCGGATGTGCGCGGACCGGAAGCCAGCGTCGAAGAAATCAAGGAAATGATCAAGAAACACAAGCAGGTGTTCATCAAACCTTTTTTCAAGGGAGGGGTCGGGAAAAAAGGCAAGTCCGGTTTGATCGGGCGGGTCGACAATCTCCACGACGCACTCAAGGAAAAGGAACGGCTGTACTTTGCGACCCACCAGGACGGCAACCGCATCACCAAATCCAACGGCGTCACGTTTGAGGGTGGTGTGCCCGCCGATCACGAAGTCTATTTTTCCATTACGGACAACACCACTTACCGTGCGCCCTGCATGACCATCACCCATCACGGAGGGGTCGATATTGAAGAGTTGCCGGCGGACAAGCTGGCGGTGGTGCCGTTTGATCCGTTGACCGGATTGAAGGCGTTTCATGTTTCCAACGCGCTGGACAGCCTCGGTGCGCCGTCGGAAATCATCAGTCCGCTGGTGCAGAACCTGCCGAAGTTGTGGGATCTCTACAACAACTACGGCATGCTGATGCTGGAACTCAACCCCATCCGCATGTTCAACAACGGTAAACGTCTCACCCCGGTGGCGTGCGACTTCAAATGCGCGTTCGATCAGGACGACCCGGCGTGGAAGCGCCTGCATCTTCCGGAAGAGCTGTTTGCTTCTGACGATTCGGATTTCGAACAGGAGATCAACCAACTCCGAACGTATCAGGGACAGAGTGATGTTTATGTCATCAACGATGAGGGTACGATCACCGCGCCGACTTTCGGTGGCGGCGCCAACGCCATGGTGACGGAACTGCTGGGCGAGGACGCCACCATTTCATCCGACTTCGGCGGCAACCCGCCTTATGTCAAGATGAACGACATCTCCAAAATAACGTTCAAATACTGGCTGCCGCAGTCGAACGTGCTGTTCATCATCGGCGGTAAGGCGAACAATACGGATATTTATGAAACCTTTCGCGCGATCGGCGACGGCATCAAATGGTATTTCCAGCAACACGGGCCGCAACCCCTGTTTGTGGTGGTGGGACGCGGCGGACCGAACCTGGTCCGCGGTATGGCGTATCTGCGCGACACGCTCGATTCACTGGGCATTCCGTACCGCTTTTTCGGCCACGACAGCGCCATGTCGGAAGTGATCAACTACGCGCGTGCGGTCAACCGCTGGATGCTGAACGGCGGCAAGGACGAAATCAAGAAATCAATGAGTATCAAATAAACTAACTCGAATCGCAAAGCACCATTGTGGAGGATTATTCTAATGCATAAAGAAGGAGTTGCGGATTTCCCGTATTACGTAGGGATCAATTCATTGTCCGAGTTGGCGACCCAAGAAGATAAAGTCGTCGTTTTGAATATATTGGGGAAGGAGAGTTCCGGCGTAACCCCGATCAGTCACGAGTATTCAGGCGGTAATATTGTGTTTGGGACCGGCCCCGGAAAATCCGGGAAATTTCTACCCACGAAATCCGGCAAAATCCCTGTATACAATTCCATTAGAGAAGGCATGGCCGCGGGCCATGAATTCAATACGGCTGTTGTCTATCTGCCTCCGTCCGGTGTGAAAGACGGTGTGGCGGAAGCGGTTCGCAGTAACCCCAAATTAAAGAAGGTCATTGTCCTCACGGAAAAAGTTTCCGTTAAGGATTCCCGCGTCATGCGCGCCATCTGCCAGACCAATGGCGTCGACCTGTTCGGCGGCAACTGTCTGGGCGTGGCCGATTCCTGGAATCATATTCGTCTGGGGGGCGCGCTTGGAGGCAGCAGTCCGGAAGAATCTTTGATCAAGGGTTCCGTGGCGATTTTCTCCAACTCCGGAAATTTTACCACCACCATCGCCGTGTACCTGGCGACGGCAGGCTGGGGCACCACCACGTCCGTTTCCAGCGGTAAGGATGTTTACATCCACTACGGCCCCCAGGAATTTATTCATGCGTTTAATAATGACGATCGCTCCCAGGCTGCCATTGTGTATTGCGAACCCGGCGGATATTACGAGAAGGGACTCAAGTCCGACAAGCCGATCATCGCCTGTGTGGTGGGTCGCTGGAAAGCGAAGTTGACCAAGTCCTGCGGTCATGCCGGCTCGCTGGCCGGGTCCGGGGACGACGCGGTGGCCAAGGAAGGATGGTTCAAGGAATATTTCGGGGTGAAGGATATATATACTCCTGAAAATCCGGTGTTCTCAAAGAAAGGCGCGTTGGTCACCAACATCGCCCACATTCCGGAAGCGCTGACCCGGGTGATGGAATTGAACGGCAAGAAGCCGGATTTTCCCTCCAAAGGGAACTTGTCCCTGAAATGCTGGTTTGGCAGTAACAACGGTATTGCACTTCCCAAGGATTTGGATATTCCTCAGGTGGAAGCCATCGAGCCCTACAAGGGACAGATTGAAGCGCTCAAACAGCAGGTCGGGGCGCAGATCAGCCGGGAAACGTTGAAAGACGCCAGTGGCGCGTCCAAGATGGACCCGAAGACCCAGGTCTCGCAGATTCACAATGTTTCCATTCTGGACGCGTCCAATAAATCGTTTGAGGAAAACCTGGTATTCGCGCTGACCCACAGTTATCCCAGCGCATCGGGAACGGCGATGACCAACGCGGTGTTGAATGCTTATGTCAATCAGCACGGCCAACCCACCCTGGCGGCGGCGACGGCATCTCGTGAAGCCGGTAATTCTCCCAACACGGTTCAGGCGGCGGCGGTATCCATCGTCGGAAAAAAGAAGGCGCAGAAAGCCATGGACGCGGCAGAAGCATTGCTCGACGTCTTTAAATTAACTGATATGAACGATCCGGAAGGTAAATTCGATTATAAAGCCCTCATTAAAGGGGCTGCCGGACATAAGGAGGCACTTCTCGATTCAACGGCGGATGCCGGAGCGGGCAAGGTTTTGAAGCAGGTTCAATCCAAAGGCAAGTCGGTATTCATCGATTTTCTGGCGGATTTTGCGAAGGAACATAAAGGCAGCGTTTCCATGGATGCGGTGGTGGCGGCGGTGTGGGCCACACTGGCCTGGCCGAGTTTGCGGACCAAAAAGATTTCCAAAACTACACTGGTGCGTCTGCCCTGGTACAGCATGATTTACAGCACCATGGTGGGCGTGGCCGCGCCGGAAAATCAGCATGGCGCTGACAGTTTCTGTGGAGTGAAAAACGATGACCTGCTTTCCAACAGCTTCACCCGCACCGCGTTTCTGGCCCTGATGGGAAGGGACGCCTCGGAAGGGGAGTTGTTCGAGTTCCAGGTTCTCCTGGGCCTGATCATCACCAACGGTCCCGGAACCATATCCGCCCAGGGATCCAAGGGCGCCGTCAGTGCAGACGGACCGGAGCAACCGGACCGGGTTCAGATCAACAAAAGTTTCATCGGTTTTCTGACCCATACCGGATTCGCTCATGGCGGCAACGGCTACGAAGCGGCGGCATTCCTGATCGACCAATTCAAGGACACGCCTTTGAAAGATCCGGCCGATGCCAAGCACGGTGTCGATCTCGGCAAGCTGGCAACGGATTACGCCAAATGGTACGGTGAGTACAAGAAGGAGCAGAAAGGCCTCGGTCACCTGGAATACGCCAAGATTCCGTGCGTCAACCACCCCATATTTAAGGGGAAAGATGTCAACGTCGATCCGCGTGAGGAATATGTCAGCAAACTGTTCAAGGACAAGGGGCTGTACAACGTATTCCTCGATTTCTACCATCACCTGGTGGAAGGCCTGTTCAAGGCCAAGGTTACGAAAAACGTGTACTGCGTCAACATCGACGCCGTCATCGCGGTGATTCTGCTCAAGATGCTATGGTCGGATTACAAGAAGGGGGCAATCAAGGAGGAAGATATCGAGTGGGCCAGTTTCATGGCATTTCTGTTCGGGCGGATGATCGGCTGCGCGGCGGAAATTGACGACCACACCAATCGGGGCAAGAACATGGATACCCGTACCCCGGCGAGCAAGGTAGCATATGTAGGTTAATTCTTTTTTAATATGAGTTTTAATGAAACAGGCCGGCAAGTGTGTCGGCCTGTTTTTTTTGTGGGCAATATATCAGCGGAACCGGTCGACCTTGAACCGGTACATCTCGACGGGCGCGTCATGGGGAATCTCGCCCTTGGCACGACAGATCTGGATTTGTTCCGCTATCGAGTCCACTCCTTCCAGATCGGGCAGTAACACCCCCTGTTTGCCATTGCTTCGCACCACCAGGCCGTAAACACGGGGGTCCAGGTCCGACACATCGGTGATTTTCTCCAGAGGGCGCACCACGTCAATGGAATAGGTCAGGTCCTGCAGCTCTTCCGCGGTGACAGGCGAAAACCGGGGATCGTGCAGGGCTGCCTTGAGTGCGTTTTCAATAATCTCCATCGCCAGGTTGGGTTCGCACGGTTCCAGCGTGCCGATGCACCCACGCAGTTGTTTGAGCTTTTTGATCGAAACAAAAGCTCCGGAGCGTGACGTCAAATCCTTTGAGAGGGGATGCGGGCAGGACAGTTTTTCGCTGTAGTTCAGGTAATGATGAATAGCTTCCTGCGCCAATGATACATAACGGTGTTGAAACATTCCCATTGCGACCTCCATGCAGAGAGTCTATCTGTTTCTTAAGATAATCCCAACGGGCAGGCGCTGCAACCGGCAAATCGCTATGGAAATTGAAGCAGGGTTTAAATCAGGTGTTTAGAACTGGGTGCTGTTTGCCAAAGTGGCTTTGGAGAGGGTGTGGCGGCTGATAATATAATCGGCGACGGCGACAAGGGCGTCTTTGTATTCCGGCGCGGGGAATGTGGTGTCCCGGATCGCCTCTTTAGCGCGGGCCATGTGTTTTTGAGCCTGGTGGAGCGTGTATTCCAGAGCCTTCCCTTCACGCATGCGGTCCAGAATATACTCCAACTCCTTCCCGGTCAGGTTGTCGTTCTGGATAAACTCTTCAATCTCCTGTTTCAGCCCGTTTTTAGAATGATGGTACAGGTAATGGAGCGGCAAGGTGACATGTCCTTCCTGAAAATCATTGCCCGGGGGTTTCCCCAGTTGTTCCGGGGTGCCGTCGTAATCCATAAGGTCGTCCATCAATTGGAACGCCATACCGAAATGATCCCCGAAAGCCACCAGGGCCTCTGCCTGTTCATTATCTACCTCCGCGATCAAGCCTCCCAACCGGCAACTCAAGGACAAAATCGACGCGGTTTTCCGGTAAATCACATCCATACAGTGTTTTTCGGTGACATGAATATCCCGCGCATTGGAAAACTCCAGTAAGCCGCCCTCCACCAGCAGCTTGGCCGCCTGGGAGAAGGCTTTGAAAATTGCGGGATCGACATCATCGGAGAGCAGGGTCAGCGATTGCGCGATCAGGTAGTCCCCGACCAGGATGCTGGCATCATTGCCCCATTTGGAATTGACGGTTTGGCGGCCGCGGCGGACAGTGGTTTCATCTACGACATCGTCATGCAGGAGTGTCGCGGCATGGACATTTTCGATCACGCAGCAGTGCTTGACGAGCGTTTCGTTCAGCTCCATGCCGCACAGGCGGGCGCTGATGAGCATGAGCAGGGGCCGGATCCGCTTGCCTCCCGAACTCAGGATATGGTCCCCAATTCCAGGAACGATCGGGATGTCCGATAGGAAGTTGTCCCTCAGAGCCAACTCGACCATTTCCAGATCGGGTTTGAAGAGTTGGGTGACCTCTTTATAATTCATAGTAGAACTCTCCATGGGCGGCCTCTTTGCTAAAATGTTTGATCCCAGGCTCCACAGGCGACCGGACCCAAGGTGGCGACTACCCTTAATTCAACCACATTTTGGTCGCAAAGGTGTTACTAATATGGGAAAATCGCTATTTTGTCAAGGGATTTATAAACCGCGGCAGGCACCGGAAAACCCTTATAAAATCAGTCGATTATACACTATTTAGGTAACGTTGGCACCCCCTGGATATCACCGAAACCTTTGAAATTTATAACCCAATGGAAATCGCCCGAAAATCTGAAAAACCTGCAGTTTCTGTCATTATTCCGGCATTTAACCGGGCCTGGTGTCTGGAAGCGACTTTGCAGTCCGTTTGGAGTCAAACTTTTAAAAATTTCGAGGTGATCCTGGTGGATGACGCTTCGAGCGACGGCACCCTCGCTTTGATGCGCCGGTTTCCCCAGGTCCGGGTCCACCGCTGGCAGGAGAACCGGGGTGTTTCCGCCGCCCGCAATCAGGGCATCGAAATGGCCCGCGGCGAGTGGATCTGTTTTCTGGATTCGGATGACCGGTGGCTCGACAACAAACTGCAGGTGCAGGTCGATTGGATGCAGTCTCACCCAAAAAGCCCGGCCTGCTACACCGACGAAATCTGGATTCGCAACGGCGTCCGGGTGAACCCGAAAAACAAACACCGTAAATATTCAGGCGATATTTTTCGGCACTGCCTGCCCTTGTGTATTATCAGCCCTTCATCGATCATGATGCGTGCTTCGATTCTGGAAGCGATCGGTGGGTTCGACACCGATCTCGCCGCCTGCGAGGATTACGATCTCTGGTTGCGGCTGGCATCGCGCGACCCGGTGGAATTCATTCCCGAACAACTCATCATCAAGACCGGCGGTCATGCCGACCAGTTGTCGCATAAATACCGGGGCATGGACCGCTTCCGGGTTTACGCCCTGGAAAAAATTCTGATACAGGATCACCTCAGTCCACAACAACGTACCTGGGTGCTGGAGATGCTCATCGAAAAATGCTCGATTCTGCACACCGGATACCGCAACCGTGGCAAACACGAAGAAGCGCGGGTTTATGACCGGGCCGCTCAACAATACCGAGAGATGCTTGATGGAAACGGCAATACATCGCATGCGGTTCAACCTTTTGAGAAAGAGATGCTGCTGCATGCATTGGAAGATTAATCACGCGCTCGCGTGGATTTTGACTTTTATATTCGGACTGGCGTGTGTGGCGATCGCTGGACAAAAGCCGCTGAACACAGGGAAGGTGATCGCCAAAATCCGTTTGCAGTGTTACTCCATTCTGCAACAGGCCATGAAAAGCGAAGAGGCGTTTGTCCGCAGCGGTGCCGCGCGGGCTGTGGGGGAATCGGAGGATCCCGCCCTCATCCCGCTTCTCGAAAAAGGCGCCAGGGATTTTTATCCCACCACCCG
This sequence comes from Nitrospinaceae bacterium, assembly GCA_024644405.1. GTDB lineage: Bacteria > Nitrospinota > Nitrospinia > Nitrospinales > Nitrospinaceae > SZUA-226. Next base: position 227,269 of record JAHELC010000038.1, read on the forward strand.
CCAGTTTGCCCTGCAGGGGATTTCGAGTCTGTCCAGGAAAAAGGCCAGGGCGCTGGGACGCGAACGGCTGGATGATTCCAATATCTGGGTGAAAAGCACCGCGCTGGACCTGCTGGCGGAGTTGGGTGATAAGGGATCGATTCCTGCCATCCAACCCTTGCTGGAAGCGCCCGACCGCATGGTGCGCCTGGCCGCCGCTTATGCACTGGTTCGGCTGGGCGAGACGCAGTATTTCGGTGAATTGACCCGCGCTGTCAACGGCGGGGATATCGTACACCGCTATCAGGCCATCACCTACCTCGGCAAGATCGGCGATGAGGCCTCCCTGCGTCAATTGAAAGATTTGCTGGGGTCCGACGAAGAACAGGTGCTGTCCACCAGTTTGAGGGCGCTCGGCGAGCGCGCGGATATGGAATTGTTCCGGCCGCTGGTGAAGCTGAGCCTTCATGCCAGCCCCACCGTGCGGCGTAACGCGGTGCTGGCTCTCGGTTACCTGCCGCCCAAAGCCGTGAAGCAGCAGGTGAAACTGATGTGCACCGATCCGGATCCGCTGGTGCAGCTCTCCGCCGCGCTGGCCATGCACCGGTTGAAATCCAGCGCGTGCCTTAACATTTTCACGGAATTGATGGAGCATAAGGATTTTGCGGTGCGTGCTTCCACCGCGCGCGTGCTGGGCAAGGTGAACATCCCAGATCGCACACGCCTGCTGGCGGAAGCTCTGGGAGATCCCAAAACGCGCGTGCGCACCGCCGCAGTGCGTTCAGCCGGGCAGATGGGCGGGCCGGAGGGGTTTCAACTGCTGATCCAGATGATCGACGACCCTCTGGAAGTCATCCGCGCCTACGCCGCCGGCAATCTTTTAAAATTGATGAAATAACCGGGCAATCGTTAGAGGGTCTTGGCTTAAGCGCGACCGTAGAGGTCGGTATACCGCTTGATGTCGTTTTCGTCGAGGATGTTGCCGAGCTGGGTTTCGATGAGGATCAACAGCTTCTTGCCGGGATTGGCGAGGCGGTGCTTGGCTCCTTTAGGAATGACAGTACTCTCGCGTGCCTTCAGGATCATCTTTTTGTTATCGCATTCCACTTCGGCTTTGCCGGCAACCACCAGCCAGTGTTCTACACGGTGCTTGTGTGATTGCAGGCTCAGGCTCTCGCCGGGCAGGACTTCGATGCGCTTCAGCAGATAACCTTCACGTTCGTCCAGCGTGGTATAACTGCCCCACGGCTTCTGCACGGTGGCGTGGAGTTTCGTTTCCGGACGTTTTTTATTCTTCAGTTCTTCGACCAACTGCTTGACATCCTGCGCCCGGTCCTTGGGGCAGATCAACAGCGCGTCCGGCGTATCCACCACGATCATGTCCTTGAGCCCCACCGCGCCGATCACGCGTCCGTCCGCCTTGACGAGGGTGCCGGTGCAGTCGACCTGATACACGTCCTTCGACAACACGTTGCCTTCGCTGTCGATTTTGGAAATGTCATCCAGCGCGCTCCACGCACCGACGTCGTTCCACGGCATCGAGGTCGGTACCACCGCCGCGTTTTGCGAGGGTTCCATGACGGCGTAGTCGATGGAGATGGACGGCAGTGATCCGAAAATTTTCTTTCCTTTGGCGTCAAACACGCGGTAGGGAAATTTGCCTTTCGCATTTTGGAGATGCTGTTCGATTCCCGCCAGCGGTTCGATCACCTCCGGCGCGTGCCGTTGCAGTTCCTGGCGGATGGCGGATACCTTCCACGCAAAGATGCCGCAGTTCCAGTAAAATTTTCTCTGCTTTAAAAAATGTTCCGCCGTTGCGCGGTCGGGCTTTTCCGTGAACTGGCCGACCTTAAAGGCGTTGGCCAGGTTCTCCAGATCGCCGCCTTTCAGGATGTAGCCGTAACCCGTCTCCGGCCGCGTCGGTTTGATACCGAGCGTGACCAGGTAATTTTCCTTGGCCGCGTCCTCCGCCTGGAGCAGGGTGTCGTGGAAAGCATCGGGATCGCTTACCACATGGTCGGCGGGGAACACCGCCATGATCTCATCCGGTTGATCCTGAAACAATTCCGCCGCCAGGGCGACCGCCGGGGCAGTGTTGCGTCCGACCGGTTCGGCAATCAGGTGGTCCGGCTTAAACCCGTATGGCGCCAGCTGGCTGAGGGTTTGAAACGCGTGCTGTTCGTTGGTGATGATATAAATTCGGTCGATCGGCGTGAGCGGGAGAAGGCGCTCCACTGTCTGTTGGATGAGAGTTTTCTCGCCCGCGATGTTCAGGAGTTGTTTGGGGTGGCTTTCCCGGCTGAGCGGCCAGAACCGCTCGCCACTGCCCCCGGCCAAAATGACACTGATCATGGGATAGGAAATATTTTCGTGGATAGGGTTATCAATTATTTCCGGATCTTCCGGAGTTTTCTCTTTCTAAAAGGGTAACACAGCTTTTTCCGAAATGTGAAAGGAACGTCCGGCTTTTGAAAGTCGAAGGAAAAGTGAGAAGTTACTATAAATCTGATTTTCGGTGTAAATCCAGAAACCAAATGCCCGGGAAACCATCTCAATGAGCACTGCTAAATATTCCAGTGGGGCGGACTGAAATAGGCTATACTGCTTCACTTTGCGTGGTTAATTCCGGCATTATGGAGTGAGCGGGGGGCGAGTCTCTCCAATAATTGAAGAATTATGGACAATCAGGTCGTTTATCTGTTTCTAATTTTTATTTTCGTCATCACCATGGCGGGCGGGTGGATTCCCACCCTGAAACCCTGGTCGCAGAAAGCGTTCCGCATGCTCATTAGCTTCTGCGCGGGGATTCTGCTGGGAGCGGTGTTCTTCCACATGGTTCCGGAAATTTCCCCGATCCTCGGCAGGAAAATGGGTTTCCCCATCATGCTCGGATTTCTGGGCATCTACGTGATGGAAAAATTCATCATGGTGCATCCCTGCGAGGAAGGGGCGTGCGACTACCACAAGATCGGTCTCGCCGCTTATGTCGGCATCGGTTTCCACAGCATCCTCGATGGCGTGGCGATCGGCGCAGGCAATATGTTGAACATCAGCCTGGTGATCCTGCTGGCGGTGACCCTTCACAAGTTTCCGGCGGCGCTGGCACTCAGCAGTATTCTGGTGAAGGGCGGTGAATATTCGCGGCAGAAAATTCTGTTCTCCATGTTCATCTTCGCGCTGGCGACTCCCATCGGCGCATTGATTTCGATGAACGTGATGGATCATCTCAGTCCCGATCCGATTGGCTTTGCATTGGGGATTTCTGCAGGAACGTTTCTCTATATATCCATCGGCGATTTATTGCCCACGGTGCATGAGGAAGACGAAAAGAAAAACTTCAACCTGGTGCTCCTGTTCCTTGGAATATTGGTGATGTTCCTCTCCACGGGACTGGAGGGCTGACGTTTCTCCCTTCTACCTGTGTATAAGTGTCAAGAACTGGGGAAGACAAAACCTCCCCTCAGTAAGGGAAGGACTATTTTAGGTCCAGCGTTACGCTGGCTTCACCGCAAGATTTCCTGTCGTTGAATCATGAAACGCATCAAAGCTTTTATTCCCTACCTGTACGCCTATCGTTGGGAAATGACGATAGGGATCATCGCTCTCCTGGCGACCGATTTCATCGGTCTGGTCATTCCCTGGCTGCTTAAAAACTTCATCGACCTTCTGCCGCATAAACCTTCCAGTCCCGAGTTGGCCTGGTATGCGGGAATGCTGTTCCTGGCGGCAATCGGGCAGGGGGTGTCCCGCTTCGGGTGGCGGAAATACCTGTTCGGCCCGTCCCGCAAGATCGAAGTCGATATCCTCAACAAACTGTTCCAGCATCTGCAGTCCCTGGATAAAACTTTTTTCCAGAACCAGAAAATAGGCGACCTGATGTCACGCGCCACCAACGACCTGCGTGCGGTGAAGGATTTCCTGGGGTTGGGCCTGTTGGTGATTCTTGATGCCGTGGTGGTGATCATCGCCGCCGTGAGTTTGATGATTTATATCAATCCGCAATTGACCTTCTATGCCTTACTGCCGCTCCCGTTGCTTTCAATTATATTTTTTGGGTTCATCAAAACCATCAGTATCCGGCACACGGCCATTCAGGAGAACCTCGCAAAAATCACCTCGATGGTTCAGGAAAACCTGGCGGGAATTCGTGTCCTGCACGCCTTCGTTCAGGAAGAACACGAAATGAAACGGTTCGATGACATGAACCGGGAGCACATCGCCAAGAATATGGGGCTGGCAAAATTGTTCGGTATGTTTACACCTTCCCTGGTATTGACGGTTGGTATTGCGACGTTGATCACCTTGTGGGTCGGTGGCAAGGAAGTGATCGCGCAGCAGATGGCAATCCAATCGGGCGAAGTGGTTGAGAATGTTTTCTCCATCGGTTCCTTTGTCGCTTTCAACGGCTATCTGTTGATGCTGGCGTGGCCGATGATGGCCATCGGGTACGTCACCAACCTGACACAGAAGGGTCTCGCCGCCATGGCGCGCATCCAGGAGATTTTCGATTGCCGGTCGTCATTGGCCGGGGAGATTTCTTCCGCATCGATGGAGGCCATTGAGGGAGGGATCGAATTCAGGGATTTGACGTTTGGTTATCCGGGTGAGCCGGATCCCGTACTGAAACATATTGATCTGAAAATCGAGCCCGGAAGCACGGTGGCGCTGATTGGGATGATCGGTTCCGGAAAAAGTTCATTCGCGCAATTGATTCCCAGGATATTTGACGCAGAAGGGGGTTCGATTTTTATCGATGGTCTATCGACACGAGAAATTCCATTGGACCAGCTGCGCAGTCACATCGCTTTTGTGGATCAGGAACCTTTTTTGTTTTCGGCCAGCATCCGCAACAATATTGCCATGGGACGGAACGGTGTGACGGATGAGGAAATCGACGCGATGATTCGCTGTGTTCATCTGACGCCGGACCTGGAACGGTGGCCCCAGGGGCTGGAAACGGTGGTCGGCGAGCGCGGGGTTTCGCTCTCCGGCGGACAGAAACAGCGGATCGCATTGGCGCGCGCGTTGATCCGGAATCCCAAAATCCTGATTCTGGATGACGCTTTTTCCAGCCTCGATATCGAAACCGAAGCGATTATCCTGAGCAATATCCGGAGAATTACTCAGGCACTCACCACGATTATAATCACCCATCGTCTCACGATTACCCGACAGGTGGACCAAATACTGGTGATGGAACGCGGCCAGATTGTGGAACGCGGCAATCATGAGATTCTGATGAAAAATGAAGGGCTGTATCAACGCATGTACACCAACCAGGCGTTGGCTCGGGAAATGGAGATTTTACTGCAATGACGGACTGGGCGGAAGAAAACCTGGAGGACAAGTACTACGATTGGCCTGTGTTCAAACGTATTCTCGGATATCTGCGCCCGTATCGGATGCTGGTTGTGGTTTCGCTCGTGTTGTTGCTGGCGGTTTCGATGTTGAACCTGGCCGGTCCCTATCTCACAAAAGTGGCGATTGACGACTACATCCGCGTTCAGCAATTCGAAGGATTGGATCAAATTGCCCTCATTTACATCGTGGTGCTGGCCGGCGCGTTTGCCTGTCAGTTTCTGCAATACATGACCATGCAGTATATCGGCCAGAAGGTGATGTTCGACCTGCGAACCGAGGTGTTCGCGCATCTGCACAAGATGTCTTTCCGGTTTTTTGACCGCAATCCCATCGGTAAAATGATGACCCGCACGGTCAACGACGTCGAAGTGCTGAATGAAATGCTGACCTCCGGACTGATTCTGGTGTTCAGCGATTTGTTTACGCTGGTCGGGATTTTTCTGATGCTGGCGTGGCTGGACTGGAGATTGATGCTCATGGTGTGCGCGGTCTTTCCTTTTTTGTATCTGGCCACGCAGGCCTATCGGGTACGGGCGCGGGATGCCCTTCGCAAAAACCGCGCGCATGTCACCACCCTCAATTCCGCACTGGAAGAAAACCTTTCCGGAATGACGACGGTGCAATTATTCAATCAGGAAGATGCGCAGTACCGGAAGTTCACGCAAATCAACCGGGACAAACTTCGTGAGGATTTGCGATCGATTCATTACAATTCGGTTTACCTGCCTTCCATCGATGTCTTCAGCGCCATTGGGATGGGTTTGGTGATCTGGTACGGCGGCGGCCGGTTCGTGCAGGAGGAGGTGCAACTGGGAGTCCTGGTGGCTTTTCTCATGTATCTGCAGAAATTTTTCGAACCCATTCGCGACATGGCGGAAAAATTCAATATCATTCAAACGGCAATGGCCTCCTCCGAAAGGATATTCGAATTGCTGGACAAACCGGAAGAACTGCCCAACCCGGAACGTCCGCAGGCTGTTTCAAATATTGCAGGCAACATCGAATTTCAAAACGTCTGGTTCGCCTACAATGGGGACGACTATGTTTTGCAGGATGTGAGTTTCTCGTTAAAAGAAGGAGAAAGTCTGGCAATCGTCGGCGCTACCGGGTCCGGCAAGTCCACTGTGATCAATACGCTGCTTCGATTTTACGATATTCAAAAAGGACGGATACTTATCGACGGGGTTTCCCTGCAGGAAATGAACAAACAGGATCTGCGCCGTCAGATGGCGCTGGTTCAGCAGGATGTGTTTCTGTTTTCGCGGAATATCATGGACAACATCCGACTGGGCAACACGTCGCTGGGGCTCGAAGAGGTCGAGTCCGTCGCTCAGTCGGTGCACTCGCACCACTTCATCAACAATCTTCCGTTTAAATATGAGCAGGAGTTGATCGAGCGCGGCAGCAGCCTCTCCATGGGACAGCGGCAGTTGCTTTCATTTGCGCGGGCGCTGGCGTCTGATCCGCGAATTCTGATTCTCGACGAAGCCACCTCCAGCGTCGATACTGAAACGGAGCGGCAGATCCAGAATGCCATCCAGGAACTGATGGAAGGGCGGACCTCGATCATTATCGCGCACCGTTTATCCACACTGAAAACCGTGGACAAGGTGCTGGTGTTGAAACAGGGCAGGGTTCAGGAATTCGGTACCCGGCAGGAACTTCTTCGCAACCAGGGAACGTATTACAATTTGCTCAAACTTCAAATGGAACTTGCCCAGCAGAATCCCGGCCCCTCCCGCTAATAAAAATCACCAAAAAGTTGCATCTCCATAAAAATTAGTCTATATTTTTCAATAAGTTATAATTTTTGTGAGGTGTGATGCCAAGGCGGATTTGTTATCAGATGCTGGTTCTTGTCGGCGTGTTTTCCCTGGCGGGATGTGCCGTCGTCAAGGGCACCTACGATGCGGTGGCTGGAACCCTTAAAGGGGTTTATTACGTGACCACCGGCACAGCGAAACTGGCCTATAACATCGGTGAGTTCACCTTCAACGTGGTGAAGGCGCCCATCGAATGGTCGCTGATGAACGATGATATTGAGACCATCGACGGTCTGCCGGTGAAAGAAGCCATCCGCCAGGGTCGCGTTAAAAATTCCCCTTACAAAGTGAAGGGAAAAATGTATTATCCCATGACCGTCGCCAGTGCCCAGGGCTACAGGGAAACCGGCATCGCTTCCTGGTACGGCAACGAGACGTTGAATCAAAAAGACGGCCACATGACCGCCAACGGGGAAGCGTTCAATCCCAACGCCCTGTCGGCGGCGCACAAGCATCTGCCTTTGCCCACCAACGTGAAAGTCACCAACCTGCAAAACGGCCGCTCGGTGATCGTGCGGGTGAACGACCGCGGTCCGTTTCCCAGCGATCACAATCCCTCCTCCGGCCGGCGCATCATCGACCTCAGCTACGCCGCCGCAAAACAACTCGACTTCCATGCCCAGGGCACCGCCCGCGTGCGGGTCGAGACGGTCCAGCTTGCAGAAGAGGTTTGATGTTTTCAGTGGAAATTATTTTTTCTTGAATGGGATGACCAGGCGTTGGACGATGCGGTTGTTCTGGACATGTTCGGTGAGGATTTCATCCATGTCTTCCTGGTTTTTAGGGGAGTACCAGACGTCGTCGGGATAGACGACCATCGTCGGTCCGTGTTCGCAGGCGTCGAGGCACCCGGCCTTATTGACGCGTACCTTGCCTTTAAGCCCGCTTTCGTGGACCCGTTTTTTAAGATAGTCCAGAAGCTCGGGTGAACCGCGCGAGGCGCAGCATCCGCGCGGGTCGTCATCCTTGCGCTGGTTGTTGCAGATGAAAAGATGTTTCTGGAAGCGGCCCATGAAAACCTTATTGCTAAAGGGTGCAGGAGATCAGTTGTCCGCCTTCGGCAGGGCGGTTGGGGATTGAGACTCGTAGAATTCCTTAAATTTACTGAAGTTGATGTAGGTGGTGTCGCAACTGTCGGGGAAGACGGTAACGATGACACCTTTATCGGCTTTTTCTGCCAGCTCCATCGCAGCGAGCGTAGCGGCGGCAGAGGAATGGCCCACCAGAATTCCCTCTTCCTTTTCCAAAGTTTCGAGCATATCGTAAGCATCTTCGGTGGCCACACTGATTTTCCCGTCGAGAATCGATTCGTCATAAATCCCCGGCACGATGGACGAAGCCATATGCTTAAGGCCTTCCAGGCCGTGCAGTTCTTCCGCCGGTTCCATGGCGTAGCATAGAATTTTGGGATTCAATTCCCGAAACTTGCGGGTATTGCCCATGATGGTGCCGCCGGTGCCGATGCCCGCGCAGAAATGGGTGATCTCGCCGTTCGTCTGTTTCCAGATTTCTTCGGCGGTGTGCAGATAATGGGCACGCCAGTTGGAATCGTTGTTGTACTGATCCGGCATGAAATACTTGTCCGGATCTTTTTCATAAATTTCTTTCGCCAGGATAATGGCGCCGTCGGACCCCTCGAACGGGCTGGAGCTGACGATCTCCGCGCCGTAAAAATCCGCCATCACGCCTTTGCGTTCTTTAATGACGTTCGCAGGCATGACCAGCTTGACCCGGTACCCTTTGATTTTTCCGATCAGGGCGTAGGCGATACCGGTGTTGCCGGAAGTGGAATCGAGAATGATCTTTTCTTTGGTGAGTTGCCCGGAAGCTTCGCCGTCTTCAATCATCTGCAGGGCGGGACGGGATTTGACGGAACCTCCCGCATTGCGCCATTCGGCTTTGGCGTAGATCTCGACGTTGGGGTACCGTTTGCTGATATTTTCAAGGTGAATCAAGGGTGTATGGCCGATTTTTTTCAAAATCGATTGATCCACGATCACCGGGCAGGCCGGCGCCAGATTGTTTTGATTGATGTGACCCATATCAGCTTAAGACATCTCCCCGAAGTACCAAAACACATTCAAGGGATTCGTCATTGGTCTTCTAATGATAAACAAATGCAGATGCAGTTAATCAAGCTGTTCCGCAAAACTCTTCGTAATCAATTAACTCTTTGATGGTCGGGTTATCGCCGCACACCGGGCAATTGACATCCCGCTTGAGTTTCAACTTCCGGAATTCTGTATTCAACGCGTCGTAGATGAGCAGTTTGCCCGCCAATGATTCGCCGATGCCCAGTACCAGTTTCAGTGTTTCTACCGCCTGAATGTTGCCGATGATTCCCGCCAATACGCCCAGCACGCCGCCTTCCTGACAATTCGGGACCAATCCCGGCGGCGGCGGTTCCGGATACAGACAGCGGTAACACGGGCCGTTGTTCGGATCGAACACCGTGGCCTGTCCTTCGAACCGGAAAATACTGCCGTGAATGTTGATCTTGTTCATCAGCACGCAGGCGTCGTTGATCAGGAACCGGGTCGCAAAATTGTCCGACCCGTCGACAATGTAGTCGTACCCTTCAAACAACTCCTTAATATTTTGCGAATTGATCCGCTCGTTGTAGAGGGTGACCTTGACGTCCGGGTTGAGTGCGGCGATGGTCTTCTTGGCCGATTCGGTTTTCAGCATGCCGATCCGCTCGGTGGAGTGGATGATCTGCCGCTGCAGGTTGCTGAGGTCGACCGTGTCGAAATCCACGATGCCAAGGTGGCCGATTCCGGCGGCGGCGAGATAATACGCCGCAGGCGAACCCAGACCGCCGGCGCCGATCATCAGCACGCGCGCGTCCAGCATTTTACGCTGGCCCACCCCGCCCACTTCCGGCAGGATGATGTGGCGGCTGTAGCGTTCAATCTGCTCGTCGGTAAAATCGGTCATTAAAGAACTCCACCGGCGATGGCGGGGATGATGGATACTTCGTCGCCATCCTTGATCTTGGTCTTTTCGCCATCCAGAAACCGGATGTCTTCCTCATTGAGATAGATGTTGATAAACCGTCTCGGGGTTCCGTTCTCTTCACAAATACGCTCCTTGATGCCCCCGAACTGGCTTTCCAGATTGTTTAATATATCGGCAATCGTACCGCCTTCCGCCGAAACCTCCGCCTGATTGTTGGTCAGTTTCATCAGAGGCGTGGGAATTCTTACTTTGACTGACATGTTGCTTTCTCCTTTAAACCGTTATGCTGTTGGCAAATTCTTCTTCAAAACTCTGAATATTGGGTTGAATGACCGCCGGCGCGGTGTAGTGACCGTTCAACGCTTCCTGCGTTTTGAGCCCGTTGCCGGTGATGCAGATGACCGTGGTTTCGTCCGGCTTGATGCGGCCCTGCTTGATCAGTTTCTGGGTGACGCCCAGGGTCACGCCGCCTGCCGTTTCCGTGAAAACACCTTCGGTTTCCGCCAGCAGTTTCATGGCTTCCACCACTTCTTCGTCCGATACGTCTTCGCCCCAGCCACCGCTTTCGTTGGTAGTCTTGATTCCGTAGTACCCGTCCGCCGGGTTGCCGATGGCGATCGATTTGGCGATGGTGTTGGGTTTCACCGGGATGATGGTGTCCGTGCCGTTTTTGATCGCCGTGGTCACCGGTGAACAGCCGGTGGCCTGCGCCGCGAATATTTTGGTGTTCACTTTGCCGATCAATCCCAACATCTCAAATTCGTGGAAGGCTTTATAGATTTTGGTGATCAGCGAACTGCCCGCGACCGGGACGACCACGTTATCGGGAGTTTTCCAGCCCAGTTGCTCTGCGATTTCGTAACCGTAACTTTTGGAGCCGTCACCGTAATAGGGGCGGATGTTGATGTTGACGAATGCCCATTGATGATTCACACCGATCTCACTGCACAAACGGTTGACGTCATCGTAACTGCCGTGCACGGCAATCAATTGTGCGCCGTAAATCTGAGTGCCGAGAATCTTGCCGGCCTCCAGCCCGTCGGGAATGATGATACAGCTTTTGAGTCCCGCTTCCGCCGCGTGTGCGGCGACCGAGTTGGCCAGGTTGCCGGTCGAGGCGCAGGAGATGGTATCGAAACCGAATTCGATCGCCTTGGAAACGGCGACGGCGACGACCCGGTCCTTGAACGAAAACGTCGGATGATTGACCGAATCGTTTTTGAGGTACAGGTTTTTCAGGCCCAGCGCCTTGCCCAGGTTCCTGGCGCGTATCAGCGGGGTGAATCCCGTGTGGAGGCCGACTTTGGGCGGCTCGTCGATTGGCATGAACTCTTTATAACGCCACATGGAAGGCGGGCCGTCCTGGATGCTTTTCCGGGTGACCACTTTGCCGATGCCGGTATAATCGTAATCAACTTCCAACGGTCCGAAACAGTACTCGCACACGTGGATCGGCAGTTTTTCGTAATCCTTGCCACATTCCTTACAGCGTAAGCCTTTGACAAATCCCATAACTTCCCTGTGTTAAAAATATTGATAAAAACTGAAATACCGCTCCCCGGTATCCGGCAGGATAACCACTACGTTTTTCCCCGGTCCCAAATCCTGCGCGGCATGATGCGCGGCGCACACTGCAGCGCCGGAGGAGATGCCCACCAGCAGACCTTCTTCCTTGGCCAGCCGTTGGGAATATTGAAACGCATCTTCGTCGGATACCGGACGTATTTCGTCGAGTATCTTCATGTTGAGCACCTTCGGCTGAAACCCGGCGCCGATGCCCTGAATTTTATGCGGTCCGGGCGCCATGCCCGAAAGCACCGCCGAAGTCGCCGGCTCCACGCCGATGACTTTGGTGTGACTGAAATGTTCCTTTAAAACTTCGCCGGCGCCGGTAATCGTTCCGCCGGTGCCGATCCCCGCGACGAACGCATCGACCGTATCGCCTTCCATCGCCGAGATGATTTCGGGTCCGGTGGTCTGCCGGTGAATTTCCGGATTGGCCGGGTTGTTGAACTGTTGCGGCATGTAGTATTCCGGATTCTCTGCGACCAGTTCCTCCGCCCGCTCGATGGTGCCCTGCATGCCGAATTCGGCCCGGCTGAGCTCGACGATGGCGCCGTAACTTTCCAACAGGACGCGGCGCTCCATGCTCATGTTCTCGGACATCACCAGGATAACTTTGTATCCCTTAAACGCTCCTACCAGTGCGAGTCCGATGCCGGTGTTGCCGCTGGTCGGCTCGATAATGGTCGCGCCGGGTTTGAGCAGTCCCTTGCTTTCGGCGTCCTCGATCATCGCCAAAGCGATCCGGTCCTTAACACTGCCGCCGGGGTTGGTCGATTCCAACTTGGCGTAAATATTGGCTCCGTTAGAGGGGACCACACGGCTCAGCTTGACCAGCGGTGTGCCGCCGATGAGTTCCAGACTGTTTTCTGATTTTAACCTGAATTTTTCCAGCATAAAACGGCTGAAACACCTCGTAATTGAACGATTTAGGTAAACCCCGAATTATACGGGAACCCGGTGCGAAGTCAACAAATCAACTCCGCCAACTCCCGGATTTTCCGGTATTCGAGCGGTTACGGGTCAATTATATCACGCCAGCCGACCCTCACAAGAGCCTTAAACCCCTAAATTTTAAGAATCTTAAGGAGTTTTCGCGAGGACGGCGAATCACCGCCTCCTGTCCGGGGGGGGTATGGGCTGACCGGGTTTTCCAAAAGAATGGGGCTGAGCGCCATTTAGAAATTGGGTCCGGCGTCACGCTGGCGGGTAGGAATATGATATGCTTGGCTTTTCCAAAAGCTGATCAGGGAGTTGAGGCAATGAGTGCGCAAAATCTGTTGATCGAAATCAAAAAACACATCCCGCTGAGGGCCTACGGCAACGGGCCGGTGGTCGAGATGATGCGCGAACTGGGCCTGCACGCCAACAAGAAGACCCAGCTCACCGTCACCGACGTGTTCCGCGACAGCGAATCGGGCGAATTGGTCTGCCAGGTAAAGGCGGACGGGGTAGACAGTTTCAGTGCGGCGCTCACCAACCTCAAGCTTGATATCACCCATCCCCTCTATCGCCAGGTGAAAAACTACCGCGACGAAGTGGCCAATGCCCTGGTCCAGCCGGAGGACGCCCCCAACGTCAACTCCTCCTCCTTCCGCATGGGCAGTCTCTACGGCAAGCGCTGAGGCGGGGAATCCCCGCAGATAAATTTGCTTCCGCTGACCCCGCGCAGGCGGTGCTCCGTGCGTTATAGTCCCAGTAATAACTTATTGAATTTATTGTAAATAAATGCCCATTTCCGGCATTCTGCAATTTGCATTTCCCTTGTTCGGGGGTTTGCCTTATCCTGAGAATTAAGCCAAAACTGCCTCAACAAAGGGACAAACGATGCACATTATCCTGGGAATTCTCGGTTCGGTGATCACCATCCTGGTATTGGTGAACCGTTTGTCTGAAACAGGCATTGATTTGGGTAAGTTGAATCCGTTCGCCTGGGCCCGGCGCCGCAAATGGCAGAAGAAGTATTATGCCGACCCCGCCTTTTCCCTGGACAGCCCGATGGAGGCCGTTGCGGGCCTGTTGTACGTGATGGCCAAATGTTCCGGCGAGATCTCCCGCGAGCAGAAGGATTACCTGCTGGAACTGTTCCAAAACGAGTTCCGCCTCAGTGAGGACAAGGCCCGCGAATTGTTGTCCTCCTCCAGTTTCCTGTTGAAGGATGAGGACCAGATTATCGACCACCTGAAAGATTTCTTGAAGCCCAGCCTCGCCAAATTCGATTCCGAGAAAAAAGCCTCCGCCCTCGCTATGCTCCACAAGGTGTCCAACTGCGAAGGCAACCGCACCGCCAGACAGGAAGAATTCCTCAACAAAGCCACCCCCTTCTTCCAGGACACCCCCGAATCGCAAAGGAAGTGGTAAATAAACTAAATATATTGCGCTAAATAGCTCAATTGCAACTGTTGGAGTTTAGAAGAATATGAGAATTCAACCTACCAAGCGCATAGGCGGAGAAAGGTCTAATTTGTATTCTAAGTCTAAATTTACCAATTGGACTCGGTTTGATCCATTTTTCTTAGAAATCAAAGCAATACCGGATAACTTTCCTCCTGAGTACATTTTTGAAATCCAAGCAGATGAAAAAATAAAAATATTCTCTTTAGATATCCAAGCTGGTTTTATTAGACCTTTTGATTCCAAAGATGTTGTCGAATATTTAAAGAAGGTGCCCGAAGAATTTCTTAAAGGAATTGGAGGAATCTATCTGTTAGGTGGGACCAGCAAGCAGAGGAAAGCATCCTTTGGGAGTTTGTTTTGCTATGGATGTTATTGGATAGGTGATATCTATCTCCATGCTTTTCCTGAAAAGAGGATGGCTTTGTCTTTTAAGAAAAGACAACCAAATCCTTCAATTTTAGAAGAATACAGACGTGCAAACGCAGATATAAAGAATATTAAGGGCGAATTAAATATTTCATTCGATATTGGAAGTTTGAAAAGTTTCTTTCTACGGGATGTGTTGATGCATGAAATTGGCCACCATGTCGATAGAAACAATCAAGATAAGACGAATAGAAAGGCCGAGAAGTTTGCGGAATGGTTTGCCTCCGAGTATGGCTACCGCTTGCCCGCAATTTCGTCCCGTTAACTGCATCGCATTTCTAACTTCCTACACTCACCTATCGATAGTTGAAAACCAGTCTCAAAAGAGGGGGGTTGATCTGGGTTTTGTCGCTCCCGAATCAAAGCGATTGAAAAAGGCCTTCTTAGGCGCGGCGTGGTCCGGAGGACCGGAAAAGCCCGTGTTTAAAGCCTCTAACGGGAATCAAGAATTATGTGTTCGCTCTTGCGAATTGGATTGACTCCTCTGTTTGGGTTCATATAATCTAGCTCAACGTAATGGCCCACTAGGGGTAGTCCCCTGACAGAAGGCCCGGATCATCAACGCAAAAGAACCCCAGGCCAGCGCAAGCCGTACGGCGTTTCAACACAAACCATTTTCATAGTGAGGTAAATATGAAAAAGATCATGGCAGTGGTGTTTGCATTGATGTTTGTTGCTTCGATGATGTTTACCGGCACGGCTTTTGCCGGCGCTAAAGATAAGGCCAAGGCTCCGATGTCGGATATGGCCAAGGACGGTGAAAAAGTCTCTGAAGATGCCAAGTCCAAGGGCAAAAGCGCCGAAGCGAAGATGCGCCAGAAGGAAAAGAAAATGAAAAAAGAAAAGAAGCACAAAAAGGATAAAATGAAAAAAGCGAAGAAAGACAAGATGGATAAGATGAAGGGTATGAGATAAGATCTATCGAATAGATTGAAGGTCCGGCTCACAGATGGGTTGAGGCCAGGCTTTTGTAATGAGGTCCCATGCAGGCAATGCAGTCTGCGTGGGATTTTTTTTTGGCGGAGTACCTCCGCAGGTAATTTAAACAAAGATTCTTAGTCGCTGCCGCTCCTCAGAATGACAGACAACTCCGCTCCAAATTATTTGCAGGCGATGTTTTTAAATTTGACCGCGCACCGGGGTTTTATTTAGGTCAAGCGTTACGCTTGCTCGGAATTGATGAACTTTTTGAGGAAGGGGAACATGGCGCCGCGTTTGGTGATCATTTCCTCGCGGGATTTCTGTACGACCTGTTCGTCGATGAGGGCGACGCCGCGTTCGGTGGCGAATTTCTCGATACCCTGTACCACCATGCCGCGTGCGAAAGAGGGGATGCGGTCCAGCCGCGATTTCGCTTCGTCGGTCCATTTCTGACGGTACTCGACTTCCAGTCCCAGCGTGTCTTCAATCTTGAGCTCAATGGCCTTGCCGCCATGCTTGCCGGGTTCGTAGTCGCACGAGTTGTCCTCGGCCATGTAGTTGCCGGTTTCGGCAAAGGCGCGTGCCCGGCAGCCGGAACACATGGCGGAAAACTCGCAGGTTCCGCATTTGCCTTCGAGCTGTTTGCGGTCGCGCAATTGCACCATCAGCGGCGCGGTTTCCCACAGGTTCTTGAAGGTGTCGGTTTTGAGATTGCCCACCGACTCCTCGATGAACGGGCAGGGCGTCAGGTTGCCCTCGGGACTGATGCGCGAATAATGCGTGCCCGCCGGACAGCCGCCGGAGTAGGTGCGCTGGTAGACGGACTCGGGATCGTTCTCGTACACCACGCGTTTGTACTGCGGCGCGCACTTGGAATTGATCATCAGTTTGCCTTTGTACTTCATTTGCTGTTCGTACAGAATTTTCAGCGCTTCTTCGTAGGCGGCGTTGGAGATATCGGTATTGCCCTGGCCGCGTCCGGTGCACACCAGGAAGTACAGGTTGAACGCCACCGCGCCGATTTTCTCGGCGAAGGCGATCACGTCGGGAATTTCCTTGTAGTTCATTTCAGAGACCGACATCTGGATGAGGAAGTCGACGCCCACCTCGTTGAGGATGTCGAACGCCTCCATCGATTTCTGCCAGGCGCTTTCCACCCCGCGGAACTTGTCGTGCTTTTCGGCCATCATGGAATCGATGCTGATGCCCACGCCGTGGGCTCCCGCTTCTTTAATTTTCTGCGCATTTTCGTGATTGATGATGGTGCCGTTGGTGCCCAGCACCACCATGAACTTGCGGTCGGCGGCGTATTTGACGATGTCGTAGATGTCGGGACGCAGCAGTGGTTCGCCGCCGGTGAGGATCAGAAACGCGTTGGGGTTGACCTCCGCGATCTGGTCGACGACACGGAAACATTCTTCGGTATTGAGCTCGTCGGTGCGGAAGCCGCCGCGGAAATCCGCGTCCAGATAGCAATGGTCGCAGTTCAGGTTGCACCGCTTGGTGAGGTTCCACGAAATAGAGTAGGCGCGGAACGGATTTTTCTGTTCAACGGGCTGGGCTTCGGTCGCTGTCGGTTCCATGATATAGTGCCCCGGGAGCAGGCAAAATCCTTATCTTATAAAGAGATGGCCCCAGCAGGGCGGCTCGGTTCGCATTAATTGACAGAGAATCTTATCATATTTTTGAAGGGCGGATGTGGTTTTGACCGATTTGATCAGAAAAAAGTGGAGCCTTTTCATCCTGTTGATATTCATGATGTTAGGCATGGGGTGTTCCCACAATAATGGGGACGATTCTTACCTGACCGATTTTCCTTTTTCCAGCGAGGGGCGGGTTCATCCGCAAGTCCTGGAACATCTGCGTGCGGAGTGGATCCCCAGCGCCTATTTTGATCGGGGCCTGCACTATGAAAAATCGCAGTTTCGCGCGGTAGCGCTGACGGAACTGGTCCAGAGATTCCATCCCGAGGAGCAGTGGGACGCGGTACTTCTCGATTGCCATGACGATTATCAGGGAATTGTATCCATCGAGGATATTTTGAAGTACGATCTTCGGCTGGCGCTGGCAATGAAACTGGCGTCAAACGTGAAACGACCCGATTGGCTGAATCCAATGGTGGTCATTGTTCCCGATTCCAAAGAGGCGCCGCACCAGGAACGGTTCATGACGGCGAATATCCGGGAACTGAGGTTCGTGCGTCTGTCGGACTATTATGCGCCGCTGGATGCGGTGGCGTTGAAATCGATGCATGCGCATCGGGGCGGGCAGGTTTTCAAGGACAACTGCCTGTTCTGCCACTCATTGAAAGGCATCGGCGGCAACAAGGGGATAAATCTGTTGAAGACCTATGATTTTTCCAGGGCGGCAGAGGGCGGTCCCCGGTTCAAAAAAGATTTTGCCGCATTTCACAATAAGAGCAACTCCGACAAGCAGGACATGGAGCAGTTTGTCGACACGGACACCCTGCGCCGGATCGTGGTATTTCTCCGCGAGCTGCAGGGCTCTTCCTGAACAATCCCGGGTCGTAAGGTGAAGACTCGACGTTGGTTGAGTTTGGAAGGGAACGCGGTTAATCTGGAGGTATC
>JAHELC010000014.1 GCA_024644405.1 Nitrospinaceae bacterium
CCCACTCTATCAGATTCATGAATAGCATTCCTTTATGGGTTTGCAGGGAAAGGGAATGTTCTCTTTACCAAATGAAGCTCATCATATAATATAAAGAAGCCATTCGTAAAGTTTTGTCCGGTGGGGCGGGCAGGCCCTGTCGGAGAACAGTAAGGGATCTCACATGATTCAATCTACGGTCAATCTATTCAAATTGATTCGGATTCTCAGGGAGCGCGGCAACAGGCCGTTATTCCGGCGATCCCGCAAGCAGGTGCTTGATATCCTGTTCTGCCGCAACGACATCAATCGCCAAAATCCAGTTTCGGCCCTGTGGTACTGGTTTGGGGTGTTGAAAGGGCTGGATATGCTGGTCTGGCGTTTGGAAACCTTCGGCTTTCTGTTTCAGCCGGGCACGACCGAGGAACAAAGGTTGCACCTGAACCGGTACCTCGAATCCTGAATTCTCCTCTATTTATTTTCATAACCGCTGGGATGCCGGTGTGCTTCTGCAGCGTGTGCCTGCCATGCAAACCATAGAATATAAAACTTTCGAATCCAATCCCGACGCGCGGTTTTCCATTCTCATTCCCACCTGGAACAATTTGAAGTATCTCCAGTTTTGTCTGCACAGTATCCGGATGAATTCTCGGTTCCCCCATCAAGTGATTCTCCACGTCAACGAGGGCGCGGACGGAACCCGTGAGTGGGCGGAGCAGGAGTTGCTGGATTATTCCTGTTCGAAGGAAAATGCTGGCATCTGTTTTGCCATGAACGCCGCCGCTTCTCTGGCTCGGACAGACTACCTGGTTTATATCAACGATGATATGTACGTCGCCCCGGATTGGGATTTGTATCTGTGGGAGGAGATCGAACGATTGGATCATATTTATTTTTTACTGGGCTCCGCGTTGATCGAACCCCGGGGAGGCACCAATCCCAATGTTACCGTTTGTGCCGAATTCGGTGACAGCCCGGACAGTTTCCAGGAAAGCGCGTTTCTGGAACGCAGCCCGCAACTGTTGTCCCGGCCGGATTGGAATGGCGCCGGCGGGGCGGGCGTTCTGGTGCATAAAAAAATTTGGGATCTGGTGGGCGGATACAGCGTGGAATTTACCCCTGGTTTGTATTCCGATCCCGATTTTTCCATGAAACTGTGGCAGGCTGGGGTTCGCTATTTCAAGGGAATTTCCCGCAGCCGCATTTTTCATTTCCAGGCCAAGAGTACGGGGAGAATCGTCAAGCGCAACGACGGCCGGAAACAGTTTGCCCGCAAATGGAAACTCCCCAGTTCCCGGTTTGTCCGGGATTATCTCCGGTTGACGTCACCGTTTGCAGGGCCGCTGGAGGAACCGGAGGAGACTCTGGATTTAAAGTTTGCAAGATGGCGTTCCCGTTGGCTATGATGCGTGCACCCGGTTGATGAAATTGGCATTTAACCGTTTCCGGGAATGACGGTCCATCCATGAATGCGGTCTCCGTATTAAAAGACAAAACGTTCCAAACCGTTTTTCTGCTGTACTCCACACTTCTCATTTTTCTGGGGAGGCAGACGGACGCAGGCCTTCTCAATTTTGATGACAGTTTCTACGCTCAAAAGGCAAAAGAACTGTTGGTCGGGGGTAGTTTTTGGCTCAACACGTTTTACGGCCAGCCGGATTTCGACAAACCGCCTCTGCCGATATGGTTGACCGCTCTGGCTTTCAAGGTGTTCGGAGTTTCAGGGTACTCTACAGTATTGGTGACGGGACTTTTTGGGACCGGCGCGGTGTATGTGACTTACCGCCTGTCGGACAAGCTGTTCAGGGATCCCTGGGTCGCTTTGCTATCGGGTATCGTTTTGATTTTTCCGGGTTACTTCCTGGATTATTCCCGGCGGGGAATGAACGATATCGTCCTGACGTTTTTTGTGACCTTGGCTCTGTATTGTTTTTTCCTGGCCCGGGAGAATCCCCGCTGGTACCTGGCGTTTGGATTCAGTACCGCCGGGGCCCTTTTGACCAAAAGTGTTCTGGGGTTGTTTCCGCTGATGATTGCCCTGGGAGTGCTGGTGTTGACCCGGCGATGGAAAACGATCGCCAACCCGAATTTCTTAACCGGTGTGGTGATTGCGCTGGGACTGGGGAGCCTCTGGCACGTTATCAACTGGATGGAGTACGGTGACCGGTTTGTCCACGAGCATTTTGGTTGGATCATCTGGGAGCGGTTCTGGCATGGCGATTACGCCACCCCGAATACGAGCCCTTTTTATTTTTTGGGGTACCTGAAGGGTTTTTTCGGCAATTACTGGCCCTGGCTGCCTATAGCGGTGGTGGGTTGCTGGCAATTCGGCAAACGGGCGGTTGCGGAAACGGGGGACGACAAAGACCGTTTTCTGCTGATTTTGCTTTGGGTGGGGATCATTCTGGTCGTATTGAGTCTCAGCAACGCCCAATACTTTCGTTACATGCTGCCGGTGTTTCCGGCCCTGGCCATTATCGTGTCGAAGACCCTCGGCGATTGGCTGCTTCCGGACTGGAAAGATAAATCAATGCCCTGGCTGGTGGGATCGGTGATGGTGACGGCGCTGTTCATCAACGTCACACCCATAGAATTGAAACAGGCCGCCAGCCTCAAGCGCAACAGTTGGGAAGTGCGTGTGCTGGCCCCGTCCATTCGGCTGAACACGCCTGAAAAAACGTTCGTGGGGAATTACCGGTTGCCGCTTTGGAATCCCAGAAATTCGATTCTGTTTTATTCGGACCGCTGGTTGGCCGACCCGGTCAACAGTCCGGAACAAGTCATGGCTTCATTGCAAAAAAACCCGCGGTCCACCTGGTTGAGCCGCACCGGCGAATTCAGAAAACTGGCGGAACAGTTTCCGGATCAACTTTATCTGATCCAGTCCCAGGGGCCTTACGCGTATTTCACTTCCGCGCAAGTCCGCGATCAGATCCTTTACGACTTTTCCGGCGAGCACAATACGTGGATTCGCTGAACCACCCGGCAGAAATTATTTGAAGGAAGGTATTTTTGGAGCGCATCGAGTTTAAAGAATACTCACCGAATCCCGAAGCCCGTTTTTCGATCGTTATTCCCACATGGAATAATCTGTCTTATGTGCAGTTGTGTGTCGACAGTATCCGAAAGAATTCACGGTACCCGCATCAGGTTATCCTGCATGTGAACGAGGGGTCGGATGGAACGCTGGCCTGGGCTGAAGAGCAGAAGCTGGATCATACTTCTTCGGTGAGGAATGTGGGCGTTTGTTACGCTGTCAATGCCGCCGCCACGTTGGTAAAAACGAAATACCTGGTTTACATGAACGACGATATGTATGTCTGTCCCGACTGGGACCATTATTTGTGGCAGGAGATCGAGGCATTGGATCACTCGCAGTTTTTCATTTCCAGCACCATCATCGAGCCGAAAGATACCGGAAACCGGTGCGTGATCGTCTCCGATGACTTTGGAGACTCGATTGAAAATTTCAAAGAAGACGCTCTAAAAAAGCAGTGCATGGATTTTCCGAAAGAGGACTGGCAGGGGGGCACCTGGCCGCCCAATATCATCCCCAAAAAATTATGGGATCTGGTCGGGGGGTACAGCGTCGAATTCTCTCCGGGCATGTATTCCGACCCCGACTTTTCACGCAAGCTGTGGGAGGCGGGGGTACGCCTGTTCAAGGGATGCGGCCGGAGCCGGGTCTTCCATTTCATGTGCAAATCCACAGGACGTGTCGTTAAAAATGACGGGCGCCGGCAGTTCCGGGAAAAATGGGGAATCCCCAGTTCGAAATTCACAAAGTATTATCTCAATATCGGGAACCCCTTCGACGGTCCCCTGGCGGAACCGGAGGAAACCCTGACACTGAAATGGGCACGACTGAGGGCGCGGTTTCCTTTTTGAGTCAGCGCTTGGCTCATTTCCCTGAAGCGGTTAACATATTAAATCACTTCTGTTCGTTAGGTTGCTATGATCAGTGTTGCCATTATCGTGAAAGACGGCGAAAAATATATCGAAGAGTGCCTGCAATCGTTGGCATCGTTCGACGATGTGTTGCTCCTCGATACCGGGTCGACGGACCGGACGATGGAGATCGCCCGCCGTTTTGAAAACGTTCGTATCGAAGAGCGCGAATTTATCGGTTTCGGCCCCACCAAAAATCTGGCCGCACAGTTGGCAACACACGACTGGATCTTGTCCGTCGACTCCGACGAGGTGGTTTCTCCTGAGTTGTCTTCGGAAATCCATTCGCTTTCCCTGGATGATAACCAGGTGTACCGGTTTTCCCGTCATTCCTATTACCGGGGAAAATTTATCAGGGGATGCGGCTGGTATCCCGATAAAATTCTGCGTCTGTATAATAAAAAGCGGACCGGCCTCAACGACAACCAGGTCCATGAAAGCGTGATGGTGAAAGAAGGGATGGGCATTACCGATCTGAAAGGCACTCTCAAACATTATCCTTACGACAGTGCCGGGAGTCTGGTGGCCAAACTGCAATTTTATTCGACGTTGTTCGCCGAGCAGAATCAGGGAAAGCTCAAGTCATCGCCCTGGAAAGCGGTTTCCCGGGGGATGGCGGCGTTTTTTAAAGGATATGTGATCCGTAAGGGATTTCTGGACGGTTACGAAGGATTTCACATCGCGTTCTGTCAGGGGCTCGCGACCTACCTGAAATATCTCAAGCTGTACGAGGCCAACCGTACCGTGCGTTAAAATAAAAACTGAAATTTTCGATCAGGTGTGTTTAGGGGACGGCGTTTGACGGATAAAGGGCAACGCCATGAGGATATAGGTCAGCATGACTACTTCCGAATCGTAGAAATTGGTTTCGAACAAACCTCCGGCTAAAAAAGCGATGACCGCGCTGAGGCTGGCCAGCACCACCCAGCGGTCCGGTGGATCGTCATCGGGAATTGATTCGCGTCCCAACGCCATTAGATAAACGCGTCCCAGAAAAATCAGCCATAAAAACAGCCAGGCCGACACTCCCACGGTTCCTGTGTCGACCGCCAGTTGAACCGGATTGCTGTGGAGGGTGCGGTAATCTCTGGAGATTTCTTTGTGCTCGGGATAATTCGTGCGTACTTTCAGCAGGCAGTGGAAACCGCATCCTGTTGCCGGATAATCCTTGTAAATTTCCCAGCCCAGCCGCCACATGGAAAGCCTCTGCTGAAAGGTAACGTCGTCCAGGTTGACGATACTTTCCACTCGTTCCTTGATAGGGGGAGGGGAAATCCAGAACACCAGCGTCGCGACAACAGGTAACAAAGTTACCCAAACCGGTTTGCGGAACGCCAGCAGAATCAGTAGTCCCGCACCGAAACCCAACCACGCCTGGCGGGTCAGGGTCAAGGTCAGGGCGACGACCATTAACAGCAGGGCCGACCACATCCATTTGTTTTTTCCGTTGCGAAACATCAGGTACGCTGCGACGACCAGGGCGGCTTGCATCAGAAGTCCGGCGAAGGTCATGTAAATACTCAGTGTCCCGGAAATCCGATAGTGGATCGAAAGACCTTTCATCATCACCTGGGTGATGCCAACGACTGCGGACACTGAGGCGCTTAAAACGATCAACCCGATGAAAAAATTTCGGGACGAGAGAGTGATTGCCGCTTCAGGTTTTCCCAGGCAGAACTGTCCCAGCCGGGTTTTTTTGAGCGTGTTGAGCAAAGCGTGCAAACTGGTTTTTAAAGTGGGATCCGAGAGTGAGTTTAGAATCAAAAAGAAGATCCCCATTTCAAACAGCCGCTTCAAATGTTCGAAGCTCCTCAGGGGGTCGAGAGCCGTGATAACGGCGAGAACGCTGGCCAGCGCGAAACCTGCGAACGGAATCCACAACGGCCAACGCAGTTGGTTCCAGGAGCGGGTGACATGGGTCTTATAAAGCCATAACCCGCTTCCCAGAAAACCGCAGATGTGAGTGATGCTGATCGAAAAATGACCCGCGCACGTGAATAGGATCAAGACGATCAACTGAGCGCGGGTCAGAAATTCAATGCGTCGGTTCATAAGGAGCAGAGGGAACGGCCGGGTGCATGTCCGGGAGTCGCCCACAGGCGGGTCACTTGATTTTTAAAAATAAGATCGGTGGATCATCTCTCGAAATTCACCGACTTCACTTGCTATGAGTGCCGTCGCACCGCGGCGAAGTGTTGGTTTTACCGCAATCGCAGATGGCCATACGGCAAGCGCTTTCCACTTCGAATTCCATGGGCGATTTGCCTGTATTTTTGGTTTCGTGCGAACCGTCACAGTAGGGTTTATTTGCCGATTCACCACAGGTACAATAATACTTGGTTCCGGGGGTTTCATCGATATAGTGGGGACTTCCCTGATACGCCATGGAATCTCCTTAAAATAAAATGAATATTCAGTCCCCGCGCTATTAGGCGGGAAAGAAATTTTAAAAGTGTATATTATGATGTTTTTCCATGCCTAAAACAAGACCCTTCAATATGCTCCTGAAAGGAATTTGATGAAAATTCTCGTTACTGGTGCCACCGGGTTCATTGGCCGGCAGGTGATTCTGCAATTAAGGGAACGAGGTCACGATGTTGCCGTGCTGACCCGCAATCCGGAAACCGCGCCGGTGCGCCTGCCGATCGCCTGTCCGGTATTTTTCTGGCACGGTGTTGACGAGCCGCCGCCACGGGAAGCATTCGAGAACGTCGACGCGGTTGTGCATCTGGCAGGTGAGAACATCATCAACCGGTGGACTTCTTCCCGCAAAAAAGAAATTATAAAATCGCGTGTAGAATCCACCCGTCAGCTGGTAACAGCGATGCAGGCGTTGGATCGCAAACCCAGAGTATTCGTGTGCGCCTCGGCTGTCGGATTCTACGGGGACCGGGGAGACGAGTTGTTGGACGAGTCCGCGGAAGCGGGTGAGGGGTTCCTCCCCGGCTTGTGCCGGCAATGGGAACAGGCGGCCCGACAGGCGGAGGAATCCGGGATTCGGGTGGTGTCCATGCGGATCGGTGTCGTGCTGGGTCACGATGGCGGTGCTTTGCTGCCCATGCTCCCCCCGTTTCGTATGGGGTTGGGTGGAAAAGTCGGATCCGGCAGGCAGTGGATGAGCTGGATTCATGTGCGCGACCTGGCAGGGCTCATTGGTCACGCTATCGAAACGGATTCTGTGAAAAGTGCTGTGAATGCGGTCAGCCCTCATCCCGCAACCAACGTGGTATTCACCCAGACGTTGGCCGCGGTTCTGAAACGCCCCCATCTTTTTTCGGTGCCGGAATTTGTCTTGAAGATCCTGATGGGCGAAGCGTCCCAGGTGGTCCTCACCAGTCAGCGAGTGATGTCCCGTAAAGCGGCCGGATACGCATTCGTGTTTCCGGAGTTGCGGGCGGCATTGGAGGATATTTGCAGTCAGGAGGATCACGTGCTGCTGCTGGAGCAATGGGTGCCCCGGCCCATCGATGAAGTCTTCGCGTTTTTCAGCGATGCCCAAAACCTGGAGTTGTTAACACCGCCGCATCTGCGGTTTAAAGTGCTGGGTTCTTCCACGAATCCGCTGCAATCCGGAACGCTCATCGACTACAAACTGCAACTGCATGGCATCCCGTTCCGCTGGCAGTCATTGATCGGCGAATGGAACCCGGTGACCCATTTCAGCGACACGCAAATGCGTGGTCCTTACAAAAAATGGCACCACACCCATACCTTCATAGAACAGGACGGCGGCACCCTGATCCGCGATCATGCCGTATACCGGATACCTTTTGGCGTTCCCGGCGATGCAGTGGCGTATTATTTCGTCAAGAAAGATCTCGAAAAAATATTCGGCTACCGCGTTGCCAAAGTTCGCGAGTTGTTCGGTGAATAAGAGTCGCGTTTTTAAAGAAATCATTCGGACTTCTGGATTGCTGCTGTTGATTTTAACAGCGTCGCCCGTTGTTCCTCAGGAAGAGGGACCCGTGTCCTCCTTCCGCCCGGCGCTTCCCGGTTATGAGTACCGGTTTCCTCGTGACTATTATTCGCACGACGATTTCCGGATCGAGTGGTGGTATTACACCGGCCACCTGGAGGATGCCGCCGGGCGGTCGTTTGGATACCAGCTGACGTTTTTCCGCGTGGCTTTGGACGGAAAAGACAAGGCGATAAATTCCTCCCAATGGAACATCGGCCACATCTATTTCGCGCACATGACGCTTTCGGATATTGAGAACGAAAAATTTTATTTCTTTGAACGCATCAACCGCGCCGGTCTGGGACAGGCCGGTGCTGAATCGGATCAGTTAAAAGTCTGGAACGAAGACTGGTCCCTCACCCAAAACGGACCCGCCCATCACCTGAAAGCGCGGGAAGGGGAGGTGGTTTTCGATTTGAAGCTCACGCCATCCAAACCCCTCGTGATCCATGGCAGGAATGGGGTGAGCCAGAAAGGCGAGGCGTCAGGTAATGCTTCGCATTACTTTACCTACACCCGCATGCAGACCGAAGGCCGGCTGACTCTGAAAGGTAAAACTTATCGAGTGAAAGGCCTGAGCTGGATGGATCACGAGTTTTCCAGCAACCAATTGAACGAAGAGCAAATCGGATGGGACTGGTTTTCGGTTCAGCTCGATAATGACACCGAACTCATGATCTATCAGATTCGCAACAAGGGTGGGGCGATTGAAAAAAATTCCAGCGGGACGTGGGTCAATGCGGACGGCAGGGGCACGCATCTGGTTCTCGGCGAGTATTCCATTCAAGCCGAAGGCCAATGGATCAGTGAACAGTCGGGCACGTCGTATCCTGCAGGGTGGATACTGGAAGTCCCGAAACAGGGCATCCGCTTGCGGGTGACGCCAGAGATGGCGAATCAGGAGTTGCATAACCTGCGTTCGATTGCCACTTCCTATTGGGAAGGCAGTGTGAAGGTGTCGGGAACCGTGAAAGGCAAACCGGTAACAGGCAAAGGGTATGTCGAACTGGTGGGCTACACCCAACCCCTCAAGCAGGCATTGCCGGAATAGTTTATACCTCAATTAAAAGACTGAGACACGTCACGCCGCCGTCGGCTTTTTGAAATTCGCTCATGTCCACGGGTAAGGTTGAAAAACCGTGCGCCTGGATTCGTTGTTCCAGTTTTGGAAACCCGTCAGGCAGGATCACGTGTTCTCCCACCGATAAACAATTCGCGGCGTAAGCTTCCTCAGCATCCACCTCGATCCACTCCAAATCGCGAAACGGTTCGGTCTCGACCTGGAATGGGTTGATGACCAACAAATTTTTCCCCAGAGTGCTGACTGATGTTTTCAAATGCAATCCCTGTTGCACCGCAACCGGAATCACGGGTTTCGATGTTAAGGATTGCAGGGCTGCCAGCGCCTCTTTATTGGTTCGGTGGGACTGGCCGACGAAAACGGTGTCTTCCGTTTGCAGGACGTCGCCGCCGTCGATAAACACCGGTGCCTGCAAACCCACCATCGGCAGGTGCGATTGCAGGGCTTCAGATAAAAAGGATATTTCCCCCCGGCGGCTGGTTTCTTTCATGGAACAGAGGACAGCCCGGCCTTCCAGGATCACCGCGTTGTCCTCGATAAACACGCTGTCTGGAAAAGCATCCAGGGGTTCCAGAACTTCAACAAACAGTCCGGCGGTTTTAAGCGCCTTGCAATAGGCTGTGTGCTGTTGCCGGGCTTTTTTCAAACGGATGGAAGTGGCCTTCGGATGTTCCGAAAGGGCATGGGCAAAATTTCTGGAAGGTGGCCGGACCCATGCATGAAGAGATTTGTTCATGACTCACCAAGAGGAGGGAGTTATGTTTTCGCTGGGACAGTTCCTTTGACCATGGCCGCGCCCAGAAATTTAGCCGGTCCGCTTTTAACACGTATAACACTATATTCTCCTCCGACATGGCTGAGATGAAGTTTGCCTTCTATCTGTTCAAACATGAAGACCAGGTCCTCGTTACCGTCCTGGATCTCGATTTGCAAACCGAAGTTTTTGCCATCAGGGGAAAAATGGTCTACCACTTCCACGATCCTCGGCTCTGAAACCAACTTTTCCTTCCATTCACGCAGAGTCATCCAATCCTGTGGCGCGCCTCCCTGGGATTCCACCAGCATGATGGTGCTATCGAGTTGATCTTCCGTAAGTTCACGCGAATCCCCGCAACCCATCAGTGAGATTAATATAAAAAAGAGAAAAAGAGCGATACGGTTGCCAGCGGCGAAAGTCTTGATGCTCATGCCCATACTCCTTAATATGATTGATCTTAATTAGTATAAGAGATCGCCGGGAAAAAGAAAGGGAGATTGAAATACATTATCTTGGGGATTGGGGGTGATGCGGGCTTGTTCTCATTCGATGGCGGGACGGATCAGCAATTTCGACAGATACAGTTTGGTCAGTATCTTGCGACATCCTTTATAGACCTTAAGCATGTCTTTGCTGGGCATCAGGCCTTTCTTCGTCCGGTCTTTCTGGGCAATATAGACGATCCCGTTGACGAAAGTGAAATCGTGCTTGGTGAAGCGCATTTTTCTGCGTTGGTATTCCTCCGGATGATGGTAGAGGGCATCGAGTTTCGGCAGGTTTTCTTCCGGCATTTCATACAGCACGCCTTCCATCATCCCCAGGTTGCCTGGGATCGGCTCGATGTTGGGCAGGCCCAGGTTTTCTTTGCCGCCGTTATCCAGAGGGATTTTGTTGAAAACCAGTTTATAAGCCGAAAGGGATACACTGAAAGCCGTCTCGTATTCCAATCCTGCTTTCTTGATCACCTCGGGATTCATCATTTCATCATAGGCGAACCAACTGATTAAATTGGGCATTTACAGACTCCTGAATCTCTGCGATGAAAAAACCATCTAAATGTAAAGCAAAAAAACCCTTTTGAATCGGGGCTTGATCACGGATGGGATTGATAATATCAAAAAGCGCCAAAAACATCCTTGAAAAAAAAAGTTAAATTGAGTAGCTTGATGCTATTATTGTTTTTTCTGGGAAATTCCCCCCGGTAATTTCCATACCCTGATCATACCATCGGGTTCAGACACATTTTTTAAAGGAGTGGTTTCTATGTCGGGAAAAATCGTCACTGTATCTGACGCTGAGTTTGAATCCTCTGTACTCCAGGGTGACAAGCCTGCCTTGATTGATTTCTGGGCGGAGTGGTGTCAACCCTGCAAAATGCTGGCTCCTACAGTGGAGGAAATTGCCGGTGAGTATGGGGATAAAGTCTTGGTGGGCAAACTGAACGTGGATGACAACCCGGCGACCGCCACCAAATATGGAATTCGCGGCATTCCCACCCTGTTGTTGTTCAAGGGGGGACAGGTCGTTCAGCAACTCGTCGGGGTCAAATCCAAGGCCGAAATCAAAAAGGTCATCGACGAGAATATATAAAAATTCACATTGATCCGCCTCTGGGGGTTTCCCCCGGGGGCGTTTTTTTTTTGGAATCGGGTTGGAGTCAGGCGGAGGAAGCCGTTTCCAGAACCGGGACCAGGCCGAGGTTTTCGATCATTTCAATATCCCGTTTGGGATCCTGCCCCTTGGTGGTCAGGTAATTGCCACCCAGAATGCCGTTGGCGCCCGCCGCGAACAATTTTTCCTGCTGGTCAGCGAATACTTCCTCGCGGCCGCCGCACACGAACAGGTCCATATGGGGCATCACCAGCCGGTGCAGGGCGATGGTTCTCAACGCTTCGTACAATTCCATAGGCTCCATGTGTTCCGCCGCCGTGCCCTTGAGCGGTTTCAGGAAATTGATGGGATAGGAATCGGTTTCCAGATCCTTCACATCGAACACCATTTCCACCCGCTGCTCGTAAGTCTCTCCCATCCCGAAAATTCCGCCGACGCAGACGTGCAGTCCTGCTTCCTTCGCGTTGCGGATGGCCCGCACTTCGTCTTCATAAGTATGGGTGGTGACGATGTTTTCGAAATGACTGGCCGCAGTTTCGACGTTGTGGTGGAACCGGTCGAGTCCTGCCGCTTTCAGTTCCTTCAGATGTGTGGTGCTCATCAATCCCAATGAACAGCACACTTCGATCTTGGTTTCCGCCTTGATCATTTTGATCGCGGTGATCAGGGTGTCCAGCTCATTGCGATCGGTCATGGCAGTGCCGGAGGTGACTATGGAAAACTCGTTGGAGCCGAAGGCTTCGGCTTCTTTCGCGGCGGCAAGGATTTCTTCGGGATTCATCAAGCCGTATTCCGGCGAGTCGGTCTCGAATTTCGACGACTGGGCGCAGAACCCGCAATCCTCCGGGCATTTCCCGGACTTGGCGTTGACGATCGAGCAGATCTTGACCGCGTTGCCCATATGGCGGTCGCGCACCCGGTCGGTGCCCTCGAACAGAGCGTTCAGTTCTTCACGGTCGAGGGTGCCGAGCTCAAACGCCTGCTCGCGTGAAATGCCTTCGCCGGAAAGAGCGGCATGTATCATTGATTCGATCAATTCTGTACGCATATTCAAAACCTGGTGAGTGTGTGGAATTTGGACCATCAGCAACTAACCGGGAATCCGCTGATGGGATGCAAAAGTCTAGCATACCCCTCCATTGAAATCCAAAACCAAATGCCTCCTACCGGAGGAGGGAATGGGCTAATGGTTAACGGCAATCGATGGTCATGGAGCGCAGTTCTAAGATTTTAAATTTGTTCCGGGCCTTGCCCGGTCCCCGTCAGGGGAGCGGTAATCGTCCAGCAGGGCCTTCAATTCCCCGGCGGAAGTGACCGGCGCGCGGCAGGTTCCGTGCTCGCAGACGTAAGCCGTGGCTTTACCATCGACCACCTTTTTGTCGGCCAGGAGGGGGACGCGTTGTTTCTCCGGAGCGTCCTCCCAGGCAAACGCAAACACCGCATTCGGGAAGAACCCGGTGCGGATGAGTTTCAGCATGTCGTCGGCGGAGGCGTGGTCACGCGGCGCAACGATGGCCACTTCTTTCTTCCCGGACAGGTACAGGTGCAAGGTTTGCATCATGAACGGGGAGTTGAGGCCGTATTCCATCATTTCAGCATGAAACGCCACAAATATATTTTCCGCTCGTTTCTCCAGGTCGAGGTCGAGTTGGTATGCCGACAACTTCAGTAATGCCAAAGCCGCGTTGCTGTTGCCAGAAGGCTCGACCCCGTCGTAGCCGGAAATCTGCCGCACGATCAAATCTTCGCCGTCTTCAGCGGTTTCGTAATAAGCGTGCTCCGCTTTGAATTTTTCTTCAACCGTCTGCATCAGCTCTGCCGCTTTGTCGATATAATCGGGATTGTAAGTCGCCTCGTACAGTTCCAGGCAGGCCACGGCAATTGAGGTGTAATCGAACAGATAACCGTCGTACCGCGCTTGACCGTCGCGCCACCGTCTCAAAAGTTTGCCTTCATCGGTATGCAGGTGCTGCCAGACAAACGCCAGTGCTTTTTCCGCCTTGACGATGCGGTCGTCATCGGCCAGCACGCGCCCGGTCCGCGCCATGGCAGAGATCATCAGCCCGTTCCACGACGTGAGTATCTTGTCGTCGAGCAGGGGACGGATGCGTTTGCTGCGTGCTTCCAGTAGGATTTTGCGCCCCTTGGCGATAGCCTCGCGGACCACACCAACCTCCAGGCCCTGTTCTTTCGCCAGCTGTTCCGGGGAACGGGTGATGTTCGGTATATTGTTGTGCTCCCAGTTGCCCGCTGGAGTGATGTTGTAAAAAGGAATCACGATGCTGGCGGTCTGGCGGTCCAGCAGCTGTTCGATTTCGCTCTGTGACCACACATAGAACTTGCCTTCCACGCCTTCGCTGTCGGCGTCCTCCGCACTGTAAAACCCGCCATCGGGATGCGTCATGTCGCGGTCGATGTACTCCAGTACGTCGTTGGCATAGTCCGCGTATTCTGAATTGCCGGTGACCTGGTAGGTTTCCATCAAGGCGGTGACGAACAGCGAGTTGTCGTACAGCATCTTTTCGAAATGCGGCACCAGCCAGTGGTAGTCGGTGCTGTAGCGTGCCAGGCCGCCGCCGATCTGGTCGTAGATGCCGCCGTGTTTCATGGCTTTGAGGGTGTTCTCTGCCATCTCCAGGCTGAGTGCGTCGCCAGTGCGGTGATGGTGTCTGAGCAGCTGGGACAGCCCCATCGATGGGGGAAACTTGTTCTGCGGTTGAAAGCGGAAACCGTGGTGCAGGGTATCGTACTGATCGCCGTACAATTGGCGGGCTTTGTTCTCGCCGGCAAAGCTGAGAGAATCCAATTCGCCGCTCGGTTCCTGCTGGGCGGAGTTCTTGAGATAGTTGATCAACCCTTCAGTCTGCTTGGCGACTTTGGACTGTTCGTTTTTCCAGATATTTTCGAGGAAACGGAGCACGTCGGAGAAAGAGGGCAGGTTGAACTTTCCCACCGGCGGGAAATAAGTGCCGCCGTAAAACGGGACACCGTCCGGGGTGACGAAAACGTTGAGAGGCCAGCCGCCCTGCTGGCCCAGCGCCTGAATCGCTTTCATGTAAATACCGTCGACGTCCGGCCGTTCTTCGCGGTCGACTTTGATGGCGTAGAAGTTGGCATTCAGGAATTCCGCCAGCTCCGGGTCTTCAAACGATTCGCGTTCCATGACATGGCACCAGTGACAGGTGGCGTAACCGATGCTGACCAGTACCGGTTTGTTGTCTTTTTTGGCGAGGGCAAAAGCTTCATCGCCCCAGGGGTACCAGTTGACGGGATTATGGGCGTGTTGCAGCAGGTAGGGACTTTTTTCGTGAATCAGTTGATTGGTGTATTTGGGATCACCCATAGAGTTCCTGAAAGCGTTCGAAGAAATTGGGAAACGATTTATCGACGCACCGTGGATTTTTTATTTTCACTCCCGGAATGCCGAGGCCGGCGACCGCGAAACTCATCGCCATGCGATGGTCGTCGTAGGTTTCCACCTCGGCAGATTGGTGAGTCCCCGGCTCGATGATGATAAAGTCCTCCCCCGCTTCGACGGAGGCACCCAGCCGGGTGAGTTCGTTCGCCAATGCGGCGATCCGATCGGTTTCCTTGATTCTCAGGTTACTGATTCCGGTCATCGTGGTTTTCCCTTCGGCGAACAACGCCACCACCGCCAAAGTCTGCACCACATCCGGCATGTCGTTCATATGGATGGTGATTCCGTGCAAAGGATTTCCAAAAACCGTAATTTTTTCGCCGGTGCGTTTCACCTCGCACCCCATTTGTTCGAGGGCGTCCGGGAAATGGATGTCTCCCTGGACACTGTTCGGGTTGAGATTGGTGATCGACACCTCCCCGCCTGTAACCGCTGCTGCCGCAAAGAAATACGAGGCGCTGGAGGCGTCGCCTTCCACCGCGTAGGGCTGGCCCCGGTAGCGCTGGCCTGCAGGGACGGTGAATGTCCGGTAGAACTCATTGAGTACAGACACCCCGAAGGTCTGCATGATGTCGAGGGTGATGTCGACATAAGACTTCGAGGTCAGTTCGCCGTCGATGTTGATAGTCGTATCATTCTGGAAATAAGGCGCCGAAAGCAGAAGGGAGGTGAGGTATTGACTGCTCTTGTCACCCGCCAGCGTGACCGTTCCCCCCTGCGGTTTGCCGCCGTGAATTTCGATGGGCGGGCATCCGTTGCCCTTGATGGATTCGGCTTTCAGATGCATTTGCCGCAGGCAGGTCAGCAGGTCCTCGATGGGCCGCTCCTGCATGCGCGCGTCTCCCGTCAGCCGCGTGATTCCCGGAGCGAGGGAGGCGAAGGTGGTCAGAAACCGCATGGTGGTCCCGGCATTGCCGATAAAGATCTCCTTTCCGGGAACCTTCAGTTTCCCCCCCTGGCCCTCAACAAGGGCAGCATTTTTTTTCTCCGTCACCGGAACACCGAACTGGATCAGGGCTTCCCGCATGTACCGGGTATCGTCGCTGAAAAGCGGGTTTTCAAGGTGCACGGTGCCGTCCGCCAATGCCGCCACGATATAGGCACGGTTGGTGTAGCTTTTGGACGGCGGTGCCGCCACCGTGGCGCGAAGGGCGGTGGCGGGTTGAATTTCGATCAAGGGAAACCTCGGGTTAACTGTTTCAAACCATGGGTAAACGGGGCAACTATATCACAAACCCCGCACCGCCGGTGCCGCTTGCTTGTATCCCCATAGGGGTTTTGCTATGATGGCCCGATTAAGCGGAGCCGGGTCAAATATTTGATTTTAAGATTCGGAAAGAATCCGCAGGGCGGGAAAGGGTATGCGAAAATTGATATCCAAATGGCGTGACCTGGTGGCCTGGTGGGAGAACAAGCCGCTTCAGGAACAAAGGCGGCTCAAATCGTTCATTCCGTGGGCTCTTTATGCTTTCGCCGTGTTGTATGGCGTGGTTTATTTATCCATCCTCAATTCCGTCAACCGGTACAAGACCGGGACGACGGTCAAAAGCTGGTTTGGCGGCGACTTGCCGGAGGTTGAGCGGCAGAAAATGCAGCAGGCCAAAGACATCGAGGAGAGTTTCAAGGAATTGCGCAAACGGGTTTCCGGAAACCGGTGAGCGCCTGAGGGCGCCCATTATTATTAAAGTGGATTCGGATAGGAGAGTTTCCATACCAGGATGAAACGTCTCATCTATATTTCCAACTGGCTGTATTTGTTTTCCCTCTCACTGTGGGTCGGCGGGATGTTTTTGCTGGGAATCCTGACGGAAATTGTGGTGCGCGTCAAACTCAAGGAGCAAAAGCCGCTGGCCAGCAGTGTCATGAACGGCATTATGGATGCTTTCAATGTCCAAATCATTTACTGGTGCATGGGATTGATGGTGGCCGCGGTCGTGATCAAATTTCTGGCGGATAAAAACAGGTGGGCGGGATACACAGAACCGAGAGTCACCAAAAAGAAATACACCAGGGAAGTGCTTCTGGCGATCATGGTGGTGCTGGCGTTGTATATCGGAAGTGTCCTGCGGCCGCAAATGCACGATCTGGACCAGCAGAAAAAAGCCAATCCCGCTGACCAACGCCTGCAAGTCCGGTTTGACAGCTTTCACAGCCAATTGACCTGGCTGTACACGGTAAACATGATTCTGGGCCTTTCCCTGTTTTACATTCACGGCAAGGAGATGACCCGGTTTAATGAAGGTTCCGGGGACTCCGGCGCCCAATAGTATTCTTTCCCATAACCTCATTCACCGCAGGACGAACTTATCCTTGGTAATGGTCAGCCGTACCCAGTATGTTGTTCTTTGGATGCTCCTGGTTTCATTCCTTGTTCTGGGAGGATCGCCTTTTGCCCCCGCAGAAACTCAGGAAGCACCGGTCGATTCCAGTCACGATATTTCGGGTATGGTGAAAATTCCAGCGGGCCGGTTCAAAATGGGATTGTCTTCCAAGCAGGTGACCCGGATTCTGAATATGTGTATGAAGGTGGACAAGACCTGCACCCGCTGGTGGTTCAAGGATGAAATGCCGAGGCATACCGTCTATGTGGACAAATACTGGATCGATATTGACGAAGTCACCAACCAGAAGTACCTGGAGTTTGTGAAAGCGACCGGGCACCGTCCGGCCCTGGATGACACTTGCAAAACCAAGGCTTGCCGGCAGGGCAATTTGTGGAAGGGAAAAAGTTTTCCCAAAAAAATACGCAACCAGCCGGTGACCCAGGTGAACTGGTACGATGCCGTGGCTTATTGCAAATGGCGCGGCAAACGCCTGCCCACCGAGGCGGAATGGGAAAAGGCCGCACGCGGTCCTTCGGGAAACATGTATCCCTGGGGTAACAGCGCTCCGCCCGGCAAGGCCACTTACCGGAGGAAATGGCGGGGCATGGCCACCATGACCGATGTGGGGAAATATGCCAACGGCGCTTCTGTTTATGGCGTGCATGATATGGCGGGCAACGTCTGGGAATGGGTGGCTGACTGGTACGATATGGATTATTACAAAGAGAAAATCAGAAATAATCCCAAAGGGCCGGAGTCGGGAGAATTCAAAGTGGTGCGTGGGGGATCGTGGGTGAATTATGCGGATACCCTGCACAGCGCCTTCCGACGCTGGAGCCGTCCCGAAGTCCGTTTCAACGACACCGGTTTCCGGTGTGCTAAAGATCCCATCCAACCATGAAACCCAAAAGAACCGATGAACTGACCGACCGCGAGAAGGCCATCCTCATCCCTTACCTGACGGACGTGGAAGCGAAGGTGTTTTCTCTGAAAAATCTCAACCCGGAAGTGATCGGCGCGGCCCTGGCGCGTTACAGCCGGGCACCGACCGGATTCAAGGAAACGGTGGCGCGCGAGTTCCTCAATCCCGACGGCACGCCCAACGACGTCAAGGGCAGTGAAATGATCGACCGCGTCGTCAACAAGTTCGGCGACGAGTCGGTGGCGGAATTGGCGGTCGCCCCCTTGTGCATCGAGGAAATATCCAACCTCATGACGAAAATCATCGAGGACTGCCGGATCGGCGGTTCGCCCATCGAAGAGTCCACCCGCTACGTGTTGTACGACCAGCAGCGGGAAGGGCGGTGGCGCTATGTGTGTCCCGCCAACATCATGGCGTCCGGCCTGAAAGATTCGTATGTGCAGACCATGGATTTTATTTTTGAGACTTATGCGTCCATGGTCGAACCGATGCAGGAACTCTTCCGAAAACGTTTGCCGGCGGAGCAGTTTAAAATCGAAGTGGACCGGAAGGGCGGCACCGAAAAAGCGGGGTCCAATGATCTTGCAGACGATAACGAGCGAAGGGCGCACCGCATCGCCTACAACTTCA
Organism: Nitrospinaceae bacterium; assembly: GCA_024644405.1. Taxonomy (GTDB): domain Bacteria; phylum Nitrospinota; class Nitrospinia; order Nitrospinales; family Nitrospinaceae; genus SZUA-226. The sequence goes on from JAHELC010000014.1 coordinate 18,629, forward strand.
CCATCCGCAGTGCGGCGTGCGACGTAATCCGGTGCATCCTGCCTGCCGCGACTCAGGCGAATATGGGAATTGTCGGCAACGGCCGGTTTTTTTCCGGACTCATTTCCAAACTCCTGAGCCAGGATTTGAGCGAGGCGCAGGACCTGGCCGGGAAGATCAAGGAAGCGCTGGACTCGCAGATTCCAACGTTCATCAAGCGTGCCGCCAGAAACGATTACCGGGTCGAGACCGACCGCGCCCTGCAGACTCTGTGCGATGACTTGTTTCAAGGGGTATCGATTGAATCGGCGCCCGAAGTGGTACTGCTGGAAGATAAAAATGAGGATTATTCGATCAATCTATTGGCATCCATGATTTTTCCATACGTCCAGCACCCGACCGAACAGATTCGCAGCATCGTCCGCGCGTTGCCGGATGCCAGGCGAAAGGAAATTTTTGCGGTGTACATCGGTGAACGGCGATCAAAACGGGACCGCCCGGGCCGCGCACTGGAATACGGGTATCCGATCAATTTCGACATCGTCGCCGGTTTTGCCGAATACCGCGACCTGCAGAGGCATCGCATGTTGACCCAGCAGCGGCAGGACATGGGGGTGTTGCTCGGCTATTCGATACCCGAAGAGATTCAGGAAATCGGCAAAGGCGAAGTGGCGCAGGAATGTTTCGAACGGGCGGAGAGCCTGTACAACGATTTACGGCGCACCGGGATGCGGGCCGAAGCGCAATACGCCTCCCTGTTCAATCATTTTATCCGGTGGAACATGGGGATGAACCTGAGGGAGCTGGGCCATTTCACCGAACTGCGTACGCAGAAGGCGGGGCATCCCAAGTACCGCCGCGTCAGCCAGACCATGGCGAAATTGTATCTGCAGAGGCATCCGGAAATGGAGCCGGTGTTAAGGTTTGTGGATCACAACGATTACGATCAGGGCATCACCCGCGCCGAACAGGAGGCCCGCACCGCCCGCAAGAGCCTCGCCTCCGGCGTCTTCGACGATATGGATGAATAGGGAATCAATGCGCACCTGGAGGATTGTTCGGGAGTTGGTTTTTTAAGCAGAGGAATTTTTTTTGAACACGACTTTGTTGCGCCCGCTGTTTTTGGCTTCGTAGAGACATTCGTCAGCCTGCTTGATCACATCATCCATTTCCAGGCCTTTGTTGTTGTACACACTCAGGCCGAAGCTGAGAGTGACGGGAATTTTCTTATCCTTGTAAACAAAAACCTCGCTTTCGATCCTGTCTCTTAATTTTTCCGCAAGAATCGCCCCGTTCCCCAGATCCGTTTCCGGGAGCAGGATGATAAATTCTTCTCCGCCCCAACGCGAGACAATATCCTGTTTACGGGAATTGTCTTTCAGCATCCGGGCGATGTCGGTCAGTATCTGATCGCCCGCATCGTGGCCGAAGGTATCGTTGATCTCTTTGAAGTGATCAATGTCGCCCATGATAATGGTAAAAGGATTTTGACTGCGGTCAAACCGGATTTTCTCGTACTCCAGTTTTTCCGCCAGCCCCCGGCGGTTCGGGAGATCGGTTAAAGGATCGGTGCGCACGGAAATTTCCAGCTTCTTTTTGAGATCCAGCAATTCCTGAATCAACTGTTCCTGTTTTTCCTGTGCGGCTTTTCTTTCGCTGATGTTTTCCAGAGTGCCGAAAGTAATTTTGCCGTGGTCGTCAAACAGGAAGCGGGAACGCAACTGCACCCAGACCGATTCTTTGTCGGGCCGTATGATCCGGCATTCGATGGAGATTTCCCGCTCTTCCTTGGCGGCGACCTCCCAGGTGCGGAACACGGCCTCTTTGTCTTCCGGATGAATGGGCTGCCACCAGGGGTTTCCCAGCGTCTCGGCCATGGGGCGTCCGGTGATAATCTGCCAGGCCGGGTTGACGTAGGTCATCAAGTCGTTGGGGTCGGCATGAAAGATTCCGATGGGTGAGGATTGGCTGATTTCCCGGAACCGTTTTTCCCGCATGCGAAGCTCATTTTCCTGGGCTTTGCGCGCCGTATCATCGATCGCCAGTCCATGGTATTTCACGATGTTCCCAGCCGGATCCAGTATTGGAGTTTCGTGAATGTCCAACCAGATTTTCTCGCCGCTCTTGCTTTTGATTTCAACATTATAGGGCTTGATATGCTTGCCGCTGTATTGGGGAAATTCCGACCGGAGAATCACTTCCTTGTTGGTCAGATGTTCGGTCAGGTATTTTTTCCAGTTTTTCTTGAATTCCTCCGGATCGTAACCCAGAACCTCGCTGACCTTCGGGCTGATGTAGGTCAGCGCTCCTTCCGCATTGCGGGCGAAGAAATAGAATCTAAAGATCTTTTCAAAAATAGTGAAGAATTGAGAAAAGTCTTCAGCAAGGAAGTCAGTTTCCTGAATGTCAAAATTTAGGTCTTCCGGTCTCATTGAATTCACTTTTGAGGCTGAATGCCTGAAAACGGATATTTTCATCACCTTTTTGAGACCCCGTAAACGTGGAATCCCAATATTTTCCGCTATTTCCTTTAGTTCATTCTAACCCGCAATATCTTTGTTTTCAATTATATTGGGGGAAATCGGCGGATCCGGCAGGGCGTCCAGAGGTATTAATTATCATGAAAAACCAATGATTTAGAAGACTTTTGGTGAAGCGACGGGATCGCGGATTGCGGTCTCAATTCCGTAATCCGGCGTTGGCATTCCCTGCCTTCGACAGGCCATGCGACAGAACCCCTGGCCCGGCTTGGCGATCCCATGAGCCCCGGTGCAACGGAGTATTTCTCCTCGGAGCCGTAGTTCCCGGGCCGCAGACTGCGTTTGGTTTTTGATCTGCAACTTTTTGAGAAATTTTCCATTGAAAAATGGTCATAAACGCGATTGTGTGCTAGTCTCTAGGGCTTATTTTGGCCTGAATCAATTCTTTTTGACTTGTGACGGGTTTTGGATATTATTCGTTTTCATTTCAAAAAACTCATTCCATAAAAGGGATACAGTCAGATGAAAATCGGGATTCCCAAAGAAGTCCATGCCGGTGAAAGACGGGTGGCAACAACCCCGGAAGTCGCCGGTCAGCTGATAAAAAAACTGGGTTTTGAAGTCGCGATTCAGTCCGGTGCCGGGGTGGCCGCTAATTTTGGCGATTCCGCTTATGCCGAAGCCGGCGTGACGGTTGTGGGTGATGCCAAAGCCATTTGGGACAACAGCGACATCATTTTAAAAGTTCGTGCACCGGAATTTAATCCTGAATTGAAGTCCGAAGAAGTGGACTTGCTCCATGAAAACCAGATATTGATCACATTTCTCTGGCCCGCGCAGAATCCGGACCTGTTGAAAAAATTATCTGAGAAAAAAGTTACCGCTCTGGCGATGGACAGCATTCCCCGCATTTCGCGTGCGCAAAAAATGGATGCCCTCAGTTCCATGGCCAATATTGCCGGATATCGCGCGGTGGTCGAAGCCGCCCAACACTTCGGCCGGTTTTTTACCGGTCAGATTACCGCCGCAGGCAAAATCCCGCCGGCAAAAGTCATGGTGATCGGTGCAGGGGTTGCGGGTCTATCGGCGATCGGTGCCGCCAACAGTATGGGCGCCATAGTGCGCGCGTTCGACACGCGTCCGGAAGTTAAAGAACAGGTCGAAAGTATGGATGCGGAATTTCTGGAGCTCGAATTTGAGGAAGAGGGTTCGGGTACCGGGGGTTATGCCAAAGTCATGAGTAAAGAATTTATAGAGGCGGAAATGGCGCTGTTCGCGGAGCAGGCGAAAGAAGTGGACATTATCATCACCACTGCCCTGATTCCCGGTAAACCGGCGCCGGAATTGATTCTGGAGGATATGGTCAAGTCCATGAAGGACGGCAGCGTGATTGTAGACCTTGCCGCAGAGCAGGGCGGAAACTGCAAGCTCACTCAAGCGGGCCAGGTGGTGCAGGTTCACGGCGTTTCCATAATCGGTTATACCGATCTGCCCAGCCGCCTGCCGACGCAATCCAGCCAGCTGTATGGCACCAATTTACGCCATTTGTTGACGGACATGTGCCCGGAGAAAGACGGTAAAGTGGTGGTGAACTTTGAGGATGAAGTGGTCCGCGGCGCCACTGTAGTTAAAAATGGCGAAATCACCTGGCCGCCACCGGAGCCCAAACTTTCGGCCGCGCCTCCCAAACCCGCGGAGGAGCCTGCCTCGGAACTGGTGGTCGAGACGGAAGAGAAGCCGTCCTGGTTGGGACCGGCCATCTCTTTGGGTATTGGGGGTCTGGCTTTGTTCGGACTGGGGGCGGTCGCCCCGGCATCGTTCATGGCGCACTTCACCGTATTTGTGCTGGCCTGCTTTGTCGGGTACATGGTGATCTGGAATGTCTCGCCGGCGTTGCACACACCGCTCATGAGCGTGACCAACGCAATCAGCAGCATCATTATCATCGGCGCCTTGCTCCAGATCAGTTCGGGAGAAAAAATCATCATGTGGTTGGCCGGCTTGGCTGTGCTGATCACCGCTATTAATATTGCAGGCGGTTTTGCAGTCACACGCCGCATGCTTGAAATGTTTCGCAAATAGGAGGCGAGGAGATGAATCCAGGTATCGTAACCGTCTCTTATATAGGGGCGACCATTCTGTTCATCCTGGCGTTGGGGGGATTGAGCAACCAGGAAACCGCGCGGCGCGGCAATATGTACGGCATCATCGGTATGTTCATCGCCCTGGCGGCGACGATTGCCGGAGTCACCGGCAATATCGGTATTCTCATCGGTGGCTTGTTGATTGGCGGCAGTGTCGGCCTTGTTCTGGCGAAGCGTGTGCAAATGACGGAAATGCCGGAACTGGTTGCCATCCTGCACAGTCTGGTGGGACTGGCGGCGGTGCTGGTCGGGTTTGCCAACTTCATGGATCCGGTGTCGCACCATACGGGGATTGAACTGACTATCCATGATATTGAAACGTATTTGGGAATTCTCATTGGAGCGGTCACCTTTTCCGGTTCCATTATCGCATTTGGGAAACTCAGCGGCAAGATCACGGGTAACCCCATGTTGATCCCGGGCCGGCATTGGCTCAATCTCGGTTTACTCCTGATCACAATTTATGTATGTAAAATGTTCGTCGATCAATCCGCTGCGGGTCACGGCGAGGGACTGATTCCCCTGCTGATCATGACCGGCATCGCTCTGCTGTTCGGAATCCATATGGTCATGGCCATCGGCGGTGCCGATATGCCGGTTGTGGTGTCCATGCTCAACAGTTATTCCGGCTGGGCCGCGGCCGCAACCGGATTCATGCTCAGCAACGATCTGCTCATCGTGACCGGCGCACTGGTGGGCAGCAGCGGCGCCATCCTGAGTTACATCATGTGCCGCGCCATGAACCGCAAATTTCTATCCGTCATCGCCGGGGGTTTCGGAACCACTTCCGGCTCCTCTGCCGCCGCGGCGGAAGGCGAACAGGGTGAGGTAGTGGCGTTGGATCCGCATGAAGTGGCCCAACTGTTGAACGATTCCAAAGAGATCATGATCATTCCGGGTTATGGAATGGCAGTCGCCCAGGCCCAGCACATCGTTTACGAGATCACCAAGGCGCTCCGCGCCAAGAAAATCAATGTGCGCTTCGGGATTCACCCCGTCGCCGGGCGCATGCCGGGCCACATGAACGTGCTGCTGGCGGAAGCCCGGGTGCCCTATGACATCGTGTACGAAATGGATGAAATCAACGATGACTTTCCCAATATCGACGTGTCCATTGTCATCGGGGCGAACGATATCGTCAATCCTTCCGCGCAGACGGATCCCAACAGCCCGATTGCCGGCATGCCGGTTCTCGAATGCTGGAAAGGCCAGACCACCATCGTTTTGAAACGCAGTATGGCAACCGGTTATGCGGGCGTGCAAAACCCGCTGTTCTTTAAAGAGAATACCCGCATGTTGTTCGGCGATGCCGGAAAAAGCCTGGACGCAGTCTTTAAATCGCTTTAGCCTTTACGTAGATTCCTCATTACAGATTGAGTTAGCCGGGTCACCCTGATTACGTCGCTGGGTGGCCTTTTTTTTGTTCAGCCATTAACACCCCTTAACGCCAGCTCGGCAAGATGGTGTATCATTCTTAAAGCATGAAAAACAAAAATAACATTTATCTGGGAATGTTCCTGCTGGGGATGACCGGCGTACTGATCGGCGTTGTCCTGGAAAGTCCCACGGCTTCCCTGGCCGCTGGAGCGATCGGGACCCTCATCGGAGGCTTCGTCGGCTGGCTGGGCGGCAAGCGTTACCTGGTCATCATCTGTCTGGGTGCTCTCATTGGAGCCGCGATAGGATATCAGGCCGGGGATAAAGACATTCTCATCATGGCCGCCGGCTCCGGCGCCGCCATCTCCGGGTTCGTCGCCAACTTCATGGAACTGTTCCGGAAAAAACACTGATTGGACAGGATGAACAGGATTCCAAAAATCTCCTCTTGCATGGTGTTCGCGTTATTAGCTGCTACGACTTCCCACGCTTTCTCCCAAAATGAAAACATGGTTCTGATTCCCGCCGGCGAATTCCAAATGGGATCCAGAGCCTCAGAGGACGAAACCCCGCACACCGTTCACCTGTCTGCGTTTATCATCGACAAGTTTGAAGTCACACAAGAGCAGTTTGAGCAAGTCATGGGGAACAATCCGTCCGACTTCAAAGGCACCAACCTGCCGGTCGAGCAGGTCACCTGGTACGAGGCCCGGGATTACTGCAAGAAGGTTGGAAAGCGTTTGCCGACGGAAGCGGAATGGGAAAAAGCCGCGCGGGCGGCAACCCATACGACCTATACCTGGGGGGATACGATTGACGGTGGTTACGCCTGGTACTGGGATAACTCGAAGCGCAGGACGCATCCCGTGGGTACGCGCAAGCCGAACGCCTTCGGCCTGCACGATATGTCCGGCAACGTCTGGGAATGGGTGGCGGATTATTATGAAGATACTTACTACCAATCCAGCCCGAAAAAGAATCCTGCCGGGCCCTTCACCAGCAAGTACCGCGTCATTCGCGGCGGATCGTGGCGCGACCTGCCGGATTTCCTGCGCACCACACGCCGGAACTACGATCTCCCTGCCGGCCGCTTCAACCACATCGGTTTCCGGTGCGCCCGATCTGTAGAATAAATGTTCAGGAATAAAGGTCGGCAACGAAGTCGCCGTAGCCGTTGTAGAGCTGGGTGAGGCGGATTTCCCCGGTGCCGATCATCTTCTCTTTGGTCTGCGGCCAGCGGGGATGCGGGATATCCGGGTTGACGTTGGCGGTGAATCCGTATTCGTGCGGTTGCAATGTGTTCCAGAAAGTTTGCGGTTTGGTGTCGATCAATTCGATGCGCTGAATCGCCTTGATGCTTTTGAAGCCGTACTTCCACGGCGCTATCAGCCGCACCGGCGCACCGTGCTGTTTCGGGAGCGGGTGACCGTAAACTCCCGTTGTCAGCAGAGTCAATTCGTTCATCGCTTCTTTCACCGTGAGCGCCTCGGAATAAGGCCACGGTTGCCAGAACGCGATCTGCCCCTGCGCGGTGAACGGTTCGTGAAACGAAACCAGGCGCACATACCTGGCCTTCGACAGCGGTTTGACGTCATCGAGCAGCGCTTTCAGTGGAAACCCGGTCCACGGCACCGCCATCGCCCAGGCCTCCACGCACCGGTGCCGGTAAAACCGTTCTTCCAGGTGAAACTTTTTGAGCAGGTCGTCGAGGTCGTAGGTCTTCGGCTGTTCGACCAGGCCCGTCACCTCCACCTGCCACGGCCGGGTTTTCAGTTTCTGGGCGTGATGGTCCACGTCTTCCTTGACCTCGCTGAACTCGTAGTAATTGTTGTAACTGGCCGCCACTGCTTCTTCAGTGACTCGGCGGTCCAGTTTGTAGCGGGTCACGCGCGTGGCGGGATAGAGTTTCTTTTCCAACGGTGTGAGGTTTGTTTCCGGATGGGCGTTGGTGACTTCCGAGGAACCTGGTGCGCACCCGTACAGGAGACTGGCGGACAGTGCACCCACCCATCCCATCGCCTGCAACACCTCACGCCGGTTCATGAAGATCGACTCCGGCGTGAGATCATGTTCCGGCATCTCCCAGCCTTTTGGAATTTTGATGTGGTGAGTCATTTTTTTACTTTTGCAGGCGCTTGATCTATCGATCAGTTTTTGAATTTGCCCCGCGCGGAGCGGCCGGGACCCAGTCGTCGATGCCTTTCAGGTACGTTTTGGAGCCCTTCACGACGGGCAAAGCGATCACTTCCGGGACGTCGTAGCTGTGATGTTCCACCACCCATTTCTCAAGCTCATCGAACATATGGGTGCGGGTTTTAGCGATTAACAGAAATTCGTCATCGACGCACAACTGGTTTTCCCAGTAGTAGGTCGATTTCAACGACGGTACGCTGTTGACGCAGAATGCCAGCTTGGCCTCGACCAGTCCGCGGCTCAAGGTGTCGGCTTCCTTTTGCGAGGAAGCGGTGATGAGAACCACAATGTACGAATCCATAAGGCACCGGAATCAAAAAATGTATTTCACCAGCATAAATCCCGCAAACAACAGCACAATGAAAACGATACTGAGAATATTAAAATATTTCTCGATGAACACCTTGATCGGCGCGCCGAACTTGTAGATCAACCCGGCGACGATGAAAAACCGAGCCGACCGGCTGACCAGCGAGGCCAGCACGAACACCGGGAAATTGATCTCGAACGCTCCTGCCGCCAGGGTGAATACCTTATACGGCAACGGGGTAAACCCGGCCGCGCCCACCGCCCAGGCTTTGTATTCCTCGTACCAACTGCCTATTTTATCCCACTGCGCCTGCAAATGATAGAACTCGACAATGCGGCTGCCTACCAGATCCATGAACTGCCACCCCAGCAGATAGCCGAACATGCCGCCCAGCACCGAGGCCACCGAACAGACGGCCGCGTACCGAAACGCTTTCAACGGCACCGCCACCGTCATTGCGATCAGCAGCACGTCGGGCGGAATCGGGAAGAAAGAAGACTCAGCGAACGACAGGATCGCCAGCGCAGGAAGTGCATGTTTGGTCGCTGACCAGTGCAGGATCCAGTCGTAGGTTTTCCGAAGCAATCGCATGAACGGCCTTTCACGTCGTCCTTGAAATGGTTTAACAGGGTAACATGGCGGTAAGGAACGCTAAAGCAGATTCACCGGGTTGAAAGATAGGGATATCTTTATTTTACCGCCGTCCGATTTCCCCATTATAATAAAAGCATCAACCTGTACCCGAGTTTGTATTTCATTAACCCGAATTGATTTTCCCTGGGCGGATTCGCTACCCTGATTGATTGTGATCCCCCTGGTGTCTTCCCGGCTAAACTCACTTTATTATGCTGTCGAACATTTTACCGATTTGGGCCCTGTTCATCGGGATTGCAATGATTACCCTGGGCAACGGGTTGCAGGGAACCCTTCTGGGTGTACGTGCTTCCATGGAAGGATTTCCCACCACGACTACCGGGTTGGTGATGTCCTGTTATTACGCTGGATTTCTTTTGGGTTCCCTTTACGCGCCCAAAATGGTGGTGAAGGTCGGGCATATTCGCGTGTTTGCGGCGCTCGCCTCCATGGCTTCGGCGGCGGTCCTAATCCATTCCTTATTTCCCCAGCCCGTAATCTGGGGGATGGCCCGGCTGATCGCCGGCGCTTCTTTTGCAGGGATGTTTGTGGTGGCGGAAAGCTGGCTCAACGGCCAGTCGACTAACGAAATCCGGGGCAAAATTTTATCTATCTACATGACCATTCAATACGCCGGTTTCATTGGGGGTCAGTTTTTGCTGAACCTGGCCAGTCCAAAGGGGTATGCGCTGTTTATCATGATTTCGGTTCTGCTTTCCCTGGCCCTGGTTCCCATTTTGATTTCATCCGTGAGCGCTCCGGTTTTGGAGGAACCGGAGCACGTTGGTTTGAAAGATCTCTGGAATGTTTCCCCGCTCGGTGTGTTCACCGGTATCAACGTGGGTATTGCACATGGGGCGATCTGGGGGATGGGCGCGGTGTTTGCCCAGAACATCGGCAAGACGGTCACGGAAACCTCCATTTTTATGGCGACCTTTGTCTTGGGCGGATTCCTGGTCCAGTGGCCTCTCGGAATCCTTTCGGACAAAATTGACCGCAAGTGGGTCATTGCCGGTGCTTCCGGATTGGCGGTTGTGATCGCTGTTTTGGGCGTGTTTTTCATTTTTGACCTGTCGACTTTAATTTTTGTTTTTGGCGGGCTCTCGCTTCCCCTGTATTCGATGGCCCTGGCCTATACCAATGACCATTTGTCCCAGGACCAGATGGTCGCGGCCAGCAGTTCCATGGTGTTGATCTACGGAATCGGCGCCCTGCTGGGCCCGATGCTGGTTTCCGTGTTCATGTCGATTTTTGGATCTTCAGGATTTTTCCTGATTCAGATATTGGCGCACGCCGCGGTTGGACTGTTCGCGTGGGTCTATCTAGTCCGGGAACCCGAAATCCGCCGGGCGGATCATGCCGCTTTTGTTTCCGTGCCTTTCCGCTCAAGTCCGATGGCGGCGGCACTCAATCCTGAAATTCACGGAAAAGAAGTATCCTTCCCACCGGCTCAAAAGGAAAATGAAGATTCAACCCTGCCGTAACGTTTAGCGGGTCGGGTGCGGTGCCAGTCATCGTGATACGGTCTTACAGCAGATTCACCGGATCGACGTCGACGGTAATTTTGATTTTGCCGGTGGTGAGTTTGCGCAGTTGCTGATTGGCGAGGCATTGGGTGACCAGCGATTGCAAAGCTTCTGTTTCCTGTGAGCGCAGGATCAGGTGCCAGCGGTAGCGGTTGTTGATGCGGTACATCGCGGCGCGGGAGGGTCCCAGCAGTTCCACCCCCGGCGATTGCCGGACGGGTTCCGCCAAAAACTGTTTGAGGTGATGGACCGCCGCTTCCCCTTCGGGTTCGGTTTCGCTTTCGATTTCCAACGCCACCAGTTGCGTGAACGGCGGGTAGTTCAACTTTTCGCGCAAGCCCAGTTCCTTTTCGAAGAATCCGTTGTAATCGTGTTGCGGCACATAGTCGAACACGTAATGGTCCGGGTTGTGCGCCTGGACGATGACTGTTCCCGGTACCTTGCCGCGACCGGCCCGCCCCGCCACCTGCGTCAACAACTGAAACGTGCGCTCGCTGGAACGGAAATCTGGGATATGCAGGGATATATCGGCGTAAACCACCCCCACCAGTGTCACGTTGGGGAAATGGTGACCCTTGGTGATCATCTGCGTCCCGATGAGAATATCGATATCCCCGCTCCGCATTTCGTTGTAGATATTCTCGAAGGAGGCGCGGGTTTTCATGGTGTCGCGGTCCATGCGTTTGATCCGCGCTTTCGGAAACAGCGCCTGTGTTTCCTCTTCCAGTTTTTGCGTACCGAATCCACTGAAGCGAATGATTTCGCCACTGCATTCGGTGCATTTGCCGGGCATGGGTGCGTTGAAATCGCAATAATGACAGCGCAGGGTTTTGGAGTTGCCATGAAAAGTGAGAGAAACACTGCACCGCAGGCACTCGAATACGAAACCGCATTTGCGGCACACCACATAATTCGCCGTGCCGCGCCGGTTGAGGAACAGGAACATCTGCTCCTTTTGATCGAGGCGGTCCATCATGGCCTGCTTCAGCGAAATCGAAAAGATCGAATAGTTTTTGGACTCGTCGCGTTCTTTTCTCATGTCGACGATACGGATTACCGGCAAAAGACGGTCGCCGATGCGTTCCTCCAACGTCAGGTATTCATACTCCCCGGTCACGGTTTTCCGGCGCGCTTCAAGAGAAGGCGTGGCGGAGCCGAGGATCACCACAGCGCCGCATGCCTGGGCCCGGGCGATGGCTGTTTCGCGGGCGTGGTAGCGGGGCACACTGTCCTGCTTGTAGGAGGTGTCGTGTTCCTCGTCGATGATGAGCACTCCCAGGTTCTTGAACGGCGCGAACACCGCCGACCTCGCCCCGACCACGATGGAAACTTTTTCTTCTCTTATTTTTTTCCATTCCAGGTAACGCTCGATATTGGTGAGTCCGCTGTGGAGAATGGCGACATTCGATCCGAACCGCCGTCGAAAGCGGTTCACGGTTTGCGGTGTCAGGGAAATTTCCGGGACCAGCATGATCGATGTTTTGCCCGCGTCCAGTGCCTGCTGGATGGCACGCAGGTACACTTCGGTTTTGCCGCTTCCCGTCACTCCGTGCAGAAGAAACGTTTTAAATTCGGAAGCGGTAATGGACCGGGTCAGTTGATTGAATACCGATTGCTGCTCTTCAGTAAATATCTGCGGCATCTCCGGGTTCCATTCGGGGTCGGTTGCGTCGATTGCGGTGCGCTCCTGCTTGACGTCATAAGTTCTGGCCAGCCCCTTGCGTTTCAGTTCGCGGAGCGGCGCCGAGTATCCGGGAAGCGCTTTGGCCAGGTCCGACAGGAGAATCTCCTTGCCCGTCAGCAATTTGAAAAGCTCGCGTTGTTTGGGACTGCGCTTGAGGAGTTTTTCAATTTCTTCCGGATTGTGGTTGTCGAGCGTGAGGCAGGCTTTTTTGTCGGAGGTGTAGGCAACGGACTTCTGTTTGATCTTCACCTGCGAGGTTATATGGCCTTCCCGGACGAGTTGTGCCAGGGCATAGGCGCTGAACTGTTTGCGGAGTGTTTTTTGAATCTGTTTTTTGTTGAGAGAGGTTTTGCTTTGCAGGGCCAGTAGAATCTTGAGGGCGTTTTGTGGAAGAGAATGGTTCAGAAGGGCGGCTTCGCCTTGTTCAGTCAGAAAAAAGACTTCGTGGTGGTCCTCGTCGATCCCGCCGGGAAGTGCGGCTTTGATCACTTCTCCCCAACCGGCATTGTAATAATCCGCCACCCAGCGGGTCAGCGCCAGCAACTCCTCTGAAATAACCGGAACGCCGTCGGGCAGATCTTCGATGAGTTTGATTTCGAATTCCCCTTCGCAGGTATCTGACAGACCCACCACGTAGCCGGTGATTTTGCGCGGGCCGAATGGCGCCAGCACCCGAGTTCCTACCCGGACTTGGCCCTGAAAGTGTTCCGGAATGCCATAGGTGAACTCCTCTTTCAGGGGCAGGTTGAACACCACCTGGGCATAGGCCGGCGCTGATTGTGGGTTGTTCGATGTTAAGGAGTTCTGCCGGGTTGCGGTTGTCATGGAGCATTCACCTTTCATCCGGATTGTATCAGACTCCTGCCCGGAGGGGGACGGCGAACCGCTCCTCCCGGAGGGGAACTGGCTTAACCGTTGCCCCTAAAAGAAAGCTACTGGGCGCAAATCGCGCCAATCCACCTATGGTAAACTGGGTCCAGCGTCACGCTGGCCGGGCAGAAGGCCAGGAAAAGATTGACAGGACCGTGGAATTCTAATAATCTTCGGGTTTTTCAATCGATCCTCGTGCCGGTATTTCATGGGGATTGCTTTTTATTGATCGGACGACGTTAAGTGGAGGTGCACGCCATGAAAGTAGGAGATACCATCAAATTCGATTTCGCCGGGAAAAAGAAAGATGGCGTGGTGGTCAAACTGTTCCCCAATTCCGTGCATTTGAAGGTGGACTTTGAGCGGGACAAGGGGAAGATCGTCAAGCGCAAGCTGAACGATGTCGGAGCCGGTAAAGACAAAGGCAAGAAAACCAAAAAATAATCAGGCGTGCCCTCGCGGTGAACCGGCAACAAGGCGCGGGTGCTCAGTTTTTGTGGATGCGTGTTGATAGTGGCGTGGTAGTTCCGTTGGAACGGGGGGTTTCCCCGGATGGTACCCTGATCTGATTTGCTAAAAATAGATTTTGATGTTGGCTTTCTTCCGTAACGCTTCCAGATAGGGATGGCTCCTTGTTTTGATTTCCCGATCGATCAACAGTTTCCGGATGTTTTCTCTTTCGCTTTCCAGAGTTCCCTTTTTCCCCGCTTTTTTATCGGTCACCTTCAAAATCTGATAACCGTGTTGGGTACGGAAGATTTCGCTGACCTCGCCCACTTTGAGCTTGAAAGCCAGTTTGCTGAAGGGACCGAACATCCGGTCTTTTGTGAAGAAACCCAAATCTCCTCCCCGTCTCGCGAGAGAATCCTTGGAGTGCATTCGAGCCAGCTCCGCAAAGTCGCCGCCCTTTTTTAATTTGCCCACGATTTTCTGCAGTTCCCGGCGGGCTTTTCGATCGCCTGCGGATCCGGCTTTGGGGTCGACCTTGATCAATATAACGCTGGCGCGACGTTGTTCCTCGCTCGAAAACTCAAGTGGATTTTTATTGAAGTAATCCTCAACCTTCGTATCGGAAATTTTGATTCCTGCGCCCAATTCCCTGCGGAAAACAGCGTCGATCAGGATGTCTTCCTTGAGCTCCTGGTGGTATTGACTGAGAGTCAGTTTTTTAAGCTCGAGTTGTTTGAGAAATTCTTTTTCGGATGAAAATCGTTTTTTAACCTCATTCACTTCTTCATCGACTTTTCCAGAGGAAACCTCGATTCCCATGGAATCGGCTTTTTTAAGGAGCAAATGGCGATTGATCTGATCCTGCAGCAGTTTTTTGACAGCCACTTTTTCCTGTGCCTGCGTCAGGGGAATGCCCCGGTCCTTGTACCGTTTCACGGTTTTGGTGAGGCCGGGCCAGATCGATGATTTTTTTATGTCGGTTCCATTCACCCTGGCGAGCACGTCAGGTAGGGAGATGGATGGTTCCACGCCGTGGTCATGCCCGCCATGAGACCACACGGGAGACCCGGTAACGACAATGAAATACAACGATAACGATAAAAAAATCAAATGCCTGAGATTGCTCGAAAGGTTCATGCTCTCATCCTTGGAGTACGGTGCTGTAGGAAAATTCTCGTAATGTATTTTCTTTTGGAGCATAACATAAAGCCTTGGGCAGGGGAATGTCAACCCGTTTTAACCGGAGGCATTTGCGGACTTGCCTTTCCCTCGACAGACTCGGGAGGTCAGGTATGTTTGGGTAGTGGAAAATTAACGGAGGGGTAATACGGTTCGGAAGCCGTAAATATTGTTTTGTATTTCCGGCAAATTGCGGGTTCGTTGGGTGACCTGAACGCCGTCGATATCATTGATCCAGGAACCCCCGCGCAGGACTTTCATTTGTTTGGCTTCGGGTCCTTCGGGATTCAGCTCCGGACTGATCCGGTAATAATCCCTGTCATACCAGTCGAGGCACCATTCCCAGACGTTGCCAGCCATATTGAAGGCCCCGAAGGGGCTGACGCCGGTGGCGTAATAATTGACGGGTGCGGTGAATTCATACCGATCCTCCATTCCGAAAACATTGACGAAATAGAGTTTCTTCCCCTTGGCCCATTTTTCTCCCCAGGGGTAGAGGCGTCCGTCGTTCCCCCGTGCGGCTTTTTCCCATTCCGCTTCGGTGGGCAGGCGACGGCCTTTCCAACGCGAATAGGCCATGGCATCGAACCAACTCACGCCGACCACCGGTTGGCTGGGCTGGTTGAACCGTTCGTCGTCCCAGTACTTCGGTTTATCATGACCGGTGGCGTCGAGAAACTTTTTATATTCGGCGTTGCTGACCTCGTACTTGTCGATAAAATATGCCGAAGTATAAACAAAGTGCATCGGTTTCTGGTCTTCGGCTTCGCTGGAGGATTCCCCCATTTGAAAATAACCTTCGGGAACGTAAACCATCCCCGGAGGTGCCTTGGGCGCCGCCCACGCGGAGGAAATCCCTGTCGTCAACAGAGCCAGCCATAACAACAATGTTTGGGTTTGAATTTTTTTTAAGTTGGAGGATTCAGGATGGGGAATCATGGAGCATCGAAAAAGCCGATATAGGTGACCAGTTGGGTCTCGGGATCTATGTGGAGATCCTTTTCGATATTTTCAAAGTCAATCCATTTGTAATGTCCGTTCCAGCAATTCAACGAGACGACGGAATTACCGTACCAATCGGTACAGTGATTCAGGAAAACGGGTGCGCTGCACCGGTTGCATAGTCCATGAATTTCGATTGTACTTCCTTCTGCAGTCATGTTTCCGCCGTATCGTCACAGAGTGTTCTCAGTAGATTCAGATAGTTCCTAGTATGAATAAAAATGGGAAGGGTGCAAGTAAAAATTGAGTTTTTTGGTATTTTCAAGTTCGAGCAAGCCGCAATTTGTCAAGTGTTTTCTTGAATTCGAGCTCCTGGAAATCCCGTAAACTGACGATATACAAAAGGGGGAAAAATTTTTCAGGGTTTCGGGTTTTCCAGAGAGTTGCAAACGGCGAAGTTATTTTCACCTGGCTTCGTTTTTTCTGGGAACCGGAAACCCGGCTTGTTGAAAAAGATCGGTCAACGCTTCCAGAGGCAAACCGACAATGTTGGAATGGGATCCCTCCCAGGATTCGATCAGGGTGGAACCTTCTCCCTGTATGGCATAAGCGCCTGCTTTGTCGAGGGGTTCCCCCGTGGCGACATAGGATCGGATGTCGTTTTCGGAAGCGGATTTGAGGGTAACTTTCGATACCACGACGGTTTCATATTCCCCGGCTTCCGGGGTGATCAACACGACGCCGGTGATCACCTTGTGCTGTCTCCCGGATAGTTTTGAAAGAATACGGCAGGCGTCTTTCTCATCGGCGGGCTGCCCGATGATTTCCTGATCCAGCACCACCATGGTGTCCGCCCCCAGCACATATTTTCCGGGATGTTGCCGGGCCACCCAACGGGCCTTGTCACGTGCGATGCGGGTGGCATTTTGCTCTGGAGATTGCCCGGGATCGGTGGTTTCCTTCGCCTGGGAAGGGGTCACTGCAAAATCCAGACCCAGCGAACGCAGTAATTCCGACCGCCGGGGCGAGCGGGAAGCCAAAATCAATTTTTTTGAGGATGAGGGCATATGGTATCTGGATATTTAAAAAGAAATAATTTAGACTAACCAGCATTCAAACTGCAAGCAACCATTGGCGGTTCCCGTATGTTCGGGAGCCGGTATTTTTACGAGGGTCTCCATGGTAGGTTTTTCTCATCAGATACAGGTTCGCCACATTGTGGTGGAAAAAAAAGAAGTCGCGGAATTGTTAAAAGGGACCATCAACGAAGCCAAAACGGCTACCGGCCGGACTCAAATGTTGATGCGCCTGGCCGAAAAGTACAGCTTGTGTTCCTCCAAAGAGGATGGCGGCAATCTGGGGTGGATCGAGTTGTCGTCCGACGATCCCCGCATCAGGGGATACGACCCCGTGCTCAAGAATGCAGAACTGGAGCAGATCATCCGCGAGGGGGTCAAGGATATGACCCTCAACCGGGGCGAAGTGTTTGGCCCGGCGCAGACGCAGGAAGGCTTTCATCTAATCATGATCACCAACGACTTCGGTTCCGATCGGGCGACGGCGTTTACGGGTTCTTCGCTTTAAACTTGTTTTTCTTCGGCAGCCACCACCGGTGCGGCCGGTTCGTGATCCACGAAATTGTAGGCGAAACATCCGCTGGAGCAGCGCACCATGTAATGCGGGCAGGAGCGGCAGGGTTCCTTTGCCTTCGTGTTTTCGAATACGTGAGTTAAAAAGCGGGATCCCATCCGCGCTTCGCTGATCGGGTTCACTTCCTTGAATTCCGAAATATTCCCCAGCTTCAAATTGTGGAATGGGAAACAGTTGAAGCAATCGCCCTTGGAATCGATGTCCATGGGACTGCCGTCGGCGCATCCAAAATAAAACTGCTGAGTCTTCCATTCCGAAAACTCCGGCACCTGTTTGTACCCGTGATAGTAGAACCGGGAAACCAGGTCTTCCTCGCCGTCGGCGATTTCATCCAGAAAGCACGGCGGGAAGGAACAGTCGAAGCGAAATCCCATTTGCGGGTACTGCTTGAGCAGATCGACCATCTGCCGCCCCACTTTGGGAAAATCGCGGATCGGCAAATAGACGTTGTCAATTTCACCGACGATGGGAAACGCCGGGCTGATCCGAATGCGGTACGACTGGTCCCTGGGCAAACCGATTTCCTGGTAAATGGCGTCGATCTCCCGACACTGCGTTTGCAGGTCCTGATCTTTTGAATACAGGTTGATGCTGAAGGTGACGCCGTATCCGTTTTTGCGAAGGAGCTGTCTCGCCACCTCGTGACATCGTTGGTGGTTTTTTTCGCTGATGTTGTCCAGCGTCTGCCAGTTGAGCAGTACAGAAAAAGTGATGTGCCGTTTGATGCTGCCCTGGGCGCTGACTGCGTGTTCCAGCAGGTCCAGTACGTGGTCTTTCATCAGGCCGTTGGTGAACAGGCCGAGGTTGGAGTAAGGTGACATGGCGTCCAGCGTGCTTGAAAAAATTTCGTTGAACCGGGGATGGAGCGTCGGTTCCCCGCCCATGAAGTTGATGACCCCGGCGGTTTGGATCTTGGGGAGCATTTCCGACGTAAAATAATCGTATTCCATGGACTTGCCCGGTGTATTCACCGTTTCTTCCATGTACTCGTCGGCAAAGCAGTAATTGCATTTCAGGTTGCAATAGCTGTTTAAGATAATATTCATAGCACCACCTTATTTATCATCCTTCGACAGGCTCAGGAGTAAGCGGCGAACCGCCGAAGGTAAATTTTAAACTTCAGCTGGCGAAATTAACTGATCAATTCCGCCAAAATGCCACAGCGAAATTTGGTCCGGGCCTTGCCCGGTTAGGGTTCAAAAGTTTTTTTCCTGCGCAGAATCTGCCCCGTCCCGGCGTGCACCAGCATCTTCAATTCGAAGGGGTAGGTCCGGCAGACGTTCACGAATTTCTCTACCGCGTCGTTTTTGGCGTCCGACTCGTCTGGCGCGTCCAGGGCGATTTCCCAGGCGTATTTCAGGGTTGGAATGCGCTCGAAGCAGGCCTCTTCCAGACGCAGGAGCAGTTCGCTTTCATGGGCCTCGTTAAAATCATTCAATTCCGTTACCAGTAAAACGTTAAATGTCGCCAAATTGCCCCCTCGCCAAAAACGGTGTCCACGGAATGCCCGTATCATATCACAGCCAGCGTGACGCTGGGCGGCGAATCGCCGCAGATGAATTTAAAACCTTAGAAAGGCGAAAATGACGTTTCAATCGCGGGAATCCGTCCCGGCAACATTGTCTCCAGGCACCAGCCTGGACAGGCCGGCCACGAGGCTGCCGAGAATGCAGTGGGTGAGGGCCGAGATGGCTCCCGGCACGGTGGCCAGCCCAAAGGCGGCAAAATTGCTCCGGGCCAGTTCCGTTGCCAGGCCGGAGTTCTGCATACCGACTTCCACCGAAATTGTCCGGGCATCCCGGTCGTTCGTCCGGATGATCCGAGACAATCCGTAGCCCAGGAGAAATCCCAGAAAATGCAGAGTCACCACCGCCTCCAAAAGAGACGCGCCGCTTTCCAGAAGGGCCTCCTTTTTGGCAGCGAGAATGAAGTCGACGATGAACACGATGGACAGCACCGCCAGAAACGGCGTGTAGGCGGCGGTGCGTTGCACCTGTTTATGAAAAAAATGATTGAGGGCGATGCCGGCGGTCACCGGCAGAATGACTACCTGGAAGGTTTTGATCAATAATCCTATGGTATCCACTTCTACCGCGGTGCCCGTCAACGATTCCGCAGCCGACTGCACCAGCCAGGTGGTCAACAGCGGAGTCATGAGTACCGCCAGCAGAGTCGAGCAGGTGGTGAGAGTGACCGACAGCGCGACGTTCAGCCGGGCGATAAAACTGACCACGTTGGAGGCAGTGCCGCCGGGGCAACACCCGACCAGCAACAGGCCGATCACGTAGTCGATGGGAAGTGTGAACAGATGCGCCAGACCGAAGGCCAGCAGAGGCATAACGAGGTATTGCAATCCGACACCCAGCAGAACCGTTCCGGGGATTTCCAGAATCCGTACGAAATCCTGCGCGGTCAATGTCAATCCCATGCTGAGCATGATGATGGCGAGGAAGAACGGAATCCAGCCGGGTTGAAACCAGGTCGCTGTGGCGGGTTCCCACAACGCCAGCCCCGCGCCCAATACCACCCACACCGGGAACGCATTGGCCAGCGCGATGAAAAGTTTCTCGGTATTATTCACCCGGGGTTATTCTGTTTTCTGGACGATGATGCTGGAGTAGGCCTGGTCGTTGTCTTCATACGCCTGGTAGCGGATGATTTTCATATCCTTGAACGCTTCCAGCAATTCGTTGGTTTTCAACAGCCACTTGGGATTGAATTTCTGATGCTTCAGGTGGTCGACGTTGTAGGTTTCGATGATCGCCATGCCGCCCGGCTTGAGCGCGTCATTGATTTGCGGCCACAGGTCTCTCTGCATGTAATACATCAGGAGAATCACGTCGTAGGCGTTCTTTTCCAATCGATGGTTTTCCAGATCGACTACCTGCGTTTCGATTGTTACCCCGTTCTGTTTCGCCAACTGGTGCGCTTTGGCCAGACCTTTCTCCGAGATATCCAGTCCCACCACATCAAATCCCTGCGTGGCGAGGTACACTCCGTTGCGGCCCTCGCCGATGGCGATATCCAGCGCCTTGCCTTTGGGGAGCAGATGGACATTCTGCTTGAGAAACGGCACCGGGTCCTTGCCGAAAATATAGGCCTCCGTGCTGTACTTTTGGTCCCAGCGGTCCTTATCGCGTGGTTTGGCTTCCAGCGGTGGTGCTCCCGCAATGGCGGTAACTATCAGAAAAGTCAAAGCGTTCAATAGAATTTTTTTGCAGGAGCAGTCGAGACTCATCAGTGCCTCCGGTTCGATAGGATGACGTAAATTGTACTCCAACCCCCCAACCTGTCAAGCCATTTACCCGTTTACAGGGGAGGGCTTTAAATTGTAAACTTGGATCAAATTGTCCCATTCATGCGGAGTGTGCAATGTTACGGAGGTTTTTCATGCGGCGTGTTTTCGGATATTTCATAGTGGCAGTCTTTGGAATCCAGGCGTTCCTGGGGTCCACCTTGTGGGCGGGCGATTCCATTCAGAGAACACCTGTATCTCAATCCGCCGACCAGCGGTTTCAGGATTATGGCGACGGCACTATTCTCGATACCCGGTCCAATCTCATGTGGATGAAACTCGATTACTGGTTGATCGAAAAGAAATGGGTGAACTGGTATACCGCCAAGGAGTTCGCGCAGCGCATGAACAATAAGAAATTCGCAGGATACAACGACTGGCGCCTGCCCACTCCTGAAGAAGCCCTGCAACTCTACGATCGGCGCAAGCGGAACATCGACAAGGACGGCGACAAGGTGTTCATCGACCGCGTTTTTCCAAAAGGCGGCGGATGGGGCACCTGGACCAGTTCTGAAAAAGGGGCGCAAGCCATCGTTATTTCCTACAAGGACGAGGGCGGCCAGGCCTACCAGGATAAAATCCATGGCCCCGACGCGTTTCTCAGGCTGGTGCGCGGTCCTGTCTCCTGAAAGAAAGGCGCCTGAAGATAAACATCAATTGACCCGATATGCCATTAAAAATAGGCTGTTGCATACACCCGCACTCCTTTTAGAGGGCAACCCCATCTCCCGTTTGTAGTACAAACCATGACAAGAAAAACAAGAAAACCGCGATGGCAGGCCTTGCGACTAATGTGTATCCTGTGGGTCATATAGGGGTTTAATCAGCTTGATGTTTATGAAGGTTCCCAAATACAGATTAAATTATAAAAAACCATCTCTAACTCTGGAGGTTTTTATGAAATTGTCAAAAATAATTTTTCTCTCCTTGATCATGTTCAGTATGACTGCCGCCTGTGCCACTGCCGGCGATAAGATGGCGGATAAAGCTCCCCCCAGCCCGCTGGATGGCTACACCATTCACGTCAGCGCTCCGCATATGATGGACGGCGAAGTCATTGGCCCCTTTCATCATTATTGCAAACCGATCAACGACGACATTATTCAATGCATTCTTTTCGAGTCCACCGAGCCCAACGCCCGCATGACCGAGGTCGAATACATGGTCTCCAAGAAACTCGCGCGGTCGGCTATTCCAGATTGGTCTCACAAGAAAAACTGGCATGACCACAAGCAGGAAATAGAAACCGGACGTGTTGCGGTGCATTATCCCGTCGATAAAGAAACAGTGGACAAAATTGTCAACCACGTTTCCGATACGGACGGAATCATTTTCCATCTGTGGCCGCATGATGCGCCAATTCCGGATGGCTCCGTCAGTATTGCCCAGTCGGTAGGCCATTGGGAAGCTTTGCATGGAAAAATGCAGAAATAATCAACCGGGTTCCCTTTTCCCTTTCGGGAAGAGGGAACGCCTTTTCTGGTCAATGTGATGCGTATTCAAATCCGATTCATGTTGGGGGTAGTGGTCATGATTTTTCTAGCCGGGCCGGCGGCCCAGGCCTTTCACCCCAGTGTTTATTCTCCCCGTGTTCCTCCCGAGCAGTTGGAAAGAATCCAGGAGATCGAAAGTCCTTTTGAAACCACGCCGGAACGGATCGAGGAAGGAAGAAAGGTCTACTTCGGCAAAGGATTGTGCGTGACCTGTCACAGCAAAAAAGGCAACGGGGTGCGGATGCCCGGTCACGCTCCTCGGGATTTCACCGACGCCAAATGGCAGGATACCCGCACAGACGGCGAATTGATGTGGGTTCTCAAAACCGGGAGCCCCGGGACGGGTATGCCCCAAAGGGTCGGCAAGGTCCTGACCGAGGAAGAAGGCTGGAATGTGATCCAGTTTATCCGTACCTTTCGGGCTCAATGATGCAATTGTTCTAGCAACCGGTGGCAAGCGGATGCTTCGCCTTTATAAGCCTGGGTCGCCAATGGCTTCGATTTGCAGTCCGGTTCTTGTCGTATACGCATTGCAAAATTTCTTTGAAATTGAAAAATACCCCAAATCCGGGACCGGTTGATATAAAATCGACCGATAGGCATCAACAGGCAATATAAAATTGTGGCACCGGCTGGGATCCCCAAAAGCCCGGATTCGGCCGGCAACCTTCAATAAGGCCTTGTGGTTATGGCTTCAATTCCCCCAAACCCTCCCACACAAAACTCTGCAAATAATATTACGGAAGAATATCGCATTCTTCATAAAGTAGCCCAGATATTGCAGGCCACTGGGGAATTAAAGGGCATGCTGCAGGATGTTTTGCAGGCAATCACCAGCTTTGAAGAACTCAAGGTGGAAAATAAGGCCGGCTTGTTTCTGGCCGATGAAGACAAAAAAGTTTTACGGCTATTCACCACATTTGGTAAATTTTCAGAAGAATTTCTAGAAAATGAAAAGGAGGTGCCTTTTGGTGATTGCTTGTGCGGCCGCGTAGCGGAATCGGGCCAGATACTTATGAGTGAAAGTTGTTTTACCGATCCCCGCCATGAAAGGCAATATGATGATATGACCGCTCATGGGCATTATATTGTTCCATTGAAAACCAGTGAAAAACTGGTGGGAGTGATGTTTCTCTATACCAATACCAACCCAGTCTGGTATCAACACAGCCAGGAAGTCCTGCTGTCCATCGGTGGGCTTATTGCGAATACGATTGAACGGAAACGTATCGACGCAGAGTTAAAGGTATTCAAGAATCACCTGGAAGATCAGGTCAAACAGCGGACCACTGAATTGAGGGAAAGCCGCCGCACTTTGGAAACGCTGATTTCCAATCTTCCGGGAATGATGTACCGGTCCCTCAATGATAAAGCCTGGACCATGTTATATGTGAGTGATGGGTGTGAAAGCCTTACCGGCTATCCCGCCTCGGACCTGATGAATCAAAAAGTAACCTATAACGAGATCATTCATCCGGATGATCGCGCCGCTGTTTGGGACGCTGTCCAGGAAGCCTTGAAAGAATGCAGGGCTTATAAAATTACTTATCGAATACAGGATTTGTTTGGAAATGAAAAAATAGTCTGGGAGCAGGGAAGAGGGGTTTATTCCGATTCAGGAGAATTGCTCACTTTGGAAGGTTTTATAACGAATATAACGGATCGCCATAAGATGGAAGAGGAATTAAAAGCATCGCATGAAAAATTACGCAATCTCAGCAACAGATTGCAATCCATCAGGGAGAAAGAAAAGTCCCGCATAGCAAGGCAGGTCCACGATGAGTTGGGCCAATCGTTGACCGCTCTGAAAATGGATATTTTACATCTTGAAAAAAACCTTCCCTCCAATCCAGCCGATATGCACAACCAGTTTCAATCGATGGAAAAAATTATCGACAACACCATCCAATCGGTGCAACGGATCGCTATGGAATTGCGTCCTCCAATATTGGATGCGTTTGGACTTTGTGAGGCTATTGCCTGGCAAGCGGGTGAATACAATAAAAAACTGGGGATCCATTTCGATCTCAATTGTCTCCAGGAGCATGTTGACTTGGAAAAGGATTTGGAAACCACGTTGTTTCGCATATTTCAGGAGACTCTTACGAATATCGTGCGCCATGCGGAAGCCAGCCGGGTTCAAGTCAGTTTGAATCGAGTCAACGAGCACTTGGTTTTCGAGATTGAAGACAATGGCAAAGGAATTAAAGATGAGCATATTGAAAATTCAAACTCCCTTGGACTGATCGGGATTCAAGAACGGGTTCACCCTTGGGACGGACAAGTTCAGTTTGAAGGCAGTCCGGAAAAGGGGACAAAGGTGACAGTCAAAATTCCTTTAATGCAAAAATGAAATCTTCAAAAGATAAATACATAAGAGTCTTGATTGCGGACGATCATGAAGTGGTTCGCCAGGGGATTAAAACCATTCTTTCGGATACTCCAGACTTGCGGGTTGTCGCTGAAGCTGAAGATGGTATGGAGGTTTTAGAAAAAATCCAGGAATTGGATGTGGATGTAATATTGCTGGACTTCGACATGCCAAGAAAAAGCGGTTTGGATACACTGATTGAATTGAAGGCGATCCGCCCTAAGTTACCCGTTCTCATGCTGAGTATTTTCCCCGAGGACCATTATGGCCTGCGCTTCCTGAAAGCCGGAGCTTCAGGATATCTGGGCAAAGCCAGCGTTTCCGCTCAGCTCGTTGAGGCTGTCCGGAAAGTGGCCCAAGGCGGTAAATTCATCTCTCCTGTCCTCACAGAAAAATTGGTTTCAGAGCTTAACCACGATTCCGAAGGACCCCTCCATGAAAAACTCACGGACCGGGAATTCCAGGTATTCCACTGCATTGCGTCTGGCAAAAGGCTGAAAGCAATCGCAGAAGAACTCCATCTCAGCATCAACACCGTCAGCACGTATAGATCGCGCATTCTTGAAAAGATGGAGATGGAAAACAATTCGGACCTGATCCGATATGCGATCAAAAATTCAATAATAAAATAGAGCCCTTAAGCGCACCGCTTTCCCCGCCGTTTGCCTCCCCTCCCTTTTTCCTCCCCTTACCGGTAGTAAAAATACCACAAAATATAATGAGCTTTTGCCTCATGTTTTTAGAGGTTTGGGCGATTTTTTTTAGGCTTCACTTCTCCTAATATTACTTCAGATAACAGCAAATTATTTATGGAGGGTTAAGCCCTTCCAGGGAGTCATAGCAGAACTCAATATTTTACAAACGAAGCATCTAACGCTGAGGAGAAATAAAATGCCTAAAGGAAAAGTTCTGATCATCGATGATGAAAGTGATGTGCGAGATGTCTTGAAGTTTCATTTGAGTGAAAATAACTACCAGGTCATTGAGGCTGAAAATGGTCAAGAAGGTATCGACCTGCTTAAGTCCGGAGACAACTTGATCCATGTAGGGGTCATTTTATGTGACATCCGGATGCCCAAGGTTAATGGCATTGAATGCATCCAATATCTTCGCCAGGAAGCTCCCGGGATTCCCATTGTTGTAGTGACCGGATTTCCGGATACGCAGATGGCGGTAAATTTACTGAATGAAGGCGTTAAGGATTATCTGGTCAAGCCTGTGGAAAAAGAAAAACTGGTAGCCACAGTAGAAAAATTGATAGCTGGCGGCAAAGAAATCAATTTTTAAAGCCGGGTTGTTTGGGAGCCATTCTAAATTCTTATTTGAGTGGCTCCCAACCACTCGGGTTTCATGAAAAAGTTACAGTAAGACAAATTTATTTTCCGGGATTTAATCAGCCATGAGTCCAGACACCATGCCAAGCCATAGAGTTCAACAAATCTTATGGGCACTTCCTGATCCTTTAATGGCCGTGACCAGTACCCTTCAGGTTGAATATATCAATTCAGCTCTTGAGAAAATGCTTGGCGTTTCATTGGACCAAATGCAGGGAAAAAATATTCAAGAGGCTGAGCTGGAGACAGGAAATGATTGGAAAGACTTGTTGCAGAGGATAAAGGATTTCTCGTGTGGGAATTCGGTCAGTGGCAAAAGGGCGGATCGTGAGAATAACAAGACCAAAGAACTTATCAATGATCCATTGATGCCTAAGAACTCAATGGGTCCTTACCAGAATCGGCCAAAAATAAACTTGAATTCAAAAATATATTTTTATGAAATTTTTGAAGTGCCCGACCCTCAAAATTCAAATCCTTTGTCTGTTGTGCTGTTTCGGGAGATTACCAGAGATATTGAAATTAACGATCAAATGGTCCAGGCGGAGAAAATGTCAGGACTTGGAACCCTGGCCGCGGGACTGGCTCATGAATTAAACAATCCGTTATATACCCTTATAGGTTTTTCAGAAATGATACTCAGGGAAAGCGATAAAGCAAAAATTGATTTGATTGCCGGAAGGATCAGCGAGCGATCGAAAAAATTAGTTGCAATATTAGAAAATCTGAACAGTTACATCCAATTAAATCCAATTGATGGGCACATGACGGTCAATATAAATGAGCGATTGGACGCTGCTTTGGAAATAGCCCTGTTGACCCATGAATCTAAAAATATAACCGTCACCAAATACTATTCACCCCTTCCGTTTTTTAAAGCCAGGTCCGACGAGATTCAGCAAATATTTTTTAATATTTTCGCCAATTCGATTCAGGCAATGAATGGAAATGGAAACCTGGAAATTCGTTCAACCAATATTGATAGGGGTAAGGGAATTGTGGTGGCAATTCAGGATACAGGGGAAGGCGTGCCCAAAGAATATATTGCAAAAGTTTTTGATCCTTTTTTTACGACCAAGGATCAGGGAGAAGGAACGGGATTGGGTTTAACGGCTGCGTATCAATTGGTAAAAAAATATGGGGGAAGAATCAAATTCAATTCAGTTCAGGGCGAAGGAACAACCGTCGAAATATATTTGCCTGTGGAAAATGGGACCGCGCTTTAAGGGCAACTTATTGGGACCATCATGTCCGGTTCACTTAAAGGGTGTTCTAGTTATTGTGATAAGGAAATGATGGTTCCTCCAATAGTCAGAAAACGTATAAAAATTATTGTGCCAAGCAGATCAACCGATTTTTAAAAATAAAACTTTTACAGAATAACGAACATTCTGAGGTCATCAATCATGGACACAAATTCAATTGTCTCAAAAAGCCTGGATAAAATTGATTCTGCAGAACAGGAAATTCGTCAAAGAACCGAAGAATACCGGGTTCTTCATGAGGTGGCCAGGGTTCTTCATAACTCTCAGGGCTTGAAGAAAAAGCTCGAAAATACCCTGAAAGTCCTTACTCAATTCAAAGAGCTTGAAGTCGAATATAAGGCCGGAATTTTTCTTGCAGATGAAGAAAAAAGAGTCTTAAAGCTCTTCAGTACTATCGGAAATTTCACAGAGGAGTTTCTGGAAAAGGAACAGGAAATTCCATATGGAAATTGTTTGTGCGGTAGAGCCGCGATATCTGGAGAAATGATAATCAGCGAAAGTTGTTTTTCTGATAAACGCCATGAAAATATTTTTAAGGATATGACCGATCACGGGCATTACATCGTGCCTTTAAAAAGTCAGGAGAAAATGATTGGAGTTCTT
Organism: Nitrospinaceae bacterium; assembly: GCA_024644405.1. Lineage (GTDB taxonomy): Bacteria > Nitrospinota > Nitrospinia > Nitrospinales > Nitrospinaceae > SZUA-226. Next base: position 46,407 of record JAHELC010000014.1, read on the forward strand.
TTTCTATACACCGATGCCAACCCTCCCTGGTATGTGCGAAGCCAGGAAATTCTGCTCTCCATTGGCGGGCTGATCGGAGACGCAATTGTGTCTCACAGGAGAGGGGAACAAATCCTCGAGAACAATAAACAACTAAAAGAACTCAATGAACTTAAAAATAAGTTTTTAGGAATTGCCTCTCATGATTTAAGAAATCCGCTTTATTTGATTCGATCCTTCAGTGAAATATTGAAAGATGAATCGGTAGGAGCGGTCAATCCAAAGCAAAAGGACCTTTTGCTGAAAATATTTAATGCCAGCAATTTTATGCGGGCCCTCTTGGAAAATCTTTTGGATATTTCAAAAATTGAAAGTGGCAAAATCGAGTTAAGCAAAAAAGTTCAGGACCTCAATTCAATTGTAAGGCAGCAGGTGGAGTTGAGCCAACTTATGGCAGATAAAAAGAAAATAAACCTTCAGCTGGACTTGGAAGATCTACCACCCATTTCTTTTGATCAAGATGCGATTACGCAGGTGATTGGAAATTTTATTGGAAATGCGATTAAATTCTCACCTTTTAATACAAAAATTATCGTTACCACAGAAAATCAAATAGAGAACATCAGGTTTTCAGTTGGTGATGAAGGCCCTGGAATATCTGAAGAAGATCAAAAATTGTTATTTAAAGAATTTCAAACTCTCAGCGCCAAACCCACCGGGGGGGAAAAATCCACTGGATTGGGATTGGCAATAACCCAAAAGCTTATCCATCTTCACTCCGGTCAAGTTGGAGTAGAGAGTCAACTGGGAAAGGGGTCAACTTTTTTCTTTACACTCCCTCTCCACTGGAAATAGGCGGATGGAGTCAAGGATAAGGAAGTAACTTTTAACACTCAACAAGGGGGTTGCTATGGCATGTTTAACCAGAACTTGGACAGCGGCAGTATTTGGGTTGCTGGTTCTGATCGGTGCAAACCCATTCCCGGCGAATGCCGAAGACTTGATTGCCGAAGCGGAGATCGTGGGTTGTAAGGACAAAAATATTTTCGGTACGGGAGTGCTGATCGAACGGGAATCGGCCGAAGGCATCAAACAGGTCGATGTCTCATTGATTGTGAAAGGTTTGAAGGATGGCAAACATGCTGTCCATATTCATGAAACCGCAGCGTGCCAGCCGTGCGGGGCTGCCCAAGGCCATCACGATCCGGGCCCCAACAGCAATACTAAACCCGACGCACCTCGTTTCAACCATCCCTACCACATGGGGGACCTCGTGAATCTGGAGGTTGAGAATGGTGTCGGGGTCATGCAAACCACGACCAACCGCGTGACCCTTTCGGACGGCCGTCTCAGTATTTTTGATGAAGACGGTGCTTCCTTTATCATTCATACCAACGAGGATCAATATTGCGACCGGGAAGGGGAGCTGAGAAAAGGGTGCGCAGGAGGTTCGCGGGATGCCTGCGGCATTATCAAGCGCCGCTGATTTCTTGTTGGTTGCTGTGAAAACCTTGACTCATTGAATCCTGATCTGTGGTCGACCAATATAATCCGATCGACCATAGATCAGGGAATGAAAACTAATAAGAGGGCGAATGACTTTTAAAGGAGAAATAGGAAAATGAAAACTCTCTACAGCACCTCTATGCTCCGGTTTTTGGTTGCCCAGGGGTTTATTCTGGCTTTGATGGGATTCACCTCATCTTCTGTTTTTGTGGGTCACGCAGCGGATCATCCTGATGCCGACCCTTGACCTCATGGACCGCCGCGACGATCAAGTCAAGGCGAACGCGGAGACGGCGGAAAAGCATATCGCCGAAGCAAAGTCGCTCGAACGCCGGTACGCGGAGGAAATGGCGAGCGTGCGCCGCGCGGCGAGCGTGGAACTGGACGCGGCGCGCCGCGAAGGCATGATGGCGCGGGCAGCGGCGGTGCAAGAACGCAAGAAATCGGCGGAACACGAAGTACAGACAATCGTTGCGGCCGCCCAAAAGGCGGTGGAAGAAGAGCGCAAGAAATTCGGCGCACTGGTACCGGGCTTGGCCGAACGCATGGCCAAACGGCTCGAATTGGGTGACCGATCATGAGCCCGACGAAACGGTTTCTGCTCGTATTCGCGCTGGTGTATGCCGTGCTCGGGGTCGGCGGCCAAAAGTTTTTCGGGCCGCCCGGCTACTCGGCCGAGTATATGGAAGCGCACAAGGACGGGCACGAGCGATATCTCGGCATTACCAAGAGCACGGTGTACAAGAAGTACATTCAACAAGGCGAAGCGGCGCCCCGGGACGATGAATGGGCCGGCATGATCGATCAGGTTGCATTCGTCAAAGCGTACGAGGCGGATCCTGAATTTCAGGCAGAGTCGCAACGCCGTGCGATCTACAATTACTTTTACGGGTTCTTGAACGCGGGCGGCCTCATGTTGATCGCGTTTCGTTTCGGCCGCGCGCCGATCCTTGGATTTCTCGACACGCAGATCGCAGTGGTCCGTAAGCGATTGGAACGCGCGGAAAAGGTTAGGTCAACGGCCGCTGAACGGCTCGATGCGGCGACACAACAGATAAACGGCCTCGAGGCGGACGAACTGGCGGCGAAGGCGCACGCTGGGGAGTTGATGGCACGCGAACGCGAAGCGATGGAAGAAGCCACGGCCGTTGCCCTTGCGTTTATCGATCAAGAAACCGAAGATCGTAAACGGATCGCGGCCGAGCAAGCGGTCAAAACGTTGCGCGAGGAACTGGTCAATGAAGCCGCACTCGCCGTCGCCAAAGACTATCGATCGAATCGTTCCGATGTGACGGAGTCCGCTGAAATCGACTCCTTTGTCCGCGGACTTACCGGCCGCACGGTCCACGAAAGCGTCCCGAAATGACCAACGCGCTGATTGCGGATCGGTATGCAAAGGCACTTAGCGCCGCCATCCCGAACCACGAAGATTTGGATGCGAATCTGGATGCGCTGGACGCATTGAGCGATATTTTCGCGGAAGCTCCACAACTGTTCGGCGTGCTGAAGGACGCCTCTATCACCGTCAATGTGCGGCAGAGCGTGTTGGAAGCCGTCTTAAAGAAACTGGAAGCGCCCGTGCCAGCGCACAACGCCGCGGTGCTCATGTTTCGGCGCCACCGCATCCGGCTGTTGCCGATAGCGGTGCAGATGTTCCGTCGGCGCGTGGACGACCGGTGCAACCGCGTGGCGGCGATGGTTACGTCGGCGATTCCGCTGACGGACGAACAAGCGGCGCCATTGGCGATCGGCCTGCAAGACTACATTGGTCGCGAAGTTCGGATGGACCGGCGCGTGGATGAAGCGATCGTGGGCGGCGTTATCGCCGAGGTCG
>JAHELC010000009.1 GCA_024644405.1 Nitrospinaceae bacterium
GCCAGGCTGACTCCCGTAATCGTAATCAACCCGGTAGTCTTGCCTCTCTGCAGATAAACCAATATCAGGGGAACCGGGATGAATACACCCGCCAACATCCCCAACGCGGGATTCAACAGGGCCAACAATACAATGGCCAGAAAAATCCCGTAAGGAATTAAATAATCCCTCGCCTGAAACTGGTCCGCCAAATCAGTGTTCTACAGAGAAAGGCAATAGAGCGATGCTACGGGCCCGTTTGATTGCCTCGGTCATTTGTCGCTGGTGACGTGCGCAATTACCGGAAATGCGCGACGGCACAATTTTCCCCCGTTCAGAAATCAGGGGTTTCAAAAGTTTCGTATCTAAAAAATCAATGAACTGAATCTTCTCGGAACAAAAACGGCAGATTTTCTGCGTGAACAGGTTCCGTTTCTTTTTTGTTGGGTTTTTCATTCTTGCCTCAAAACATTAAATAATGATTAAAAAGGAATATCATCTTTGACGGGAACATCTTCCGTGTCCGGTTGCATCCCCGGCTTGCCGCCGCCTGCCTGGCCCAAAAATTGAACCGTATTGGCCACGACTTCCAGTTTGTTGCGCTTTTGGCCGTCGTCGGTCTCCCAGGAACTGAACTGCAGGCGGCCTTCAATGAATACCGGCCTCCCTTTGCTCAGATACTCGGCACAATTCTCCGCCTGCTTGCCCCAGACGGTGATATCGACGAAACAGACCTCTTCCTTCCAATCCTCTCCTGCCTTGTATTTGCGGTTGACCGCCAACCCAAACTTCGTGAGAGCAGAACCATTGGATGTGAACCGCAGTTCAGGATCGCGGGTCAGATTTCCCATCAATAAAACTTTGTTGAAACTGGCCATAACCCCTCCATTTCAGGAAACGGGTTTACAAAAAATTCTAATCCTTATCCGACTTTTCAGCGGCAACATCTTTTTTAGGGCCGCCTGCTTCTTCAGCCCCGGCAGATTCCGCCTCATCGGCTTTCTGACTCATGACCCGCTCGATGTCGCGCTCCTCCAGCCGGATCACCAAATATTTGATGATCAACTCATAAAGCTGATATTCTTTCTCCAGATCGGGAACCCCGCCCTGCTCGCAGGTATGATAAATGTTAAGGTAATACCCGAATTTGTTTTTCTTAACGCGATAGGCGAGGCGTTTCTTGCCCCAGTTATCGAGTTTGAGGATGGAACCACCGAATTTCTTGATAATCGAGGTGATTTTTTCGATGGATTGGTCGACCTGGGCTTCATCCAGATCGGGCTTGAGAATAAGGACAGACTGATAGTTGCGCAATGAAGGCCTCCTCATGGGTTACAGCCCCAACCATACCGGCTGGAGCGAGGGGTGAATATGAAATTGGAGTTAATCTTGTCACATGGGACCCTTAAAATCAAGAATAAATAGAGCTGCAGGGTGGGCTTTTATCCCCCTGGGGTCAGCCGTTCTGCTGTTCGGCGGACTTTTCTGGGGATGCGACCTGCCTCCCAAGCCGCCGGACGTATTCTCCAAATTCAACTCGGTCCCGGTGGGCCTGGGACCCACTTACGTGGTTGCGGCGGACCTCGACCTCGATGGGGAAACCGACCTGGTATCCGCCAATTCCAGGCACCATAGCCTGTCGATTTTGTTCGGCCGGGGCAACGGCTCCTTCAAATCCAGCCCTGCCCTGGCGGTTCCCCTGGAACCCTCGGCTTTGGTGGTGACCGATGTGAACAAGGACGGCTGGCCGGATATCATCGCCAATTCGCGGGGAACGAACTCCCTGACGGTCCTCCTGGGAAAAGGTAAACAATCCTTTGCCAAGCCGCGATCCATCGCCACCGGCCAGGTCCCTCTTTCCATCACCCTGGGAGACTTCAATGAAGACGGTTTCCTGGATGCCGCCGTCACGCTGACATTCAGCAAAATGGAAATTTACCTGGGAAAAGGCGATGGGGGATTCTCCAGAGGAGAAACCTATAAAACCGGCTCCCGCTCGTTTTCCGGCGTCACGGGAGATTTCAACCGGGACGGCCATGTGGATATCGCCCTCGCCGTGCACAGCAGTAATGCCAGCTCCATCCGAATATATTTCGGGCAGGGGGACGGTACGTTCCCCACCTCGGGGAAAATCGCCCAGGGATTGGGATGCCTGGCCCTGGCCCAGGGAGATATGAACGCCGACGGCTTTACGGATTTGGTCGCCGCTTCGGGTTCGGGAGACAACCTGTACTTTATGCCGTCCAATGGAGACGGGACTTTCAAAAAGGAAATCGCATTTGCCGGCGGGGGCGGCCCCATTGCATTGGCCCTCGGTGATTTCGATGACGATAAACAACTCGATGTGACCGTCGCCAATTCCCGCAGCAGTACATTTTCACTGATCACGCGCAATCCCAACGGCAGTTTTCACTTCCCGGTGCGCGATTATGTGACGGGCGGCACGCCGTTGATGTTGACCACCGGCGATTTCAACAGCGATGGCATGAGCGACATCGCCATCGCCAGCAATTCCGAGGGTACGGTGGATATTTTTTTGAGAAGGCGGGTGATGAAATAACGAGATCGGCGTATTGCCTTTAACCGGGACTGAACTGAGGAGTCGAATCCAATTTTCTCCACTTGTTGAAATAGTATTTTATATCCCCGCCTTTGACCGGATAAATCTTGACGTACTTTTCCTTGCCGTCGGGCTGGCGCTCGACAATCACGATTTTTTTATCGAGCAGACGCGTGGCTTTGCGTACAAACAGAAAGGTGTAGGGTTGATCACGAGCGATCAGGCGATGCAGTTGCCGGGTCATCTGAATCTGTTTCGCTTTATCATATTCCTGACGTATAGCCACGATCAGGCGGTCGGCTTCCGGATTTTCGTAACCGACAAAATTCAATTGATTGGGTCCGGCCTGGCTGGAATGCCAGAGCTGATACAGGTCGGGATCGGTCCCCATACTCCACCCCAGCACCAGAGCGTCGAACTTGAGAGAATTAACGAAGTCCTTGAGAAACACCGCCCACTCGAAAACCTGCGTGTTGCACTTCACTCCAATTTTGCGCCAGGCATTTTGAACAATGGATAGTATATTATTGCGAATTGAATTGCCGCTGTTAGTGATGAGGTTAAACTCAAACAGCTTGCCATCTTTTTCCAGCCAGCCATCCCGGTTTTTCTGCCAGCCCAGTTGATTCAGGATACGCAAAGCCTCCTCCGGGTCGTAGGGAATCGGTTGTACATCCTGATCATACCAATCGGTGATTTTGGCAAAAGGTCCGGTCACCCGTTCCCCTTCATCATACAAGACATATTTTATGATTTTATCGACGTCGATCGCCATGCCCAGGGCCTTGCGCACCTCCGGCGACTGAAACAGAGGCTTGCGCAGGTTGTATCCGATGTATTCATAAGCCATTCCCACAGTGGAGAAATTCTGATACTTGGGATCTGTTTTAAGCCGGGCGACCTGATGAGGAAGCACTCCATAGTTGTCCGCCGCACCGGCATAAAACTCCATTTCCTGGGTCAGGGGTTCGGTGATGATACGCATGACATATTCGCTGTATTCAGGCGGACCTTCCCAGTAATCTTCGTTGCGGATCAGCCGGACAAACTGGTCGCCTTTCCATTCCTTAAATACAAACGGCCCGGTGCCAATGGGATTGCGATTGAAATCGCTGTCGCGCAAAGTGAAGTTTTTGATTTCGCTATCGCTTAGTTTTTTGTTCTGCGCTTCCCGCTGCAAAGTCTCCGCATTCAACAGATGCTCCGGCAATACACCCATCCCCCAGGCATTGATGGCGGGTGAGAACAGCCGCTTGTACACAAATTTGATTTCGTATTTTCCCAACACCTCCGCCGATTTGACAGGCTCGTAATCCGAGGTCCGCGGCGATGCGTTGCGGGGGTTCATGATGGCCTGGTAGGTGAACAGCACGTCGCCGGAATCGAACGCGTGCCCATCGTGAAACCGCACGCCCTTTTTGAGTTGAAAAATGAGCACCGGGTTGTGCTCCATCACCTTGAGAATTTCGGAATAATATCTTTCAAGAAGCTTTTGCTGACCGGGAATTTTGGCCGAAATAAATCGGGAATAGGGAAAACGGCCGACATAATCCTTGCCGATCACCTTTAGGAGAGGATCAAAGAAGTACTGGTTCACTTTTTCGAGCGTGAATTTCAGGCGTGGTGGCTGGCGCAGGGTGTATTCCAGAGTCTGCATTTTCGGACGGTCGTTTTCTTTGACGATCTTGCCCCGTACATCCAGAACCGGCACCTCCATGCTTCCTTTCATGTCGCTGGCGGGAATGATCTCCATTGAACGGATATTGTTTCTCCACTGAGGAGACGCCTTCATTTTGTTTTGAATGTAGGATATCCATTCTTCCGGGCGCGAAGGCAGATTGGATTGCGAATTGGGAGGCAGCGTCAGATACGCTTCTTCGTATTGAATCCAGCTTTCGGCGAGACGGGGCCTTAAATTCAACTGGTCGTCGAGGTCAAGCAGACCCTCGAATACTTTTCCTACAATATCGCCACTGGCCGTGTCGGCGTGCAGAATGGGATTCAAAATCCGGGCATCGCCGCTCACGCTTTCAATAAACTTGATCAGCCGTTCCGGATTGCCCGTGGCCTGTTTGTCATAGGTGGGAACCCAGAAAAAGGACTGGATCAATACTCCGATCAAGAGCACCGGCAGTACAATGAGCAGACGTTTGGTAGTCATGGCATCCCCATCATAACAAATTGAGAAAGGGTCGGTCCCACCGGAGGCTGGGAATTCGGATTAAACCTTGACAATCCTTTAGAATCTGTATAATACCCTGTCTTGGCAATGATTTTGCCCTAAGGAAAAAACAATGCGGGGTGGAGCAGTCCGGTAGCTCGTTGGGCTCATAACCCAAAGGTCGCAGGTTCAAATCCTGTCCCCGCTACCAAATATTTCAACAGGTTAAGCATGTTTCCGGCCCTGGGGGCCGGTTCGGGGGAAACCCCTTTTACTATTGCGAAGTTAATGCTCGATCCGGCTCCAATCCACTGTTAATTTATCCTTGAAATAAACCCCGGAACCGATTAGTTTAATTATCTTTCAGTTGGGAATTTTATTTTCATTTCAAAAGTCGTTTTGTTATCATATCGCCCTCAATTATAAAACGAGTATTCATTACTTTTATATAAATAGAATTATATTTTAGATTAACTTTCAAAAAAGGACAGAGCTCATGGCAACAATTATCACTGAAGAATGTATTAACTGTGGTGTTTGTGAACCGGAGTGCCCGAATGAGGCAATCGATGACGGCACCAAGGGTGGAGTCGATATCTATTATATCGATCCCGATCTCTGTACGGAATGTGTGGGGTTCCACGGCGAGGAAGCTTGTCAGGAAGTGTGTCCCGTAGACTGTTGTATCCCGGATGAAGACCGGAAAGAATCCGAAGAGGAATTGCTGACCAAAGCCAACAAAATCCATCCCGACCAGGATTTCCCGGCATTGGATGATCTGACCAATGAAACCTCCTTGTTCAGAAATCCGGATCGAAAGAACGCCAATCTATAAGATTGAATACCTGAGATATTCGAAGCGGCTGCGGGAGAGGATCCCTCAGCCGTTTCTGTTTTCAGACCGCTTGTCGAATTCCCTGCTGCGGCCAGTAGTTGCTCACGGGATTTTTCAGTTTTCGGGTAAACATGTAATTGATCTGTTCCACCGGCAAAGGTTTACTGAACAGGTATCCCTGCATATCGTCACACCCGATGGATTCGAGATAGGACTTCTCCTGGACCCGCTCCACTCCCTCAGCCACGGTTTTCAGATTCAATGCTTGAGCCAGAGAAACGATTGCCCGGGTGATTACCGCATCGGTTCCTTTACCCAATTTGCCGATACCGCGAACAAAGGATCGGTCAATTTTCAGGGCATGAATGGGAAAACGTTTCAAATAAGAAAGCGACGAGTACCCGGTGCCAAAATCGTCAATTGAAACCCGAATCCCCATTTCATCCAATTGACGCAAATTGGACAAGGCCGCATCCGAATTATCCATCAAAACGGTTTCGGTAATTTCCATTTCAAGAGATTTCGGATCGACCCCCGTTCGTTCCAGAACAGTTTGAACCTTGGAAATCCAATAAGGCTGATTCACCTGGTACCCGGAAAGGTTCACCGCAATGCTGATCGGGGGAAAGCCCGCCCGTTTCCAGGCTTTAATCTGCTGACAGGCATTGAGAAGAACCCATTCCCCGATCTGTTGAATCAGACCGATCTCTTCCGCAATCGGCACAAACTCAGCCGGATATATCAACCCTCCTTCGGGATGATTCCACCTGAGGAGCGCTTCCATTCCCTCCACCTTGCCTGTTTGAATGGACATCTTCGGCTGAAAATATAACTGGAATTCCTCGCGCTCCAGAGCCTTGCGAAGCGAACTCTCCAGGGTCATCTGCCGGTAACCCCGGGAAAGCATAAAGGGTTTGAAAAACTGGTAGCGGTCCTTCCCTTCCTCTTTGGCCTGACACATGGCGGCTTTTGCTTTTTGAACCAGCCCGGCCGTATCCTCCGCATCATCGGGATAAACAGCAATCCCCACACTGCAACTGGCATGAATTTCCTGTTCCTCGAACTGGAAGGAGCCGCGAATCCCGTCCAGAATTTTCTGAACCCGGAATTCAATATCTTGAATCAGGTGAATATCAGGAAGTAGAAGGATAAACTCATCGCCCCCCTGCCGTCCCAGAGTATCCTCTTCCCTTAAACATTTTCGGATACGCTGCGACAGGTTTTTAAGCAACATATCCCCTGCCGGGATTCCCATAAAATCGTTCACTCTTTTGAAATTATCGACATCCAGAATTAAAACAGCGACTTTCTCGCCGCTGTAACGGGCATGGGCCAAAGCCATGTTCAACCGGTCCTCCACGAGAGCACGGCTGGGGAGCTCTGTCACAAAATCGTGAAAGGGTTGCCTGTGAAACACTCCCGGTCCCTGCGGCCAGTAAGCGTCGCCATTGGAAGCGGCGGTCTGGTTCTGAATGTTCGTTAACGGTGCCAACTGGCCCGGATTCAGGGTGCCATTCATTTGGGAGAGCCTGCTTCGGGTGAACACTCCTTCCAACACCTGCGCCAGATTTTGCAAAACAGCAGATACCCGGTTCAGTTTCTCATGGGACCTGTCGGGCAGAAGGCTTTCCCCATACATTCCTGCAAACACACCAAAGCAATGATTGGGAGTGGCAATGGTCTGCAACACCAGGGAAGAATCCGTTGCGTCATCGTAATAGATATAAGAGCGGTCCGGCTCCCGACGCCAATCGAACCCTCTGTTATTGATCAAAGATGCGATCTGCCGGCGGAACAGGGATTCACGGGAAACGGGTTGCCAGTATTCCAGAGCAAAAGCGTGCTCCTGCTCATCAGCCAGATAAAAGGCGGCGTTCCCAAAGCGAAGAATTTGATTCAAGTATCGGTGCGTATTTTCAAATATGGAATTGAGCGATAGGTCGCAGTCCTGCCGGGAAGAATCGATGGCTTTCAAAAATTCAAAAACCGTCGAATACCATTGGTTTTCACATGCAATATGTTCTATGGACAGGTTGGGATTTCTAATTGGACCCGGATCTTTTGCCTGATTCATGGAAATTTCGACTCGCGGGGAAGGCTCAATTTTCAAAAAGTAGGTGGAAAACTTTGGAAAAGATCATATATGGGTTAGATCAAACTTTCGAGGCAGCGGGGGATTTCATGAAAGGAAACCCTCGGCACCACGAGGCCAGGAACTAAATTATGGCCCATAACTCTTTAGAAATCAATAGAAAATCTACTTTCGGCAGGATCCTAAAACGAGTCTCCGGAGATGCCGGTTACAACCCCTCCAAATCCAATCCCAGAAGATGCCGGATTCCCATCCAAACCCACTCCAGGACTTCGCTCGCAAAGGAATAGTTCAACAGTCCCACCCCGACCAATAGACTGATTCCAACTATCCTCTTTTGGGGTTGATCCGTTTTGATCCATGGAGTGGGAACAATATCCCAAAGCAATGACAACAGAACCCAGGAGAAAAGGGCCAACAAAACAAAAGCCGTCGCCCACTGAAAAATCGTTGGAGAGAAAGACATGATTCAAGTGATTGAACAGGAAGAGAGTAAACCCGGTTAATTCATGATCGAGGGGTCGGTTTCCAGATGCCTTTCGGCAACGTAACGGACACTTTCCTGACCATGAACCTTGACATGGTACCAGGGTTGGTCTTTGGGTGGACGGCTCTGGGCCATGATTTCATACCATTCCTCGGTATTATTGAATTCCGGGTCGACCCCCAGCACCACCCCATGGTAGTCAAACTTTTTATGATGGATCAATTGTCCTACACAAAATTTGGGTTTGGATTTCCGCATGACCAATAGGGAGTATGATTAAAAGAACATTCGAACCGTGTCGTCCACCTGCACGGTAATCTCATCTTTAAGCGCATTAATTTCCTGATCGGATAATGGAATCATCTCGGAAATTCTCAAATCCAATTCAGGCACTCCCGGTTCCCCGCTGTTTCCGATTTTCATTTCATAAACCAACGCATCCGCCCTTGCAAGGATACAGGTTTCCTCCAGAAAATCTCCAGCATTCGAGGGCTGGTGATGATATCTCACCATTTCCACCAATCTGTCGGGCAGTTTCCATTCCGTCAACAGCAAAGCCCCGACTTCCGCATGGTCGTAGCCCAGCACTTCTTTTTCTACCTTGAATAGACTTTCGCCGCTTTCCTTGCAACGAAGCAGGATTTTCTTGGCCTCTTCCGGGGATTCCTTGAAAAGTATCAAACTTCCAATATCGTGGAGCATTCCTCCCAAATACATTTTTTCAGCTTCCACACCCGGCATATGCCCGGCTATTTTACGAGCGGCAATACCACAGCCGATGCTGTGCATCCAGAACGTCTCCATATTAATCAGGTCACGTGGAATACCCTGAAACTTGCTGGTCACAATGGCGGCCAGCGCCAGATCGGTTAATTGCTCGGTTCCGACAATATTCAGGGCGTGGGTTAGCGTATCCACCTTTTCATCGAACCCGTAAAAGGCGCTATTGACAATTTTCAGAAGCCGCACACTCATTGCCGGATCAGTCTTGATAACCGCCGCCAAATCCTCAAAATTGGTTTCGGGATCATCCAGTTTTTCTCGAAGTTGGTAGTACAATATGGGCGGAGACGCCGCCCAGGATTCCACCAAGTCGTTAATTTTTATCGCCATATCTTTATCCTTTAGACTGCCTTTCCCCTTTAGTGTATATTTCCACTAAAAGGCCATCTAATATTATAGTGTTGTTTTTCAATAATCCCATGAATTTTTTCGCCACTAAACTGCAGGGGATTTCGGCATATCACCTTATTCATTAAAGACGGACTGAACATCTATGGACAAACTGGAAGCGGTGCAAAGAATCCTGAGATTCAGCAATTCCATCCGGGAATGGTGCGAAAAAGAACATTCCATCTATTTTGACGATTTCGACAACGAAAATGTCAATAATTACGAACCGGAAGGTTATGGGAATTTAGCCGACGCCATTATTGAGGACGGCTTGGCGGAAAACATCATCGACGAAGAGGACGTAAATTCACTATAACTTCCCGAAAATTCTTTTCCCACCGGGAAGGCACCTCTGCAGGCAAGCGACATGACTCATCGAGACAACCCCTATAAAAGCTTTGATTATTCATCGCAGTTACCTTAACCTTGGTAATATAATCAGATGATACAATCATTCTTAAATCTATAGAACATTGCAAACATAATTCCAAACGGGAAAGGGTTTTACCCAACCTCATTGACGGAAGGAACAAAGGATGAGCACAGGAATCTTAATCTTTTTGGGAATTTTCCTCTTCGGGGCACTGGCCATCATCGGCTACTTCGTAACGATCTACAACGGCCTGATCTCCCTGAAGGAAAACATCAAAAAATCGTGGTCCAACATCGACGTCATCCTCAAACAGCGTCACGATGAACTTCCCAAGCTGATTTCCGTCTGTGAAAGTTATGCGGAGTTTGAAAAAGGCGTTCTGGACCGTCTCATGAAAGCCCGCGAAAAATACTTCAAGGCGAAGGGTGTTGCCAAAAAATCGGAAGCCAGCAACGAAGTGACTGCGGCTCTGCAAGGCATATTCGCCCTGGCAGAAAATTACCCCGACCTGAAAACCAACAAGAACTTTATGCAACTGCAGGAACGCATCTCCCATCTGGAAGAAACCCTGGCGGACCGGCGGGAATTCTACAACGACAGCGTCAACAACTACAACATCCGTATCAAACAAATCCCGGACGTTCTCGTTGCGGGCATGCTCAATTATCAGGACGAGGAAATGTTCAAAGTCAGCCAAAAAGAACGCGAGGATGTCAAAATCAACATCAAGATTCCCAAGTTCACTTGAGTTGTTTTGCATAGGCTATAACAGATCCAGCAGTAACCATGAGTGGAATCCATATAGAAGGCAGTGAACCGATCATAGCCCTGGCAGGTCTGGGCCTCGGCATTTACTTTTTCTTCGCTGGCTTCAGGGAACTCAAATCCAAGCGCATCCTCCAGAATATTCCCACCTCTAAAATAAACACCGGCGCTGTCGGGACCAACGTCGAGGTCACCGGCCGGATCGTTTGCGAAAAAGATCAAATTGTTCATGCCCCGATCAGCGGACGACCCTGTGCCTTTTACTCCATAGAAATTCAACGCTGGGAACGGAACCGCAGTAACCGCGGTAGCTCGCTGGGGGGCCACAATTCCCGAACCGGGTTCAACAGAGGGCGTTGGGTCACGGTCGAAAGTTTTCATTCGGGAAAAGGGTTTTTTATCGATGACAGCAGTGGCGCCAATGCCATGGTATTGGTCAATGGTGCAATCATCAAAAGAAAAGGCGGCACCCAGGACTTCGAGACACAGTCCAACAAATTCGACCAGATGCCCGCAGGATTGCGACAAGCTCTTGAGACCAACCAAAAAAAATTGAGAAAATTCAAACTGAAAAACTCCTCATGGCTTTTTTCAAACCGGTTCCGGTTCCGGGAATGGTATTTCCCGGTGGGTGAAACAATCTTCGTTCTCGGCCACGCGGAGTCCGGACTGCGGGCTCCCAAACGCAATAAGCTGAAGTTCAAAACGTTTCTTAAAGCCAAAAAGGCCATTCAGGAAAACGACAAACTGAAAGCGCGTTTCGATACCAATCAGGACGGCAAGCTGGACGAGGCGGAGCTGGAACGGGGCGCCAAAATACTGGCACAGCGACTGGAATCAAAACACAACCCGAAGAAGCTGGAAGATCTTGCCGCAAAAACCAAGATGGTGTTCAAACAAAAAAAACCCAATCCGTTTTACATCAGCAATATGTCGGAAAAGGAATTGATCAAGGACCTGGCAACCTGGTCGACCTTGAAAATCTGGGGAGGGCCCGTTTTAAGCACCGGGTGTGCGGCCTACCTGTTCATCGTGTTGTTCCCCTAAACCAGAACCTCTTATGCCAATGTCTTCAAACAATGACGGCGATCTGATTATGGGGGCTGCGATCGGCGCGGTCATGGGCATCGTCTGGTTTTTTAAAGGCTTCCATGAACTCAAAATCAAGCGCACCATCCAGAACATTCCCACCTCCAAGATCAATACCGGCGCTGTGGGAACGGATGTCGAGATCAAGGGTAACATCATTGCTGAAAAAGAAAGGCTGGTCACCGCCCCGATCTCCGGACAACAGTGCGCCATCTACCACATGGAAATCCAGGTCGAGCGGCGCCGGAAAAACAGCACTTACTGGGTGACTATCGACCGATATTATTCGCACGAAGGGTTTTATGTCGACGACCAAAGCGGAGCCACCGCTCTAGTCCTGGCGGAGGGAGCCCGGGTCAACCGTAAAGGCAAAACCAATAATACCTATTTCAGCTCCAGCGATCTGGATGAATTGCCGGACTTGTTGCGGAAATCCCTCACGAAAAACCAACACAAGCTGAAAAAATTCAAATTCAAAAAAACCTCCTGGTTATTCTCAGAAAAATACCGGGTTTTGGAATGGTATTTTTTGCCCGACGAAGAGGTCTATGTCCTGGGTCACGCCGTATCCGGGTTGCGTTTTGAAAAAATCAAAAAGCCCCGGCTCAAGCACTTCCTGCAAGCCAAAAAGGAAATTCAGGGAGACAAGAAACTGACAGCCCGGTACGATGCCAACGCGGACGGCACCCTGGATCACAATGAATTGGAACGAGGCGCTCAGATTCTGGCGCAGAGGTTTTCGGATCAATACAGCAAGGAGAAACTGGAAGCGCTCATCCCAAAAACCAAACTGATTTTTAAAAAAAAGAAACCTCACCCCTTTGTCATCAGCAACCGTCCGGAGCAAGAACTGGTCAGCCACATGGGAACGTGGTCGGTCGTCAAAATCTGGGGCGGACCCATCCTGACCGTGGCCTGCGTATTTTATCTATACACCCTCTTCAGCTGAAACCCTACACTTCCGTTGTTTTAGGACGCAGTTCCTCCCCTTCACTGCGGGCGATGATCACCGCGCCCACCGAGTCACTGAAAATATTGACCAGCCCCCGGTACATATCCAGCGGCCGGTCCACCGCCAGCATCGTCCCAACGATGATGCCCACCATATCTCCTTGAATCCCCACGGCTTCCAGTACAATAAAAATCATCACCAACCCGGAAGACGGCACGGCGGCAGCTCCGATGGAAGCCAACAGCGCGGTCAACACCACCAGAAACTGCTGCTCCAGTCCCAGGGGAATACCCATCACCTGGGCGATAAACAGCACCCCGACACATTCAAACAACGCCGTGCCGTCCATATTGATCGTGGCGCCGAGCGGTAAAACAAAACCGGCCACCTTGTTGGGTACGCCGATTTTATCCTCGACGCATTCCATCGTCACCGGCAGCGTCGCCAGGGAAGAACTGGTGGCGAATACCGTGGCCAGAGCGCTCGCCATGTGGCGGAATTGATCCAGTGGATTTTTTCTCAGAAACAGGTAATAAATCAAGGGCAGGACAATCAGAAAATGAATCGACAATCCAACAGCAATGGTCACCATATAAAGACCCACCGCATTATAAAATCCAGCCCCCAAATTCTGATTCAGCAAGCGGACAATCAATCCGAAGACCCCAATCGGTGCGAAACAAATGATGACATGCACCACCCGCATCACCACTTCAAACGCCGCTTCAATGGGGGGAAGGATTTTTTCTTTGATACTTTCTGAAACCTGTGTGATGCCGAACCCGAGGACGACGGAAAAAAAGATTAAGCCCAGTATATCTCCCTCCGCAGCGGCTTCGAAAGGATTGACCGGAATCATGCGAATCAGGATATCCAGCGGAGAGTCCGGTTTGTGCAGCTGGTCTGGAGAGAAGGAGAGATCCGACGGCAGATCGGCCACCTTGCCGGGTTGAATGAGGTTCACCAGAATCAACCCCAGTACAATCGCGAGCAAACTGGTGCCCAGATAATACGCGAGGGTTTTAATCCCCAGCCGCCCCAGCTTTTTGGAGTCACCCACCCCCGCGACCCCGGTAACGATGGAAAGAACGACCAGCGGAACAATGACCATCTTCAAGAGACGGATGAAGACAATACCCAACGGTTCGACGATGCGGGACGACTCTCCCATCACCAGATGAAACAGCCATGCCAGCGCCATCGCGATGAGAATCTGCCAATGAAGTTTGAGTTTCATTTCAGAATTCCCGGAAAGAGAGGGGAAATATCAGGCGTGCTTTTGAGAGCGGAGCCGGGTCAGCATATAAATTGAAAATCCCAGCACGAAAATCCCAATGAACTGGGATGTGGAAAGCGCGTCCGGCACGGCATATCCCCGGTCATCTCCACGGTAAAACTCAATGATGAACCGGCCGATGGAATATAGAATGCCATATACCCAGAAGACCTGTCCGTCAAATGTTTTGCGCTTGCGCAACCAGACCAGAATTCCAAAAATAATGAGCGCGTTGATCGAAAGATAAATCTGAGTGGGGTGTAAAGCGATATTAAGAGGCGCGAGAGATTTCGGATCCGTGAACGTGATCCCCCACGGTGCATCGGTACGAATTCCGTAACAGCAACCTGCAAAAAAACATCCCCAACGGCCGACCGCCTGGCCGACGGCCAGGCAGGGTGCCAGAATATCAGCGACCTGCCAGATGGGAAGCGCGTGTTTGCGCATGTAATACCAGGCCATCGCCACCGCACCGATCAACCCGCCATAAAAAACCAGCCCCCCTTTCCAGAATTTCAGGACTTCAAGTGGATTGGCAACAAAGTATCGGTACTCCACGATAATATAAAGAGTGCGGCCACCCACCAAAGCGGCGATGGCGATGTAAAAACACAGGTCCAGAATCTGCTGCGGGTCCAGCCCATCCTGTTTCGCCCAACGGGCCGCCAGCAGGATTCCGGCAAAAAAACCGGTCGCCACCAGTAGGCCATAGGTAAAAATCTTGAGATTTAAAAAACCGAACTCAATCAGGATAGGATGCATGGTCAACTTTTAAAAAAGGGAGACTCCAAATAGATTCCGTAGGGGGATCGAATTCATGCCATATCAGGAGTTTTGGGTGGCTGGGAAAAACGCTCGTTCTTGAATAGATCAATAAACATCATACCGACACCCAGGGTGATACAAGAGTCCGCCACGTTGAACGTAGGAAAGTGATGCCCCTGTATAAAAAAATCCAGCCAATCGACGACTTCCCTGTACGCTATTCGGTCGATAAAATTCCCAATCGCACCGCTGAAAATCAATATCAATCCCCAGTGTATCAGCTTTCGGTTCCCGGGAGCCTGATGAAAAAAAAACAGAATGGCGGCAATGGCAATAATCGAAAAGCCGATCAGAAACCAAGCCATCAAATCCGAATTATACTCCGCAAACAAACTGAAGGCCACCCCGGTATTGCGTACGTGCGTCAACGCAAAAAGTTTGTCGATGACGAGAAAGGAATGATTTTTGGGAATGTGGGTAATGATCCAAAATTTGGTGTACTGATCCAAAAAGATCAGAAAATTGGAAACCAGAAAGAGAAGAAGATATTTATTTTTCAAAGTCCGATACTTGTTCAGTGTTAAAACATGAAGCCAAAATGGATCTCAAGAATCCCAATTACGCTTAGACAACATCAGAAGAGTCTCCGGATCGAGGGATTTTTCCGATGCGGATGAGATCCATAAACATCAACAGGACTCCAATGGTAATACAGGAGTCGGCAATATTGAATGCAGGCCAATGATAACTTCCATAAAAAAAATCAAGAAAATCGATCACTTCCTGGTACAGGACCCGGTCGATCAGGTTCCCAATCGCTCCACTGAAAATCAGAATCAACGCAACACGAACTATTTTATTTTCTTGCGGCGTCTGATGAAAAAAAATCAGAATAGCAACAATGGCAATGACCGAAAAACCGATGAACAAATAGGTCTTGAGCTCAGACGGCCCTTCTGCAAATAAACCGAACGCCACCCCGGGATTGCGAATATGGGTGATCGCAAAAAAATTATCTATTACCATTATATAACGATGTTTCGGAATATGGGCATTAACCCACATTTTGGTGTATTGATCCAGAATGATCAGAACATTGGAAGCCAGGAATAAGTGAAGATACCGGTTGCTCACGGATATTCAGGCCTTTGCGGATTCAAGATTTTTCACGCAGCGAAGACAGATACTGGGATGTTCGGGCGTAGGCTCTTCAACAAAATAATTCCAGCATCGGTCACATTTCTTTCCCGGAGCCGGATGAACCGCAATTTTAACACCTTCCATAGTTTCGCTGGCATACACCTCCGTCTCATCTTTCAGTGAACCGGCGACTTCCACCCCGGATACGATAAAAATAAATTTCAATTGATCCTGCTCCGGCTCCAGAACTTTCTTCAAATTTTCCGGAAGCTCCAGCCGGACCCGGGCATCCAGTGAGTGACCGATCACTTTTTCCCGCCTGCGTAATTCCAGAGCCTTGCTGACCTCCCCTTTCAACTGGCTGATCTTTTCCCATTTATCCACCAAATGATCCGGAAAGGAAACCTGGGACAGATCCGGGAACGAACTCAAATGCACACTGGCCGTCTCATTCCCCTTGGAAGGCATGTAAGACCAGACTTCCTCGGAGGTAAAGCTGAGGACCGGTGCCATCAATTGCGCCATTCCCTGCAACAGCTCATACATCGCGGTTTGACCCGACCGCCGTCCTTTGGATGTTTTAGGATACGTGTACAATCGGTCCTTTAGGATATCCAGATAAAACGCACTCAAGTCCACAATGCAAAAACTATAAAAAGAATGGTAGAAGACGTGAAATTCAAAATCATCGAACGCCTTCAGAATTCTTTCGGACACGACTCGAAACCGGTAAAGAATATAATGGTCGATTTCGTCCAACTCGTCGACCGGAACCGCGTCCGTTTTGGGATCAAAGTCGCTCAGGTTGCCCAGCAGAAAACGGAATGTATTGCGGATTTTGCGATACGCCTCGGTGAGACGCTTCAAAATTTCATGCGAAATACGAATGTCCTCCCGGTAATTTTCCGAGGCCACCCACAGCCGCAGGATTTCGGCGCCGTATTGATCGATGATCTTTTGGGGAGCGATAACGTTGCCCGCCGACTTGGACATTTTCTTGCCTTTGCCGTCGACCACGTACCCGTGAGTGAGTACCGTTTTATAGGGTGCGGCGGACCGGGTGCCCACCGACTCCAGCAGGGAGCTGTGAAACCATCCCCGATGCTGGTCGCTGCCCTCCAGGTACAGGTCCGCAGGCCATTGCATATTGGGATCGCCCTCCAGGACGGCGGCATGGCTGACGCCGGAGTCGAACCAGACATCCAGAATATCCATCTCCTTGATAAATTCCGTGCTTCCGCAGGAGCATTTGTAACCGTCAGGCAATAATTCCTCGGCTTCCTTCACAAACCAGAAATCCGCGCCATACTGTTCCACCAATTTCACAATGTGCGACATCACTTCCGGTGAAGTCACTTGCTTTTCACACGCCTTGCAGGTCAATACCGTAATAGGAACCCCCCAGGCCCGCTGACGCGACACGCACCAGTCCGGTCGGTTTTCCACCATGCTGTAAATACGCTCCCGGCCCCAGGGCGGCACCCAACGGGTTTTGTTGATTTCTTCCAGTGCCTTTGCGCGCAAACCATCCTTATCCATGGGAATAAACCATTGTGCCGTGGCCCGGAAAATGATCGGCTGATGACAGCGCCAGCAATGCGGATAGGAATGTTCGACTTCGCTGGATGCGATCAGAAACCCGTCGGCTTTCAGTTTTTCAATGATCAACGGATTCGCCTTGGTGACAAACTGTCCGGCAAAATGTTCAACATTGGGTTTGAATACGCCGATATCATCCACCGGATTATAGGTATCCAGTCCGTATTTCTGTCCGACGACGTAGTCCTCCTGTCCATGTCCCGGCGCCGTGTGCACGCATCCGGTCCCCTGCTCGAGCGTGACATGATCCCCCAGAATCACCGGTGATTCCCGGTCGATAAACGGGTGACGGCAAATCATACCTTCCAGATCTTTACCGAAACATTTTTCCAGCGTTTTTGCGTCCTTGATATCCCATTCTTCCAACAAACCCGGTGCAAGCTCACTGGCCACGATCCAGAATTCGTTATTATGAGATACCGCCGTGTACTCAAAGTCCGGATGCAGGCAGACTGCCAGGTTGGCGGGCAAGGTCCAGGGCGTCGTCGTCCAGATCACAAAATGCGTTTTGGCCGGGTCGAGCCCTTTGATCTGATCTTTCCAGCCGGATTGGACGGGGAACTTCACGTAGATGGATGGAGATTTGTGGTTGTCATATTCGACTTCCGCCTCCGCAAGAGCAGTCTGGCACTGAGTACACCAGTGAACGGGCTTGAGCCCCTTGTACACCATGCCCTGCTCGATGAATTTTGAAAATTCGCGGACAATAGTCGCCTCGTAGGAATAATCCATGGTGAGGTAAGGCTTGTCCCAGCCGGCGAACACCCCCAGGCGCTGGAACTCTTCCTTTTGAATCTCGACAAATTTCGCAGCGTATTCCCGGCAGAGTTTGCGGACTTCGCTTTTACTGAAATCCTTTTTCTGCTTTTTCATCTCCTTGCCCACCTGGTGCTCGATCGGCAAGCCATGGCAATCCCACCCCGGCACAAAGGTGGCGTCGTATCCCCTCATACTCTGGATCTTCACGACAAAATCTTTGAGAAGCTTGTTCAGGGCATGCCCCATATGAATGTGGCCGTTGGCGTAAGGGGGGCCATCATGAAAAACGTATTTCGGTTTTCCTTTCTTGTCCTTGCGGATTTGGCCGTACAGATCTTCCGTTTCCCATTGCTTGAGAACTTCCGGTTCCTTCTTGACCAGGTTGGCCTTCATTGGGAAATCCGTTACCGGCAAATTTAATGTTTCTTTATATTCCATACACTTTAATATACTTGATTAATGCGGTTGATAATCCGACTATATTAGAATTTCATGGCCTGTCTGGCGCGGTCCAGGGTGGCCTTGGCGACCTTTTGAGCCTTGCGGGTGCCCGCTTCCAGAATTTCCTCCACCTCTTTGGGCTTGGCGGCTATCTTTCTCCGGCGTTCCATGTGAGGCTTCAGTCCTTCGAGCATGGTATCGACCAGTTTCAGTTTGCAGTCGCCGCACCCGATGGCGGCGGTCCGGCAATCGCGGTCAACTTCCTTCTGCATCTCCGGCGGGGAATACAACTTATGAAACGGAAACAGATTGCAGACATCCGGGTCGCCGGGGTCTGTGCGCCGGGCCCGTGCCGGGTCGGTCAGCATGGCCTTCACCTTTTTGGTGATCTCCTTTTCGCTGTCGGAAAGATAAATGGCGTTGTTGTAACTTTTGCTCATCTTTCGGCCATCGATTCCGTTGAGCTTGGGAATTTCGGAAATCCTGGACTGCGGTTCCTTGAACACCTTTTTCTTATACAACCCATTAAAGCGCCGCACAATTTCCCGCGAAATTTCAAGATGCGGCGCCTGGTCGATCCCGACCGGAACGTAATCGGCATCATACAATACGATATCCGCCGTCTGCAGAACCGGATATCCCAGAAAACCGTAGGAGCTCATGTCGACGCTTTTCACCTCCACCTGCTTTTCCTTGTAAGTGGGATTGCGCTCCAGCCAGGGAACGGGCACAACCATGGATAAAATCAGATGCAGTTCGGCATGTTCGGGAATCCGGGACTGGACGAACAGGGTGCTTTTTCCCGGGTCCAACCCGGCGCTCAACCAGTCCACCGCCACTTCAAAGGTGTATTGTTTGATATGGCTGGGGTCCTGGTACAGGGTGGTCAGCGAATGCCAGTCGGCCACAAAATAAAAGCACTCGAACTGCTCCTGCAACTCGATCCAGTTTTTCAGCGCCCCGAAATAGTTGCCCAGATGAAGCAGGCCGGAAGGCTGCATTCCGCTCAAAATTCTCTTTTTGGCCATATCTAAGAAATTTAAATAATTGAGTTTAAAAAGGAAGCTCTATTTCACGGGGAAAATTTCCTGGGTTATGAACTCTACCATAAACTGTATGGGGAGTCCAAGAATGGTGCCCAGAATACGGGTCCCGGCAAAATTATCCAATAGAACAATGGTCAGGAGAGCCATCCCGCCGAATTTATCCAATCCATCCAGCTTCAGGGCCACCCGTCGGGGAAGTAAACCCTTTAACACACTCGAGCCATCCAGGGGGAAAACCGGAAGCATGTTCAGTACCACGAGACCCACGTTACAGTAAATTCCCAGTCTCAGAAAATTAAATGCATGCTGTTGCATGGGAGTCACCTGTTCCAAGGACATCCAAGGCCCCGTAAAACTCAAGAAAAAGCCCAGGATCAAAGCCAGCGTCAGGTTGGATGCGGGTCCAGCCGCCGCAATGAACAGCATATCCCGGTGAGGATCTTTCAAGTTTCTGGGGTCCACGGGAACCGGCTTGGCCCAGCCGACATGCATGACCAGGAAAAAGACCACACCAATCGGGTCCAGATGTTTCAAGGGATTGAAGGTCAACCGCCCCTGACTTTTGGCAGTATCATCTCCCAGCAAATGAGCCATCATGCCGTGAGAATATTCGTGGATGGTCAGGGAAATCAAGATAATCGGAACTAAATATACGACAATATTCATTTCAAGTTATAGTCTCAATTATTGAGTCAATGGGGGAATTTCAAAGCGGCTATGGAAAGATACTGAGAGACGGGAAAAGGCGTCCTGCGACCCACAATGCTTTCATACAACCTTACTTAAAATTTTATCGTAGTTTAATATATTTTCATAACTCAATATGACTGTACGCACAAAGCGTCGCACCCCTCAACCGGCAAACACCTCCTGAATCCCCCTGTCCGGAGAGTTCCGCAAGGTTCGAAACTCACTTAAATCGCCTGTTCGTACCTATCGCCAAGTCCACTCCGGCTAATATTTTGTCCTTCCCTTACAGAGTATGTTAATATAATCAAAGGGTTGTAGTGCTTTTATTATTAGGATTTACGATTCTGACAGCATTCACTTGGACTTTGGGTCACCGGCGACTTAAAGGGGCGGGACTTTTACTGCTGGAACCTATCGGATATTTTTAAGTGTCCGGGGATAATAATCATTATGGAAAACGCCAATCTTCTTTTAGGAAACACCTTATTACTATTGGCTATCCTCCTATTCCTGGCCGTCCTTCCCCGTGCCCTTCGCCAACAAAAAAAGTCCGCATTGGATAGAACCGTAGAGCGGTTTGAAAAGTTTGAACAAGAAGAATTAAAAGCCGCTGGAGAAGAGAAACCCGGTCAGGACGACCCCGGGGAAGAGCAAACCGTCCTTCTTAAAGACCGATCCCTGGACTACCTCAAGGAAGATATGCTGGCTGCCCTAAAGACACAGGCCCAAGAGGAAATCCCTCCGTTTCCCGCGCAAGAAAAGCAAGACGAAAACACGCCGGCAAAAACTGTAAAGGAAGGAGTGGCTATTTCCCATAACGATGCCGCACACCCTCCTCCGACGTCCAGGAAAAAGATCAAATTGATCAAGCAGGAATTTTCCATTGCGCCCAGCGAGAACAGGGCACCTTTGAAAAAAGCCCCCTCCGCTCCCCAAACAGAAAAAAAGAATACGGCCCCGGCCAAAGACCCCAATTCCCCCTCGGACGAAAATTCCAGAACGCTCTCCATCAAGGACCACACAAACGAAGGGTCTGATGACAATTGGGTCGAAGCCGAAATACCGGGATTAATTGTGGAGCCCCTTAAGGAGGCAAAAGGATCTAAAAGTGTTCCGACCTTTAAAGCTTCCCCCAAGGCCAAAATTCGATCAGGAGCTAAGGGATCCCAGATACCTCTCCAAAAAGCAAAACAGCGCAAACAAGCAAAGAACATTGCCCCCAAGTCCGAAGAGAGAAAGGGCTCCACATCGAAAAAACCCGAAAAAATCAATACGGGTTCCCTGGAATTGGAGATAGAAATTTCGGATTCCAAGCCGAATGCAGTTGAAAAAAAGGCCCCATTAGTTTCTCATAAGAGTATAGCCAAAAAAGAGGCTGAGCCGTCACAAGCAAGAGCGTCTTCTTCCGAACCCGGCGAAATCCAGAAAGCAGAAGATACGGCAGTTCCGCGTCAGCGAGAGGATAAAAAGACTTCTCCTGAAAAAACGGAATCCAAACCATTTCTTCTCGACCTCAAATATCTTTATCGAGACGAATCGGAAACGGAAAGTCCGGTTGCCCGCGATACAATACCCGACGAAATGGTGGAAAGGGTGGTTGCCCGGCTGAATGCCTTACAGAACGAACTGGAGAATCATTTGGCAACGGTACCGGGCGAACGGGCGCAAAACGAATACCAGGTTGACGGGAATTTGCGAAAGAATCAAACACAGGATTCATATCCGGACATAAAGGAAACCATTGGCAAGTCATCCGGTAAAAAAGAAGTTTCACTGGATGACCTGGATTCATTTCTTTTTACGTCCACACAGAGACAAAACAGAAAATGAGTTTTAAAAACAAAATAATCGCTGTAGGCGGAGGTAAAGGCGGCGTTGGCAAAAGCGTGGTCTGCGCCAATATGGCAGTCACCCTTGCCTTGACCGGCCAACGGGTCATTCTCGTCGATGCCGATTTCGGCGCTTCCAGTTTGCACGCTCTGTTGGGAATCAGCTCACCCAAGTACGGATTTCGGGAATACTTTGATCCCAACAGCCTGGGGTCCAACGGAGAAGAAGCATTACTGCTCGACACCGGGATCACCAACCTGAAATTCTTGAGTGGTGCCGGAGATATGCCGGGAAGTGCTGACATTAATGTTAAAAACCAAAACAAGGTTATTTCCTATATCAGAAATCTCGATGCGGATCATATTCTGATGGACCTGGGTCCCGGCACCAATTTTCACATCATTGATTACTTCAACATTGGCGGGGAAAACGTTGTCGTGTCTACTCCGGAAATGACTTCGATCATGAAGTCATTCAGTTTCATCAAGGCCGCCTTGTTTCGAAGAATCAGCCAGGAGTTCAAAAGCAGTTCGGATATTCAGCACCTGATCGATCTTTCCAAAAACCCGGGCATGGCGGAGGATTGTTTCGAAATCAGCTCCCTCCGTGAAAAGGTGGAGGAAATGCACCCGCAACAACTGGATCGGGTCAACGAGATTATCCGGGAATTCCGGCCGGGACTGGTGATCAACCGGGTGCGGAGGCAAAAAGACATTCTGATGGGCGACAACCTGTTGAAGCTGGCCAAAAAATATCTGGATGTCGACGTCAAGTTTCTGGGTTATCTGATCGAAAGCGATGCTGTACGGGATTCGATCGATGAAATGAAACCTTTTTTAATCAAGGATCCCCAAAGCAAGCCCTCGGAAAACATCCAGCAGGTCATCGGTTCTCTAACCAACACGAATATTCATCTGGTTAAAAAAGACAATAGTATTTTTGTGTCCCAACAAATTAAACTTTCCTCCGGATGGGGCCAATAATGCGCTTTGGACAATCAGAGGCTTTTTTACCCCTACCCAAAAGTTGACGTGAAACAGGTCCTGATAAAACAAGGTCAGGTCGTAGTGGAAGACATACCCGCTCCGCAGGTGGAACCGGGAACTCTTCTGGTCCGGGTTAAATTCTCCAGTATTTCAGCGGGCACAGAAATGAGCGGCCTGAAATCCGCTGCCGAGCCTTTATGGAAACGGGCCTTGAAAAACCCCAAAGCGGTCAAATCCACCATGGAAATGGCCGCCACCCGCGGCTTGACCCATACCCGCAACGTTATCCAGGGAAAACTTTCCGAAGGGAATCCCACGGGATATTCCGCATCCGGTATCGTTCTCGAGGTTGGAGACGGAATCGAGAATATCCAGCCCGGGGATCGCGTGGCTTGCGCGGGGGCTCAATGCGCCCACCACGCAGAGATCATCCGGGTCCCCCGCAATCTGGCCGTCCCATTGCCGAAAGACCTCAGCCTCCCGGTAGCCAGCACCGTGACGTTGGGAGCCATCGCCCTGCAAGGGGTACGGCGTGCCCAACCGACTCTGGGAGAAACCTTCGCGGTGATCGGGCTGGGGATCCTGGGCCAGCTGACGGTACAAATGTTAAGAGCCAATGGATGCCGTGTCATTGGTGCGGATCTGGACTCCTCCCGGATAGAGCTCGCCAAGAGTCTGGGCATGGATTTCTCCCTTCCTCCTGAAGAAAACAACGAGCATACCCTGCGCCTCACCGATGGAACAGGCGTCGATGGCGTGATCATTACCGCCGCCTCTCCTTCCGATGAAGTGATTTCAAATGCCTTCAGGATGTGCCGGAAGAAAGGCCGCGTGGTTCTAGTCGGGGATGTTGGACTCCATCTCAAACGCGAGGATATGTTTCCGAAGGAGTTGGATTTTTTCATTTCCACATCCTACGGACCCGGACGCTATGACCCTCAATATGAAGAAAAGGGATTGGATTATCCCATCGGTTACGTGCGGTGGACGGAGAATCGGAATATGGCGGAATACCTGAACTTGATTTCCGAGGAAAAAATAGATGTCGAACCGTTGATTCATTCCTCTTTTGAAATTTCGCAGGCCGCGACCGCTTATGAAACTTTAAAGAAAGACAAAGAAAAACCGATGATCGTTTTGCTTTCCTATCCTGAGTCCCCGGAAGATGCAAAACCCAAACGGGTCATTCCCAATCCTACGGCGCGGGCATCGGACTCAGATAAGATCAATATCGCCCTGGCAGGCGCAGGAGGATTTATCAAGGGTATGCACATCCCCAACCTCCAAGCCCTGAGCCGGCGATATCAAATTCATGCGGTAGCCAGCCGCACAGGCAGCAACGCTTCGAATACGGCCAGGCAGGTAGGGGCTCAATACTGCACCACGGACTACCAGGAGGTTCTCAATGACCCCAAGGTTGATGTCGTCCTCATTGGCACGCGCCACAATCAACACGCCTCCATGGCACTCGAAGCACTGCAGGCGGGCAAACATGTTCTGGTTGAAAAACCCCTGGCACTCACCCGCAATGAACTGGAAACGATTCGCAGTTTTTATGAAACTCATCAACAAGCTCCCGTTTTATTGACCGGTTTTAATCGCCGGTTTTCTCCCTGTGCCCGTCGCGCCAAGGAGCTGATTGAAAACCGGACAAACCCCATGATCATCAACTACCGGATGAACGCCGGATATATTCCTCTCGGCCATTGGGTTCATACGGAGGAAGGAGGAGGACGCAACCTGGGCGAAGCCTGTCACATCTACGACCTGTTTACATTTTTCACCGAAAGCAAGGTGGTTTCCGTGCAATCCCAGTCACTCGTGCCGAAAACAGATCATTACTCGTGCCAGGACAATTTTACGGCCACCTTGGGATTTGAAGACGGCTCTGTCGCCACCTTGACTTACACGGCACTGGGCTCCAACGAATTTCCCAAGGAGCAAATGGAAATTTTTTCCGACGGCAAAGTTTTGATGCTGGATGATTACAAACAACTTCGAATTCATGGCTCCAATGCCAGGGGATTAACGAGCAAGTTGACCGACAAGGGACACAAGGGGGAGCTGGAAGCATTCGCACAAACTCTGGATAAAGGCGGTGTATGGCCCATACCGCTTTGGCAACAACTGCAGGCAACAGAAATTGCCCTGCAGATTGAGGAATTGATTTATTCCAAAGAGGTTTGATTTTCTATTGGCCGGTGATTCTTCCAGGCAGCCCAAGAGTTCCGGTAATTCCCAATCCCAAATATCATTATTTATTCTTTGGCCCTCTCTATTTTTCAGTACCGCCCTACGTCAATGAATGTATCAATTATTTATTATAGTAAAGGCCCCTAATGGAATTGATGCCCATTCGTTTGGAAAAAATCAATCAAGCCATTCAGGGATATGAACAAACCGGCGTGCCTTTAATCTATTACGACGGAAAAGCATTAAGCCCGGCAGGAGTCAAAGATGAAATTGGAGTGTCTTATTTCATCCCGCTGATGGCTCGCCTGTTCGACCTGGACGCGCAGCAGGCAGCTTCCTGTTTTTATTACGGGGTTATTGGCTTTTCTTTTGCACTGGGTTTTGCCGGGGCATGTCTATTGTTTCGTTCCTGGGTAACCCGGAGCTTGACTCTGCTGGGTTTTATCTGGCTGGGAATTCTTTCCGTCAACAACGGATCCGTTTACAGCGTTCCTCCGGCAACGGTGGTCGCGGTTCTTCCCTGGTTTCTGTATTTTTGCAATAAATCCCGCTTGACTCCCCTTTTTCCGGCAATCTGTTTTTTGTCGGCGGCGGCCATCGGATTCTCTCATTCTATCAGAGTGCATGGAGCGACGGGCCTTGTCCTTTTTATGGGCGTTGCGATCGCTTTCCTCATTCAATATCCCCTGAAGGAAAAACTCAAACTTGTAACGGCCCTTGTCCTGGGATTGCTGGTTCCCGTCATTTTCTTTTCGTATATCTCGGGTAATCGGGATGCCTTCCTGACGCAACAGGCCGAAAGCTATCAACCCGTGAAACAAAGATACTTTTTCTGGCATAATATTTATATCGGTTTTGGTTATTTAAACAATCCTATGGGTATCGAATACAAGGATGAGGTTGCCGTAGACAAAGTCCGTTCCCTCTCTCCGGATACCGAAGCCTTTTCGAAGGAATATATAGATATCCTGAAAGAGGAAGTTTTCCGGTTAATCCGAACCGAAAAGAACTTCGTGCTTAAAACCATCTTTGCCAAAGCAGGTGTCATGCTTTTTTACTTTATATATTCGGCCAACCTGGGGTTGATCGCCGCTTACTTTTATCCTAAAAAATGGGCCCTGCAATCCGCATTTTTGATCGCAATTCTTTTTTCCACAGCACCCGGTATTCTGGTCGTGCCTCACCGCAGGTATGTTCTCGGTTTCATGGCATTGTCACTCTTATACGGGCTGGTCAGCTTGAATGAAGCCGTGGAGAAAGGCGCTTTGGATCGAATTAAAGCCGGTATACGTTCCTGGAGTCAACGTACCTGATGTGCGGAATCGTCGGAGCACTCTCTTTCACCAGCGGTTCTTTCAGAGTCACTGAACCCTACCTCGCCGCCATGAGAGACACCATGATCCATCGGGGTCCCGATGGATCTGGAACCTGGATTTCTAATGATGGAAAGGTCGGTTTTGGCCACAGGCGCCTGGCCATCATCGATTTATCCGAGGCCGCGGCGCAACCGATGTGCAATGCCGACCGGTCGCTGTGGCTCACCTTCAATGGCGAGATCTACAACCACGCCGAAATCCGTTCCGAATTGATCCAGGACGGTTTCAATCAATGGAAAACCGATCACTCGGATACCGAGGTAGTCCTTCGCGCCTATGAACGGTGGGGCATGGATGCGCTCCACAAATTCCGCGGCATGTTCGCATTCGGATTGTGGGATGGCCGCAAACAGGAATTGTACCTGGTGCGGGACCGCATCGGCATCAAGCCGTTGTATTACAGCATTCATCATGGCCGGCTCACCTTTGCCTCGGAAATCAAGGCCCTGCTGGAAGATCCTGAGCAGCCGCGAGCCGTGAGCGAGGAAGCGCTTTACCATTACCTTTCATTCCTGACCACACCCGGACCGCAAACTCTGTTCGACGGTATACATAAACTGGCGCCCGGTACCTGGTTGCGGGTCAAGGCGGATGGAACGGTTCACGAATATAAATATTGGGATGTATGGGACCACACGCATCCCCTTACGGACGTGTCAGAAGATGAAATCAGCCAACGCCTGCTGGAGGAGCTGCGAACCTCGGTGCAATTGCGGAAAGTCAGTGACGTACCCGTCGGTGTATTTCTCTCCGGGGGCATCGATTCCAGCACCAACGCGGCTTTGTTTTCTGAAGGGGAATCCCGGCCCATTCGAACCTTTTCGATCGGCTACCAGGGAGAATACGAGAGCTATCAAAACGAAATTCATTTCGCCCGGCGCATGGCTGAAGAAGTGGGAGCCGAATATCATGACCGACTGCTCACCTTGGACGATTTGATCGATTTCCTGCCACAAATGATTCACCTGCAGGACGAACCGATCGCCGATCCGGTATGCGTCCCTGTCTACTACGTCTCCAAACTGGCCCGCGACAACGGAGTCACCGTCTGCCAGGTGGGTGAAGGGGCTGACGAGTTGTTCTGGGGTTACCCCAACTGGAAGCTGATGCTGGAACTGCAATACAAAAATGCCTGGCCGGTGCCCTCCTCTCTCAAAAAATTCGGTCTCGCGGGGCTACGCCTGCTGGGCCGGGAAAAGACTTTATATTATGAATGGCTCCGCCGCGGAGCCAATGATTTGCCTGTGTTCTGGGGTGGCGCTGAGGCTTTTACCGAGGCGCAAAAAAAGGATATTCTTTCACCACGCCTTAATAACAAATTTAAAAATTTTTCTTCCTGGGAAGCGTTAAAACCCATTCATGAACGATTCCGCAGTAAGGCTTGGGAGCACAAACCTCTCCAGTGGATGAGTTACGTGGATCTCAATCTGCGCCTTCCGGAACTGCTGTTGATGCGTGTGGATAAAATGAGTATGGGGGTCAGCCTGGAAGGCCGGGTGCCTTTCCTGGACCACAAATTTGTTGAACTGGCGATGAGTATTCCCGAAGCGGTAAAAACCAGAAACGGCAATTTGAAGCATATCCTCAAGAAATCGGTCCGCGGCCTGATTCCAGACGAGTTGATCGACCGCAAAAAACAGGGGTTCGGGGTCCCGATCCATGAATGGTTTCTGGATAGGCTGGGAAAACGCGTCCACGATGAATTAAAAGAATTCACTGAAAAAACCGACTATTTGAATCTCAAGGCAGTGGAAGAGCTTTTAAAAAATAGAAACGCCCCCCTGGCGTGGTATCTGTTCAATCTGGCTCTCTGGTGGAAAAAATATTTCAATTGAATCAACTGCCTTTATACTATTTGGAATGCTACGGATTAAAATTGGAGACGATGCATGGCTCTGAATGATGAAGTAAGGTCCTATTGGGAGCAGGAAGCCTGCGGCACTCAAAAAGTCGTGGTGGGTGAAATAGAAAAATTTTCCCGCGAATGGTTTGAAAAGGTGGAAAACCATCGCTATCAGGTTGAACCCTTCATTCACTCAGTGGCCCAGTTCACCCGGCATCATGGCAAAAAACTCCTTGAAGTAGGAGTAGGAGCTGGAACCGACCATCTCCAATGGGCCAGGGCGGGTCTCGACTGTCATGGAGTGGACCTCACGGATGAAGCCATTGAAACCACCCGGCGCCGACTCGAGATATATAAACTGAGTTCCAATTTGCAGAAAATAGATGCTGAAACTCTTCCCTTTGAAGACAACTCATTTGATGTGGTCTATTCCTGGGGCGTGATTCACCATTCGGAATATCCTGAAAAAATTATCGCCGAAATTCACCGGGTACTTAAAAAGGGAGGAACCTTTATCGGGATGATGTATGGCCGATATTCCATCGCCTCTCTAAAGATGTGGATCAGTTATGGTTTACTTAAAGGAAAGCCATGGAGAAGCTTTACCGATGTGATCTGGAATCATATGGAAAGCATAGGAACCAAGGCATATACTGTTCCCGAATTACAGAGTTTATTTTCATCTTTTGAAAATTTTGAGGGTACTCCGATAACAACTCCAGCTGAATTAAACCACCTTCCAAAATTCATAAGCCGGCTTATCCCATCCTCCTGGGGCTTTTTTATAGCCATAAAAGCCCAGAAATAAAAAAGTTCTTATTCCATTATTCCAGGCTCCAGAAAATACCTGAACGGTAAAAGCCCTTTCTTATCGGCCCCTCGCCCTATGGATAAAAATATAATTTACTGGAATCACAATTCTCGGGTTTACGATGCACATCAAAAAATACATGAAAATTATCACGACGATTAAGATGAATGAAAACAAAATCCGAATGAAGATGTGTATACCCATTGTCCAAGACCACTAAAGCGGATTTATATTTTTCAAATTTTTCAGGAGATTGTTTGATTTTTTCTTTGAAACAAAGGTATTTATCAAAGTATTTGGATGCGCTAAAACCGTAACTTTGGGAAGCCGCCAGGGCCGTGTAAGATTGCTTGGGTAATATCATGCTCATGGTAGATCCCAAATTACTGTCTTCAAAAACCACTTTGAATGCATCCTCACGCAGTGCTCTAATCAATTTTTGAGGGGGTTTTTCCATCAAAACAGGATTTGAATTTATATGGAAAATTTTAATCGAAAAAACAACTGATAATAAAACTCCAAAAACGCTTAACGCCGGAACTACCCATTTTTGTTCCCTGAGGGAGAGAATCGAAACAGTCGCCAATAAAGAAATACAAATAACTCCAAAACTTTGCTCAAAATTTATGGGTTGTGATATAAAACCGGAAATAATCTGAGTATTGACTGCCACCAAAGGCGCCACCACAACAAAAGCATAAAAACCCGACCTCTCCCAATTAGAATAACGAGGCAAAAATTTCCAAATCAACAGACAAATCGCGAAAGTTCCAGAAATAATGGGAAGTCTTGTTGTGGGGAAAAAATCCGCCTTCAAAACTTCTTTCAATGCAAATTCATAATACAATCCAATCATCATTGATACGAGCGCGTAGGAGACAAAGCCGATCAACCAGTTGGCATATTTCTTCGGGACAAAATTATATTTCCTGTTAATTTCAGCCAAATGACAAGAAAGCACAATGAACAAGTAAGGCACTCTCAAAAATCCATATAAAAATGGAACTATGAAATAAAGAGGGATAAAAGTCTTTCTCTTAATGGATAGATAAATCGCCAAGACCATCAAAAGGTACGAAAGTTGTGGCTCGGGAGTTCTGTAAAAGGGAGGATAATAGGCTTCCGGCATTACCAACCAATACACCCATCCGGACGAAAGGGTCGAATAAAATATTTTGGAATAAACAGGGTTTGATCCCCCAACCAAAACGGGAATCATCATGATCAAAATCGCAGCCAGGAGGGATCTGTTTTTATTAAATCCCAAAAGGACAAAAATCTTTACAATAAAATAGCCAATGGCAACGGGACAAACCAGATCGAAAATGAAGTTTATATAACCAGGGGAAAGACCCAATTCATGAAACCACTTGACCAGATACCTGGAGAACCTTAGAAATTTCATCTCAAAGGAAGCGGCTTCATAAGACAAGTAGCTGTATTCATCAAAGGCATTTTGATAAAAAAGATAGCCCTTTGTAAGTAATATCTGATAGAGGGGAAACAGGTTAGGCAGGATAATAATCGCTAAAAAAAATATACTTTTAAACCATTTTAACTCCCAACGAGTTTGATCGACCATTATCCTGAAGGTATAGAAGGAAAGTTTTTAACGATTACAAACTTATTATAGTGGATTTTTCTTTATTCAGCTAAAGGTAATCAATGTAATTTTTTTACGCCTGTTTCAATTTAAGATATTTATAAATGGGAACCGGTATGGGCATGGGAGCAAATAGCCCGGTCAAGTCAGAATATTCCTCTTACCTTTCCCCTCATTTGGCCTTAAAATATCTATACCACATTACGCAAACCCTTTAGAGGGTTCGGTGGTATTTTATAAATAATTTCCTGTCTTGGCAAATAGCACCCACATGAACCCCCTCAAAGACCCTCACTCCAAACCTGAAGGTTTCCGACTATCGTTTTCCCCGCGAGCAGTATTTGATCGGGTCAAATCCTCGGATTTCTTTACCAAAATACTCAAAACCATCTCCACTCGTGTTTTGCTGATCATTATAGGGTTTGCCACCAGCGTTATTATTGCCAGAACTCTGGGCCCTGAAGGACGTGGCATGTTTGCCATGGCAGTAACCATCGGCGCACTCGGAATTCAATTCACCAACCTCGGATTGCACGGAGCCAACACCTACTATGCCGCCCGAGACCCTAACCTGTTATCTCCCTTGCTTGGAAACAGTTTAACGTCAAGCTTTACCTTTGGAAGCCTTATTTCATTATTGGCGGGTTTCCTTTTTTGGGTCTATCCATCCCTCGCTCCCGTCCACGGAACCCTTTTGCTGATGGCCTTGGCCTGGGCTCCTTTTGGCCTGGCCTACTTGTTATTCCAGAGTTTGATTTTAGGTGTGGATGATGTTCGAACCTACAATAGAATTGAATTGGTTACCAAATTATTCTACTTCGGTCTTTTGGGAATTATCGTGCTTTCCAATCAAATCACCCCCGAAGCCATATTTGGGGGAGCGCTGATTGCGCTGCTCATCAGATTCGCCTGGTCCTATTTCAGCTTAAGTGCCAGAACACATCATGCTGCCACCTGCTCCATCAGTTTATTTCGAAAAAGCATGCGCTACGGAATCAAGTCTTATTTCGTTTCCCTATTTAGTTTTTTTCTACTTAGAATTGATTTGCTGATGATCAATAATATGCTGGGAACAAAAGAAGCTGGCTATTATGACATCGCGATCAACCTGGCTGAAATAGTTTATATTTTGCCGGAGGTTGTCGCAATTATTCTCTTCCCCAAATTATGCGCAATAGAGACAGCGGCAGAAAAATGGAAGGTTGCCCGACTAACCGGCTACTGGCTCGCGGGAATCATGCTTGTGATCTGTGGACTTGCCGCCTTATTAGCAGAACCGGCCATTGGAATTATATTCGGCAGTCAATTTTTACCCTCACTTCTCCCCTTCCTTGTTCTTATTGTCTGCAAATATATTCTTACTCTGAACTTAATATTTAATAATTTTATCGTTTCCATTCATATTCCCTGGACATCCATCCCGTTTTCATTTTTTCTGGTTGTATTGAATATCACTTTAAACCTGATCCTGATTGAGCGGTATGGCATGGTAGGTGCCGCCTGGGCAACCACCATTTCATTTGGCATGCTTATTCTTTTCAATATGTTTTATTCATATAAATACCTCTTTTCAAACAAAGTGCCGGACTCATGAAAAACAAGAATTTGATTGTGCTCGAATCAATTCATCTAAAACCCTTAATCGCCCCAGAAGCAAACTCTATTACAACCGGGGAATTGGGGCAATGGGTTCGTTCGGGAAAAATCTTTTCTCAATTATTCAAATACAAGGAGGTTTACCTTTTAGCGTCAAAGTGCCATCTCCTGAACCGGCCGTTTCTTTGCGCGTTAACGCTGAAACTGTTATCCCGTGGAAAATGCTGTTTTAAGGATATCCAAGGTACCATCCAACCCATTACTCTGAAAACTTTATCCGGGTTATTCATAGATTTTGTAAGAGATCTTGCCCGCATCCCTTTTAGGCTGCGAGACCACCATAAAACAGTGCGAATCCTGGAGTCCACCTTACTAACCAAAGAGCCTGCAAAGCTAAACCTCAAACACCCGCCCTTATACCTGCGTACCGACTTGGCTCAAGGGGTTTTGGCTGGAGGTTCCATCAGCCATACCGCTGGAGTCGTCAATAATCTGCATCATTTTGCATCCGCACCGGTGATCCTATCAACGGTTCATGTTCCTGATCTTCGATCCAACGCACTTTACGAAGTGAACCCCGATACTAACAATAAAAACTTTACCGACATTCTTCTTCTTGAGTCTAATGAAATAATATTCGAGCAATGCAGAGACAAATATGCCGACTATACCTTTTCATTTATTTACCACAGGTATTCCCCATACAATTACTCAGGAGTTGTATTCGCATGCCATTTCCACATACCACTGATTATGGAATACAATGGTCCCGAAGCCTGGGTGGGACAGAATTGGACAACAGGTTTAAAGTACGAACAACTAGCAAAGAAAATCGAAATCTTAAATGCAAAAGCCGCCGACGTGGTGGTCGTGGTCAGCCAGCCACTAAAGAGTCAATTGGTGGAGCGCGGCGCGGAATCCGGAAAAATTCTGGTCAACCCCAACGGTGTGGACCCAGAGATCTATTCTCCTGAAGTTGACGGATCGGATATCCGCCGTAAACATAGCTTGGAAGATAAAATAGTGGTCGGTTTTATCGGCACCTTTGGCCAATGGCATGGCGCAGAAGTTCTTGTTAAGGCTTATGGACTTCTTTTGCAAAATCATCCAAACTTGAGAAATACCACTCGTCTTTTAATGATTGGTGACGGCGTTTCCATGGCAGAAGTCAAAGATCAAATTAATAATTATAATATCTCTGAACAAGTCACTCTGACCGGGATTATTCCTCAAAAGGAAGGACCATCACATTTGGCTGCCTGCGATCTATTGGTTTCGCCTCATGTTCCAAACCCCGACGGAACCCCTTTCTTCGGGTCGCCCACCAAGCTGTTTGAGTACATGGCTATGGGCAAAGGCATTGTTGCCTCCGACCTCGATCAAATCGGCGAAGTCCTGGAACACGACCGTACCGCCTGGATGGTTAAACCGGGAGACGCTGAATCCCTGATGCTCGGCCTGAAAACCATGATCGATAATCCGGAAATACCCAGGCGCCTGGGTGAAGCTGCGCGTCGCGAAGTAGTCGCCAAATATACCTGGAAGGAACACACGCGGAAAATAATCGATAAACTGAAGGAGCGGTGTCCTTGCGATTGAAAAAAACCATCAAAACGATTCTATCCCTACCTCCCCGAATCATTCTGCAAAAAATCCTGCGCTTGATTCAACGTCAGTGGCGATCGAACGTTGTTCAAAAGTTGGATTTATTGCGTCCCACCTATTCCCAAAATTTCCCGCAAACATCCGCCCCGCTTGCCACGTACTTGAAAATACCACCGCTGGATCCTCCAGTCGCCGATTCAGAACAGATTTTGTCCCTCGCCGATCTCTACTTGAACCATACCTTTGATCTCCTGGGCTCGGGATGGATCCAGGTACGGCACGGCATGGACTGCCGGGGTTTGGAAAATCATCGGTATGCCATGGGATCAGCCCGCAAAACAGACCCCCAGGGAACCTGGCTGAAGCACAGGGTTAATGCTTCCAACAAAAATTACTCAAAAAAAATCTGGAGAATGATTGCGACCGATTACATCCCGATCGATTGGCAGCTCGATTTCAAGTCCGGTTATCGGTGGCAGGAGAAAAAACCTGCTTCACAGTGTTCTGCGACCCCTTTGCCCGGGGTCGATATCAAAGTTCCCTGGGAGTTGTCGCGCATGCAGCATCTTCCACAACTCGCGATGGCCTACGGTCTGGCCTCACAGAATACTGAAGGGGCACAGCAGCCCGAAACCTATTCCAACGAATTCAGCAACCAGATTCTGGATTTTATCGCGACCAATCCCCCACGGTTCGGCGTCAACTGGCATTGTCCGATGGACGTCGGCATCCGGGTGTCCAACTGGCTGGTGGCCTATGATTTATTCAAAAGCCAGGGCGCGTCTTTCGATACGGAATTTGAGCAGGCTTTCAAGAATTCCGTTTATGATCACGGTCTCTACATCATCCAAAATCTCGAATGGAACCCGACATTAAGAAGCAACCACTATCTGGCAGACATCGTCGGCCTCCTGTTCGTCTCAGCTTACTTGCCGCGATCCCCGGAAACCGATACCTGGCTGGCCTTTTCCGTTCAGGAACTCATTCACGCCATGGAAGAACAATTTCACACCGATGGCTCCAATTTCGAAGGATCCACCAGTTATCACCGGCTTTCTGCCGAAATGATACTATACGGAACAGCACTCATTCTCGGGCTTCCAGATGGCAAGCGAGAGGCTCTCAAACTCTACGATCCGATTTCAATATTTTCCGGACCGAAACTTCAAAAAGCGCCATTGCCCTTTTTCCCGGTTCCAGGGTTGGATCAAACGAGCCCTCTCCCCCCGACTCATTTTGAAAAACTGGAGCGGGTCGCCGACTTTACCCGCGCTATCATGAAACCCAACGGACAGGCCATTCAAATTGGCGATAACGATAGTGGAAGGTTTTTAAAACTTCATCCGGAATTCCACAAGGCGGAATTGAACGAAATTCATGCGCTGTATCAAAATCTGCACGACTACACCGGATCTGAATCTGCAAACCCGTATTGGATTGAAGATCACTTGAATCATTCGCACCTGATTCGAGCCATTGACGCTTTGTTCGGAAAGCAGGCGGATTCTCCGGGGCCAGTAGACATTGAAGCCCAAATCGTTTGCGACCTGGCAGGCGGAAAAACGCTTACGCCTTCCAAGCCAAAAACTTCGACGCCCGACACCGGTAACCGCAATTTCAGTAGTGACTTATCATGGCAAGAGGGAAAACAAAAACTGGATGCGCTTTCTTCGAAACAGTGCAATACCTATGAGATTTTTGCCCACGAACACAACCTAAAATCCAGCTTGAAGCATTTTTGCTTTCCCGATTTTGGATTGTACCTTATGGTTTCGCCCACAATGTTTTTTTCCATTCGTTGTGGTCCCGTAGGGCAAAATGGCAACGGCGGTCACGCACACAATGATGCCCTGTCCATCGAGCTTCAAATCGATGGCATCGACCGCATCACCGACCCCGGTTCCTACCTCTACACCCCACTGCCGGAGATCAGAAACGCTTACCGTTCCGTCAAAGCCCATTTCGCTCCCTATGTTGATCAACAAGAACCCAACCCCATCGACCGCCATCTATTCCAGATGGAAGACCGGGCTCAGGCCCAATGCCTTTATTTTGGAAACAACGGGTTTATAGGAATGCACACAGGTTATGGTGCGCCCGTATACCGGCTCATACAAGTGGAAGATGACAGGCTGATCATAAAAGACGGCATCGACGGCCCCCAGAAACTGGTGCCCCTGGATCCGCTCAACCCCACCCACGGCCTGCCCTTTTCCAGCGGGTATGGAATACGTCTTCATTAAAGAAGCTCCCCTTTGGTTTTCCACGGCTACCTGATATTATAAAATTACCATTTATTCTCCTGACTCGATTCCATGGACCGCTCGGTAAAAAACCATCTGGAAGCAATCAACCAACTGTCCCAACAGCTGGATAGCTCGATCTATCTTGTCGGTGGAACGGTTCGAGACCATCTCCTTGGAAAACCCTGCACCGACTACGATTTTACCGCACACAAGGCTCCGGAAATCGCCCGGTCCTGGGCTCAAAAGAATCAGCGGGCGCTGGTGCCACTCGACGAAACACCCGGCCGCGAAACCTACCGGGTCGTTCTGCACCCCAATCTATATTTCGATTTCACGACTCTTCAGGGAGACTCCATCGAAGAAGATCTGTCTCGACGCGATTTCACAATCAACGCTATGGCTGTTCCCCTGCCGGATTTTATTGAAGAAAAAGTAAATCTGGCAGACCCCTTTAACGGACAGGATGACCTGCAAAGGAAATTCATTCGCGTCCTTTCGAAGCGGACGTTTGAAGACGACCCCCTGCGACTGCTCCGCGCGTTCCGTTTTGCCAGCACGTTGGGATTCGAAATCGAACCGCAAACCCTTATGGAAATCAAAACTCACAAAACCAAACTCAATGAAGTGGCTCATGAAAGAATCACCTATGAACTTCTTATTTTATTGGGTGCCACCCGATCCAATCTCAGGCAATTGGACCAAACCGAATTACTCGAAATTTTGTTACCTGATATTTCAAAACTAAAAACAAAACCGGGAGCTCAACCCAACTCAACCCTATGGGATGACACTCTCAATATCTTTAATGAATTGGAGAGAATTCTTCACCAGACGGATGGCTTACTAGAACAACATGTTCAACGGATTAAGAAATATACTTCCATTAGTAATCGCTATGCCTTATTAAAATGGTCCGTCCTGCTTCGGCCTTTAACCACAGCCTCTGCTTTTAATACTATTGATTTTCTCAGGAAATTCCGTCTGAGCAATCCCAGTATTCAGTTTATCTATCGAACTCTGAAGTTTTCTGAAATCCTGCTTTCAGAAGCCCGTAATACCGGTAGAGGTTTCAAAGAGGACTCGACCGTTTATCAATTCATCCATCGCAGTGGCAATGAGCTGATTTCTTCACTCTTATTGTCTCTTGCCGTCCGGTTGGGAAATCAGGAGGACATCAAATATTTTATTCCCTTGATTAATCGAATCCTCGATTTTTACATCAAAAGATATATTCCAGCACGAGGCCGCCCCCCTCTTCTGGATGGAGATGTTCTGAAAAATAAATTCAAGCTGGAGCCCTCGCCGCAATTCAGGTCTATCCTCGACAAAGTGGAAGAAGCGCGGGTGTTGGGAACGATTCAAACTAAAGAAGAAGCCGAGCAGTTGGCAAAGAAACTGATCGTATCACAGGTGGAGATGGCCGAATGACCGTTCATTACAAAAACGCACAGTGGAATCATAAAAAAGTAATCATCGGTGAATCGGAATTGAAATCCAATCAACCGACACAGCTGTTGATCGGTTTTCACGGAGCGGACTCGACACCGGAGAACATGCTGATCCACGGCAACAAACTGAAACTGGACAACACCGTCTTCGTTTATCCCGAAGGGCCGACCAACGCCGGTGACGGGCTGTGGAGCTGGTGGCAAGACGGACCTCGCCAGAAGGAAGCGGTCAGTCATTTTCTGGATTACACCGCTCAAATGGTGAACGAAGCGCAACGTCATGTGAAAGAGCTGACGAACCATGATCCCAAAATCTGCATGTGGGGATTTTCCCAAGGCGGCGCTGCGGCGCTGGTTTATTCTCTACTCGGGTCTTATCCGCTTCATAAGGCGGCCTCGGTGTGCGGTTTTCTTCCGGAAATTCCCGACAATGGCTCGAAGCAAGCACATAACACCTCCATCCTGGGCATCTATGGACTCAATGATGAAGTCATCCCTTCTTTCCTCGCCGAACACGCACTGGACGAATTGGAAGCCCAGGGCCACTTTCTTACCAAAAAAGAGACCCCCCAGAGCCACGAAGTCAGCGCCGATAACATAGCTGACTTGACGCGATTTTTTGAATCCGGCTGATCCCGCCTCCCGCCACCCCGAATTTGATTGACAGTTCAGGGCCTTCTGATATGCTGGCACGCAGGTAAATTGTTCGTGTTCAGATGTAAGGAAAGACGGTGCGAATCCGTCGCGGGCCCGCCGCTGTAACCGGGGACGAATCCTGCTTAACGCCACTGTTTCCGAGGAAACGGGAAGGCGCAGGTATTAGGCCGATCCGGGAGCCAGAAAGCCTGTCTGAACCGGCTTCACACACTCTTCGGAACCTGAGAGGTGAAGGGCAGAAATCCCCCCTTTCCTCCCGGAAAGGGTTTTTTTATTGGCCTTCCGGGTCTCCGAACAGGAGTCAAACTCATGGTCGGCTATCCCACTCCCTGCGTGGCACCGGGGATATTGAAACGCATCGCCCTCTTCACCTGCACTGTTCTCTTCCTATGGGTCGAATCCGCATGGGCTAAACCTCAATATCCCCAGCGCATCATTTCCATGTCCCCGTCGATCACCGAAACCCTGTTCGCTCTGGGGGTGGGAAACCGCGTGGTCGGCGTCACTGATTTCTGTTCATACCCTAAAGAAGCCTGCACCCGGCCCAAAATCGGCGGCCTGCTGAACCCCAGTGTTGAGACCTGGATTACTCTCAAGCCGGATTTGATCATCCATCAGGAGGACAGCCATAAATTGCGCATCAACGCGCACAATCTGGGCATCCGGACTTTCGCCGTTTCCATGACGCGCCTGCACAATATTTTTGAAACCATAAAAATCCTGGGCGAGGTGCTCGGATGCGAACCCGAGGCCCTGGCTCTTGTCGACCAACTGCAATCGGGGATACAACGCAAGCAAGTTCGCCTGAAGGAGGTTCCCAGAAAATCGGCGCTACTGATATTAGGGGACGGCAGCGATCCCGGTGGCGCTTTATACGCCGTGGGCAGAAGCACGTTTCTCGGAGAACTGCTGGACTTGGCGGGCGGGGAAAATATTCTCACCGATCCTACAATAAACTACCCGAAAATTTCAAAGGAATTCATCCTGCGCCATTCGCCGGAAGTCATCATCGAAGCCGGTCCCAAGGCGAATTTGTCGCCTGAAGAAAAGGATAAAAAACTTAAGCAGTGGCGACAGTTCCCCACATTAACCGCCGTTCAGAATGAAACCATCTATTTTGTCGGGGCCGATTATATCCTCATTCCCGGCCCGCGGTTTCTGAACATCCTGGATCATTTCGCCCGGGTGATCCACCCGGAAGCGTTTAAGGATTGAAGCGATGTCGACAAAAACTCAAACATCCTCATCCCTGATGGAAACAAGGAACCTGACCTTCGCCTACGGAGTCGAGCCGGTGATCAGGGAAATTTCGCTCAATTTTCAGGCGGGAGAGTTCACGGGCGTCATCGGACCCAACGGTTCGGGGAAATCGACCTTACTCAAATTAATCGGCGGTATTCTGCCCTCCTCTCCCGAAACAGTATTCTTTAAAAATCGCGAGTTGAGCCACTACAGAAAAAAGGAACTGGCCGTGTCTATCGCCTGGATCCCCCAGGAAAAACAGATGGCGTTTTCTTTCAAAGTAATCGATATCGTGCTGATGGGCCGCCACCCCTATTTGTCGCCGCTGTCGTTTGAAGGAGAAAATGATTACCGGATCGCAGAGGACGCTATGAAGCAAACCCAGGTCCTGGAGTTTGCCCATCGGAGCTTCAATGAAATCAGCGGCGGCGAAAAACAGAGAGTCATGATTGCCAGCGCCATCTCGCAGAAACCGGAAGTAATGCTGCTCGACGAACCCACCTCGGCGCTGGACATCAAATACCAGATCGAAATCCTCAATATTTTACGGCAACTGAACGAACGGGAAAACAAATCGCTCATCCTCGCCATGCACGATCTGCATCTGGCCTCGAAATTCTGCAAACGGCTGGTCCTCCTGAAAGAAGGCCGCGTGTTTTGCGAAGGTCCTCCCTCCGAAGTTCTAAAAAAAGAAATCCTGGAAGAAGTGTATGAAGTGAAGGTCAAAATTTTCCAGGATGATGAAGACGGCAGCCTGCTGGTCGTACCGGGGCAATCATGAACGAATTGCAACCATCCACCATGAGCTCCCGCAAATTTGCTTTGGGCATTGGCCTGTTCTTCCTGCTCTTCCTGGCCACCCTGGTGCTGGCACCGCTGATCGGGCCCACCTCCATTGATATCGGTAAAGCCCTGTCGGGGGGACTCGATGCCGCCGACAACGTGGACGCCGACATCCTGTTCCTGGCCCGCATACCCCGCATCCTTCTGGGAGCGATCACCGGTGCAGCCTTGTCGGTTACTGGCGCGGTATTTCAGGCGCTTTTACGCAACGACCTGGCAGCGCCGTTCACTCTGGGAGTGTCCAGCGGCGCGTCTTTAGGTGCAGTGATCGCCATCAGCCTTAATCTGAATTTTGTAATCCTGGGAATTTCCACGCTGTCCATTGCCGCCTTCGCTGGCGCGTTGGGGACCATGTTTCTGGTGTTCGGCCTGGTCAAAACCCGGCACGGCGATTTCCCGACCTCCATCCTTCTGCTGGCGGGAGTCACCGCCAATTTCTTTTTCGCGTCGATGGTGATGTTCATCCACTACCTATCCGATTTCACGCAATCCTTTCAAATCGTCCGATGGTTGATGGGTGGGTTGGACATCACTGACTACCAGACGGTGTGGTCCATCTGCCCCTTTGTAATTTTGGGAATCGGAGGCCTCATCTATCTGTCGCGCGATTTAAACCTGATCAGCGCCGGAGTGCAATCGGCCATGAGCCGGGGGGTGGATGTGGTGCGAACCCAGAAAATCGGTTTCATCCTGGCATCACTGATCACCGGCACCGTCGTCGCCATCAGCGGTCCTATCGGGTTTGTCGGGTTGATCGTGCCGCATATCGTGCGCCTGCTGGTCGGCCCGGACCTGCGGTTGTTGATTCCCGGTTCCATGTTCTTCGGTGCCAGTTTTCTGATCCTGTGCGACACCGTGGGACGCACCCTGATCGCCCCTGCCGAAATTCCGGTTGGCGTAATCACCGCCATGCTGGGCGGT
Source organism: Nitrospinaceae bacterium (assembly GCA_024644405.1). Taxonomy (GTDB): domain Bacteria; phylum Nitrospinota; class Nitrospinia; order Nitrospinales; family Nitrospinaceae; genus SZUA-226. Next base: position 41,383 of record JAHELC010000009.1, read on the forward strand.
CCGTTTTTCGTCTGGCTGTTGAAACGGCAACATAAACGGGGAAATATATGAGCGCCAAAACACTGATGATTCAGGGCACCGGTTCGGGAGTGGGCAAGAGTATCATCACCGCCGCCTTGTGCCGCGCTTTTTACCGCGAGGGTCTTAAAGTCGCCCCGTTCAAAGCACAGAATATGTCCCTGAACTCCTATGTTACTGAAGATGGCGGTGAAATCGGCCGCGCCCAGGTGTACCAGGCCGAAGCCTGCGGCATTGCGCCGCATGTCGCCATGAACCCGATTCTGCTCAAACCCAATGCGGACAACGACTCGCAGGTTATCGTCATGGGTAAGGTGTGGGGACAACGCAATGCCAAGGATTTTTACGCGGACCGCCCTGATTTTATCAAAGAGGTTACCCGGGCTTTCGGTGCCTTAAAAAACAAATACGAGCTCATCATCATGGAAGGCGCCGGATCACCCGCTGAAATCAATCTGCGGCACCACGACATGGTCAACATGGCGATGGCGGAAATAGCCGATTCACCAGTGTTGATCGTCGGCGACATCGACCGGGGCGGGGTGTTCGCCTGGATGAAGGGAACTCTCGATCTACTGACGAAGGCGGAGCAGCAGCGGGTGCGTGGATTTATCGTCAATAAGTTTCGCGGTGACTTAGAAATATTGAATCCCGGCCTCACGCAATTTGAGGACATGACCGGCAAACCGATACTGGGCGTCATCCCCTTTGATGCCGAATTGTTTGTGGATGAAGAAGACGCCATTCCGCATCATAGCCCACCCGTTGTGTATAACCACCCGAGTGTGGTCGACGTGGCCATCGTGCAATTGCCGCATCTCGCGAACTTCACAGATTTTTCACCGTTGGTGTCCGACCCCGGAGTAGCGGTGCGCTACGTCCGCAGTCCGGTACAGGCGGGCTGTCCGGATCTTCTGATCCTGCCCGGCACCAAGAACACCATCGGCGACATGCATTTCATTCACGAAATGGGTTGGAAACCCTACCTCCAGTCATTCCACAAGGAGGGCGGATTGATCCTGGGCGTCTGCGGCGGTTTCCAAATGCTGGGCACGCGGTTGTCGGACCCGGATCATATTGAAAGCAACATGGGTGAAATTGAAGGACTCGGATTCATAGATGCCACAACGGTCATGGAGTCTGAAAAAATCACCCGGCGAAGCATACGCCTCACTCTCTCCTCTTCGATATTCGAGCCGGGCCTGGAGGTGGATGGTTATGAAATACATTCCGGGCGTACGCACTATCAAAAAGAGTACCCCCGGCTTTTTCAGCACTCCAACGGCGATTGTCCTACCGACCTGGGAATATGCACTGAAGAGGGGGGCGTCATTGGAACTTATCTGCATGGCTTTCTCGACAACGATCCGATAAGAGAGGGATTTTTGAACTATGTAAGACAACGGAAAGATTTACCGCCACCGGAAGAAAGATTCAATTATCGGGAATTCCGTTCCCGGCAGTTGAACCGGCTGGCGGATTTGGTTACGCAATCGATCGACATGAACGAGGTGAAACGTATTATCGGCTTGTGATAAGCCACAATTCAATTCCCGGGAGTAGGGAAGCGCGGTGAGAAACCGCCACTGCCCCGCAACTGTGATGGGAACGAAAGCCGTTAGAAGCCACTGTCCGCAAGGATGGGAAGGCACGGCGAGTAGGTCGCCTTAAGTCAGGAAACCTGGTCCGGGAAATTATTCATCATCCTTCGAGGGAGAGGAAATTAATGAAAACAGTTAAAACAATTCTTATGATGACTTGCCTGTTGCTGTTACCCATAACCGCCTACGCAGAAGACAACGAGGAAGAATTGAAGGCGATCGAGATCACCGCGACGCGGACATCGATAGAAGAAGAAAACCCGGCTTCCGCCCTGACCATCATCACCCAGGAGGAAATCCGACAGAAACAGCATCTGCAGGTGAAGGATGTGTTGCGGGAGCAGGTGGGGATTGGCGTGGTCAACGTGGGACCCCTGGGGGGCACCAGTACGGTGTTTATGAGAGGCGCCGGTTCGCAGTCCAGCCTGGTGATGATCGATGGTGTTCAGGTGAAATCCAACACGGTGGGCTCGTTCGACTTCTCCAACCTGCAAATGGACAACATCGAGCGTATTGAAATTTTACGCGGTCCCCAAAGCACCCTATGGGGAGCCGACGCCGTCGGTGGCGTTATCAATATCGTGACCAAAAGGGGCCGCGGCAAACCGACCCATACCCTGGCGTTTGAAGGAGGCAGTTTTGCCACCTTCAAGGAAACCCTGTCCAGCTCCGGCGCCCTCGGCAAATTTGATTATTCCGCCAGCGCCTCCCGTACCGACTCGGAAGGTTTTTCCGCGTTCAACGAAAATTTGGGAGGGACGGAAGACGACGGCTACCAGAACACAACTTTCTCCTCCCGCATGGGATACAATTTTTTAAGTGACGGCCGGGTCGAGTTGATCGGACGTTACACCAAAGCTCGTAGCGAATTCGACGGACTCAACATGGCGTTCGTCCTGTCAGACTCGCCCAACAATATCCTGCGGGATGAAACTTTCTATTTTGCCCTGCCCATCGAAAAATCCATCACCCCGTGGTGGGATGCCAAAGTGAACACCAACTTCAACTACGACGACTTGAACATTATTGACTCCACCCTGGGAAATTCGAAAATTTTAAACCGGACCTACACCGTCGACTTTCAAAACAACCTGTCTCTGGGGAAATACGCATCGGCCGTCCTGGGATTCGAACATCAAGTGACCCACGGTTACAACAGCAGCAACAACATCGCCCTGGAAAACCGCTCGCAGGGATATTACCTTCAGGGACGCTTGAATTGGAATGACCGGGTTCTCCTGAATGCCGGATTCCGTCAGGATGACAACTCGCGCTTTGACGATCAATTCACCTACAAAGTGGAGGGCGCGTATCAACTCAAAAGCTGGGGCACCCTGCTGAGAGCCGCTTACGCGACCGGATTCCGTGTACCGTCGGTCAACGAAGTGTTATTTCCATTTTTCGGCAACCCCAACATACAACCGGAAGAAAGCAAGAACTGGGAAGTCGGTTTCGAACAAAAACTTTTTGAGGACCGGGTGATTCTGGGCAGCAATTATTTCCATACCGATTTTGATAATTTAATCGTGTTCGATTTTGCCACCTTCATTGCCCAGAACATCGGAAGTTCCACTTCCAAAGGGATTGAAGCATTCGCCAGGATCAAAATCCTGGACAACCTGGACCTGACTGCAAATTACACCTGGAACCAGGCACAGGACGACAGCGACAGCAGTCTTTTGCCCCGGCGTCCCCGCCATACGTTTTCCGCGAGCCTGCATCATAACTGGAGCAACAAATTCGACTCCCTGGTCACGGTAAACCATAGAACCAAAATGACCTCAGGCACCGGCGTGGTGGGGGAACGGACGATCGTTCGCGCGGCACTGAGTTACCAGTTGAATAAAAACTGGAAGGTGACCGCCCGCGGGGAAAACCTGTTCGATGAAGAATACGAAGAGTCGTTTCAATTCGGCGGGCAGGGTATTTCCGGTTACGCGGGATTTGTTTACAGTTTTAATTAAAGGATAATGGGAGGAAGCTCGCCTCCTCCCATCTATTGAATATGAATTCGATATCAACTTCCAAATTGCCCGGTAAAATTCTGGGGAACCTCGCCTTCGCGGGTTCCCTGATTCTGCATGTCGGGCTCATTGGGGTTTTTTCATCCTGGCAATGGAATTGGAAAACTACTGATAAAAATCCGCCTCAAACGATTCAAGTAAAATTTTTCTCCCCTGCAAACTCACCCCAGTCTACTGAGACTCCCGATGCACTCAAACCCACTCTGTCGGCTTCGGCCCGCCCTCTGGCCCTTCAATCGGATCCAAAAGTACATCTTAAGCCCAGACCCTCAACTCTTTCAATTCCAAACGTCCAGACAGTAGCAAGGACCCCGCAGAGTTTTCAAAAACATGGACCATCAATAAAACGCCCACTAGCCCAGCCGACTTCCTTGACACACTCTAAATTGATTTCAGCGGTATCACCGGTAAAGTCTACACAGCATACCCAACGGACAGCCATCCACCATCGGCCTCCCGCTTCGGAAATCCACCTCTCAAAAATTCCCGATATCCCAGGGCAAACCGCTTTTGTCACCGGACCGGCTCAACCGAAATCCAAAATGATACGCCTCCGTCCCTTTGCGGTCCGATCCATGGCCCCCTCACAGGTCGATTTTGCCTCTCAGGTAGTCGCTGAGCCACTCACCTCCCAAAAAACCGAGAGGGACATCGTCGCCGCACTTCCCAGGGAATTGCCTCAGAACCTTCTGATGAACCGGGATGACTCTGATGCCGATTTGAATGGCTTGCGCGGATTGTTTACCGGCAAGGTCCGGCAACGCATTGCCAATGCCAAATACTATCCCCGAATCGCGCGGCGCCGGGGAATGGAGGGCCAGCCCATCATCGCCTTCACCCTGGACAAGACCGGGCGGTTAATGAAAGTCGATCTCGCACAGACTTCCGGTTATCAACTGCTGGACCAGGCGGCAGTGAGAGCGGTGCACCAGGCAGAGCCCTACCCTGAAATCCCGGACGAATTGAAGACCGATACACTGCACTTCAAACTTCCCATTTCATTTGTCTTAAAATAGCTCTAAAATAACATTTCTTTGCGCCCTGAGAGTAGCTTCTTGAACAGGGCAAACCAACTTGAAAATATCAACATGAAATAGGATAAATTAATGAAAAACTACGGATGGAATTTCATTTTGTTGTCCCTGTTGTCGGGTATAGCCGCCTGTTCGCCACAACCCACCAAGGACGTACCCCAGGAGTTCAAAAAAGGCCAGGAGCACTTTCATCGAGTCTGCTCAAACTGCCATGGCTCCGATGCGATGGGCATGGAGACCAAGGCTCCACGTTTGATCGATACCGATTATATCGAAAAGGCGTTCTCCAATGACGAACTCCGGGAAACGATCCTCAATGGAACCGATAAAATGCCGCCGCAAAAAAACAATGTAAGCCCTAACGAAATAACCGAGATCATCAAATACCTGAGGTATTCACAAAAAACGGCTAACCTCGTTACTGAAGATGAAACACAGGAAGAGGATGAAGACGAAGAGAGCGTTGACGAGGAAAAGGAGGGTGCTTGATCTAATATCATAGCCTGCTTCTAACCCCCAGGTCACAGCTTGACAACCTGCCGGAGTTTGGCTACATTAACCCACTTTGCGGAACACCCCGTTAAGTTTAATTCAGCACGGAGTTTATCGGATGTCATCGACTGAAAGTTATATACAAAATCTCTTTGCCGACCGCCTGGGCGGAAACAAGTTCGGCAAAGACACTAAAATATATAAATTCGAAAAAATAAAACGCGCCAAACGGGCAGCTCTCGAAGCCAATCCCGACCAGGAACTGTTCGACATGGGAGTGGGAGAACCGGATGCAATGGCCGATGCCGGAGTCGTCAAAACCCTGCAGACTGAAGCCGAAAAACCCGAGAATCGAGGTTATACGGATAACGGGATCGATGAATTCAAAACCGCTGCCCTACGGCACATGGAAAATACTTTTGGCGTGAAGGGGCTAGACCCGAAGAAACACGTCAATCACACCATTGGATCGAAGCCGTGCCTGGCGATGGCGCCTGCCATCTTCATCAATCCGGGTGACATCACGTTGATGACCATACCCGGTTATCCGGTGATGGGAACGCACACGCAATTCCTCGGCGGTAAAGTCGTTAACCTGGAATTAAAGGAAGAAAATAATTTTTTACCCGACCTCAAAAGTATCGACGCGGCAACCGCGAAAAAGGCAAAACTGCTGTACATCAATTATCCCAACAACCCGACCGGCGCCAACGCCACCCGAAAGTTTTATGAGGAAGTGGTCGACTTCGCCAAGGCCAATAATGTTGTTGTAATCCAGGATGCCGCCTACGCAACGCTCACCTACAACGCCAAACCCATCAGTTTCCTTTCCGTACCGGGCGCGATGGATGTCGGTGTGGAACTTCACTCGCACTCCAAAGCGTACAACATGACGGGTTGGCGTATCGCCTTTATCGTCGGCAACGAATTGGTGGTGAAAGGTCTCGCGCACGTAAAGGACAACATCGACTCGGGCCAGTTTGCCGCCATACAAAAAGCGGCCATCTATGCCCTCGAGCATCCGGAGATCACCGCACGCATCGTTGAGAAATACCAGCGACGCCTCACTTTGTTGGTTGATGCTCTGAACTCGGTTGGCTTCCATGCCAAAATGCCCGGCGGATCGTTCTTTCTGTTCGTGAAGGCGCCTAAAGGTATCGCCGGCGGAAGAAAATTCGAGAGCGCGGAGGATTTTTCGCAGTACCTGATCACCGAGCACCTGATCTCCACTGTGCCGTGGGACGACGTCGGAAATTTCGTCCGATTTTCAGCCACGTTCGCCGCCAAAGACCCGGCGGATGAAACCCGCATCATGAACGAAATCAAAAAACGGTTGTCCTCCGTGAAATTCGAGTTTTGAGCATCTTATGCCCCGGGAAGCGGAACATACTGCATACATCGCCATCGGTTCCAATATGGACTCCCCTGCAGAGAATTGCAAAGAGGCAGCGAATCTATTAGACGACCATCCAGCCATTTCCGTCTCCAGCCGGTCCTCCCTGTATGAGACGGAACCATTCGGAAAAAGCGATCAGGACTGGTTCGTCAATTCCGTGGTTGAAGTGACGACCCATCTCTCACCGGAACTTTTGTTCAAGGCATGTCTGGCCATTGAAACAAAGATGGGACGGATTCGCGGCGAAAAGTGGGGGCCCCGCATCATAGACCTGGACATTCTGTTTTATGATGATTGTGTATTCAGGGAGAGCAATTTGGAAGTCCCTCATCCGGGGATTGCCGAGCGCAGTTTTGTACTGGTGCCCCTCAATGAGATCGCTCCGGACTTCGTCCATCCCAAGCTGAAGAAAAATATTGAAACACTGTTGGAGGAAATCCCCCATCCGCAACAGGTGAACAGACTTTCCTCAGACGGTTAAGGTATCGACGTTAACGGTTTCCATTTTTGTCATGGCGTCCCGCATCAACGCTTCCCAGGGATACTTCGTTTCATCAACTTCCAGGTCCGCGATTTTGGCACGGGTCGCGGGCCGGGGCGGCATGAACACCGAGCAACAATCCGGGTGAGGTTCGATACTGATGTCATAGGTTCCCAATTCTTTCGCCTCGTTGATAATCTCCTGTTTGTTCATACCGATCAACGGACGAAACACACTCAGGTTGACCACCTGGGAAACCGCGTTCAGATTTTCGAGAGTCTGGGAAGCCACTTGACCCACAGACTCACCGGTGGCAAGGGCTAAATAACCTTTTTGCCGGGCGACCGACTGGGCGATGCGGTACATCATTCGCCGGTACAGAACCACACGGTGAGCAGGACGGCAATGGTCGCGGATCGCCACCTGAATGTCCTCAAAGGGCACCACGTAAAGCTTGGACTTTTTCTGGTAGCCGTTGAGAAGTTTGGAGAGCTTCACCACCTTGTCGTATCCGCCGCGCCCCATGAACGGCCGATTGTCGAAAAAAATCCCATGTGCCCGGCAACCCCGTTTCATCATCCGGTACAACGCCACCGGGCTGTCAATCCCCCCGGAAATGAGACCCAGAATATCCCCTGAGCTTCCCACCGGCAACCCCCGCAAACCGGACGCCCGATTGTTAAATACCACCGTCTCGTCCTGTCCGATCTCGATTTCCAGAATATAGTCGGCATCCTTGATACTCACCTCGAGTCCTTGTGAGTGCAATTGCCGGAGAATACGCGATCCCACTTCACGATCGATATCCGGCGATTTGTGCGGGTAGGTTTTATCCGCCCGGTTGGTGCGCACGCAAAATTTTAAAGTTTTCCCCGGTTGCAGCAGGGGCTCGATCCATTCCACACCAACGGCAGCCAGGGCATCGAATTTCGGTTCGCGCGTCACACCGACACTGGCCGAGGCCACCCCGGGAATTTTCTGAAGCCTGCTGGTGCATTCCACCGATAACTCTTCGGGACAATGGATAAAAATCCGGCCGTGCGGAACCTTGAACTGCAACCCTTCCAAATCCTTCATTTGCATTTGGATATTTTTCACCAGACGATTGATGAACTGATCCCGGTTTTTTCCCTTGAGTCCGATCTCGTCATACCGGACCAGGATGGTTCTCCGTTCGTTCATTTGTGGGCGGTTTTGCGGTTGAAGGTGGAATAGAGTTGGCGGTAAGCCACGCCGAATGCTTCAATAAAAGCTTCGACATCGGCAAGGGTGTTTTGTGGACCGAAAGAAATTCTCAAACTGCATCGGGCCTCTTCCGGCGTCAACCCGATCCCCGTCAGAATTTTCGACGGCTCCTTGGAGTGTGCACTGCAGGCGCTTCCCAGCCCCACGTAAATTCCCTTTTCCTCCAGATGGTGGAGCATGACTTCCCCTTCCACCGGCGCAAAACGGAAGTTTACGATAGAGGGAGATTGATGGGTTAAATCTTCGGATAAGGAAGAGTTGAATTTAAGGTCCAAGCCGGGAATCTTGCCTGCGAGACTTTGCAGTCCTTTCACAAGATGGTGAAACAATTTTCGGTTATTCTTAATCGTCTCGTCAGTTTTTTCAACCGCCCTTTGTATAGCCAGAGCCAGGCCGACGATCAACGGAACCGGAAGGGTTCCCGAGCGCAGGCGGTGTTGTTGCTGGCCGCCGTGGATCTGCGGTTTCAGATCCAGTTTGCCTTCGACCACCAACAACCCGATGCCTTTCGGTCCGTTGATTTTGTGGCCGGAGACAGAGTATCCTGCGAGCCCCTGCCACATTTCAGGAGATAATTTCAGCTTGCCCACCGCCTGCACACCATCAAGAAACAAACGCGTCTGAGGCGATTGCTCCGCCAGTGCCGGTAAAATTTGAACAGGGTCATTGACACTGCCCAGTTCGTTATTCACATGAGACAGGCACAACAACCGGACCTTCTCTTTCTTCAGTCGGGGAACGGCAGACAAATCCAGTCGCCCATCCTCTTGTAACGCCAGCAACGAAACCGGCTCGTTGCCAAACTCGCGGAACGATTCCAGCGTTTGCACGACGCTGGGATGTTCGAGACCCAGAAACGCCATCTTCCTGTCGGGAAAACCGTAGCCTTTAATGAAGAGATTGTTCGACTCACTGCCCCCGCTGGTGAAGATGATTTTATAATCGGGTGGGATTGACAAACTCTCGCGTATCCGGTTTTCCGCATCTTCAATGCGTTGTTTGGCGTCCAACCCCAACGCATAGACGGTTCCCGAGTTGGCGAAATCCTTGCGCATCGATTCCTGAACTACCTCAATCACTTCGGGGTCCACAGGCGAGGTAGCGGCATTATCCAGATAAATCATGTCAGGGTACTTTCCATTTTCAAGGCTGATAGGGTTCAGTTAAATCGTGATCCACATCCAGTTGATTCAAAATGCGCGCAACCACGAAATCCACCAGATCGTCGATCGATTGCGGGTTCTGGTAAAACGCCGGATTGGCGGGCAATATCAATGCCCCCGCCTGATCCAGCGTGAGCATGTTCTTCAAATGAATCTGACTGAACGGAGTTTCCCGCGGTACCACAACGAGTTTGTTGCGCTCTTTCAGCGCCACGTCTGCCGCCCGCTCGATCAGACTTTCCGAGGTTCCGGCAGCAATGCGGCCGATCGTTCCCATGCTGGCGGGCACCACCACCATGCCGTCTATGGGAAAGGAGCCGCTGGCGACCGAGGCATTGATCTTCGAATTTCTGTAAACCGTCACATTTTCTTTGGCAAAATATTTGGAGGTCAAATCCAGCTCCAGCTTCAACAACTCCCCTCCCCGCTCGGAGATGATGACATGCAGTTCCGCCTGCGGTTGCAAAACGTCGAACAACCGTTTGGCGTAACAAACGCCGCTGGCTCCGGTAATACCGATGATAAACCGTTTCATGAGATTTCCTTTATTCCCAGCAGGACATGAACCTCCTGCCGAAGCACCTGTTGCACTTCTTCTATCGGAGGATCTCCATTGATCCGGCGAATATGGTCGCCGGTAAACGTATCAAAAATTTTCCGCACTTTTTCCAGGTAGTCGCGCTTTTCGAAGGAGCTGAACCCCTCCCTGCCCCGCTCGATCCGCCGGAAACTTTCATCCAGTGATCCCTGGATGATAAACAGAAGATCCGGACGTGGTGCAAAGACCTCGTTGTCTTCTATAATCTTCTGCGGGTCGAATCCCAAAGCCCCCTGATAAGCGGCAGTGGAATAATAATACCGGTCGATCAACACGATTTTCCCCTGCTTCAGCGCCGGTGCAATATTCTGCTCGACATCCTCTTTGCGGTCGTTGATGAAATACTGCAACTCTTCCTCGGGAGAAACATCGCCCCGGCCTTCGGTCAGGATTGTTCGGATTTTTTGCCCCCACACTCCGGCCGTCGGTTCGCGCAGTCGAACCACCGGATATCCGGTGGCCTCCAGGAAGTCCGCCAGCAGACCGCATTGGGTGGATTTGCCCGTGCCGTCAACCCCTTCCAGTGCAATCAGATATCCCCGGTCCAGTTTCATGCGCTTTGCCACCGATTTGGACGAAGTTTCGCCGGGCGAAGACAAGAGGTTGATTTTAGCCGTATCAATATGAAATAATTAATAAAACGCCTCACCGTCATCCCCCATTTTATATATAAATAACCGGAAAAACCTGTTATTTTTGTGTAAAAGTGAAGAATTATTCATCTTAAGGAATAACACAGGGACTTGAAAGTGAAAAAATTCTGGATCATATTTGGCTGGATCGCTGTAGGTATCTTTCTACAGTTCAAGTTCAACGTATTGTACGGCATTGTTTTCATGGAAAACCTAAATTTTCATGACCGGACCTACTATGTCAGTATCAAGATGTCTCCGACCGATGAGAGCCTGCGGGTATTGCAGGTCCATACCATGGTTCATCACTCCCTGGGTCCGGACTATTTCGCCAACGTCTACATTCCCGAACAATACAAAGTGTTGAACAAAGAGCCCTACCTGGGCGCGGAGGCAGTGCCCGGATACAAAGCCTACAATATGGGCATGAAACGTAAATACCGGGATGTCCTGAGTACCGAAGACTTTATCATTGCCCCCATGGAAAAGGACATGGAAATTTCCTCCACTCCAATCCTGGTCGACTTTTTGAACCTCAATCAAAGTCTCCACAAGGATGATACTTATCGACTGGCGACGACCAAACAGAACACGCGACTGGAAGGACCGGAGGTCGCCGAGGCTACCTATCCGCAACAACTGGATATGTAGAGCATTGAGATGAAAACCCACACCAAAGATTACTATCAGATATTGGGTGTCCCGGAAAAAGCCGCTGAAGATGTGATCAAAAAGGCCTATCGGCAACTGGCCCTGCAACACCACCCCGACCGCAATCCCAATGACCCTCAAAGCGAGGAACGATTTAAGGATATCACCGAAGCCTATGGTGTCCTCATGGATCCCACGAAGCGCAGGGAATACGATCACTTTCGAACCGGCCCGTTCACTGGAACCCGGGGAGAGCCTCAATTCCGCTACAGCCAGCAGGAGATATTCGAAAACATGTTCCGCCAGGGTTTCGGCCGGGATATTTTCAACGACCTGAATACCGATTTCAAGAAATCCGGTTTCCGCACCGGACCGGACTTTTTCGGACCCATTTTTTTCGGCGCCGCCGGAGGGATCGGCAAATTCCTGCGAATGGTTCCCGGTCCTATCGGAAAAATAGGAACCGGCTTGTGGCTGTTGAGTTCCGTTGGGTCCTCCCTGTACGCCCTCAAAAAAAAGAAGCGCGCGGCTCAAGGGCCTCCGAAATCCCAAACTCAAGAAAAGCCTGCTCCCTCCATATCGCATTCCATTAAAAACCTGTTCGCAAAACCTGGTAAGGGAGCATCCGGGAAACATGATCCCAATCTGTATTACAATATTTCCATAACACCGGACGAAGCGCAGTCGGGAGCCAAAAAACAGATTTCATATCAGGTCGGAGACAACGCAGAGAACCTTCAAGTCACCATCCCTCCCGGAATATCCTCCGGCAAAAAACTGCGCCTTCGTGAAAAAGGCTCAGTCGTCAATGAGCAACGCGGCGACCTGATCCTGACCGTTCAGGTTCAATCCTGACTCAACTCTCTCCACCGCTTAATTTCTGCAAACCAGTCCCGGAATTTTGGCATGATGAATGCAAAAATGGTTAATGCATGTGCAAAACCCATACGATATGCTAACCAGTGAAATCGATGGCTTTTAGACCGGTCCTTGGGCATAATGCGAAGCCCGGCGGACGACAGGCAAACCTCCAATATTCAAAGTAATAGATGAGATATAGTATTCTAAATACTCAATTCTTTATGGTATCGATTGCCATTACTGTTTTAGCCGGTTTGGGTTCGCCGTCTCTTCTTTCCGCCCAGAACAAGAAGGACCGGCCCGTTCCCGTAGGAGTGGCCAAGGCCAGGGAGATCGCCACACATTCCTCGTTTGAGTATCCGGGGACGGTGCAGGCCTGGGCTACAACTCAACTGGCCTCCGAAGTGGACGGGCGCGTGGACCAGCTGCTGTTCCAGGAGGGCCAATACGTGCGCAAGGGAACCCCACTGGTCAAACTCCGTATTGATCCCCTGGTCCTCCAGCGTGATTTGGCGAAGGCCGAGAAAAAACTGGTGGAAGCCCGGCTCGAGGAATTGAACACCGGTACTCGTCCCGAGACCATCGCCGCGGCCCAATCCGCCCTCGAACAATCCAAAGCCAAGGTACGGTTGGCTGACAACGAGCTCAAGCGAATCAAAAAACTGTACAAGGATGGGGTACTCAGTCTCGATGAATTTGACAAGGCCGATGCCGAGGCCCAGGCCGCGCGGGCGGAAGTGAATGAGAAGCAGTCCATGTTGAACGAGCTCGTTGCCGGCCCGCGCGCTGAAAAAATCAAGCAGGAAGAGGCCAACATCAAGGCCGCTGAGGCCCGTATCGAGATGATTCAGGACAATATCAACCGGGCGACGATCTTTGCCCCGTTTCACGGGTATATCGTTAAAAAAGAAACCGAAGTCGGCCAATGGCTGGAACAAGGGGATCCTGCCGTTTCCATGATCCGGGCCAGGCCTCTCAAGGTGGAAATCCATGTGCCGCAGTTCCAGTTCAACCGTATTGAAATCGGCGCATCGGCCAAGGTCATTTTGGAATCCTATGAAACACGCGCGGGCCCTCAGAGTTTTCAGGGAAAAGTCATAGAGAAAATCCGATCCGGCGATCCGGTATCCCGCACCTTTCCGGTACGCATCAAGGTTACAAAAACAAAATCCCAACTGGCGCCGGGCATGCTGGTCCGGGTAGAATTAAAGCTCGGCAAGAAAAAAGACAAAACGCTGTTTGTGCCCAAAGACGCGATCGTCCGCAGTCCCAGGGAAACCGCGGTCTGGGTGGTCCGCGAAGACAAAGACAAAACGATGAAGGCACATAAAGTGACCGTGCAAACCGGGAGGCTGGAAAAAAGTATGATCGCTGTTCATTTCAAGGGCGCTAAAATCAAATCCGGAGATTGGGTGGTCGTGCAGGGCAACGAACGCCTGAAACCCAATTCCAAAGTAAACATTATCAAAAAAATCCATTAGAGCCGTCTCATGAAACTGGTTGAACAATCCCTCAAATACGGTGTCACCGTTGCGGTGGGGGTGATCCTGATCCTCATGTTCGGCATCATGGCCCTGCTCCGCATCCCCGTCCAACTCACCCCCGAAATCAGCCAGCCGGAACTGAGCATCCGCACCACCTGGCCGGGCGCCAGCCCGGAGGAAATCGAACGGGAAGTCGTCGACGAACAGGAACAGCATCTGAAATCCATCATTGGCCTGGTGGAAATGGAAAGTACATCCAAGACCGGTCTTGGGGAAATCTATCTGGAGTTTCAGGTGGGCACCGATCTGCAGGACGCGCTGGTCCGCACCGCAAATGCCCTCAACCAAGTGCCGACCTATCCCGAGGATGCGGATGAGCCCATCATTAAAACCGTCAATATATCGGATCGCCCAATCGGCTGGTTCGTCCTGTCACCGCTTCCGGGCAAGGAAGACGAGATCAACGTCTACCATTACCGGGATTTCGCGGAAGATTTCATCAAAGCCCGGTTTGAGCGGATACCCGGTGTGTCCGACAGTTCGGTCTATGGCGGCAGTCCGCTGGAGTTGCAGGTCATCTTCGACCCGCATGCACTGGCGGAACGGGGCATCAGTATTTTTCAACTGCGGGAGGCATTGCGCGACCAGAACCGGAACGTGAGCGGCGGCGATTTCGACGAGGGCAAACGGCGGTACATCATTCGCACCACCGGGGAATTCAAAAGTCCGGAAGATGTTGAGCAAACCATCATCACCCACATCAACCGGCGCCCCGTTTACGTCAAAGACGTAGCAGAAGTTAAGGTCGATTATGATGAGCTGCGGGACTACGTCCGGCACAATGGCTTGCCGGGAATCGCTGTCAACACCCGCCGGGAAATCGGCTCCAACATCATTGAGGTGATGAAAGAAATCAAAACCGTCGTCGCTGACATGAATGAAAACCTCCTCAATCCGATGGGCCTTCACCTCGCGCAGACGGCGGACAAGACCGAGTACATTTCACGTTCCATCGACATGGTGACTTTCAACCTGATCATAGGCGGAACCATGGCCATTGTGATTCTGCTGCTATTTCTGCGAAGCTTTTACAGCACGCTGGTCATCGCCCTGGCTATTCCTATCAGTGTTATCGGTTCGTTTTTAATCATCACGCTCATGGGGCGAACGATCAATGTCATCATGTTGGCGGGCATGGCGTTTGCGGTGGGCATGGTGGTGGATGCTTCCATCATCGTTTTGGAAAATATTTATCGCCACCGGCAAATGGGCAAGGATACCCGTACCGCCGCTTTTGACGGAGCCCGCGAAGTCTGGGGCGCCATTTTTGCCAGCACCCTGACCACTCTGGCTGTGTTCATTCCCGTTCTGTTCATCGAAGAGGAAGTCGGACAACTGTTCCAGGACATTGCCGTTGCCATCAGCTCGGCGGTGACCCTCTCGATGATCGTCAGTATCCTCGTCATACCCGCCCTGGCTCGAAAACTGTTGAACTATGAAGAAGTGCATCCCACATCGAGCGGCATACTCAAAACCGTATTCCGAAATGTATTTGGGCTGGTGCCCCTGGCGGCCGGGTTCAACCGGACTGTGGTCGGGGGATTGAAATGGGTGTTTCAGTTTCCATTTATCCAAAGCGCACTCATTTTGATCCTGACTCTTGTCCCCTTGTACGGAGCGTGGCTGCTGATCCCGAAAACAGAATACCTGCCGGAGGGAGATCAGAACGTGATCATCGGTATGATGATTCCGCCACAGGGCTATAACATCGACGAGATGCACCGCATCGGCAACGAAATGGAGGAAAATTACCGCGCGTACTGGGAAGCCGAGGCGGGAAGCCCCGAAGAGAAAAAACTGCAGGGTCCGGCGGTTCGAAATTTCCTGTTTATCGGCAGCCGCGGACGCCTGTTCACCATCGTGAAAGCCAAAGATCCGGAACGCGCACCGGAATTGATTCCGGTTCTGGAGAAAGAATTGAAGAAAGTCCCCGGGATGATCGCCATCACCCGCCAGTTGTCTTTGTTCTCCAGCGCGTTCAGCGGATCGCGCGGCATTGAAATGAATATCATGGGACCGGACCTGGTTAAAATCACCGAGATCGCCCGCAACTCTTTTTTCAAACTCAAAGAGATCATGCCGGGTTCGAAAGTCCGTCCCATACCCGGAATCGAACTGGGGCAACCGCAGATCCGGATACAGCCGCGATGGCAGTCGGTCGCCGAACTGGATATGGATGTGTTTGAACTGGGGTACTCGGTGGCGGCGCTGGTGGACGGGGTATACGCGGATGAGGTTTTCCTCAATCCTGATAAAGTCCGGGTACCCTACATGCCGCGCGAGGGCATCGATCTCATCCTGCAGAGCCGGGAGCAGGATGTTACGCGGACGCAGGATATTCCCGAAATGATTCTTTACACCCAGAAAGGCCGGGCGGTGCCTTTGATCAATATCGCGGAGATGACCGAAACGGTGAGCTCCGAAGAAATCAGGCATTTCGAGCGCAAACGGTCGGTAACACTGGAGATCAGCCCGCCCAACCATATGGCGCTGGAAGAAGGCATTGATCTGGTCAAAAATCAGATTATCCAACCTTTGAAGGACGACGGCACTCTTTCCGGCGAGTATTCCATCAACCTGACGGGCAACGCGGACAAGCTGGAGAAAACCCGCGACGCCATGGCGGACAACTTCATTCTGGCGATCATCATCACTTACCTGCTACTGGCGGTACTCTTCCAGCACTGGGGATTCCCGTTGATCATCATGCTGAGCGTACCGATGGCGGCGGTCGGGGGAGTGGTCGGCCTGTGGGCTCTGAACCTTTATGTCACCCAACCGCTGGACGTGTTGACCATGCTGGGTTTTATCATCCTGATCGGAGTGGTGGTGAACAACGCCATTTTGATTATCTACCAGACCCTGCTTCACATCAGGGAAGAGGGAATGTTTTACCGTGACGCCATCCTGGAAAGCGTGCGCAACCGCATTCGACCGATTTTCATGAGCACGTTCACCAGCATCTTCGGCCTCATGCCGCTGGTGGTCATTCCCGGCGCGGGCAGTGAAATCTACCGTGGTATCGGCGTGGTCATTTTGTCGGGGCTGTTTTTCAGCACGATCTTTACGCTTCTGCTCATTCCCTGCCTGATGAACCTGAGCTTCGGAATGCGAGCCGGACCCAGCGCGCCGATTCCCCCCACCCCATCACGAAGCCAACCACCCGTCTCCGCCCCGGAAGACGCAAAAATCCTGACGCGGAACCCGAGGACTTTATGACGGATAAAAGTCAGGTTCTCAGTTACTGGCAAAAATTTTTCGCGGATCTATTCATCGGCACCTTTGTGAACCTGCTGCTGTTCGGTGTCGTGGGTTTCGTTGTGGGAATGATCGGTACTTATTCATTGAAAGAAATCTATATTGGGTCCACCGACTGGAGCGGCTGGTTGCAATGGTTGGCTGTGATCACCGCCCTTCTCTGGTACGGCCTGTGGGGACCGGTCCATGGCGTCATTGCCAGCATCATCGAAACGGCGCGCGGCAAGTTTCGTCAAATGGTGGGCGGCCTGCATGACTTGATGGACCTTCTGGTGAGCGGGGTGCTGTCCCACTACCCGAACGTCAATAAAAGCATTCCCAGAGAAGAGTTGGCGCGCAAGTTTGACGAGATCGGTAAAAAATTTCTCGATGAGCTCAAACTCAAGGGCGGTCCGATCAATTGGATGAAGGGATTGTTCTTCAAGGCGCTTTTGAAAGTCCTCAAATTCATCTTCCTCGACGACGTCATGGAGGAATTGAACAAAAAGGGTAAAGATCATCTGGACCGGGCGGACATTGAAAGCGCAGTGAGGCGGGTCGGGGCCGAATTTGTCATCTCCACTTTAACCGACCAAATGCTTATTCTGCAAGGCCTGAACGTTCTTGCACTCACCCTCACCTTCGGCCTGCCCTTCTTCCTGTTCTGGTCTTTTTAACTTCCCGCAAGTTTCCCATCCCTCTTCAAAAGGTCGATATTGATTGATAGAATGTGGCTTAGAACTATAATTTAAAGAAAAAACCCCGGAGCATTGCTGCTCCGGGGTTCTCGTTTCAAGAGGTCGCACGAACATTATGGATAAACGACCGCACAAGGTGACGACGGGACAAAGGCCACGGCATCATTGTTATTGAACATATCGAGCGTGGTTTTGATCGCGGTCTGTGCCGCCGCATCGGTACCTAGCCAAGCGACAATCGCGGCGTCGATGAGACTCTGTGCAGACACAAAACTTCCGTCGGGAAGCTGGATGAGAGCATCGGGTCCATCGAGGGCATGCCGCGTGTTGAATATAAATGCCAGGAGCTGTTGCGCGAGTTGTTCGCGAGGATCACCACCGGCGTTGGGGTCCACAAGAAATTGTGACACTTCCGCCTTCGGCGATCCTTCGGGGGCGACCAGATCGCCCCACGAGCCGTGGGCGGCGGCGACCAAAGTACCATCCTGGAACATACCATCGAACGGCTCATCGCCATCATCGAAGTAGCTGGACGGCGAAACATACGGCGCCAGTGTATTCACATAATCGATATCTTCCTGTGTGAGTACATCCAATCCGTTCTTGTTATGCCAGAAACCCTTGGTTCCGAAATCGGCAGTATCCGTACACACGTTGGTGAACGCGCTGTTCACCAGAGTGCCTTGGAGAACCCCACCGGACAAACTGGATTCGATAGTAACCGATTCGGACGTCGGTCCGGTCGCAACCCAGCCGCCGGTGGTCGGAAGCACTTCTGTCACCGTGTAGGTCCCGGGCAGTAAACCAGAGAAAGTGGCACACCCATCCGCTCCCGTTAACTTCTCATCCAACAAACCGTCTGAGTCACTGAGCTGGATTTTCCAACCGGGAATACCAGGCTCATCCGCATCTGCGACTCCGTCGCCGTTGCGGTCAAAGATTTTGCATGCCTTCACGGCGCCCAGACCGACGTTACCATACACGACCAGATGGGTTTCGCCGGAATCGCCGGCAACAGTCACCAGAACGGTCGGGTTGGCAGTCGGAATTAACGACAACTGCACTCCGTCAAGCTCTGACATCGTCTGCAGGGTGCCTGCAGGGGTTTCCTCCACGACAGTGTAAACCCCTGCCTCGGCGGAGAGTATGGGACCGGTCCCACCGTCTGCCTGGGTGAATACCGTGGTCGTGATATTAAGCGTGTCGGTAACATCCATCGCCCAACCGCCGATTCCTTCCTCGGTAGCAGTATCCCAAACGCCGTCGAAATTCCGGTCATGGAATTTGAAAATCGTAAGAAAGGGCGGCTCGAACGGCCTGCCTTTTTTATCAACCTTGTAGTTGTCGGTCTTCGACCATGAGGGTATAAAACCGTGAACGTTGGCCGGCTGCCAATTCTCACCATTCACATTAAAGGGACCACTTGTACCATCTGCCGGTCTGGAAGTCGGATCTCCTGCAAAGTTCTCCACCGGCGTCATCCATACCTTATACACACCGCCGGGATTCGGGGTGTCATCATAGGGAAACAGTTGAACGGTTATGGCGCCCAGTTCACTATGATCGATATCAATCCCCTGAGCATGTTGACAGGGTACAGACTTCCATTTACCTTGCTGTTTCACATGATTCGTTCCGGAATAAACAATATCGATCACACCGTTAGCGTTCACATGAACACTGCGGCACGAGATATGGTCAGTGGACAGCAAATCCTTTCCGCTTGGATCAGTAACCTGGAAGTAATAGTCCCCTTCAGGCAGACCTGCCGCCGAGGCCGGAGCGTTTGGTCCCGGACCCCCGTCGAGATAGACATCTTCTTTGAATTCATATTTGGTGTTGCCGTTGACAACGTCTCCATCGACCGTGGTTGTAAATATGGCTCCGGAAAGCGGACCCGCCATCGCGGCACCCGTGGATATAAAGACTATTACAAAGGCGACAGCAAAAATACAACTTGCTCTACCCAAGAAATATCCCTTCAAAGATTTCATGTTTCCTCCTCATGACTTAAGTGTGAACAGCTAACAACAGCTCGCCCCTCCCTCAAACAAAGCAAACTGATTGAATAACGCCTTTTTAAAACTTATAATTACACTATCAAATGTAGATGTAATTCTATTAATCAGAGAAATAGTATAAGAAACTAGACACCCGTCAACCCCTAAAAAGGGTATTTTCAGTAGTTTTCGACAAAATACCCCGGATTACCCCCAAAAAAACCAATTTAAATTAGAGCCTTTATTGGCGCTTATTCTTTATTAAACATCAGTTACAAGGGACTTAGACGCAGCTCAAGGTTTGTGGCAGGAAAACAGGCAAGGAGAAAAATTATATATCGGAAAACCTATGATTTCAGGGGTGTTAGACATCGCCATGTGGCAACGGTTGATTTTTAATTCAAGAGTAAAATTGGTGGCCGAACTTATTTCAAGGATCAATGATGCGGGAAGGAAAAGTTTACTTCGATTATAAAAACCAAATCCACTCAAGAGGTATCAATAGAAGTAGTCGTCCGCCCATCACCAGCCTGAACTTACTCGTTAATTCCATACTAAACAGGCTGAGGTATCAACAGCAAGGCCAACAAGCTAAGCCCTCACCTTTTCATAGATATTAAGAGTTTTTTTACCAACGGGTGGAGTTTACTTTAAACGGACAGGGAGGAGATGCGTTCCTGGATATTTTCTCTTTCGTGGTAGCCGAGATAGAGAAGTCCATCGGCCAGGGAATAGTTGTGGGGAAAGGTCATGACTTCGCGGCTGATTCTCTGCACCACTTCCTGATAAACCTCGGTGGCCTGTTCGGCGTTCAGCCCTTCTTTGATCTTGTAGGAAAATCCCAGAGACAAATCATGATTCGGGGGGTTGCTCAGGTCATAGACGCCCCACTGCCCCGGGTCCTTCGCGAGGGGAGTTCCCTTTTCCAGGTCGAACTGCGAGGCGATGCATGAGAATCCGGGTGAGTCGAGAATGTGCTGATTGTCCATCACGAAGTTGACGGAATCCATCACTTCATCCCGCGTTTCGGTGGGGAACCCGACCAGGATGTAAAAATGCATGGCGATCCCGATGCGGATGCACTCCTCGACGGTTTTGTCGATGACTTCCTTGGGACAACCTTTTTTCATGGAATCCAACACGCGCTGATTGTACGATTCCATGCCGAAAATCAGCTTGCGGCAACCCGACTTGTACAGGGTTTCCATCCGATTGTCACGCAACAGGCTTTTCTCGAATTTCAGCTCGCCGGTCCACTGGACGTCGACTTCCTGTTCGATCAGTTTTTCGGAAAACGTTTTCAGAAAATTGATCGGTAACGCTTCATCGGTAAAGAAGAAGTAATTGCAGCCATACTTCTCTTTCAGGTTTTTGAAATCCTGCACCACCGTTTCTGCATAGCGCACATGGAAATCCATGTGATCGAACGGGATCGAACAGAACGCGCATTTTTCCCAATAGCAACCGCGCGATCCCATGATCGGCAATACCCGCTCCGGCGTCAGATACAAATCAAAAGGGATACCGTCGAAATCCGGCGTCGGCAAAGCGTTCAATTCTTCCTTGGCGAACGGGCGGTTCACCTTCACTCCACCGTTATGCTTATACACCAGATTGGGCACCTGAGACAGGTCTCCATCCCCCCGCAAATGTTCTACGAGACGCAACAACGGCGTTTCGCCTTCGTGCACGATAAAGCTGTCGACAAAATCAAACAGCGGCGAACCCTTTTCGAGGACGTCCACCAGCTTGGTGAACACACTGCCACCTACCGTGATATGGATTTCCGGTCGCGCCTCCTTGATGAGGTGCGCCAGGGTCAGGCCGGGAATGATCTGTTCGACGGAGGTGATGGAGATACCCAGGATGTCGATATCCTCTTTGAGGATGTCGGGAACGTAATGCTGCTTGTACAAATCGTAAAAGAAGTTTTCTTCCGGATGCTTGAACGAATCGAGTATTTCCTGAGTGGAGTACGGCGAAAACCGCAACTGGCTGCCGATCACCGTCAACTGCGACGGGTAATAGGAGGCCAGAATATTGTCGAGCCAGACGTCGATGATTTTCAGGGCTTCCATGTAGCGGTCGACCTGATAGAACTCCTCCGTGCGCAGAATGGTTTTAGCGCCGTCGATCTGATCCTTCAGGGCAGGGATGATTTCTTCCGCTTCGCGTAGTTTTTCAAATTTTTCTTTTTCGATGTCGGTGAGAAAGGGTTTGGAGCCGAGCTGGTGGAGGTCTTTCAGAATGCGGTCGTAAAGCGGCCGGGTATTTTCCCAGGAACACAGGTGGTCCAACAGCTCGATGGCGAGATCCCTCTGCACGACATCTGTAATGCCGTGCTGATGCAGGAAACCTTTCAGGGCTGGCAGGCTCAGATAAGGCTGAGACGGATGCCAGGACGATGGAAACACCAGATAAATCATTTTAAAGAATTCCCTAACTTAACCGGCCTGCGCCGGGATCGTGTATCAAAAAAATTACTGGGGTTTAGGCGCCATAAACACCAGGAGAACCAACGGCTCTTGCGTATGGTTCACCACCCCGTGGACCTCTCCGGAAGGCGCCAGGGTGATCTCCCCAGCCGCCAGTTCTTTCTCTTCGGACCCGACAGTGATGCGGCCCTTCCCTTCCAGTAGATAATATATCTTGTCCGACCCCTTGTGGGCATGCACTTTCTGGACCTGGCCGGGCTCGAGACAGTATACATCACAAAAAAACCGGTCCGTATCGAAAAGGCTGACCTTGTTCATTTTCTCGGATTTAAACTGCACCTGGTCTTTGACGTTGACGACTTTCATAACTATCCAAATCCTTCCGATGAACGGTTGAGGGCTGTAATTCCCTTAAAAATCATAGAGATCAGCGGATTTTATCACAGTGGTCCGAGGCTTCAAGTAAAATGTAGCGTGGCTTGGAGGACTGTCGGATAAGCGGTTGACTTCTTTTTTGGAATCCTCTATTTTGAATTTCTGGACGAAGCAGAGTGGGGTTTTAACGGCAAAGGGAACATGCCAAAGAGCATGTAATCATTAACTTTAGCCGCCACGCGGCACGGAGCTTTGCGTAAGTAGGGTAATCAGAATAAACCTAGATCCTTCGCTGGCGCTCAGGATGACAAATCGGAATGTCTTGTCATTCTGAGGACCGAAGGGACGAAGAATCTGGGTTCTGAAATCCTAAAAGAAAAATCATCCAGCTCTTCGGATTATGAAAAAGTTTCGGGGGGTCAGGGAATAAAAAATATCGGAGCGTAGCGCAGCCTGGTTAGCGCACTACACTGGGGGTGTAGGGGTCGGAGGTTCAAATCCTCTCGCTCCGACCATTATTAGAAAGGGGTTATGGCGTTCTGCCATGACCCCTTTGTCTTTATGCAGTCTCTCTGGCAAAAACAGCAGGAATATTAAAAACCAGAGTGCCCTGCGGACCTCCCGCCGCTCAAGTAGGTTTTTAAACCTCAAACCGCTTCACCTTATCTAGGGCGCTCTGGCACTTTCAGGGGAGTCCTTCCTTGCACTCCCACAATTAATTTTGTCCCTTGTAGGGAAAATTTCAAGTTAAACCGGTGGGCGTGACTCCAGCCCCTACTCAAACCCGGCAACTGGACTTTTTCGCCTTCGGAACCTTGGAGGCGAAGTTGATATCCCAGCTCGAGGACCCTATCTTTGTTATAGGGAGGTAAATTCACCTCCTGATATTATGAACTTTTGGCTCCTGGAGGTCATCATGTTGTGGGAAAAGATCCGTGGAAATCCGAAAATCGGGGATATCGGCCATAAGGACAACACCGTCGTCAACACGATTTTCGTTGTCGGCGTCGTGGTCACCCTGCTGGCATGTGTCGTTTTCGTCATGTACGGTCTGCTGTAATTGAAATTGGAGACCGGGAGGAAAGAACGATTCAGGGAGGTGTGGGTTGAATTTTCCGGTCAAGCGGAAACACCCTAAAAGTGAGGGGAGATTTTTTTGCTATTTAAATATTTTCCGAAATTTTTGTTCAGCTGATCGAGTTAATGGCGATCAGCCGCAACGCGTATCCTTGCAGAGCAATTGAAACAGCCGAAAGGCTTACGGGAATCAAGGAATCCGGCCGGTTCAGGGAAATTCCTAATACGATAAAATTAAGAATCATTGAAGTGACCAGGGTATAAAACACATAATTTTCCATTTTATCCTCATTGAGACAACCTGTCCCTGCAAGTTGTATCTCATTTTAAGTTAGAGCTTCCACCTCGTGAAGGAGAGCTTGATGCGGACATATTGAACAGTTGCAGCGCTTGATAAATGCCGCCATGTCATCCGACAATACGTAATGCAAAATAGGGAATAATATTGAACAGGATGATACCCAGCTTGAAAAATCCCATCAATCCGTAATGAATCGCATCGAACGTGTCCACTGACAATTTAAACCATTTTCCATGGAATCGAAACATAAAGTCATGAGCCAGCATGATCCAAAACCACCAAAATAGTAAAATCCCAATATTAATCAATGAACACCAGGCCAGAGTCCTGCAAATTAGTTCAGTCGTCATTTTGAATCCTCCCCGTTAATTTCTACGATTCATTCCATCCGCTGCTTTTCAATTTCAACCCTTTAAATTGTTTACTCATATTCAAAGATCTGTTGAATATCTGTTTTTTCATTAATAATCAGGAAAAAAGTAGCCCGTGTAATAATTTGATATATTGCTAAGCCGGTTTTATGAATCGAGTCAATTCCGGACTTAATAAAGGGTTCGCGGTTCTATTCCTTCCTGATATAATTGCATTAAAAATTTTATCACCGGGTTTATAATGGATGAACTCATTTCAACCCCCTTGCATTTATGAAATACCAGAGATCACTATGTTGGATCCGGCGGGACTTGCGGCTGAAGGACCACGTCGCCCTCTCCGAAGCCTGCCGCCTTTCCCATGAGGTTGTGGTGGTTTTCGTATTTGACACCACCCTACTTGACAAGCTTAAAGACAAAAAAGACCGGCGCGTCACCTTCATTCATCAATCCCTGCGGGAACTCGACGAAAAAATCCACAAGAAAGGATCAGCCCTGGTAGTCCTGCACGGCGATCCCAAAAAAGAAATACCACGTCTGGCCCGGGAGATTAAAGCGGAGGCGGTGTTCACCAACCGGGACTACGAACCCGCCGCCAAACAACGGGATCAGGCGGTGCAAACCGTTTGCGGGTCCAGCGGAATCGCCTTCCACGATTTCAAGGACCAGGTTATTTTTGAAGGAGATGAACTGTTAACGAAATCCGGGACTCCCTTCAAGGTGTTCACTCCTTACAAGAAAACCT
Organism: Nitrospinaceae bacterium; assembly: GCA_024644405.1. Classification (GTDB taxonomy): domain Bacteria; phylum Nitrospinota; class Nitrospinia; order Nitrospinales; family Nitrospinaceae; genus SZUA-226. The sequence continues at coordinate 66,362 of JAHELC010000009.1, forward strand.
GGCTGACGGCTTTGAACCCGGCCCATCGCCATAATCATTCGCCCAAACTCAACCGCCTGCTGTCTGCAAAACACCTGAAAGATTATTCACGCGACTGGTCACTGAAGAAACTGGGGTTTGAGTCCGCCAAGCTGTGGCTTACGGCGGGTGAATCCGGCGCGGCCACACGATTGAAAAAGTTTAAGCCCCATTTAAATCAATATGAAAAAACCCGGGATTTTCCTGCCCTGCCTTTGGGCACGTCCGGCTTGTCCGTTCATTTGCGGTTCGGGACGGTATCGATCCGGTCGCTGGTACGGCTGGCACAAGACATCCCCGGTACCGGTGCCCAAACCTGGCTCTCGGAGTTGATCTGGCGGGATTTTTACCAGATGATTTTAGACCGCTTTCCCCATGTGACGACGGGTTGTTTCAAACCCGAATACGACGCAATTCAATGGCCAGGGAGTAATAAACACTTCAAGGCTTGGTGTGCTGGGCTAACGGGATTCCCCCTGATCGATGCCGCCATGCGTCATTTCCAGCAAACGGGCTGGATGCACAACCGCCTGCGTATGATTGTCGCTTCTTTTTTAACCAAAGATCTGCTGGTGAGCTGGCGCAAGGGCGAACGCTGGTTCGCTGACCATCTTTTGGACTTCGACTTTGCGGCGAACAACGGCGGATGGCAATGGTGCGCTTCCACCGGCTGCGACGCGCAACCCTATTTCAGGGTATTCAATCCGGTCACCCAATCTAAAAAGTTTGATCCTGAAGGCCAGTTTATCAGGGAACAGTTACCGGAACTGGCGGGCTTTCCCAACAAACGCATCCACTGGCCGCAGGAGGCCACTGAGGAAGAACAGGAACAAGCCGGTTGCATTGTGGGGAAGGACTATCCCAAACCCTTAGTGGTTCATTCCCGGCAACGCATCCAAGCCATCGAGTTGTTCAAACAAAAATAAATATTACGGATTTCCGGCGCGGGCGCCCTCCCAGGCGGGTTAAATTCCGGCGAGGCGTTGCTGGACCTGCTTTTTGAAATCCAACGGCTTACGGATCATGTTGAGGGGATCGGTCACGCCGCCGGTGCCGGAGACAATGACGGTGCCGAAATTCAATATCCGGCCCCAGATGCTTTGATCCACCTGGACGCTCTCCACGCTTTTCAAAAATACTTCGATGGTTTTCCGTTTCAGGAAACCTTCCTTGACGATCACGCGCTGGTTGGTGATCCCGAACTCGGCGCACAGATAATTGATCCATATTACCAGGGCATGAATGATTGCTGCAGCGAGGAAAATGCCGCTGAAAATTGAAAGGGCAAAATTGACTTCCGGCTTGACTACAAAAATCCACTTGATCCCGAAAAGAATAGCCGCTACCAGCAACCAGATCACCGGCCAGGTGAAAACAATTTTATGGCGCCGGGTCAGGTAGAGGATTTTTTCGCCTTCCAATAAACTTTTGTGAATATAGCTCATAAGCTTGTTTGCTCTCCTGCTTGGTTATTATTTTCTTGAATCATAAACCAGGGGAATCCCATTGGTTCCGGAGGGGATATACACCGTGGTGTGGTTGGGAGAATCCGCCATTTTGAGTTGCGCGCTGATGGCCTCGTGTTGCAGATAATTTTTCGTCAATGTGGCGTTGATGATTTTTTGCGCCTGCGCGATACCCTTGGCTTCCTCGATACGGATTTCCGCGTTCTTCATGGCGATCTTCTTCTCAATCGTTTTCTTTTCCAACTCCTGTTCCGCCGCCAGCTTCTTCTCCACCGCCTCGGCAACGGCTTTGGGATAATCGATGTTACCGACCACCAGCTTAACCAGAACAAACGGTGTTTTCTGCAGATGCTGCATCAATTTGGATTGAACCTGTTCGGCGATCACTTCCCGTTTGGTTTTGATTTCACGGGAATCGTAGACTTGCACGGAATCTCTTACAAAGGAGCGGAACGGTTCCTTGACAAACCGGTTGTACCAGGCCCGGCCACCATATTTTTCCACCACTTCCTGAATCGTGCCTTCATTAATTTTAAATACCCCTTGAAAGCGGAACGCCACATTCAAATCGTCTCGTGCCAGAATTTTGAAATCTTCATTGATGGTTTGAGGTCGAAAATCGACATTGATGGCCCGGTTTCTCCAGATGGCAAATCCGTAATTACCCGGCCCGCGGACGGCTCCCTGAAAACCACCGTTGCCCCATACCCGCGGCTGTTCAAAAACGTAACCCTCATGACCTTCCGGCGTATAAGGGTTGGTGTATATCAGGAAAGTGACCATCGCAAAAACGCCCAGGCTTATCAGTCCGGAGACCAGCCCGCCTATCCCTTTTTCCATAATTCCTCCACAACACACGCTTGAAAAATTGGTTCCGTCTCGTCTTTTTTTAGTATAAAGGCTATTTTAGAATTTCACGCTTAATTTAAAGGAAGATTTTTAAGCGGCAATGGGGAACAGGATTTCCATAGAACAACGAAAATCACTCATAAATGCGGATTTGGGAAACGCTTGGACGGGATCAAATCATACTATTGAGAAAATCTTCGTCCTCCATATCGTCGCTCAGGTATTCCGGAAGTTTGGTATCTTTATCCACCTGGGAGATTTGAATCTGCATCACACTCAATCCCGAGGCGTCCAGCAGATTGGTCCCTTTCAGATTGGTTTGCCCGAACATCACATCCTCATTAAACTGGGCCGACTGGACATCCGCGTTTTGCAGGTTCGTGCTTTGAAGGTTGGACTCCATGAGATTGCATTTTTTGAGATTGGCATTTTCCAGCTGTGCGCCCTGAAGGTTCGCTTCCTGCAGTCGCGCCTGTTCCAGGTTGGCGCCAACCAGGGAAGCCCCGGCCAGATTGGAAAACTGCAGTTTGGCCTGCTTGAGATTGGCACCTTTGAGATTGGCCTTGGTGAGAGATACACCCCGGAGGTCGGCTTCGGAAAGATCGATCGATTCATCCGGATTTTGTTCGCGCCACTGGTTCCAGGCTTCCGACCCTTTTTTTATCAACGTTACATGTTGTTCGTTTGCCATTACCTTTTTTCTCCTTGATCGCTTGCCACCGGGCCGTCATTGACGCACCAGCCATTTTCGATTTAATTCAAATAATGAATTCAGTTTGAGGTTTTCAATCATATCAAAATTTGATATCCATAGAGCTTTGAATTTGCCATTTCTTCAATTTATTCTCCTTTTCCGGGACCTTTTCCGGCCCCGGATCATCTAAAAAACTGCGGGAAACCTTCACATTCCGAAATATGGAGACTGTTCAATGCCGAATATCAGCCAGATAGACATCCATAAAGTAAATGAATTCCTTGAGGAGGGGTCGGCAACGATTGTCGATATTCGGGACCCGGCCTCGTTCGCGATGGGCCATATTCCCTCCGCCCTCTCCCTCAACGAGCAAAACGTGGAACAGGTGATCGACCAACTGGACAAGCAGAAAACTCTGGTCGTGTGTTGCTACCACGGCATTTCCAGCCAGGGAGCCGCAAAATACCTGATGTCCAAAGGCTTCAAAGACGTTCACAGCATGATCGGTGGATTTGAAGCCTGGCAGCAGAATTATCCTTCCGAACAATAGAACTCCTTCCCGATTATTGATCGTGAACCTCAAGTCAAAAAATATTCTGATCGTTATTCCCAAAAGCCAGTTTCAGGAGCAGGAGCTGTTTGATACGCTGGAGGTGCTGAAGGCTTCCGGCCCGCGTATCCTCGTTCTGTCCAAATCAGGTCAAGCGGCTGTCGGCATGAACAAAACCCGGTTTACCCCCGACGGTGTGCTGGTCGACTGGGACAAACAGCAAGGTGTCTCGGGAAAATATGATGCTGTCATTGTCATGGGAGGTAAAGGTGCCCCGAAGTCGTTGTGGGATGACGATATTCTTCCTCAAATCCTGACGGATCATTTTCGTGCGGAGCGGGTGATCGGCGCCATTGGATTGGGCGTGGCTGTTCTGGCCCGGGCTTCTCTTTTGTCTTACGAAGCGGCAGGCCCGGAGGATGAAAAGTTGCTATCCGAGTTGGAGGCAGCAGGCCTGACACGCTCCCAGTCCCCGGTCGTTCATGACGGGAAAGTCATTACCGCCTCGGGACCGGAAGCCGCCAGGGAATTCGCGCGTAGTATTGTAAATGCGTTGGAATAATGTGATTCGAAGGGCTCCTATGAAATCCAAAATCGCTCTCATTACTGGACCGGGTTTGAACCACCGGTATTTTGTCAATCGGCTGAACCGGGAGTTCCCCATTGAATGTGTGTTCATTGAGGAGGTGACTTACCCCAATTTCAATTCCAGTTCTCCTAAACACCGGGAAGCCTGGGAATGGTTTTTCCGGCGACGGAAAGAGTATGAACAAAAAACCTTTACACCCTCCGAATCGTGGACACGAAAAAATCAGCCCAGGGTCATCCCCGTCCCCACCGGTCAGCTAAACTCCAGGGATACTTTATTAACCCTTCAAACCCAACAACCGGAACTCATCATCTTATTTGGATCCAGCCTGATCGGCGGGGAAATCATGGACCAGTTTCCCAACCGAATCCTAAACCTGCACATCGGACTGTCCGGACAGTACCGGGGCTCGTCCTGTAATTTCTGGCCAATTTATGACGGTCGGCTGGATTGCCTGGGAGCGACAGTTTTGAAAATCAATGCAGGCATCGACACCGGTGAAATATTGGCCCAGGGAACCATCGCAATTGAAGGTAGCGACACGGAGCAAAGTTTGATGGGGAAATCGCTGATTTTGGGATTGGACCTGACGATTCAGGTTGTTCGCCGGTGGTTCAAGGGTGCTAAAGCGGTTTTACCTGTAGAGAGGGATGGAAAACTTTTTTTAAAAAAGGATTTCACACCAGATGCGGTTTCCAAAGTTAAAGATATGGTGGAAAGCGGCCATCTTGCTTCCCTGATCAAAACCCACCTGGAAACCGGGAAAAAGATTACTTGACGGTTCGAACCAAGCGGACGCTCATGGTCGGGCTGTTGTAATCCTTGGGTGCCGTTTTATCGTAACCGCCGGCAAAAAAGAAATATTTTGCAGAATTCTCGCCCACTTCATCCATTGCCCAGAACCCATATCCCCCGCCCTCCTGAAACGCTTTGGGGTAACCCACGGGATAATCCTTGTTTTGATCGAAGGCCAACCGGGTTCGATCGGGGTCGAAAGTCTGCTTGTACTCTTCGATAGTCGGTACTCTCCAGTCACGATATCCACCAAACCGTTTGGCATTCATCAATTGGACCCAATCCCGGGCTTCTTCCCATGAAGCGGGATATCTTCTCTCAATGATACGAAAATCCTGAGTCATCCACATCAGGCGGTTTGCCGAATCCAGGGCCGTATCATTGTCATAGACAATCCAATCCCCCAAAGTGATACTGGTTTCTTTGAGAATCTCCTGGCGTTGAAACTCCCCGTAATAATTAAATGCGGCAGCAGCGCCTAATATCAGGATTGCCGCCATCGTGACCATCGTGATCTTTTTTCTCAGTTTGCTGATTTTTTGAGACAGATCTTCCGTCTCTTGTTTCAGTACCTGGTTATTCTGGGTGAGACTTTTAATGGAATCATGGAGTCCCTGAGACTTTCGGTTGACCTCATATTGCTCCACACATTCTCGAATAATCTTGAGAACCTTGTTGAAGTCTATCGGTTTTTTGACAAAACGAAAGGCTTCTCCCTTATTGACGATATCCTCAATGAGCTGCTGATCGTAATAAGCCGTGGTCAAAACCCTGACCGTGGAAGGAGAAACCCGTTTCACCTGTTCCAGCAATTCGGTACCGCGCATGCCCGGCATTCGGTCATCCGCAAACAAAACCGCCACCGGTCCCCGGTTGGCCACAATTTCGGCCGCTTCTTCAGGGCTGAGGCAAACTTCCACATCATATCCCGCGGACATCAAAATCTTACGGGCGACGATCAGGACTTTTTTTTCATCGTCGACCACCAGGATTTTATACTTTGTCTTTTCTTTGGGCTGATTCAATTTTATTTTTAATCGGAATTTGGAATGGAAAAGATAAGCTGGTCTTAAAGGCAATCCGTCAAAAACTCACACACCACACACAGCAGAAACCTGCTTGTAGTCACATTCTCCTTTGAGGATTTTTTGGATGCCATCCTGTTTCAAAGTAGTCATCCCGTCTTGAATGGCTTGTGCCTGGATTTCTTCCACCAGGGCCATCTGCATGATCAACCGCTTGACCGCCGGTGTTCCTTCGAGCAATTCGAATAAACCCATACGTCCCAAATAACCACTTTGGCCACAGTGTTCGCATCCCACAGGTTTTTTCAGCTTGAAGTCATCGTCATATTCAACGCCTAACTTCGAGAATTGGGTGGCGCCGTATTCCCTGACCAGCATATCGAATTCGTCATGCGAAGGATGATAATCCGCTTTACAATGCTTGCACAGGGTTTTTACCAGACGTTGGGCGGCGATCAGGACCAGGGCATCGGCAAAATTGATAGGATTCATTCCCATGTCGATCAGCCGGGTAACCGTTTCCGGAGCCGAGTTGGTATGCAGGGTACTGAAAACCAAATGCCCGGTCAGGGAAGCTTCCAAGCCAATGGAGCAGGTTTCCACATCGCGCATTTCCCCCACCATGATGACATCGGGATCTCCCCGCAAAAAGGAACGCATGGCCCGTGCGAAATCGAAACCGATCTTATTGTGCGTCTGTACCTGGCGGAGTCCCGGCTGGGTAATTTCCACAGGATCCTCGGCTGTCCAGATTTTCTTTTTGGGGGTATTGATATACCCCAGAGCCGAATGCAGGGTGGTGGTTTTGCCTGAACCCGTCGGACCCACCACCAGGATGAACCCGTACGGTTTGGTCACACTGGTTATCATCAGTTTTTTATCTCGTTCAGAAAAATTCATCGCTTCCAGAGGCAGGGGTTTACTGGCCGCCAAAATCCGCATGACCACATCCTCGTTCCCGCCGACCGTGGGACAGGTGGCAACACGCAGCTCGATTTGCCTGCCACTGTATTTCATCATGATCTTACCGTCCTGGGGCACGCGTCTTTCTGCAATATCCAGCTTGGCCATGATTTTGATACGCGACGAGATAGCCCGCTTGTACATATTGGGAATTTTTTGAGCAACCTCGCATTCCCCTTCCTTGCGATACCGGACCACCATTTCCTCAGTCCCCATACCCGGTTCCACATGGATATCGGAAATTCCAGCATTATAGGCATCGACAATGATTTTATTGACCAGCCGTACAATAGAACTGTCGCGTTCTGAAATAGTATTCTCTTCTTCGTCTTCAGCTACCTCCAGGAAAGCATCCCGGGATTCACTGAGCATAGACTCCAAGAGAGCGGAAACGTTTTCCGTTTCTTTAGGCTGTCCGACTTTACCGGGATCCCCTTCTGCAGGAGGCGCAAGCAAATAATCGGAGATATCTGCTCTCAAGCCGACTTTAAACTGGATTTCACTTTTAGGAAAAGTCATTTTGATGCTTCGAACCTTATCCATGTCCGAGGGATCATCGAGCAAGACAACAACCAGGCCTTCATCATTTTGAATGGGCACCCAGTGGTTTTTGATCAAGTGATTTTTATTCAATCCGTCAAAGTATCTTTTAGGAAGAAGGGTGGACTCGCTGTATCCGAAATAGGAAATGCCGTAATAACTTTCCAGGGATTTACCCATATCTGAACGCTTGATCCCCCGCTCCTGCAAGAGCACTTCCTCCAAATCTATTTTGGCTTTTCGGGCCTTGATCATGGATGACTCCAGTTCTTCCGGAGACAGGATGCCATGGTTAATCAGATAACTGAACTTATGGGGTTTGGCTTGAGCAAACTTGGAGTTGTTGTGAAAGGCAATCGCCAGCATCTGTGCGACAGCAATGATATTTTTTTCGTGATTAGAGTCAAACGGCTCTGCCATACGTGTGTTGATTACTTGAAGCACACCCATGAGCTTGTTCTCATGAATCAACGGGCAACACAACATGGATTTGGTTTCCAATCCCAGCGCCTGGTCCCGGGTACTATTATAGGTAAGATCCGGGTGATATCTGGCCAGCGATTCGGATGAATTCACATCATCAATATTGACCATTCGCCTTTCCAGCGCAACCCACCCGACAATACTATCGGGGCCAATAGGAACTCTCCACACCATGGTTCCCTTAGAAGTTTTGGTTTTCGAATAGATCTCATTTTGCTTATTATCCACCCCAAAAATATTCACCATATCCGCGTCAAATAATTCAATCATCGGCATGGTGGTATCAAATAGAATGTCCTCCACGGCGGTAGCTTCTTGAATGGCCAATCCAATCGCTTGTAGTTTTTCTTTATGCTCCTCGTGCGCCAGCTTCTCAAGAGCACTCCCCAGAGATTCCGACAGGTTTTCGGCCAGCTTCAATAATTGCTCGGAAAATGGAGCTGAGTCCAATTTATTGATTATTTCAAGCACACCAATGATTTTAGAGTTGTTAAAGATAGGAACGGCAAGAACTGAACGGGTTTTAATTCCAATTTTTTTATCCCAGGAAGAGTCATGGACCAAATCCGGATATTTCTCCAATTCTTTTTTATTATTGACATCACTGATATTAAGTGAAGTCTTTGTCTTCACCACATATCCCGGTAAGCTGCCTTGAGAAATATCAAGGCGCTTTTCTACAACTTCATCGGAAATATGATTTCTGGAAAAAAGCTGGGTTTTATCGGAACTTATCGAATAGATGACAAGTGTCTCACACTCGAAAAACTCCTTCATATCATCCGTCAGATTGAAGAAGGCTTCATTGATACTGTCTGAGGAGACGACGGATACCACTTTTGCTAAAAGAGGCTTGAGGCGGTCCGACACTCTTCTCCCACCACTATCATTTCTCCCATCATTTGCGCTTTTCGTCACGGGTTTATGAGAAGAAAGCGAGGTTCCACGAACATCGCCGCTGCTGGATACGACTTTTACCGAAGGTTCATTTTTCTTTTTTTTATAAAAGGGCATGGCTGCAATTAGGAATACATTTACAATGAGGTATAAAATTAGGTTAAGGCCTGCTATTTAGAAATACAAGGCCAATTAAAAACAAGGTTTTAAACTTCTCCAATCGGAATTTGAGAATTGGGGCAAATAACCCGAGTCAACTTAAGCTTGCTATTATTATTGGAATTGGGGGGGGGTTCACACTTTCCGGCCAACCAGGAGGCTACTCTTGAAGCAATACATTTACAACGATGGCCAGTTCCGCTTGGGGAACTAAAATTCAGTCCTAATCTGTTGCTTTTCAAGGTGTTATCGGGTATAATTTTTACATCGAAACACAATTAGAATCTATCGGCTCTCCCGTTTGCGTGCCGAGAAAAAGGTTTTTTCGAGAGAAAATTCGCTCCCGGGCGAATACCCGATTCCTCGCCAACGGGCCTGCCAATTCATTGTGCAAAAGCGCCGGCGTTTAGCCGCCCTCTGAAGTATTAAGTATATGGTGTATTTTATCCTGCATCCAAACTACGGCAAAAAAAACTCCTTCCTCAAAAGGGTCGCGTAAATGTCTTCAAAAGATAATACCGGATCCTTAGTGGCCCTCACTTTATTCCTCGCATTTGTGTTTTTGGTTCTATGGGAATTCTGGCTGGAAAACCTGATACTCGTCGACTACCTGGAACTTGAAGTTAAAAAAAATTCCCTCGATCGGTGGACTTTTATCGTATCGTGCATCTCTATAGTATGCCTTTCCCTGATTCTTCCCTTGAAAAGCATGAAGAACACCCGGGATGAAATGAAATCCCTGAGAACCGCGTTGCACGGCGAGCAAGCTCTCTCTAAAGTCTTTTTCTCCGTAGACAACTCAATCATCCTGATCATCAACAATTCCAACAAAGTTATGCAAATCAACAAAAAGACTTCTTTTCTTTTGGGCTTCAAGGAAGATGAAATGTTGGGGCAGGATTGGATTTCGCTATTGATTGAGGAAAAAAACCGCGAGGAAGTAAGAAATCAATACCAGCACTTCGTCAAGGATAAAAATCAAAGCTTTATCCGTTTTACCGCGACGATAACAACAAAAGACGGCACCGATAAAATGATCGACTGGCAATGCGCACCTCTGCGGGATGAGAACGGCAAAATCTACGGGTCCATCAATTCGGGACAGGATATATCTGAGCAAATTCGCTTAAGAGGCGACCTTACAAAATTCAAGAGAAAGTACGGTCCGTACATTAAAAAACTGACTGCGGCATTAGACTTCAACAAAAAGAAGTATCACAGCGAGGCGATCAAAAGCGCAAACGCGAGGTCGCGTTTCAAATTCTGGTTTGAGCTGGAAAATGTATTGATGAGGCTGTCACCCGAGCAAATAAGGGATACAGGAGAAATTAAAAACCGAATTCAGAAAGCGCTGGGATTATTCGGCGAAATTGCAAATAGTGACCACGGTTATGTATTCAAATTCACCCAGACCGGAACGCACATGATCAACACTCATCTGTGGGTTTCCGGAGAACCGATGCTGGAGCCTGATCATGAAGAGGAAATCTCCCTGGATAAATATCCGTGGTTCAAAAAGAATATCAAGAAAAAAGAAATCATACATATTCCAAAAATAGATGACTTGCCTGAAGAAGCATCTTCTGAAAAAGAAGTGTACCTTTCCCAAGGAATCAAATCATTGATCAACGTGCCCATTATTCATAACGATTCTGTTGTGGGTTTTGTCGGTTTCGAATCGAATCAAAGAGAAAAGAAGTGGGACAACGATGAAATCAGCATTATCAAAGTCATGGCCCGCTTGATATCATCCGTAACTATTCCATCAGTGTCTTCAGAATCTCAACTCGACACCGAACTCGCCCTTCCGTTGGAGAAAACTACGGAAGCCGAATTAGAAATGGATCTCACCCAACCCTCTTTTGAAAAAACTCCGGGGGTCCCCGATGCCTCCAATGTTCCCGCTCAGGCAACCACGCCCCCTATTGATAAGGAATTAATAAAAGTAAGAGAATCTTTTGAAAAAGAATTCCAGGATAAGATCAAGACTATGGAACAGACTCAATCCCAACTGAAGTCTGAATTGGAAGATCGGAAAAAGATTGAAGAAGACCTCCGCGCCACCCGGGACTCAATCGAACACCAGCTGAAAGAAAAGACGCTTGAGTTGGAAAAATTACTGGCAGGAGAGACCAGCGGGAAGATTGAAGACGAATCCGACATACCGGTTAATGTACAGGAACTTTCATTTGGCAGCCCGCCGAGTTCTCCAACACCCTCACCGGAAAAAGAACTCCAAGAACTGCGCATTGCACTAAAGAAAAAAGAAACCGAACTCTCCACCTTAAAAACCCAGCTTAATACCAAGACCGGGGGATTGACGTCTGCAGAAATCAAAGACTATAAAAACAAAATCTCCGAAAAGGACGATGAAATCAAATCCCTTCGAAAAAGCTTTGAAAAGGAAAAAACCGCCAAATCCAAACTGGAAAAAGATTTAAGTCAGGTTCAGGAATCCATCAGCAAACACAAGAAGGACATAGAAGTTCTCGAGACGGCAAATCAAGTGATGGGAGCGGAATTGGAAGAACTCAGAAAGGTCCAGGAGGAATTCTTTACCCACAGCATTCAACTCGAGGACACCCAGCAGGAATTGGAAAATCTCGGGATGGCCAACGAGCAATTAATGTCGGACATCAAGGAAAAAAATTACATCGTCGAAGAAGCCAAAGAAAAAGCGGCCCACTACGAGCAAATGGACCTTCCAATTTTTACCCTGGATCAAAATGGATCCATATTGACGTGGAACAAAACCGCCGAATCGCTCACAGGATATATTTCTGAGTTGGCCCTGAATCAATCGATTTCATTTATGTTTGCCGAGAGGGACTCCTTCGATTTTGAAAACAAACTCCTGGCCCCGCTCAAAGAGAACTTCGGGTTACGACTCGAAATCCCAATCAAAAAACCCGATGGAGAGGTATTTGACGCCCTGATAAGTATGACCTCTTTTAAAGACAGAAATGGTATCGTCACGACTCTGGGTTATTTGACCAATCTTACTGAATCTAAAAATGAGAGTGAAATAAAATCCATCAAAACTCAGTTCACCACCTTACTGGGTAATTCCGGATTGATGCTGCTCTCTCTTTCTCCCGACTATCTTATTTCAGATTTGAACGAAAAAGCCGGAACTACTTTTAAATGGAATCGGGAGGACACCCTGGATCAGAATTTCTTTGAGAAAATTCTGTCCGATGAGAACTGGCGGGAAGTGTCCTCAGATATTGAGGAACGCATGAAAACTCAGGTCTCCGTGGATTTGGAGACACAAACGATTTTAAAAGACAAAACCAAGCACTTTTATTTGTGGAACCTCGTTAAGGAAATTGATCCCGAAGAAAATACGGTTCAAGGATTTTTAGCGGTAGGCCAGGATATTTCCGACTTGAAAAACGCTCAGAATAAGTTGCGTGAAAATGAATTTTTATTGAATTCCACAGTGGACAAGGCGGTCCTGCTTGAAGAAAAATTAAAGGAAAATGAAAAGAATTCCAAGTCAAACGAGAAAATGCTAAAGGAAAGAGAAGAAAAACTAAAGGAAGAACAGGAGCATTTTCAAAAAACCATGCGTGCAAAGCAATACCAGGTCGAAGATATCTTGAAACTCAGTGATGAACAGAAAATGGCTCTTCGCGAGGAAAGGTTAAATATGGTGGAGCACATTACTTCTGCCGTGGTTGACCTGGTCAATAATCCGATCCAGGGAATTGGAAATATTCTGGGGCAAGTGAAGAAACAGGCTGAAATGGCGGACATTCATAAAGGCCTGGTGAACGTTGCCATTAACGAATGCCGGAGAGTCGCAGACCTGATAGGCAAACTGAAGAGTTATCAACCGCCGACCAAGAAAAACCTCGAGTCCTTGAACGTCCATCAAATTCTCGACGAAATTATCCAGAATCATATGGATACGATCAATGAGCACCCCATCACCCTGGAAAAAAAATACGCGAAAAATCTGCCCGCAATTGACGGAGTCACTCCGCAAATCCGTCAGGCAATCGATAATCTGCTAAAAAATGCCGAGGAGTCTTTAAGCGAGGAGGAAGGTAAAATAACCATCTCCACCGAGAAGGATGGATCAAACGTAAAAATCCATATTAAAGATACCGGGTGCGGGATTGCAGAATCCGACAGGGACCGGATTTTCGACCCTTTTTTCACCACGAAATCTTCCATCCATAGGCCGGGGCTGGGCTTGCTGACATCATTGGGCATCGTGAAAAGCCATAAAGGGGATATCGATTTTCACAGCGAACCCGGTGAAGGCACCACATTCACGGTCACTCTCCCGCTCAAATTATCCCTGAATAAAAATGGGGGATCCTAAAAGGAACTCATCTCGAGTTATCCCACAATCCCGGCCTTTCACCTGATCCATTGACCCTCTCCGCCATTTTCTGCAATTGGGCATTCTCCTTTTTAAGTTGCTCGATCTGAGCCACCAAATCCAGGCAAGCCTGATTTAGAAGCTCCACTTCCGGACTGACCGTTTCTTTGGCCTCTGTAACTGAATGCGTGCCCATTGGAATCCTCCTTTGAAAAGACCCAGTATAGCGAAAATTAAGCGAAAATAAAATCAAATAAAAAGTTTCTCAAAAAGGTTTTATTTTATAAATACTTAGGGATTAATACAGAGTGTGATCCAAGGGGCGGGCAACGCTTACATGACTGATCTAGTTATTGCTGATCCAAAAATAACCTAAACCAGAAATTGATGACCGGGTAGCTTTGAAATGGGCCCATTGAACCGGATGCGCATCATGGCCTGCCAAGCCATCGCGAATCTTGAGAGATTCCTTTAATTTCAAGGGTTGGGCCAAGGCATCCTTGAACGAAGGGGTTTTTATCTGGTTATTTTTAGTTATTCTATCCACGAGTTTTTCCCATATATTTAACAAATTAGATTCAAAAACTCCCGCTGAGTTGTTAAAAAATGTGTTCCGGACCCAAAAAAATCGCTGTCTTGGGGGATCATTCCGGCTATGCGCCCTCCCCTGAAACATCCGGTTCCCCTCCTTTTTGAAAAATAATACTATTTTTTCAGCATTTTTCGCCAATAAACCGGCCGTCGATGATTAAAATATTTTAATATACATTTAATATTCCATTAATTCTTTCCTTCTATACTGATTCCCAATCAGGCTGGATTTCCCTGACTCTTTAAGCTCGTTTTTCAAGTTCAGGCAGTCGCATTGATGACCAGGATATCCACTTCCCCCCTAACGGGACCAGAAGGGAGGGCACCATGTTTTACCCAGTACGTATATTCAATAAAAGGGGCAAATTAAAAAAAGAAATCACTTCGAAAACTTTAAGTCAGAGCTACTGGAGCAAGGTTTTCGACCCGGATCGCAAAAATATCCAAATCACAGTCCCAGGCCTTACCAAAAAGGATCGCGAAAAATTAGGATGGGAATTGGACGATATTAGTTTTTCTGAAGATTAGATCTATTTATCTCATCTTCTGAGACCCCCCTGGCCAAGGACGGGTCCTCGCCTCCCTGTGGGATAAGCCAGTCAACCCTCCTCCCTTTCAGGGAGGAGGCTCCTTTCCTCTCCTGGGTTCTTTCAATAATTCTTCCATATTTACAAATCCTAAATAATTTCATACCATCTAAAGTTGAAATTAACGTCGGTTCGGGATTTCCCGGACAGCTATCCGACCTGTTTCTCATAAATCTGACATGAGTTTGTTCAAAAATAAAAAGTGGCGCCTTACTTTTGCCGGTTTCATATTGATCAGCTTCGGCATCATGGCCGCGTTTTCCATTTACCTGCATAACCATGATTTCGATCCTTTTTCGGTCGACGAAGATTGCGCCCCCTGCCAATGGACTCAGATCAGCGTCGACTTGGATTCGGACATTCCTTCTCCCGACTTTATTCCAATCACATTTGCCAACGATGCGGTCGTCTCAATATCCTCTCATAAAAATTTCAAACATACCTATTTCGGGCTGAGCCCCCCTGTTTTTTCCTGATTTCAAAATATTAAAAGAACTGACCTTTTTCCAATATGCTGAAAAGACAACCCCTTCGCCAGAGTTGCCTGGGATTGCGGTGAACCTGTTCTGTTTTTGGCGGTTCGAGGTCAAAAATACAAATCAGGAGAATTATCATGTTTGTTATTAGAATATCCGCCCTCTGCTGGCTCTTCCTCATGGCAGCCCATTGGGTTTATGCCGAAGACGATTCCAAACAAACTTCCTCAAGTGAAAAACGAACCACAGGAAGTTCCATGGACTCCCCTTTTACAACAACGACTCCTACCGTTCAGGAAGAAAGTTCGGAATACATTGAATTGAAAGAAAGGGTCAAGCGCATGGAGCGCCGTATCAAAAAACTGGAAGGACAACCCCTGGGGACTCCGGGAAAAGGGATCACGGATCCGACAGTTGCGCCTACGGGAGTTCCCCCCTCCCGAATACCCACACCCGGAAGCGGGGGACGTGCCACCGGCAGTTCGGCCGACTCGGCATTTTCCACGGCGACCGGACTTTCACGAACCTTCAACCCCGCGATCAGTGTCAACGGCCTGTTTCAGGGAACCTATCGCTCCCGAGACAACGACGATCCAAACGCAGAAGTCAAAACAGGTTTGAAGGTTCAGGAAATTGAGCTGCAATTTTCAGCCAACGTGGACAAATGGCTGAGCGCGAACATCCGTTTTACCTTTGAGGACGACGAATTCGAAATTGAAGAAGCTTTTGCGGATGTTCTCCTGATGAACCGCCTCGCCCTTCGGGCCGGTCAATTCTACACCCATTTCGGCAAGCACAACCTTCTGCATCAGCATCAATTTCCTTTTATCGACGCCCCGCTGGTGAATCAGGAAATTTTCGGAGAAGAAGGCCTGCTCGAAGTGGGAACCGGCCTGAATTACCTGGTGCCCGTTCCCTGGTATTCAGAATTAATCTTCGAATTCCTGGAAGGAGAAAACAATAATCTGTTCGACGCCCCGCTGAACGACGATTTCGCTTATCTGTTTCACACCAAAAACCTATGGGACCTGGACGAGGACACCACGCTGGAACTGGGTGGTTCTTATGTTACCGGAAGAAACGGCGCCACCGGAGGAGCGGCCCATTCACAATCCCAGGCCGCAGGGGCCAACCTCACGGTGAAATGGAAACCCGCCCAGCGACTGCGGTATCAAACGCTGGTCTGGCAAACGGAATACCTGGGTGCCTGGCAGGAAACGGGATCCGCCACGCCCGACGACAACAAGGGCGGGATATATTCTTTTTTGCAATACCAGTTCCGGGAACGCTGGTGGGTTCAGGGGCGGTATGATTATTTCGGGTTGCATCGATCGGCGGGCATCAACGAAAAACACCGGTACAGCGCTTTGGTCGGTTACGTGCCCAGCGAATTTTCGGCGTTGCGTCTGCAGTATAGTTTCCTGGATGACTTGCGGGACGAACATCAATTGATACTCCAATTGAATTTTTCATTGGGCTCGCATCCCGCCCACCTGTACTGAGGATGAAAATGCCTGTGTCACGATTCCAGAAAATCCTTGGATTGCCAATCGGCTGCCTTCTCGCTGTTTTGCTCGGAGTCCAAACAGTGTGGGCGCAACTCAATGTGGTCACCACCACCGAGGATATCGCTTCGTTGGTCCAAGTGGTAGGCGGGGAATGGGTGACGGTGCAAAGCCTCTCGCGGGGTTACCAGGACACCCATTTTGTCCAGGCCAAACCCAGCCTTATGGTCACCGTGCACAAAGCCGATTTGTTGATCTATCAGGGCATGGAACTTGAGGTGGGTTGGCTGCCTCTATTGATTCGTGGAGCGCGCAATCCCAAAGTTTTTCTGGGACAACCGGGCAACCTGGATCTATCACTGTCCATCGATCCGATCGAGGTGCCGCAAGGTGCCCTCGACCGATCCATGGGAGACGTGCATGCTTTCGGCAATCCCCATTACAATCTGGGGCCCAGCAATATCAAGCCGATGGTGTTCATGATCGCGGACCATCTATCCGAACTGGATCCGAACCATGAAACGCAATTCAAATCCAACCGCAACACTTTTATCAAAAGGTTTGATGCGCGTTTGGACGAGTGGAGACAGCGTATGGCTCCCTTCAAAGGTCAAAAAGTGGTCACTTTCCATCGTACCTGGAGCTACTTTTTACGCGAATTCGGCATGCAATATGTTGGAACCCTGGAACCGGTACCCGGCATCCAACCCTCTCCTCCTCATTTGATCCGGTTATCGCAATTGATGAATGCGCAAAACGTCCGCCTGATTCTTCAGGCGAATTATTACCGGGATAAATTTTCTAAACTACTGGCAGGGAAAACCGGAGCCCGGGTTCTCGCCTTGCCTCCGGGCGTCGGCGGCGTCCCCGAAGCCGGTGATACCATTGGACTGTTTGATTATCTTGTCAATCAAATCACCAAGGCGCTTTCTAACAATGAGTGATTTTATAACATTCATGGCCGCTCCAGCACTGGGATGCCTGGTGATGTCCTTCATCTTCACCTACTTCGGGATTCATGTTCTGAAACGCGGTATTGTTTTTATCGATCTGTCCATGGCGCAACTGGCCGCACTGGGTACCACTGTAGCGTTCGCCCTGAACCTGGAGGAGCATTCTTTAGAAACCCTTCTGGTTTCCATCGGGTTCGTCTTTATAGGAGCCTCGTTTTTTGCATTGGTACGATTTATGACGAACCGGATATCGCAGGAAGCGGTAATTGGTATCGTTTACGTGGTCGCCGCCTCTCTGGCGGTAATCGTTGCGGACCGATCTCCCCGCGCAGCGGAACATATCCAGCATACTTTGAACGGATCCATTTTATGGATTTCGTGGGAAGGGGTCCTGCAATTATTGACAGCCTTTACCGTCCTCGGAGGTTTTCTGTGGGCAACCCGGAAAATGTTTATTCAATGCACGGATCAGGCGAAACTCTCGCAGCCCTATACTCGGAAAAGAGGGCTTTGTGATTTCGTTTTCTATCTGGCCCTGGGGCTGGCTATTGTGGCGTGCATCCAAACAGCGGGCATCTTCCTTATTTTTACCCTGCTGATCGTCCCCGCCGCCTGTGCCCTCCAACTATACGATTCTCTGGCAAAACAATTGTGGGTGGGAACCCTCATGAGTATTTTGGTCAGTTGGGCCGGACTGGGGCTTTCCTTCGCCTATGATTTGCCCACGGGTTCAACCCTGGTGTGCGCTTTCGGTATTACGTTCATATCAATCCTGGGATTTTGTTTTTTGTTAAAGAAATGAAGGGTGTACGCCATCGGGCTACATCCGTTCGCTAAAAATCATTGTCGGACGGAGATAAGAGAGGCATAATAAGAGTAAGCCTTAAAATTTATAAAATCAGGTATTTGAGCGGATAATACGTGGCCCGCTTCATTTCTATTCGTAATTTACGCGTATGCCTCTATGAAAAAACCTGCGACAAAGAGACAAAAAACGTCCAAACGCGTCGGCGCCACTACTTCCCCGCCCAAAAGCAACCCGACAGTACGAGCAAAAAAAAGCAAGACAAAGACCGAACTTTCCTCGCAGATTATCTCTCCCCTGAAAGTAATCAATCGGGATTTCATAGGTACCAATATTGAAAATATTATTCATCTGTCCAACGATATTATCATCAGTCTGGGCAAAGATCATAAAATCCAAACCATCAACAGAGCCGGCTGCAAAGCCCTGGGATACCCACAAAAAAAAATAATCGGAGAGGACTGGTTCGATTGTTTTGTTACCCCCTCCATGCGGATGAGCGCTTTGCAGTCACTCGAAAAATTGTTATCCGGTGAAGAAGACTCCATTGGGTACATTGTCATTCCCATTACCAATAAGAAGCAAGAAGAGCACCTCATCGAATGGGAAGGGCTCGCTTTAAAGGACTCACGGGGTTCGACCAAAGGGATACTGTTGTCCGGGAGAGATATTACACAGCAAAAACTGGTTGAAAAGGAACTCATCCAGAGCGAATGGGACATGGCACTGGCTCAGAAAATAGCTCGCCTGGGAAGCTGGGTTTATAACATGAGCACCCATGAAATTAGAATGTCCAAGGAAACGCACTGGATTTTTGAAACCAGCCCACAAGCATTTCAAGGAACCTATAAGGCATTTCTAAAATTGATCCATCCCGATGACCGCCAGAGAGTGGATGCATCACACCAGGAGTCCTTCCGTACCGGCAAAGGACATCAGGTTGAATATCGGATTCCGTTACCCGACGATACGGACAGAATCATTTATGAAGAATCGAGGGTTTTCCTGGATGATCTGGACAACCCCCAGAAAGTCCGTGGAATCGTTCAGGACATCACCGAGCGCAAAACCGTAGAGGAGGCGTTGAGACACAGCGAACTCGAACTTTCCATCGCACAGAAGATCGGGAAGATGGGGAACTGGGTTTACGATATCGAAAAAAACGAATTATGGTGGTCCGATGAAGTCTATCGGATTTTCGGCCTTGACCCCAAAGAGTTCTCCGCCTCTTACCAGGCATTTTTAAATATGGTTCATCCGGAGGACCGGGAATTCGTCGATAGTACCAACAAAAAAATCATGAAAAACAAAAAGAACTACAGCATGGATCATCGAGTCGTATTACCCGATGGATCCATTCGAACCGTTCATCAAGAATGCAAAACTTTCTATAACGAACAGGGAGGACCGCAGAAATTTAGAGGAATCGTTCAAGACATCACGGAGAGAAAACAGGCCGAGGAAAAACTGAAAACCTATCAGGAACAACTGTTGCATGCGGAAAAGTTGTCTTCTATCGGCAAACTTTCCGCCTCGATCGCTCATGAAATCAACAATCCTCTGTTTGGCATCCGGAACGTTCTGGAACGAACTAAAATGTGTGTTCCGCTGGAAGAGGCGGATGAAAGTTTCATCGAAATGGCCATCAGCGAAACCGACCGGATCGCCAAACTGACGCGCCGGCTTAACAAATTCTTCAGTCCCACCCGGGAAAATAAAGAGCCGGTGCAGATCAATCAAGTGCTGGAGGAAGTTGTTCTATTAACTCAGAAGGAATTGAAAGACCGGAACATTCACCTCAAAACCGATTTCAGTGACGTACTTCCGGAAGTGTCGGCTTTTCCGGACCAGATCAAACAGGTCGCCCTCAATCTGTTTCAAAATGCGATGGATGCCATTCCCGAAACCGGGGGAGAAATCTGCCTGAGCACACACCATGAGGACTCCCATTTATATTTCACGATTAAGGATAACGGAGTCGGGATGACCGAAAAAATTCGAAAGGATATCTTTGAACCCTTTTTCACCACTAAATCCAAGGAAGAGGGAACCGGCCTGGGACTCTGGGTCACCCATAGTATCGTTCAAACGCACGGGGGAATCATCGAGGTGGACTCCCAAAGTGGAAAAGGAACCTCCTTTACCGTCTCTCTGCCCATGCTGTAGCCGTGTACCTGGAGACGCCCTGTGTCTTCGGTGTTGCCGAAGGCCCGTCAATCCCGTATTACCCTGAACCATTCTTAATTATATAATCGCCAAAAATATAAGCCTTTTGGTTATAAAGGGTTAAAATGAGCAATTTTGTGCAATTTTTACCAATCGGATTAAATTAAAAATATCAATGATTTACACCAAGGTGTCTACATGATCAAACAGTCAGCGCCAAAGTTTGGCAGAAAATTCCCTTCTTTATCCCCCAATTCGTCTCCAAAGGTCCTTGATAATAAAATAATCAATCAGTAATCCCTTTAAATTCAATTAATAGAATAAAATCGACTATTTGGAGGTTTGATTGGCATGCATCCTGCTTTATATAGAGCATTAGTTACTCCAATTGGGGTATATAGATCTATAGTTATTAATAAGAGAGAGGTAACACAAAATGATGAAAGCAAAATTTTGGTTAATGCAAATCATAATGGTTGCTATTGTAGGCTTGGCTTTTAATTCCAGTGTTTTTGCCGGCCCTCCGGATCATGCAAAAGGAGACAAAGGCGTGGAAATGAAAAATGCCAATGCTTCAGACAAAGCTAAAGATAAGGCAAATGAAAATGCAGGATTCACTACTGGTGAGGATAATGTCCCTCCCGCTGATGAGCCCGTATGTACTGCATACTGGAATGGTGTATGTGTCTCTTGGGAATAATGCTTTGTCACTGAATCGAAAGATTTAGTACTTGATCAAACACCTGGCGGCTAGACCGTCAGGTGTTTTTTTTGGCAAAACTTCAGCTTCTGAATTGTAGCCAGCCCTGGCCTGGGTAAAGATTCCCAGCTATTTTTCTACCCTAAAATCATAAACCTTTTGGCTACAGTGGATTAATATGAGCAATTCTGTGCAATTCCTGCTATTCCGCTAAAACCAATAAAATTAACTCCCTGCATCAGGGTGTCTGAATAATCAACCATACAGAGCCTATTTTTTGCAGAAACTTCCTGCCAGACTAATTCAAGACACCACAAAAATTTTTTATAAAAAAATATGTCGAAATATCCCTTTTAAATTCAGTTTATAGAAGTGAATTGGCTATTTAAGGTTATTTTTTGGCATACATCATGCTTCTTTTAGAGCAATATATACTCCACTTGGGGTATAAGTAGCCCTATAGTCATTTAGAGGAAGAGAGGTAGCGCAATGAAAACTGCTAAATTTTGGTTAGTTCAAATTGTAATGGTAGCCATCGTCAGTCTGGCTTTTGGGTCCCCGGTTTTCGCCGATAAGAGTGATGCCAAAGACCAGAAATGGCACGAGAAGCTTGAAAAAAAATTCAACAAAAAAATGGAAAAGCATCCTGAAAAAGCTGATAAGTGGCAAGAAAAATACGACAAAAAACTTGCCAAGCACAATGCCAAACACCACGCAGATGACCCTGGACCTGTATGCAGTCAGGAAACTCCCGAGCTGTGTAACCCTGATACATGTGTGGAGCCTATTGGTATTTGGTTTAATGGTATGTGTATGTTCTTTTAAAACTAAAGTTTTAAATTACCCAAGCGCCCGACGGTTTGCCGTCGGGCGTTTTTTTTGGAAAACCTTTTACCCAATTTTACAATGAGTTTCTGCGAGCAATTTTGTGCTATTCCAATGACTTTGTTAAATTTAATAAATCCAAACACTTAGATCAGAGCGTCTGAACCCATATGGGCTGGTTATAGCAAATACCTCTTTTCAAATACTATGAAACTATACTCAAACACTTTGTGAATAAAAAAATGCTTGAATTGTCAACCTGTAGATTGAAATAAACCATCCAGGGGTTCCGCTGGCATACATCCTGCTTAGTAGGTACATAGTACTTCTCCTGGGGTAGACCGAGCCCTATAGTTTCATTCAAGCATTAAGCAGTGAGGTATCGATATGAAAACAACTAAACTTGGGATGTTTCAAATTGCGACGGTGACCCTACTCAGTTTTATTCTTGGATCTCCGGCCATTGCACATAAGAAGGATTCCAATGACGAAAAATGGCATGGTAAGGTTGAAAACAAGTACAACAAAAAAATGCTTAAGCATCGTGAAAAAGCTGAAAAATGGCAAAAGTGGTTCGACAAAAAACTGGCCAAACACGACCATGAATTCGATGATCAAAAATGGCACGAAAAGCTGAATAAACGGTTCGATAGAAAAATGCTCAAGCATCCTGAAAAAGCTGAAAAATGGCAAAAATGGTTCGACAAAAAACTGGCCAAGCACAACGCTAAACACCACGCAGACGTCGTTCCTGAAATTCCGCCGGCTGACGACGAGCCCGTATGCACAGCCTGGTTTAATGGTGTATGCGTCGCCTTCGCCAACTGAATCGAAAAATTGATTCTTCTATCCAACGCCTGACGGTTTTGATCGCCAGGCGTTTTTTTTGAATCAATCTTCCTTTATGACAGTTCCTGAAATTGAGATATCGGCCTGCCCCTGTTAAAAAACCCCTCCTGCCCCGAATCCTCGAAATCAAAACGCTTGCGTCCAGGAATGGTTGAATTTTCTGGTTTTGGGGGCTATGAAGTGAATCAATATCAGGTACTTTTGTGCTATTTCCTTGAAGAAATTAAGCCCAATTAAACCAAATATTTGTATAAAACTGTCTCTTTAATCATCCATCTGGATATAAAAATAGGCATATATTTCTATCCAATTTATAAAGATATACACTTAAATTCCATGTGAATAAAAAAATTAATGCAATAAGCCATTGAATTTCAATTAATTAAAAAGGGGCCAGTTGTTTATGAGCCCGGTTGGCATGCATCCTGCTTAATCTAAGGTATAAATACTTCTCTTGGGGTATATGTAGATCTATAGTCATTTACAAGAGCGAGGTAACAACATGAAAAAAACTAAGTTTTGGTTAATTCAAATTGTAATGGTAGCTGTCTTCAGTTTGACCTTTGGGTCTCCGGTATTTGCCACCCCTCCGAATCACGCTAGCTCGGATAATACCGTGGTCGCCACGGAGTCAGGTGATGAGATGACCCATGGTGAGATGAACAGGCTGGAAAATGCAAACCTGGATTCAGGTAAAGCTGAATGGAAAAACGCTGACCCTGTACCTGCTTGTGGTCCCGAGAACCCTGAACTGTGCACCACTCAGGAACTTTGTGAAGCCGCCGGCGGGATGTGGTTTAATGTTTGCGTCTTTCCATTGCCCTAGTTCAATCGAAAGATTTGTTACTCTCTCAAGCGCCTGACGGTTCGACCGTCGGGCGTTTTTTTTTGCACTTGCCTCAACTGAAACGGTGGGGGAATTACAAACGGGTGGGTCTCAAGCAACCCTTGGAATTGCGAAGAAGATTGTCCAATCCTGAGTGACGGGTTACGGACTGCAATCAGCCCCGGGTCTGGCTCAACCCGTGCTTTTTGAGTTTGCGGTAGAAGGTCGTGCGGCTGATCCCTAAAAGATTGGACGCTTCGGAGATATTCCAGTTGGTCATCTTGAGGGCGCTCAGCAGTGTCTGCTTCTCACCTTCATCCAGAGATATCAAACCGGAACCCCCATTGGGTTCGCTTACTGAGCCTGTCGCCGACGCTTCTTCTGCTTGCGGGGAAGCAGAGACCTCTTGGACTGGAGGAGCGGCCTCATCCCTTGTTTTCCGGATTTCCTGGGGAAGGTTCTCGACTTCAATCGTATCGGTTTGCGACATCA
This sequence comes from Nitrospinaceae bacterium, assembly GCA_024644405.1. Taxonomy (GTDB): domain Bacteria; phylum Nitrospinota; class Nitrospinia; order Nitrospinales; family Nitrospinaceae; genus SZUA-226. The sequence goes on from JAHELC010000009.1 coordinate 90,498, forward strand.
GCATTGATTGCAAAATCACATTCTGCAGCTGCCGGACGTTCCCGGGCCAGCGGTAGCTGTTCAGAATACTCATGGCGTCGGGCGAGATTCGGGTAACTTCTTTATTCAATTCATCCTTGAATTTATTCAGCAGGTAACTGCACAAAAGGGGAATATCGTTCTTTCTTTCTCTCAGCGGCGGCACATGAATGGTAAAAACCACCAGGCGGTAATATAAATCTTCGCGGAAGTTTCCTTTTTCAACTTCTTTCTGCAGATCCTTGTTGGTCGCCGAAACCACTCTGACGTTGACCTGGATTTTTTTGGTGCCCCCCACCCTCTCAAAGCTTTTTTCCTCCAGAAACCTGAGAAGCTTGACCTGAAGCTTGAGACTCATGTCGGCAATTTCATCGAGAAACAGAGTTCCGCCGTCAGACAACTCCAGTTTGCCGCGGTGCGTTCCTGTAGCTCCGGTAAACGCCCCCTTCTCATGCCCGAACATTTCCGTTTCCAACAGGCTCTCGGCCAGCGCGCTGCAATTGATATCGATAAATGGCCGGTTCTCATCCGCTCCGCTGAAATGGATGGCACGCGCCACCAGCTCCTTACCGGTTCCGCTTTCACCATTGATATACACATTGACGTTGCTTTCCTTGACCTGCTCAATTTGGGTGAACACACTCTTGATGGCCGGACTCTCTCCCACAATATTTTTGTAGGCGAAAGCGCTTTCCATATCTTTTTCCAGGTTACGGATCTCGCCCACGACACGGGTCTGGTCCAAAGTATCTTCCACCGTCGCCAGAAATTTTTCCCGATCCGCAGGTTTGATGATGTAGTCCGCCGCCCCCAGTTTCAACGCCTGAACAGCCGCGTCGACCGCATTATTGGAGGTCACCATGATAACCCCCAATTTGGAATTCTGGGCTTTGATCCGCTTGAGGACCTCCAAACCGTCCATCTCCGGCATTTGTAGATCCAAACAGACAATGCCGGGGTTGCGTTTCAACGCCTTCAGACAATCCGGTCCGTTGGAAAACTGCGCCACTTCATAGCCGGCTTTCCCCAGATAATAGGCGAGCAGCCCTCCGGATTCAGGCTCGTCGTCCACCACAAATATTAAAGGTTTCGCCATAATTTGATTATTCCGATAAAGACCACTACAATATTTCGTCAGGCTAAATGAACTCAATAATTATGAAAAAAACAGGATGGCCTCTTGCTTCATAAGGGTAAGCTAATTTATTTTTTTTGGCAATCCCGGATAGAGGAGCCATTTTTTTAATAGTGCCGAGCGCACTCTCAGCATGAACGACACGAGCCCAGCCCACAAACCAAAAATCCTCATCGTAGACGATACCCCTACGAACCTGAGAATCCTGGAAGAAATACTGGAAGAGGATTATTCCATCTCCGTGGCTCAAAGCGGTATACAAGCCCTGAGCATTACAGAGAAGTTTGTACCGGACCTGATTCTCCTCGATGTCAACATGCCGGGTATCGACGGATTTGAAACCTGCCGCAAGCTGAAAGCCCAGGAAGAGACGCACCATTTGCCCGTAATTTTCATTACCGCCCGAGCCGAGACGGAGGACGTTATCCAGGGCTTCAAGGAAGGCGGTGTCGATTACATCACCAAACCCTTCAACCATCGTGAAGTGTTGGCACGGGTCGAAACCCACCTGAAAATCCAGCAATTGATAAAACAGCTGGAACTGAAAAACGATGAATTGAAAGGACTCAATGAACTCAAAAACAAATTCTTGGGAATGGCCTCTCACGATATGAGGAACTGCCTGAGCGCGATCAAAGGTTACTCCCAGATTCTCATGGAGGACAAAAAAGAGCTCCCTGAGAAGACCAAGGACCAATTTCTAGACTTTATCTTTAAAAGCAGTAAGAATTTGCTGCAGATGGTGAATGAACTGCTCGACGTCTCGGTCATTGAAAGCGGTAAACTGCAACTGGACCTTCATCCTGAATCGTTAAAAAGTCTGGTCCACCATCACATCATGATCAACCAGTTTTTTGCCGACAAAAAAAACATTCATCTTCAATCCGAATTGCCGGACATTCCCAAATGCCGACTCGATGCCAATAAAATTGGCCAGGTGATCGACAACCTGATCAGCAATGCCATCAAATTTTCCGAATCCGGGACAACCATTTTTATCGGCTTGAAAGAACAGAATGAAAAACTGGTTTTTAGCGTGAAGGATGAAGGACCGGGAATTTCCGATGAAGACCAGGCCAAACTTTTTCAGCATTTCCAGAAACTATCCGCTCGCCCCACCGCCGGTGAAAACAGTTCAGGGCTGGGGTTGGCCATTTCCGAGAAAATGATCCAAGCTCATGAAGGCCGCTTGAACGTGACCAGCCAACTGGGAGCCGGAGCAACCTTCTGGTTTGAAATTCCCCTCAAATAAAAACACTAATCCGCACGAATACATCTCTTTACGATATTTCTCCGCAAATCCTGTTGGGTTGTCAGAGCCACCTTTAATCGGGTGGTTCCGGTTCGAGCTGCTGATTTGACTTTCTTCTCAAGCAAAACACTCATATTGTTCTTGCTCCGCCTTCCAAAAATCCCTACTATTATAAAAACTTTTGATATCAAAATTGTTTTTCTAGTTGAACAATTTGCACTTTTCATATCAACCGGTATCCGGGCCCACTCACTATGATTGTTATCTTGGGAACCTCGATCGCCATCCGCATCCTGGCTGTTGTCTGGTCAGTTATTTTACTACGTCGAATTCGCGATTGGCGCATCGGTTTTCTAACCCTGATGTTCGCATTGATGGCGCTTCGTCAAATGCTGACACTGTGGAACACTCCGGCTTCCCATCTCACCGATTTCTCCCTGGCCTCATCCGAGTTGCCCGGCTTGATTGTCAGCATCATGGCTTTCCTTGCCATTTTCTCTCTGGAACAAATTCTGACCGCTCCCAAAAAAACTGAGAAAACCCTGAGAGAAAGTGAAGAGCGATTTCGCCAATTAACAGAAAATCTGAATGAAATATTCTGGATGACCAGCATCGATGGCGAAGAGATTATCTATGTCAGCCCGGCTTATGAAACCATTTTCCAGAGAAAATCAGCTGATTTATACAAGGATCCAAAAATCTGGATCAGCTACATCCATCCTGAAGATCAGCCGGAAGTTATCGCACTGTTCACCCGGGAGAACCTGGTTAGAGGATTGTTCAATGTTGAATACCGGATCAAACGCCCGGACAACTCCATACGGTGGATCCACGCCAAAGGATTTCCTATTAAAAATGATTTGGGTGAAAATTACCGTATTGCCGGGATCGCCGTCGACATCACTGAGAAAAAACTGACCGAGATCGCCTTCAAAAACTCACAGGCCGAATTGGAAAAACGAGTGGAAGAACGCACCGTCGACCTCGTCAAAATCAATGAAGAACTGGAGAGGGACGTAACTCGACGTAAAGAAACCGAAGCTTTGTTACGAAAAGCCCGGGAAGAAGCCGAAAAAGCCAGCCGCGCCAAATCTGAATTTCTATCCCATATGAGCCACGAGCTGAGAACCCCACTCAATGCCATTCTCGGTTACACACAACTCCTCGAACAGAACAAGAAAGGCCATTTGGACCTGAAAGAAAAGGAAAGCGTTGAACAAATTCGAATCGCGGGAAATCATTTACTGGAACTCATCAGTGAAGTGTTGGATTTGACACAGATCGAAACCGGATCGCTGAAAGTTTTCAATGAAAATACCGACGTCTCCCGGCTTCTGAAAAAGCTGCTGCCCGTGGTCGCACCCATGGCAAACAAAAGAAAAATAATAATACGGGATCTCATATCGGAAACCGGGCCTTTATATGTCTTTGCGGACCCGACCCGTCTGAAACAGGCTTTGATCAATCTCGTGGCCAATGCGGTCAGATATAACCGTGAGGGAGGAGAGGTCTACCTGAAAAGCGAAATAACGGATGCCCTCCGGGTAAAAATACATGTCATCGATACCGGACTTGGAATTGAGGCCAGCAAACAGAAATTATTGTTTGAACCCTTTGAACGCCTGGGGGCCGAGCATTCCGGAATCGAGGGAACCGGGATCGGCTTGACCATAACCAAAAAACTGTTGGCTTTAATGGATGGAACCATTTCCCTGAAAAGCAAAACGGGAATAGGAAGCCAGTTTACCCTTGAACTCCCGGCAGGAGATCACTCGGGACAAGCTCCAAAAGAACATCCCTTAGGGAAAATAGTCTCCAAAAAACTCAGGCAAGAAAAACAAGATCAACAAACCATTCTTTATATAGAGGACAATAATTCCAGCCTGACGCTGGTACAGAAATACCTCGAGGAATTTACCTCCTTCAACTTTATATCCAGTCAAACCGCAATAGGCGGCTTGGATTTGGCACGCAAACATCATCCCTCCTTGATCTTAATGGATATCAATCTTCCGGAGATGGATGGACTGACCGCCTTTAAAAAACTCCAAGGCTGGAACGAAACCCAATCTATTCCTGTCATTGCTGTGAGTGCCAACGCTATGGAGCACGATATTAAAAATGCCCTCGATTCAGGATTTAAAAATTATATAACCAAACCCATAGACTTGAACCTGCTCGTGGACACGATTCAAAAAACCCTCCAAGTCCCCACTATTTAAGTTTTTCCGTTGTTCTCAAAATTGAGAGCCCTCTTAAACCTTTGTCCAAAAAACGGACAAATTTTGCTTCAATTGGCCCAAAATTGGCACATTTCCATTAACCACCGATTAACGTCGGCATCATAAATCATTGATATAAAAAACTTTAATCTATTATTGCCGGCAACTTGTTATGGCATAAGAATTGAATGTATCAGGGTGAGGGCACATTTGAATTCAGCTCAGATGAGACTGAGTTCTTCATAAGTATCCGGACCGGGGGGCTGTGGAAACAGCGAGTCCGGATAAGCGGCAAACCTTCAAAAGCTGATTGCCGCAAAAAAAGAGGAGGTGTTCGTCATGAAACACCTGATCATTAAAGCCGTCCTGCTGGCGACTTTTTTACTGCTTCCAAGTCTGGGAATGGGATTCCCTAATCTTCCTCTCGTTGATCCCCCGTTGAAAGACAAAACCGGCTGGAACTTAAAAGGTAATGGACTGCTCTATATCAGCTTCGACCTGGACAACAACGGCCGGGCCGATTACCATACCGTCCATTTCGTTATAAAAACCTATTTGACCAGTGAACCCCTTAAACAATTGCCTGGTTTTTACAAAGGGTCTCCGGTTTTCTATGTCAATTACGGACCCGCCAATCAGATATACGTGATTTCCAGGAAAGCTTTGTTTTACGCCTTTGACGTCGACGAAGACGGCACCTGGGATTTGATGTACAAAGATATGAACGAGGACGGGGTGAATGGCAACGAGACATATTACGAGAGTCCTTCCAATATGTTCTCGGTTCCTTCCCAGGTTGCAGGAAATCAGAATTAATCCCAGCTAAGCGGGGTTCTCACAACGCCTCCCGCTCAATGCGTTCATCGGGAAACCGGGAAATCAAAGTCAGGAAACATTCTGTCTTTTGGAATCTCGTTTGCGGTCGTTTTCGTCCAGCAGTTTTTTGCGCAGGCGAATACTGAGCGGGGTGATCTCGGCCAACTCGTCATGGTTCAGGTACCCCAGAATCTGCTCCAGGCTCATCCGGCGGGGCGGCGTCAGGCTGATGGTGTCGTCCGAACCGCTGGTCCGCATGTTGGTCAGTTTTTTACCCTTGCAGATATTAACCACCAGGTCGCTGTCCTTTTTATTTTCGCCGATAATCATTCCCGTGTAGACCTCTTCTCCCGGCCCCAGAAACAGCGTCCCCCGATCCTCCAGGTTGAAGATGGAGTAACCGGTGGTTTTACCGCCTTCGAGTGAAATCAGAACCCCATTGATGCGGCGCGCCAAGGCTCCGCAATAGGGAATGTAGTTGTGGAAACTGCTGTTCAGCGTCCCGGTTCCCTTGGTCAGAGTCAACAATTGCGAACGGAAACCGAACAATCCCCGGGTGGGAATCACGAATTCCAGACGAACCATATCGGAACCGGAATGCAACATGTTCTTCATCGAACCTTTGCGTTGTCCCATCGCCTCCATCACCGGACCCATGTAGGATTCGTCCACGTCGATGATCACAAACTCTTCAGGCTCCAGGGTTTTGCCATCGACCTCCTTCATCACCACTTCCGGCCGGGACACGGCGAACTCATAGCCCTCCCGGCGCATGGTTTCAATGAGGATGCCGAGATGCAGCTCACCCCGCCCGGAAACCTTGAACGCGTCCCCGGCACCGGTCTCCTCGACCCGGAGGGCGACATTTTTTTTGACTTCCTTGAACAGCCGGTCGCGCAATTGCCGTGAGGTGACGAACTTTCCTTCCCGGCCCGCGAACGGAGAGTCGTTAACGATAAAATTGATCGACAGCGTCGGTTCGTCAATTTCGATCACCGGCAGAGCTTCGGGATATTCGCTGTCGGCAATGGTCTCACCAATGTCCACTTCCTTCATACCGGCAACCCCAATAATATCCCCGGTCAAAGCGGAATTCACCTCCACCTGCCCCAGCCCTTCGTAAGTAAACAGCTTGGTAATCTTGAATTCCTGCATGTCGCCCGCGCGGTTGATCAGCATGTATTGCTTTTTTGAATCGTAGTGACCGCGTTGAATTTTACCGATGGCGATGCGCCCCACGTAATCGCTGTAATCGATGGACGACACCAGCATTTGAAACGCACCTTCCGGGTCACCGTCATGCGGCTCCACTTTTTTGACAATGAGATCCAGCAGGGGTTGCATGTCTTGATTCTCACCGTCCGGTTCCAGGCGGCAGAACCCCTGTTTGGCGGAGGTATAAATGGTGGAAAAATCCAATTGCGCGTCGCTCGCGCCCAGGTTCACAAACAGGTCGAACACCTCATCGAGCGCTTTCGCCGGGTCTGCCCCGGGACGGTCGATCTTGTTGATCACCACGATCGGCTTGAGCCCCAGATCGAGGGATTTTTTGAGGACGAACCGGGTCTGTGGCATCGGCCCCTCGGCGGCATCGACAATCAACAGCACACCGTTGACCATTTTCAGGATGCGCTCGACTTCACCGCCGAAGTCGGCATGGCCCGGGGTATCGACAATATTGATTTTATATTTCTGATAACGGATGGAGGCGTTTTTGGAAAAGATGGTGATGCCGCGCTCGCGTTCCAGGTCATTGCTGTCCATCACGCAGGTCTCCGTCAACTTGTCGTCGCGGAACGTGCCGCCCTGCTTGAGAAGGCAGTCCACCAGCGTGGTCTTGCCGTGGTCGACATGCGCAATGATGCCGATGTTGCGAATCAATTCACTACTCATAATTGCGGGTGTTTCCTCAATAGATAAATGTGTCGGTGTGATTTGGAGAAGCCAGGGAGAGGATTCAACAAGGACCGGATATAATAATAGATTATACCGCAAATTCAAAGAAAAATCGCTCGAAGGAGACCTTTGCGTAGGTGTCCCCCCTCCTTTTAAAGGAGGGGCTGGGAGTGGTTGATGATTCCTTTCCTTGTTCTGTAGTTGCCCGATGCTCCCAAATTGGTGATAACCATTAACAACCCGGAGCAATATTTTATCGGGCGGTTTTGAAAAGCGCCTCATAAATGAGGCAACTACAATGACCTGGGGTTTTGTCCCTTTGAGCGATTTCGGGAGTTATGCAAAGCTCTCAATTTGAGGGAGGCTGTGACAGGGACCGGATATACCGGACCAGTGCCTCAAGCTGATGGTCGGTAAATCCTGCAAACCTCGGCATGCCTTTTCCTTTACCGTTTTTGATCGCTTCCTTCAATTGAGCGTCCGGGATCTCTCCCATGATCTCGGCGGAAGAAAAATCCGTCGGTTTCGGTTGCAGTCCCGCGGACAGAAACCCGTCCCCTGATCCCTGATGACCGTGGCAGGTGGGGCATTTCATATCCAGATACAGCTGTTCACCCTCCGACTCCGGCAAGGGTTCGGAAAAGACAACAGGATCTCTTTGTGAAGAGTCATTGCAAGCCCCCAAAAACAGTATCAGCGCAATCCAGACGAATAATTTTTTCATGAACAGTCTCCCACCTGTTTTAAAAAATACAATTTATGATCGAGCCCGCTGATCAGGGCTTACGAATCACCGTTTATAGACCAACGATAAAACCACCCCGGAACCCAGGCCTAGCAACAGAGAAGTCAACACCCAGCTGAGCATGAGAATAATAGGGATAGGCATATAAGAATATTTCCCTATTTCGATGGCCCCCAGAAACATGCCTATGTACAAACCAAAGCGAATTCCTTCCCCGACTCCCTTGCCCTCGTAGTTAAGAGTAAAAATGTACGCTAAGATAGCAGAGAAACCAAACTGACTCATAAACATGACGGGCATCTTGTATTCTTCCTCGGGACGCCACAATTCCTTGGTTTGCGTATAAAGATCCATTAACAAATATCCATGAACCAAAAATTCATATAGAAATACAAAAACAAACGTCACTAATACAGAAATGACATATCTTTGCTTGTTCATGACAACCTCCCGTCAGTTTGACTGCCTGTATAGGCTGCTCCACTTGTTATATTAAAGTCAGCCCCAGCCTTTGTAAAGAAGTTCCCCGGGTTTTGACCCACCCAAACTCCCGATGAAAGGCTTCAGGCCGGTCCGTCTCAAAGCCTCCCCTCCCCACTTTTGAGGTGAATTACCCTATATGAATTGATAAGATGACTGCCATGTCCACTAAAGTCGCCTTAGTCAATATGCCGTTTGGTTTTCACGTGTACCCGTCCATTCAGCTGGGGACGCTTTCGACCCTGCTGAAAGCGCACGGCCACGAAGTGAAAAGCTTTTACCTCAACCTCCATTTCGCTCACCAGATCGACATGGAAGTCTACAACAAATTATGCGAAGAACGGTTTCTGATCGGCGAATGGCTGTTCTCTCACATGCTGTTCGGCGAATCCCGCAAGAACAGGGAATACGCGGAGCACTTCAAATCCCACCTGCAGAACATCAGCCAGCAAATTAACCGGCCGGAATCATTCCTGCACGATGTTAAAACTAAAATGGTGCCGGAATTTCTCCACTGGGCTTTAGAGTCCGTAAACTGGGGAGATTACGGGGTGGTGGGCTTCACCTCCACCTTCAACCAGAACATCGCCAGCGTCACTCTCGCGAAACTGATCAAGGAAAAATACCCTTCCATTAAGATCATGTTTGGCGGATCGAATTTCGATTCCGAAATGGGGATGGAATACTTCCGGGTGTTCGAGTGGATCGATTACGTCATCTCCGGCGAAGCGGAAGACTCGCTCCCGGCATTGATGGCGGCGCTGGAGTCGGGCGGTCCGATTCCCCAAGGCGTGATCCACCGGGTGGACGGCGACATCCGTTTCGAGCAGAGCCAGGAAAATTTCAACGACTTCAAGCAATACGGTCCGCCGGATTATGATGACTACATGGAGCAGATCCGGGAGATCGATCCCCAGTCCCCCCTGCTGGAGAATCCGATCATCCTGTACGAAACCGCACGGGGTTGCTGGTGGGGGGAGAAGCATCACTGTACTTTTTGCGGCCTCAACGCCTCGACCATGGAGTTTCGGGCGCGGTCCATGGAGCAGGTCCATGCCGATCTGGCTCACCTGTCCAACCGTTACCACAGCTACCGCTTCCGGCTGGTGGACAATATTCTGGAAATGAAATATATCGACGGCGTATTCGGGGAGTTCGCCAAGAAGAATTACGACCTGCAGTTTTTCATCGAGGTGAAAAGCAATCTGACCAAAGCGCAAATCAAAAACCTGGCCCACGGCGGGGTGAATGTGATTCAGCCCGGTATCGAAAGCTTCAGCGCCAACCAACTGCAGGAAATGGACAAGGGGGTGCGCCCCATACAAAACGTTTTCTGCCTGAAGTGGGCGATGTATTACGGTATGGAAGTCACCTGGAGTATCCTGACTGGTTTTCCCAAGGAAACCGATTCCGACTACCGCCAGCAGATCGACCTGATCCAATCACTCACCCACCTGCAACCGCCGATCTCGGTTGGCGACATCTGGCTGGAACGGTTCAGCCCCTACTTCACGCGGCCCGATCAGTACGGTATCCGCATTACCGGCCCCGGCGTGGCGTATCCGTATGTGTATGATGGTGACACGATCGACCTCATGAAGGTGGCTTACGATTTTGAATTCGAGTCCGACTTGAAAATCGACACGGCTCTTGTCGAAGAATTACACCAGACGGTGGCCTATTGGAAACAACGGCATCAATCCGAAAACCTGCCTTATCTGATATTCACCAAATCGATGGATTTTGTCACGGTGTACGACGAGCGGTCGGCGGAGCACCCGGTGAAACTGCGGCTGGACGGCGCGGCGGGCAAGGCTTTTGCGTTCTGCAGCGATGCGCCGAGGAATATAGATCAGATACAGGCGCACCTGAAAGAACAGGGCCAGCCTGTCAAGGCCGCCGAACTGGAAAGCATCCTCAAGGATCTGGAAGACCAGCGCCTGATCTACAGCGAACGCGGCAAATACCTTAATCTGGCCCTGCCCCACAATTCCAATTTATAATTGCCGGCTTCTGGGGAGCCCGATGGGTCAATCACATAAAAAATTCCAAATAGATCATCCAGGCGATCATGGAGAGGATCAGGACGGCGTAGCCGGTATGCACCCAGATGGTAAAAATGGGATTTTCCCTGCGCGGTTCTCTGGGTTTCTCTTTACCCGTCTCGTCCATAACTTTCCATTCGGTGATAATTCCCTGGTTGTTGTACCACGTCCAATTGTAAAGCTCCACAGTCTAATTTCTTAGCTCCAAGGCATCTCCTACCCAGCCCATATCAGACCTTTTGGTCTGCTGAACTTGTATGAAAAATCCGACAGGGTTTGTATACAAACTCATAAAATTTTTTGATTTTGAATGAAGCGCAATTGTATTAAAGAGACGGGAAATTAATAATTATTAAGCCTCATGATTCGACATACAAATAAATATCCGTTTACCAATGACTTAGAAAGTCTTTGCGTTCACACTCACCAGATCCCTATATTATTCCAATAGTTAACACTTATTAGGCATAGAATTTGCTTATTTTACCGGGAAGACCTGTGTCCATGGAGGCTGGAAATGACATTAAGTAATAAAAAGGGGTTCACTCTCATAGAGCTCTTAACCGTTATCGGCATTATTGGGGTTTTGGCGGCTATTGCCCTACCCGTTTTTGCACAATACAAATCCCGGGCTTATGATGCCGACGTCAAGTCTCACCTGCATAACGTCTTTTTGGCCTGCAAGGGGTATTGGGCGGACGAAGGTTCTTCCAGCAATTGCACCGTACCCATCGTCAACAACACCACGTACGGATACATACAAACCACCAGCATCACGATAGTGGCTTCAGGTGGAGAGGTCTCCTTTACCGGCACCGCCTCTCATGCGGATTCTACCAGTTCCTTTACCATGGACTCGGTAGGGAGTATCAGCTGAATCCTGATCAGCTGCCATGAGGTACTACGACTATTCCCTGTATTATCTTTTTCCAAATTTCACCAAACGACTGCAGAGGTACTTCACCTTACTTGTTTATTGACCCGGCGCCGATACTGTCCAGCCCGGCTTGCGAACAGGCCTCATCCAGATGACCTCCCGGGGCTCCACCGACTCCGATTCCACCCACAACCTCCCCTTCCATCTTGATTGGCAGGCCGCCCCCCAGCATGAGGATATGCTCGTTCATGTGCTGGAGACCCTGAACCGCAGGCATCTTCGCTATCAGCCCCGCTAATTCGGCTGTGGGGCGCCTCAAACTGGATGCCGTATAGGCTTTTTTCCGGCTGCTGTCGACCGTATGCGGACCGGCTCCCTCTTTTCTCATAAGAGCCAGGACGTTCCCGCCGCGGTCCACCACCGCCGCGCTCACCAGATAACCATCGGCCATACATTGATCGACGGCCGCCTGCGCGGCTTTGGTCGCCAGGGAGAGCGGAAGAATACGCTCGCGGGGCAAATCGGCGGCTGAAGCATTGCAGGTTAACAATCCCATCAGACAGAATGCGAATAATCCAGACCTCATCATGTTCTCCTGTTTCTACCAATAATATCCTTGAAATTTATTTGGTGCCCCCGGCGCGATTCGAACGCACGACCCCCGGATTAGGAATCCGGTGCTCTATCCTGCTGAGCTACGGGGGCTAGATTTTTCGACTCTCTTACCTTTTATATAGCACTTCTATCTAATACCTTCAATGGACCAAAATCTTGAATCTCCGCTTAATCTATTGAATCCCAAACCCAGTCATTATATGATGTTGCCATTCTCGGATTTAACCAAAGGAGTCAGACAGTCATGATCAGTGTACGTGCCAGTCAGGTTTTTACCAATGAGATCGACGATGCGGTGGCGGCTAAAAAGCAGTTGGACGCCGGTACGCCTTTCACCGAAGTGGTTGAAAAATATAGCACCTGCCCCTCCAAGAAAAACGGCGGCGATCTGGGCTGGATGCCCGAGGACAGCGCCGGTGCGCTCATGGGGGATCTTTCCGAAGTCAGCCAGGGATCCATCCTGGGCCCTCTACACACCCCTTACGGCTACCACATCATAAAAATCACCGAGGTCAAGGTGGAGGAAAGCGACGAACCCGTCGTTTTTAATCCCGACACTGCGATGGCCGAAGTCAACAAGGTCCTGCCGGAAGTGCATACCCTGTTGTTCAAACAGTTCCACATCGGCATGCCCGTTTCCGGTTACAAACCGGACGAGACCATATTCACCGTCTGCGAGAAACACGGTAAAAAAATCGGTGAGGTGCTGTCTCTGTTGAACAAGGAAGCCGGAAGCAAGCTGACGCCTTCCATCACTCCGGAAGAACTCAAATCACAAATTGAAACCGGGCGCACCGATCTGGTTCTGCTCGATATCCGGGAAAAGTGGGAACACGACATCGCCAAAATCGAAGGCGCCACACTGATCACCCGCGACAACTGCGAGACTGTCCTGACCACCACCCCCAAGGACCGGGAGGTCGTGTTGATCGACTGGAAAGGCGACCGCGCCCCGAGTTTTCAGAAGTGGCTGGGCGATCGCGGTTTCACCAACGTCAAATGTCTCGAAGGCGGCATCGATGCCTGGTCGGAAAAGGTCAACACCCATCTGGCCCGTTACGATATTGACTCGGAGGATGACGACTACCGTTACGAGGATATTTTCGACGATCCCCAATAACCTGAGGTCCCCGCTCATCGAATGAGTTCTCTCCTCGAAATCAAGAACCTCAGCACGTTTTTTTACATCGAAGAGGGCGTCGTTCAATCCGTCCGCAACGTGGATTTAAATATCCGCCGGGGAGAGACCGTAGCGCTGGTCGGGGAATCCGGCTGCGGCAAATCGGTCACCGCGCTCAGCGTCCTCCGACTCGTACCCATCCCACCTGGAAAATTTGAAACCGGCAACATCCTGTTCGACGGCCAGGACATTTTCTCGAAAACCGAAAAAGAGATGGAGCAGTTGCGCGGCGACGACATCAGCATGATTTTTCAGGAACCGATGACTTCGCTCAACCCCATTTTCACCATTGGCGACCAGATTGCCGAGTCCATCATCCTGCACCAGAAAAAAACCAGTGCCGAAGCACGGGAGATCACCCTGGAATTGTTGCGCAAGGTCGCGATCCCTTCTCCCGAACGGCGCATCGACCAATATCCGCACGAACTGTCCGGCGGCATGAAACAGCGGGTGATGATCGCCATGGCCATAGCCTGCCAGCCGGAACTTTTGATCGCGGACGAACCGACCACCGCACTCGATGTCACGATAGAAGCGCAGATACTGGAACTGATGGATCAATTGCGGCGCGATACCGATATGGCGATTCTGTTGATCACCCATAACCTGGGCATCGTCGCGCAGTATGCCGACCGGGTGGCGGTGATGTATTCCGGAAAAATCGTCGAGGAGGCACCGGTGGAAGTGCTGTTCGAATCGCCCGCCCACCCTTACACGAAAGGACTTCTGAATTCTCTGCCCCGGGGAGAACCGGGAGAACCCCTGGAATCCATTCCGGGGACGGTTCCCAATCCGGTGTCCCTGCCCACGGGGTGCGCCTTTCATCCCCGTTGCAAGGACGTGATGCCTGAGTGCAGCCAGGAGATTCCGCCCATTTTCCAAACCCAACATTCCCAACAGCAGGTGGCTTGCTGGTTGTACCGCGACTCCAAACAGGTTTCCCCCTCATGAACGCAGTCGTTAAAATCAATTCCCTCAAGAAATATTTTCCCGTGACGGGCGGCGTGCTCGGCAAAACCGTCAATCAGGTGAAAGCCGTCGACAACGTTTCACTGGAAATCGGACCGGGAGAGACACTGGGTCTGGTCGGCGAGTCGGGTTGTGGAAAAACCACGGTGGGCCGGTTGAGCATCCGCCTGTTAGAGCCCACCGGAGGACAGGTTTTTTTTGAGGAACAAAATATCTTCGATCTCGATTCAAAGGCGTTGACCCGCCTGCGTCCCAAAATGCAGATTATCTTTCAGGACCCTTACAGTTCACTCAATCCCCGGTTCACGGTGGAGCGGATCATCGGAGAAGCGTTGCTCATCCATAAGATGGCCGACCGCCAGACGCTCAAACAAAAAGTCGAAACGATCATGGACAAGGTGGGGCTTTCTCCAAAATACGCGCGGCGGTATCCCCATGAATTTTCCGGCGGCCAGCGGCAGAGAATCGGCATTGCCCGGGCGTTGGCGTTGAACCCGAAGTACATCGTGTGCGACGAGCCGGTCTCAGCGCTCGACGTTTCCATTCAGGCACAGATCATCAACCTCCTGCAACAACTGCAGGACGAAAGTGATATAGCCATGCTATTTATCTCGCATGACTTGAACGTGGTCAAACACCTGTCCCAACGCACCGCGGTGATGTACCTTGGAAAAATTGTGGAAACCGCGCCGACGGAAGTGCTCAATCGCGAGGCGGCTCATCCTTACACTCAGGCGCTGCTGGCTTCCAAACCCTCGCTGGACCCCAAATCAAAGAATCAACGTATTATTCTGGAGGGCGATGTGCCTTCCCCCATGAACCCTCCTTCCGGATGCCACTTCCACCCCCGGTGCCCCAAGGTGATGGACCACTGCAAAACGGAGGTTCCCCATACCGTTCAATTGAGTCCCGGGCATACTGTGGATTGCCATCTCTACAACGATCCTGCCTGACCGGCCCCTGATTCCTTATGGCGAGCACCCTCATTCACGTTCTCCAAATCGTTGCTCCGGCTTTTCTGATCATTGCCCTGGGGTTCGGTTTCTGTCGGTACATCCGGAACGGCTACGAGACTCTGATAAAAATAACCATGGGAATCCTGGTGCCGGCATTTGCCTGGGAACATCTTTACCGGATGAAACTGGAAAGCGGTGTCATTACCGATGTCCTGTTGTCCTCGGTCATCATCATGCTGGTTCCCGGACTGATCGCCTGGGGAGTATTCCGCGTTATGGGCATTTCGCAGCGGGGAATTTATCTGCCCATCATGTTTATGAACTCCGTCAATCTGCCCTTCCCTATTCTCGCGGCGGCTTATGGCGAAGCCGCCATTCCGTTTGCCCTCATGTTTTACCTGACCGCGTTCGTGGGCATTTTCACTCTGGGATTGATTATTGTGTCCGGAGGAAAGGAAAAGGGATATTTCCAGATATTTCGGGAACCGGTGGTGTATGTCGTAATAGTTGCATTGCTGTGCAATGCAGGGGAAGTCGAAGTCCCCGAATTCATCAACGGGAGTGCCCACCTGCTGGCGCAGGCCACCATCCCCATGGTTCTCCTGGCGCTCGGGATACAGTTGGCTCAGGTTAAGGTCACAGAATTGAAACTGTCCTTCATTGCCGTAGCCATCCGTTTTGTTGGCGGAGCCCTGACAGGAGTTTTTTGCGTCTGGCTGTTTCAGTTGGAAGGCTTGGCGTACAAGGTCGTCGTTTTGGAATCGGTGATGCCCTGCGCCGTGATCACCTCCCTGGTGGCAGAAAAGTACCGGGCTCAACCGGAAATCGTAGCGTCCACCATTTTAATTTCGACAGTGATATCCATCATCGTAATCCCCTGCACTCTTATTTTTCTCGGATAAATTCGAATCACCATTGCGTTCCTTCGACAAAGCCGTATTTTTCTAAACCAATATCAATACCTTTCGCCATAGCCAATTCTCCATTTCTTATAAATTACATTTACATTAAAATCTCCTTATTTATTCATAATTTATGGGTAGTTTTTCAAACAAACTTCTCAAACTCCCCTTATACTGAATTTTGTACCCCAATAAATTCAAATACGTAAAATCGATACGGCATGGACTTAATTCAATTAAAAGACGTCGAGTTATTCAAATCACTGCCCGACTCCATATTGAACGAGCTCTCGGAACAGTGCCAAACCGTTGTTTTACAACCGGGGGAAACTCTATTCAATGATGGTGATCCAGGTCACCACATGTATGTGACCCTGGGCGGACATCTGACTATTTTCAAAGAAAAACAGGAAATCTCCCAAATCAGCAGCGGGCAGGTTTTCGGGGAAATGGCCATCATCGAATCCAAAAACCGTTCGGCAACGGTGCAGGCGGCTACTCAAACCACTTTGATGGAAATCACCAAGCCCCAGTTTGATTCTCTTCTGGCGTCCAACGACCAATTTCTGCTTTCCCTGTTAACCACCTTGTCGAACCGATCGCGGGGAAATATCAGCGATCTGGCCATGGGTTACAAAAAAAAGGATGCCCAGGAAAAAATATCCGTCCACCTGCTTCGCATCCTGGATGATTCTCCCAATGAAATTTATATCATCGATTCCTCCGATCATCATTTTGTCCGCGGCAATTCGCTGGCGCTGAATAATTTAGGGTATCAAAAAGATGAGTTTACCAAGCGCACTCTATTCGACGTGATCAAAAACATGACACCCGATATATTCAATAATCTATCGCGACCTCTTCAAAATAACGGGAATTCGTTTGCCACATTTCAAGGAATCCATCAGCGAAAAAACGGCACACAATACAATTCTGAAATCCGCTTTAAACTTTTGCAGAAAGACACGAATCCACTTTATGTTGCCATGGCTGTTGATAAAACCGAACGGTTGCTGATGGAGGAACGGCTGGAGACGCTGGCTTATTTCGACCCGATAACCAGCCTACCCAACTTGGCTTTGGCCAAGGACCGGTTAGGGGTCGCCATTTCCCAGGCTGACCGGCATGAAAAATTAATCGCGGTCATTATAGTGAGCATCATTAACTACAAATCCATAAGCCACTCGCTCAATCCCCATGTGGGAGAACTTTTACTTAAAGATATTGGGAAACGATTGGAAGTCTGTCTGAGGAAGGAGGATACGGTAGCCCGGCTGGAAGGCGAGGATTTTCTCCTGATCTTGAGTGGGGCCAGCCACCAGCGGTTTATCACTTTGATGGCCCAGAAAATTGCACAAACCCTCGAACCCATGTTCACGATCAACAATCAGGACATCAGCATACGATCCACCATGGGAATCTCCCTTTACCCCCATGACGGCAAGGATCCACACTCACTGGTTAAAAACGCGCAAGCCGCATTGTGGTCCGCCAGGGAAAAGGAAAAACATTCTTTTCAATATTACAATCCGAAATTCCTGTTCCAATCCGCCAAGAAAGTCGATATGGAAACGGATTTGCGAAAAGCATTGGAGCGTGAAGAATTCGAACTGCACTACCAACCCAAGTTTAATCTGGAAACCGGAGAATTGGCCGGTATGGAATCGCTGATACGATGGTGCCATCCGGAAAAAGGCTGGGTACCCACCCTGGAGTTTATTCAAGCCGCGGAGGAAAACCGATTGATCATACCCATTGGAGAATGGGTTCTGCTGACCGCCTGCCAACAGATTAAACAATGGCAGTCGATGGGATTGGATCCGCTCAACGTGGCAGTCAACCTTTCGGGCCACCAGTTCAACCAGGACAATTTTGCGCAAAAGGTGGAAAAGCAGGTGGTCGGATTTGGGCTCGATCCAACACTTCTGGAACTGGAGTTGACCGAAACCATTCTTATGGAAAATTCCAAAGACGCCATTTCCCGCCTGAGAACTTTGAACGATTTTGGACTGCGATTATCGATCGACGATTTTGGCACCGGTTTTTCCTCCCTGAAGTATCTAAAGGATATGCCTATACACAGCTTGAAAATCGATCAAACCTTCGTCCATGAACACCAACTGAAAACCAATAGCGCCATTATCCAGGCCGTGGTTTCGCTGGCTCACAACCTGGAGCTGCAAACCATCGCAGAGGGAGTGGAAACAGAAAATCAATTGGCTTTCCTCAGAGAAACCGGTTGCGACCTGGCGCAGGGAATCATGCTGAGCCCGGTCCTTTCTCCTGACGACATGACCCGGTTCCTCCAAACGGGTTCATCATCAACCGAATCCGATTGAAGTCTTCCTCTCGCTCCGGTCACCGGCCCCGAACAGAGCCTCCCTCCATCCATTTCCCGACCAGGAGAGTTGATGATTTCCGTCCCCTAAACCCATGAATAAATTGCAGAAACAGCATTGACATGTTAAATTTAAAGAATATTCCCATTGTTCATAATTAACAAAAAGGACCGTATTTAGTGGATGCCGCTTCCCTTGCAGGAATCATATTAGGGATCTCTCTCATCGTGGGTGCCATTTTCATTGATGGCCAACTGGATAATTTCTTTAATTTACCGGGTTTCATGATTGTTTTCGGGGGAACGGTCGCCGCCACTTTAATCACTTTTCAGCTGAAAGATGTGATCTCCGCTTTTAAAGCGGCCTTTTTTGTGTTCTCGGAAAAGCAGCAGGACCCCAACGACATGGTGGAAACCATGATCGAGTTGTGTACCATCAGCCGCCGCCAGGGATTGATTGCATTGAGCCGAATGAATATTGAGGACGACTTGCTCAGAAAAGCCTGCAACCTGATCGCAGACGGATCCAAGGAAGATCTGATCCGCGACACGCTTCACATTGAAATCGAATCCATGAAGCAACGGCATTTCATTGTTCAGGATGTCTTTAGAAAAATGGCGATCTACGCCCCCTCATTTGGAATGATGGGAACCCTGATCGGGCTGGTACAGATGTTGCGTCAACTCTCCAATCCTGAAACCATCGGGCCGGCCATGGCGGTGGCGTTGCTGACAACCTTTTATGGAATGTTGTTATCGACCTTGTTTTTTCTCCCTATCGCCGGAAAACTGAAAGACCGGACGCTGGTAGAAGTCATCAATCTTGAGATCATATTTGAGGGAGCCATATCCATTCTTGAGGACAACAACCCGATTTTCGTTTACGAAAAACTGTCGTCTTATATTCCCGCGAAAAAGCGGAGGCCACGCCGACCCTTCTTCGTAAGAAAATAACCGGGTCAACCGAGCATACTTATGGCAAACAGAGAAAACCTGGAACAGATCAAAGAGCAGCTCAGAATCAAGAACACCGAGCTGAAAAAAACGAACGCTGAAAAGAACCAGCAGGAAGTGAAAATCAAGCACTTGCTGGCAGTCACCGGCAGGAAGATCAATGACCTCCAACAACAGTTGAATGAGAAAAAAGAGCAGATCCGTTTGCAAAAATCCATTTCCTACCAACGACCCGCAGTAACCAGTACTGGAAGCAAACAATCCTCCACATCGACGATCAAGGAAAAAGGCCCGGGAGCTGCGCCTGAATTACAGGGGAATGAGAAAATCAACCAGACGCTGAAAGAACTGCGTGAAAAAAACACCCGACTGACTCAAAAAATAGAGGAGGAACGCAAGGCCAAAGAACAGCTGGCCGATGAAAAAGGGGTGTTGGCCAGAGAAATCCGCCGTCTTCAAAAAGACACCAAGCCCACCGCCTCCATGAAGACCAAAACCGACCAGGTGGACAAACAGGATGAGGAATCCCGGGAACGCTTCGAACAGTTGATTAAAGAGAAAGAAGATCTGATCAAGACCTACGAAAAACTCCTCGACGGCGATTTCGAAGAAGAGGACGCTTCTCAGTTTCCCGCGGAAATAGTCAAACAAGTGCGCAAGGAATTGACCGTCTTAAAAACGGAAAAGGACGAACTGGAAAAAGATCTCATTCTACAAAAGAAGAAATTCAAATCCGAGTTGGATTACGAGGTTAAAAGAGCAGAAGAAAGTGCCGGAAAAAAGCTGAAACGGTCCCGATTCACAAGAAAGAAACTGGCCGAGTTCATGGATGAAGCGATGGAGGATACATCCTCACCCCTGTGGATGACCACCTATGCCGACATGGCTATCCTCCTGTTAACGTTTTTTATATTATATTATTCACTCTCGTCCATCGCGAACAACAAATTCAAGGAAGCTATCCTGGGAGCGGAATCCGCCAGCATCGGCCTGCTGGAACTGCTGGATTCTGTCGAAAAAAAAGAATCGATCGAGGTGCTGACCGGGCTCAAATCCGACAACATCTTATCGGATATCCAGCACGTTGCCGACCGGGAAGCCATGAATGAAATCATGGACATTTCCACGGACCGCACCAAAATCATCATTCGTATCCCCGGAGGCTCGTTGTTCGAACCCGGGAATGCCAACCTGGACCTGGAAAAAAGCAAAACGGTTCTGGACGAAATTGTCCGGCTTTTGAATACGTATCCCCGTTATCGCATCAGCGTTCAAGGACATACCGACGATTCCCCTATTTCCACCGACCGGTTTCCATCCAACTGGGAATTGTCTTCAGCCCGCGCCACAGCGGTTTTGAGGTATTTCATCGACAAAAATATTAACCCCAAACGGTTGACCGCCACCGGATATGCCGATATATTTCCTATCGCTTCTAATGATTCGGAACTAGGGCAAGCCACTAACAGGAGAGTTGAATTTGTTCTGGAAAAAGAAAAATAAACCCGAAAAGAAAATAAAAGCACCTGAGGAAGCGCGCCAGGCCTACCGGGTCACCCCCGATCCGGAGAACCCCCTGTTTCTCAATCTGGAGGGGAATGCGCTGGAAATCGTTGAAATCAGTTCCGGCGGTTTGGCATTTAAAAACCAGGGACTCAAAACGGGTTCCTCGTATATGATAGACTTTATCCTGCCTACGGGGGGCGGCATCAAAACCCGGATAAAAATTTTGCGCATCGATGAAGAGGATATTTGCCGGTGTAATTTTATTGATCTGGATGTGGAATCCGAAGATTCCCTTCACCGCTACGTTCTGGTTCGTCAAAAGGAAGATCTTCGATCCCAAAATCCCTGATTTTTAAAGATCGGCTTCGGATCCCATGAAAACCCGTCAGGAAAACTCTGCGCATTGGTCTCACCATGAATGGGATTTGATCAACGTTACGGAAATCTTCAAGCACAAACCTGCCATTCTGAAAAAGGCGGAAAGTTATCTTGAGGAATTACGCACCGCGCTGGCGGCTGAACTGAAGGCCCATCCCAAACCCTATCCTCCGGATACGGACCTGACGAAAGGGCAAATCGCCCGGGGGGAAAATCACAAGGGTTTTCCTTTTCTCTCGCTCGACATCCCGCAGAAATTCTCTAAAACTGAATTCTTTACCTTTCGCACACTTTTCTGGTGGGGACATTATCTCGGTTTTTCCCTTCTGCTGAAAGGTCCTGACCTGTGTATCTATTTAAACCGGTTGCAGGAACACCGGCAGCATTCCACATGCGACACAATTTATCTCTCCCAACACACCAGTCCCTGGGAGTGGGAATTCAGTGACACTCATTTTGCACAAGTGTCCGAACTTTCCAAGAACGAAATTCAGGAGATCGCCGACCGTCTCCAGTATCTCAAACTGATGAGATTTTTTCCTTTATCGGAGAAATCTTTTCCAGGACTTAACTGGGCCCAGGCGGGTGTTCAAACCTTTCGCGATCTGGTTGATCTGGTTTTGGAGTAATCGGATTATTCCTGAGGTTTTTGCGTCACGGCAATCAAGGGATGCATCCACACCACTTCCTGCAGGGGAACCACCTTCAAAGTTTCGTTTTCGTTTAAACTTTTCAAATAAATCATCTCATGGGCGGAGTCGGGGATGGGTGACACTTGGCTATCCGGAATATGCAGGGGGGTGGGAGTCATGAAACTTTTTCTGAGGTTTTTCATTCGGGAAGAAGCAATGCCTTGAGAGGACTCCCCCTTGCCCGAAGAACCGGAAGGTGCATCGTTTTTGATCACTTTACAGACGAGGGGGTGCCGTCCCGCAAGACCCAGCGCATAAATATCATTCAGCGCCGCCCCATCCTTTCCGATCCCAAAAATTCCCAGCAACGTACCCGGCTCTTTGAAATCCTTAACGATATTGGGTATTTCCAGAGCATAGCATTGACCCGGCAAACCCTGGGGTATGGAGGTTTCCACCTCAGAAACACACGTCAGTCCCTGTGGAAAGTCTTTCGCCTGTATATCAGGCTCCACCGTTCCTGAAATTTTCAACAACGGAATTCGTTTCGGTATGGATTGTCCAGTCATACACTCCCTGACTCTATTATTAAAAATATTTAATTTTTAAGCATTTTACTCACACAAAGCAGAAATGAGAAAATATAATCCCCTTATCAACGATCGCCTGACGTTGCTTTTTCACGGGCGTTCAATAAAAATCAGCGCCTCCAGGCAAACAGGAAACCCCTATCCATGAACTATCAGGAAACACTCGATTTTCTGTACAGTCTGTCCGGTCGGGGAATCAAGCTGGGATTGGAAAACACATCCCGGTTGCTGGATTATTTCGGAAACCCCCAGCTCAAAACTCCGACGATCCATATTGCCGGCACCAACGGCAAAGGTTCCACGGCGGCTTTTGTGGAATCCATTCTACGCGCTTCAGGTTACCGTGTGGGACTCTATACGTCTCCCCACATTCTGGATTTTCGGGAGCGCATTCAAATCAACCGCCAACTCATTGCCCCCGAGGATATCATTCATTGGGTCGCCGCACTCAATCAGGCATCGACAGAGATAAACATTGCTCCCACTTTTTTCGAATTCGGCACCCTCATGGCGTTTCTGCATTTCAACCGCCAGAAAACCGACTGGAATGTCGTGGAAGTCGGTATGGGAGGCCGCCTGGACTCCACCAACCTGTGCCAGGGCCGAGTCTGCATTATAACCCCCATCTCCCGTGACCATGAATCGAGCCTGGGGACCCGTCTGAGCCAAATCGCACAGGAAAAAGCCGCCATCATCAAGCATGCCTGCACGGTGGTCTGCAGCACACAGGAAAATGAGGTGATTCAGGTGATCCGGGACCAGAGCCGTCGTCACCAGGCCCCTCTCCTGCAACTGGGACAGGACTTTCAAGTCGATATTCAATCTCACTCCCTGGAGGGTCAGGTTTTTGATTTTAATGGTCCGGAAATTTGGTATAAAGGTCTGGAAATTGCTTTGACGGGCAGGCACCAGTCAGTCAATGCGGGGTTGGCCGTAGCCGCCTGCACGGCCCTGGCCGACCCGGCCGTCACCGAGCAAACCATCCGTCAAGGGTTAAGATCAGCAAGCTGGTCCGGCCGCCTCGAGATATGCGGCTCGAACCCTTCTCTAATTCTGGATGGTGCCCATAATCTGGATAGTTTTGAAAAGTTAACGGCATCCCTTTCTGAATTGTTTTCCCACAAAAGAAAAATCTGGGTTATCGGAATCATGAACGACAAGCCCCTGGCAGAAATCACTGAATTAATCTCAGATTATGCCGATTATATAGTAGTGACCCAGCCGAAAAGCGATAGAAGTGCTTTACCGGAACAAATCCGGAAAGCTTTTACGAACTTCAAAAAACCCATCGATCTGGTGGATGAAATTCCACTGGCTTTGGATCGCGCCTATCAGGTGGCTGGCCCTGACGACCTGATCGTTGTCACAGGTTCCCTATTCACGGTAGCTGAGGCTAAGCAGGTTATTGATAATCAAACCCATAATTCGTAGGATCTGTATCCTATCCTTCCTTTTGCCCCTGGCAACCGGGATGTTTTTTCTGGATTCCTGGGCTCAAACAAAATCCCCCTCCCCCACCCACGAGAACAATGACCCTATCAATTTAACGGCCGACCGTATGTTTCAACTGGTTGAGAAAAACCTGGTCAAGGCGGAGGGAAATGTCGTGGTCACTTACGGTGCGAGGACCGTCAGCGCAGACGAGATCATCATCAACACCGAGACCGGCAAGGGACAGGCCCGGGGCAAAGTCGTCATGACCGCAGAAAAGGGAACGGAATTCAAGGCAGAGAAAGCGCAATTCAACATGAAAGCCGAAAAGGGACGGTTGTTCAAGGTCGTGGGCAAACTGGCTGACCTGTATTATATCACCGGGGAGGAGGTCACCAAGTTATCGGAGAATCATTACACCACCCAGAATTCGACGCTCACCACCTGTACCGGTGAAATCCCCGATTGGCAAATCGACGTGGCCGACGCGGATGTGATTCTTGACGACCGGGCCTGGTTTGCCGGCGGCGTATTTCGAATCAGAGATATCCCCATCCTCTATATTCCCGTGGGCTATGTCCCGATATTAACCAAAAGAAAATCCGGACTCCTCACTCCCAGATTTTCGACCAGCAGTGTGGAGGGGGAAACAGTATCGATGACCTATTTTTGGGCCATCAACCAGTGGGCCGATGCCACACAAGGCATCGATTATATTGAAAGGCGGGGTATCCGTTCACGGACGGAATTCCGCTATGCGCCCAACAAAACCACATTCGGACAGGTCAACTTCGTATTTCTGGATGACAATTTGACGCAAGAAACGTTCTGGAAACTCGATGCCGTTCACAATCAAAACCTGCCCCTGGGATTCACACTGAATGCCAAACTCGACCAAACGTCCAAGGCCAATTTCAACCAAACCTTTCGTAATCAGACGGAGCTGAGAACACGACGGAGTTCGGACTCCTACGCCAGTTTGTTCCGGAAATGGGACAACCACTCTTTCGACGTGCTGGCCCGGTTCCGGGAAAGCGAACAATTCTCCCTGGATGAAACCTTCGGGCTGCTTCCCACGGTCACCTACAAAACCCAGCCTATGGGAATCAGCTTTTTAAACGCGTATTTCGATCAGGAAGCCAGTTACACTCACTTTTTGATCGACGAAGATCCAAGCACTGCCTCGGACGTTGTGGAAACCTTTCAACGGTTTGACTACCATCCCAGCCTGTCCCTGCCGATCAACATTGCCCCTTGGTTGCAATTGACCCCCCGCGTGGGTTTCCGGGAAACGTTCTATAACAAAGAAATCACGGTCAGCCCGGCGCCGGTCACCGTCACCCGTGGAGATAATTTCTCACGGGAAATGCTGGATGTAAACGTTTTGCTGGAAGGTCCCAAGTTCAACCGCATATTCTTATCGGACGATCCGAAAGGCTCCAGCTTCAAACACGTCATCGAACCGCGCTTGCAGTATGATTACATCCCGGATCTCGACCGTAACGACCGGTCCAAGATACGCGTGGTGGACGGCATTGATGCTGTCGAAGACGTGCAGCAACTCAGCTTCTTCCTGGTTCAACGCCTGCTGCGAAAGAAAAACTCCGGGAGCCGGAGCGGAGAAGTCACGCAAATGGCCCGGTTGGAACTCACCCAGAGTTATGATTTGGATGAAGCGCGAGGTCTGGTGATTCCGGGAAGTGACCGCCGTCCTTTTTCTCCCTTTCGTTTCGACCTGGACAGCCAATTGTCTGATGATTTTTTCTTCAACACCGATTTCACTTATAACTTCTATACCGACAACATGGAAACCTGGAATATTGATACCGGCATCAAACTCAACCAATGGCTGATGTTGATTTTTGAACGTAGGGAAAGAGATGACCAAGCCGCCAGCATCCTCGCGACCCTGGATGTCACTTTCCCAAAAGGGTGGAATGCAAAATACAGCATCCGGTTTGATGAGTTCAACAATACGTTGTTAGAACATAACGCCCGATTGACATATAATGATAAATGCATGTGCTGGGGATTCACTATCGATTACATCGACCGCAATCTCTTCACCGGAACATCAAAAACAAATGAAACACGAATACTGTTCAGTATTTCCTTAAAAGGTTTGGGCGATTTTGACGGAGCCAGGGGAGAAACTTTTATCCACCGCACTTTCTAGAGCAACCGAGAGGGTATCAATCTGAAATGAATGTTGCACAACAACTTGCCAGGATCAGCCTCGAAACCGGCTCGATAAAAATAAATTCAAAAAATCCATTCACGTGGGCTTCGGGCTACCGGATGCCCCTGTACAATGACAACCGAATGCTCCTGGGCAATGCCGCCCACCGGGCCCTGATCGCGGAAGGCATGCAGGCGATCATCCACAAGGAAGGTTTCCGTGTCGACACGGTTGCCGGAGTCGCCACGGCCGGCATTCCCCACGCCACCTCGCTGGCCAATCTGATAAATTTGCCTTTAATTTATGTGCGCTCCTCTCCCAAAGAACACGGATTGAAAAACCAGGTGGAAGGAATCCTGAAAACCGGGCAGGCCGTGGTCGTGGTGGAAGATTTGATTTCTACCGGTGGCAGCGCTGTTAAGGCGGTTGATGCGGTACGGGAAGCCGGTGGAGTGGTTGAACATTGCCTGGGAATATTTGATTACGGTTTTCCGGAAGCGAAGGAGCGGTTTGAAAAATCACAATGCCGGCTCCATACCCTCTTAAACCTGGACTCACTACTCCAGTTTGCGATGAAGGAAGGATATCTCACTTCTGAAGAAAAACCGGTGGTGGACGCCTGGATGGAAAATCCCTTTGAATGGGGAAAATCACAGGGTTTTGACAAAATCTCCTGAAAAGCCTCGTTCCCGCCATATTTATCCCATTAATTCATTGACAGTATTCGCTTTTGATAATAACATTCCATCTCTTATGATTGACAGGTCCATACCTGCCCCTTTTCACTGATTTCCTTCCTGATGCAGATATATGAGGGCAGAAATAAAGTAAATCAACCCCCCGCGGGTTTATCGTAAATATTTGATATTTGGAGGTTTGTTAGAATGCCGAAATTAGAACTGGGTCCTGCAGGGTTTCTACCCCCCTCGGCTGCATCGCTGGGCATTTTCCAGCCCGAAAAAGGGTCGAGCATGGAATTGGTAGAGGGGGAACACGTTCCCACAGAAAAAGCCATCGAAAAGGCTGCGCACGAATTACTGACCCGAAGGAACCCGACCTTGTTTCCCGGACCCATGCTGGTTTGGGGATGGACTGAAGAAACCCGGCATAAAGCCCAGCTGGCTCTCGAACT
>JAHELC010000032.1 GCA_024644405.1 Nitrospinaceae bacterium
GAAGCAAAAACTCAGGATCAACGCCTCATCACCGAAGTGATCGAGGGCACCGGAATGAGCAAGTGGGAGGCTCTTATCATGGTTGACATCGTCCGCGAGGTCTATTTTAACGAACCGGGCAATGCCCCGATTCGCAGCGGCCAAATGCGCTACGAATGCGTCAAATCCACCGAGGGCGCGGGAAAACCACTGCGCGACTGCCGCATGGTCGGCGTTGTTCTCACCATCTACGACAAGGAGGATCCCGAAATCCGCCGTCGAAAAAAGGCTGACGGTCTCCGGCGTCATCTGATTACCCGGATCACTGAGGAAGCTCGCGAACAGGGCGGTCTGCTCTCCCAGGAGGATCTCGCCACCCTGCTCCATGCCGATGCCCGAACTATCCGCCGCGACATTGCAGCACTCCGCGATGAACACGGAATTTTTGTCGCCACCAGGGGCCAGCAAAAAGACATCGGCCCGGGCGTCTCACACCGCGGTGTCGCGATCCGAAAATGGATTGAGGGTAAAGAACCCCAGGAAGTCGCCCGCGCCATCAATCACTCACTCACTGCGGTGGAACGATATATACAAAACTTCTCCCGCGTTGTGTTTCTCGCCGGCAAAGGGTTTCAAAAACTGCAGATAGCTTTCACTATAGGTATATCGAGGGCCTCGGTCGACACCTGGCTTGCGATATATGATGAATTCAAATCAGACGAAGGCTTTAAAAACCGGCTCGCCGAACTCAAGACCATCGGCGGAGCCTGGTTTGAAGGCGGTGACGAAAAAAAAACGAAACGTTTACCCGTCGCCGGATCGAACAACTCAATGCTAAAGCCGATCAAATGATGAGAAAAGAATTATCCAACGCTCAGGCCAACTATAATCCGCAGTTCTATAAAAGCTTTGAAGGAGCTCTGGAAGCGTTTTTCAGCGAAGAGTGCCCGCAGCTTGGCGGCGGACGAACCAGACGTCTGCTTGTCGATGTGATTCGCTCCATGGTAGGGGAGTTTTTTCCTTCGACTACCTGCCTGACTGCGGGGCAAACGCCATGGACCTGTGTGCATAAAGATGCCCGTTCCTCGTATGCGAAAACGATCTGCAAAACCCGATTAACCCCGGTGGTTCTTGATCTGGTGAAGCCTGCCGATATTAAAGACCGGGCTGCTGGAGTCAGCCTCAAAGATTTGCGAAAAGAAGCTGTTGCCCGGCTCTTCCAGCAGGCCTATCAGCAGGACGGGGTCTTAACATGCGCGGAAGTGGCGATACTGTTGAAACTGGGAGTCTCCACCGTCAGCCTGTATGTCAACGAATGGGAAGAGGAGAACCAACAGATATTACCCCGGCGGGGCACGATCCACGACATGGGCCCGACCCTGACTCATAAACGTCAGATCATTGAAAAACTGGTCTTTGAAGGAAAATCGGTCGAGGTCGTATGCAGAGAAACCTGTCACAGTCCTGAAGCCGTATTGAGATATATCACGAGCTTCAAACAAATCCTGCTGTGTCGCCGCAAAGGGTTGGAGAAAGCCGACATTTCATTTGCCACAAAAATGAGTCTGCGTCTCGTTGAAGAATATTTCGATCTGATGGATGACTACCGCAAACAGCATCCGCACCTCGAAACTGAAGGTGAGATGTGGATCAATGATTTAGTCAAAAACCTGGAGAAAATTTCAACACTGGGAAAAGACAAAACCAATAATTAGAATATATTAATTGCGCCGGACACCTGAACATCTCAGGTCAACTGCCCTTATTTTTAGTCGCCGAGGCCCGCAACGGCATCTGGAGCTGTCTCATTCAATGATAAAGCAATGGCTCCAGATGCCATTGCGCACCGGGTGCCGCGCACCTTGGAGACTGGAAGTCCCCTCTACAAGTGCGCTTCAATACTTAGCGGCACCCGACTCTGCGCTGGAATACCGCAAAGATTTTGCGCATTTCCGATGGACGCACAAGCCAGATGAAACCTCACCTCCAAAGGAGGTGGCCACGGTAGCCACGCCCTTGGGCGTTTTCCCCGACTCGCCACGTTCGAAATCTAAGCGCCATTCTACCAAAAAGATCATGACGTAGCCAATCAGGTGGCAAAGGAAAATGTTGGCGGGTATAATTTAACCGTGACATAACCAACTTTTATCCGTAATACCATCCAACCGGAAACATGATTAAGATAAGAAATAAAAGTATGAGCAAACAAAAGATATTTCCCATAAAACCTTTTCTTCAGAAGAGCGCCATAGCGATGGTAACAGCACAAGCAACAGCTGTTTTCCTGTTTGGTTTAACCGGCAGTTTTGCTCAGAGTACGCTTCCTCCACTCGCAGCTTCGGTCGAGGATCCATCGACGGGCCTGAATGTTCAACCCGGCTTTGTGGTCGATCTGATCTACAAGGTGGATAAAAGCAAATACGGTTCGTGGGTCGCAATGGCCTTTGACGGCAAAGGGCGATTGACGGTATCCGACCAGGGCAAGGCTGGAACCTTTCTACTGGAAGTTCCGGAGCCCGGCAAAAGCTTCGACGAAAGCACGATTAAAAAACTGAACGTCAAGTCATCCTTGTATGGGATGCTGTATGCTTTCGATCACCTCTACATGATGGGCAACAAGACCCTGACCCGGGCAAAGGTACTGGAAAACGGTGACCTGGGACCATCCGAGGTAATTTCTGAAATGAATGGCGGCGGCGAGCATGGTCCCCATTCCCTGGTTGTTTCTCCCGATGGCAAAAGTCTCTATGCCATCGCCGGAAATATGACTCGCGTTCCCGAATATCAGAAAACCCGAATTCGGGATAACTGGAAGGACGATGTGCTGCTGCAAAACTATGCCTACGGTCACAATGGAGGCGGGAAAGCCCCGGGCGGCTGGGTGCTGAAGCTCAGTCCCGACGGCAAAGAACGGGAAGTCCTGAATATGGGATATCGTAACCCGGTTGACTTTGCCTTGAACCGCGACGGCGAATTGTTTGTCTATGATGCTGACATGGAGTGGGATATTGGCGCTCCCTGGTATCGCCCTACGCGGATTAATCACGGGGTTTCCGGTGGCGAAAACGGTTGGCGTGCCACTTCGAAAAAATGGCGTGTTTATTTTCCGGACACCGTGGGTTCGACAGTCGATATCGGCCCGGGTTGTCCGACGGGTGTGATTGCCGGAACAGATTCCAATTTCCCTACTCACTACCGCGACGCTCTGTTCATTTGCGACTGGACTTTCGCCACCATGTATTCCGTTCATTTGACTCCAAATGGTTCTTCGTATATCGGCGAAAAGCGGGAATTCCTATCCAATACCAAGGGCTCACTGGCGTTGACCGATGTGGTGATTGGGCCCGATGGAAATATGTATTTCTGCGTTGGCGGTCGAAACGGTCAGTCCTATCTCTATCGCGTTCGTTATGAGGGTGACCAGCCCACCAGGCTTTCCGAACTGGATACCACAAGCGCCCATGCCAAAGCCCGGGCCCAACGCCATAAGCTTGAGGCCTTTCACGGGCACTCCGATCCAAAGGCCGTGGAAATTGCATGGCCGTATCTGAGCAGTGATGATTATCACCTCCGCTACGCAGCCCGTATTGCCATCGAGTGGCAGGACGCTGCGAGTTGGGCAGATAAAGCCTACTCGGAAAAAAATGACG
>JAHELC010000010.1 GCA_024644405.1 Nitrospinaceae bacterium
AAACACCATCTTAAAAACGTGAATAAAATTTTTAATAGGGTATTCAAATGATGAAAACCATGAAACGATTGGAACAACTCTACGAAGGCAAAGCAAAGATCATCTATGCAACCGAGGATCCGAATCTGGTGATTCAGTATTTCAAGGATGACGCCTCGGCGTTCAACGGCATCAAGAAGGGCACCATCGTCGACAAGGGCGTGATCAACAATCATGTTTCCAATGTCATCTTCAAATACTTGGAAGACAATGGCGTGCGCACCCACCTGGTGGAAGAGCTGAACGACCGCGAAACGGTGGTGAAGCATCTGGAAATCATCCCGGTGGAAGTGGTCCTGCGCAACGTGGTGGCGGGAAGTTTGGCCAAGCGCATGGGCCTGAAGGAAGGCACAGAAATGAAGGCGCCGATCCTGGAGTTTTATTACAAGGACGACGATCTGGGCGACCCGATGATCAACGAGTACCACATCAAGGAATTCGGCCTCGCTACGGCGGAGGAAATTGAATTCCTGCGAGAGCAGGGATTCAAAGTCAACGAGCTGTTATTCGAGTTTTTCAAGCAGAGGAACATCCGGCTGGTGGACTTCAAGATCGAATTTGGTCGTCACAAGGGCGAGATTCTACTGGGCGACGAGATCAGCCCCGACGGGTGCCGGTTCTGGCATTGGGAGACCGGCGAGAAGATGGACAAGGACCGCTTCCGGTTCAACCTCGGTCAAGTCGAAGAGAAGTACCAGGAAGTGTATCAGCTGATCTGCGGCCCGGCGTAGCGCCGGAGCTAATTTAGCTGGGGCGTCAAGGCGCGATCCCAATGTTATCTTCGCCACCCGTATTATAAGTTACCCGTGGCGGTTCGCCATCGGGCAAGGCCCGGCGCAAATTTTCAATTGCGCACGAGGGTTATCATTTGCCGTGAACTGTCAGCAAGTTGCCAAAGGGGGAGCCCCCGCTACAATTCCTTGCAGGTGACTTTGGTGGGGGGTGTCATTCCGCATTCCATGGATTCGGTGCGGCCGTTGGCGGCGCCGGCACAGGCGGTGCTGACGCCGTTTTGAATGACGTCGTTCTTATCCATTCCCTCGACATCCTGGCAGACTTCGATCCCGTTATAAGTGATGCATACGTTGCATTGGTACTTGCTGCCGGTCCAGATCAGCGAAATAGACAGGTAGGCGATCACTCCCAGGAAGACGAGGGTCAAGACCGAGCCTTTTTTCATGTTTCCTCGCCGGCCTCGGGTTTCATTTCCGAGACCAATGAAGTGGGCTCGATGAAATAATGATCCCGGTAAAAAATCAATTCTTCGATGGATTCCTGGATATCGATCAGGGCCTTGTGCTCGTCACTTTTTTTGGGAAGTTTGCGACCATTGGGATACCAGCGCCGGATCACTTCTTTGATGGAAGTGACATCGACGTTCCGGTAATGCAGGTATTCACTCAGCTTGGGCATAAACTTGTATAGAAACCGCCGATCCTGTCCCACCGAGTTGCCGCACAAAGGAGCCGCTTTGTAGGGGACATATTTTTTAATGAAATCGAGAGTGGCTGCCTCCGCTTCTTCGACGGATATTTTGGAATCCTTCACTTTCCGTATCAGGCCTGAGGCGCTGTGTGTCCTCTGGTTCCATTCATCCATCCGATCCAGGATTTCATCGTCCTGGTGAATAACCAGGGAGGGTCCTTCCTCAATGATGTTCAAATGGCTATCGGTAATGATGGTGGCGATTTCGATGATCACCTCGACATCCGGTTCCAGGCCGGTCATTTCGAGGTCCATCCATACCAGGTTGTAAGGATCCTGTTGACTCATGTATTATCCAATCCAGGTTTTTGCTCAGTTTATGGAAATATCACGACCCGGTTATTGCATCAGCGAAACCATGATCGCTTTCTGCAAGTGGAGCCTGTTTTCCGCTTGATCGAAGACGATGGACATCGGGCCGTCGATGACCGACCAGCTGACTTCCTCGCCGCGATGCGCGGGCAGGCAATGCATGAACAGGGCATTCCTGCCGGCCGCGTTCATCATCTCTTCGTCAACGGTATAGCCGGCCAAATCTTTCAGCCGATTTTGTTGTTCTTTTTCCTGCCCCATACTGGTCCACACGTCGGTGTAAACGATATCCGCTCCAGCGACGCCTTCCTGAACGTTTTCCGTTAAAACGATCTTCAGCTCTTTCGCTTCGGCTTCTGCCCGGCTCATATCGAGCGCTTCCTTGGTGAGGGTGTAGCCTTTGGGGCTCACCAGTGAAATGTGCAGGCCGAATTTGACGCTGGCGAACAAAAGCGAAACGGCGACATTGTTGCTGTCTCCCACGTACGCCAGTTTGAGACCTTCGAGTTTGCCGAATTTTTCCCGGATCGTCATCATGTCCGCCAGTGCCTGACACGGATGATTGAAGTCCGTGAGGCCGTTGATGACGGGTACCGAGGCATACTTGGCGAGGTCCAGCACATCGTTATGGGAAAAGGTGCGGATCATAATGCCATCCAGAAACCGGGAGAGCACCTTTCCGGTATCGCTGATGGTTTCACCTCGCGCCAACTGCATTTCCTCCGGACCGAGGAACAACCCCATTCCGCCCAGTTGAAAAATCCCGACTTGAAATGAAATCCGGGTACGGGTGGACTTTTTATTGAAGATCATGCCCAGGGTTTTTCCCTTGAGCGCGCTCTCGAAATCCTGCGGGGAGTGTTTGATCCGGTCCGCCAGATCCAGCATGCCCGTCAACTCCTCCGAGGAAAAATCCGTCAATGCGATAAAATCTTTTTTCATAGGTAAATTCAGGTCAAAAGGCCGCCGAGAGGGATCGCCAAAAAAAAGCATTCTACACGATAACCCCGTTCAGGACCATCCGGGAGCAGTAAAAACTGAGGAAATTCAGGGAGTTGCCGGCTTTCAGAGGGATAGGGTGAGGCACTTGTTGGCGCCACCGGCCTTCAGGAATTCCGAGACGGGCTGGATGACAGGCGTATATCCTTTTTGTTCAAGCAGTTGAATGAGTTCCGGCCCGGCGTGATTCAGGAACAGCACCCGGTCGACCAGCACCGCATTGCAGGCAAAGTGAACGGCGTCTTCCTCGGTAACGATGATCCGGTTTTCCGGGCGGACATGCGCTTGGATGGTTTTCAGGGACTCCGCGTCGAAAGCAGCCGGGAAATACATGACCTGATCTTCCAGCAGGGGACAGAAACAGGTGTCGAGATGATAGAAGCTGGGATGTATCAACTTCAGGGACACCACTTCCATCTCCAATTGCTCAGCCAGGAATTGATGCGCTTCCCGGTCGGTGCGGAAGCCGTAACCGGCCCACAACAGTTTCCGGCCGGGTTGCAACAGGGCGTCGCCCGCGCCCTCAAAAAACAGGTTTTTGGGAAGCCCGGTGTGGCGGGTGGTGCGGGTTTTGAACCATTCGCGGAAAAGCGGTTCCTCCCGCCGGCGTTCCTCATGCTTGAACCGGCTGGGAATGAAGTGGCCGTCGACCATCAATCCGGCGTTGGCGGTGAACACCAGGTCGGGAACGTGGGGTTGCGGATCGATCAGGTGGACTTCGGCCTGGCTCCGGAGGGCATGGTAAAACTCGGTCCACTGCCGCAGGGCGACGGCGGAATCGACCTGACCGATCTGGCCTTCCATCCAGGGGTTGATCGCGTAGCGGACCCCGAAATATTCTGGTGCACACATTAAAACATTGGGCTTCATACCGAACTCCAAAAAATACACTTTGCCTGTTTAGATGAGAAAAGCGGCAATTCGGTTGCTTCTTATTGGCAGGAATCAGTTAGATGGAAAGTGACTTTGAGGCATGAAAAGGTAAGTTTAATGCGGAGTACCTCCGCAGGTAATTTAAAAACTCCGGTTAGCGACGATAACGGTGCAACCCGATATACCGTCTCAGCAAAGTAAGCCCCGGCGCTACGCCGGGTGTTACAGGTTCAACTGTTTTTCGAAGACGGTAAAGACAGAGGATTCGTAGGTTTCGCGCACTTTTTTGAGGTTGTTGGTTCGCCACAGGTCGGAAAAATCCGGGGGGTACATTTCGAATCCTTTGATCTGGCCGATCATGATGCGGACGTGCTGATACCAGCTAATGTTCTTTTGTGACTTGAACAGTTTTTTCACTTGACGCAGTACCTGTACGGCCTCTACCAGCTTTTGGTCGCCGAACAGGCAGATTCCGTAGCCGACGAAAGCCAGCCCCTCTTCGGGTCTCATCACGGTAGCTTTCTGGTACGCTTCTGCCGCTTCGGCGTATTGATGGGTCGCGCTCAACATGTTGCCGAGATTGAACTGGACGTCGTAATGATCGGGGTAAGAGGCGGCCAGGGCCTTGGCGGATTGCAGCGCTTGGCTGATATCGCCAGTCCGGGAATAAGCAATGGTCATTTTGACCTGAGCGTAAATGTGGAGTTTTTTTTCGGGCCGGGTTTGCAGGAACTTTTGCCACTCCGGAATCGACTCGGCTATGAAACCCTGCCGGTCCAGCTCCAGGGCCTCCTTCAGGGCGGAATCCCCGGCAAACAGGGTGTGCGGTCCGAGTCCGAGAACCCAAAGCCCAACAACGATATAAACTGCCAGTGTACGCATGGGTTCTTTTCCGTTCAGGCCACTTCCGCCGAATGTCCCGGGAACACGGGCTCGGAACGGATGAGAGGCATCAGCGCTTTTTCAAGCTGTTTTTTGAATTTGGATTCCTGTTTGATGATTTTATGGACATCCTCCGGATTCAAATAAAATACGTTCGAGGAGGTTCCATAGTTGGAATGCAGGACCGCCCGTTGTATTTTCATATTGAGATCGGAGAAGACCTTGGTCTCCATCATGATGGTTCCCATAATATCATGTGTTTCTACTTTGACGGCCCGTCCGATGATAGAAACCTTGAGTTTGATATTCTTGTATTTTTCCATTTCAATTTCGGTGGTGAGAGACCGCCCCTTGTAAAGAGTCGACAGAGGCACGCCGCTGACGAACACCTGCCGCAGGTCTTCGTTGACCTGCTTTTGCATGTAGAAAAAATTGGAAAACTCGATGGGATTTCCCGCCTTGTCGCCGATTTTGAACACATCAAATACATTATCCTCAAGGGTATGGATGTTGGCTTCCATGATGCTGAGATGGTTGAAGGCCAGCACGGTGGCGATTTTATACAGCAGGCTGGTCTGGTCTTTGCAACAGACCACCAGTTCCGAAAGCTGTTCCGCTTTATAAAATAGTTCAGATGCAAACTGCTCCTGAGATTTTCGGAACTCGCTGTAAATCTGCAACTGCGATTTCATTTCGCGCGGCAGGCGTATCATCTGAAAAAATTCCTTTTTTACCGGAATGGACACGTCTTCCTGTTTTTTGTGATGCAGGGTGTTCTGGTAAAAATATTTGAGCTGGTCGATCTGGCTTTGTGACATTTTCATTTTGGTGCCTGCGCGGTCGGCATAGGTGAGCAGGATCAGCATTTTGAACCGTTCGACATCCTTGTGCACCAGGTCCCAGACCATATCAAACGTTTCGTCCTCGTCCGGGTCCAGCAGCATGAGGTCGTACATCATCAAGTGGCGTTCCACCAGAAACGCGATGTCACTGATCATCCGCTTGCTTTTTCCGTAGCCCAGAGAACTCAGAATACGGGGCACTTCGCGCGCTCCGACCAACTCTTCGTTTTCCCCTTCGGATTTGAGACCTTTGCCGATGTCATGCAGGAGCACCGCCATCTTCATGGTGGTCTTGTCCCTCAGGGAATGGTACAGCTCGACCAGAAAGGGATCGGATTCCGGATCGGTTTCAATATTGTTGAGTGCATCCAGCGCGGCCAGGATATGGATATCCGTCGGAAACATGTGGACGTAAATGTCCTGCAGCAATCCACTGAGATTTTTGAATTCCGGAATGAAGAACGATTCCAGCAGTCCGAATTCGTGCAGATAACGAATGGCCTTGGCATAAAAGGTACTCCGGATCATGCTCCGGAAATATTCCTCGGCCTTCCCGGGTTCCTCACGGCTCTGGAAAAGGGGGGTCAGCCGGTTGATGTTGGCTTCGATGGAGCGGATTACGGGATACGAGATAAAATAATTCTTCCGCGCCACCAGAACGAACAGATGGAATATTTCTATGGGGGAATGCCACTGGTAATTTTCGTGACCTTGCGCAAAGATGATCTGGTTTTCGGAGTTCAGGACAAAATTTTCGGACAGCTTTTTGACTTTCTCGTCGGTGGCAAAAGTGACGGATTCCCAAAACAGGTTGCGGCAGTTGCGTTTCATGGGAAGTACCGCGTTGAAAAAGTATTCCTGAAAAAACTCGTTCACCTTTTTTTTAAATCCCATCGAATCGGCGATCCTGTCCCTGACTTCGAAGCGCATGACGTCTTTTTGAGAACCCTGCTGCAGGCAATGGAGAAACATCCGCATGCGTGACAGGAAATTGAGCGCATTCTGCAGGTTCTTGAACGCCGGGGTGCTCAGCTTTTTGGTGGTATGCAGTTCGGAAAGCAGTTCGAACTGGTTGATTTGCTCATAAGATTCGCGAATACGCACCAGGCTCGTTGCCCAGTAAAGGCGCCGCAATTCTTCCTTGATGTTCGGTTCCTGCTGGAACACCGTGTTCTGGATTTCAAAATAGGTTTTATGTTTGAAACATTCCTTCAGGATCTCTTCCTTGTTTATCAGGCTGGCGGTTTTGATGGAGCTTTTAAGTTCGTTGTACACCACCCGATTGCCGGCCACAAAACGATGTTCCAGAAGGGAATGAAAAGAGGGCAGGAGGACCTCATTGAGGGCCTGGTCTTCGGCATCGATTTCAGAAAATCCGGCGCTGCTGGAGGTGGGGAAAATATTCTGGTAGACAAACAGGTATTCGAAGTAATGGATGACCTGGCGCCCGATTTCTTTTTCGGTTTTGGAAGCTTCCGACCGCAGGACCATCTGGAGATCGACGTCCGAGCTGAAGTACATTTCCTCCCGGCCGTAACCTCCGCGGGCAACGATGGCGACGGGGACATCGTTTTTCTTCAGAGGAGATTCGCGGTTGCGGTTGAACAACTCCAGTGCCGTGCGGTAGCTGGCGATCACCACCGCGTCCACCAGGGCAGTTCGTTTTAAAAGTAACAGGTGGCTGTTGTCCGAACGTTCCAGTTCCTTCTTCTGCCGTGCCGTTTCCTGCTCGACCCAGGGAGCGATCTTCTTTTTAAACTCGAGATAAAACGCCTGGGGTTTATCGCCGTCAAAGGGAGGTAAGGTTTCAGGTTGGGTCAGCCGATCGAGGGCGGCCTGAAGCTGACGGAGATATTTCTCCGCCTGCGTCCGGTTGGATTGGTATAAGTCCGTCATAGCACGTTGTGACTCACGATTGCACCTCTTGGCAAAAATCCGAAAGTGAGTTTATTCGCTTGGAGTTACAGCCTGACATTTAAAAGAATATATCAAATGATGGGGGTTTTCAACACCGCACCACTAAAGGGGCAGCAATCTATGAATCAAGAAGTTAACCGGGTGGTGGGGCCTGCGGCGCGGCTTACAGGGTGCGGTTCATCAATTTGATGAACGGGCGGATATTGTCCATCAGGTGGGCGAATTTAACGGGTTTTAACGATTGCGGGCCGTCGGAGTAAGCATTGATGGGGTCCGGGTGGACTTCGATCATCAGCCCGTCGGCACCCGCGGCAATGGCGGCGCGGGCCATCGGTTCCACCAGGTCCCAGTGCCCGGTGCCGTGGCTGGGATCGATCACGATCGGCAGATGGGTTTCCTTTTTCAGCACCGGGATACAGCTGAGGTCCAGGGTGTTGCGGGTGGCCGTTTCAAAGGTGCGGATGCCCCGCTCGCACAGGATCACATCCTTGTTGCCTTCGGAAAGAATGTACTCCGCCGACATGAGAAATTCCTTGATGGTGGTCATCATGCCGCGTTTGAGCAGAATCGGTTTGGGTATGTTGCCCAGCTCCTTGAGCAGTGAAAAATTCTGCACGTTGCGCGCGCCCACCTGCAGGACGTCGGCGTAACGGGCCACCAGTTCCGCTTCCCGCGGATTCATCACCTCGGTGACGATGGGCAGTCCCGTCAGGTCTTTGGCCTCTTTCAACAGTTTGAGGCCTTCTTCCTCCAGCCCCTGGAAACTGTAGGGGGAGGTCCGGGGTTTGAACGCCCCGCCCCGCATCATATTGGCGCCGGCCTTCTTGACGGCCTCAGCGACCGTGCATACCTGTTCGCGGCTTTCCACCGAGCAGGGTCCGGCCATGATGGCGATTTGCGGTCCACCGACGATCACACCGCCGCAATTCACCTCGGAGTTGGCGGATTTGATCTCACGGCCCGCCAGCTTGTACGGCTTTAAAATGGGAATCACCGATTCCACGCCGGGCATGGAATCCAGCACTTCCATCAGGTGCTCCTTGCCGTGGTCCTCGCCGACGGCGCCGATCACCTGGCGTTCCACACCGACGATTTCATGAGGAGTGTATTTCAACTCTACAATTTTATCCCGGATAGCCTGTTTTTGCTCTTCCGTGGCGTCCGGCCCGATAACAATGATCATGCTTAAAACCTCTGATTTTGGTGAACTGGAATTGAAGTTATCACGCAGGATCAGCCAAAGTCAACCAGCGTGACGCCCGGCGAATCGCCGGAGATGATTTGGGGCCAGCGTCACGCTGGTCGCCGGTTTCAGGCTGTTTTCAGGGCTTTCGCGGGCCGGGGATTATTGTTTTGACAGGGTGATGAAAACTATGATAATTAAAAGCCCCGGTACCTTTTCCGGCCCACCTTTTGCGGAGGAATCATGGAAATCAAGATCGGCAGAGACGACTTTCTGAACGGGATGAGCAAGGTTCAGGGGATCGTTGAGAGCAAAGGGGCCATGCCTATCCTCGCGCATGTCCTGATCAGTACCGAGAAGGACGGCATCGTCATGCAGGCGACTGATCTGGAGATCGGCATCAAGGGTTTCTATCCCGCCAAAGTGGTTGCCAAGGGGTCCGTCACCGTCAACGCGCGCAAATTGTTCGACATACTGCGGGCGTTGCCGGATCTGGAAGTTCACATGACGCGTGAGGAAAACGACTGGGTGTCCCTGAAATGCGGCAAATCCAAATTCCGGCTTCCCGGGTTGCCCGCGGCAGATTTTCCCAAACTGCCGGAGTACAGTGAAACCGCTCTCATGGAATTCAGCGGGCCGAAGCTGAAGGAAATGATCCGTAAAACCTATTTCGCCATTTCCCCCGACGAGAGCCGGCAGGCGCTCAATGGCCTGTTGCTGGAACAGGACAAGGATCATGTTCATCTGGTGGGGACCGACGGGCATCGCCTGTCGTACATCCGGCGGCCGCTGTTGAAGTCCAACGCCAAGAGCGGCGAGACCAGTTTTCTCCTGCCCAAGAAGGTATTGACTGAACTGTTGAAGCTGATGGAAAACGACGAGGGCGCCACTTACTCGTTCTCAGTGAAAGACAATCAACTGGCTTTTATTCATGATCGTGAGGTCATTGTTTCGCGCAAGATCGATGGCAAATTTCCCAATTACCAGCAGGTCATTCCGGCGGATAACAATTTGAAAGTGGCGGTCAACACCCAGGCATTGGTCCAGGCGTTGACGCGGGTGGCTCTGCTGGCCGATGAAAAGTCCAAAATGGTCCGCT
The DNA here is from genome assembly GCA_024644405.1 of Nitrospinaceae bacterium. Classification (GTDB taxonomy): domain Bacteria; phylum Nitrospinota; class Nitrospinia; order Nitrospinales; family Nitrospinaceae; genus SZUA-226. Next base: position 9,632 of record JAHELC010000010.1, read on the forward strand.
TTGAAATAAAGTCGGGCTCGCTGACGCTGGTGTCGGATCACACCGAGTTGGGCGGCGCCCAGGAAGAGGTGGAGATTCCTTATAAAGGAGAAGAGGTGCGCATCGGCCTCAATGCCAAATACATTCTCGACGTGTTGAACGTGGTCGAGGAGGACGAGGTCACCCTCAACCTCAAGGATCAGAATCATTCCTGCCTGGTGACCACCGGCAAGGACAAGGATTATCAGAGTATCGTGATGCCGATGCGGTTATAGATCGAAGAACTGGTCCAGTTTTTTGTCACTGCGCGGCATGGTGCCCGTCACTCCCTCCCAGATTTCCTTCGTTTCCATACACAAATACACATTTACATCACTGGAGCGGTCTTTCACCATCCGGCGCAGGGTTTCAAACGCCCGGTTGCGGAGCGGCCGGAGGTACCGGAATTTGCCGTCTTCGCCCGGCAGTTGTTCCTGGGTGAATAATTGGGTGCCTTGGTGGCGTTCCTGGATGACCTTTTTCAGGTTGGGGCGGTATCGGAATCCGCCGAGGCTGATCCATTCGATCTGTTGCGGCCGCACGTGTTGGAACATCAGGTCGATCAGGTCGGCGTAGGCGGTTTCCCAGCCGGGGAACAGGATGACGGGATCGAAATGAAATCCGATACGGTAGCCTTTATCCGCACACAACCGGGCGGCGTTGAGCCGTTGGGCGGTACCGGGAGTGCCTTTTTCTTCCTGTTCGGCGATTTGCGGCGGGTTGATGGACCAGGAGATGATGACATTGGAAGCATCGTTCTGCTTCAGCAGGTTCTCGACGCGGTCGGATTTGGTTTTCAACTCCAGCACCGCATTCTTCTGTTGGTTGAAAAAAGGAATCAGCGTTTCCGAATAGGGCAGGAAATCGTCGAGCGCGAGGCTGTCGGTCAGTTCCCCGGTGCCCACCCGGAAGGTATGGCCGGGGTTGGCCGACAGGGTTTCGTCGAGTTCCGCCAGCAGGTCTTCGTGGTTGACGAAAGCGGTCAACAGCGGATTGTTCTGCAGGAAGTCCTGCAGGAAACAATAGGAGCAATCGTAAACGCAGTTTTTGATGAGATTGACCACATAATAATTACAGCACACCATGCCGGGACTGATCCCGGGGCATTTTTTGAGAAACGATCCCTTGAACCGCGACAGCAAAAGCCGGCTTTTACCCGCGCCGAAAACGTCGACCGCGGATTGCTGGAGTTCATCCATCACCTCCGGCAAGTCCGGCCGGTGGCGGGTGGGCACGTCGGGGAAGGTTTCCAGCACGCGGCGGGTCAAATCATAGTCCCCGGCGCCCTCCTCGATATAGATGATTTCCGGCTGATAGATCATACCTATTTGAAAAAATTGGGGTTATTTGGGTCAAGCCTATTGTCAAAGCCTGGCGGTTCTGCAATAATATACAGGCTTTTAAGGGGTCTGAAAACCATTTCCGACCCGGCTTTTCATGACCCAGAAAAGAGAGCGTCCGCCGCGAACTTCGGACGGGTAAGAATTCCAACCTGCACATTCTGGATAGAGGGTTTCGCCTGCATGCATCGTCCTACGGTTCTCGACAAGCAAAACTGGCCGGATAAAAAACCGCGCCGCAAAAGCCGCATGGGAGTGGGCTTGTTTATCCTGCTCATGATCTTCAATGCCGCTTTTATCGCCTTCAGTGTTCCCTCCAGCCGGATCGAGGCCAACAGCAATCTCAGTTCTCCCGAGCCGGGCGAAGGGCTGACGTTTGTTCCGTTTCAATCCGCCCGAAAAGTGAAAGGCGCCCGCGGTTCGGTTGCGGATACCCGTGTTGCTTTCCTGTCGTCCGGAGACCAGTTTCAATTGGCGGGCGGATACCTGGAGGGCAAAGAGGTGCGCACGCTGCGCCTGACGGTTCAAAGTTCCCTGACCTTCTCAGTATGCCGCATCGTCGCGGAGGACCAATGCCGGGCGCTGGCCGCCCGCATCGCCCGCAAACTGTCCTGGTTTCTGGATGTGAACAAAGATATCCGCAAAGGGGACAAGGTGGTTTTGATTTATGAAAACCGGTCCAACGACCAGGGTTTGAAAATATGGAAAATGGAATATTTCAGCGGGTACCTCAACCAGCTGCTGGAAATGAATTTTTTCAAAACTCCGGAAATGATTTACGGCAGTTATTTCGACCGCCAGGGAAAAGAAATGATTTCCCGCCTGGATTCCCGCACCACACCCATCCGCAAATATTCCGAAATCACCGCCCTTCCCGGAGAAATGCGCCGGGGACATTTGAGCGGGCATGCCGGAACCGATTTCAAGGCGGAAGTGGGGACTCCCATTTTCTCGAGTTTCCCCGGCCGGGTGACGCGTACGAACTGGAACACACGCAAGAACGGTTACTGCATCGAAGTCGATCACCCGGATAAGGGCATCAAGACCCTGTACCTGCATTTGAGCAAGGTGTTGGTGCGCCCCGGCCAGTGGGTCGGGCAGGGCATCCAAATCGGACATTCCGGCAATACCGGCCGGAGTTATGCCCCTCACCTGCACTATGAGATCAAGAGCCGTGACCGAAAGAAAACGGTTTATAATCCCTTCATCTTCAAATATCATAAGAAATATAGCCGAAAGATAGCCAAAGAACACCGAAAGGGTTTTGAAAAGGCGATCCGCCTTTACGACTCGCTTCTGCAAGCCGGTTAAATCCAATATCGGATACTGGATAATTACCGGGCGGGGTGGTCAATCCTTCTGTCAGGGAAAGTGCGCTTTATTTCATGTGGTGGCCAAAAAAAAACAGACTGAAGAAACCTTTGTTCAAAAGGTGGTGGTTCAAATGGAGTTTGTGGTGCGTTCTGTTGTTTTTGGTAGTCACTATTCTGCCGGTCATGTTGTATGCCGTGGTTGACCCGCCGACCACTCCCCTGATGTGGATTCGCTGGATGGAGAGCGATTCCGGAAAACATTATCCCCTGTTCACCAAAGACTGGCGCCCGCTGAATGAAATTTCCCCGCGCCTGGTGCGTGCGGTGATCTCGTCCGAGGATCAGAAATTTTTCGCGCACAATGGATTCGATTGGGAAGCGGCGGTCAACGCCTTAGAGGTAAATATAACGACGAAAAGAAAAATCGGCGCCAGCACCATATCCATGCAGACGGCGCGAAACGTCTTTTTATGGCAGAAACGCAATTGGCTTCGAAAAGGTCTGGAAGCTTACTTTACCTTTCTTATTGAAGCGTTCTGGAGCAAAGAACGCATTCTGGAAGTGTATCTGAATGTGATCGAATGGGGTGACGGTGTGTTTGGTTGTAACAGTGCCTCGCAAAAATATTTCCAGCATTCCGCCCGGTGGATTACCAAAGAAGACGCGGCTTGGATGGCTGCCATTCTGCCCAATCCCAGGGCCTGGTCCCAGGACGGATACCAAAGCCATGTAGAAAAGCGTCAGGCCCGGATCCTGCTGAGCATGAGAAAAGTGAAGTTGCCTTCCACCTGATGGCGAACTGTTGAGGGGGGAGAGCCATTGAATCCGGGTCACATCAAAATAAAAGTATCCAAACGTCTTCAGAACAAAATCCGTAAAGGATTCCCCTGGGTCCACTACTATCAGTTGAGCAACCGCAAGGTATCGGGGAAGGCCGGCGACCTGGGAGTGATTTACGATTCCGGCAACCGCTTTCTGGCGATCGGGTTGTTCGATCCTTTTTCAGACATTCGTTTGAGAATTCTGCAAACCCGGAATCCCCGTGAGATTGACGAATCCTTTTTCCGGGAACGGTTGCAACAGGCCCTCGAAATACGGAGTTCTCTGGCTTCGAAGGAAACCACTGCCTATCGGCTGGTCAATGGTGAAAACGACGGATTTCCCGGAATGGTGGTGGATCGTTACAACGATAGCCTGGTGATCAAACTCTATACCCCCGCCTGGTTTCCTTTTCTGAAGATGCTGGTGGGTCTCCTGGAGGAAACGACCGGACCGCGGCGGGTTCTGCTTCAGTTGAGCCGTCATGTCCAACGGATCAGCGAAAGCGGTTACCAGGACAACCAGGTGTTGTTGGGGCCCGACCTGGAGAAGCCGGTGCGGTTCCGGGAAAACGGTTTGGTATTTGAAGCGGATTTGCTGCACGGTCAAAAAACCGGATTCTTTCTGGATCAGAGGGAAAACCGGCAGAAGGTGCGCGAGTGGGCGGAAGGACGGTCGGTGCTGAATGTGTTCAGTTATACCGGGGCTTTTTCAGTTTATGCGTTGGCGGGAAGCGCCCGGTCCGTTCTGGAAATCGACGTCAATGCCCAGGCCCAAGCGGCGGCTTTAAGGAATTGGGAACTGAATTTCGGTTCTGATGGTAATCAAAAGGACCGGTTGCGCCAAATCAAAGGGGATGCGTTTGAACAACTGGCTTCATTGAACCGGCAGGGAGACCAGTTTGATCTGGTGATTCTGGATCCGCCGGCGTTCGCCAGCCGCAAACAAAACAAGCAAAATGCCCTGCAGGCGTACCTGCGGCTCGCCAAAGCCGGGGCGCAGTGTACCCGTGAAGGCGGCCTGTTGTTGGCGGCCTCCTGTTCTTCCCAGGTGAGGGCGGACGAATTTTACCGGTCGGTGGATCTGGGAATCCGGGCGACCGGCCGTACCTATGAAAAAATTCTGAAAACGGGCCATCCGCTGGACCATCCGGTGACTTTCAAAGAAGGGGCCTACCTGAAAGCCATTTACTGTCAATTTTAAGAATTCAGAGCGAGTTTCTGCAGGGGTGGGAGGGTCAGGTGAATTGGGGTATTTTCTGGTGGGAGGGTATTGTGGGCGCTGAAACCGATACCATTGAATCCCATTATTACTGAATATAGAGTAAAAGTTCGAACCGAAAAAAAATTCGGTGGTTAACCCACCGTTATTTTTTCTTGGCTTTCCTTCTACGCTTCGGTGCTTTTTTCTTAGTGGTTTTTTTTGCTGCTTTTCTTTTTGCTTTACGTTTTGGTGCTTTGCGTTTTGCTGCTTTGCGCTTTGGTGCTTTGCGTTTAGCTTTTTTCTTGGTTGCTTTTTTCTTTGCTGCTTTGCGTTTTGGTGCTTTGCGTTTTGCTGCCTTACGTTTTGGTGCTTTGCGTTTAGCTTTCTTCTTGGTTGCCATCAAGAACTCCTTTCGTTAAAAATATTTGGTAAGTTTCAGCGCCCAAATATTTAAAGTTATTTTATTCTATACACCATTAATGTCAAGAGCATATTGATTCAAAAAGGGTTTCGGCGATTCGAGGGCGGATCGGATGATTTGTGTTCCAATCGTGCATTTGTTAAGCTGAAAAACAGAGTCAGCGGGAAACCCTTGCCAGCACTGGCTGATCGCAGGTATTGAAAATTTTTTTAGGAAAAATTGTTGGCAAATTTAGCGGGATCGGGGATTTTCTCCGGCCAAATTTTTTTTTCATTTTTTTTGAAATTTTTTATGAAATTCTCCCTTAAAACCCACTCGATTGACGGTTTTTCATATTTTCCCCGCCTCGTTCATGCCTTCAGTCCGAGAAGTTTCGAGAGGGAGAACGGGCTCCATGAGGAGTTGTCGCTGGGTCGCAAGTCCGATTCAAGATCCTCTGCACAGCATCGTCAGTGGCTACTTGAAAATTTGAACATCGACTCAAAAGAACTTTTTTTTGTGAAACAGGTTCATGGCGATCGGGTTTTTGTGTTGGACGATCCTCAAAAATCTGCCGATCAAGTGGAGCGGGAAGAGGCGGATGCTTTGATCACTCACCTGACGGAGAAACCGATTGCGGTGCTGACTGCCGATTGCGTTCCGGTCATTTTGTATGACCCGGAAAAGCATGTGGCCGGGGCGATTCATGCCGGACGGAAGGGCACCCAAAAGAGCATCGTTTCCAAAACGATATCAATGTTATCAAAGGCTTATGGGTCAAACCCGCAGGATGTGGTGATGGCTTTGGGGCCGGCGATTGGCGGCTGTTGCTATGAGGTGGACGAACCCTGCGTTGAGCCGTTCCGTCAAAATTACCGGGGCTGGGAAGGTTTCGTAACCGCCAATTCCCGCAGCCGGTTCATGCTGGATCTTCTGAAAGCCAACGCAATGGATGCAGAGCGGGCGGGAATTTCAAAAGAAAATATCCATCGTTCGGGTGAGTGCACCTCCTGCAACAACGACCGGTGGTTTTCTTATCGCCGGGAAGGGACGACCGGAAGAATCGTCAGCTTGGCGATGCTCCGTAAGGAACCCATCAAACAATGAGCGGGAGTGGGTCTTCCGTAGTCAGCTGTCGGACTTGGTGAGAATGGCGTCCACCCGTTTTTCGAAATCTTCTCCGATGGGCTTCACCATAAAGTCCGCGCCCCCCTCGGCAATGAATTGCTTGATCAACCCGGAATGGGCATAGGCGGTGATCATGGCACAGGGGATTTCGGGCTTCACTTCTCTCATGCGCTCGAAAGTCTGCATCCCGTTCATATTTTTCATCATGAAATCCATGAGGACCAGGTCCACCGGGTTCGATTGCAACATTTCGACTCCTGAATTGCCGTTCACGGCTTCAAGGACCGAATGCCCCGCCTTGGCAAGGCGCCGATTCAGGGTTTTTCGTGTCAATTCATGATCTTCAACGATCAGTATGGTGCTCATTCTTGGCTCCTGATTGCAGTTCTAAAGGTATTGAAAAAGTAAAAAGGCTTCCTTGCCCAAGGGTGCTTTGGACAGCAATCTGCCCCCCGTGCATTTCAACCAGTTTTTTGGCAATGGCCAGTCCCAGGCCGGTGCCGGATGCGGCCCGCGTCGGCGATTCGTCCACCTGACGGAACAAATCAAAGATCACCGTGATGTCATCCTGGGACAACCCCACCCCGGTGTCCTGAATCCTGAATACCGCCTGCGAATCTTCCCGGGCGACCTTGACTTCGATGCGGCCGTTATCGGTGAACTTGATGGCATTGCTGAGCAGATTGAATAATATCTGTTTGATCCGAATCATGTCAGCGCATATTTCGATATCATCAATTTCCAGCACGATGGGGAGTTCCTTTTGCTTGGCGATAATCTGGTACCCGGAAACCACGTCTTCCACCAGGCTCTTGACGGAAAACCATTCCGGATACAGCTCCATTTTGTCGGCCTCGATTTTGGAAAAATCAAGGAGATCGTCGATCAGGGCCAACAGGTGCTTGCCGGAATTTTCTATATCCAGGGCAATGGATACGATCTCGTTCTGTTCCGGAAGTTCGTGTCCCTGTGTCAACAGGGGTGTGTTGCCCAGCATGACGGTCAGTGGGGTGCGCAGTTCGTGGGAAATGACGCTCAAAAAATCCGATTTCAGACGGTTGGATTCCTCGGCTTTTTTCGCCGCCAGCTTCAGATTTTCCTCCACTTTTTTCTGTTCGGTGATATCCGTGCCAAATCCGATTGTTTCCTCCAATTTGCCGTTTTCGTTGAACCGGTGAATATTGCTCCAGGCCACCACCCGGGTTTCGCCGGAACGGGTGGACAACTCCAGCTCGACATTTCGCACGGGACCTTTGGATTTGAGCTGGCGTAATTGTTCGACCTGCTTATCGGATTTTTCCGGAAACAGCGTGCTCCACCAATTCTTTCCGATCAGTTCACCGGAAGAATACCCCGTGGTTTTTTCCACCGCCGGGTTGGTGAAACGGGTGATTCCATCCGGAGATAATCCCACCACCAGAGCCGGGGTGCGTTCGATGATGCGGGCGGTATAATCCCTTTCGTTCCGTAAGGCCTCTTCAAAACGTTTGCGCTGGGTGATGTCCCGCACCATGCCCAGGTACAGAGTGGGACGGGGGCTCTGGTCGGAGCGGGGGGTTCGCCGCCGCTCGGGCATTTGAATTTCGCTGATGGAGAGGTCGATGGGAAACAACGCTCCGCTTTTATGCTCTCCGGTCATTTCGGTAATTTTCCCGATCAGGTTGCGCTGACTGGTCAGGAAGTTACCCTTGCGTAGGTCGCTCTCCCGGCACAGGTTCGGGATCAACAACCGAATGTTTTTTTCGATCACCGTCTCGGATTGATAACCGAAGATGGACTCGGCTGCCGGGTTGACGGAGGTGATGGATCCAAATTTATCAAACGTGATGATCCCTTCCAGGGCGTTGATCAGAATGGACCGGATTTGCTCCTCGCTGTATTGCAGGTCGTCGAAGTTCCGGGTCCGGTCGATCCCCAGGGATATTTCGCCTGCCGCCGTGGACAAGCCATATTGCATCGTTTCGGTCAGGGGGTTGCGCGAAAACAATTCAAAAGCTCCCAGCAGTTGACGGTTGATCACCAAAGGGTGGGCGTAATAAGAGCATACTCCGGCCTTCTGCATCCATCGTTTTTCATCGGTCAGCGCAGCGTCTTCACAGGGTGTGTGCGTGACATAGGCTTTTCGGTTTTGCGCGAGATTTCCAATGATTCCTTGACCCAGGGAAACGGGTTCTACCGGGAGATGGGTCAGTTCCTTGCTGCCGGCGGACGCATGAACTTCCAGCATTTCATCATGGGGGTAGAATATCCAGATGCGGGCCAGCGCGGCATCGAAAAAGTTTTTGAAGGATTCCGCGCATTGATCCAACACTTCGTGTAAAGAGGTACTCCCGGCCAACGCCGCACCGATTTCGGCCCCGAACTCTCCCAGAAACATCCGCTCGGCCAGGGCTTCCTCGGCTTTCCTGCGTTCGGTAATGTTTTCGCCGACGCCTAAAATCCCGATCACTTTTCCCGTCTCATCAAACCGCGGAGACAAGGTCAGTTGCACCCAGAGTTTCCGCCCGTCCTTGGTGAATTCTTCCACCTCGCAGGTCATGCCCTGTTTTTCCTTGAGAATGTGCTGATGCACATCCAGGATGGTTTTCCGGCTGTCTCCCCCCTCGGGGTAAAGCTTGAATATTTTTTCTTTACCGACCATTTCTTCTGCGGTATAACCCAGCATATTTTCAGCGCCCTTGTTCCAGAAAATAATATTGCCCTCAAAATCCGTTCCCAATATGGAAACCGCGGAAGGACTCTCTAAAATATTTTGGAGAGCGGCTTTTTTCTGGCATAATTCCTCTTCTTTCAGCTTCCAATCCACCGCCTCCAGCTGCCACTGGGTAAGCTCGCGGCGGAGAGCCTCAATTTCTTCAAGGAGTTCGCCCTTATTCTTGCTTTGGAGTTTGGTATTTATCATTATTTAATCAATAATACAGACATTGAACAGTCGATTGGATTGGAAAAATATAAACCAGATACTATAGTATTTTAAAGTATACGCAAATTAAAATCTAAATAAAACGGGGTAAGTCCTTAATAAATAGTAAATTACGGATTTTGAGATGGTTTGAGGTACTCAAAACGAGGTGTTTTCCCATGACTTACACCGATTTTATTGCCCCATATGGATGACACGGCAACAGGATGACCAGAAAAAGAGATATTAATCCCCCTTTGGAAAAATTTCCGTTTCCGCTGGAGTGGATCAAAACCAACCCTCAAAAGGTGGAAGAGGCGCTGTCCCGGATGTCGATACCGGAGCAGGTGCGGTGGGTTCAATCGTTGCGGGGACAGGATCAGATGGATCTGTTGACCTTGTCCGGCCAGGCGGCGCAAGTGGCCCGTCTGCTTCCTGAAGAAGATATTTATTTCATGGTTAAGGAAATCGGCGAGGAGGATGCTCTGCCGGTCCTGGCGATCATTTCCGAAAAGCAGTTGCAGTATCTGTTCGATATGGAATGGTGGCGGGGGGACAAATTTTTGCCGAACAAAGCCATGGATTGGTTGCTGTGGGTGGAGAAGGCGAATGACCGGCAGCTGCTTCACTGGCTTTTGACCGAGGACTTCGATCAAAAGGTGATGGTTCTGCAATCCCTCATCAAGGTTTTCAAGAAGGATGAAATGACCGATCAATACGACGGTGTTGAAGGTTTGGAGCATTTCACTCTTGATGGAGTGTTTGACATCTTTCTTAAAGTGGCCGATGCCGCCCCCTTGTTGAAAAACCTGTTCAAGCTGATTTATGCCGAGGATCAGAAAGCCTTTTACGCACTGATGGAAGCGGTGATCTGGTACCAAGTCACCCCCACGGTGGAATCGGCTTACCGTTGGCAGCGTTCCCGCGTTGAGGCAAAAGGGATCGTCTCTTATGAAGAAGCGATAGGGGTGTACAGCCTGCTGGATGTGGATTCGCTGAAGCTGGAGGCGCCTTCACATGAAGTGTTTGTCGACCCGGAAGCGCCTTATGCGGTCGCCCCGGTACATCCTCTATCGGATACCGATCCCTCAACCTTTTTCGGGCAGTGTCTGGCCATGATGAAGAATCATGAACGGGTGAACGCCATCTGCTGGGAGCTGATGTACCTCGGCAACAAGGTGATGGTGGCCGATCAAAAGGAATTCGGCAACCTGGATTCCCACCACGAAACCATGCGCAAGGTGCTGGGCTATATCAATATCGGTCTGGAACTGGGGGCGGGCGGCGATATTGCCAAGGGAGAATTGCTGTTGAACCAGACCTGGATACAGTCGCTGTTCCAGGTGGGTTACGCGGGGATCATGCGCCTCAAGTGGGAAGGGGAACAGCTGATCAAGGAAAACGGTCTGCTGTTGGAATATTTACTCCCGCCGGGCTATATGGATCATCTGGCCGCTTCCGTGGCACGGTTCCCGACAATCGGGGTACTGCTGACGGAAGGGACGGAGGCAGCCGAAACCAATATTCAATGGAGGAACCTGGAGTCCCTGCAGGATATCCAGATCCTTGAGAACTTTCTGAACCTGGCCCGGTTTTATGTCCGGTTCGCCCGGCAAAGCCTGGAGTTATCACTGGAAAAGATCCAGCAATTTCTGGAAGAGGCCCGTTTGCCGGCCAACAAGGAGGAATTGGATTTGACGGGCCTGACGCTCACCGCGTTGGCGCGGTTCACGCTCTTCAAGGAGATCGAATGCCAGCCCCTGTTGCCTGAGGGGGCCCGTTCGTTTTTACAGGCAATTTTTCATGTGGGGATTTACCCGGACGAAGCGAAAGTCGTCGATGACGGGATTGTGCAGGCGTTCCGGGAACGCCTGCTGGAGACTTCCCTCGCCTGGACGCCTGAGGACAAGGAGCGGCTCGATCACCTGCTGGGGGAATGCACTCAAACTCTGCAGACCCAGTTCGGCCGGCTGGACTCTTCCAAAAAAATCGAATGGCAGTTTACACGCGGCTTGCTCATGAAATAGCAGGGGTTTTCCGATTTCGGGGGGTGTCCCGGCAAGAGCCCCGGGGTCCCGGGAATTTTTATTTTCATATCAATTCAAAAGGGTGATATAGTCTCACTCCGCTCAGGCGCGACATCCGCAGTTTAAACCGTATTTTGAGGACACCATGGCTGACAGCCCTGAAACCAGACAAGATCCCAACAAGACCCCGGAAACCAAAGGTCAAGAACCCGGTATTCTTGAAAACTACGGGTCGTTTCCTGTCTGGCTGTTGCGGTTGATTCAACTGTTAACTCCAGATTCTCTGGTCAGCAAAACCCCACCCAAAAAGAAAGACTATCGGATCTAATACCATCCCATGAGTCCAATCAAACGGGCGCTCGTCAGTGTGTCCGACAAAACCGATATCGCCGAATTCGCCAAGCAGCTCCACCAGCGCGGCGTGGAAATCCTGTCCACCGGCGGCACGGCGGAGTTGATGAAGAAAAACGGCGTGCCGGTGACGCTCATCTCCGACTACACCGGATTCCCCGAAATGATGGACGGGCGCATCAAAACTCTCCACCCGAAAGTGCACGGCGGTATTCTCGGACGGCGCGATGTGCCGGCCCACATGCAAGCCATGCAACAACACGCCATCCAACCCATCGACATGGTGGTGATCAATTTGTATCCGTTCGAGGCGACCATCGCCAAAGAAGGGTGCACGCTGGCCGACGCCATCGAAAATATCGACATCGGCGGACCCGCCATGGTGCGGTCGGCCTCCAAAAATTATAACGACGTCGCCATTGTGGTGAACCCGGCAGACTATGATGTGGTCCTGAAGGAAATGGACGCCAACAATGGGGCGGTGACCCTGGCAACCCGCCAGCGTCTCAGCCGCGATGCGTTCGCCATGACCGCACGCTACGATTCGATGATTGCCGGTTACCTGTCCGGCCAGGTCGGTGAGGCTGCAAAATTCCCGCCCGGTTACCAACCCGGATTCCAAAAGGTGCAGGATTTGCGGTACGGGGAGAACCCCCACCAGGCGGCGGCCCTCTATAAAGAAGCGCAACCGCTGAAGACCGACGTCGTACTGGCCGAGCAGTTGCAGGGCAAGGAACTCTCTTTCAACAATTATATCGATATGAACGCCGCCTGGGAGTGCGCCCTCGAGTTTGAAGAATCCACCGCAGTCATCATTAAACACACCAACCCCTGCGGCACCGCCAGTGGCAAAAACCAGACGGAAGTTTTCGTCCAGGCACGCGAAACCGATCCGGTGTCCGCGTTCGGCGGCGTATTGGGATTCAACCAGACCGTCACCCGGGCCACTGCCGAAGAAATCGTGAAGAATTTTTGTGAGGTGATCATCGCCCCCGGATACGAAAAGGCGGCGCTGGAGTTGTTTGCCAAAAAGAAAAACGTGCGCGTCATGCAGATGCCCGCCATCGAGGGATTGGCGGAGCGAAGCCGGATGGATATCAAACGCATCGGCGGCGGTCTGTTGCTTCAAGATGCCGATGAATTGACTCTTGATCCGGGTAAATTGAAAATCGTCAGCAAAGTGCAGCCGGACGACGCCACCCTGGCGGAACTCAAATTTGCCTGGAAGGTGGCCAAGCACGTCAAATCCAACGCCATCGTGTATGCGCGGGGCACCGAGACGGTGGGCATCGGCGCCGGGCAGATGAGCCGGGTCGATTCGGCGCGGCTGGCCATTGAGAAGGCCAACAAGGAAGTGAAGGGATGCGTGATGGCCTCCGACGCATTTTTCCCGTTTCGCGATTCCATCGACGCCGCCGCCGAGCGGGGTATCCGCGCCATCATCCAACCCGGCGGGTCCATCCGCGACGAGGAAGTCATCCAGGCGGCGGACGAGCACAAGATCGCCATGGTGTTCACCGGCATCCGCCATTTCAAGCACTGACTGCTCGGCGCAGGGCCAGCTGGCTGGCTGTTTCCGGCAAGCGAGAATCTCTGAGCGCAATTTACGGTTTTGTATTTGCTTCGGGCCTTGTCCGGCGGCAGTCAACTTTTCCACACAATTGTCCGACAAGAACTGGAGTACCCCTATCCAGCCACGCATGGATTCTGAGCGTGCTGATGGTACACTGATACCAACTTTCACCAATCCTCAGGGAGCTCATACGGCTCATGGAACGCTGGCTCGTACTATTGCAGAGACTCGGCAAAAAGGTGCCGCAGATACTGAGCGTGCTGCTGGTTCTTGTCGTGGTCGCGGCGGCCGTCTATGAATGGCAAAAACCGGCCCTGCAGATATTGCGGGAGAAAGACGCTTACCGTTACGAGAAGATGATGGACGAGGCGTCGCGCCTGCATTGGATCAACGCCTGGAATCAGTGGGTTGACCTGAATACCATCAGCCCTGCCGAGCTGTACCGCGAACGGTACCAGCGCTGGAAACAGAAGTGGCAAACCAGCGGAGAATTTCGGCAAAACGCGTTGCGTGAAAAAGCCGAAGCCCGGGAACAGATTCAAAAGTCGCTTGTAGAGAAATACGAAAATGAGAAACGGGAGTTGGCGCAATACCACCGGAAGCGCGAATCCGCTCTCCTGCGCGTGCATTGGGAGCAGGCGACGCCCTGGCAGAAGTCGTTGGTCCTCCGCGACCGGTGCGTCCGCTATCTGAATCAGGAGTTGGAAGACTACCGCCAGCGCCGACGCGTCAAGGGGTCTTTGCATGGAGCCGCCCTGCTGGCGCTACCGCGCTTCGGGAATGCCAGTCCCGGGCAGTTGTGCCGGGAGATGGTGTCCCTCAGTCATGACCTGCCCTCCGTCCATCGCGCTTTGGGTAAATTGAAAAAGGGGATGAATTATTATTATTTTGTCCGATTGCTGGGGGACATCGGCATTCCCGATTCCGAGTTGTTCACGGTGACGGGAAAACTGGATGGCATGACGCGTGACTTCAACGGATTTTGATGACTTCTGCTGTCATGCTGAGCCTGTCGAAGTAGGGCAGCACTAAAATGTCGCCCTTCGACAAGCTCAGGGTGCATTTTTTTTATCAGGAACTTCAGGAGTTCGCGTTGTTTGGCTTTTCGTGCGGCGGGTTCTCGGTGATGGCGGTCATCAGTTGTTTGATCTCGTTGTTGGTTTTGATCTCAGGCAGTTCACCCTCGCCGGTTTCCGCGTAGGTCACCAGTTTCCGCAAGGGGCGGATGACCAGGTTGTACGTGTAGACCCCGCCGATAATAGCAAACAACCCTCCCAGAATGGCAATCCATTTCGATTCATTGCTCAGCCGGTTGGCGGTCATCGACAAGCGTTCCTTGATGACATTGATTTCGTCCGCCGTCATCGAGGCCGGTTGCATTTGATGGATGACCCGGTCGATCTGTCCCATCTGGATGGACAGGTAAAACGCCATGTAGCCGAGAATGGAAACCACCACCAGGTAACCGGTCATCAGCAGGTTGATAATGCTTTTGCGCTCCCCCGGGAGCTCGTCTCTGAAAATTCCTGTCTTCATTGCAAAAATTCCTATTTCGATTTGAGTGTGGTTTCAAACTACCGTCAAACCGGCGGAAAGGTCAATCAATTTTTCCCGGCGACCAGCGTGACGCTGGCCGGGCTAGGCCCGGAGCAAACTGAAAACCCTGAATTGCGCCCAATGAGTTTCTTTTGCCGTTACCGGTCAGCCCTTAGCTCCTCCTGCTAAGGAGCGGCGCAGGCGGCCCCAGTTGAAGGCGGAACCGGGGTCGTACTTTTTTTTGACCCCGTCGCCGCTACCGCCCTGGATGTGGGCATGCCCGAGGATTCCCTTGAAGGTCGCAAAATTTTTGATTTTGCTGAGAGGCGTGCGGTGCTTTTTTTTATCGTAGGGCACCTTGAGGGCTATGTTGGGGAGCAGTTGGTGGATCCCGCGGCATAAATGGATGAGGGCCTGGTACTGCTCCTCGGTGAAATCCCACATGCGCACCCGGCGCCCGTTGATATTCCGGCTGAAGTAACCGCGTTCGCCGTAGGACCGGGAAGCGAAGGCTTTGAAGTCCGGCGTCCGCAATTTTTTCTGGTACTTTTCCGGCAGGTCCAACTGCCAGCGCCCTCTCACTTTCCGGTAAAGGTCTTTGGGAGCGTGGTACAGATCCGATTCCTCCGCCAGTGCCTGCCACGACAGGTTGGCAATTTCGACGTGCACGGCACGTTCGTTGCCCTGCCGGTCGTCCGCCGGGGCGGTGTTGGTTTTCCAGTAGAGGTCGCAGGTCTGGTAAACCGTACCGTCGAGGTCCAGATAAAAATGGCTGCCCTTGAAGGTGCTGTCCTTTAATACCTGGTGGCAGTGGTGGGAGCTGTAACAGACGTCATAATGCAGGACGAACTGGTAGACGAATTGCTGGAGTTCTTCGTACGCTGTATCCAGATCCTGGATATCGTATTTGGAATGTTCGCGTGTGGGTGCGCCGTTCAGTTGCGGATCGTGTTGCGTGCAGAGGCGGCGTCCCCTGGGGTGGGGACAGGTGTAGCCCCGGGTATGGTGCCACAGCACCACAGGCGAATCGATTTCCACGGTACGCCCGCACGCCACAATAGTCTGGTTCGTCGTCATCGGCAATCGGGAAGGAAGGGTGAGGGGGCTGTCATCCGGTTCATGAATCCGATTTGGGGTCATCCGCCGGGCGGCCCCAGTGCAGTTTCCGGCGGAGTAGCTGGTAATAGTTTTTGCCCTTGGCCTGGATCATGCTGACCGGCGTCGGCCCCTGTTTGATTTCCAGCACGTCGTCACGGGACATGGGGTAGCCGCTTTGTCCATCCAGAGTCACCTGGACTTCCTCTTCGGTATCGGTGGTGAGTTGCACCTGCAGGGTGGACTGGTTGGGTATCACGATGGGCCGGTTGGTCAGCGTGAACGGGCAAATGGGACTCAACAACAGCGCGTTCATGCTGGGGTGGATGATCGGTCCCCCGGCGGACAGCGAATACGCGGTCGATCCCGTGGGCGTGGCGATGATCAATCCATCGGCACGATACGAGGTCATGTACTGGCCGTTGACGTGCACCTCGAGATTGACGATGCGCGCGGCTTTTTTATTGATCACCACGTCGTTCAGGGCGAAATCGTTCTGCACCGTTTTGCCTCCTCGCAGCAGACAGGCGTTCAACAGCATGCGTCGCTCGATCCCGGATTCCCCCTTCAGCACCTGTTCGAGGGTTTTGTACAAGTCAGGCAGGGCGACCTCCGTCAGGAAGCCCAGACTTCCCAGGTTGACGGCGAGGATCGGGACGTCGAATGGATGCGTCAGTCTCGCCACGCTCAGCAGGGTGCCGTCTCCTCCCAGTACGATGATCAAGTCGGCTTTGGAGGGGATGGCTTCTTTTTTGAAGTCGGAGGTTTCACCGATGATTCCGGCGGTTTCCTGGGCCATCAGGATGTCGAGATTTCTTTTCCTCAGCCACGAGGCGAGCTCCCGAAGAACTTTCCGGCTGATGTCGGGTTTTTGTTTGCTGAAAATACCGATTTTTTTGATGGTATCCACGGTCGCATCCCGGGGGGTTGACAGGTCCCGCTGGTCCTTTAGGAATAATAAAGAAAAAGAACGGTGGTGCCAAGGGCAAGTTGATGCGGGGGGTGGTTAAGTAGGGATTCAATTACGGAGGAGCGACAGATCGCCGCAGATATTTTCACCTACCCAAGTGCGCCCAAAGGCCTTCGTTAGCCGTCAACGGTTAGCAAATTTCTCCTCCCCGTCAGGGGAGCGGCGGGCTAGAGATTGCCGAAGTCCTGGGGTTTGATGTTGTCCAGCCATCGTTTCCACTGATCCTTATCCTCCGTATTGGCCTTGGAGGTGTCCGGGAGATCCAGGCTTTTGGCCGCCTCGATGACGGTTTCATTGACATAAATCGGGGCTTTGGCGCGCAGGGCCAGGGCGATGGCGTCGCTGGGGCGGGAATCGATTTTCAGGGTGTCCCCGCCGGACATCATGGAAATAACAGCGTAAAAGGTGTTGTCTTTCAACTCGCTGACCAGGATATGGTTGATTTTCCCCTTCATGTCGCCAATGAGGTTTTTCATCAAATCATGGGTCATGGGACGGGGAGTGGCGATTTTCTCTATTTCCAGAGCAATGGCGTTGGCCTCAAAAAAACCGACCCAGATCGGCAATGCCCGGTTCCCTTCCAAATCCTTCAATATAATAATGGGCATATTGGTCAGGGGGTCGAGCGTCAGACCTTCCACTTTCATTTCAACCATGAATCGTTCCTTTGCCAGATTTGGGAATTTTGGGGTGACCCGGACCCAGAATCATACGTGAAAACTATTGGGTTTTCTATAGTTAATCAATAAATAAAATGTTTGTCAATCTCGCAATTCAAGGCCGTTTTGCGGGGTTTTGCGGAAGTTTTTAGCGGGTCTGATTTCAAGGGCTTTGGATATGGTTTTTTACGAATTCCCGGAGTTTTATCTGTACCGGTTCGGGGATTTCTACGGGAGTGAGGGTTTTTCGGCAAAGATCTGAGGTCTGGCGGTAGGTTTCAAGAAAGGAGACGCAGGGAGGACAATCTTTAAAATGATCTTCCAGCGAAGCCGCCGTGGCCGGGTCCAGGGTTCCTTCAAAATAATCACACAACAGGTCAATGCATTCTTTGCAGCAAATCATTTCTTCGAGCTCCGGGTTTGATATTCGTCAAAATAGCTGGACAGTTTTTTCCTGAGAAAAAGACGTGCCCGATGCAAGCGGGATTTGACCGCAGGGATGGTCAAATCCAGAATCTCCCCCACTTTTTCCGTTGATAATCCCTCGACATCCCTCAACATGAAGACTACCTTTTCTTTCTCCGGGAGCAGTTCAACCGCTTTTTCAATCACTCCCTTGGTCTCGTTTGAAAACAGCAACGAATCCGTACTTTTGGACCAATCGGAAACCTTTTCGTTTTGAAACCCGGCATGATTGAAATTGGGCAGGCCTTCGTCCAACGATACGTACTGCTCCTTTTTCTTGTTCCTCAGCTTCATGTAGGTCGCATTCAGAGTGATGCGGTACACCCAGCTGGAAAAAGCCGACTTCCCCTGAAACGTGTCGATTTTTCGATAGATCGTCAGAAGAACTTCCTGGGTCACATCCTGCGCATCCATTTGGTTGCGCGTCATGTTGAACGCCAGAGCATAAATCTTCCGCTGGTAGAGTTCGAATATTTTATCGAACGCTTCCATCTGTCCGGCTTTCATATCCCGGACGAGCATTTCATCCTGCGCTTTTTCTTCCTGAGTCGGCATGGTGCGCCAGATCCCCTTATGTGGTGTTCTGCGTCCGGTGCCTGACCGACCCGGTGAATTCAACCCAGGGTTAAAAATCGATCAGTTTTTTAGATGCTCTGGATACAGGAACGGTTCTGATTTTCAGAGTTTTCAAGCCCCGGAGGCTTTGAAAAGTGCTCTGGGAAAACTATTACAAATTCTAGCATTCCCACCGGGGGAGTACAAATGGAGCCCTCTCACAGGCCGGTTGAAATACCGTGTTAGTGCTTTAAATATAATAATTTATGAAAGCTGACCTTCGGTGGGGATGCGTCGCGCAATGTCGATGAAATGCTGATGCCGGTTATTTCCGGGCCCGGTGGCCGCCTCGGGAAACGCTTGAAAGGTTTATGCTATAATCCCGACTCTTTTGTGATGGCAAGCAGGCAACCTCAAAAACGCGTACATGATGATCAAGTCGAGTTGGGCCTTCATACTGGTTTTGGCGCTGATTTCACTGGATTCGGAAAGGGCATTCGCCCAATTTTTTGCTCCCGACATCGAGGAAGATACTGGGTTATGGACCCTGCCTCCTGCCGATAAATTTCAGGTGGCCCAGGCATTGCCGGCGCCCGGGGATCCGGTGGCCGAACAGGATATTTCACTACCTGATTTTGAAAGCCGCTTTGCCAAGGGACAGTATGAATTCGGTGTCAGCCTGGGGTACGGCTTTACTCTCAATCTCCCTCCCGTCGATTCACCGGCTGACGAGCGAACACGGATTCGATTTGCTCACATTTCCCCCAACTTCAAATTCAACCTGACCGGGCTCATGGGGAAATCCGTCTTCCGGGGCGCTTTGTATTGGGTGATCGAGGTCCAATTGGCGGCGACCGTAGAGGACCCCACGCGCAATGGCCGGGTGGTGGACGACTCTCCCAATTACCTGTTTGGCTTCGTGCCCGGGCAACTGGAATACAAATTCCTGAATCCCAACCGATCCTGGGCGCCTTTTGTATTTGCCGGGGTGGGCGGGTCCTGGAGTGAATGGTTTCAGGAAGCCAGGGAAATCTCCACCGCGTTCGAATTTATTCTGCAGGGAGGCGTCGGGATCGAATATTTCTTTGACAACGGAACCGCCCTGAATTTCAATTACCGCCTCTGGCATTTGTCCAATTCCAACATCAAGAGCCCGAATACCGGCCTCAACGCTCACCTGTTCAGCCTGGGTTACAGTTTTTAGTTTGCGCGGCAATCGTCGTCGCAGTCAAAAATTATCTGCCTCCTCCACCCGACCTGTTATACTATTTTTTAAAACGCTTTCCATGAAGCTCCTTTCTGGGGTTTGATTATTTTCAGACTTTTATGGACCCTACCGTTTCCTCAGAAGAAATTTCCTCCACTCCCAAACCCAGTCCCCTGGACCGGGTGTTTAATGCCTTTGAGACCCTGGCCTTTTACCACCCGTGGTGGGTTCTAACGGTTTCCCTGATTCTGGCGGCTCTCAGTTTGTGGCTGACGGCCACGCACCTCCAGTTCAACACCCTCCGGGAAGATCTGATTTCCAGGGACTTGAAGTTCAATGTGCTGTACCAGAAGTACCGGGAACGCTTCAAGGATTTTGACGGCATGATTGTCGTCGTCGAAGGCGAGCAACCCGAAGCGATGAAACAATTCGCCGATCAATTGGTGGAGCGATTGCACAGCCGGCCTGAAATATCTTCGGAGATTTATTACAAAGTTGATACCGCTTACTTCAATGACAAAACCCTGTTGTTCCTGGAGCCGGACGCCCTGGAGCAGTTGGCGGACAAGCTGAGGTCACACCAGGGTTTTCTGGAGCGGGTGAATGCCTCACCCGGACTCAACACGCTTCTAGGAAGCCTCAATCGCGAAATCAGCGCCGGGGTGGTCGATACACTGCTTTCCGATATGCTCGGTACGGAGGATGAGGAAGAAGAGCCAGACGAATCCGCGGACCTCAGTTTGCTGATCTCCCTGCTGGAACAAATGACCCGGCACGTGGAAGGCGATGCGGTGTACCGTTCGCCCTGGGGGGCTTTGCTATCGGAAGAGGAGAGCCATCCCTTGCGGGAGGACGGGTATCTGGTGTCCGACGACGAGCGTTTGCTGTTCATCCTGCTCAATCCTCTGGAGACCGAAGGCGACTTTGCCGGGTCCAAAAATGCGATCGAGGGGATTCGGGCGATCGTCCGCGAACTGGCTCCCGGTTTTCCCAAAGTTAAAGTGGGGATGACGGGCGGCGAAGTGATCTCTTCGGATGAAATGTTCACCACCCATGCCGATGTTAAAAATGCCTCGAAGTATGCCCTGGCCGGCGTGTCCTTACTGTTCATCCTTTTTTACCGGCGCGTCACCGAACCATTGCTCGCGGTGTTCACGCTCATGGTTTCCATTGCCTGGGCGATGGGATACACCACCCTGGCCGTCGGCCATCTCAATATCATTTCCGTGGTGTTCACCACCATCCTGATCGGGCTGGGCATCGACTTCGGGATCCACATTCTCGGCCGCTACCGCGAGGAGCGGCGCCTGGGCCACGAGGCCTATCTCGCCATGCGCAACACCCTGCAGCAAACCGGGCGCGGCAACCTGACGGGAGCGGTCACCACCGCCATCGCCTTCGGCGCCATGGTATTTACCGACTTCGTGGGAATCGTTGAACTGGGGATTATCGCCGCCGGGGGTATCGTGTTGTGTTTGCTCGGCATGGTGCTGTTGCTGCCGGCCCTGATCAGCATCGAGGAGCGCTGGCGGAAACCGGTGTACACCCTGCCGGAGCGGGTGGGAAAACGCGACGCAGTGTTCGAGAAGATGTACTCACACTATTATCTCATCATTTTCGTTTCACTGGCGCTTCTCACCTGGTGCGGTTACGTTTCCAAGGATTTGTACTTCGATTACAATCTGCTCAACATGCAGGCCAAGGGAACCGAGGCGGTGCATTTCGAAATGAAGATTATCGAAAACGCCAAACGTGCTTCCTGGAACGCCGCCCTGGTAGCGGACAATATTGAGGACGCGCAGGCCAAGTACCGGGTTCTCAAAGCCATGCCCTCCGTCGGCAAGGTGGAAAGCCTGTTGACGGCAATACCGGAAAACCAGGAAGACCGCATCCAAAATGTTAAAGCCCTCGCGCCGCTCATCGATCCGTTCGAAGTGGAACCGCAAGACGAGCCGTTCTCCCTGCGGGCTATCCAGGCGACGATGAAAAAAATCCGGTTCAAGCTGCGTAAAAAGGAAAAAGAGGGCGAGCAGGACGATGTGTATGAAGCGTCCCGCCGGGCGCGGCAACTGGACGAGGCTCTTAAGAATATCGATCCCGAAGCCGCCGCGACCCGCTTGCAGCAATTTTCGCGCACCCTGTTTGTCGATTACCGCAAAAAGATCGCCGACCTCAAACGTTCCGTCCATCCCTCTCCTGTCAAAGTGGAAGAATTGCCGCAGGACCTCAAAGACCGGTTCGTCAGCGCCGACGGCAAGTATCTGCTGTTGGTGTACCCCAACATCAACATCTGGGAACGGGAAGAGATGGAACAATTCCTGTACGAAATGCGGCGGATCGATCCCAACGTCACCGGCAACGCAGTCCATATGTTTGAGTCGAGCCGCTTGATGATCGACGGTTACATTCGCGCCGGGTTGTACGCGCTGGCGGCCATTGCCCTGTACCTGATGCTGACCCTTCGCATTGTCATGACCACCGTGTTGGTCATGATCCCGACGCTGGCGGGAGCGATTTTAACGCTGGGGCTCATGCACCTGACGGGCATCCAGTTCAACCTCGCCAACCTGGTGATCCTACCCCTGATCCTCGGTATCGGAGTGGTCGATGGCGTGCATATCCTGCATCGCTACCGTGAAGTGCCGGAGTGCGGGAAGAACATCATATCGAAAAGTACCGGGCAGGCGGTGGTCCTGACCTCGCTGACCACCATGATCGGATTCGGCAGTTTGATGGTGGCGGACCACCAAGGCGTGTACAGCGTCGGACTGGTCCTGACTCTCGGGGTGGGCAGTTGCCTGATCACGTCCATCACCCTGCTGCCCGCGCTCATGAAACTCTGCTGGGCACGAGGATGGAAAATTTAACCAGCGTAACATCGGACTCATTTTTAAATTGCGCCCAGTGGCCATCGCTTGCCATTAACGGTCAGCCAGTTGCCTCTCCTCGCTAGAGGAGTTATCGGGGGCTGGCGGCGATGTTGCCGCCGTCTACGGTGAACACACTGCCGGTGGTTTTTTCCGACAGCGCCAGATGCAGAAACGCCTCCGCCACGTCGGTGTCCAGCACTTCCCGTCCCAGCAGGTTCTGCCGGAAATATTCTTCCGGTTCCAGGCCGCGCGCTTTGGAACGTTCGGCGATGAAGTCGTCGGTGAACATGCCGGTGCGGATGCGGTCGGCGTTGACCGCGTTGGAGCGAATCCCCTCCTTGCCGTAATCCAGCGCGTATTGTTTGGCAAGTGCCACCACCGCCGCTTTCGGCAGGGCATACGGACCGAAATCCTTGCCAGGGTTGAAGGCGGCTTTCGATGCGTTGAACAGGAGACAGCCGCCGGTTTTCTGTTTCATAAAGATGTGCACCGCCTGTGCGGCCACCGTCTGGTGCGCGAAAAAGTTGAGATCGAAACTGCCCCGCAGAGTCGCGCTGTCGACGTCCCCGATACGCCCCTGCAACGCGTTGCCGGCGTTGGAGATGAGAATGTCCACCCCGCCGTAGGTTTGCACGGCGTGGTCGAACGAGGCCGCGACTGCTTCTTCATCGGTCAGATCCACCGACCGCCAGGTGACGCCGGCCTTGCTCTCTTTTTGCAAAGTGGTACCGGCTGATTCCAGGGCTTCGCCGTTCAGGTCCACCAGATATATGTTGGCGCCCTGTTGCGCGAATAGTTGCGCGGTGGCGCGTCCGATGCCCGAGGCCGCTCCGGTGATGTACACGACCTGACCCTGCAACAGCGGCGGCTGGGCTTTCCCCAGTTTGGCCTGCTCCAGCGACCAGTACTCCATGTCGAACAGGTCGGCATCGCCCAAAGGTTTGTAGCTGCCGATGTCGAAAGCGCTCTGGATGATTTCGATGGTGTGTTCGTAGAGGTCTGCGGCGATGTTCGTTTCCTTCACGGTTTTGCCGATCGTCACCAGACCCAGACCCGCCACCAGAACGACACGCGGCAGAGGGTCCAGCTCTTTCAGGTCGACGCCCTTCTTCGCCTGGTTGGTGACGAAGTACTTGTGATACGCGTCGTCGTACTTGTCGAGCGCCGCCGCCAACTCCGAGCGCAGGCGTTCGGGGTTGTCGAGATGTTTCGGGTTCAGCAGTAAAGGTTTCTGTTTGGTGCGGATGACGTGGTCGGGTGTCGCGGTGCCGATCTGCGACCACTTTTTGCATTCCTTGCTGGATGCGAACTCGCGCGCCGGCCCGCTTTCGCGGTGGTGAACCAGCCATGAGGTGCCGGACCGCTCCCGGTACAGCCCGCGCAGGACCGGCGCGATGGCTTTTAAAATTTCCCGGTAGTCATCGGAAGCCGGTTCCTTGTCAGGGGTCAGCGGCTGTCGCGGCTGATTCTTGATAAAAGTTTCCGCCTGGGTGACGGCCTTGATGTGGGCGTCGTAACTTTCTTTTGCCGTGTCGCCGAAGGTGAACAGGCCGTGGTTGATCAAGACCAGTCCCTTCACCTGCGGGTTTTTCTCGTAGGCCTCAGCCGCGGCCTTGGCCAGATCGAATCCCGGCATGATGTACGGTACCACGCCCAACTCGTCGCCGTAGATTTCCTTGCAGATTTTTTTGGCGTTGGGTTGGTTGGCGATCACCAGGATGGCGTCGGCATGCGAATGGTCGACGAACTTGTGCGGCAGAAACGCGTGCAGCAGCGTTTCCACCGAAGGATTGGGCGACGACGCATCCAGCAGATTCGTCCGCTGATCGTTGACCATCGCCTCGTCCGACAAAGAGGGGAGGGACCGCAACTGTCTCAGGGTGTCGAGTTTGACCCCCGGGAGACCCGGCGGCTCCAGTGTGTCGAGGTCCCAGCCGCTGCCCTTGACGTACAGGACTTCGACGGCCTTGCCCATCCGGTTTTTGATGTGCGATTTTACCGACGTGTTGCCGCCGCCGTGCAGGACCAGCGCCGGTTCCGCCCCGATCAGGCGTGAGGTATAGACACGCAGGGCCACATCCTCCGAAACATCCGCGTATTGCTTGATCGCCTTTTTGGCGTCCTTGTCTTTCCATAGATTTTTCATCCAATGAAAATAACAAATCCCCGCAGGAGAATAAAGAAGATAAAACTTTCCCTTTCATAAAGGGGGAGTTATTGTCGCCGCTTCGCCAGAGGAAAACCGGTTGTCAGCCCCGCTTCCGGGCATTAACCTGAGAGAGTGGATAAAGTTAATAGGCACAGGACAACGAGACATGAAAAGATTTGTTGTTATTGTCGAAGGAAACAACGTAATAGTTAATAAAAAAATGTGTGGGTTTTATACCACAAGATTTGTAGAGGCAAATAGTGAAGGCGAGGCTGTAAATGAGGCTTTTGATTTAATACGGAAAGAAATTGATTCAAAACCCGACATTATGAATGATCGATTTGGGTATCCTGATCTGAGTCTTTATGAAGTCAATGAAGTTGAAGATTTTGGTGATAATTTCCCTCCCGGAGGTGGCTTTACATATTACCTGCATGAAGAGGGAGAAGGAAATTAATATAAAAAAGGGATCAAGCCTCTTCTTGACTACATAAAATTAACTTACCTTAAGCCAATTTTTGGGTCCAGCGGGATGCTGGAATTGGGCGGGGTTCTATGATATGTTGGCAGGGAATGGCAACCCTAACGTTTCATCCGGAAAAGCTGGAGGAAGAATCCCCCCATCCCCCTTTACAAGGGGGAGTCATTGATCCCTGGCGATTCGCCAGCCCGCTCCGGGCCGGTTTTCTTCTCTTTTTGATGCCTCAGGCGCATGCTCGCTAAAATTCACGTTACCTTAAAAAACGGGGTGCTCGACTCCCAGGGCAAGGCGGTCCACCATGCTCTCAACGACCTCGGCTATTCCGAGGTGCAGGACGTGCATCTCGGCAAGTATATGGAAATCGCCCTGAAAGGAATTTCCGAGAAAGAGGCCCAGACCCGCGTCAAAGAAATGTGTGAGAAACTGCTGGCCAACACCGTGATCGAATCCTACCGTTTCACGCTGGAGCCTGCGGAATGATTTTTCGGCGCTGGAGGCTGTCATGAAGTGCGGCATCGTCGTGTTCCCCGGTTCCAACTGCGACCACGACTGCTACCATATCCTCAAACATATTCTGCAACTGGACACGCACTGGATCTGGCACAAGGACGAAGCGCTGAACTCGTTCGACTTCATCGTTCTGCCCGGCGGATTTTCCTACGGCGATTACCTGCGCCCCGGCGCCATCGCCCGCTTCTCGCCCATCATGAAATCGGTGATCGCTTACGCCAACCAGGGCGGCCGCGTGCTGGGCATCTGCAACGGTTTTCAGATCCTGGTGGAATCGGGACTGCTCCCCGGCGTGCTGATGGACAACGCCGGCCAGCGTTTCATCTGCAAAGACCTGACCCTCCGCGTTGAAAATAATGATACGCCGTTCACCGCCTTGTGCGAACCCGGCACGGTGCTCAAGATACCGATCAATCACGGCCAGGGCCGCTATTTTACCGATGACGATACATTGAAGCGTTTGCAGGACAACGGGCAGATCGTGTTCCGTTATTGCGATACCGAAGGCAACACTTCGGACGAGGCCAATCCCAATGGCTCGCTCGATCACATCGCCGGGGTCGTCAACGCAACCAAAAACGTGATGGGCATGATGCCGCATCCCGAACGCTGTGCCGATCCTTTGTGGCCCAACGTCGACGGACAAATGATTTTCAAATCCCTCATCGAATCGAGCCTGGCGCACTCATGACCACTCTCATTCCCATCACGCCGGAAATCGTGGCCGAGCACGGCCTGTCGCCGGACGAGTACGCCCGCATTCAGGAGTTGCTGAAGCGCGATCCCAACCTGGTCGAGCTGGGAATTTTTTCGGCGATGTGGAGCGAACATTGCAGTTACAAGAGTTCGCGCCCGCATCTCAAGACCCTGCCCACCGAAGGCCCGCGCGTGATCCAGGGGCCGGGCGAGAACGCCGGGGTGGTGGACATCGGCGACGGACTGGCGGCGGTGTTCAAAATTGAAAGCCACAATCACCCGTCGTTCATCGAACCGTACCAGGGTGCGGCGACGGGAGTGGGTGGCATCATGCGCGACATCTTCACCATGGGCGCGCGTCCTATCGCATCCCTCAATTCGCTTCGCTTCGGCGCCCCCGAACACGAAAAAACCTGCTACCTGTTGAACGGCGTGGTCAAAGGCATCGCCGATTACGGCAACTGCATGGGTGTGCCCACCGTCGGCGGCGATATTTATTTCGACGCCTGTTACAACGGCAACATTCTGGTCAATGCGTTTTGCCTGGGACTGGCCAAGGCCGACCGGATTTTTCTCGGCAGTGCGTCCGGCGTAGGCAACGCCTTGTTGTACGTCGGTTCTAAAACCGGGCGCGACGGCATTCACGGCGCCAGCATGGCGTCGGCCGAGTTCGACGACGCCACCGAAGAAAAACGCCCGACGGTTCAGGTCGGCGACCCGTTTACCGAAAAGTTATTATTGGAAGCCTGCCTCGAAATCATGAAGAAAGACTGGGTGGTGGGCGTGCAGGACATGGGCGCGGCAGGTTTGTCGTCGTCCTCGTTTGAGATGGCGGAACGCGCCGGCATGGGAATGGAGCTCGATCTGGACGCCGTGCCCCGGCGCGAGGAAGGGATGAACGCTTACGAGCTCATGCTCTCGGAATCGCAGGAGCGCATGCTGTTTGTGGTGGCAAAGGGCCACGAACCCGAAGCGCTCGACATTTTCAGAAAATGGGATCTGGACGTGGCGGTGATCGGGCGCGTGACCGACGACGGCATTTTCCGCGCCAAAGAAAGCGGCGTAGAGGTGGTGAACCTGCCGATCGAAACGGTAGTCACCGGCGCGCTGAAATGCGATCGCCCAACCCAAAAACCGGCCTATCTGGCGGAGGTGGGCACTCTCGATTTAGCATCCCGTGAGGTGCCAGCCGACTGCGGGGGCGCCCTGAAACAGCTTTTGGCTTCGCCGACCATCGCCTCGAAGCAGTTTGTGTACGAGCAATATGACCACATGGTGCGGCTCAACACGCTGGTTTTGCCGGGGTCGGATGCGGCTGTTTTGCGCGTTCCAGAGACCAATAAGGCACTGGCTTTGTCGGTGGATTGCAACCCGCGTTACGGCTATCTCGACCCTTACAGGGGGGCACAGATTGCCGTGGCGGAGGCCTGCCGGAACGTGGTGTGTGCCGGCGCGGAACCGATCGGCGTGACCAATTGCCTCAACTTTGGCAACCCGGAAAACCCCGAAATCATGTGGCAATTCCAGGAGGCGGTGCGCGGATTGGGCGATTTGTGCCGGTTCCTGGATATTCCGGTGGTCAGTGGCAATGTCAGTCTCTATAATGAAACGAAAGGCGAAGCTATTTATCCCACGCCGACCATTGCGGTGGTCGGGTTGATGGAAGACCGTTCGCTCCATTGCACCCAGGGGTTCAAGCAGGCAGGGCAGGTGATCGGCCTGCTCGGGTCGACGTTGGAGGAGTTGGGCGGCAGCGAATATCAGAAGTTGTTCTGGAACGAGTGCCGCGGCCAGCCGCCGCAGTTGGACTCTCAAGTGGAGTTTGACGTTCATCGGCTGTGTCTCGATTTGATCCGCCAACGGTTGATCCTATCGGCGCACGATTGTTCCGAAGGCGGGCTGGCGGTGGCCCTGGTCGAGTCCTGCATCACCGGACCGAAGGCTCTGGGGGCGGCGATTGAATTGAATGGAGACCCTAGAGCCGATGCCCTGCTGTTTGGGGAATCCCAGTCGCGGATCGTCATCTCCTTTGCGGAGGAGGCGTTGCACGGGATCGAATCCCGGGCGAAGAAAGCGGGCGTGCCCTTTGCCGTTTTGGGATTGACGGGCGGTCAAGAGTTTCAAGTAAAGATCAACCGGAAGGAATTTATCAACGAGAATATTCTCACGCTTGAGGATATTTGGAAGAACTCCCTGAGTCGTTATGGAAACCGAGTGGCCTGACAACGACAAGTTTCACGAAGAGTGTGGCGTGGTGGCGGTCTACGGCCATAAGGAAGCCGCCAACCTGGCTTATCTGGGGTTGTACGCGCTTCAGCACCGGGGCCAGGAAAGCGCCGGAATCACCTCCGCCGACCACGGCCAGATGTACCGGGAAGTCGGTATGGGACTGGTGGCGGATATTTTCAGCACCAAGCGCATCAAGCGTCTGCCCGGCAGCATGGCACTGGCCCACAACCGGTATTCCACCGCAGGCGAGAGCAAGATCATGAACGCCCAGCCCTGCCTGATCAATTACGCCAAGGGCTCGCTGGCTCTGGCGCACAACGGCAACCTCGTCAACGCGAACACCATCCGCGAAGCCCTGGTGGAAGAAGGCGCGATATTCCAATCCACCAACGACAGCGAAGTGATCGTTCACCTGATCGCCCATTCGCATTGCGAAACGTTTGTGGAACGGGTGGTGGAGGCCCTGCTGGCGGTCAACGGGGCGTACTCGCTGGCGTTGATGACCGATACCGAAATCGTCGCCGCACGCGATCCCTTCGGGTTTCGTCCGCTGTGCCTGGGCAAACTGGACGGGGCGTATATCGTCGCGTCGGAATCCTGTGTCATGGACCTGGTCGAAGCGGAGTTCATCCGCGAGATCGAGCCGGGCGAGGTGTTGCTGATCAACAAGGATGGTTTGAAATCGTTTTTCCCGTTCCGGAAGATGGAAGTCAAGCGTTGCATCTTCGAGCATATTTATTTTGCGCGTCCGGACAGTTTCCTGTTCGGCGAGCATGTGTACTCCGTGCGCAAGCGCATGGGCGTGGCGCTGGCCAGGCAGGCGCCGGTGGATGCCGATATCGTGGTGCCGGTTCCCGACTCGGGCAATATCTCCGGACTCGGGTACTCGGAGGAGTCGGGCATTCCCTATGAAATGGGATTGATCCGTAACCATTATGTGGGGCGGACGTTTATCGAGCCCAAATCCCAGATCCGGCATTTCGGCGTGAAGGTGAAGCTGAACGCCGTCAAGGAAATCATTGCCGGCAAGCGGGTGATCATCATCGACGATTCGATCGTGCGGGGCACCACCAGCCGCAAAATCGTCAAGATGCTGCGGGAGGCGGGGGCCAAAGAGGTGCATGTCCGCATCAGTTCCCCGCCCACGCTGTTTCCCTGTTTTTACGGTATCGACACCCCGGATCGCGAACAACTGATCGCATCCAAGCATACGCTGGAAGAGACCCGCCGGTATGTCACCGCCGATACGCTCGAATACCTCGACATCGACAACATGATGAGTATCATGAATGGTGAGAAGTCCACTTACTGCGCGGCCTGCTTTGACGGCAACTACGCGGTGCCGGTGGACGGCAAAGGACCCCAGCCGATCCAACTCAACCTGTTCGGAAGCGAAACAAAAGAAGTCTGAACGGTTGACTCCCGCCTTAACGGTTTATTCTTTCCACTTGATGGAACAACCCATGGATGAGATCTGGTCGTCGTTGACCGGTTGACCGGCGAGGATGGCTTCGATGGCGTCTTTCAAATCGTGGCGGGTGATTTCGTCCGGGTGCTGCCAGTTGTCGTCGACGCGGCCCCGGTAGAGCAGAGTTCGTTCCTCCCCGTAGACATAGATGTCCGGCGTGCATACGGCGTCGTAGGTCTTCGCGATTTCCTGGGAGGCATCGAACAGGTAGGGAAACGGAAGCTGTTTTTTCTCGGCCAGGGCTTTCATGTTTTCGGGGGAGTCGTCGGGATACTTTTCAATGTCGTTGACGTTGATGCCCACCAATTGCACGGATTGCTCCGCGTAATCGTTCTGCAGATTGATCAAGCGCCTCAGCACGGCCTTCACGTAGGGGCAGTGGTTGCACATGAAGATCACCACCAGCACCTTCTTGTCCTTGAAACTTTCCAGCGAATAGGCTTTGTTGTCCGTGCCGGGCAGATTGAAGTCGTGCGCCGGAGTGCCCAGCGGCACCATGGTGGAGTTTACTGTTGCCATGATCGGAATTTCCCTGTCACTCTGAGTTTGTCAAAAGTTGAAGCCGGGTTTTTTTAACGTTCCCTCAGCCGGAAGCGGTCAGCTTTTACAGCTCATTCCGGACACCCTACAAGTATAGCATGCAGAATGATAAAGAGGGAAGGGGCGCAGGGTCTCTTCGACGGTGTCGCCCATGCGCGCGGGTTCTTCTTCGATCAGGATCGGGCACACGTACACGCCCTTGGCTGTCACCATCCGCGAGCTGGAGCATTGCAGGTTGGTGATGGGAAAGTTCTCGAAACATTGTTCGGTGACGCGTTCGTTGGGATGATACTCGCGCTCGTTCTCCGCCAGTTCGCCGAGCAGAAAACCCGGCAGGAACTTGACCTGCGGATTGGGCACCCCGTGCTCCCGCATGAACGCCAGGGCTTTGGTTTCCATTGCGGGGTCGTCGTCCTCGTCCCAACTGCGCACCATGGTCAGGTGCGTGGGAAACCCGGCTTCCGCCAGGTACCGCATACCGCGTAGAGCCAGCTTGAAACAGTTCCGGCCGCGTATCGCGTCGTTCTCTTTTTCGTCCAGGCTGTCGAGGCTGACCCGGAAGTGCAGTTTGTTTTTGGAGCGGGCCTGCAGTTCCGCCAGGGCCTGCGCTTTTTCCTTGCTGATGAGCATGCCGTTGGTCAGCGAGGTGCAGGGGCCGTATGCGAGAATCGCTTCGTAAATTTCGAGCAGTTCCGGATTGAGAAACACCTCGCCGCCGGTGATGTAATAATCTTTGATTCCCAGATGCTTCGATTCTTCGAGATGTTGGCGGACCTGCGCCAGCGTCATCAGCGGATGGTTGTGGTTCTGCGGGGTACAGCTGATGAAGCAGTGCGTGCAGGTCAGGTTGCACACCGTGCCCCCGATCTGGAGCCATAGCGTGTCAAGACCCGCCATCGGCACCTCTGGAATTTTTGCGATCACGGGTTCCTTTTCCGGAATCGGTATGTGCGGCGCCAGTTTCATGGGTTCAGCCTAACAGAAGTGGACTTTGATGTTCAACCTGTAACGCTATTAGCTGGGATAATCTATTGAAACTTGGTCGGGTGTGAGGCGGAAAAATTACAGAAAAACCGGGTTACAGCCCGGCGGATTCGTAGGAGTCGCTGACGTTTTTGATGCGCAGTTTACGGCGCAGGGCGGCGAATCCTTCCGATGCGGTTTTGCCGAGTGTCGATTGATACACCGGCTGTTGGGCGAGGCGGGCGGTCTTGGGCGTCCTGGTATAAAAAGGCGCGTCCAGCGGGCTGATCCAACCCCCCGACGGGTACAGCCACTTCAGATTCAGTTTTTCCTTCTGCGCGGTTTTGTTGAGATGATCCGCCACCTGTCGCATTTCCTGCAGGTCGTTTTCCAGATGCAGGCCGCGTTCCGGT
This sequence comes from Nitrospinaceae bacterium, assembly GCA_024644405.1. Lineage (GTDB taxonomy): Bacteria > Nitrospinota > Nitrospinia > Nitrospinales > Nitrospinaceae > SZUA-226. The sequence goes on from JAHELC010000010.1 coordinate 41,512, forward strand.
ATTTTGATCAGCGGCACAATGCCCTGTTTCGAGAGGGCGGTGATCTTTTCCAACAGCGGCTGCGGGTGTTGGCAGTCCAGCGCCAGCTCGGTGGATACGGTACCGGGGCCGAACACCCCAGCGGCATACTCGAGACCCTTGGTTCCCTGTTTGGCCGATACTGCGGGTTGCATCGAACCATCCGCCGCGTATTGTTCCAGCGGGAACGCGATCAGGTCCACCCCCGCCGCGTAAAACGAATCGATCACTCCCAGGTCGTCCGGCGGGAATCCGCGCAGGGCGACAAACGTCCGGAAATTTTTCTTGATGCTTTGCACCAGCGGCGCCAGCCGAGAGAATCCCCGGTCCTTTTCCGCGCAATGGTCCATATCGAGTTGCACCAGGTCCGCCACGCCTTCCTGAAACGCGGCGCGGACGAGGCTCACCGTATCTTCCAGGCTCAGGTTCAACTGGCGCGTGTCGTCTTCCAGGCACAGGTTGACATTGAGGCAATACCCGTCGAGTTGAATGCAGGCCGCTGCCGGGTTGCGCGACGCTTGCGGGTCCTTGATAAACTGGGGCGCGTGAATGATACCGACTTCCAGTGGTTTGTTATCCGGGTCCAGAAGCACCTGGTTGTCCCGAACATCGATCAGGAGAGCGGCGCTCTTGTCCGGATTCACCCGGGCGCGCACGAAAAAATTCTCTGCCAGCGACAATACGATGCCCTGCCCGTCGCCTTCCGGAAAAATTCCCGGCGCGACGAGGTCGTGGCTCCGCACGTTTTGGGCAAAGGCCACGCCCCGGTGCAGAAGTTCGAGTTTGAGTTGTCCCAGTGTGTTCATGCTATAAACGGTCCAGCAGTTTCTGATGAATGCCGTCGAATCCGCCGGAGGACATGATCATCACCACGTCACCCGGCTGTTGGTGCTCGGCGATAAAATCGATGATCTCTTCCACCGTCGGGAAGAATTGCGCTTCGCGACCTTTTTTCTTGATCGATGCCACCACCTGTTTCGGGTCGAGCCGTTCTTCCTCTTTGACTTTTTCCGGCGCGAACAGATCGGCGATGATCGTCTGATCCGCCAGCCTGAAACTTTCCGGCAACGATGCCTCGAACGTTTTACGGCGCGAGGTGGCGGAACGCGGTTCGAACACCGCCCAGATGCGATGCCCCGGCCACGCTTCTTTCGCGCCTTCCAGCGTCAGGTGGATGGCAGTGGGATGATGCGCGAAATCGTCGATCACCGTCACCCCGTTCTTTTCGCCCACCACCTCCTGGCGGCGTTTGATCCCTTTAAACTCCTTCAAGCCTTTGGCCACGGCATCCGCCGATAAACCGCACTTGAGGGCCAGGGCGGTTACCGCCGCCGAGTTCAGGATGTTGTGCCGCCCGATCATCGGCAGGTGAAACCGGCCCACCACCTTGCCCTTGTGGTTCAGGGTGAACTGGCCGTGTCCCTCGGCGAATTTATAATCGGCGACCTGCCAGTCGGCTTTCTCCGAAAACCCGTAGGTCTCCACCTCGCATTTGGCCTGGTTAATGACATCTTTCGTGTTTTTATCGGAAAATTCAACCAAAAGAAAACCTTTGGGGTCGATTATTTCCATGAATTTCCGAAACGACTCTTTAATATGGTCCAGATCCCGGTAGATATCGGCGTGGTCGAACTCAATACTCGTCAGGATCGCCGCATAGGGCCGGTAATGGAGGAACTTCGGTCCCTTGTCGAAGAAGGCGGTATCGTACTCGTCGCCTTCGGTGATGAACCAGTCGCCTTCCGGGAGCTTGTGGTTGGTGTCGAAATTCTTGAGCCAGCCGCCCACCATGAATCCGGGTTTCTGCCCGCAGGCCTCGAACACCCAGCTCAGCATCGCCGAGGTGGTGGTTTTGCCGTGGGTACCGGTCACCACCAGCGATTTCCGTCCCTCCAGGAAAAACCGCGCCAGCGCCTGCGGCATGGAGATGTACGGGATGCCCGCCGCCTGCACCGCCAGCACTTCCTCGTGGTCCTTCGACACCGCGTTGCCGACGATGACCAGGTCGATGTCTCCGGTGATGTTTTCCTTCTTGTAGCCGGGCTTGATGGCGATCCCGGCATTTTCCAGTAGCGTGCTCATCGGCGGATAGACGTTGGCGTCCGACCCGGTCACCCGGTACCCGGCCTTTTTCAGCAGTCCCGCGAGGGAGGCCATGCCGGTCCCGCAAATGGCGATGACGTATATGTTTTTAATATCCTGGGTATTCATGGGAATCGGTAATTGTAGGTTTTACCCGGATCAAAGTCAAATGGGGCCCGCAGGATCAGTGTATGAATTGTTTCAGTTCCAAAAGATCGTCGATGATCCAGTCGGGCTGCGCGGTCTCGAGGGTGGCGCGTCCGGCGTGGCCGTAGGTGACGCCGCAGGTTTTAACCCCCGCCCGCTTGCCGGTCTCGACGTCGACCAGGCTGTCGCCGATCATCAGGGTTGCTTCCGGGCGTACTCTATGCTGTTCCAGAATGTGGTGCAGTCCTCCGGGGTCGGGTTTTTTCGCGGGCATCGAATCGCCGCCGAGGATGGTCGAAAAGGGAGTGCGGCAGTCCAGCGCGTCCAGAATTTGGGTGATGAAGCGGGTGGGTTTGTTGGACAGGATGGTGTTTGCTTTATGGGAAAAATGCTCGAGGGTCTCGCGGCAGTTCGGAAACAGATGAGTGTGGTCCATCAGGTGCGCTTCGTAATGCTTCATGAAGGCATCGATGGCGCGGGGCAGGTCGTTGCACCCCGTTCCCTCCAGCGACCGGGTCATCAGGTGGTTCACGCCTTTGCCGATGAAGGTGTACAGAACTTCCCGGTCGAGTGTGCGCAGACCCAGTTCCTTGAGTGTCCGGTTGACCGCATCGGCGATATCTTTTTTGGTATCGACCAGCGTGCCGTCGAAATCGAACACCAGCAATTGGAAGGAGGTCATAAGATCAACGTCACGAAATATTCAACCGGACACGGGTTCCGCTCAATCCATGTTGGAGGCGTACCGGTAGGCCCGGACGATATTCTGATTATCGAAAAGGATGACCAGTTCCTTGGACTTGTCCTTGCCCATGGAATTATAGGTGTCGAACTGGTACGTCCACATGGGATCGCCGTTACGCATGCCTTCCTTGAAGGCCACGCCAAACCAGTTGAGGATTTGCGATTGGGTGGTGACGCCATTTTTGATTTCACCGACATGGGTCACGGGAAAATTTTTGCCCGTCGATCCGCACCCGGCAAGTACCAGCGTGATGAACAATGCGAAACAGAGGGGGATCAAACGCTTCATGCCAAACCTCCATGGATAAGGATTGAATATCTTTTCGTAAACCTGTAAAACATAAAATTCGGAGCGATTGTCTACCTGGGCGATAGCCTTCCTGTTGCGAGAGCAACCCAAGTTTACCAAATTGGAATGCAAATGTGTAACCTCTCCACGAACCTGCCGTCGCAAAATTTTTATACGCTGATTTTATTGGTCTTATTCCTCTGTGCGACCGCCGGCTGTGTGTCCGGTCCGGCTCTTTCCAGGCAACAGGAAGTCGTTGCTCCGAAAACCGTGCAACCCGCCGTTGCCGAATTGACAGTCCCCGACGGCTACGTCGAGCCGATTCCGCCTTTACCGAAAAAGGGATACCTGCTCAAGGAGCTGGCGAAGGACGTATATTTTTTTTCGAACGGTGTCTACAACAACCTGTTCATCGTAACGTCCGAGGGGGTGATCTTGACCGATCCCATTCGCGGTGCCGGCCCCCTGCTGCAGAAAGCCATGGGGGAGGTGACGACGTTTCCCATAAAAATTATAATTTATACCCATCCGCACCTGGATCACATCGGCGACGCGTCACTGTTTGCGGAAAACGGCGTCCAGATCATCGCGCACAAGGAAACCCAATTGCTGTTGCAGCGCTACAAGGACCCGGCCCGTCCGGTGCCGCATATCACATTTGGCGAAAAGTCGGCCATCGAGTTGGGCGGTGTGCGGGTGGATTTGATTTATCCGGGCGACGGGCACGGCAAGGGCAACATCATGATCTATCTCCCGCAGAAAAAGTTACTCATGTACGTCGATGTGGCCACACCGAAATCGGTGCCGTTTAAAAATTTTTCCACGGTCGATATCTACGGCCAGATTGTCGGATTGAAACGCGCTCTGCAGTTGGATTTCGAAACCTATGTCGCCGGGCACCTGTACCGTCCCGGAAAACGCAGTGAAATGGAGGAGGTGCTGAAGTACTACCTGGCGTCCAAGCGCGCCAACGCCGCAGCTATGAGGCGCGTCAAGATTCGCGAGGTGATGCAGAAATCGCTATCGAAAGACATTGAGCGCAAGCTCGGGGAATACTACGAGGCGGTGGCCGAAGAGTGTTATCGTTTGTTAAAGCCGGAATGGAAACCGCGCCTGATGGGATTCGAAGCCTTCGCCCGCGGCCACTGCGACACCTGGACCGCTTTCCACCGCACTCACAAAGCTCCTTAACCGGGCGGCGAACCGCCGCAGGTATGTTTAAAATCGTGAATTGCGAGGGTTACTTTTGGATCGCGCCCTACGGTTTCAACAAAATTTGCTCCGGACTTTGCCCGGGCGGAGGTACTCCACCCGGTAAAACTTGTAAGGTTTTAAGCATTTTCTATACAATACACTCGTAATCTTTATGCGTTGGGTTCCCCTATTGCAATAAACAGGAGAAGGTGGTGCCATGAAAGCGTCTGATTTGTTTGTCCGGTCTCTGGAACAGGAGGGTGTGAAATATATTTTCGGGGTTCCCGGAGAAGAAAACCTCGATTTACTTGAATCGCTCAGACCCTCCAGCATTCAGTTGATTCTGACGCGTCATGAACAGGCGGCGGGTTTCATGGCGGCCACTTACGGACGTTTGACGGGGAAGGTGGGGGTGTGTCTGGCCACGCTGGGGCCGGGAGCGACCAACCTGGTGACCGCCGCGGCATACGCGCAGCTGGGCGCCATGCCGATCCTGATGATTTCCGGTCAGAAACCCATCAAGAAAAGCAAACAGGGCCGCTTTCAGATTATCGATGTGGTGGAGATGATGAAGCCGATTACCAAATTCACCCGGCAGGTGGTGCACGGCAACAGCATCCCGGTGCTGATCCGGGAAGCGGTGCGTGTGGCGCAGGAAGAGCGGCCGGGTGCCGTCCATTTGGAGTTGCCGGAAGACATTGCCGCCGAGGAGTGTACGGCCACCCCTTATGAAGTCAAACATGCCCGGCGTCCCCATGCAGATGAAGCGGTGATCGACCGGGCGGTTGCGCTGATCCGGGCCGCCAAAATGCCGCTGGTGCTGATTGGGGCAGGCGCCAACCGCAACCGGACGTGCCGTGCCCTGAGCCAATGGGTCGATAAGGCCGGTCTCTACTTCTTCAACACGCAAATGGGCAAGGGGGTGGTGGATGAACGGCATCCCCGTTTCCTCGGAACGGCGGCCCTTTCCAGCAAGGATTACCTGCACTGCGCGATCGATCGCGCCGACCTGATCATCAATGTCGGCCACGACGTGATCGAAAAGCCGCCGTTCTTCATGGAGGAAGGCGGATCGAAAGTCATTCACATCAATTATTTTTCCGCCCAGGTCGACGAGGTGTATTTCCCGCAGTTGGAAGTGGTGGGGGATATCGCCTGGAGCATTGACGAACTGACCGCCCGGCTTGAAAAAGAGAAGCACTGGGATTTCGATTATTTTAAACGGATCAAAAACGAGGTCGAAATTCACGTGGAGGAAAAAAGCAAAGACGCGCACTTCCCGGTTCTCCCTCAGCATCTGGTGGCCCAGGTGCGAAACGCCATGCCGGATGACGGCATCATCACCCTCGACAACGGTATTTATAAAATCTGGTTCGCCCGGAATTATAAATCCTACGCCACCAATGCGGTTCTGCTGGACAACGCCCTGGCTACCATGGGAGCGGGACTGCCCTCGGCTATGGCCGCCAAGATCGTTTACCCGGAGAAAAAGGTCATGGCCATTTGCGGCGACGGCGGTTTTATGATGAACTCCCAGGAACTGGAAACGGCGGTGCGGTTGAAACTGGATCTGGTCGTGCTCATCCTGCGCGACGACGCCTATGGGATGATCAAATGGAAGCAGGCGGGCATGGGGTTCAAGGATTTCGGGCTGGATTACGGAAACCCCGACTTCGTGAAATACGCCGAAGCTTACGGGGCCATGGGGCATCGCCTGGAGACCACCGACCAACTCGCCGGATTCTTCAAGACCTGCCTGGATGCCCCGGGCATTCACCTGGTTGAGGTGCCCGTCGATTATTCCGAAAACCAAAAGGTGCTGATTGAAGAACTGAATGCCATTACCTGTATTTTATAATTACATGTTCATTCATGCAGGGAGGATCGATGTCCGGTAAACTCAAAATTCTTTCGCCGTTCGACGGTCACCTGATTTCGGAAGTTGCCTGGAACGACGCCAGGAAGCTGGAGAAGATGCTTGCTACGGCGCAACGGTTGGCAGAAAACCCGGACCACCAGATTCCCGTACCTGATCGTATAAAGATTCTTGAGAAAACTGCACAGTTAGTCGAAGGCCAAATTGAAAAATTTGCACGGCAGGCGGCGGAAGAAGGCGGTAAGCCGCTGATCGATTCGAGGGTCGAGCTGGACCGCGCGGTGCAAGGCATTCGGGAAGCCGCGAATTCCATCCCCCAATTGACGGGACGTGAGATACCGATGAATCGGACCGACTCGTCGATGCACCGGATGGCTTACACCCGGCGCGAGCCGATCGGTGTGGTGGCGGCGGTCAGCGCGTTCAATCATCCGTTCAACCTGATCGTGCACCAGGTGATTCCGGCCGTTGCGGTGGGATGCCCGGTGATCGTGAAACCGGCGTTGACCACGCCGCTTTCGTGTTTCAACCTCGTCAACTGCCTGTACGAAGCCGGACTTCCCAAAGAATGGTGCCATATCCTGGTGTGCGATAACGACGTGGCAGAAAAACTGGTGACCGATTCCCGTGTCGCTTTTTTTTCGTTCATCGGCTCGGCTAAAGTCGGCTGGCACCTGCGCTCCAAACTGGCGCCCGGGACTCGATGTGCATTGGAGCATGGCGGCGCGGCTCCCGTCATCATGGATGAGACCGCGGATTTGAAAGACGCTCTGCCCTTACTGGCGAAGGGTGGCTTCTATCATGCCGGGCAGGTCTGTGTGTCCGTGCAACGCGTGTTCGCGCATGAGTCCATCGTCGATGCCGTCGCCTCCGGTTTGACCGATCTCGCCAAAAAGCTGGTGGTGGGCGATCCCACCGACGCCTCAACGGAAGTCGGTCCTCTCATTCTCGAGCGGGAAGTGAACCGGGTGGCCGAATGGGTGGAAGAAGCCAAATCAGCGGGAGCGAAGGTGCTGACCGGCGGCAAAAAAATCGGAAAGACCTGTTACGCGCCGACGGTTCTGCTGAATCCTCCCGACAAGGTGAAAGTTTCGCGGGAAGAAATCTTCGGGCCGGTGGTTTGTGTCTATGCCTACAAGGACCGTTTGGAGTCGATCGAGCGCGCCAACCAGATTCCCTACTCGTTTCAGGCTGCTGTATTCACAAAAAATATCGATACTGCGCTCGACTCCGCGAAACGTTTGAACGCCGCCGCGGTGATGGTGAACGATCATACCGCGTTTCGCGTGGACTGGATGCCGTTCGCCGGACGCAAGGCTTCGGGACTGGGAGAGGGCGGCATCCTGCCGGCCATGCAGGAGATGACCGAGGAAAAAATGATGGTGTTCCGCTCGCCGGGTCTCTAAACTTAGCCCTCATTTAAAAAGGATCAGTTGATGAACAAGAAAAAGCTGGAACCACTCGCCAGGGATTTAAGGAAAGAACCGCCGCGAAGTCCCAGAGAGGTTTTGGGCGGCTATGTCATTCTCGCCCGCTGTCTCGACAAATGCCGCGCGTTCCTGTTGGGAATGAATGGGGAATACAATTACTGGTACTGCTCGCTGTGCAGTCAGCTGGAGGAATTTTCGGGAGTCGACCACGAGGTCATGAAAGAATTTGTAGCAACGGGAGCGACCGATGAAGAAGTCGCGGTATGGTTTAAGGAGCAATCAAAAATCAAAGATTCGCTGGAGATCATCCGGTGGAACAATAAAATGCGGGATATGCGGTTGAGCGAAATGTCAGACGACGCCCAGGAGTACCTCGAAAAGTACAACCGGGAAACGCTGCCCCTGCACCCGCCCGTCTATGTCTGGTTCGACGTCTATGATATAGAAGAGGGCCGGTTGTAGCCTCGAGCACCATTTTAATCCCGTGATCCTGTGAATAGGATGTCATGTCTTATGTCTGCAATTCCATATAGAACCACAACACAAGCCATATTTCCAAAGCCATAAAAAGTAGAGATATCAAAATATCAAAAATAATGCTCAGGATATTTGATTGCCTCCACTCGAAGAAGCATTCTCTCCGATATTTCCTGGAAAACAGAAACGCCCAACCCCGATAAATCTGCGGGCAGGCACTATTGATTTCCGTTGCGATTTCTAAAAAATTCCACATGATTCTATTATGCCCGATAGCGCTTTAAAAATGACCAGCGAAATTTGCTCCAGCGCTTCGCTGGCGGGGGTTTGGTAGAGGGTCTATATTAGTAAGTAGGGAAGGGGTTTGAGGTCTTCTTCCTGGAGTGAGTTTAGGGGGTTAGGAAGTGCGGACGGGTCCATCTACCATCCCTGACTGAAGCAACAGAGGATCAGTTGGGATGTGGACTGGGTGAACCCGCCCGTTAAGACCGGGGGTGGTCAGAATTTCGATATGCTTTCATCCCGGACGATGGACGCCATCGTAGGGAAAACGGATATACCGGCGGACTTGGTCATAAGTATATTTGACCAAAATTTAAAGAGAGTCAGTGCCGGGTGGTTCCCAGGCTAGCAATAGCCAACCTGCACGACTCCATCCCGCCGGAATTTTTTATCTCTCTTCCAATGATTTATCCGCCGGTTTGAAGGGTCAATTGGTCGTTTCGAGCCAGGAGCATCTTTTCCGGTGCCCCTTTTAGGACGAATTGTTTTTTTACAAAAAAATAAGGATTAAGAACCGGGATACAACTCCAGGATGGTGGGGACGTGGGTGTGGGCGTGGGCGGGCATGCGACCGCCGAGGTGGGTCACCACCTGCCCGGCGCAGTAGGAACCGAGGATGGCCGATTCTTTCAGGCCGTGATTGTGGATGAGTCCGTACAGGGAACCGGCCGCGAATAAATCGCCCGCGCCGGTGGTGTCGACCGGCTTCACTTGAAACGGGTCGATATGAATTTTGGCGTGTTGCGAATTGGCGGCCCACGATCCTTCAGCCCCGCGCGTCATGAACAGGGTATCGACCAGTCCTTTCAATTCGGCGAAGGCCGGTTCGTCTTTTGTCTGGTTGGTCATCGCCCGCGCTTCGACGTTGTTGCAGTACAGAATGTCTACCTTCCAGCGGATGAAATCGATCAGAGATTCCATATAGGTGTTGACGACGAACGCGTCGCTCAAAGTGAAGGCGACGGGCACGCCGGCCTGCCGTGCGACATCCGCCATTTTCATCGCGGCTTCCCGGGTTTCGTCACCGGTCCACAGGTAGCCTTCGATGTAGACGGTGCGTGCTTCCTTGACGATGGTGGCGTCGACGTTGTCGGGATGCAGGTCGGACGAGATGCCGAGGTGGGTGAGCATGGTGCGTTCGCTGTCCGGTGTGATGAGGATCAGGCAGGTGCCGGTGCCGTCGGTCTTCGAATCCGGACCGGGAAAGCCGACGCCGCAGTCTTTCATGTCGTCCGTGTAATGCTTGCCGTAGGGGTCGTCGGCGACGCGCCCCAGGTAATACCCTTTGCCGCCGAGGGCCGAGAAGCCGTGGATGGTGTTGGCGGCGGACCCGCCGGAAACGATCTTCTGCGTGTGGTTGGAGATGTGCGCCAGGGTCTGGTCCTGGTTTTCCTTGGTGGACAGCGTCATGCCGCCCTTGGTGACTTCCAGTTGGTGCACCAGGTCCTCAGGGACTTGCACTTCGATATCCACCAGCGCGTTGCCGATACCCACCAGGTCGTAACTCATAATATTTCCAGTGCTGAATAAGGGTGAATTAAAAGTTTCCTTGCTAGATGTAATGGCTCCTTCCGGTCGTCTTGCCCGGGAGTCGTGACGAAAGCATACGGTGCGTGACGGAAATTGTCAATTGCATTGAAATAATTACGCTTGTACAATTTAAAGATGCACTTCGCTTCGATACAAAAACAACTCTTCTGCGCCGTTCTCGGTTGGGCGCTATTTTTAATACCGGGGCCCGGGCTGGCTGAGGATTATGAGACCAGCGTCGACCCCGCTGTCGTTAATTTTCGCAACGCGGTCGATTCGGTATTTGAGCAGTCCTGTCACAAGGGATTACGCGTCGGCGCCAAGTTCTATTCGCTGGATCGCCAGCAGGTGATCTACGCCCGCAACAGCGACAGCCTGTTCACGCCCGCCTCCAACATGAAAATGTTCACCTCCGCCATGGCGCTCAAGAAAGTGGGGCCGGATTACCGGTTTCATACCCGCCTGTACACCAACGGCAGGATTCAGGGTACGGTGCTCAAGGGTGATTTGTACCTCAAGGGCTTTGGCGATCCCAGCCTGGTGACGGAGCAGATGTGGATCCTGGTGAACGAGTTGAAGAATCTGCCCCTCACCAGAATCGAGGGGAACATCATCGCCGACAACAGTTATTTCGACAGGCAGGGTAAGTTGAAAACCTGGACTTCCTACAAGGGTCCAGAGGCATACCTGGCGCCGATGGGGGCGCTTTCGTTCAACTTCAATACCGTGACGGTTTATGTCGAACCGGGAAAAAGACCGGGGGACAAGCCGCGCGTGGTGGTGGACCCGGATATCGAATATTTCCGGGTAAGAAACAAAGCGGTGACCACTGTGAACAAACGGAGCCGGCGTAAATTGATCGTCAACCGTCTGGAACGCAAACATCACGACGAGATCGTCATCAAGGGGCGGCTCCCCAAAAACGTGGCGCGCAAGAAATTTTATCTGAACATTACCGATCCGCAGCGATACACAGCCCTGGCTTTCGAACGGTTTCTCAACCAGGCCGGGGTGCGGGTGGCCGGTAACGTGAAGAGGGGACGGGTGCCCGAAGGCGCCACTTTAGTGCTGGATCATGAATCGCCGCCGCTGGGAAGGATTCTGCGGGGCCTCAACAAGTTCAGCAACAACTTCATCGCCGAACAGATTCTTAAAACCCTCGCCGCCCAATTCATGGGTGAGCCGGGAACCACGGAAAACGGCGTCCTGTTGCTGCAGGAGTATATGCAGGAACTCGGATTTTCCCCCGATCAGTACCGTATGGTCGATGGCTCCGGCCTGTCCAAGACCAACCTGATCACTCCCGACCAGGTGATCGCCCTGTTGGAAGACGCACACTCCGATCTCAGCATTTTCCCCGAGTTCATTTCCGCGCTGGGGGTGATGGGCCTCGATGGCAGTGTGGAAGACCGAATGGACCACAATAAAGAAGCGCAGAAGATTCGCGTGAAAACGGGAACCCTGAATCATGTCAGCGCGCTGTCCGGATACTTTCAATCCCAGGACGGCGAACGGTTCGCGTTTTCTATTCTGTTGAACGATGTACAGTGTTCCAACGGCAAGGCGATGAAACTGGAAGATGAAATTATGGAAATTGCCTTGAAATTTCAGCGGGAGGAAAACGCTGAAGAAGAACCTCAGATTCAGTTTGGCGGGGGAATTCTGAAGCAGGATTAGTCTCTGAAAATTTTCTGATTTTCTTTCCGGTCTTCCTCGAGTATTTTATTCCAGTCGCGCTTGGCGCGCGGCGCATCCTGAAAATCCTGATAAATACCCCGGGCCAGTTCCAACCGGTCGACCCCTTCCGGTGCGACCTGAATATCCAATTGCGCCAGCGCCATATCAAAATCCCGGTCGAGCAGGGATTCGGGATCCATATCGTACTCCTTCAATGCCTGCTTGATCATTCCGGGCTCGGAGCGGAAACGGTTCGCCACTTCGTTGATATTGGCCGTGCGGTATCCTTTATCCTTGTCGATACCCAGATGGTAGGCGCAGAACAATTCGAACGGATCGATGTTGCCGATCCGCTTGCCGGTCTCGCGGGAAGCCGAATCCTTCTGGGTTGGGGCTGTCTTCTGAACGGAAGAATCGTTTTTGGATCGGGAATGCGGTTTGTTCCGCGGTTGATTTCGGTTGGGTTTGCCGGACCGGTTTTTGCCGTTGGAGGGTTTGTTCTTTCCGCGCGAGCCGGAGCCGTTGCCGTTTTTATTCTCATTCTTCTTCGCTTTGGGGTCCCATTCGTTTCTTTTAACCGTTGGCATATGGGAGCTCAGGGTGGTGGTGTCGGAAGCCCACGCCTGTGAGACTTCGTTCCGGCTTCTTCCCCTTGAGGAGGAATTACGCTGGCCGCTGCCGGATCCCTGCCGGTTGCTGTTGGAAGTCGTGTTACGCTGGCCGTTGCCGCCCCGCTGGTTGTTCTTGCCATTGGGTCTGCGTTGCTTCTGGCCCCGGCGCTGTGAAGAATTGGATTGATCTGAATTTCTCAAAATATAATTCCTTTATAAAATATATAAATAAAAACTGAACGGTTCTTATGAAGTTAAATCCTCTAATTCGCCGACCAGTTCACCGAATTTGCCCAATGCGGTTTCGATCGGCTTGGGAGAGCTCATGTCCACACCCGCACCTTTCAAAAGATCGATGGGGAATTTGGAGCCTCCCGATTTCAAAAAGTTGAGGTAAGCGTTCAGTTCCTTCTCGCCGCCGTTGAGAACCTTGTTCGCCAGCGCATAAGCGGCGGAAATGCCGGTGGCGTATTTGTAAACGTAAAATCCGAAATAAAAATGCGGAATGCGCAAACATTCCAGTGACAGGCAGGGATCGAGGACGACGCCTTCGCCGAAATAGTTTTCCAGCAGTTTCCGGTAGATATCCTGGAAGGCGTCCACCGTCATCGGCTGTCCCGATTCGGCGGCCTGGTACACTTGATGTTCAAATTCGGCGAACATGGTCTGCCGGTACAGTGTGCCGCGGAAGTTGTCAATCTCGCGGCTGATCAGGTAAATACGCATGTCGCGGCTGATGTCCTGGCTCAGGAAGTATCGCGTCAACAATGCCTCGTTGAAAGTGGAAGCCACCTCCGCCACGAAAATAGTATAACCGGCGTAAACGTACGGTTGATTCTTGTTTGAAGAGTACGAATGCATGGAATGTCCGGCTTCGTGGGCGAGGGTGTAGACGCTGTTGATGTTGTCGTCCAAATAGTTCATCAGGATGAACGGATTGGAATCGTAACAGCCGGAAGAGTAGGCGCCGCTTCGCTTGCCTTTGTTTTCATAACGGTCCACCCAGCGCTTATCGAGTAACCCTTCTTTCATGGTGCTGACGTAGTCGCTTCCCAGAGGCGCCAGCGCTTCGGCTATCTGGTCCACCGCCTCATCATAAGGCATGTTCCATTGGAGATCCTTCACCAAAGGCACATTGTTGTCGTAGGCGTGCAGTTTGTCCAGGCCCAGAATCCGTTTGCGTATACCGTAATACTGATAAAGCGGGTCCAGATGGTTGTGAACGGTCTGAATCAGATTGTCATACACCTCGGCAGGAATATTTTCGTAGAACAGGTTCATGTCGCGGACGGAATCATAGTTTCTTGCCTGCGCGTAAAAAATATCTTTTTTTAGACTGCTGGCCAGCAAGGTCGAGTAAGTGAACTTATGGTCTTCGTAAGCCTTGTAGAACGTTTCGAATGCTTCCTTCCGGACCCGCCGGTCCTGCTTTTGCAGGAGGCTTTGCAGGTTGCCGTGGGTGATGGCGATCTCTTTGCCTGCTTCGTCTTTCACCGTGCCCAGTTTCAGGTCGGCATTGTCCAGCATGCCGAACGCGTTTTGTGGTGCGCGCGCGATTTCCGACACCGCCGCCAGCAGGGCTTCTTCTTTTTTTGAAAGGGTGTGTTTGCGATAACGCAACTGCCGTTCAAGATACAGTTTGTACAGTTCCAGGTCCGGATGGTTGAGAAAATCCTGCATCATCGCTTCCGGAATTTCCATGATTTCGGAATTGATGAAGCTCCGCGCCTGCTCATACTGGGTCAGCAAGCGAGTGACCTTTTCATAGTTTCCCTGGTGCAGGTTGTTGGTTTTATCTTCATCATCGCGCAGGTGAGCAAAGGTGTGCACCTTCTCCAACGTCCGGGAAAACGCCATATCGAAATCCAGGCAGGCCTTGAGCTTGTCGGCGGATTCGCCCAATGTTCCCTGGAACGACGCATACTCTTGCATCTGCGATTCCAGAGATTGGAAATCCGCCTGCCAGCTTTCGCTTGAAGTGTACAGGCCGTCCAAATCCCAGGTGTCATTCGCCGGGATGGCGTCTCGGGTTGTGAGTTCTGCAATTGCTTCCATGTATTAATTGTAACCCAGTGATTTGGGGAAAGTACTCAACCAACTTCAACGAGAGGGGTCAGGCCAAAGCCTGCTCGATGGTTTTCAAATGAACTTGAAGTTTGGTTTGCTTTTCCGACAGGTCCTCGTGTTTCTGTCGGTCCTTTTCGATGACGTCCGGAGGCGCCCTATCTACGAAATTGGGGTTGGAAAGCTTCTTACTTAAAAATATGATCTCTTTTTCAACTTTTTTCAACTCTTTTTCGACACGCTTTTTTTCCTCCCCGAAATCCATCAGGCCTTCCAGGGGGACGATGACTTCCGCGCCACTCAAAATCGAGGAGGCGGAAACCTTGGGTTTGACCACTGAAGGGCCGACCTCCAGGTCCTCCAGCCGCGCCAGTTCGATGACGTAATATGCGGAAGTATTGGCGATTAGCTCTTTTTCGGTGTCGTTGGTTTTAATCCGAAGAGGGATTTTGAGGCTGGGTTTCAGGTTCATCTCGCCACGGATATTGCGGGCGGCATTTATGATTTCCATGATCCATTGTAAATGTGTTTCTGCTTCGGCATCCTCACTTTTTGGATCAAATTCCGGGAACGATGCCACCATGATGCTGTCCCCGTCCTTCGGCAACTTTTGCCAGATCTCCTCGGTGATGAATGGCATGAAGGGATGCAATAATTTCAATGCCGCTTCCAGAACATGAACCAGGACGTTCTGGGTGGCCTGTTTTTCGTTCGCATTGTCCGAGTTCAGGCGTGATTTAGAAAGCTCGATATACCAGTCGCAAAACTCATTCCAGATAAATTTGTAAAGAGTCGTCGCGGCGTCGTTGAACCGGAACGCTTCCAGGGCCACCTGGACGTCCTGTGCGGTGCGGTTGAGGCGGCTGAGGATCCAGCGATCCGCCAGACTCCGGTGCTTGCTGGTCTTCAGTGCGCAGGTGCCCTTGTAATCTTCCAGATTCATGAAGGCGAACCGCGATGCGTTCCACAGTTTGTTACAGAAGTTGCGGTAGCCGTCGATGCGCTCCTCGTCCAGTTTGATGTCGCGTCCCTGCGCGGCAAACGCCGCCAGCGTGAACCGCAGCGCATCCGTGCCGTATTGATCCATCATCACCAGCGGGTCGATGACGTTGCCCTTGGTCTTGCTCATCTTTTGGCCTTCGGCGTCACGGATCAGGGCGTGGATATAAACGTGATGGAAGGGGATGTCGTCCATGAACTTCAGCCCCATCATGATCATGCGCGCCACCCAGAAGAACAGGATGTCGAACCCGGTGCACAGCACGGAAGTGGGGTAGAATTTTTTTAACGACTCGGTTTGATCCGGCCAGCCGAGAGTGGAAAACGGCCACAAGGCGGAGCTGAACCAGGTGTCCAGCACGTCGGTTTCCTGCGTAAGGTCGGTGCCGCCGCAATGCCGGCAGGCCGAGGGCGTTTCGCGCGCCACGGTGAACTCGTTGCATGTTCCGCAGGTCCAGGCCGGTATCTGGTGGCCCCACCAGATTTGCCGGGAGATGCACCAGTCGCGGATGTTCTCCATCCATTCAAAATACGTGTTTTCCCAGAATTTCGGAACGATTTGGATGGTCCCGTCACGCACCACCTCCATCGCCGGTTTCGCCAGCGGCTGGGTCTTCACGAACCATTGTTTGGAAAGATACGGTTCAACCACCGTTTTGCACCGGTAGCAGTGACCGACCTTGTGAGTGTGATCTTCAATCTTGACCAGCAGGTCCTGCGCTTTCAAGTCTTCGACAATGGCTTTGCGCGCGTCAAACCGGTCCTGCCCTTTATAAGGTCCGGCATTGTCGTTCATGCGCGCATCCGGGTCCATGACATTGATCGATTCCAGTTGGTGGCGCTGGCCGATTTCAAAGTCGTTGGGATCATGCGCCGGGGTGACCTTCAACGCGCCGGTGCCGAATTCTATATCGACATAGTTGTCTTCGATAATGGGAATCTCCCGTTTTAGCAGTGGCAGGATGACAGTTTTTCCGCCCTGGCCCTTGTGCCGCGGGTCTTCCGGATTGATGGCCACTGCGGTATCGCCCAGCATGGTTTCGGGACGTGTGGTGGCGACGATCAAGGTGCCGCTCCCGTCTTTCAAAGGATATTTAATATGGTAGAGGTGTCCCGGTTTTTCCTGATGTTCCACTTCGAGGTCGGACAAGGCGGTGTGGCACCGGGGACACCAGTTGATGATATAGTCGCCCTTGTAGATCAACCCTTCATCATAAAGAGAAACGAAAACCTCACGCACCGCACGGGACAATCCTTCATCCATCGTGAACCGGTCACGCTCCCAATCCAGGGAACAGCCCAGTTGTACCAGTTGATGGTTGATGTTGCCGCCGGATTCCTTTTTCCATTGCCAGACGCGTTCGACAAATTTTTCGCGTCCGACTTCCTGTCGGTTGGTGCCTTCAGCCTGGAGCTGGCGTTCGACGACGTTCTGTGTGGCGATGCCGGCGTGGTCAGTTCCCGGTTGCCACAGGGTGTTGACGCCACGCATCCTCTGCCAGCGTGCCATGATGTCCTGCAGGGTATTGTTGAAGGCGTGGCCCATGTGCAGGGAGCCGGTGATATTGGGCGGCGGGATGGCCATGGAAAACGTTTCCCCGTCGCGTGTTTCATCAGCGTGTGCCAGGCGATGCTTGTCCCAATACTCGAGCCACCGCTTTTCGACATCATGCGGTTGATACTGTTTGTCCAACTGGATCATAGACTGTATTCTGTTAACCCTGCATTCATAAAAATCCCACCGAGCCTCAAGGCATTTTTCGGGGTATTCAAAAAGAATATCGGAGGGGTTGTGCTTGCGGGAAAGGAGAGATGGTATCACAAAATCCGGGGAGCGGGGGTCCTGTTTCAGGTCTCTTTCATTTTTTTGATCGCTTCGATCTCTTCCCGGATGACCTGCCGGATGATTTTGGGCGCCACTTCCCCCAGCACGTCCCGTACGGTTTTTTCGAAGGAGGCCGGAGTGTCATGCCTCGCATCCTCAGGAATCCGGCTGGATGCGTAATCCAGATGCTCATCGATAATGCGGTTCGCCAGTGTACTCGCGTTGCCCTTTTCGGATCCCGTTTCCGGGGTGGGGGGGATACCCGTTTCTTTCTCAACCGGGTGACGGGCCATAAAGGCGAGGGTTTCCTCAATCAGGTTCGGCTTCGCGCCGGGTTCCGGTTTCGGGGCGTTTTCGTCCGCATCATCCAAACCCGTATCCGGGGTGGCAAGGACCGATTGAAACACTGAATTTAAATCATCTGTCTTGACTTTAATGGGACGAGATTCAGAACGGAGAACTTCCTCCGGGAGATTCCCCGCAATCTCTGGCAGTGCTTCATTCATCCTGGGTTCATCCTGAACCGGTTTGTTGTCCTCTTTTATTTTCTTCGCAGTTTGTGGCTTTTCTTCCCGGGGTTTCCCAGCTTTGGATGCGGTGGAAGTATCGGTGTCCAAATCGATATTTTCTATATAGAGTTTGGAATTTTCGTCTTTGGGAAATAATTGTTTGACCGTTTCTGCAGCGGATTCTTCCGGCTGATTGACGATATCTTCGAACTCATTTTGGATCACCTTGCTGTTTTCCTGTTCCGGGGAGGATTTGGCGGTCTTAACCGGTGCTTTTTTTTCCAGTCCGGGTATTTTGAGTTGCGATTTGACTTTCTGCAGGATTTCCTCGGTTTTAAAGGGTTTGGAAATAAAATCATCCGCCCGCGAAATTTCCAGTTCCACCTGGTCGATATCCTCAAAATCGCTGGTGAGAAGAATCACCCGGACGTTTCCGAAGGACGGGGAGTTTTTAATCTGCCGGCAGAGTTCGTATCCATCGACCCCCGGCAAATGAATGTCTGCAAGAACGATGTCGGGTTGAAATTCCGCCATATACTCCAAGGCATGAACGCCCCGGCTGATGCCTTCCACCGTAATGCCCTCATCTTCAAACGCCATGGCCACTATTTTGTGGATGGTGGGGCTCTCGTCAGCTACCAGTATTTTTGCGCTCATGGAACGCGTCCCTTTGTGTGGAATGGATATCGAAACCGATTGAAAATTGTCGAATTGCAACTGAAACCGGCAGGAAGTCTGCTAACTACTTAAAAAGTATAACACAAGCCGTCTTCGGCGGGCAATGCAGGGGGCCACTCAATGTCCCTGGTTTTTTGCCTCGCTGGGGGTGCCGGCAGTGGTAACATATTCGGAATGGAATTTCGAACAATGAGGACAAAGCTCAAGCTGAATCTCCCAGTTGGAACTGGTGCTGAGAACCCGGTGTGGAACCGTTGGACTCGGCCGATGGCCGCCTTCCTGATGATCCTGGCCCTCTGGCCTCAGGGGGTTCAGGCAAGGTACCCGCAATGGGAGCTTGCAGCCGATGTCAAGTCACGCTTCAGCACCGGCTGTTCCTCGGTCCAGGAATTGATGAACCAGGCGGAAGCCAGGGGATTGGACGGTCTCCTGTTTGGCGACCACGACCGTAAATCCATTCAATATGGAATTCCGTATATGGAGCGGGTCCTCCGCACCAAAATGGGCAGTCCCTCCTTGTTGGACAACGGCGCGGCCACCTACCTGGGCGAGATCAACCAGATCGACAGAACGGATGACACTCTGGTCCTGGTGCCGGGGGTGGAAAGTGCGCCGTTTTATTATTGGACCGGTAATCCGCTGGACATGAACCTCGTCGCCCACAACTGGGACAAGCACCTGTTGATCATCGGCCTCCCCAATTCCCGTGATTATGAAGAACTGCCGACGTTGAACAGCAGTTTCACCACCCGTTACCTGAAAGACGACTATCTTCCTTTCCTGATCTATGTCATTGGAGGGCTGATTGGTTTTTACGGTTTTGTGGCCCGGCGTCGGTGGCGTGGGCTTTCTTTCATGTTTTCCCTGGTCATGGCCCTGCTGGCCGCCAATACGCACCCTTTTAAAAGTTCTCCGTTCGATCAGTATCAGGGCGACCAGGGAGTCGAGCCGTATCAGTATTTGATCGACTATGCCGAATCCAAAGGGGCGCTGGTGTTTTGGAATCATCTGGAGACACCGGTAAGTGAAGAACTCCGTGGAGATTTGATCCAGGTGAAAACCCGAACGGAGAGCCATCCCCAGGACCTGCTGCTGACGCGCCGTTACACCGGATTCCAGGCGATGAGCACTGCCCCGGTCTCCGCCGTTGAACCCGGAAAGGAATGGGATCAGGTGCTGATGCAGTATCTCGACGGCAAGCGGGATCGTCCGGTATGGGGTTACGGCGCCAATGATTTTCGTTGCGAAGGAAAGGAAGGAGGCCTCCTGGGCGGGGTACGGACCGTGGTGCTGGCGAAGCAGAAAAGCCGCCCCGCCGTGGTGAAAGCTCTTCGTGCAGGACGCATGTACGCCGTGAAACAGGGAGCAGGCAAGCACCGTCTGTCTCTGGATGCGTTCGAGTTGATAGACCCTGCCACCGGAAACCGGGCGGTGATGGGGAAAGAACTCGAAACCGCGAGCCCGCCGGCCATAGGCATCAAACTCAGCATGACGGGAGATGAATCCAATGCCCGCGCCCAAATCCGTCTCATCCGCAATGGGCAGGTGGTGAAACAGGGATTGCTCAGCCTGCCGTATGAAGGCGTGTGGCAGGATGCTTCCCCGGCACAGCGGGGGTATTACCGGCTGCTGGTGGAGGTGGACGCCGACAACCAACTGGTTTCCAACCCCATCTTTTTCAATTCCGGGCCCAGCCAGCAAACAGCTGTGGCATCGGCAAAGACGGATACGCTTTCAACGCCTGACCCGCTACCGGCCACACCGTTGAATGCGAATCCCTTGCCGCTTCCCACCGAGGAAGCAAAAGCGCTCGCTCCAACAACCGAACCCTCTGCTCCCCTGGAAAAATATGTGGAAGTAACGGGCCGCGGCGTTCGGCTTCGCAAAGGGCCCAGCACGAAGTTCCCCGTGGTCGGAAAGGTCAACGCTGGAGAGCGACTGCTCTTCGTCCGGAGGACGGATGTGATGTTCCACGGCAAAGCCTGGATCGTGATTAAAAAAGAGAACGCTCTCGCCTACGTGTGGGAAGGGCTCGTCAAGGAACTGCCGACGGATCAGCGGAATTGATTCACCCGCGTGCCCTTGTTCAGCGTATAAAGAAAAAGTGTTTTGTCGGCGTTGACCTTGTCCGGCGTCATGCCCTGAATGCAGAACCGGTAGCAAAGAATTTTCGCGTTGGGTTTGAGTTGTTCAAGGATTTTCGGAAACAACTTATCGATAGCTTGGTGGGTGAGGTAGATGAACAGGATGTCGGCCTCGCGGTAGTCATGGTCGAAAATGTTGGCGCGCACGATCTTGACCTGGTCCGACACCCCTGCAAGGCGCACCCTTAAGTTTGCCAGCCAGACTTTAATCGGATCAATCTCGATTCCCGTTCCCACCAGGCCGTATTCCTTGGCGGCGGTGATCAACACACGTCCGTCGCCTGATCCCAGATCGACAAGATGTTCACCTGCCTGCGTCTCGCAGAAATCCAGCGCGCGTTTCAAGTTCCTGCGCGAAATCGGGTGCCACGGCGACCCGAATAGGGCCGGTCCGATCACCATCACCGCCAACAGCAACGCGGCTCCGATCGCCAGTATTGAAACTAAAAGATTTGTCATGGATCAAGTGGCCGGGGTGTTTTGGATGTCTTCGATTTTTTCGGACAATAGATCCCATTCCTTCATCAGCTTGCCTTCTTTCCACGCCAGGTCTTTTTGTTTTTCAAGTGTTTCCTTCAGTTGAGGTTTTTTATCTTCCTGATACATTTCGGAATCGGCGAGCCGGTTGTCGACTTCCTGCTTTTCCTGCATGATCGTTTCCAGTTTCTGTTCGACTTTTTTCAACTGGTCCTGGAGGGGCTTGAGCTGGCGGTAACGCTGGTTGCGTGCTTCGGCTTCCTGCCGTTTGCGTTGCTTGTCTTTTTTCGAGGAGCTCGTTTTTTCAGGGGCGGCGGATTCCCGATCTCCGGCGGCTGCCGTTTCAACTTCACGCGACTTGGCCCATTCGTAATCGCTGTAACTTCCGACGTACTCCTTAACGGTCCCCGCGTTCACTTCCCACACGCGGTCGATGATGCCGTCCAGAAAATACCGGTCATGTGAAATGGTGAGCAGGGTGCCCTCGTAATCCGTCAGCGCCGCCGCCAGCATTTCGCAGGACCGCATGTCGAGATGGTTGGTCGGCTCGTCCAGCAACAGGAACGGGGCGGGGGAGGCCAGCATGCGCGCCAGCGACAGGCGCGATCGCTCGCCACCGGAGAGTACTGAAACTTTTTTCTGCACGTCGTCGCCAGAAAACAGAAACGCGCCGAGGATGCTCTGCTTGCGGGTGCGCGGCATATTGGCCGCGACTTCTTCCAGCGACTCCAGAACCGTGTGACTGCCGTTCAAGGTTTCGATCTGGTGTTGCGCGAAATAGGCGCGGGTGACATTCGTTCCCAGTATGATGTCGCCCTGTTCGTACTCCACCACTCCGGCCAGTAATTTCAGTAAAGTGGATTTGCCGGCGCCGTTTTCCCCGACCAGCGCCACCTTGAACCCGCGCTCGACCAGGATGGAGAAATCACGGTACACGGTCACGTCTCCGTAACTTTTATGCAGGTTCCGGACCTCGGCGACGAGGCGCCCGGTGCGCTTCGGTTGTGGAAAACGGAACTGAATGGATTTCGATTGCTGGAAGGTTTCGACCTTGTCCATTTTTTCCAGCATCTTGATCTTGCTTTTCACCTGGGTGGCCTTTGTATTTTTGGCGCGAAAACGTTCGATGAACTTCTGCACCTGGTCGACGCGCCGGGTCTGGTTGGCGGCCTCGGCTTCCAGTTGGGCGATGCGTTCTTCCTTCAGTCTTTCATACGTATCGTAATTACCCGTGTAAACGCCCAGCTTGCCGCGGTCGAGTTCGATGATGCGGTCCACCAGCCCGTTCAGGAAACTCCGGTCATGCGAGATGAGCAGGATGCTGCCGTCATAATTTTTGAGAAACGATTCCAGCCAGATGACGGATTGCAGGTCGAGGTGGTTGGTCGGCTCGTCCAGCAGGAGGACGTCCGGATTCTGGAGCAACAGCCGCGCCAGTTCCGCCCGCATGCGCCAGCCGCCGGAGAATTTTTCGAGCGGTTGATCCAGTTGGTCGACCTTGAAGGCCAGTCCGAGCAGAATCGTTTTGGCGCGTGATTCGCGTTCGTAACCGCCCAACCGTTCGAACTCGTGTTGCAGGTGGCCGTAGCGTTTGCTCCATTCTTCCGGTGCGCGTTCATGATAGTCCGAGTCGTTTTCCAATTGACTCATTTCCTGCTGGACGTCACTGAAGTGGGAGTCGCCGTGGACCACGCGGTCCAGCACGGTGCCTCCGGCCGATTGAAGTTCCTGCTCCAGCATGGCGGCGCGGGCGCCCTTGCGCAGTACGATTTTCCCGGAGTCCAGTCCTTCCTGGTTTACAACAGCGCGGATGAGCGTGGTTTTGCCCATGCCGTTTTCACCCACCAGGCCGACGCGCTCCTTCGGTCTCAGGTGAAAACTGATGTCGTCGAACAGCACCTTGGGGCCGAACTGTTTTTTAAGATTCTGTAGATAAATCATGGAGTGAACAAACCGATCACCGCTGTTTGCGGAGTTTGGGGTTGTAGGCTTCGCGCAATCCTTCGCCGCACAGGTTGAACGCCAGCACCACGAACAGGATGGTGAATCCCGGCATGAACGTCAGCCACGGCGCGTCGAAAATGTAACCCTTGCCGTCGGACAGGATATTGCCCCAGGTCGCATCCGGCGGCTGCACGCCGAAGCCCAGAAAACTGAGCGCCGACTCGGTGAGGATCGCCGAGGCCACGCCGATGGTGGCGGACACCAGCACCGGCGCGATGGCGTTCGGCACGATGTGTTGAAAGATGATGCGCATCTCCGGGATGGCCTGACTGCGCGCGGCCATGACATAATCCTGTTCGCGCAGGGACAAAAACTCGGCACGCACCAGGCGGGCGGTGCCCATCCAGCTGGTGAGGCCGATCACGATCATGATGTTGTAGATACTGGGCGGCAGCAGCGCGACCACCGTTAAAATCAAAAAGAAAGTGGGAAAGCATAACATGATGTCGACAAACCGCATGATCAAAGTGTCGACGGTGATGAGTCCCAACCGGATGCGCCCGTAAAACCCGGCCAGTCCGCCCAGCAGTATACCAACGGAAACCGAAATGCCCACGGCGACAAATCCGATGGTGAGGGATACCGGGGTGCCCTCCAGCATGCGCGAAAACACATCGCGCCCCAGCTCGTCGGTGCCCAACAGATAGATGTCGAAGGGCGGCGCGTCCTCCGGTTTGACGAGATCGCTGGTAAACGGCGTCATCGGCGGCAGAAATTTTTCCGACAGCCGTACCGTTGCCGGATCGAACGGTGCGCTGTATTGTGTCAGGAGGATTGCGGCAATGGATAGCACAAATAAAAAAATGAGGAACCACAGGCTGAACACCGCGCTCCGGTTTTTCCGAAAGACGTTCCACTTTTCGCGAATCGGGCTGAGCTCCTGCTCCGTCAATGTGCCGCCGCTTTGCTCCGCTAGTTCCATAAAATCCTCACTACTGCAGTTTGATTCTCGGGTCCGCCACCGCGTATAAGATATCCGACACAAAAGTCCCGATCAGAGTCAGAATGGCGGTGATGAAGTTAAGGGTTAAGATGACGGGGAAATCCCGGTTGAGAATGGCCTCGAATCCCAGGCGTCCCAATCCCGGCCAGGAAAAAATGGTTTCGATGATGACCGAGCCGCCGATCAGGCTGGGAATCAACAAACCGAACATGGTGATGAACGGCAGGAGCGCGTTGCGCAGGCCGTGTTTGTAAATGACGACTTCCTCCGACAAGCCCTTGGCGCGGGCGGTGCGGATGTAATCCATGTGAATGACTTCCAGCATCTGTGACCGAACGTAGCGGGACAGCACGGCGATACTCCCGGAAGCGAAGATCAGTGCGGGAATCGTCAAATGCCAGATGCGGTCCATCGTCTGAAACCACGGGCCTGCATCCTCCAGTCCGAACGTGCTGATGCCGATCACCGGAACGTCGAATACCTTCACCACCAGGATGATGCAAATGTATGCCAGGAAAAATCCCGGAAAAGATATGAGGGTGTAGGACAGCAGGGTTCCCCCCTTGTCCAGTAGCGAGCCGCGCTTGAGCGCCGCCTGCACGCCGAAGGGAAACGCGATGCACCAGGTGATCAGGGTGGTCACCAGAAACAGCGGCAGTGAGTTGAGAAAACGGTCCCAGATTTTTCCGAGGACGGGCTGGTTGTCCTTGAAACTTTTCAGCTGGCCGGTAAACAGGTCGCGCATCCAGTAGGCGTATTGCGCGTACAGGGGGTCGTCCAGATGGAACGCGGCGCGGATGCGGGCGATGTCCTCAGGTTTCATGCGCGGGTTGGACGGGTCCACCAGGCTGGGGTCGCCGGGCGCGAGGTGGACCACCGAATGTGCGATGATCGAGATGAACACCAGCAGGATCAGCCGCTGGCTGATGTTGCGTAACAGAAATGCGGTCATTTTTTTAATTCCCCTCCTTTTCAAGGAGGGGCTGGGGGTGGTTGATGAAAATTCCTTTTTTTAGCCGGTTTTATCCTGTGATCCTGTCGTAGGATTTTCCCGGTTCTGCTATACTTTGGCGCATGGACATTATACAGATCGCCCGCTACCTCGACCAGCTATTGGACATCGAAAACATCCAGGACTCTTCCCGCGCGGTGAACGGCCTGCAGGTGCAGAATACCGGGTCCATCCGCAAGGTGGGCCTGGCGGTGGACGCATGCCGGGCGACGATCGAGATGGCCATCGAGCGCGACTGCCAGATGATGTTCGTGCATCATGGGATCTTCTGGGGCGGCCTGCGACCCGTACGGGGACCGCATTACGATAAGTTGTCAGCGATGATACGGGCCAATCTGGGATTGTACTCGGCACACCTGCCGCTGGACATGCACCCCGTCCTCGGCAACAACCGGGCACTGGCGGACAAGATCGGCCTCGAACATCCGGAAGTTTTTGGCGAATACGAAGGACAGCTCATCGGTCTCAAGGGAAAGGTGAAGCGTCAGTCCGCCGCACAATTGGGCAAGACGCTTGAAGAAAAACTGGGCGCTCCGGTGAAAGTGATCGGCGACGGCGACGTGGAGCGGGTCGGGCTGGTCACCGGCGGCGCGGGAGATATCGTCGGCCAGGCGGTGCAGGAAGAATTGGACTGCTACATCACCGGCGAGGGGGAGAATCATCAGTATCACGAAGCGATCGAGGGCGGATGCGTGCTCATGTTCGCCGGCCACTACGCGACCGAAACCGGCGGTGTGCAAGCCGTCGGCAAACACCTCGAACAACAGTTCGGTCTCGAGTCCGAATTCCTCGACTACCCGACGGGGTTGTGAAGGGGGTTATTTTCTAACTTTTTTGATTTTGGCGGGGACGGGAGAACTTTTAACGATCAGCCACAGGCTGGCGGTGAACACCCCCATTCCGAGAATCAGCAGGCCATCAATATTCGCGAAAGTCATAATTATTCCTTTAAAATGAAAACCGGTATTTGTCGAACAGTTCCATTGAGACTTCGTTGATGTTTTCCTTTTTGACTTCGGCCTCGATGCGTTTGATGGCCATTTCGCGGATGAAGGGAATCGGGATTTTCATGACCTTGGCCTTGGCGTCGTCGTGCCAGGTCAACTCGAAATCCGGTTCCTCGTCCTGCTGGGCATCGTACTCGACGTCCCGCTGCTTGTCCTCTTCCGTCACTTCCATGCCCATCGCTTCTTTCGCAGAGGCGGGCATAACGTTGTTGAACACTTCCTCGATGATATCCGGAGTGATCATTTTATCACCCCGCTGACGGGCGCGGCCTTCGATGGTCTGCTTGGCCATGCCAAGCACGAACGGCGGCACCTTCTCCATTTTTTCGATGGCTTCCTTCGACCACGGCATGCCGCTGGTCGGTGCGGTTTCCATATAATTCTTGAACTTGTCGACGATGTCTTCCTTCTTCTCGGTGCGCAGGGCGAGAAAATCCTGGATTTCCTCGATGACTTCCACCTTGCGCGGACTCTCGACCATTTTCTGCTTGGCGACGTCGAATGCGCCCATCGACAGCTCCTCGAAACCGAACTGCTTGACGCGCTTGGAAACCAGCATCATCGACTCGTTGCGGATTTCTGTCAGGAAATCGGACGTGATGTATTTGAAGCCGCGCTTGACCGCGCGCTGGACCATGACCTTGCGGATGCCGGGCCGCACGAACTCCGGCGCGTGTTTGACCCGTTCCCAGGCCTCGACCGTCCACTGCACGCCCATTTCGTCGGCGTAAGGGTGGTCGACGCGATCGGACGCCTCGATTTCCTTTTCGTGTGCGGTATAATCCTCGGCCATACTTTAATTCCCTGGGGCTTGGCAAAACCCGCGTTTTGATTTATGGTTGGTCAGGCTTTCCCTGTCCATAAACCTACTGAAACGCCGGTTTAATGTCAATCCATTTCAAGGATTTATGAACGTGACGACACCCGCCCAACCCTCGCGGCTGGTTTACCTCTATTTCTTCATTTCCGGGATCACCGCCCTGGTTTACGAGATCATCTGGACTCGCCAGCTGACGCTGGTGTTCGGCCACACGGTGTACTCGGTATCCATTGTTCTAGCGGCGTTTATGGCCGGGCTGGGGTTCGGCAGCTACGTCTGGGGGCATAGAATCGACCGGGCGGTGGCCCGGCGGGAGGAGACGCCGCCCCTGCTGGTGTACGGCAGGATCGAAATCCTCATTTTTGTTACCAGCGCCGTGTTGTCCCTGATCTTTTCGGAGTTTCATGTGGTGTACGCGTGGATGCACCGCTGGCTGCCGGAATCGCCCACCCTGTTCAATGTGCTCAAGGCGGTGCTGGCGTTCCTCCTGATGTTCATCCCCACGACGTTTATCGGGGCGACTCTGCCGATCATCAGCAAGTATTACGTGACCGACAACACCCGCCTGGGAACGCAGATCGGTTATTTGTATGCCATCAATACCCTGGGCGCGGCGATGGGATGCGTGTTGACGGGTTTTATATTCATTTCCAACTTCGGGGTTTTGCAGACCGCGTTGTTCGCCTCCTGCGCCAACCTTATTATCGGTATCGGCTGTATCCGCATCTACCAGGAGGAGCATCCCGGGGAGAAAACGCCGTGGCGTCTGCCCAGACTTGAATGGCCTTCGGTGACGCTGAGCGGCGATCAGAAACTGTGGATGGGCATCGCCTTCGTCTGCGGTTTTACCGCGCTGGCGTATGAGGTGCTGTGGACACGACTGCTGGTGTTCAGCATCGCCAGCACCGTGTACTCGTTCAGCCTGATGCTCGCCGTGTTTCTGCTCGGTATCTGTCTTGGCAGTCTAGTGGTGGTGCCGCTGATGGCGCGTGTCTCTTCATTGCGCACGGTATTGATCGTTCTCCAGGCGGGGATCGGGGTGTATGTGCTGTTCACGTTGTTTTCGATGGAGAGCCTGCTGTCCGCCCCGTGGAACAGTTACAACCTGATGAATCCCGGCAAAACCTTTCTGCGTTACTTCACAGATTCGGCGGCGCTGATGCTGCTGCCGACGTTACTGTTCGGGATGAATTTTCCGGTGCTCATCAAACTGGCGGCGGGCGGACACGAACACGTCGGCGGCGGCACCGGCCGGATTTATTCGGCGAATACACTGGGCGCCATCTTCGGTTCGCTCGCAGCGGGGTTTGTATTCCTGCCCTGGCTGGGAACGGAAAAAAGCCTGATGGCGGTGGCGACCCTCAATCTGTTGATGGTGCCGCTGTTGTTCGGCACCGGCAGTTACTCGACGCCCATATTGCGCAAGGCAGTGGCGGGCGCGACCGTGGCGGCGGTGCTGGCTGTGAATGTGTTCCTCCCCGGGAACCTGCTCGATCAATTCTTTATGCGCGACAGCGCCGGCAAGAGGGACTTGAGCCAACTGTTGTATTTCGAGGAGGGGCTGACGGATACGGTGGCGGTGTTTCAGGACGAGTACGGGATCCTCGATCCCACCGCCAAGCGGCTGATCACCAACGGCATTTCCATGTCTTCCTCGAATGTCATCGCCACCCGCTACATGAAACTGCTCGCGCATGTTCCGATATTGCTGTCCGACAACCCGGAAAACGTGATGGTGATCTGTTTCGGCACCGGGCAGACCACCGGTGCGGCAGGGATTCATCCGCGTGTCGGGCGGGTGGACAGTCTCGAGTTGTCGCCAAGCGTTCTCAACGCCGCGCCCTCATTCAAAATAGAGAACCATGACGTGATGAAGAACCCGAAGGTTAATTTTGTTTTGCAGGACGGGCGCAACTTTCTTCTGACCACGCAAAAAAAGTACGATGTCATCACCGGCGAGCCACCCCCACCGCGCACCGCCTTTACCGTGAACCTGTACACCCGGGATTATTATGAGGCCGCGCGGGACCGGCTCAAGCCGGGCGGAATTATGACGCAATGGATTCCCCTGCACAGCCAGAGCGCGGAAGAAGTGGACATGCATTTCAAAACTTTCCTGTCGGTGTTCCCGCATGCCATCGCGTGGATGTCCGTCGCCAATGAGATGTTGATCATCGGGTCCGATCAGCCGATTACCCTCGACTTTAATAAGTTGAAGGAACGGATGGCGGAGCCCGCCGTAGCGCGGGCTCTGCAGGATATTTACATACCCGACGCGATCCACCTGCTCAGCAACATCTGGTTTCTGGAAAAGGAGATGCAGGGGCTTTCCGCCGGCCGGCCCTTGATCACCGACAACCGGCCGCGCATCGAGTTTTATCTCGATTACGGCAAGGTTATCGGGTCCTCCGGACTGGAACGGCTGGTGTTCAACAGGACGCCGGTGGAGGATGTGGTGCGCCGTATTACGGGCATGGAATATGCGGATACGAAAAATTTCAAACAGCAGTACCGGGCAATGGACTTGTATCAGCGCGGGGTCATGTATTCCAACCGGGGACTGCTGTTGGAGTCCATTCAGTTGTCCGGCAACGGTGATTTGCCCCGATATCACCTGCAGGCGGGGCGGGACCAGATCGACCGCCTGCGTGCCCAGCAGAAACAGGCGCCCGGCAACCTCGATCTTCTGCTGAACCTGGGGCACGCGTTTTACCAGATCGGGGAGTATGCCCGCAGTGTGGAATATCTGGAACAAGTGCTGGCACAGGAACCGAAACAGGGATTCGCCAATCTGTATCTGGGATACAACCTGATGGAGCTGGGGCAGTGGCGGGAGGCTCGGGAGAAAATGGAAACGGCGGTCAAAAACGATCCGCGCCAGTTACGGACGGTGATGCAGGAAATCGCGTTGATCGAGTTGATCGGCAAGGTGAAGGAGAAACCGGGAGACCCGGGTCTGTTGAACGCCCTGGCGAAGTTTTACAATGTGAAGAATGATTACGGGAGATCCCTCGAATATTCCAACCGGGTTCTGGAAGATGATCCTATGAATGAAGAGGCCTTGCAAAGCGCGTTGTTCAGTTACCGGGGTCGCGGCGAGCCGCGGGAAGTGATCGGCGCCGGCATCCGTTATGCCATGGTGAAGCCCGACGACATCCACTATCAATTCATCATGGCGGAAATTTACGTGAAGACCCTGCGGTGCGGTAAAGCCATGCCTTTCCTCGAAAAAATCCTCAATGTGGACGATACCTACCCCAGGGCGCAACAATTGATGGACCAGTGTCAGAACAACGTAAGTGAGAAGGTGCCGTTGTCTTGATAGGGCGGCTTGGGAGGGTCGGAGGGTTAGGAGGTTTTGCGCTGGGGTTGTATGCCTTGGTGGGCGTTGTCAGAGAATTGTTCGGAGATGGCAATCATTTCCGGAAGCAGAGTCATAAAGGTTCGAAGCACATGGGGATCAAATAATTTTCCGCTTTGACTTTCCATTTCCACAACGGTGTCTTCAACCGACCAGGCTTTTTTGTAGGGTCGGTCGCTGGTCAGGGCGTCGAAGACATCACACACCGTCACAATCCGTGACACCATGGGAATCTCATCTTCCTTCAACCCCCGAGGATAGCCGCTGCCGTCCCATCGTTCATGATGGGATCCGGCGATGATTTCCGCCATTTGAAGAAATTCCGATTCGCTTCCTGATAAAATCAGTGCACCGATTTCCGCGTGAGTTTTCATGACGGACCATTCTTTCAGGGTCAGTTTTCCGGGTTTAAGCAGGATTTGGTCAGGAATGCCTATTTTCCCGATATCGTGCATGGGACTGGCGTGGCGAATCAGGTGGCATTCATCATCGCTCAATCCCAGGCCCCGGGCCAGACGCTCGCACAGTTTGCTGATGCGGATAACGTGCATGCCGGTTTCGTTGTCGCGGTATTCCGCCGCCCGCGCCAGACGGTGGATGATCTCCACCTGGTATTGGCGCAGTTCCTGGGAGCGTTCCACGACCTGCGTTTCGAGTGATTTTTTATCGCTGTGGAGGCAATTGTGGAGCATCCGGACTTCCAGGAGATTGTTGATCCGGGCCAGCATCTCTTCCATGATGAAGGGCTTGTTGACAAAATCCTTGGCACCCGCTTTGATCGCTTTCAACCGGGTCTCGCTGTCCAATTGCGCCGTGAGCACCAGAATCGGAAGATAACTCTCGTTTTCCAGGGTCTTGAGGGCATTCATGACATCGAACCCGCTGAATCCGGGCATTTTGATATCCAGGAGAATCAGGTCCGGGTTCATGGATTGGTAGAGGTCCGGGGTCGAGCGGGAGTCGGTGGTGGAGGTGATGTTGTGGTAACCGACGGAATTCAACATCCTTTCAAGGACGTGGATGTTGCCCTGCTCGTCATCAACGATCAAGATCTTGGCATTGGTGAATTTGGCGTCTCGGGATAACGAGGAAATCATAAATTGCCGGGGCCAGCGATTAATAAAGCCGTAATAAATTCTAGAGCAACCCACCCAAGATAAAAATTACCGTGAATCTCAGTGTGATGATATATGCTAATCGAAAAACTACACCCCGTCAATCCTGTTTGAATTTACTTCAACAAACTCAATTACTTATATTTTTCGCATACTTAGAGATATTCCAGCCGTTGGTTTCTCCTCCCTAAACCCCCCTAAAAACAGTGGTTTATAGAAGGTGAAAATGAATCAAAGAAGCCCTTAATAATTAGCTAATTTCAAAGTTTATGGTGGATTTTATGAGGTGAACTTTAAAAATTTGCTTTTAACTGCTCGATAAATATCAACTAGAAATGCCTCTAACTGGGAGCGCCAGTAGGATTGCCTATCGAATAGTCTGTCGTGAGTCTCAAACAATAATTTCGGAATTTCCAATTTTTCGGGGCATTTGGGCAGGCAATCGCCGCACTCGGTACAGGCGGAAGCGAAATTTCCGGGGAACCAGTGGCCCTTGCCGCCCAGCATGTTGTAGCGGTACCTCCCGTAAGTCTGCATGTCATAGCCCTCCAGCAGGTTGCGAAAGCGGAGAACTTCGGGGATGTTGATGTTCTCCGGGCAGGGCAGGCACTCACTGCAGTAGGTGCAAAATTCCGAGATGGAATGGGCTGCGTCATCAACGGTGGCCTTGACTCCGGCATCCTCTCGGGAAAAATAATCGCCGCCATTCAGCAGGGCGAGGTTCTGATCGAAATGCTCCGGTGCATGCATGCCCAGTGTCAGGGTGGTGATCTCGGGATGGCTCAGGCAGAAGCGCCCGTTGAACTGAACTGCGGTCAATGGTTTGCACATTTCTTTCAATTGTTCGGACGGATTCCACAACTGTCCGCCCTTGTCGTTGGGAGAAATGATGAGAATGCCCAGGTCTTTTTCGCCCGCCAACTCCACCGCGGGCCGGTTCCGTTGGAAAAAATAATAGTAGTGCAGATTGACGAAACTGAACAAGTCCGTGCGGATGGCCTTTTCTATAATATGAAGAGGCGCGTGGGTGGAGAACCCGATATGGCGGATCATTCCTTCTTCCCGCAGGCGGTGTAGGGTTTCCACCGGGCCGCCGGGCGCCACCGCCGCTTTGAAACGTTCTTCATTATTAATACCGTGCCAGCCGTAAAAATCGATGTGGTCCAGTTGCAGGGCTTCCAGCTGTTGTTCCACCAGCGCGCGGGTTTCGTCGCCGGTCATGGGTGCGCCCTTGGTCATCATCTTGAACTGAGTGCGCGGGGTGCCCAGTTCCTTCAGCACCTTGCCGTACAGGTGCTCGCTTTTGACATAGCCGTAGGCGGTTTCAATATGGTTGATTCCCACTTCAAATGCCCGGCGGGTGGTTTCCAGGCAATTTTGATACGCCGCTTTGGGGAGATAAGTCCGGGGAGGAGTCCAGCCGTACTTGAACCGCATGCCGCCCAGGGTGAGAACGGAAATCATCTCCCCGGTTTTGCCGAACCGCCGGTACTCCATGGGCGGCTGTTGGGATACAGGGCGAGCCGATATTTCAGAATAGGGTTGGGTCATGGGTTCCGCCAGCGGTTCAAAAGAATTGATTTTACCATGCCAGGGAAGAAAAGGACGGCCGTCAATCACCGTAAGCAGGCTGCCGGAAAGAGGGTTGGAAAAGCCAATGAAATCATAGTACTCTAGCCTCTGCAACCCGGTCCCACCTGACGGTTTCAGTCGGATTTTTTGGTTCTTCCGCCATTTCAGTAAGGAATCATCGTGACCCCCTTTCGATTCATTCATTGTTCCGATCTGCACATTGACAGCCCGTTCAAGGGATTCTCTACAATCAATCCCGATTGGGCTGTGCGTCTGCGCGAAGCGCCCCTGCAATCGTTTTTGAATATCGTCGACCTGGCGGTTCGGGAACAGGTGGACGCGGTCCTCATCGCCGGCGACGTGTTTGACGGCGAGGACAAAAGCCTGCAGGCGCAGTTCAAGTTCCGGCGCGGACTGCAAACGCTGTCCGATCATAAAATCCCCGCTTTTATCGCCCACGGCAATCACGATCCCCTCAATACCTGGTCCAGCACTTTGAAATGGCCGGAGGGGGTGACGGTGTTTCCCGGTTCCGGTGTGCAATCCGTTCCGGTGGTGAAAGAGGGCCGGACGCTGGCGCACATTTATGGCACCAGTTTTCCCGAACGCGATGTGTTCGACAACCTGACTTCACAGTTCGAACGGCAACAGGACTCGGGTTTCGCGGTGGCGGTTCTGCATGCCAACGTGGGAGGTCATCCGGATCACGATCCTTACGCGCCCTGCACGGTGGACGACTTGGTGGCGCGGGGCATGGATTACTGGGCGCTGGGACATATTCATCTGCGCGAGGTGTTGCGCGAGAGCCATCCGGCGATTGTCTACTGCGGCAATTCGCAGGGGCGGCATTTCAAGGAATCCGGTCCCCGGGGCTGTAGCCTGGTGACGTTGAGTGAGGGCGCCTTGCCTGATATCAGGTTTATGGCGACCGATACCCTCCGTTTTGTCGAAAGCGCCGTGGACGTGTCCGACTGCGCATCGCTGGACTCGGTAGTAGAGGAGATCGTCCGCCAGTGCCAGACACTTTTGGAGCAAGCCGAGGGCCGGAGCCTGGTAATCCGCCAGACATTGATTGGACGAACGGAAGTGCATGCGCTGTTGCGCAAGGGCGGGACGCTGGAAAGTTTGCGGGACGAAGCGTTCCAGAGCTTTTCGGACCGGGGCGCCGGCCTGTGGCTGGAGTTCCGTCTGCAAACCCGCGGGGCGTACGATATTGACGCCCTGAAACAGGGCAAGGACTTTATCGCCGACTTGATTGCCCTGTATGACAGTCAAATGGCTCCGGGCACTCTGCCGGAATGCCGGGAATCCCTGAAAGCGCTGTTCCGGTCCTGGGAAGGCGGTTACCTGCTTTCGGAATTGACCGAGGACGAACTGCAGGAGATTTTATTCCAGGCCCGCAACCTGACCCTGGATATGCTGGTGAACCGTGACTGACTCTCTAGCGAGGGAAGCGACTCCTTTGCAGGAGGGACAACTTGCTGACGGTTGACAGCTATCGATGATCGCTGGGCGCAAGCCCTTTACAGGGCTGGAAACTTTAAAACCGTGAATTGCGCCTGGGAATATTGATTTTTGGAGAACGGTTGGCCAGTTCCCCCTCCGGGTAGGAACAGCGCCACGCTGGTTTGCATCCAAACGTTTTAAATTGCGAGCGGAGGCACTCCGCTCTGAGTCGACACTATGCAGATTCGAGAAATCCATATAGAGCGTTTTGGCATATTTTCAAACTGCCGGGTGGTTCCGGTATCGCCGGGTCTGAACGTGGTTTACGGCCGGAACGAGTTCGGCAAGACCACCCTGCTGGAATTTATTCGCTGGGTCCTGTTCGGGTTCGAAAAAAAGCGAAAGGGAATGAATGCCTACACGCCGGTGGCCGGCGGCGAGCATTCGGGAACATTGATGTGTGAAATGGACAACGGTGAGCGGATTTTCATTTCACGCACCGGGGGCACGCTGGAAGGCCAGGTGAAGGTTCAGGCGGCGGACCGGGAAGGGACGGGTCAGGCGCACCTGGAATCGTTTCTCGGGCATGCGTCCCGGAAAATTTTCAAAAATATTTATGCTTTTGCGCTGGATGAGTTGCAGGATTTGGATTCGCTCATGGAAGAAGAAATCAAAAACAAAATTCTGGGCGCGGGGATGGGCCTGGGCCAGGTGTCGCTGACCGAAGTGGAAAAGGAAATTCGCGATCAACAGGATGAACTGTTCAAGGAGAGGGGACGGTCCGACCGGGCTCTGGACAAGATGTTCCGCGAAATCAGAAAGCGGGAAGAGGAACTGCGCGCCCGGTTCAACGAAGTGGAGCAGTATGACGAGTTGAATCAAAAGATCGAAGCCCTGGAGCAGGCCCGTCAGGAAGGGGAGTCCGATGTGGAGCGGTTGGAATCGAGACGGCGGACCCTGGAAGTGAGGCGTGAGTTGTTCGCCGATTTTATCGATCTCAAGGACCAGACCGCCCGGCAGAAAGAACTGGCCGCGGTTCCCGCGATGGAAGAAGAGAGCATGCTGGTGTTTGAGAAGGTCCAAACTAAAATTGAGGATTTGGGGCAACGGTTGGCGGAGGAAAAGGGCAAGCTTCACCAACTGAAACTGAGGCGCGATCCGATACACGTCAACCAACGCCTGCTCGACCGGGAAACCGAGATCATGCAACTGCGTCAACTCACAGAATTGGTTCGCTCGGCGCAAGTGGACCAACACGCGGTTCTGCAGGAACGGAGTCAATTGAAGGAAAAAATCCGTTCGGAGATTGATGGTATAAACCGGGATTGGGATGAGGACCGTGTGCTTGCCCTGGAATGGATCGATTCCGAAAAGCAGTTTGTTGAAAAACAGGAACAGGCTTTGTTTCATTCGGAACAATTTGTTGAGAATGTCAAAAACCGTCTGGAACTTCATCACGAACAACTCGTTACGGACAGTGCCGAACAGAACGATTTCCCCAAGGGACTCCGAGTTTCATCCTGGCTGTTGATGGGAATCGGGCTGGTGGGTGCCGGCTTTGCGTTGTTCTCGGCCAATATGGAACTGGGAATTTTTATGGGGCTGATGCTGGCCATCGGGATCGGGCTTTATGCCTGGGCTTCCTTCAGCAGTCCGGAAGGTGAAAAAGAGGACCTGCTGGACAATCTTTTACGGGGAAAGCTGGAAAAAGCGGAAAACGATCTGGATGAGGAGCAGGAGGTCTGGAGGCGATGGGTGGCGGACAAGGGACTCGACCCGGAGACATCCACCGCTCTATTCAGGGAGATTCAGATCCGTGTGCGCACCGTCAAGGATTGGGTGCACCAGAAGAAAAATCTGGATGCCCGTATTGAGCGGATGAAAAAAAAGGAAGAAGAGGCGGAAGAACTGGTTGCCGCTCTTTCCGAATGTGTCAGCGAGGTGTACTTGACGAAAGATTTGTTGGTCAACATCGAGGTATTGTCCAAACACTTTGATGAAGCCAGGGAGGATTCCGGCAAGTGCAAGGACCTGGATGGCCAAATCAATGAGCAGACCGGGCGGATTGAAGGAATCGCTGTCCAGCTGGAAAACCAGCAGGAGTCCTTGAACGATTTGCTTCAATCGGCGAAAGTAGACAGCGAGGAGAGCTTTCTCCTGCAGTGGGACAGGGCGCAGGAAAAAAGCGCGCTGGGGAAATCCATTCGGGAAATTCAAACGAGAATTCAAACGCGGGTAGGGCTGGGCGAGGCGTACCAACGTTTCCTGGATTCCATGCAGGACGCCGATCCGGAACAATTGGAGCAGGACTTGGCGGATGTATTGTCCCGGTTGAGCCGTGTCCATGAGGAGCAGAACCGGGTGAATCAGGAGATCGGGCAATTCCGTGGTGAAGCTTCTCAATTGGCTTCGCGGGAGGATCTGGTCCGTCTGCACAACGAACTGGAGTCTAAAAAAGAACAATTGGTGAATGGCGCCCGCGAGTGGGCGACGTTGGCGCTGGCCCTGGACATGCTCGGTCAAGCCAAGGTGCGGTATGAGAAAACCCGTCAGCCTCAGGTGTTCCAGGCGGCGGGCCGCATGTTTGCCCAAATCACCGACGGCAACTATCAGGGAGTGGAAAAACCTCTGGAGAGCGATGAATTCCGGATTGTGCAGGGGAACGGGGGATTCAAAACCCCGGTCCAACTCAGCCGCGGCACCCGGGAGCAGTTGTATTTGTCCATGCGGTTCGGTTTGATCGAGGATTATGAAACCCGCGCCGAGCCGCTGCCCATTGTGATGGACGATGTGTTCGTCAATTTTGACGACACCCGGCGTGAACATGTTCTGGATATTCTGCGGGACTTTGCCCGGGACCGGCAGGTGATCATCCTCTCCTGCCACGAGCATTTGGTGGACACCTATTTAAAATATGGCGCTAAACAGGTTGATTTGCAGAGGGAATGAGGTTGTGACAAAAGATTTGACAACGAATAAATAATATAATTATCATTCACCAGGTAACCTATGAGACACCCCAAGATGAGCACTGACGATCCCACAGCGGAAGATATCAAAGGCCTGATTTTGGAGAAGGCGATTGACCGTTTTGTCCGGTATGGATTTGGAAAAACCACTATGGTGGAAATCGCCAAGGATTGCGGCATGTCCGCCGGCAATCTGTATCGTTATTTCGAAAGCAAATTCGATATCGGCGTGGGAGTGGCCCAGGAATATATTTCCAGAGCGGAGCAAATTCTAAAGGACGTGCTCCAGCGTCCGGGCCTGAAACCTGCCCAGCGGCTGGAAGCTTTTGTTCTGGAAAAATTACGGTTCATGCACAGTCATATCATCGAACAGCCCAATGTGCAGGACCTGGTCAACTACATTCTGGATGAACGTTGGGATCTGGTGGAACTCCACCGGGATGTTCAGAATTCTCTCATGTCCGAAATCATCACCGAAGGCAACCAGTCCGGTGTATTCAAGGTTGCCGATGTGGCTCAGACCGCCAATGCGATATATGCCATGACCACCAAATTCCGACTGCCGCACTTCATCAAAAACGTAACTTTGGAAGAACTGGAGCAGGAAGCTAAAGCGGTTGTAGTCCTGATGATCCAGGGACTCAAAGGCTGATCTATTTGCTGTTGGTGCGCCGATTGCTCGCACACCATTGATAAAAAAGGGTTTCAATTTTTGGAATCCCGGTTATCCTATGAAATATCGAATTACTGAAATTTCTGAATTGGGAGAAGAATGATGAAAGGTAAAATTTTGTGGATTGTCTCGTTGGGATTTATCCTGTTGTCCTTGCCTGCCTGTTTTAGCCATTCAGGCAGCAGTGCCGGCCCTGATGCCAATGCCTCCAATTTGACGGTCGGTAAAGTTCAGGGTGAAATCAAAGAAGGCATGCCCGCCTCCGATGTCGCGGCCATCCTGGGATCGCCCAATATTGTGACCACCGATGAAAAACGCCGCGAAGTCTGGATTTACGACAAAGTTTCCTCCAACCGCGTGGATACCCGCAACTCCTTCGGGGGGGGCATTATTATCCTGGGAGGCAGTACCCGCCAGGCGGAGAGCACCAGCACCCAAAAGACTTTAACGATTATCATTAAATTTGATGAAATGAAAAAGGTTAGAGACTTTGCTTACAACTACACCCAATTCTAAATTCCCTTTGGTCAGAAGGCGGATATTCCGGTGGTTGTTACTGCTGATATTCGGAGGCCTGTTGACGGGTTGTGTTCAGCCGATGCCCAAGGTGGAGAGTTTTTTTGAATTGACTCCGGAAAGCACCCAATACCGGGCTCTGCAGACCCGCATGTTTGAAACGTCCAATGAGAAGGAACTGTTGTCCGCCTCCGCTGCCGTCCTGCAGGACTTGGGATTCCAGCTGGAGGAAAGTGTTACGGAAGTCGGCATGCTGCGGGCCGCCAAGGAGCGGGGCGCCCGGGAATACGGACAGGAAATCATGCAAAGTTTCATTTTTATACTGGGGCTTGTTGGCCAAACCACCATTATAGTGCCGGTGGATGTTCATCAGCAGATCAATGCCACACTGGTAACCCGCCGGTCGGAGACCGATGCATCCCGTTTCTCGGTGCGCATCCTGTTTCATCGATCGGTGTGGAAGGGCAATGGCCAATCGGACAATCAGTATATTCCACCGGGACAACAGAGCCTGGAAATGATTGTCGATGCGAAAATTTACCAGCAGTTTTTTGCAAAACTGTCCAAGAGCGTGTTTCTCGAAGCTCATAAAATCTGAGGGAGGATGAATGTGAACGCCCGTAATGGTTTATTGGTTTTAGGCTTGGCTTTTCTTCTGTCGGCATGTGTCGGAGGGGCTCAAAAACCACCGAAAGAGCTGCTCGCCCTCAACGAGGCCCAAATGAAAATACGGAGTTTTCAGACCCGGGCCTTTGATGTTAAAGATCAGAACAAGGTTTTGAGAGGTGTGGTGGCCTCTTTGCAGGATCTGGGATTCATCGTCGAACGGGCCAACGGTCCCATGGGATTGGTCACCGCCGGTAAGTTCGGCCCCAATGGCAATGGCTTTGTACAAGTGACTGTTGTGGTACGGGCCAAGGGAGCAGAACAGACCGAGGTCCGGGTCAATGCCCTGTTCAATACCAAACCCATCGAAGACCCGAAAGTATACCAGAACTTTTTCATCGCAGTGGAACGTTCCCTGTTTGTTTCCCGGGGATAATTAGGGTCGATAGGACACTGCCCGCGTGAACCCTGTTTCTAAAACCTGGAGCTGCCGGAGAAAAATGAAACTTCCGTTATTGTTCAGAAAACCCTCAAGCCGTTTTGCCGGGGTCCTGCTCGTGAGTCTGATGTTCCAGGGATGCGCCATGCAATGGGGGGCGGAAATCCAGTGGAATGCCCGCAGCCAGATCCTGATGTCGGAAAAGAGCCAGGTCAAACTGCGGTCGATCCAGAGCCGGGTGTTCGATACCACGGATCGAACCAAAATCCTGCGGGCCGCGGTGGCGACCATGCAGGATCTCTTTTTTGATATCGATGTGCTGGATGAGGAATTAGGAGTGGTCTCGGGTAAAAAGTGGTTCAATCACGATAGTCCCTGGGCGGATCATCCTACCTATTATCTATATCAAACGGATGAGTTGATCCTGTTCAATACCAATTTTCGAAGCTGGGGACCGTTTAATTATCGAAATGACCTGACCCGCATAACGGTGACCGTACGCCCCAAGGAAAAGACCCGGTCGTTGGTACGCGCCAGTGTGCAATACAATATCAGGGCCGTTGAGGACCCTGAAATGTATCAGAAGTTTTTCAAAACCCTCAGTCAATCTCTGTTTCTGACTGCTGAAATGGATTGAGCCGACGGCTTTCTCCCTCCTTTCTCCTCCTTTTCATATCTTTGTTTCCTAAGTAATTAACTGTCTGTTCACCCACTCCTGAATGTAACTATTTTGTAAAACGTTCAATGTTCTATGGCTTTTTGCCAGGCACTTATTATATTGACCAGTGAGAGGCCGCACTTGAAATTCATTGACCTTTGGTGAATGAAAAAATAAGAGGAATAAAAAGCTTATATTGCGGATCAAATAATCAAGGCTCACTGTTTCGAATCATAACTTCATATCTGGCAGGGGGGAATTATGATTACTTTGAAGCTTCGTAAAGAGGACAAAAAAGCACGACAATCGTTTTCCTTTCTCAAGAAAATTCTTGCCCACCACCCATCGCGTGATTTTGCCG
The DNA here is from genome assembly GCA_024644405.1 of Nitrospinaceae bacterium. Classification (GTDB taxonomy): domain Bacteria; phylum Nitrospinota; class Nitrospinia; order Nitrospinales; family Nitrospinaceae; genus SZUA-226. The sequence goes on from JAHELC010000010.1 coordinate 82,067, forward strand.
TGCGTCTCTGGGATGGGTCATGTTTGGCGCCGGAGGCCGGACAAACCCGCCGGTTCACATTGGTCATCAATCATCCGGGAACACTCAGGAAACTCTTGTGGCACCCGACCCAGCTGCGTCTGGGCCAGGCGTACGTATTCAAGGATCTGGATATTGAAGGCGACCTGGAAGCGGCCCTGAAGCTTCCTGAGATGATGACCGGTATCCATGTCAAATGGCGCGAGAAAATCTTATTTGTCAAATGGTTGCTGTCTTTGCCGACGACCGACAAGGACTCGAAGACACGTTTCACCGCTCCTGCCAATGGGGAACCGGCCCGACGGGATCGCGTCCGTAAAGCGATCAGCTTTCATTATGATTTACCGGTGGCTTTCTGGAATAAAGTGCTCGACGATTCCATGCAGTATTCCTGCGCCTACTTTCAGTCGTGGCAGGAGGATTTGAATGCCGCCCAAACCCATAAGGTGGATTACATCTGCCGCAAATTGATGTTGCAACCGGGGGAAACCTTTCTGGATGTGGGATGCGGTTGGGGCGGTTTGATCCTGCACGCCGCGAAGCATTATGGGGTCGATGCCCTGGGCGTCACCGTCAGCCGCGAACAGGCCGAGTATGCCCGCGAGCAGATTCGTCAACAGGGATTATCATCCCAGTGCCGGGTGGAGTTGGTCGATTTCAGGGATCTGACCGGAGGGGAGCGGTTCGATAAAATCGCTTCTGTGGGTTCGGTTGAACACGCGCATTCGTATATGAACGCTTATTTTGAAACCGCCTGGCGCCTGCTGGCACGGGGAGGCCTGTTTCTCAATCACGGTATCTCTTCAACGTTTCAATACGAGTTGCCCTCGGCGCCCGATTCGTTCGTCAATCAGTATGTCTTTCCGGATGGTGACGTGGATCCGCTGTCCTTAACGCTGGGAATCGCGGAGAAAACCGGATTTGAAATCCGTGACATTGAAAATCTGCGCGAACATTATGCGCAGACCCTGCGGTTATGGGTGGAAAATCTCGACCGCAAACGGGAAGACATCCGCAGAATTTCTGGTGAAATCACCTGGCGGATTTTCAAATTGTATATGGCCGGCTCCGCCAACAGTTTCAGCCGGGGCCGCCTCAATCTGTTTCAGACCCTGTTGACCAAGTCCGACTGCGGACACACCCCGTTACCCGCAACGCGGAAAGAGTGGTATGTTTGAGTAGAGATATTAAATTTTATGCCTGGCACCGGTTGAGTTTTGAAACAGGCCATGCGGGATGAAATGGAAACTCAGTGATTCAGTTGCTTTTCGAGTGGTTTCGGAGTAAAACGAAATAGCCTGCAATGCCGGTGGGGGACTCTGCCGGCCGGATGAATCCCACCTCTTGAGGAATTCAGAAATGCCCTTCAAAAAAGCAATCCGGTTCTGCGGAGTGTATCTGCTGGCGGCGATCATGCTCTGGGTGCCCACCGTTGCCCAGGCGGAAATGCTGAGTACCCAGAAGACGCTCCAATCCTTAACCTCGAATGCTGAAAAACGGGAGTGGCTGACTTCCATGGTCCTTCGCAAGGAGGTGCAGACGCAACTGCAGGAATACGGCGTGTCCCAAACGGAATCGCTGAACCGGGTCAACAGCATGACCGATGATGAAGTCGCTTCGGTCATCAATCAAATTGAAGAGTACGTTGCCGCAGGCGATCCTCTCTGGAGAGCTTCCGGTGACAGGGATGCGGGTTACATTTTTACTATAATCGTCGGCGTTCTCGTCATAGGGTGCCTGGCTTTCTGTTGGATCATCTTCATCTGAGTTATCCCTATGAAAAGGTCGATGGCATCGAATCTTCGGTTTTTGATTTGGGCCGGGTTGTCCTGTTTGATGTGGGCGGGGTGTGCCACCGCTCCGCCAAAAATTGAGTTGCCCGCTTCCCTCGACGTTCCCCGCAAAATTGAATTAACGGAAGTTCCATTCCACCCCCAGGGTGAATATCAATGCGGTCCCGCATCCCTCGCGATGTCATTGGAATGGTCCGGCGTGGCGATCACTCCCGGCCAGTTGAAACCGGAAGTGTATACCCCCAGCCGCCAGGGGAGTCTGCCCCCGGATATGATCGGTGCCGCCCGCCGCCACGGCCGCGTCGCATACCCGATACACCGCATTGAAGATATCTTAAAAGAAGTGGCCGGCGGCCATCCCGTCATCGTACTGCAACGGTTGCAGTCTTTGTTCCAGGCCAGTTGGCACTATGCGGTGGTCATCGGTTACGATCTGGATCAACGCGAAATCATTCTTCACTCCGGCGAAGAAGCCCGGGAAGTGTTATCCATCGATGAATTTTCGAGCACCTGGCAGCCTTCGGGATATTGGGGACTCCTCACGCTTTCTCCTGAGATTTTTCCCGCGACGGTGAGGGAGGCGGTCTATCTCAAAGCCGTTGTCGGATTGGAACAGACCGAACGCTGGACCGAAACCCAGCAGGCCTATGCCCGAGCGGCGGACCGCTGGCCGCACAACGAAACGGCCTGGATCGGTCTCGGCAACAGCCGCTATGCCTTGCACAATCTGGCCGGGGCCGAACAGGCCTTTCGTTCCGCGGTCGATGCCGCACCCCGGTCGGGTGCGGCTTACAACAACCTGGCACACGTGCTCATGGAGTTGGACCGTTCCGAGGAGGCTCTGGAAGTCATCAACCAGGCCATCCGCCTGGGCGGTCCACTGGCCGAGGTCTTCCAGAAAACCCGCACGCAAATCCAAGAGCGGATCGGCAGTTGATCTTCATGAAATACATCCTGATTCTTAAAGGATTAGGCTGATTCCTCCCGGTTATCCTCGCTCCTTTTCCCCTTGTCCTGCCCCGCTAATTTTGACACTATAAAGGAACCACTTGAACTTCGAGGTTGCATGCGCCTTACCCATTTAATATCCATTTCGGGGCTCCTTGCCCTGTTGCTTCTTTTCTCTAACCCGGCCGGGGCTGCCAATGTGTTCAACGCGCTGTCCCTTCAAAAAATGGAACTGGAGCAACGCCATGGCATCACCAACCTCGAGTGTTTTCCTTTCCTTATTAATATAGGTTCCAACGCCGACGAGGCGGAGCGGGTCCGGCAATGCCGGGTCGGGGTGACGACACTGGCTTCCGCCTTGGAGAAGGTACCGGACACCGGTCTGCGGATCGTGGGGATCAGCACCCGGTTCCTGCGCAGTGGCGGATTTCATACCCTGCTGGTGCCGTGGGACGCCACCCGGGAGGACATGATTCGGGTGTTGCAAGACACGCCTTCCTTAGAAGAACAGAAACATTTTATCGAGAAGGTCTATCAACTGAAAAAAAAGATTCAGACCGGCCTGCATATCCGGCAACTGTATTGCACTTTCAAAATATCTAATGAGCAATGCCTGCATGGATATCAAACTTTGGCTGCGGTAGAACCCGACCGCCGAATGGGCCGCATGTCCTGGGCAGCCGTCGCTGTCACCGATAGCCATTTGCCGGAAAAAGATCGTGCGGTATTAACCTTGAAATTCGACGACCCGCCGTCACTCATGACCCAGAGGATGAAACATGATCCCGCCGCGGAGGAGTGGAAACGTCAGAAAAAGATTTACGCGGAAATTAAAAAACTTTACGGCCGGAGGCTTAAGGCCCTGCAGTTGCCGAATTTTTTCTGTGACAAAGGTCTGGTTCAGGAGGAATGTCTCGAAGGCGCGAAAAATTTTCATGAAGCGGCGAAGGATCCGGGTTTGCGGAAAAAACTGTGGGGCACAGTGACGGTCCACAAATACAATACGCTGATTAAAAGCGATCACGATGACGTGTTCCGGTACGATCTCGCTCCCGCAGAAATCATCCGGGTTTTTTCCCAGAAACCTGATCAGTCCCAAATGCAGATCAGCATCACCCTCGCCGAAAAGCTGGAGAAACGGACCAAGAACAATTCCACCGGCCTGCGCGCCGTATGTGACCTGGAAGGTTTGCATTCCGCCGACTGCGCGCAGGGTTTCGAGAATTTCATCGCGTTTGTCCGGAATCATCGCGACTATCGCGTAGGCCGTCCATTCACCGACGTTATGTTCATCGACGGCACCCAGCTCGGTCGGGTGAATTTCGCCTTAAACTCCAAAGTGCGCCACAGCTATTTTTATATTGACGTTCACAGCTCCCCGGAAGAAATGGCGGAGCATCTTTCCCGCTTCGGTTCCTCCCAATCCAACCCCGTGCGTTAATACATCATTTCCTTCGGCTGTTGTAGTTGCCCCATTTATGGTGCTCTGTTCAAAACCGCTCAATAAATCGAGCAACTACAAAACATTAAAAGCCAACCCCACTTGTATCCTTCCCTTAGAAAGGGGGGAATTATTTTTATTCGCCCCGCGCGGAGCGGTCAATTGTCGCGGACGGCGTTGGAAAGTAGGGGATGCTGGGTGGTGTAGTCCGGTTGGGTCAGTACGACTTGTTTGCCGGTGTTCAGGCGGGGATGGATGACCAACGGCGCCAGCAGGTTGCCTGTCATCTTACGGTAGTCTTCGGGCACGGTCACGATGACGCGGATAAGAAACGCCTCGTCGTCGCCCAGACCGATAGCGCGCCGGTCTTCTGCCGTCAGTGTTACTGCGTAGTCGGAGACAAAAGGGATGGGGTCGGTAACGACGAACGCCAGCTCCGGTGTGGTGAGTGACTGCAGCCACTCCAGCGGCGAATCGATGGTGGCATCGAACGGGAGCAGGGCGAATTGCGTTTCCTGCTCGAAACCGTAGAGTCCGTCGGGACAGTTCAGGATTTCATCGTCCGTCACTTCAAATTCGCCGAAGCGTGTGGATTGGTATTTCATGATTGCAACTGGTCCCTGGCCCACTGCACCACCTGGGAAGGATCGAATTTTCCAACGGCAGCGGCCTGTTTGTTTTCTTCCAGAATTTTAACCAGAATTTCCTGCCGGTACACCTTGATATCGTCGGGCGCTTCGATGCCCAGGCGCACGGTTTTGCCTTTCACCTCCAGCACGGTGATGCGAACGTTTTCGTTGATGGCGAGGCTTTCGCCGATTTTTCGGGTGAGCACGAGCATGGGTGCGGCCGTCGGTGAGAGGTGGGTGTAAACCCGCTTTGTCCTGAGAATTATATCAAAAAAATCAAGGATTTCAGGGGAAATGCGGTCCGGGGGAATCCAATTGACAGGGTAGGGCCTTTGTGATAATTTCGCTACCTTCGCCTGCATCCAGCCGAATATCAGCCAGAAACAACAAGCCGGGGTAGCTCAGTCGGTAGAGCAGAGGACTGAAAATCCTCGTGTCGGCGGTTCGATTCCGTCCCCCGGCACCACCCAAAATAAGGGGGTTGGAGGGTAACACCTCCAGCCCCTTTTCGAACACTGCCCTGTGCAATGCGGTCAGGATTTGTTTTTGAGCTGCCACAAGAGACGCCGCACAATCTTCCGCACATTCTTCGCTTTATTCCGGTCTTTCATGTCTTCCCGCGAAGTGATTCCCTGCCCGACTAAAAATTCCCGGTATGCCGGATCATCCCATAGGTTCTCCGGCAGAGGACTGCGGTACGCTCCACGAATCAGCGTCTGCAATTGTTCACTGGACAGTTTCGTTGTGGGGAGCGACTGGGGTGTGGCGCGCGGAACGGGTCTTTGGCCCGGTGCAGTACGGGCTACAGGTTTCCTCGGAATCCGGGAGGGTTGGGGGGTGACTGCGGGGGCCTGCGACTCGGCGCCCGTGTTGCGATTCAAAATTATGACTTTCCGCAGTTCGGCGTCGTCCCCAAAAAGTTCTATCCGGCTGAACTCGTCGAGCACCGGTTCCATATTCAAATTCCGCTCCGGTCCGGACTCGCGGACCGGAACCTCTTCCGTCAGCAAGGGATCGGGCGCCTGGAACTGAACGCCCGACTCCTCAGTCGCCCGCGGCAAGACCTGCCCCAAAGGCGCATAGCGTGTCGATTTTTCGGGTGGGGGCTTCGCGTCTGCCGGAGGAACGACCCTGGGCGGTGCCGCCGTTTGAGCTGCGGCGGGCTCCGGCCACAACATCCCGATCAATCCGCAAACGCACATGATTTTGCATAACGCTTTCTGCATGAGGCCCGATGGGTTGAGTTCAAATGATGGACAGCACAATTCATTTTGGCATGCGGTCATTTAAAATCAAGTCCTTTGAATCCGGAACCGGTTGTCGTCGTCCGGGATATCCGGAAGCGGGCAGTGCCGAGGGATACTCGCCGTCTCAATTTTTTCCTTTGAAAATAGCCCTGTTAGGACGGATTTGGGCGAGCGGGCACCCTTTTCAAAATTACACATTATAATAAATAGTTAATGTAATTAAATTTATCGTTCACCTCCATTCGTCAGGATACATTGATTATGAGGAGCCTACGGCAATTTCCAAAATCCGGTTTAACCGCTTGTGTGATGGCGGTTTTCTTATTCGTCCTGCCTGCCGCCGCAGGGGCGGCATCGTTTAACGACGCGCTGAAAGCCTACAACGAAAAAGACTATAAAACGGCATTACAGATATACAAAACATTGGCCGAACAGGGCAATCCCCGCGCACAGAACAATCTCGGCAACATGTACGATGTCGGCCTGGGCGTGGAGCAGGATTTGAAACAAGCCGCCGAGTGGTATCAGAAGGCCGCCGAGCAGGACCACGCCATCGCCCAGTACAACCTCGGCAACATGTACGATGTCGGCCAGGGCATGCCGCAAAATTTTTCCGAGGCGAAGAAGTGGTATACCGAGGCCGCGGAGAATGGCTACCCGAAGGCTCAACACAACCTCGGCATCATGTACAGCCGTGGCAAAGGTGTCGATAAGGACCCTGAAGAAGCCGCCGAGTGGTACCAAAAGGCCGCCGAGCAGGGATTCGACAAGGCGCAGTTCAACCTGGGCTACATGTACAAGGTGGGAGAAGGCGTTTCCAAGGATCCGATCCAGGCCGCGAAATGGTTTCTCCGCGCCGCCGAGCAGGGTCACGCCAAGGCGCAGTTCAACCTCGGCAACATGTACGACACCGGTGAGGGCGTCCAGAAGAATCTGGAAGAAGCCGCCCGTTGGTACAAAAAGGCCGCCGAGAGAGGCCTGCCGCGCGCGCAGTTCAACATCGGCAACATGTACGATTTTGGCGAGGGCGTTCAGCAGGATTACCAGCAGGCCGTCGAGTGGTACGCGAAAGCCGCCGAACAGGGCCATGCCAGTTCCCAGAACAGTCTCGGCAACATGTACGACAAGGGGCTGGGCATCTCGAAAAATCTGAAAACGGCCATCAAGTGGTACGCCAAGGCCGCCGAGCAGGGGCACGTCCTGGGGCAGTACAACATCGCGACCATGTATTTTCAGGGTCACGGCACCGATCAAAACAATGCCATGGCCATGAGCTGGTACCTCAAGGCCGCCGGGCAGGAGCATACCCAATCGCAAAACGCGCTCGGGTTGATGTTCGACCAAGGCAGGGGCGTCACCAAGAATCTGCCCGCCGCCGCGCAGTGGTATCAGAAAGCCGCCGAGGGTGGTCTGGCGCAGGCGCAGTTCAACCTCGCCAGCATGTACGAACTCGGCGAAGGGGTCACGCAGGATTATGTAAAGGCCAGCGAGTGGTACCAGAAAGCCGCCGACCAGGGTTACGGCCTGGCGCAGGTCTCACTCGGCACGTTGTATCACCAGGGAAAAGGCGTCGCGCAGGATCTGGTGAAGGCGCACATGTGGTACAACCTCGCCGCGACGCAATTGCAGGACGGCAAACACAAGGACCGCGCCGTCAAGAACCGCGAGACCATCAGCAAGTTTATGAACCCGAAGCAAGTGTCCGAAGCCCAGCAAATGGCCGGCGCCTGGAAATCCAAAGGGAAATAACCGCGAACAGGTTGTTTTCCTCGGGGCCGGGGCAGGCCCCCTATCGGCCCCGGCTCCACCAGATAAGTCAAAAGGGTTGAGGAGTTCTCCTCAACCCTTTTTTTGTTGGCAACCTATTGTCACGCTCGAAGCAATCCTACTTCCGGAGATAAATTAAAACTCAGATTCTTCTTCAGTCTCAGGGTGACAAATAGGGTTCAGCGTCACGCCAGTTATTGGTGGCTTCCGACGTTGGGTATTTTGTCTTGGTAGGCGCGGGGGATTTTGGTGGTTTCGTCGATTTTGGCGGAGCGGATTTGCGTCATGGTCAGGCCTTTGACCAGGCTGATGTTGGTGCCCCGGAAATCGGCGCCGGTGACGTCGGCTTTGGTGAAATCGGCACTGGCGAGTTTGGCGCGCATCAGTTTGGCGTCCACCAGGTTGGCACCGCTCAAATTGGCCTCGATCAGGTTGGCTTCGCAGAGGTTGGTGGCCATCAGATCGGCGTCGCTCAAATTGGCGCCGCGCAGGTTGGCGCGGGCGAGGTTGGCGCCGCCCAGTTTTTGCCGGGTCAGGTTGGCGCGGTTCAGGTTTCTCTTATTCAGCTCGGCCAGTCGACGATCCGATTGTTTCTCTTTTGACATATTGCTGCCATTCCCTTAGAGATCGAGTGCTATTTTAGATTTCTTTTCAGAGGCTTTGAGCGTTTCCGGGAAATAAAGAGGATGGGTCGTTTCATCGCCGCTTTCCTGACTTGCCTTAGTGATGTCGTTCTTATCCTATTAGGATCAGGCTTTTCCCCATACCTTTGCAAGGCAAATCGATATTTATTATCACTATGCCGAACCTGTGCGGAGGGGGTTAAGGGGGGAAGGCTCCATGCGTTCTTGTATTTGGATGAGTTACAGTGGCGCCGTGATCAACTTATCCGCAAACAGTTGAATAAACTGCTTTTAATTTGGTTGAGAGGGATTATACTTTTTATACAGGGAACTCAGACAAGCCTTTGATCGCTATGGGTATCCCGAACCCCGGGGCTGTGAAGCGCGGCCCGGAACACTGCAACCGACCCTCTCGATGAACATCACCCACATTAAAGAAAAAATCCTGGCCCGTCTTCCGGCTTCGCGTTGGCTACCCTATGGGTTCGTGGTTGTGTTCTGTCTGGGGTTGGAATCCCTGCTGCTGGGGCTGGGATGGACCGACCTGGGCGTGCCCTATCTCTACCATTATGATTATTTGTATTTCAGCGCCAGCGTTAAAGGGGTATTGGAACACGGATGGTACCTGAACAATCCCAGCCTGGGTGCGCCGGGAGCCCTGGCGACCCATGACTATTCCGGCGTGGCCAATGTTCATTTCCTGATCATCAAAGGCATCGCCCTGTTTACCTCGGACTGGGCGCGGGCGATGAATCTGTTTTACGTGATTTCGTTCCCCCTTGCCGCTATTTCCGCTTTGGGGGTCTTTCGTCATTTTAAAATTGCTTCACCCGTTGCTATTTCCGGAAGCCTGCTGTTCGCGTTTGCGCCCTATCATTTTTTGCGCCTACAACACATCGTTTACACCAATTATTTTTTTGTTCCGCTGGTGACGCTGGTTCTCATCTGGATTGTGAGCGGCAAGCGGATGATCGTATACCGTGACGCCGATTCCGGGCGGTGGCGGTTCAACTTCCGGTCGGGCATTGCGCTGGCCAGTCTGCTGATCGCCGTTCTGGTTTCCGGGTCGGGAGTCTACTATGCTTTCTTTTCATGCTTTTTCCTGGTCATTGCGGGAGGCATGGGTTTCCTCAACCAGCGCAATATGGCGGCGCTGTTCACCTCCTGGATTTTGATCGGGGTGATCTGTGCCGGGGTGGCCCTGCAGATGACGCCTTCCTGGATTTACAAAATGAAGCATGGGACAAATCCGCTGGTGACCTTGTTCGCGCCGATGGAAACCGAAAAATACGGGATGAAGATCGCGCAACTGCTCCTGCCGGTACAGGATCACCGCGTCGCGTCGCTGGCACAACTGCGGGCGTGGTATGACCGCACCGCCCCGCTGAGCAACGAAAACCGTTTTACCTCCCTGGGGCTGGCGGGTTCGGTGGGATTCCTGGCGCTGATTATAGGATTATTCCGCAGAAGGAGCGATGAGCCAATGGAGGATTTGCAATGGCCGCTGGCGCGATTGAACATCGGCGCCGTGTTGCTGGGTACGGTCGGCGGATTCAGTTCCCTCTTTGCTTATCTGGTCACCTCGCAAATCCGGGCGTACAACCGGATCAGCATTTTTATCGAATTTTTCGCGATCTTCGCCCTGGTGCTGTTGCTGGCTCATGTCTACGAAAAATTGTTGAGAGCGCGGTTGTCACACCTGGTGGGTTATGCGATGTGCGGAGTTATCCTGGTGCTCGGTCTGCTGGACCAGATACCTGCGTCTTTTAAAACGCCTTACCCCATCATCCAAAAACAGTTTGCGGAAGACTCCGAATTTTTCACCCGGATCGAACAAGCCTTGCCTGAGGGCGCGATGGTCTTTCAATTGCCTTACGTCGCTTTTCCCATCAGCCAACCGCTGAACGGGATGGGCCCTTATGATCATATCCGGGGTTATCTGCATACCCGAACAGTGCGGTGGAGTTATGGCGCCCTCAATGGCCGCGAGACGCAGGCCTGGCAACAGAGCGTTTCCCACCTGCCGGTGCAGGGACTGGTGGACAGTGTGGCGGTTTCAGGATTCAAGGGAATTTACCTGAATCGCCGGGGCTATGCGGACGGGGGAGAAGACATGATTCGCCGTTTGTCTGAGATTTTAGAAGTGCAACCCCAGGTCAGTGTGGGCGGTGCCGAAGTTTTTTTCGACCTGCAGCCTTATTTTCAAAAGCTCCGGCAACATTTTTCTGCAGATCAATGGGCCACTCTACAGCGATCCATGCTTCGCGATCCCCTGGGCTACGCCGGGAAAAATTTGTTTCAAACGTCACAGATCATCATCCCCGCCGCCGGATTTGTGGAGGTGGTCACTCCCCGGACCGGTGGACCGGTACAACCGATACTGGTCGGGGGCTGGGCGGTGGACCCGGAAACCCGGCTGCCGGCGCAAACATTGATGGTGGTACATGACGGAAAAGCCAGCCAGCTATTTGTTTCCCAACAGGTCCCACGTCCCGATATCGCCCGCAAATTTGGCACCGAGGCCGTTCTCAAATCGCAATGGAGTATGGTGCTGGATACCCGCGCATGGGCACCGGGAAAACACTCATTTGAAATTTATGCGGTGCTCAAAGGGGGCCGGCTGGGCCGGCTGGGGGGATGTGAGAACAAATGCCGTGTCACCCTGTCTTCTGAATAAAGCCGGGTCAGGCCGTGTTTCCTGACAGTTTGGCGGCCTTGGCCGTGTCGAGCACCATCAGCAATCGTTTTCCCTCGAGTTTATAGACCCCGGAAACCAGTTCGCGGGTGGTGGCATCCACCGTACTCGGCACAGGTTCGAAATTATTTTCTTCAACTTCCAGAACGTCGCCAACAGAATCCACCAGAAAACTGATGACTTCGTTATTGATCCGGGTGACCACATTCATGGAATTATTGTCGTGCTCGCGGGGAGGGAGATTCATGCGGGTACGCAAGTCGATTGCGGTGATAATTTGCCCGCGCAGGTTGATCAATCCCTGTATTTCCGGGGCGGCCAGCGGTACTTCTGTCACCTCCTGATACCTTAATACTTCCTGCACCCCGAGCACTTCAATGCCAAGCAGGATATCGTTCACATAAAAGGTACAGAACTGTTTGGGCTCCGCCAAAGAAACACTCCTTGCAGTCGATTAAAAACAGACACCCACAAAAGGGTGACTCAAGCATTTAACACGATTTTTCAATAAAAATCAAATTTACTGTGTATGTTATTTTATTTATTTTTCTTCGAGATTAGGTTAGACTAAATTACTGAATAATAAATAAATACCCTGCATAATTTTCATATATTCAGATTCCGAAAATTCACCAAATTAACTTTTTCTGTTTTGGAGGAAAATCCAATGATGGTCAGGCCCACAATCGGAAGAATCCGGAGATGTGCATTGCAACTCGTGATCGGGGTGATGCTTTTAATACTTCCCCTCCAGGCGCAGGCCGTGGTTGGGGTGACTGCCAAAGGCGGCACGACCGGCCTGGGCGGCGACGTGACTATCCCCCTGGTACCCAACTGGCTCAATTTAAGAGGCGGTTACAACTTTGGCGAAATTCGTCCTTCTGCTACCTACTCAGGAATCAAATACAAAGCCGATGTGGATTTTGAATCTGTTCCGATTCTCCTGGACCTGCATCCGTTTCATGGGGGTTTCCGTATTACCGGCGGTGTATTTTACAACAAGAACGAAGCGGATTTGTCTGCATTCCTGGCTTCTGGATCGGAATTTGGTGGCGGGACGGTACCGGCAGACACCACCGTGAACGCCAATGTCTCCTGGTCCAAGGAATTTATGCCTTACCTGGGGATCGGCTGGGGCAACGCGGCGGATGACAATACGCTCGATTCGCCTATCGCTGTGGGATTTTCTTTGGATATCGGCGCGTTTTACCAGGGAAGTCCGAACGTTTTGCTAACAGAAAGTTCGGGTTTAGCATCTCCGGCCGATATAGCGGCGGAACAAGCTCAACTCGAAGATGATTTGAGCGGATTTAAATTCTTTCCGGTCGTCACGCTGGGAATTCACATCCGTTTTTGATCCGGGGATACCCTACTGGATGATCAACACTTTTAATTTGGGCAGGTCCGCCATTTTTTCCAGCGCCGGAATCTGTTCATAATCCACCGCGTTGGCGGTGAGGTCCAGGTATTCCAGGTTCGGCAGGTGTTTGGAACGGATCAGGGCTTCGATTCCTTTCGGACCGATTTGATTGCGAAACAAATCCAGCCGTTTTAAATTTATCAGGTGCGGAGAATTGGCAATGGCGATGGCTCCGGCATCCCCTACCTCATTTGCTCCCAGGTCCAGCAGGGTGACCTGCCCCATCTTGTCGGATTGCACCAGAAGCTTCACCCCTTCGTTCCCCAACTGGTTTTTCATCAGGTTCAGTTCCGTGAGATGATTGAAGTGAGCCGACCCGACCAGGCTTTGGATGCCATCGGCGGTGACCTGGTTATCCCACAGGAATAATCTTTCGACATGTTGAAACGTGGGCGATTCCGCCAGGATGGCCACTCCCTCATCTCCCAGCCTGTTAGTTTTCAAAGCCAGCGACCGGACGTTTTTAACTTTTTCAGTTTCCGCAAGAAGGCGGACTCCTTTGACGCCGATGCGTTTATTTTGCAGGCTGACATTCATGCCGTCTTCGCTGGTGCCCTTCTCGATAATCCTGGGCAGGTCCTGGGCTTTGGTGCTGGCTCCGGTGACGCCGTCATAGCCGGAACGGCAGGCGGGCAGGAGTACTCCAAGGGTTAATACGAGCAGGCTGAAAGTTTTGCAGAGTTTCATCATGAGGTCGCCTTTATGAGTTCGATTGTTTAATTCCGCACTATAAGCTATTTTGCGCACCGGAAGCCGAGATAATTGTTGCGCCGATTCGGCAGGCTTTTGCCCCGCACGGCGATCCGTGCCAGATCCATGTTGGAAAACCACGAGCCGCCCTTGATCACTTTGAATTGTTTCCCGTAAAAATCATTGGGATGGGTGTTCCCCGGATGCGGCTGATACCAGTCCGCCGTCCACTCCCAAACATTGCCGGCCATATCACGAATGCCGTAGGGGCTGGTACCGTATTGATCCAGGCCGACGGGTGCGGAATAGCGGTAGCCGTCTTGTTTGCCGCGGACGTTGGCCCGGGTTGCGTCCGGTTCGTTGCCCCAGGGATAAAAACGCCCGTCGGTTCCCCGTGCGGCCTTTTCCCACTCCGCCTCAGTGGGGAGCCGCTTTCCCACAGTAGCGCAGTAGTCCGACGCCTCTTTCCAGGTGACGCCCACCACCGGATAGCTGTCCTGATTGAATCGCTCGTTGTCCATGAACTTGGGCGCCGGCACACCGGTCCGTTGCCGGTACAATCGGTACTGTCCGACAGTCACTTCGGTTTTGTCTATCTTGTAAGCTTGCAGATGTACGCTATGGGCTGGGGTTTCGTCGCGGTAGTAATCCAGGGACTCGGAGAAAAATGTGCTTGCCGCCCACTCGATATCCTTCTCGGAACTTCCCATGGTGAATTCGCCGGGAGCAATGGTGATCATTTCCGTGGGTGGGACGGGCGGCGTGGCTCCAAGAGGGAAAGGAAAAATCAGCAACAGAAAAACCCCGATAGCTCCTTTCATAAGGTTCCACCTTAGCTGGGAATCAGTCCCGATTTCCTGGCGTATTCGAAAATGTCCCCGGCTTCGATGATGTCGATCACCTCTCCCAGGGAGTTCAGGGGATAGGTTTTGTTCTGCGTCTCGTTGGTGAGGGTGTAGGCTTCCAGATCGATGGTGAGTTGATCTCCAGTCTTGATTTCGTTCGCCAGCGGTTGCTTGGATTCCAGCGGAATAAAGAATCCGCCGTCAATGGAGTTGCGGTAAAAGATACGCGCATAACTCTCCGCCACCACCGCCTGGACGCCGGCGATTTCCATGCAGGCGGGGGCGTGTTCGCGCGAGGAGCCGCACCCGAAGTTGGATCCGCCGATCACGATCTTGAACTGGGATTGGTATTGTCCTTCGTCCACGAATGGAATCTTTCCCTGCGGCAGGCCGGAGGCTTCCGTGGGCACGCCGGACAATGCGAACTTGCCGTAATTCTTGCTTTCTTCCGGATCGCTCAAACTGTACACCAGGTGCTCGGCGGGAATGATCTGGTCGGTATCGATGTTGTTGCCCAATACAAAGGCGCGTCCCTGAATCTTCTTTTTCATGAATCTACTCTTCCTTTAAAAATCCTGATAACGATTAAACTCGGGCGGGAATGAATTCCCGTGGATCGGTCACGTACCCGGTCAACGCCGAAGCGGCAGCGGTGTAGGGCGACGCGAGGTAAACGGATGATTGCTTCGATCCCATGCGCCCCGGAAAATTCCGGTTGGTGGTCGAGATCACCACTTCCGTGCCGTGGGTCCGGCCGAAGGTGTCCTTGGGTCCGCCGAGACAGGCGGCGCAGGACGGCTCGCCGATGCGCGCGCCGGCGTCCTCGAAAATCTGTGCCAGCGTTTTACCGTCGATGGTTTCGGTGCGTAGAGCCTGTTCCACATCCACCGTTGCGGGAACAATGTAGGTATCGATTTTCACCTTTTCACCGTTCAATATTTCCGCGGCGGCGATGAAGTCGGTGATCTTGCCGCCGGTGCACGAGCCGATGTAGGACCGGTCCAGCTTGACGTCCTTGCATTCGCGTGCCAGCGCCCGGTTGTCCGGCGAGTGCGGTTGAGCCACCACCGGTTCCAGCTCGTCGGCTTTGTAGGTTTTGTTGAAGCAGTATTTGGCGTCGGGATCTGAATGATGCACCGTCCCCTTCTTGTCGGTGCGGCCTTTCAGGTAATCGTAGGTGACGTCGTCCGCTTCGATCACGGCATTCTTGCCGCCCGCTTCGATCGCCATATTGCACAGGGTCATGCGTTCCTCCATGGAGAAATTATAGACCGCGTCCCCCGCCCATTCCATGGTGCGGTAGGTGGCGCCGTCGCACCCTATGTCGCCGATCACGTGCAGAAGAATATCCTTCGCCATGATGTAGGGCGGAAAAGTGCCGGTCCACTCGAAGCGCATGGTTTCGGGAACCTTGACCCATAGTTTGCCGGTTCCGAGGATGAACGCGGCATCGGTGTTGCCAATGCCGGTGGAGAACATGCCGAACGCGCCGGAGGTGCAGGTATGCGAATCGGTGCCGAACAGGACTTCGCCGGGGCGGTTGTGTCCCTCCTGCGCCAGGGCAATGTGACAAACGCCCTTGTAATTCTCGGTTCCGACATCATAATAATAAGGAAGCTTTTGCTCCTTCGCGAATTCGCGAATGATATCGATGTTGCGGTTGGCATGGGGATCGGCGGTGAAAATATAATGATCGGGGATGATCACGACCTTTTCCGCATCCCAGACCCTGGCATTCTGGCCGAACTGTTTTTTGAAAATGCCGATGGTCCCCGGGCCGCACACGTCATGGGTCATCAGGACATCGACATCGACCCAGACGTTGTCGCCGGGGGCGACGGATGTTTTACCGGCGTGGCTTGCCAGAATTTTTTCGGTAATGGTCATTGCCATATACAATCTCCGTAGGGAGGGGGTTGCGATTCAGTTTTCGAGGCAGTCAGACGAAAAGTCCTCAAGTGTAATACTAAATTAACATTTTAAGGTTTCTGAGCGAACAAAAAATTTAAAAAAGGCGAATTATATCGCCAAAGCGGCCGGATTCCACCCGGATCTGGGTCTATAGGCCGGTTCCCGCCCGTTCGGGGCCGTTATAATATTGAAACCAAACCGTGATTGAGGTAGGTTGAATCCCTTTAAACTCTTGAATTTAATCCAATGACATCGAGCAACGATCCCGAAAAGGACGACCCCAAGAAGGAAGATCCCGAAAAGGACGATCCCAATAAAGTGGTGTTTGACCGCCGACCCCTGTGGATCGTGATTTTCGACCGCATGCGAAGGGGCATCGTGGTGGCGGTACTCCTGATCGGTTTTTTCGTCCTGCTGGGCCGGGACGCTCCCGAGGGACTATCCACCGAAGGTTACAAGGTCCTGTGCCTGTTTTTTCTGTGCGTCTGCCTGTGGTCGAGCAACGTGATTCCCCTGTCGGCGACCAGCCTGCTGGTGATCGGCGCGGTGCCCCTGATGGGCATCATGGATGCCTCCCAGGTGTATGCCTTTTTCGGCAACCGGGCGGTGTTTTTTATTCTGGGAGCGTTTGTGCTTTCCGGGTCGATGATCGCCTGTGGTTTGAGCGGGCGGATGTCTTTGTGGGTCATAGAAAAATGGGGTCATAAGCCGCGCACGTTGATGACGTCCATCTATTTTTTTGGAGCGGCCAGTTCCTGTTTCATGTCCGAGCATGCCGTGGCGGCCATGCTGTTTCCGATCGTCACGGAAATTGTCTCCGCCCTGAAACTGCCTCAGGGCAAGTCCGCCTTTGCCAAGTCGCTGTATTTCGCTCTGGCCTGGGGGTGCATCATCGGCGGCGCCACCACGGTGCTGGGCGGAGGACGGGTGCCGCTGGCGGTCGAGATGCTGGAAAAGGGAACCCAGAGTACACTCGGGATCCTGCAATACAGCCAGCTGACTTTTCCGATGATCGTGCTTTTGCTGGGGTGCGGGTGGGCTCTGCTCAATTTGTTGTTCAAACCCGAAATCGAAAACGTACAACCCGCCCTGGAGAATTTGCACGCCAAAGCCCTGGCCCAGGGAAAAGTGACCTACCAGGAGATGGGGGTGGGTGCAGTGATGGGCCTGACTCTGATTTTCTGGTTCGGGTACGGCGAGCAGTTGGGGATTGCCAACATCTCCATCATGGCGATCGTGCTGCTGTTCGTATTGAACCTGATCACCTGGAAGACGGTGGAGCCGCACGTGAACTGGGCCATTATCGTCATGTACGGCGGGGCGATCGCCCTCGGGCAGGTGATGGCTTCTTCCGGCGCGGCGCTCTGGCTGGCACAGAAAGCGTTTCAGGGATCGATCGCCACACCGACGGGATTTCTGTTGACGGTGGCGGTGCTGTCCACCTTGTTCACCACGTTCATGAGCAATTCGGCGGTGATCGCTATTTTACTGCCACCGGTCCTGAGCTTGTGTCCGGATTACGGAATCTCCCCGGTGGTGGCCACCATGACGGTGATTTTGCCCAGTAACTTTGCCTTCATATTGCCGATTGCAACACCCGCGTCCGCCCTGGCGTTTGCATCCCGCCACATTTCGCTTCGGGAAATGATATTTTCAGGAACGTTGCTCAGCCTGTTGGGCATGGTCTGCTTTATGATTTTGCTCTTCGTGTTCTGGCCCTGGATGGGATTTCAATAAGCCAGTGAGTTTAAAAAGGCTAGAAGGCAGGCCCGAGAAGGGCCGGGAGGGTTGGCCCAACTCGGAAAAAAAGTGCGTGACTTCCTTTTTTCGCTAACCTGCCAAACAAAAGCCTCATTCTGGGAGAAAAGATGCGATTCACGGCTGCGTGAGTTGCATCCATAATATAAGAGCAAGAGACATGCCAAATTCGGCGAATTTGTTTTTGTTGAGTAACCTGTTGTAATTTCAGGTATTATCGCAGGCAGGGACTGAGCGGCGTTTGCCAGGGGGTCTGATTCTTGTTTCACAATGACGGTTTTGTAACAATGGATTTTCAAATATGTAACAGCTGTCAACCATCGCCCGGGACCCCCCGCTTAAAAATGGAGCACCGATGACTGAATCAGTGGAGCAGATAAATCCCGTGCAACTCAAGGAACGGCTGGATGCCGGGCAGGTGGGACTGCTGTTGGACGTCCGGGAGGACTGGGAACATTCCATGGCGGCGATCGCGGATTCGACCCATATTCCGCTGGGCGAGCTGGTGGATCGCCTTCAGGAACTGGCTTTTGAGGATGACATTGTGGTGTATTGCCATTTTGGCCAGCGCTCCTATCAGGCAGGCCAGATGTTGAAGGAAGCCGGATTCAATAATGTGTACAACCTGGCAGGGGGCATCGATGCCTGGTCACAGTTGGTGGACCCTTCCATCCGCAGGTATCGCGCATCTTTTTGATCGCCAAGTCAATGAGATCATTCCCCAGCCAATACATAGAGTCCTTTAAATTATTTCTTAACACAGTGCAGAAAAGGCCGCCTCGCGGAGTTATTATTTTTTTGATCGTTTTTGTGCTGATCGGACTTCAGAATTCTTTCGAAGAACTTTTCTTTCCCACTTTGCATGATGAAGATGGCAGCATCATTTTTACAACCTTTTATAACGAACATACCTTAAAAAATATTTTTACTTTCCACCTCAGTTATATTTTGACCCTTCCCATGGCTTTGGGCTATTTGGCTCAATTTTTTCCGATAAAAGCGATTCCTTATATATATGTTGGGATTGCTCTCATTATCAAATCCTTGTCCTGTTTTCTGTTTTATCGAGTGATCGGTCGCCTGTACCAAAGTGAGGGTTTGGCATGGTATATTTTATTGGCGGTTTCAATTTTGCCTTTGGCCGGGCTCGAGTTCTCAGTATCGTTGAGCCATCAGATCTGGAATTTTCTGTTGATCCTCTTTCTCCTGCTGTTTCTTCCCATTCCCAAAAAAATTACTTTAAAAATCCCATTTGTTCTTGCGGTCATTTTGATGACCTGGTCCAATCCCGGTTCTATTTTGCTGGTTCCATTATATGGTTTTAAACTCTTTGCCGATAAAGTTCATCGATGGGAATACTCTCTATTTATCATTGCTGCAGGATCGTATGCCCTGTTTGGAATTGAATCCCAATCGCCGAATTTTTCAGGACTGCAATATTTTGTTGAAATTTTTCGGGATCGGGTGGTGGTCGATTCCTTGCTTGGGCTTGGTATCAGATCGTATCTTCAATACTTGGAAATCACCGGGTGGCTGGCTGCTTTTGTTTTAGCCGTTATTTTTCTCAGGTTGTTTTTTACATGGCAGCATGCAGGGCGTGAAGAGAAGGAATTTATAGTCGGCCTGTGTTTTATGGCCGTTTTTTTGGTTCTGGTTTCCCTGGCCGGCAGGCCGGACTATATTTGGAAGTTTTACCATCAAATAGGAGGAGGCATCAGGTACGTTTATATTTCCAAAACTTTGATGGTGGCTCTGGTCCTGGTTGCTCTATTTTACCAGTTCAAAAACTCCACCGGTTTTCATGGGGTTTTTCCGGGTGTGTCGGCGGTTTTTTTCTATATCCAGTCAGGAAATTTTGTTTATTATAAAACGGATATCGAAGTCAGTGAAAAGGTTACAGGATTTATCGATCTACTTTCAAAGAAGAATTCCCAGTGCTATCTCCTTGATCGAAAATTCCTGTATTTAAATAATAAGGAACCTTATGTTTCCGAATCTCCAGGCAAATGGAGAATAAAGGCGAGTGTGTGTCCTTGAGTAGGTTGATGGGAGGACAGGCCGGGTTGGTTTTGAAGGGGCAATATGTTCAATAAGCTGGGCATCGAGGTGATGAATTCTCCCCGCGCCGTACGCGACGAGCTGTTACAGGGCACCGGGGCAGTGATGGCGGCGGGATGTTCCATTTTCGTGGAATCGAGCAACGTCAAAGATAAAGAGATCGTGGTGTTCCGATCCCCTGATAAAGATATTTCTGCGGAACGCAAAGCGTTCGACGTCGAGCACTTCGATCAAGCCTGGAGGCAGTTTGAAGAGTGGCGATCTTCCTGACGGTTTCCCTTCCGGATATTTCTCGGGTAATCAATTGTTGATTCGGCTTCCAGGTCTTATACTGGATTCATGACCGAAAACGCCGTCCAGGAAGCGGAGTTCCCTGAAACCCGCATCCCGGATATTAAAAAATACATAAGGTTTCAACCCGGACTGGGGTGGGCCTTCGCTTTTTCATTTTTGATCCTCGCTTTAAAGAACGATCTCGCCGATGTCTTTTACCCTCTGCTGTACAACGAGGATGGAAGAAATATATTCGGTCTTTTTTATAATGATCATTCCATTAGAAATATTTTTTCAAGTTACTCAAGCTATTACCAGGTCCTCCCGCGGCTGGCGGGGTATATGTTGCATTTTTTACCGGTTACCTGGATTCCTTCCCTGTACTGCCTGTTTGCGCTTTCCTTCAGCGCGTTGGCGTACTCACTGTTTTACCCTTTATTGAATCGTTTGTTTCGTTCTCCCTGGTTTGCTCTTTATTCGGTTCTCATCCTGACTGCCTTGCCCCTGGCCAGCCACAAGCTGGTGGGGGCTTTGATGTACCAGGTCTGGAATGGCGTCATCATTTTAGGTATTGCTGCTTTCCTGCCACTCCCAAAAAAGCTGTTATGGAAATCGCTATATCTTTTTGCCATTAACGTTCTGATTTGGAGTCATCCCTACTGCATCCTGGTGTTGCCGGTTTACTTGTACCGGATTGTATTTCAGAAAGACAACAGATGGGTATACGTTCTTTTTACCTTTTCGATATTTGTTTATTTTGGATTGACACTCCACCACCACCCCTTGAATTGGAATTCCCTGCTCTATTTCCCGTCCAGCCTGCTCGGCCGCGTGGTCACCGAATCCGTCGTGGGTCCCATGAACCGGGCCTGGTTTCAATATCTGGAAATTTCTCTGATATTCGGTTTTCTGATGATTGCGTTTGTGGGGGGTATGATCGGATTTTCCTGGAAGCAAATGAAGGGGGAGGAGAAATGGTTTTATGCCCTTTCGTGTTATTTTATCGTATCGACCCTGGCTGTAGCCCTGCTGGGCCGGGATCTCGGTGATTATTACCATCTGATCAACGGCAGTCCCCGGTATACCTATCTGCCCCGCATCATTTTTTTAATGATGTTGATGGCCGCTCTGTTTCGCCTGTATCAGATCTCCTCCATTTTCCGAAAAGTCCATTGGGTGCTGGCGGCAGGAGTCTTGTTTTTTAACGCCAGCGCTACGGTTCTGTACAAGACCGATTTGACCGTGGGCCAGTCGGTTCGCGATTACGTGGCTTATCTGGATCAGCACCAGACGGATTGCGCGCCGGGCGAGGAACGATGGTTTACCCTGCACCGGGGCGTTTGGCAATTCCCGGGAACCCCTCCCGATTGGAGTATTACTTCCAACCTGTGCCGGCATTAATTTTACTCCAGCGCATATCTCTGCATCAGGTAACCCAGGCAATCGTCCATTACGTTGGGGATAAAGGTTGTCAGCATGGAAGGCACCACGGACCGGATCAGGCGGATTTCTTCATTCGTGTAACTGATAAAATTTTCCGAAACGTCCTGGCCCTGCTCGTCAACTACCGCCAGTTTTAAATCGGGATTGCGCCGCCAACCCACCAGAGTGTTTTCGGCCTGCTCGACAAAATTCATCAACTCCAGATTTTCGATAAAATTGAAGTCGGTCTTCCGGCAGGTTTCGCCGATTCCGATCCGGCAGTTATCCGGCACCTCGATGCGGGCGATGCTGTGGTAGACCCTGGGTTCCGTCGGGTTGCTGGCATTCGTGGGAATGGCGTCCAGCGCCAGGCATTGTTCGAGGAAGTCCAGCACGTGATCGACGCCGAACGGGTCGCGGGCCTGGCCGCTTTCGACAGTGATGGCCGGGCAGATGTCCGCCAGGGCGCGGGAGATCACTTCCTCCGGCCGGGTGAAGTAGACGATCATCGGGCTGAACAGTTTTCCGAGATTAATAAAGGGTCCGTCGAGTTTGTTGACGCAGGCGTAATGCGGATTCTGCCCGGAGGTATTATGGATATCGACTCCGGCGAACAGTTTGTTGGATTTGAGGATTGCGAGGAGTTCTTCCACCAGGCGGTGCTCCGGCAACGGGCCGCCTTTCCAGATGCGGTTGTAGTCGGGTTGATCGGGCAGGTGGCGCAGATTGTCCCGAGCCGCTGCTACGTTTCCCAGAAACAGCCAGACACTCCTGGGCAGAGGTTTGTCTTGTTGGGTATAACGGTTCAACAGTTGTTGCACAGCCAGGAATCCCGTGGGCTCGTCCCCATGCAACAGCGTGCAGATAAAAAGGGGAGGCTCTTTCTCGCCCCGTATCCGCAACAAAGTCGGTCCCGGCAACACCTGATGCAATTCAGCGGGAGCCACTTCCCGCAGATGGTTGGGAATTTCATCGATGATATGCAGATTCATGGTTTTTACACTTCCCATTCGTGGACAGGAATGTTGCGTTTTTGATTTTCGAAATAAGCCCGGGTCATCTCTTGAAAATTGACCCCGTGAGCGGCAATAAATGCCCTTTGCCAGCCGGCGCCGTTTTGTCCCGTACGCACCCGGTTCTGCATGATGTCGTCAATATAACAGGAAATATCCTCTTCCACGATGCCGCGTTTCTGCAATCCCTGGCGGGCGGCCGGAATCAGAACTTCATCAAGAAGAGTTTGCATGTCCCACTTTTTTCGATCCACCCAGCGGATTTGTGCGGACAACCCGTTACGCGCCGCCTGGTAGAAATTTTCTTCCGCCCAGTCAAACCGGATCTGTTCTTCCAGCGGGGTGTCCTGGCGGGTAAAGTACGACATCAGCCCGACAAAAAAAGCGATGTTCGCGATCACGTCTTTCAGTGACGGACCCGCTGCCGGGGCCCGGTGTTCGATGCGGATATGCGGTGTTCCGTCGTGATCCATACCGATCAACGGACGCGTCCACCGCCAGATGGTGCCGTTATGCAGGCGCAGGTGACTCAATAGTTCGGGCGGCTCGTCAAACACCTGGGGCAGGAGAACCGGATACAGTTCCAGATTTTCAAGAAAGGGTTCCAGAATGGTTTCCCGGGCATACCCGGAACCGAAGGTGACCCGGCGAAGCGGCTCGTCCTGGCTGTCCCGGTAACAATCCATGTGCACGGCCTGCTCGAATACCGGGATCCGGGTTTCGTCCCACAAATCCTTGCCAAACAGATAAGGGGAGTTGGCGGCTACCGCGGCTATCGGGGCCGACAGGATCTGCGACGTGTTGTAAAAACGGATGGCGTCTTCGGCGCTCACCTGCAAATGAATCTGGAGTGAGGTGGTCACCGCTTCCAGCATCACGTCCTGGTGCGTGATATTCAATATATCCCGGCCCTGAATGTTCAATTCGATGGCCTGTCCCTCGCGCAGTTGAAATACCTGGTTGTTGAGGGCAAAGTAGCGGCTGATGTGCGTCATGTGGTCCAGTGTCAGCATGTCATCGCGGATGGTCGGCAGGATGCCGATCGCCAGGATGTCTGATCCGACTGCCATTGCGTTTGCGACGCACAACTGCCAGACCTCCTGCAATTCGTTTTCCATTTTGTTGAAAATAGATCGCTCGACATGTTGCGGGGTGCTGTTGATTTCGAAATTGAACTGGGACAGCTCGGGAACCACCAGGGGGTGCGCGATGCGGGATAAAAACGCCTCGTTGTTGGGGGCCGGGAGAAAATCGCGGTCTATCAACCAGGCTTCCAGCTCGAATCCGCACAAATCCTCCCGTTTTTTCAAGCGGCCGTTTTGGAACCAGTCCGCCAGTATGCGGTATTCTTCCAGAAGCTTTTGCTTGAAGCGGGCCAAGTCTGCTTCGGTAAACCGGGTTTTGGAAATGTCTCGTCCCATGCCGCCTGCTCCTCCTTGGTGTCTAGTATAAAAGAGGATGCTTGAAAAAGCTTTATTCCTTGGGACTTAATTTTTCCTCGACCACCTGCCGCATGAGGTCGATGGGAGCGGTTTTTCCGGTCCATAATTCGAACTGGCCCGCCGCCTGGTGAACAAACAGCTCCACCCCGGAGACCGTGGCGCACCCGGCGGCCTGGGCATCCTTGAGCAGGCGGGTTTCCATCGGGTTGTATACGGAATCGAACACTACCATGCCGGGTTTCAGCAGGCGCGCAGGGAATGGGGTGTCGTTGGTGTTGGGAGCCATACCGACCGGTGAGCAGTTGATCACAAAATCTACGGTTGCCTGATCGACATCGCGGATACTGATGAGGTTGGCTTTCAATTGATCCGCCAGTTCCTGCGCTTTTTCCTTGTTGCGGTTGTAGGTCAGAGTGAGGTGTGCGCCTTCGTCAACCACGCTCTGGCCGATGGCTTTGGCGGTGCCGCCTGCGCCGATGATCAATACATTTTTGTCCTTGAGGGGCCCGTGCGGCTCCAGGGCTTTCAATGCTCCCGAGTAATCGGTGTTGTACCCGGCCCAACCGTTGCCATTCCGCACCACGGTGTTGACGGCGCCGATGCGCCCGGCGGCGGGATCGATATGGCTGAGGGGTTTCATGATGGCCTCCTTGTGCGGCATGGTCACACTCAGCCCGCCCAAATACGGTTCAAACGCGCTGAAGAATCGCGACACGTTTTGCACCAGCAACGGCACGTACACGTGCGGCAGTCCGGTTTCCTGAAAGGCTTTGTTGTGGATCAGGTAACCCATGCTCTTCGATACCGGGTCGCCGATGACGCCGTACATTTTGGATTCCGGTTTCAGATCGTTGACGCGGTAAACATGTTTCAAAGTTTTTGCGGGAATTTGCCCTGGCGCACTTTCCTTGCCCGTTTCCAGCGACCCGAACGTGAGCCATCCGCCCTGCTGAACCGTCAGGATGCGGCTGACCTCTCCCTTTTCGCCCATGCAGAACGCGATCATTTGTTTTTCATCTTTTTTGGCGCGTGCCAGCAAACGAAACAGGGCCAGATTATCGTTGATGTCGGTTGCGTAAGTGATGATCTTCAAAATATCAGCCGGCAACTGGCTCATGAGATCGTACAGGGGATTGAGATCGTCCGGGGTGCGCGTGAAGTCGTGGTGCGACAGGATAACCTTCACCGACCCTTTGTTTTCGAGAATGGATTTGAGCAGCGGTCCCGGCGTGGAGGTTTCGATGTCGATATAATCCGCTCCCAGATCGATCGCCTGACGCAAAATGTCGACGCGCTCTTCTTCCGTGCCCGCGAATTGGCCGCCGTCCATCTTGCACCGGTTGGTGACGATACAGGGTTTGCCCGCCTCCTTCAGCAACAATGGCAGGTCGCAATTCTCGATCAGGTCCAGGCGCAACTCGATAATATCGGCCAGCTGCTGGCAGGCGTCGAGGTCTTTGCGGGCGCGGTCCATCGTAGGACCGACAATGGGAATGCAGATCATAATTTCGATGGAGACAGGTTGTTGAAGTGTGTTTTCTATTGGCAGGGATTATGCCTCATGCGGGCGGGAAAATCTACTCCTGCCCGGAGGGGGAACTGGCTGGCAGTTATCGGTAAGCGGGAATCCCTGAGCGCGATACAAGGAATTAATTTATATGTGGGGGTATATTGTGGGTACTATAAACTCTGGCTGGCGAAAGTAACCTTGCAATCGAGCGATAACGCCTCAGCGAAATAGGCTCCGGCGCTTCGCCGTTTAGCCTTCCTGGGAGAAGCGGGGGGATTTGCCGCCGGACTCGCCGTAGCCTTTTAACCCTTTCTTGTGTTCCTGGAAGATTTTCATTTGCTCAAAAGTTGCCTCTTTTTTATCCTTGAGGATTTTTGTGCAGGCGTTTTCCACTGCAAGCAGTTGTTCCAGTACCTGTGCCGCTTCATCCTTTAGCGCCTGGCCTTTTTGGATCATCAGCTCCCGATCCGAGTCGGACAGGCTTTTAAGGACCGGCTGCATTTCTCGATCCAACTCCTGCAGGGTCTCCAGGAGTGGGTTTTTATCCTGCAAGGCTTTCAAGAGGTCCGGGTCATTTTTCTCGTCGATCGCTTTCTTTTGTCGACGCGCCACTTCCAGCAGTTGGACACAACAATCCTTCTGCTTTTTCAGGCATTCCAACATGCGATTGATCAATGGCGGGGTTTGCGGCATCAGGCTATGGCGATGAGGTTGCGTATGCTTGTTTCCAAAAGCAATTTTTCAAACGCGCGTTGAAAGGCTTCTCCCGCGCCGGACTCCAGTTCCGACAGGGCTTCGAGGCGCGCTGATTTAAAATCGAGGAGGCCCACATCCTCCTTCAAGATTGATTCCAGCTGAGTTTCAAGACGCGGCAGAATTCCGGTTTCGGCATCGTTGAACAATGCCAATACGTCTTCCGGTTGCGATTCCAGTGCCAGGGTCAGCGCCGGAACATTCACACTGATTGTATCATCGGTTTCGGTTTTAATCCCTATCGAAGACAGTTTTTTGAACAATTCACTGCCGCGGTTGGCAAACAGCGCTCCCAGTCCGTTGCGGATGGCCTGCACGGTTCGGGTGATTCCCAGTTCCGTGGTCGAGAATTTGTCGGTGTTGACGCTGTTCAGTCCCAAAGAAGGGGGGAGGGCGTTGAAAGGGTCGACGGCTTCCCGGCTGGCATCGCGGCTTTCGTTGGCGCGGATGCCGGTTTGCGAATTTTCCGTCAATTCCTCGCGTACCGACTGCAGTTCGAAGTCTCCCGCGAAGGTTTTTGCGAACGCCAGGGAATCGTTGAGGGCGGTGATCGCGTCGTTGAGCCGCAGGAACAACGATTGAATCTGATTGACCGCGGCGCTGGCGTCGGTTTCCACGGTGACGCGAATGGTTTCGCCTGCGCCACCGCGTACCTCCAGTGTGATCCCTTTAAATATATCCGAGAAAATATTGGTGGCGCTGGTAAAGGTTTCTTTGTCGATGGTGATTGCCGCATCGTTTCCGCTGACCACCAGGTTGATGCCGGAGGCGTTCAACTGTACTGTATTTTGGACGACCGCTCCGTTGGCGTCCAGTTCGAAAAACCCCAGATTGAACAGGACGCCGTCGGGGTCGCTCAGTGTGATGGCGGAGTTGTCGCCGGTCTGGCTGGTCAACAGCAGGCGGTTGTCCTGGAGGGTGGCGGTGACCTGATGGTCCTGCGTGCCGCCGTCCAGGCGTTTGTTGCCGTTGACGTCCTCCGCCGGGTCCAGCACGCCGTTGCCGTTCTGGTCTTCGATGATGAAAATACCGGCTCCGTGATGACTGCCGCTCACCTGGATGGTTTCGATAATGCCGTTACCGTTGACGTCCTCCGCTTCGTCGAGCACGCCGTTGCCGTTGACATCTTCGCCCCGGTTGATCTTGTCCTTGATGTCCGCCAGGGTGTCGCTGGCGACGACGGTGATGGCCACGCCGTTGACGCGGAATTCGCCGGTCAATCCCAGCGCTCCGGTGCCCTGTATGTCCGATGCCAGCACACTGCGCGCGGCGAGAGTGTCAATGGTGACCCTGAAATTGGCTTCTTCGGCGGTACTGTCTGCCGAAACAATGAGCGCGCCGGGGTCGGACGATCTTGCGGTCAACAAATTGAACGCGTTACCGAGGCGCAGTTCTTCCACTTTGTCCAACAGCGCCTGCAGGCGGATCTGGAGGTTGTCGATGGCATCCGTTTGGCGGCTGGTCAAGCGCGATCCTCCGACTTCGTCGACGATCGGGATATGGCTGAGCCGAAACCGGTCGGTCACAAATCGCCCGGCTTCGTTGACGCGGAAGGCCGAGAGCGGACCGCTCAAGTCATCCACCTGCGGCACGCGGTTGGAGACGAAGACAAAGGAGTCCAACAACAGGTCGGAGGGTGTCGGGCGGTTTGCGCCGAACTGGTTGATCTGCGCGCGGAAATCGTTCAGCGAGATGCCGTCCACCCGCTCGGATTTCGGGAACAACGGCGGAATGAGATTGTTTAAGATGCCGAACGTCGTCATGCGGGTCTCCAGAGTTTCATTAAATGAACCGGTCGATGTTTTGGCCCCGTCCGGTCAGCAGGGATTCCGGAGTGCGCGGTTCCGGCGGAGCAATGCGTTCCTCTTCGGGACGTGTCACCCCTTCCGCCGCGTCCTCTTCTCTCACATCGTTGAGGAGTTCCGCGCTCGCCGCTTCCAGGTTTTCCAAAACGGCTGGGGAGGGCGGTGCGTTGTTTTGGATTTCGGGTATCGGCCCGCCGGCAGGTTCAGTCACTTCCTCCGGAGGTTCAATACGATTGTTGAATGCCTGCAAAATATTCCGGAGCTCACGGTTGCTCCGCAGCGCCGGGTCGGTGCCCAGGTTGTCACGGCGCAGAGCCTGAGGATTTTCATTGAGGGTCTCCACGTTGCCCGGTGCCGGGGGCGCTACCGGCACCGCGTCCTCAACTGCGGGAGCAGGAACAATGACTGGAGCCTGGACCACGGCAGGAACAGCTTCCTCCCGTGCTTCCGGCGGCACATCCGGGACGAACGGCTGGTTTGGATCCAATTCGGGAAAGGCCGGAGCTTGCAAGGCTTGAGTCTCCCGGTTGGCCTCGAGAACTTCATTGGTATTGATCAAAAATGAATTCACACCTTCGCTGGCTACGGGATCGCGGGGGATCACCGGCTGGCGTTGCGCGTTGAAGTCACGCGGATCGGGAACCACAGGAACGAAATTGTTGTCCTGGGGGTCCGGCGCCGCGTCAGCCGTTACCGGGGTCGCGTTCACCTCAACCGGCGCGGCGGGAGGAAGTGCTATTTCTTCCGCCTGCGGTGCGGGGGCAGCAGGTCCGGGGATGGCGCCGGTTTCTGCCAACACTTCATCAACGTTATCCAGAGTAACAAAGTTACTTTCATTGCCCGCCGTTTCCAGGTCCAGGGTCAAAGCCCGGCCTTCATCGGGATTCAGGGTTTCCAGGTTAATGGGTTCGGGCGGAACCTCCCCGCCGGTGGCGGGCGTGAGAATATTCACGCGTCCTTCCGTTCGGGGTGCGGGAGTATTTCCCTGGAGTCCCAGTGTGTCCGGTTCCGGAGCGGCTTCCGCGGGATCCGGAACGCTCACGTCATCCGCTACAACGGAAAGCGGACCCCGGGGCGCTGGCGCTACGGGGACGAAACGATTTTCGTTAATGGGTGCCGCGGTTGTACTCCGTTCCGGCTGGATATTGGCTGCGGGCGGTGCTTGCGCTGCAATACGGTTTTCGATTCTCGATGCCGCTGTTTCACCCGTTGCCCGTTCCGCATTCGGTGCAGGCGGGACCGCCGGGGCGATCGGTGTGGCTGGCGATTCGGATGGATTCGGATTGACGCGGACTGCCGCCTCGTTCGATGCGCGATTGGCTGTTAATCCGTCGGCTAAACCCTGAAGGCCCGGGTTGAGAATTTCCGGAGCCGCAGGATTCAAACCATTGTCCTGCACAATGTCCCGGGGCACGGCAACGGTATCCTCCAGCGGTTGTACGGGAGTAATCCTCCGGGCGTTGGCGGAGAGGGTGACGCGGTCGACTCCGTCGGCCAGCGAGCCGGGAATCGGCGCTTCATCCTCGGCCCGGTTTTCGACCGGGCGGTCCCTTTCGTCCTCTTCCCGGTCGGGAGGGTCGAGCGCGTCCGGCCTCTGTAGAACCAGAGGATTGACCGGCGGAAATTGATCTTCAAGGTGCGGCATGATTTTTTCCTGTTTTAGCTTGCCCGTTTGTCGGGTTATTGCCCCATTCAGAAAGTTGTTTCAAGAGCGCCCGAGGTTCATCGAACAATAATTTTAAAAATCGCGTTCAAGTCTGTCCCTTTTCGTCCGATAACCTGCAAGAGTCAATTATGCTCTTTGGTAACCGGCGCATTGAAAAATTTAAAAAGCCCGAAAACAAAGGCTTTTCAAAGGGGCCCTGCTCCGCGCAGGGCGAATTTTAAAACCCTGAACTGCGGCCGAAGATTAATGCCAGCTATTAACGAATAGCCCGTTCCCCCTCTGGGGAAGATCCGGGGAAAGCGGCACCCAACTCAGGGAACAGCATTCCTGATATTCTTATCGGCCTTATTGCATGAGACTTGAGCATTTTTTTGAGATTTTCGAAATATTTTTAAATCAATGATTTTAAAGGTTTTATATCGTGTCGTCCGGCACGGAGCCTGTCCTGAGCTTGTCGAAGGAAGTAGGCGGGTAGCGTCATACTTCGGCAGGCTCAGCATGACACCGATTAGAAGTTGGCCTTGACCCTCCCCCCCTTGAAGTGATAGAAAAAAGGCCATCTGGAATACTTTTAACCGTCAAGTTTTGGAGATCAAGTAATGGAAGTGAATACCATCAAGGTGGAAATCCGCAAGCACCACGTCACCCCGGGGATCAATGTCCTCGACCTGATCATCGACGCCAACGGCGAGAAGATCGTCAAGCAGACCCAGCACAAAGATACCGATATGGCCTACAAGAAATTCGTCGAGGATATCATCAAGGTGTCGCAGGAACTGGCCAACGCGCGCATCGAATAGCCGCTCCGCGCGGGGCCCGGCGTATCGCCGGGGATATTTTAGCCTACCGAACTGCGCCCCTAAGTCATCGCCAGCGGTCAACGGTAAGCCAATTGCCTGTGGGGGCTTCCCCACTAGCGTGACGCTGGACCCAACCGGGCAAGGCCCGGAGCAGATTTAAAACTCTAAATTGCGCAAGGGAATCTTCGTAAGCCGTCAACGGTAAGCAAATTAGCACCGGCGCTTCGCCGGTTAGGGCCGGTGGATTTTCATTTTCTTGAGTTTTTCTACGAGGGTGGTGCGGTTCAGTCCCAGCAGCGTCGCCGCCTGGTTCTTCACGCCGTTGGTTTTCTCCAGTGCTTCGATGATCAATTCCTTCTCGAACTCCTCGACCATCTGTTTCAGGTTGACCCCTTCCTCCGGCATGCCGATGTAGTGCGCGTGGTTGCGAGACTTGCGGATGAACTCCGCCGGGGTCTGGTCGCTCTCCGCCTGCACCAGCGGTTCCCAGGTTGTCTTCGGCACGTCGCCCAGCACCTTGTCCGGCAGATCGCGCGGCGTGAGCATTTTGTCCGTGCTCAGCACCACCATGCGTTCC
Organism: Nitrospinaceae bacterium; assembly: GCA_024644405.1. GTDB lineage: Bacteria > Nitrospinota > Nitrospinia > Nitrospinales > Nitrospinaceae > SZUA-226. The sequence goes on from JAHELC010000010.1 coordinate 113,171, forward strand.
ATGAAGTTCGCCAGCTCGCGGATGTTGCCCGGCCACGGGTAACTGCACAGGATCTCCAGCGCCGCGTCGCTGATGCCGGTAATCGATTTCCCCTTCTCCCGGTTGAAATGTTTCAGGTAATGATTGACGAGGAGCGGGATGTCGGATCGGCGTTCGCGCAGGGGCGGAATGGCGATGGGGATCACGTTGAGGCGGTAGAACAGATCCTCGCGGAATTTTCCACTCTGGATGGCTTCTTCGAGATTGCAATGGGTGGCAGTGATCACCCGCACATTAATCTTGATGGGCTTGCTGCCGCCGACGCGGTCGATTTCGTTTTCCGCCAGCACGCGCAGGAGCTTGACCTGCAGGGTCATCGGCATGTCGCCGATTTCGTCGAGGAACAGGGTGCCGTTGTCGGCTAGTTCCATGCGCCCGACGCGCGCCTGCATGGCGCCGGTGAAGGCGCCCTTTTCGTGGCCGAACAGTTCGCTCTCCAACAGCTCGTTGGGGATGGCGCCGCAGTTGACCGGGACGAAGCCTTTCGCGTCGCGCCGGCTGTTGTGGTGCAGGGCGCGGGCGATGAGTTCCTTGCCGGTGCCGCTCTCGCCGGTGAGAATGACGGTGGAGTCCGAGTCCGCCGCACGCTCCACCAGGTCGAAAACCTGCAATATCCCGTCGCTTTGACCGATCAGATGGTAAAAATCCGTCTGTAGCTTGATGCCCATATTTCAATACTTTACAACAACTTAGGCCAGCATGTCAAATTTTTGTCGAAAATATGATGGATTTTTTGAACCGAGGGGAGGGGTTAACCACCGATGAACACAGATAAACACCGATGGGGTCCCTCTTTGTAATGGAGACCTTCGCGTAGCGCAGAAAATAAAATTAGCTCCGGGCCTGGACCGGTCGAAGGGGGCCAGGGGTGGTAGATGGGCTCCGTCATTAGGAGGGGGGCAGTTATGGGTGTATACTGGAAAGATGAAAGAGACCAAGACCAAGTGCGATATGTGTGATCGTTTGTTTCAGTTCGGACCCGGCCGGTACAAGGGGAAGTATATTGAGCACTATGAAATGATCCTCTGCAATTCCTGCTTTAAAACCAATTGGGCGGGTTTTCCCCCCGGACTGGAGGCTCAATTCATCGCCCATATGAAGAGCAAAGACATCGCTTTACCGGAACGCAATAAACAAGGATGGTTCCCCCGCTAGCCGGATTGACTCCCATCAACCCACTGGCCCTCCTGGGATGCTCCTCACACCCCTGCAACGGGAAGACCCCTCTCGTTGGGCAATTCTCATCAAAAAACGAATAAATAGCGAAAATTTATTGACTCCTCCATCCGGGCAGGGTACTTTGGCATCCTGATCAATCTTCAGTCCGGGTGACCATGACCGCCATCATCCCAACCGCCCCTGAACATGCCTGCCTCTTGCCCCTGGCCCTGTGCCGCGTTGCGGCGGGATTCCCGTCCCCCGCGGATGACTATATGGAGCGGTCCCTCGACCTCAACGAGCATGTCATCAAGCATCCTGCGGCGACCTACTTTGTACGGGCGTCCGGCGACTCCATGACCGGCGCGGGAATTTTTGACGGCGACCTGCTGGTGGTCGACCGGAGCCTGGAGCCGGCCCATGGCCGGGTTGCGGTGTTCGAGGTGGACGGCCAACTTACCGTGAAACGTTTGTTCAAATCGAAGGGCCTGTTCCTGCTGCAATCCGAAAACGCGGACACCCCGCCCATCGAGTTGCAGGAAGGGAATGAAATCATGGTGTGGGGGGTCGTCACCCACGTCCTCCACAACCTGTTATGAAAGTCTTCGCCCTGGTCGATTGCAATAATTTCTACGCGTCCTGCGAGCGCGTGTTCGATCCCCGCCTGAAAAACCGCCCCATCGTCGTGTTGTCCAACAACGACGGCTGTATCGTCGCCCGCTCCAACGAGGTCAAGGCCCTGGACATCCCCATGGGCGTTCCCTTTTTTGAGCAGAAAGCGCTCATCCGGAAACACGACATCGCCGTGTTCTCCTCCAATTACCAGCTGTACGGCGACATGTCGCAGAGGGTCATGGACAGCCTCCGCCGGTTCGCGCCCGACATGGAAGTGTATTCGATTGATGAAGCCTTTCTGCGGCTGGATCACCTGCAGCCCCGCGACCTGATTGAATACTGCACCACCATCCGCACCAAGGTCCTGCAGTGGACGGGCATCCCGGTGTCGATCGGCATCGGGCCCACCAAGGTGCTGGCGAAAGTGGCGAACCGCGTGGCCAAAAAACAGACGGGCGTGTTCGATATCCGGGATCAAAAAACGCAGGACGCCATCCTGAAAACCCTCCATGTCAGAAAGCTGTGGGGGATCGCCCGCAGGTGGGCGGAGCGTTTGCACCGGATGGGGATCGAAACCGCTTCGCAATTGCGGGACGCCAGCCCGGTTATCATCCGCAAACAGCTGTCGGTGGTCGGGGAGCGGCTGGTGCGGGAGTTGCGGGGGCAGTCCTGCCTCGATCTGGAGGACGTTCAACCCCGGAAGAACATCATGTCGTCCAAGTCGTTCGGCAACCTGCTCACCGAAAAAGCACCGATGGCAGAAGCCCTGGCCAATTACGCGGCGCGCGCCTGCGAAAAGCTGAGACAACAGAACAGCCGGGCGCAAGCCGTTTATGTATTCGTCCAGACCAACGGCTTCCGGGAAACGGATGCGCAGTACAGCAACGGCCTCACCTGCACGTTAACCGTCCCGACCAGCGACACGCGCACCATCATCGAAGCCGCGAAGTTCTGCCTGAACCGGATTTACAGACCCGGCTACCGGTACAAAAAAACCGGGGTCATGCTGCTGGACCTGATCCCCGCCGCGCTGGAACAACAGCACCTGTTTGCCGATTCCGATCAACGCCCCGGCGACCGGTTGATGGCGACGGTGGACCGGATCAACGAGGATCATGGACCCGACACCGTGTTCTTCGGAGCCGAAGGGATCCACCGGGAATGGAAGATGCGCTGTGGGTCCCGCTCCCCCCGCTACACCACTCAGTGGAACGAACTGTTAAGAGTGAGCTAAGACATGTCACCCTGAGCCTGTCGAAGGGGGGCATGAGATGTCCCTCCTTTTCAAGGAGGGGATAGGGGTGGTTGATGGGTCTGTATTTTAAAGGGGCTAGGGGGATTTGGAACCGTAATTTCAATTGAGTACAGATGGACGCATATAATCGGATAGCATCCCCATGCCGAATTCAGTAAACTCCCAAAGTATTATGGATGAAAGCCTCGCTTTTTGGAGTGGGTACTAAGTATGATTTAGGTGTTAGATGGTCGCTATCGACCCAAAGCGGACATTCACGGCTACTGAAACTGGCTAACAATGAAGCAGTTAAGGAAACGTCAGTGATACGCTATTTTTGAAAACAGCCACTTGTTGCTGAGAAGTAGCCCCAAATTGG
>JAHELC010000021.1 GCA_024644405.1 Nitrospinaceae bacterium
AAGAGACTCTGACTGATGACGAAATCCTTCTCATCGACCATGTTTTTGATCACATTCAATCTCAAGGTCACGTCCTTGCGAGCCCTGTAATCCAGCGTTCCGCCGACATTTATAAAATCTGTGGTGGGCTCCACTTCATAATTCACATTGGTGCGCAGCAATACTTCTGGATTGATCCGTCCCGTCGCGAGAAATTTTCCTCGCACAACCTCTTGGCTTCCTCCGTAGTTTGCCTGCAACTCATGGGTCAGCATAAATCGATTGATGCGACCTGAAACTTTGCCTCTGTATTCATAGCGGTCCACATTGAAAGTATCGACTCTCTGTTCAGCGGACAACTCAAGAAACACTGCTCCAAATCCTTTATTGAGCCTGAGTTTTCTCAACCTCTTCAAATTTGGCTCGCGGTCCGTTTTGAAATCAAAAAACTCCACATGGTTGTATTGCGCCCCCCACCCCAGGATGTTTCGCAGAAACGCGTATTGAAGTCCAAATCCGCCTTTGTCATCCGCCAGTAAATCCATTTTTTGTGAACTGCCGAAGTACGATGCCAACAGCCCGGTTTTTCCTATCAGCCTTCTCTCCAGAGTGGTTGACGTAAACGAAGTGACTGAGGCGGTCCAAGTAAGCCTTGGAGACAATCCATAATAAATTTCCCCGAAACCCCGGACACCCTCGATATGAGCCCGTGTTTGACTGTTGCGCCCCAGGAAAATGTTTTCACCCTGATCAATAATGCTGAAGCGGGACAATAATTTCCCCTCGGGGGCCATTCGCCCACCAATATTCACCGGCCGGGATTCCTGACGAAACTGACCCTGGGGACCGTAAAATTTTAGAACTAAATTATTTTGACCGAACAGGAGCGGTATATCCCGAAAAATATACCGGCCACTGCCATCACTTTTTCTAAAATCCAAGAGGATTTCCCCTCTGTAAAGTTCCACTTCCCAGCCGTCCAGCAGATCACCTGTGACGGTCTCCGTATCAAATTGAGTTGCGTTCTCAATAGGAAACGTTGAAAAATTAATCCCCCGTCCCACTTCCGCCTGCACAACCAAATCGACCGGAGGAGCGACAACATCCCCCACCCGGACAAACCAATCCGGATGGAACCGCTCCCAGGAAATACGCAGGTCGGTCAACTCGTCATTATTCAAGCCCCGGCCGAAAATATTGGCTGTGCCGTACAATGCTTCCATCCCTCCCTTGAAGCTGTAATTGTAGCGTTCCTCTCCATTTCGAAAGTAGCTGGCAGAAATATCCAGTGACGGAGGCCCCAACAATCCATAATCAAAACGCACGATGGGCGTATCTTCCGTAATCGCATTGTAGGACAACAATTTTCGGAGGCGCTCCCGATTCCATTTTTTCTCAACGGGTAATCTGCCCTCCCCTTTTATTAAGAGCGCCTGCAGGTTCTGGGAATAAGTGAACTTGGCCGGGAATATTTTTTCAAGCGCTTCTGGCGTGGCAACCGTATCTGCGTCTTCGGGTAGCGCGGACTCCAGCAATAAGGCAATCTCCTGCAATTTGAAATAAACGGACCCGCCCGTTTCTTTCGCTTCAATAACCTCAGTCAACTCCTTGGAATTGAGATAAACCGCAAGGTATAGCGACTCCTCGGTATCTTCACCGGATGAACGTTGTTTCCCATGGGAAGATGGGGCCGGTGGCAGTTTGGCCAAGTCGACCGGATGGGTGTAAGTGTTTTTGGCGTTCTCAAGATCCTTGATGACTCTGGCGGGATAACCAGTCACCTCTTGTCCAATTTCCCCATAACTAAATTCGATAAAGCCATTTAATAATATTATCAAACCGGAATGAATCACAACGTTACAGATTTGCCTTAAAGGCAACCCAACCCATCCGCTCCGATAATTTTTCCTGTGACCAAACAAAGTGTGAACCCTCAATAGGAAAAGTTTGCTAAATAATGCAAATTACAGGCCAAAAATAAGGCGGTGTTGGCATATAGGTTTTTCCGAAAAAACCGATCAATTGTATACTTTTATTTGAGTGCTTTATCGGGTATCCCTAAATTAAAAAAGGTAAAGGGATTGTTTTTGGAACAGTGTGAATGTAAAGATTTCACAATTGAAAATCAGTGTCCCAATTTCAGTACACTCCATTCCAAAATTTCAGAACGAATGACCGGCAAATGTTTTTTGCTGCAATCTATCCGTAAACTTTTATTGGATAAGACCTGTAGTTTTTTATAAAGAGGGAGAATTCAAGGAAGGTGATTTTTCGAATAGATGGGAATTGGAGAGAGATCTGTTTAGGAAAACCGAAAATCTTTTTAATAACTCCTAAAACTATAAATCAGATAAGTGTTGGAACGAAAAATTTCTGGACGATCAGAGGGGAAGGAGATCAGGGATTGTGCTTGATAATGATGGGAATGGAGACTCCATACACGATATCGAGATTCACCTGGATTTTATCTGTAGACTCATCTGTTTTCCTGACCGGAGGAATGGCTTGAATCAAGATTCGCGCCGTGTATTCACCGGGAGGCAGATCGGGAGGTTTGCGGACCACGACCCGGACAGTCTGATGCTGACCCGGTTTCAAGCTGACTCTGCGAGGACTGAACCGCACCCAATCTTTAGCATTCTCGCCCTTATCTTTTGCAATTAAAGGTGCAAACGATATCCGGTAATTGACAATCTCGGAATCCCTATTGAGAACTTTAAACGTTCCTGTCCGTGTGCGGCCTTCAAATTCTAGTTTGACTGGAGCCACCAAAATCGATTTGCCTACGGCCTTCGTATCAGCCAAAGCAGAAGGTAAAAATGGCGGCACGAGAAATCCCGGCTGAACCACAAGTAAAAAGAACATCAGCGCCAAGGCGGATTTCAGGGCACATCTTTTATTGAATATATAATTTTTAAATAAATACTTCATAGCGTCACTGTTTAAAAATTTATGGAAACAGGAATTTTGAAATTCAGGTTCGCTACCTTTAACTGTAAGACAACAGATTATAGAAAGCAACCGATTGTTGCGCTTTCGGTTTTCCTGATAATTTCCATGCAGGGAATGTGTCGATCGAACCAGCATAAAATCCATTTCGGATTCGGCCACTCTCTGTTCATAATGAATCTCTAATGAATCAGTGGTGAAGGGTGTACTCACGGTTGGCGGGAAAGGAATGCTCGATAAGCGTCCGGGTGCTGTCGGACCAGCGTACCTCCACCTTTTGAATTGAAGTGTTCCCGCCCAACCCGAAATGCGCCAGCGGTGCATCGAACGAACGGTAGCCGCCACTGGCTTTGATCTCACGCACCTGGTGCCGCTTGCCCTCGGGCCCGTAATGAATGATCACCCGGCACCCGATGCAGAACCGATTGCCTGTTCCATCACGCAATTTGAAAACCACACTACTGTTTCGTGTCTCGTTGTTGCGATACACTTTGAACGGACCGTACTGGGTGTTGGCGATAATATCGAGATCCCCGTCGTTATCGATATCAATATACGTGTAAGCGGAACTGTGATCCAGATCCTCCAGGCCGAATTCCTTCTCTGCCGCCTGAAACGTTTTTCCCTGCTGATTATGGAAGAAATTGTTGGTGGCGAATTCCTGGGTGATCAATACGCCGTTGACCACATACAGATCCTGCCACTCATCGTTGTCCAGATCGGCGAAGCGCGCATTCCAACTCCACTCCGCCGTCTCCACCTGTCCGTCCCGGGATACATCCTGAAAACGGTTGCCTGGCACCCCCTGCAACAGGATGTTCGACAATGACCGTAAAGGGATCTCGTCACGAGTGTCCGGATACACCGCCTCGGGAATAAAATATCGTTCGCATAACTTCCTTGGCATCACGTGACCCGGTGCAATCTTATTGCATAATGCGGGATTCTCCCTTCGGGTGGCGAACAGCGCCAGACGTGTCACCATGCACGGTCCAATCAATTTTGGATCCGTTAAAGAACTGCATCGTTCGGAGGGGTCCTGCTTTTGAGGATTCAACAACGTCACCAGTTTGACGAGGTCGCGGCACTCACCCTGCTTCAGCACCATGCCCTGAGTGTTGCAGAATTCCCGCCCCGCTTTCTCCATATCCCTTCCAAAAATATTGAAGATCACATCGATGCCTTTGCTCATCCCGATGTTGGCCAGATACAGATCAAGCTGCAGATCGTTGTTGAAATCCGCCGTGTCCATACTCATCGTGTTTTCCGTGGTGACCGGTATAATGCCGTCCTGCTTCCCGATTTTCTGAAAGGCACCCTTGCCCTTTCCGAGATAGTAGGTATCTGAAACCTGATAATCGTTGCCGATCATCAGATCCAGACTGCCGTTATCATTGATATCGGAAAACAACACGGTGTGGGTCTGGCCCGGCACGCCTTCCAGATCGCTGAGTGTGAATTTCAAATCGTGGTTGATCGCCAACTGGTCGACCGCCGTATCGATCGGTTTTCGCGTCAACACGCCCAGAAAATAATTGCCGTTGACGATATCCAGATACCCGTCGCGGTTGACATCCCCAAACGCCGGCGCAGTGGTAACCAGGGCCTTGCCATTTGGAATCTGGATCACCGGTTGCCGGCCCCGGTCTCCCAAAGGATTCAGCCATAAAAAGTTTTCTTCGTCGAACGCCGTCAGAAAAATATCGAGCCAGCCGTCGTTATCCATATCCACCAGAGCCACACTGATGCCCTGCTTGCCGGAAAACTCTTTGGGTATGCCCCCCAACCGTTTAAACTTCCTGCCGTTGACATTCTGGTACAGCTCGAATCCGTTGTCCGTCGCCACCGCCACATCCACCCAACCGTCTTGATTGAAGTCACCCGAAGCAATGCCACGACCGAAGAAAAGGGGATCGTAAAAAATTTCCGGTGTCAGCCGGTTGGTATAAGTGATTCCCCATTCCGGACCCAGTGTTTTGGAAAAGGGTGCGCCACCGCGGTTTCTACTCCGAAAAAGTTTGAAGCGTACTTCGACATCATCCTTCTTCAGAAAGTATTTGGATACCCCGGTGCGCGTGGGATCGATGACCATAGGTGCGTCCGCATCCAACGGTGTAGCCTGGCCGGGGGAACTCTGGCTTGACTCCGCTTCGGCGGCGACAAAGGCCTCGTACTGCACCAGCCACTGGATGTGCTTGTGATCGGAATACGCCTGCGCCGCATAACCCAGTCCGGCGCCCATCACTGCAACGATCAGATATAACTGAACCGCAACCTTCAGGGAAAACGTGCGGTACACGATCAGTGCGCTATAAATGCTGAATGTTCCCAGAGTGAACAACAGTGTCATCACCAGCCCATCCGCCAGGCGCGACATCATCAACGCCTGCACAAACATCAGATCGAAGGCGATGGGCAACGGCAAAAACGTTCCCATCAAAGAGGTGACCGCATACCCTTTCCAATTGGGTTCTAACCCGATTAACTTTTCGAGGCTCCACAAATGCACCATCAGTGCGCCCAGTAATCCGGCCAGCAACATCAGAGGAAACGTACGCACAAAAATATAGGAAAAATTTTTCCAGTAATCCCGTACCGCACTTTTAAAAGAGTCACTCCATAAACTCACTTCGGGTTTGACCTCACACACTTCTTCCGCCTTCGCTGCGGCGGCCTGCTGGACCCGGTTGAGGTCTTTCTTTGAAATGAACGGAACAATCAACAACACCAGCACAAACGTCGCGCCCAGTTTCAGTAGAGCCATGTGCAACGGAAAAATTGAAAACAGCATGGTGAGAACAACAATGTTCAACGTGGGCGAGCTGAACATCACCGCCAGAGCGGTTTCCATCTTGCTCCCGGCCTCATAAAGCCCCTTGGCGATGGGGGCAACACAGTTGACGCATACTCCCAGCGGTGTGCCCGCCAGCATACCCATGAAACTGTTTTTGAAACGTCGGTCCGTATTTTGTTTCGGCAGGTAGGAGAGCAGGGTCAAAAAAGCGCCCGCGAGGATCAGCCCGAACGCCATGCCGCGCCAGTTGGCCTCGTACCAATTGAGTGTGGTGTAGAAAACGCGGGTGTAAAGCGGCGCTTTGTCTGGAGCATGAAAATGCGCCTGGTGGGTCATCGGGTCTTCAAACGTTTCGGCACCCGACATCGCCGCCTTCTCGCCCAACGCCGGGTATCGCGAGACGAGCCAGAAACACGCCACCACGACAACTATAAATGCTGTCAGAATAACCACCCGCTTGTTTTTAAACACTAAAAAGCCTCCACGACCCATTTTGAGTCGCACATTTCAGGAAAGAGGGAATTGTATCAAACCAGGAGTATTTAAAAAAGAGTCACTCCCCCTTCTTGAAGGGGGTTGGGGGAATTTGCTCTGTTACCCCGAGCCTGTCGAAGGGGACAAGCGGGAAGATATATAAACACCGGTTCATAGCTGTTTGGTTTTCTTCTCAGTGCGGTTATACCACCAGGTTACGATGGACAGCACGATGAACAGGGCGATCAGGCCCCACCCGAGCAACTTCCTCTCCTGCTCGATTTCTTCCAGGCGAACAATCTCGGACTCCATCGTTGCCATCACGGCCTGCACCTCTTCGGCCTTCTTTTTGACACGGGTGATATCAAACGTATGAGAGACCATCCGCACCTGCCGCAACTGATTCCACACGTTGCCCAGTTGGTCCACCAGGGGCTGGGTGGGCAGACCATAAATTTTACGGATTTTTTCTTTGGACGATCCGAATCGGTCGTGCAAACCCAGGAGAACTGTCTTGAGTTTATCCGCCGGCGCATAGTCATGGCAGGTCCCGCATTTTTCCGGAGCGATGATCTCAATGCTGATGCGCTGAATGGCATGCGCCCCATGACACTGGACACAGTTCTGCGTGCCGGTGACCGAATGCGCGCTGTCCTTGAAATATTTCGATAACTCCTGATGGCACTTGCCGCAGAACGCCGTGACCTCCGCCTTTTTAGGCCCCCGGGAAAAATGATTTGCTGCGGACATGGCCTCTTCGGTCGGATCTTTTGGATTACCACCGTGGCACCCGTCGCAGGTATTCCCGACTTCCGCATGCACGCTGGAGGCCCACAGCGTCACCGGGCGGCTCAACCGTTCGACCCCCAGGTCGCTGTGACAGGCGATGCAGGAATTTGTCAGCGGTTCCTGAAAGGCCGCTCCGGCGGTCCCCGGGCTCAAACATACCGCCGCCAAACCCAATAACAGTGCACCGATCCTTAAAGTTTTAACCTGAGAATAATTTTTCACTCGTCCCTCACCCTCAAGAGAGAAAACCCCAGACCGTCAGACCTACAAACCCGGCGATGCAAACCAGAACCAAGGTTAGAAAAACCGGCCGTTTTATAATATTGTTTTCCTCACTCCGGTCGACAAAAGGCAGAAACACAAACAGCAAACCCGCTATTGACATCAGAACCAGCGCGCCGAATTCCGACGGGATGATTTTGAGGAATTGATAGGACGCCAGAAAGTACCATTCCGGCTTAATGTGCTCCGGGGTATTGAACGGGTCCGCCGGAATCTCGGCATCGCCGAACACGATGAGGTGCGGAAAGAAAAACACCAGCACGCAGAACACCACCATGAATATAAAAATAACCAGCACATCTTCCATGATGAACGTGGGAAAACGCATGCCTTTGGAAAATCGGGGCTTCTTGAACATAGTCATTCCTGATCCTCCGGTTTTGAGTCCGGCGAGCCCGAGATTCCCAGCACTCGCACCAGAAATAAATGGAACCCGACCAATGCCAACATGACCGCGGGAATGACGATGACATGCAATGCAAAAAACCGGTTGAGGGTATCGGGGTTGATGTGGTCGCCGCCACGCACCAGTTTCACTAGAAACGGACCGATCACCGGAATCGGTTCCGGAATACTGGTCGCCACCGTCGTGGCCCAGTAGGACAACTGGCTCCACGGTAGAAGATAACCGGTGAAACAAATCGCCAGCGTCAGAAGGATCAGGGCGCACCCGGACAGCCAGGTCATCTCCCTCGGTTTTTTATAAGAGCCCATGAAAATGACACTGACCATGTGGAGCAAGATGATGATGATCATCATGTGCGACCCCGCCGCATGCGACAGGCGAACCAGCCAGCCATACGGAATCTCCAGCATAATGCGCTGGATGCTGGAAAACGCCGACTCGGTGGACGGCACGTAATAAGCCAAGAGCAGCACGCCGGTCACCAACTGCAAACCGAAGATGAACAGGCTCAACCCGCCCAGCGAATACCATTTGTTGAGCTTGGGCGGCACCCGGTACTCGGTGATCTGCTCCTTGACGATATCCTTGATGCCGGTCCGGTAATGGACCCAGTCAATGAATCGGTCTATGAGATCGCTCAACCAGCTGAACATGAATGGACTCAGAGAAAAATAATGTTATCGTCAACGATTTCGAATTTGACGGGATGCAGTGGCTCCGGCGGCGGCCCGGCCACCACCTGGCCCGTGGAGTCGAACTTCCCGGCGTGGCAGGGGCAGTAGAAAATCTTTTCACCCGGCATCCACTTCACCAGGCACCCCAGATGCGTGCACACCGCGGAAAAAGCCGATATCCCCTGATCGGTATGCACCGCGAGCACCGGCGAACCCTGATGCTTGAGCATGAGACTGGAACCCGGTGGAATTTGTGAAACAGGAATGGCAACCTCATCCGCTTTCTCCAACCGGGGAGGCGTCGGCATGAGATAGCGCAGAACCACATTGGCCGCAACCACGAAGCCGCCGAACAACAATCCGCCGAGCGTCCACTGCAAAAACCGCCGGCGGTTGGTGCCTGTGTTTACTACTTCACTTTTCAAATCATCGGACACGGCCTTGCACCTCGTTCAATTTGATATGAATGGGAGCGGGTTGCAGAATCTCCGGAGCGTAGTTGTAATACGCGGCGGCGGAAACCGTTTGTTCTCGCGGTTGATCGACAAAAAAGGTAAACGATTCGCGGCGGGTTTCCAAAGGCCCGATCCGGTTATCCGATATCACCGTTGTCGCTTTCCCCAGCATCAGGTCCACCACATTCGTCACGGTTTTCCCCTGAGCATCGGCTAATACTTTTTGATATACCCGTTTCTGAACCTGCCGTCGGCCGCCATCCGTCTTCTCGACTTTGACTTTCAGAATAATTTTTTTGATGGGCAGTCCGGTGGGCATTGGGTGCCCCGCCCCCTTGTTGGTCAGGTCCACCTGCACTCTTATCCGGTTCTTGTGCGTTTCGATCCCGACAATTTTGATTTCCAGAGCCTGGCGCCGTTTGGTCAACGAATGGCCGGAGGCGACATCGTGATTGCTGATTTGGTTGCGTGCATTGTTCTCGAGGGAACCCACAACCGTCTTTCCCGGAATCTGTTCCATGTGGCATTGCTGGCAGGTAACTCCTTTGTCCGCATAGGGGCTTTCCTGCCATTCCGACCAGGTCGTGATCAGCGGAATGCCGTTCCGGCTTTTCAGCTCATGGCAACCCTTGCAGAACATGGATTGCCGGTACAAAACATTGTAACGGGTTTTATGAAAGGGGCTTTTTGAATCGCTCAACGGACCCTGCTTGACGCCGCCGAATTCGAACCGGAACTGGGGTCCTTCCACCGTGCCGGGAAGCACTTCCGCAATCGAGTGGCAGAAGTCGCAACTCACTCCTTCACGGCTGATCGGCTGGGTAAGTTTGGGATCATTGTTGAAATACGCCACCGGGGCATGGCAACTCAGGCAAACCGAGCGGGCGCGCTCGCCCAGTTCAAAATAAGCCTGCATGTACGCCGCCTTGAACACCGCGTTGCCGGAGGAGTCGGCGTGGAGCCCGCGTTTCCAATCATTATACAATTCCTTGTGGCATTGGCCGCATTGCTGGCTGGAGGAGAAACCTTTCGTGTTTAATTGAATGCCGGAAATATCTGAAGCAGAGCCGGTCTCCTGCCCCCCGGCCACGGCTGGAGTCAAAAAGACCCCTCCCAAACAGAAACCGACGAGCCATATTCGGAACGTTGCCATGGTAGTTCGCCATTCATAAAGGGTTGTCAGCAGCCCGATTCGGATCAATTCGTATCATCCATTTTGGCTATGATAGCATCCATTTCCTTTTTATCAAATGCACGGAAGGTGGTGGTGCGGACATTGCCCCAGGCACCCACCCTCACCAGCAAGGCCTGCACGGCCTGGTCATTCGACGCTTCAATAATATTCAAAACATCGTACTCGCCAATGAGCCAGTAGATCTGCTGAACCTGGATACCCAGCTTGGCGGCGATTTCCTTGAATTTGTCCGCCCGCTGCGTGGTCTGTTTGATGTTCGAAATACCCTTTTCCGTAAATTTTCCCATTATCAAATAGGTTTCCATGACAGATTCCTCCAGGAAAAATGTCTATATATTATATAGAACGGTGGAGCGCTTGTTTTATTCCTTCAATCAGAAGCTGCTCAGCCCCGGAGGTATTTTTGGGTGGAGATGGACGAAGCGGGAGGTTATAGTAGGGGGAAATTTTCCTGAAAAACACATTTGACTCCAGGTCCGACTCTAATGTTCAGCAACGGCGGCACCAAAAAATTCAAAATCATCATCGGCGTTCTGGTCGGATTGCTGGTGGTCGTGGTCGGTATGGGTTCCCTGCACCTGTACGACTACACCGAGAACGACCCGGAGTTCTGTCTGAACTGCCACCTCATGAAGGATGCGTTTCACAGCTGGGAGACCAGCGTGCACAAGGGTGTCAACTGCCACACCTGCCACCACGCCACCCTTTACGAAAGAAATATGATGTTTGTCAAAACGATTTTCGAACGTCCCACTGAGGTATCGGAGCGACCGCACGATAAAATTATCGTGCCCAGCACGATGTGCGTGACCTGCCATCTGACGGGTAACAAGGAAATCATCAAGGTTTCGCGGTCCAAGGGTCATTCCCTGCACTGGTTCAAGGAAAACATCGAGTGCTCTTCGTGCCATGCCGTCGAGCTGCACAAGTTCGAACCCGAACAAAAATTCTGCGTGAACTGCCATGCCTCCGCGAAAAACATGGTCCCCAAGATGAAAGACATGGCCTGCACCGACTGCCATAATTTCCGGACCGGCCGGTTGGTTCCCGGCAATAAGGAGTGCATCGAGTGCCACCAGAACAAATCACCCCTGACCCAGCCGGCGGGTGCATCGAGAGCGCATCAACCCTTCGAGTGCAACGACTGTCATCAGGTGCATGACCCCAAAAAAGCGGCCGCCATCTCCTGCACGGAATGTCACCAGGGCGCCATGCAGCGCGGCAAGCATCCCATTCACATTAAAGCTTTGGGAAATGCATGCACCACCTGCCACACTCCGCATCAATGGCGCATCACTAAAAAAAGTGCATCCAAGCTGTGCTCGCAGTGCCATAAGAATTACCCTTTACGCACCTTTTCCAGGTGACATTTCTCGGAAAATCGATATAATCCTCCCAATAATTGGAATAAATTTAAATTTTTTATATCTCTAAGTATACAAGGTTTGTTTCTAGGGGGGTCTATGTTTAGAGCTATTTCTGCGCTGGGATTGTTGTCTGCAGCGCTTTTCATATCTTCCAGCCAGGTTCAGGCAGGCTCCAAAGTGGATTGGGGCAAGATCAATCCCCGCCTCAATGGCGCCACTTCATCCGGTTCGATCAAAGGCTGCCTCGATTGCCACGAAGACTACATCAAATCCTTCGCCCGAACCAAACACGCACAATTTTACAAAAAGAAATTAGGGAAATCCCTGCTGGAGTCCTGCGAATCCTGCCACGGGCCGATGAGCGCCCATGTCGCGGAACCGGATTTTGCCAAAAAGGGAGCCGCCACCGTTTCCTTTAAAACCATCTCGCCGCAACAGAAAAATCGAATCTGTCAGCAGTGCCACGAAAAACAGGTCACCCTGCACTGGCGGGGAAGCGCGCATGAGATGGCCAACGTGTCCTGTGACAAATGCCATTACGTGATGGCGCGCAAAAGCAAACGCCAGTTGTCCATCAACGAAGATTCCAAAAAGGCGTGCTTCACCTGTCATCAGGACAAGCGGGCGCGCATGTTGCGCTCCGCCCACATGCCTTTGCGCGAAAACAAGATGAGTTGCGCCAGTTGTCACAATCCGCACGGCAGTCTGGCACCCAATCTATTGATCAAGGCGTCTCTCAACGAGACTTGTTATATCTGCCATCAGGAAAAACGCGGTCCCATGCTGTGGGAACACGCCCCGGTTCGGGAAGATTGCAGCAGCTGTCACGATTCGCACGGTTCGAACCATCTGTCGATGCTCAAGCTGAAACAACCGTACCTGTGCCAGACCTGCCATTCAAACGTGTTTCATCCGAGTACTTTATTCGATGCCACCGAGCTGCCCGGGGGTGCAGGCACGGCACGACGCGATATCCTGGGAAAATCCTGTTTGAACTGCCACAGCCGGATCCATGGCTCGAATCATCCCTCGGGAGTCAGGTTTACCCGATGAATCGGAATATGAAGTTCACGATCAGTTGATCAAAGGGGAGTGATCAAAATGATGCGGCGATTGTCAATAGTTCTGCTTTTGCTGGCGATTTTACCTGCCATCACTTGGGCGCAGGATGAGGATGCGGCCCTGATGCCCGAAGGCCTGGAGGGGGAGGTCATCATGGGCGGCGCCGGCGTCGCGGCTGTCAACGAATCTTTCAAATTTGGGGAATACACTGGAATCAACGGCGATACCGGTTATTTTGTCGGCTCCACAGATCTGACCTATAACCGCAGTTCCTACTTCATGAACCTGTTTACCGAGGATCTGGGACTGGACAACCGGAGCATCTATTGGGAAACCGGGCAAACCGGGAGTTATACCGTCTACGCCGAATACAACCAGATTCCACACCTGCTGAACGACAACACGCTGACCCAGTTCAATCAGCCGGGAAACACCACGTTGACTCTGAATGCGGGCATTGCCCCTGCCGCGAATACCGGGGCTTTGAATATCGTCAACCGCGACTTCGAGTTGCAGAACGAACGGGATACCGGCCTGTTCGGAATGAAAGGCGTGTTCGGCAAATTCAACTACGATCTATCCTATAAAAGAACGGAAAAGGACGGGACGCAGTCCATTGGGGGTTCCGGAGGAAATTCTGCCAATCCGGCGGTGATCCGGAGTACTCTGCTACCGGATCCAATCGACCAGGTGGCGCACGAGGTGCACGCCAGCCTGTCTCACAGCGGGGAACGGGGGCAAATTCAGCTCGATTTCGATTATTCCCTGTTCAACAATTCATTCGATTCGTTGATCTGGCAAAACCCGTTCACCGGCGCAACCCAGGCGACAACCAATCTGATTTCACGCGACCCGGACAATAGTTCCTGGAAAGTGGGGCTGAGCGGCGCCTATAACATTACGGACACCACGCGAATCTCGTCGGTATTTCAATATGGAATCACGGAGCAAAGTGAATCTTTATTACCCTTTGCCGTGGGGACCAGCACGGCTTTACTACCTCGAACACAGGCGGAGGCGCAAATCCAGACGATCCACGGAACGATCAACCTGTCGTCCCGTCCTCTGCCCAAGCTGGCCCTGAATCTGCGTTACCGGCATTTTCAGACCATCAACGACACCCCCATCCAGGGGTTCAGTTACATTATTAATGACAATCCCACTTTTGCTCAAGTTGCCCCGGTGAACAACCTGCCCTTCGACATGACGCAAAACCAGGTGAATGCGACGGCGTCTTATTACGCGTTCAAGGGCACCACGTTCAAACTCGGTTATAAATTCGACCACCGTAAGCGTGATTTCCGTGAAGTGGATGAAACCAAGGAGAACGCTATAACCGCCGGGGTCCGTTCCAGTTATTTTAAAAATGTGAACTTTTCCTACAACGTGACCCTGGCGGTGCGTGAGGAAGTGGACCCTTATGATGAGGGCAAGATTTTTCTGGCCCGAAACGGTTTCGCCGGTTCCGATACGCATCCTCTCATGAAACGTTATGACATATCCGAGCGAGAGCAGATGAAACACGCGGCCAACATCACTTATACCCCCACGGACCGCACGAGCTACGGGATCTATTACAATTTCGTCTACGACGATTACGATACGTCCCAACTGGGATTGCAAAGCAGTCTGCGTCACGATGTTACTTTCGATTGGACTTACACACCCTCGGATAACACCGTAATCAATGCCTATTACACCTATGAAAACATCGAGACGGAGCAGCTCAACCAGGAGTTTTCTTTATTTGGTGTTTGTAACGCTCCCACCATCCCCGCCTGTAACTGGCTTGCCAACCATGACAACGACACGCATACGATCGGAGCGGGTATTTCACACCAGTACGCCGAAAACCGGGTGAAACTGAGCGCGGATTACTGGTATTCCGACAGTGTCGAGGAT
>JAHELC010000022.1 GCA_024644405.1 Nitrospinaceae bacterium
TGCGCCGGATCGTGGTATTTCTCCGCGAGCTGCAGGGCTCTTCCTGAACAATCCCGGGTCGTAAGGTGAAGACTCGACGTTGGTTGAGTTTGGAAGGGAACGCGGTTAATCTGGAGGTATCATCAACTCAAGAAGGTTGTCTCCTTGCTGATCGATAAAACCGAAAGCGCCGGTTCACCGGTTTCGCCGGACACACACAAATCACATAGATATTTCTGGGTATTCATCGGTGTCGTATTGGTCTCCCGGTTGGTGATCTGGGCGGTGATTCAGGAGCATCCGCAAAGTTTTCTGGAAGCCGACAGTCCTTCATATACTCTTCCGGCAGAAGCGCTGATTGAGAAGGGGCGCTATGATGCGAACCCGGAGAGCAATACACCGGAAACCCTGCGCCCACCCGGATACCCGGTATGGCTGGCTTTGATTTATCTGTTATTCGGAAAAAGTGCGCAGGCGGTGGTGTTTTCCCAGATCTTATTGTTTCTGGGGACGCTGATCCTGACTTATTTTCTGACTGAAAAAATGTTCAGTCCGCCTCCGGCGTGGGTGGCGGTGATTCTCCTGGCGCTGGATCCCTCCAGTATGTCCCATACCTTTAAAATCCTGACCGAAACATTAACCGCATTTTTAACGTTGCTGTTCGCTTATTGTATCTTTGGGTTTTACCGCACCCGCGGGAAGTTTCAGTTCGGATTGGGCGCGGGATTGAGCCTGGCTCTGGTCACGCTGGTGCGGCCTACGACATATTATTTCATGGCCATCCTGCTGGTCGCTTTTATGATTTTTCTGATCCGAGAAAAATTCAATTGGAAAACCATCGTGTCCGGCTTGCTGGTCACCCTGCTCCCGTTTCTCATTCTGGTGGGCGGATGGCAATGGCGCAATCTGGAGACGATGGGGATGTTCCGGTTGACCTCGGTTCAGGGCTGGGCTCTCTATCTGGGTAAGGGGGCCCAGATCTATTCGGAGAAACACCGGGTTCCATTTGAGGAGGCACAAACCGCCCTGCTGCAGAAGCTGGATCAAACCCACCCTGAGTGGAACCGCATTCCCATGGAGCAGTTGGATGATATTTATCTGGCCGAGGGCTGGAAACTGGTGCGGGAGAATCCCGGTCTGGCTGTCAAAACCCACACGGAGCACATGATTTATTTTTTCTTTGCGCCGGGCACCACGTCCGCTTTTTTTCGCCTCTTTGATCCGGATTTCAAAATGATGCCTTTCAACTGGTTTCAAAAGACAGCTTATTTTAGCGACCTGTTCCAAAAACATAAACTTTTTCTGGTGCTGATGTTGATGGGTTCGGCTTATTTGGGAGCCCTGTATGCCGGGTTGGCGGCCTGGATGGCCCAGAGCTGGCGGAGCGGGAAGGAACTGAGGTGGCGGAGCGGGAAGGAACTGAGGTGGCGGGGGATGCATGCCCTGATTCTGCTGCTGGTTCTGTACATTGCCGCGGCCAGCGGAATCAACTACGGTCAGGACCGCTACCGGATAGTGGTGATGCCCCTGCTGTGTCTGTACGCCGGCGCCGGCTACCCGGGAATCCTGAATTATTTGAAAACCTTGAAGGGGTGGATGAAAAAGGCCCCATAGGGACCGGTTCTCGGAATATTTGACAGCTCGCAAAATGTCCCGGAGGGATGTCTTGAGGTTTGGCCATCCCTATAATAGAATAGCCACATCCGGAATGAACCGGTAAAGACTAGCTTTTGAAGGTCACCTCTTGCAAAGAAATCCTGATATGATTATCGCTTATCTTATTTTGACTGTCGGTACCGCCGTAGAAATTCTCTCTTTGACCTGGCTGGGCACGCAGATCAGTGTCCTCAACACTATTTCACTGACCATGTTCACGCTCCTGCTGGGAGTAATCAACGGACGCAGTTACGGGGAGGAGTGGTACGAAAAAATGCGGTGGCATCTCAAGTCGGGCACCTTGCCGAGCGATGATGTGGTCAATGGGGCCGTCATGAATGTGGGCAGTAAACTGCTGCTGACGCCGGGACTGGTGACCGATGTCCTGGGATTTTTGATCATACTTCCCCAAACGCGTTTCATCGCCAAAGGGATTGCCTTGCATTTTTTCAAAAAGAAATTGAGCCGCCGGGAGCAATGGTTTTTCTTCCAGAATTAAGGCCTGCCTTGCGAACTCCAGCGCAAAGGGTGTGATCCGACATGATTTTTTCCGCCCCGCCGCGCAACCTGCGGCCCGAATTGCTCGATCTGGACGAGGCTTCCTTCGAGGAAGTCAGGGATAGCCTGCAGGACGTCCGAAGGGTCAACCGTTACCTGAGCGGCTACCGGGTGCTGCTGCACCACATGGGACGATTTTTCGACAGGCATACCTCCTCGCAACCTCTGACCATTCTGGATGCCGCGACCGGCTCCGCCGACCAGCCGATGGAAGTGGTGCGTTATGCCCGCCAGCGGGGAATCCCGGTGCGGGTGACGGCCATCGACATCAACCGCAAGATGATTCGCTTCGCACAGGAAGAGGCCCGAAAGTTTCCGGAAATCCGTTTCGTGCAATGCAATGTTCTGGAGATGCCGTTTCGCGAGAACAGTTTTGACGTGGTGATCAATTCACTGGCCCTGCATCATTTTTCAAAAGAGCACGCGGTGGCTATGCTGAAAAGTTTTTCCCGGCTGGCGAGGCGGGGCGTGATCATCAACGATCTGCACCGGAGCCGGGTGGCCTACACCGCGATTTACATGTTGACGCGGTTGTTGACGCACAATCGCCTGACCCGTTACGACGCGCCGGTTTCGGTGATGAATGCCTTCACGCCGGAGGAAATGCGAGCCATGGCGCAGGAAGCGGGCTGGCTGCAGTTTGAAGTGCACCGCCACTTTCCCTACCGGATTGCATTGGTGGAGAATAAATTATGAACCCCTACGACGTTATTATTATAGGAGCCGGACCGGCAGGATGTGCCAGCGCTTTGTTCCTGAATCAAAAGGGACTGCGCGTGCTGGTGCTGGACCGGGCTGCATTTCCGCGCGATAAAGTGTGCGGCGAGTTCATCAGTCCCGCCGCCGATGACATTCTGGAAGAACTTGGCGTTCTGGGTGCCATTGAGCAATCCAACCCGGTGCGATTGCGTGGCGTGGCCATTTCTTCTTACGGCAAAAAGGAATTGCGCATCGATTATCCGCCGTGCCAAGGCCGGGTAAAGCCGATGACCAGCCTGTCGCTTTCCCGGCTGCAGTTGGATCACCTGCTGGTTCGGAAAGTGATGGAGCAGGGTGTGGAGGTTCGGGAACAGCATGCAGTGGATGACTTTCTGTTTGAAGAGGACCGGGTTACCGGAGTTAAGGGGAGGGATGAGGCCAACCGGCCGTTTGCGTTTACTGCATCTGTGGTGGTGGATGCCAGCGGACGCAACGGTTTGTCCCTGCGCCGCCTGGGACTCATCAGGCCGCACCGGGGACCGGGAAAAATCGCCCTCGCCGCCCATTGGGAAAACGCTCAGTTCCCGCATGATTACTGCTATATGCATGTCAGTTCGCCCGGTTATACGGGCATGGCGCCGGTGGCAAACGATTCTGTCAACGTGGTGCTGGTGGTGGCAGACCAAGATATAAAACGACAGGAGCTGGACGCGTTCTATCAAACGGTGGTGTTGGGAAACGAGCGGCGTCAGTCCCTGCTGGCAGGAGCCCGATTAAAGGAGCGGGTGCGTTCGGTGGGATCGCTGGCCTATGATGTTCGACCCCCTCAGTGCGGGGGTTTGGTGCTGGCAGGGGACACGACAGGATTTATCGATCCGTTTACCGGGGAAGGTGTTTACCTTTCACTGCGGAGTGCCCAGTTAGCGGCCGGGGTGATTCACCAGGCGTTTGCGGTGGGGGATTTTTCAAGAAAATTTCTGGTGCGGTACGAGCGGCAGAGGCAGGGGGAATTCCACAAGAAATTTACCCTCAGCCGGATACTACAAAAGATTCTTTACCGGCGACGGTGGTGTGACGCGGTGGTGGCGTTGCTGCGGCGGAACCCTCAAATGGCGCAAACGCTGGTGGGGGTTATCGGCGATTACTTTCCGGCCGACCGCGTGGTGTCCTGGCCGTTTCTGTTAGAGGGGCTTCGAGGTGTGGTATTTCCCAAACCTGAGACCGCGCCACAACCCGTGAGCGCGGCCGGTCTGGGTGAATAGGTATTCCAATGGGGATGGCCGGAATGAATTACCGTTTTAACTTGGGCTGGCCTGAAATTGTTCGATGATTTCAATCATCCGGTCCTTGCCTTTCAGCTTTTGTTTCTGTACGGTTTTCTTTTCCAGTTCCTGTTCCGGAGTCAGGAAATTCATTTTGTTCAATTCTTCCACCCGGTGTTTCAGATCCAGGTGTTCCTGGTAAAGTTTTTTAAACTCTTCATTTTCGCCTTGGACTTTTTCCAGTAATGTCGGATCAATTTCCATGGTTTGGTCTCCTTTCGGCTAATGATCCTCCCAAACTCAATTCAGCTTCGGATTTTCGTATGTAATTGATTTTTAGTTGATTCAAATCGAATTGCTTTTGATGGGCAAACTGCCGCGAAGCCAGCATTGCGGCTCCTGCGGCAGTGGAAAATTCGGGTTGAGTCCCGGGTTCCAGAAAGCGGGCGCCGAGGGACTCTTTAAAGATTTCGCGGTATCGTCCCACGCCACCGCCGATAAACAGGGTAGGGACCTCGATTTTTTCGCACAATGCTTCGGGTGAAAGCGCACTTTCTTGTATGAGGGGATGCAGGCCCTCTTTTTGAGATTCGAAAACCGCCGCGTACACTTCGCTCTTACGGGCATCCAGCACCGTGCAGATGGGATGCTTCGGGGAATCCAGGGTGCGGGCCAGGGCTTCCAGCGAATTGATCCCTACGAAGGGTTTTTCCGTGGCCAGGACGAAACCCTTGAGCAGGCTGACACCTATTCTCAGACCGGTGAAAGAGCCCGGGCCAATAGTCACCGCAAACCCATCCACATCGTCCAAGCGAGATTTTCCCTCCGTCAGGACTTGGTCCACCATCTGTAAAAGGTATTTGGAATAGGAAGGCCGAGGATCGCCGATTTGTTCGGCAACAATCGTGTCGTTGTTCAGGAGTGCAATACTGCAACCCGGAGTGGATGAGTCAATTCCCAAAATTCTCATCGTTCCCCTGTGTGTTTCATTGTTAGGCTTATAAAGTTCCATTCAGAAGCTTACAGCTATAAACCTCTTTTATTCAACTTATTTCATTACTGCCGAAAAGTCAATGTCGAACCCGGATCATTCGTTCGGGAAACTAAGTTTCTCCACAAACGTGCAGATAAGTTTTTAGTTGTCGGGGGGTTAAGCGGACAGTTCAGGGGGGTCGGAGTTGATTTTTTTGTGGCAAAGGGATCTGCCGGTCGACCCGGGGTCGGCCCTCCGGGGCGGCTAACTTGGTATTAATTGATTTTATTGAACTTATTTCCTTGACAAAAAAGGGCTTTCGATTTACTTTTACTTGGCATGCACTGTAAATTAATTGCAACTTATTGATTTTGAAACGATTAAAAACATGAAAATCTCAGCCTGTTTCATCCTATTGAAAAATACCTTTAACTGGATGGAGGACTCTTATGTTCTATGAAGTCAAAGTTCTGGATCAACAGGGAAAGATTAAGAAAGTGATATCCTCCCGGCGATTGAGCAACAAGTACTGGAAACGGAACAATGAAGGGAAGGAGTTTACCGGAAATATGGCAATCGACGATGATGAATTCGATGAATCCGGTTGGAGTACCCTGGGGGTTTCGAAAAATAATCAGGTTAAACTTGATGACTCGGCTTAATCTTTCGCCTCACCTCATTTTTCCATAGAATGATGGTACTCCTGCCTTTATAATTGAAGCATCATCCGAATTAATCCAAAACAACCTTCAGGTTTGTTTTGATCCTGAACCGCCAAGAGCAAGAACTTGGCGTGAATATTAATTCCTGCCTCAAGTCCTATGTATGTGACCACAGACGAGGATCTTCCCGAGCTGATCCAAAAACTGGAGAACTGTGAAATTCTGGCTGTGGATACCGAGTTTGTCCGTGAAAAAACCTATTTTCACCGGTTGGGTCTCATCCAGATCGGCGGCGACGGTGTTTACGGCGCGGTCGATCCCATTTCCGTAAAAAACCTGGAGCCGTTGCTGGAGCTCTTGAAGCGCCGGGACAAGATCAAGGTGTTTCATGCGGGGAAGCAGGATCTGGAAATCCTGTTCCGGTTGACCGGAGAAGTGGTCCAGCCGATATTCGACACCCAGGTGGCCGCGTCGATGATCGGATGGGGCGCCCAGATCTCATTCGCAAAAATTGTGAAAAAGGTGACCGGAAAAACCATTAACAAATCCGAAACCTATACCGACTGGTGCCGGCGGCCATTGAGGCAAAGTCAAATCGATTATGCGCTGGACGATGTCCGTTATCTGCTTCCTGTCTATCACAAGCTGGTGAAGCAACTCGACAAACTCAACCGTATGGACTGGGTGGGGGAGGAACATCGGGAACTGGCCGATTCCGCCAACTTCGAGTTGCCGGATCCGCAAAAGGTGTACCTGAAAGTCAAAAACTTCCGAACGCTCAAGCCCCGGAACCTGGCCGTGTTGAGAGAATTGGCGGCCTGGCGGGAAGAACAGGCCATGCAACGAAACTGCCTGGCCAAATCGATTATCCGGGATGAACCTCTGCTTGAAATCGCCCGGAACCTTCCCAGGTCCCGCAAAGAGATAGCGGATATCCGCGGGGTCAACTCCCGGGAAATCAGTTCCAACGGCGATGCAATTCTTGATCTGATCAAAAAAGGAATGAGCATTTCCGAAGATCAGTTTCCAACATTACCCGAATCCTCCCATTACTCCACCGGCCGGGGAGTGGAGGAGCTTCTCGCGGCGTTCGTTCAAATCCGTTCCGAAGTCTTAAAGATCGAGCCGCACATGCTGGCGGATCGGAAGATGATCCACAGCTTCGTCGAGTTCCATGAAAAAAAAGCGGACCTCGAACAGCACCCTCTGTTTCACGGCTGGCGAAAGGGCCTGATTGGGAGCGACCTGCACCTGCTTCTCGAGGGCGAGCGGGGGTTGTCCATCAGTCCTAACGGTAAGGTGCAATTGATTCAGTCTCCGGCCAACAACAAGTCCTCGAAAGAATCCTGATCCGTTCCGGTTTTCACTTCACAGAGTTTTCACCCATTTTTGGAATTCAGACGTTTGGCGCAGGTTTGCCAGATCAGGATCGGTGTGCGCATCATCGCGGTTTAGGTATCCCAGACGAAACGAGTGTTGGAGCGCCTTGAGACTGGCCGTTTCCTGATGAGTCAGCGAATAATAACAGGCGAGGTTGTAGTGGAGGTGCGGATTTTCGGGAGCCTGGACCTTGAGTGTGTCGAGTGTCTTTTTCGCTTCTTCGTACTGCTGACCCTTCAAATAAGCGTTGCTCATATTGATATAGACTTCGGTCAGGGCCCGGTCATGGTGCAAGGCCATCTTGTAATTCTCCACAGCAGCTTTCCAATCCCCCTTGTTTAAAAATTTATTTCCCTCGTTGTAGTGAAAAATGGCCATCCGGTGTTCCCGCTCCGGGTCGACCGGGAGGGCTTTGGGATCGGGTGCCTGGCCGAAGGCTTCCACCAGAGGCTTGGAGGGAACCGGAGATCCCGCAGGATCGTGCGAATGACCGTGATTATGCGAAGGGTCGGAGTCGTGGTTCATGGGCTCAGGTGAAGGGCGGTATTGATCGCCGACCACAGTGAGCACTAGCAGCAACACCGACAACAGGAGAAAGTAGATTTTCCAGGACTCGGGGACACGTTTCATGCCACTAGCATACTTGATTTGACGGAACATTGGCATCTTTCCTGTTTCTCGAAATTCCCCAACGAATTGAAAAACAATCCTGATTCATACTTCCTTCAGGGGTCTCGCTTATGATTTTGGATTTGGAGGGAAATTGGTTTACAATCGACCCGACGAACCGGTCTGCCGGTTTGACCTTCAACAACCTCCTTCCCCAAGAGAACCGGATGAGTATCCAGATTCTTCCAGATGACCTGGCCAACCAGATCGCGGCCGGTGAGGTGGTCGAGCGTCCCGCTTCGATCGTCAAGGAACTGGTGGAAAACTCGATCGACGCCGGGGCCACCCGCATCAGCATCGAAATTGAAGAGGCCGGTAAAAAATCCATACGCGTGTCCGATAACGGATCGGGGATGGAACCGGAAGACGCCCGCCTGGCTTTCGAGCGGCACGCCACCAGTAAAATCCAGAGTGCGGGTGATCTGGAGAGTATTCGGTCGCTGGGGTTCCGGGGTGAGGCGCTCCCCAGTATCGCTTCCATCTCCCGGGTTCGTCTGGCGACGGGAACGGGGAAAGGCCGCAATGGAACCGAGGTCTCGATTGAGGGGGGCGGAGCTTCCCGGGTGAAGGAGATCGCGTTTTCCCGGGGGACGACGATCGAAGTCAATCAGGTGTTTTACAACACCCCCGCACGCCAGAAATTTTTAAAGAGAGACAGCACCGAAGCGGCGCACATCACCCAGGTGGTGCAGCAGCAGGCTCTGGCGCATCCGGAAATTCAATTCAGCCTGCATCACAACGGCCGGAAGCTGCTGGCCACGCTGCCGACCGATCAGGGGTTGTACCGGATTGCGGAATTGTTTGGCGCCGAGTTATCAAAGGAGTTGATCCGGGTGGAGAAGAATGACGGCACCTACCGCATCGAAGGGTTCATCTCCAGCCCTGTTTATACCCGGTCCAACCGCAATACCCAGTATTGTTTCATCAATTCGCGCTTCGTCCGCGACCGGATTCTGTTATCGGCAACACAGCAGGGGTACAGTCACCTTCTGCCGAGAGGCCAGCATCCTGTTCTGTTTTTGTTCATGACGATGGATCCCGGTCTGTTGGATGTCAACGTGCATCCCGCGAAGGCGGAAGTCCGGTTTGCGTTTCAGCAGGACGTGTACCGGTTTGTCAGTCACGCGGTCCAGGACGCACTGCAGCAAAATGACAAATCCTTCACGCCCCCGGACGAGGATTCGGCCAGCCGACAGGGCCGAGAACTCAACCCTGCCTATGAAATGCCCGGACACCACCCACAGGCATCGGTGCCCTCCAAGAATCCGGTTCCGGGATCAACCGAAACGGAAGCTCGGAGAGGGGACTGGAGCCGGGGGCTGGAGGCTTTGTACCGTCCGGCTCCCTCGGAGGACCGGATGAGAGGTGTTGAGGCGGATCCCCGGCAGATCGAAGTCTTCGGACAAAAACCCCGGCCGGTATCCGACCTGGTGTTTTCCGAGTTCGAACCGGTGGGGCAATTGAACAACTCTTTTATTTTGATGCAGGGTCCGAAAGGTGTTCTGGTGGTGGACCAGCATATTGCCCACGAACGCGTGCTCTATGAGCGGTTCCGGGAGGCGGCCGAAAATAAAAAAGTGGAAGTTCAGGACCTGCTGTTTCCGCTGGCCGTGGAATTCCCCTCGGCGGAGGCCCAGTCGTTGGCGGTGCATCTGGAAGCGCTCCGGGAGTTGGGGATGCATCTGGAACCTTTCGGCAAAGACGGGTTCCTGCTGCGTTCGGTGCCGGCGGTTTTGAAAAATCACGATCAGGAAAGTATCGTCAGGGAAGTGGCGGGACGGCTGATCCGGGAGGAGAAGGACCACACTCTCCAGAATAAAATGGAAGATATTATGATTATGATGTCCTGCCGCAACGCCATCAAGGTGAATCATCCGATGGAACTGGACCAGATCCGCAAACTGATGCACGATTTAGAGCAAACCCGGATGCCCTATACCTGCCCTCATGGCCGGCCGATCGCGCTGTTGTTTGAGATGAACGATATCCTCAGAAAATTCCAGAGAATATAAGAAACAAAAGATACAGTTTCAGGCGCTGCTTTCATCCGAATGAAGCAAAAGCGGTCTTCAGCCTTTGAGCGTGATCTTCTTGATGGTCTTGGCCATTTTTTTCAGCTTGCTGGCATTCCGGCTCTTTTCGACTTTTCTCGAAACTTTTTTCTTTCCTGTTACCGTGGATGTCCGCCCTTTATTCTTTTTCAGGGACCATTCCATGTCCACCAGGCATTTGTCCTGGGATTTCGGGTTCATTTTCCGGAAATGATTCAACAGTTTCTTTTCATCCTGTGTCACAGCCACATAGTAGTCCCCGCGAATTCCCTTGAAGACCAGGCGGCCTTCCTTGAGTGAACCGCCGATGGCATCTATCTGGCTGAGTTTCCCTGCCGGGGGATCCAGGTCGGGCTTTTCGAGATCGGACGGCTCCAGTTTGGTGGTCAGCAGGCGGTCCAGGGATATACTGCCAAGCCGGGCGAATTTGACCAGCACCGCCACGGGCGCATCCCTTTCACCTGCTTCATAGCGGACGTACGTCCGAAAGCCGATGTCCAGAACCTTGGCGATAGCCATTTGGGTGCAACTCAAGCCCTTACGAATGGTTTTCATATTTTCAGATAACGTCGTCATGCTCTATTCGCTTTCCCCTCCCGGATTACAAATAAATGGCCAAAAATTATTTTACATCAAGATATCAAAAAAAATAAAAATGATCATCACTCTTTCAGAAGAATTTTTTATATAAAAAAGTCTACACCAATTGGGCGATTCGTTGAAGGGAACTGTGTCTGTTTTCGGCCAGTGAAAACTGCGGATTAATGGGGTGTTCCAAAGGATTGTGAGATAGGGGATGTACTGGTACAGCGGTTCAGGCCAATTCGATGCCATTCTTTTTCAAATATTTGTAGGCTTCTTCGATCCAGTGTCTTTCCTTTTCCAGCTTGTATTCCGGAAGATCCTTGGCGGACCCAATAATACTTTTCATGTAATCAATGGCTTCCTTCTTCTTGCCCTTTTTATCCAAAAGCCGGGCGTAGTGGTAATAGGCTTTAAAAAAGTGAAATGAGTTGATAACAGCCTCATAAGCCTCCAGGGCCTTATCCTCCTGGCCGGAGAGCCGGTAACATTCGGCCAACCCGAAAATGGCGTTGCCATAATCGTATTTTTTGTCAATTTTGATCAGCTCTTCAAGGATCTTGGCGGCTTCCGCGGGTTGACCCATGCCATGCAGGGCCTTCCCCAGGCCGTAGCGCGCCTCGGTCAGTTCCGGATCTTTTTTGATGGCTTCTTCAAACTGGGTCACCGCCGACTCATACTTTTTCTGCTCCAGATAAATCTGCCCCAGCTTTTCATAGTGAAACGCCTTGTGGTATTTGGTGATCAAATCCTTGAGTTGCAGGGTTTCCTCGGTTTCGATTTCGCGCGCCGGGCCGGTATTGAACAGTTTGATGGGTTGTAACGTAGGCCCAGGACCGCCTGCCCGGTTTTTCACCGCAAAAAAATAGGCAAAAGGTCCAACCGGAATCAGAAAAACAATAACGATGATCCAGATGAAATGCTCTTTCCGATTGAAGCAATCCATACACATCCACAACACGAATGCCGTATATGCAAGCCAGAAGATATCCATTATGACAATGCTTGTGAGGTGAAGGCCAAAGCTCCCTGCCGCTCGATGACTTTGTTGCTTTCGTCCAGCAGGAGGACTCGGGGCTGATAATTTTCGACTTTGTCTGTACTCATCATACCATAAGCTACGATGATGATGCGATCCTTTCTCTCCACCAGGCGGGCCGCCGCCCCGTTGACGGAAATCATGCCGCTCCCGCGTTCGCCGGGTATCACATACGTTATCAACCGGTTGCCGTTGTTGATGTCATAAATGTGCACCTGTTCGTAAGACGCGATCCCAACCTCCTCCATCAGGGCCTCATCGATTTGAATACTGCCTTCATATTCAATATTCCGGTCCGTCACCGTCGCCCGGTGCAATTTTGCTGTCAGCATGATTTTTTGCATCAGATTCTCTCAATTAAGCAGTTGTCAATGAGCCGGGCTTTCCCGACATGAACGGCCAGGGCAATCATCGCTTTTCCCCGGATTACCTTCAATTCCTCAAAGCGGTTCGGATCGCACACTGAAATGTAATCCACCTCGGCTTGACCTTCCCGTTCGATAATCGTGCGCATTCGCGCGCGAATGGTTGCTGCCGAAGATTCCCCCTGTGCGACCAGTTGTTGGGCCTGCTGCAACGCCTCGTGAAGGGATGTTGCGGTTTTTCGCTCGGTTTCACCCAGGTATTGGTTGCGCGAGCTCATGGCCAGCCCGTCCGCTTCCCGAATAATCGGCAGGCCGACAATTTCAATATCTAGGTTGAGGTCGTCCGCCATTTTCCGGATCACCTCCAGTTGTTGGCGGTCTTTCTCGCCGAAAAATGCCGAATGGGGTTGAACGATATTAAACAGTTTCAACACAATGGTCGTCACCCCGCGAAAGAGTTCCCGGCGGCTTTTGCCGCACAACTTTTCGGTGATTTCCTCTACATGAACGTAAGTCTGAAATCCCTCCGGGTACATGTCATCCGCGGTGGGAAGGAACAGGGCGTCCACGCCCAACGGTTCCAATGTGCGCTGGTCGGTTTCCAGAGCACGCGGATAGTTGTCCAGATCTTCGTCGGGCCCGAACTGTTGGGGATTGACGAAAATGCTGACTACCGTCCGGTCGCAGGCACTGATGGATTTACGAGCCAGACTCAGATGCCCTTCGTGCAGGTATCCCATGGTGGGCACCAACCCGAGGGTTTGCCCGTCCTCCCGCACCTTCCGCGACCAGGCTTTCATTTCTTCGATAGTTCTTAAAATTTCCATTTTCCGATTCCAACAAAATTACCGGGAGTCGTTGCCGACCCTCCGCAGTTTTTCCTTTTTCAGGTGATACGAGTGGGCTTCATCGGGAAACGCGCCGGACCGGACCTCGTCGACATAACCCTGTACCGCCGAACGGATCGCCGCTCCCGCTTCACAATATTTTTTGACAAACTTGGGGGTAAAATCGAGGTTCATTCCCAGCATGTCCTGGGTGACCAGAATCTGCCCGTCGCAGTGTGAGCCGGCACCGATGCCGATTGTGGGGATCTCCAGCTCGCCGGTAATTTCTGCCGCCAGCTCCATCGGCATGCCTTCCAGCACCAGCGCAAAGACCCCGGCTTTTTGCAAATCCAGAGCGTCCTTTTTGATTTGCCGGGCGTCCAGATAATTTTTGCCCTGCACCCGGTATCCGCCGAATTGGTGTACCGATTGGGGAGTCAACCCGACATGACCCATGACGGAAATGCCGGCCTGGATCACGGCCTGAACCTTGTCGAGGATACGGGACCCGCCTTCCATCTTCACCGCTTCGGCGCCCCCTTCCTGGATGAACCGGCCGGCGTTTTGGATCGTGTCCGCTTCTGAGACGTGGTAGGACATGAACGGCATGTCGCCCACCAGAAGTGCCGTTTGCACACCGCGCCGGACACCACGGGTATGAAAAATCATTTCGTCCATGGTCACGGGAAGGGTATTTTCATACCCCATCGAAACCATACCCGCCGAATCTCCCACCAGGATGACATCAATGCCGGACTCATCCAACAGCCGGGCAAATGTGTAATCGTAAGCGGTCAGCGCGGAAATTTTTCGCTGGGTTTTTTTCCATTCCATCAATTGCGGTATGGTGACTCGTTTCCGGTCCATCATGCGATCTCGCAATAAGGCTTGGAAAGCTGGCCGTGAACAGGCCGGACAAGGGCAGGGTGATATAAAGCAGTCGAAATTAAAAAGCCCGCCGGTTGTAATGCCGGTGGGCACGGAGGTCGATCATAAAACAAATCAGGTGAAAGCGAAACATGGATTGGAAGCCTGTATGCGGTCTTCCTTCCGAACTCCCCCCAAACTCGTACTATGCAACTCCGTCCCGGTCTTGTCAGGATCCAAGCGGATTGTAATACTCACGGCCTATTCTATGATGATTGATCTTGTTTATCAACTCTTTGAAGTTATATTTTTCACCCGCCAGGTCGATTTCGTTGGTATTGACCACCAGGAGGGGGGTTTCGGCGTAATAAAAGAAGAAGTTATTGAAGGCGCGGTTGACGTCCTCCAAGTACTGATACTCCATATTCTGCTCGAATCGCCGGCCCCGTTTTTCCACCCGGCCATGCAGAACCGGGGTCTCCGCCTGCAGGAATATCACCAAATCCGGTTTGGGAATCTTGATTTTGATCAGGTTGAACAGTTGTTCGTAGAGATGCAGTTCGTGGCCCTCAAGATTCAGCCCCGCGAAAATCCGGTCACGATGGAACAGGTAGTCGGAGATCACCACACTGCTGAACAAATCCCGCTGGGCGAGATCCAGGTACTGGTGGTACCGGTTCAGCAAAAAAAAA
>JAHELC010000033.1 GCA_024644405.1 Nitrospinaceae bacterium
CATCGCAGCTGTTTCGATCGTCCTGACGGTTCAAGGCGACGATGGGGCTTCCCGTGTTGAGGCTCGAGAAGACAGTCTGCAAAAGATCACCCTTCGGATCGAACCGAATGGCTGGGGCGACGCGAGCCGGAGCGATCTTTCCAAAGTCATCCATTCCTGTTGCGGTGAATTGACGGTCCACTTCACCGATGATCAGCTGGGAAAACTCGAACCGATCCGGGTTCGTCACGATGAGGAAGGCCCAATGACCGTCTTTCAGCGAACCGTCCGCGGAGAGATTCTCGTCCTGTTGGATTCGAGGGACCGGTTCTGGTGTCAGCATGCCTACCAGATGTCCCATGAGCTCGCCCATGTTCTTTGTCGCAACAAAAAGGCCGATCGTTCGAATCTTTGGTTTGAAGAATCACTGTGCGAACTCGCTTCCATCTATGCGCTGCGCCAAATGGCGACGAGCTGGCAAATCAAGCCGCCCTACAGAAATTGGAGGGGATACTCCAGATCTCTCGAAGAATACGCGGACGACTTGATCACGAAATATACCCCGGACGATCCCGTTGACCTCGCGAAATGGTACCAGGCGAATGCCGACAGACTGAAAGAGAACGGCACGGACCGGGCGCGCAACGGGATCGTGGCGGTGCAATTACTCCCCTTGGTTGAGAAAGATCCGAGGCACTGGCGGGCCATCTACTATATCAATGTGGGGGTAGATCAGAACCCGAAAACTTTCGGGGAATACCTCCGGGCCTGGCACCGGAACTGTCCGGAGGACAACAAGCCTTTCGTGGCCCGGGTTGCCGAGAAATTCGGGTTTTCATTTTGAGGTGCCTTTGAACCCGGTCCGGCCCAACCCACGTTGGAATGGGGTTCAATCATAAACCGAAGGTTTTTTGAAACGTTGTAGGGTTTCGTTGAATGTGGAATGTCAGGGGACAAATTTCCTTCCCTTGACCCCAACCATCCCGCCGGTCTTAATTTTCGGGCTTAAAAAAGTATCTAGCCCGAATATTTCATCACGATTTGTGGATTGACGATTTTTAAGATTTCTTCCGTTCGCATTGAATTAGCCTGGGGAAATAGGTGGATTTTGAGTTTTTGCCGGTGTGAGGGCACAGTGATCCCGACTCCCTCCGTTTTTTACTGTGCCGGGGCAGCACCTCTTCTGTTATCCACTGGGCTGCGGTATCAAGCGTTGATGAACGAGTTCAAATAGTTTCCTTCGTGGCCATGAACTGGATAGATGAATCTTTATCCTGCGGGTGTTGCGCACAACGACCGCCCCGATTTTGAGTAGCTCGAGTCGGATTCGGGTAACCTGGGCACTCTCCAATTCGGTTCCAACGAGGACGTCTCTTCGTAGCGAATCGACCAGCACATAGGCCAAAGTGCTGATCAATAATCGGAGTTGATTCGGCCACCAATTGTGACAGCTGGTCCGGTCGGCAAACAAACCCATTTGTTGCTCCTTAATCCGGTTTTCCATATCACCTCTCGGGCAATAAGTCCCGTCATACAGTTCTTGAGCATCACCTCTCAAGGTCGTGATAATAAACCTGGGGTTTCGTCCTATAGAAGTGTGTTCAGCTTTCGCGATCACCAGCCGTGAATGATCCCATTTTTTCGCTCCATACTGAATCCAACCAAAGAGCCGGACCTTTTGATTGGTTTGTTTATGTTGCCTCTCCGCGTCATCGATGAGATGGCTGGCGAGCTTTTCCAGACGGGCGTTGCGGGCGATCCCGACGATGTAGTCGATGTTGTTTTTCTCGCTCCAGGCCAGCATTCGCCAGCGACAAAAACCCGAGTCGGCCCGCCAGATAATCTCGACGTCCGGCCACGCCTCGCGGAGGTGGGTAACGATCCAGCGAAGAGCTAACCAGGCTCCCCGCGCTCCATCAATATTGGCCGGTCTCAACCAGGCCAAAAGCGGTTGGCTTTCGCAAAAGACATAGAGAGGCAGAAAGCAATACCCTTTGTAGTAACCGTGAAAAAATTTACCGATTTGGTCGCCGTGCACCGGGTCATCGGTGGCATCGAAATCGAGGATCAGTTTGGCCGGAGGTTTATCCCCGAATGATTCGATAAATGTTTGGATTAAGAGCCGGTTCAATTCAATCGCTGCGTGACGATCCGCCCGGTGTTCCATTCGGCAAAGAGTCGGTGCACTGGCCAGAGTTGTCGATTTACCTACTGCCGTTTGCAGGATTGGATCATCCCGTAATGTGTCATGATCGTTGAGATCTTCCCAACCCTGGGCCAGGGCGTAGACTCTCTGTTTGAGGAGTGACTTCTGAGAATGAGTTATCCGGGTCTGATCCCGGTTATCGGGAAGCAGTTTCGCGGCGCGATCCAACAGCTTGAGTTGCCGATCCATTTCTCCAACAAACAGAAGTCCTCCATCGGAACTGATGTTCCCACCGGTAAAATCGGCTTCAACTTTCTTCTTTTCGCAGTTTGAAAACGGGAAGGTTTGCTGGATACATTCTGTCATCGCGCGGTTGGTTGTGGTTTTGGAAGTAAGTAACTAAAACTTAACAACTCTTAACAACCGCGCGATATTTTTTTGCTCAATTGATGAAATATTCGGGCTAGCCAGGTGATACACGAAAACACGGCGGCTTCCGGATGGGAAACCGCCGTTTTGGGAGTTGGTTTATGATCGGCTTTCTCTATCTATAGAAAACGAATCAGGCGGGACAATCCGCGGCCTTGTTACCTGACCGGTGCCTACGCAAACCGATTACGTAGTTCAGCGTATCGACCAGTAGGTCCAGCGGGATTTCATTGGACCCATCGTAGCGGTTGTCATCGGGATTCCGGCCGTCCCATGCCGACACCAGGTTTTTCGGTGCCGCATAAACGGGAAGACGTCTCGCGGCTTCCATTTCTTCACCGGTCTTGCCGGTAAACCAGCGGATCAGATCGGCTTTGCTTGAGATTCTCCCTCCGCTCAATTGGAAAAAGAGACAACCCGATCCCGGGATCCGGGGGTTCGTGTAGACGCAATGCACAAGCAGTTCCGGATGATTTTCCGCGATGTCGCGGGTTTTTTCGAGGTCTTCGGTTCGGAAGGTTTCGTTGCTCATGACTTCTACCAGGTCGCACACCTTGCGGGCGTTGTGGGCTTGCATGGTGGTCGACCAGTTATGGGAAGTTTCAGGATTCGTGTTCATACTATTTTTACTTATGGTTTTTCCTTACGGTGGTCAGGATGCTGTCACCGTTTTCTACTCTCCTCATAGACCCGTAAGAATTCAGATTTCGAATGGATCCCCGGAGGAATCGACGTAGAGGGTGGCTTCCGCATCGAGGAATACATCCTTGAAACAGGCTTCTCCCCCGGGATTGGTTTCCGTGGCCTGCTCGTTGTGCCCCTGGC
>JAHELC010000015.1 GCA_024644405.1 Nitrospinaceae bacterium
CCTGTCGGGCTGGACCCGAAACTGAAAGTCAGCAACCAGTTTGGCGTGATCAGCCTGCCCACCACGTTTTTGATCGATCCCCAGGGCAAAATCATCGGCGTTTTAAACGGTGCGGAAAACTGGGTGGATCCCAAAACCCTTCTCTATTTTGATCAACTGCTCGCAACTACCGAGAAAGCCGCGGAAACACCGCAATCCTCTCCATGCCAAAACAATCAACAGGCACCATGCTGAAATTTTTAAGGACGCTGGCCCTGGCAACCCTGGTGATGTGCGCCACCCCACTGGTCTGCTGGGCGCATGACAACGGGCCGGACAGTCCGCTGGAAGGGGATATGGTGTTCATTCCCGCGGGGCAGTTCGTGTTCGGGACCAACCAGACCGACGAACCCGGACTGGGCGCATCCATGGGCATTCCCAAACCCCTGTACAAGGACGCCCATCCCGAGCAGAAACCGTTTCTCAAGGGATTTTATATCGACCGGTTTGAAGTGAGCCATCGCCGCTACCAGGCATTCCTGAAAGACCTGCCGACGCATCCCGATTACCAGGCCATCGTCGAAACACTCGGTTATTATGCGTCACCCAGGGGTTGGCAGAAAACCCGATTTCCCGAAGGCCTGGGCGATCACCCGGTGGTCTGGGTGAGTTGGTTCGACGCCGCCAATTTCTGCCAATGGGCGGGAAAGCGCCTGCCCACCGAAAAGGAATGGGAACGCGCCGCACGCGGCACCAAAGGGAGCGCCTATCCCTGGGGAAATGAATTTGAACGCGATCGCGCCAACCTTCCCAACAAATTAGGTTCCAAAGCCGCGCTGTCCAAAGTCGGTACTTTCAAAAAGGGCGCCAGCCCCGAAGGAGTGGAGGATTTGGTCGGCAATGTCTGGGAATGGATCGACGCGGACTACGCGCCCTACCCCAATAACAAATTCAAGTTCGACGATTTCAACCAGGGTTACAAAGTGATCCGGGGTGTCTCGGTTTCCGATATCGGGCATTTCCCCGGTGAATTTTACGTCCAGGTGCTGAAAGAGTTTGCGCGGGCCGGATACCGACAGTATGCCGATCCCGATCAGGGGGCATCGGATGTCGGGTTTCGCTGTGTCAGCAGCAACGCCCCGAAAGCGTTCAAGGAATCTTCCTCCAGCGCACAGGTACAGAACAGCTCATCTTCACTGCCGACTCCTGGTGGCAATCTATTTTCAGGATCCCCCGAAGCATCGGAGTCAGAGGCCGGCGCAGATACTTCCATCAATCCGTTTGAACCGGAAGCCAAGCTCCCGGAATCCGGGATACTGGTGTTGGCCCTGCTATCCCTGTTGGCCGGTCTGTTCAGTTTTCTATCACCCTGCACCCTGCCCATCCTGCCGGCCTATTTTGCGATCACCGCCCAGACCAGCCGGGGGCGGATGACCCTCAACTCCTTCGCCTTTTTTTGCGGATTGGCAGCCCTGTTTGTGGCGATGGGGGCGTCGGCCAGTTTTATGGGAAGTATATTGCGCGAGTACCTGGATTCCCTGACCTACTGGGGCGGCGTGCTGATCATCCTGTTCGGGATTATGACTTTGGCGGGGAAAGGTTTTTCCGGAGCCCAATTCAAAAGCGCTCCCACGGCGACCCTGGCCGGGTATTTTCTATTTGGAGCCACGTTCGCCCTGGGCTGGACCCCGTGCGTGGGACCGGTGCTCACCGGTATTCTGATTCTCGCGGCCTCGGACAAAACCGTGTTGCAGGGCATGACCCTGCTGTTCTTTTATGCCGTGGGATTGGGCTCCCCGCTCATCCTGATCGCGTCGGTGTGCAGTCACCTTTCAAAAGACGGCTGGTTCTGGCGGCTGTTGCGGGGCAAGGCCTGGGACCTTAAAATCGGCAAACGCACCTTCCTGCTCCACACCACCAATATATTCAGTGGACTCTTGCTGATATTACTCGGAACCGCCCTGGCCCAGGGATATCTGACCTACTTCAACAACCTCATTCCCATCGAACTGCAAATCTGGTTCAGCGGGTTCGAAGAGAAAGTCCTGCATTGGTTTGGCTGATTTTCCCCCTTTGCAAACCGGATGGAGTTTCTGGTAGAATCGGGCCATTCAATTCGATTGTTAATCTCTACATCAGGAACCGACCATGAACAAATGGATCGTTAGCGGCTTGGCCTTGATTATGTTTCTGGGCGCCTGCTCGGGAGCCCAGACCGTAACGCACAAACGGTGGGAAAAAGACCTGAACAAGGTTTTTCTGCATGATATCACGATCAAAAACAACACCCTGCAGGAGGCCGGATCCCGGCTTCGCCTGGCCTTGGAAAATCGCCTGGATGACTCCCTCTTCATTGTGGGAGAAGAGGCCAAAGAAGCCAAGTATGAGTTGAAGTACAAAATCATCCGTTTTGAAGGCGGCAGTCGGTGGAAGCGGCTGGCCACCTTCGGAATCGACGAAGGTTCCCGCGCCCTGTTGAATGTCAAAATCGCTTTGATCGGTAAAGAAGGGGTACTGGGAGCGTGGCAGGTGAAAACCTGGGTCAAAGGCGGCATCACGGGGGGTTCCCAGGACAAGCTCTTCACGCAGGCAGCCGAACAAATTTTGCAGCATTTGAAAGGTTATTAGGAGAATATAGACCCCGGACGTTTCCCGTTGAGATCCTCTTTCTCCGGCCTTGCCTCCAATCTCGACCTTGTCAGGCAGATAACCCCTTTATCGGTAAGAGTTAACCCCTCGAAAAATAAATACCCCATACGGAAATTCCTTTTTGACTTTTCAGGGTTAGTAAGTCAATCTATATACAACCTATAGAATGCCAGGAGCGCCAGGGGAGCTTTTGGCGTTAAGGTTCACCCCCTGGAAGAAAGGAGGTGATCCATTGTCTAGCGCAAGAACAATGGGAGCTTCCGGAGATAAGGGCTAACCTTTTTTAAGGAAGCTCCCTGATTATTCCGGGGGGCTCCACTTTTATAGTGGAGCCCTTTTTTTTTGGTAATCGCTCTAAACCCCTGAGTCCATTATTAATAGAAACGTCCACCGACTCCTCTATCGCCTGGACCCGGGACTCACCCCTTGAAAGATACTCGCCGTCACGGCGAATGAATCAAGAGATTGCAAACGTATGGATTTTTTAAAAAACGTTTCGATACGCGACAAGCTCAACCGGATCATCATGCTGACCACCAGCGTGGCCCTGCTGTTGGCCGCGCTCGGGTTTTGTCTGTATGATCTGCTGACGTTTCGCAATAACCAGGCGCGTGAGCTTGAAAGTGTCGCCCATATCATCGGTGCCAACAGTACAGCGGCCCTCCAATTTCAAGATCCCGCTTCCGGCCGGGAAACACTGGAAGCCTTAAGCATCGATCCCCGCGTCGTTGCCGCCGGATTGTATACCCAGGATAATAAAATTTTCGCGGCTTATTACCGGGCCGGCAAAAACAAAGTCGCCCTGCCATCCCAACCTCGGCAATCAGGCAACTATTTTGAACAAGGGCAAATTCTGACATTCAGGCCAATCCTTCTCAACGACAAGAAGATTGGCACTATTTTCATTCATTCCGACCTTCAAAATTTTTATCAACGTCTTCGGCAATACGGCATCATCGCGTTCATAGTACTGGTCATCTCCCTCCTCGGAGCCTTTCTTCTGTCATTCAAACTGCAGAAGACCATTTCCTCCCCGATCCTGCACCTGTCCAACCTGGCGAAACGGGTCTCCACTGAAAAAAATTATGCCCTGCGCGCCGTCAACGAGAGCCAGGATGAACTGGGAGAGCTCGTCAATCAGTTCAACGACATGTTGAGCCAGATCCAGAACAGAGACATCGCACTCCAGGAAGCTCATGACGAACTGGAGGGAAAGGTCCGGGAGCGCACCCATGATCTGGAGCATGAAATACAGATCCGCCGGAAATCGGGATCCGCGCTTCGGGAAAGTGAAGAGCGCCTGAGGAATATCCTGGACCATGCCACGACCGTGATTTATATGAAGGACACTGATCTGAGTTATGTACTGGTCAACCGTCAGTTTGAAAAAGTATTCGGCGTTACGAATGAACAGGTCGAAGGAAAAACGGATTCACAGATTTTTCCACAAGATTTAGCCGATCGCTTGACCCGCCGGGACCGCCTCGTCTTCGAGTCCGGCGAACCTGTGGAGGCCGAGGAACAATTGACGATCAAGGGACGAACCGAAACCTACATTTCGATCAAGTTTCCCTTGCGGGATACTGATGGCAAGATTTACGCCGTTTGTGGTCTGAATACCAATATCACGGACCGGAAAAACTTTGAGATGGAATTGCAAAAAGCCAAAATTGGAGCGGAATCCGCCAACTCGGCCAAAACTGCCTTTATCGCGAATATGAGCCATGAAATCCGGACTCCCTTGAACGCCATTATGGGTTATTCGCAGATTCTGCAAAGAGACACCACGTTGACCCCCGAGCATCACAAGGCTTTGGAACGCATCGATTCCAGTGGGAAAAACCTGCTTGCCATTATCAACGACATTCTCGATATCTCCAAAATTGAAGCGGGACGGATGGAACTTCACTTGGGGGATTTCAACCTGAGCCAGGTCATCGAAGGCATGACCACTCTTTTTAAATTGAAATGCCAGGAAAAAGACTTGTCTCTTAAAATTCCCCCGGTTCATGACAACTGGTGTCATTTATATGGGGATGAAGAAAAACTAAGACAAGTGCTGATCAACCTCTTGGGGAATGCGGTCAAGTTTACCGATTCGGGAACCGTTTCCCTGGACATCATTCCCGGCAAGAACGACGAATACCGATTTGAAGTCAGAGACACTGGAAAGGGCATTTCGAAAGAAGCTCAAAAAACCATCTTTGAACCTTTCAAACAGGATGCCGAGGGAATCAAAAAGGGCGGCACTGGATTGGGGCTGGCCATCTGCAGGAAACAGATCCTGCTGATGGGTTCGAATTTATACGTATCCTCGACCATGGATAAAGGGTCCTGCTTTTATTTCACCCTCCATCTACCTCCCTCCAGAGGAAAGCCTGAGTTCGCGAAAAAAATAAACAAGAAGGTAATTAAAATTGCAGGCGAACATCATGTCAAAGCCCTGGTTGCCGACGATAACTCGGATAACCGGACCGTGCTGAGTCATCTGCTGAAAAATATCGGAGTCAACGTCATTGAAGCGGAAAACGGACTGATCGCTTTGGAAAAAACACGCCAACACCTGCCGGATATTATTTTCATGGATATTCGAATGCCCATCATGGACGGCAAGGAAGCCATCACCAAAATTTTGGAGGAATTCGGAAATGACCGGTTCAAAATAGTGACCATCACTGCTTCGGCCATGCAACATGATCGGGAACAATTCTTAAAACTGGGTTCTCATGAGGTGGTTCTCAAACCTTTTCGGTCCGCAGAAGTTTTTGAATGCCTGAAAAATCTTCTTAACATTGATTACGTTTACTCAGAGGCGCCTCCGAAGGACACTGAACTTAAATTGTCGCACACCATGGATTATTCTCAAATGCATATCCCCAAAGACGTCCACCACTCGCTCAAGGAAGCGGCAAAGCTGCATTATGTCACTGGCATTCGAGAATCACTGCCGTTACTCGTTGAGTCGGGAGAAGAAGGAAAGAAACTGGCGGATAATCTGAATCTCTGTCTCAAGAATTATGATATGAAAAAAATTCTAAGCATTCTCGATGAGGTCAACTCAGAGGGATAGCATCCAATCCAGCCGCCAAGTCCCAGTCCAGCCAACCCTCGATTCAACCATCAACCCGAATCGCTTGCGACGTCTTGAGCGCATCGAAAACCGATAAAATTGTAACGCGCTGTCGGTTCCATGTAGTTGCGTGCCCAGGTGGGGGAAAAGTCGATCTTCAGGTGCGACTGGTACAATCCGCCCCGGATCACTTTGTATAACCCTTTCTCCTTGCCCGACATACCATTGTAACTCCAGTCGTCCGCCGTCCATTCCCACACGTTGTGGCCCATGCCATATATTCCGTACGGACTGATCCATTCCGGCCGCCTGTCGACCCGCTCTGGAAGAAACCCTGAAAATCCATTGTTGGGATGCGGCTGATATCTGCCCCACGGCCACTTGCCTCCATCGGGTCCACGCGCCGCTTTCTCCCATTCCGGTTCCGTCGGCAGACGCTTGCCAGCCGATTCACAGTACGACTTTGCTTCTGCAAAAGGAACCCAGCTGACCGGGAATTTTTCCTTCCCGGCGCCAAATTCATAATCCGGCCTGAGCTTTCCGTATTCGCCGCGTGACACCTCATACCGATCGATCAAATACGCTTTCAGATATACTTTCCGGCCGAGAGCGGTCTTCGGGTCTTCGGCATGACCGTAAGTGAATTCACCTTCCGGAATGTACACCATCGCTTTCGGAACTTTAACGTGGGCAGGAACCTTTACGGGAATCTGCTGGACGCCGCTATCGGAGCAGGAAAAAAACCAAAAGGGTAAGGTCAGCAATAAGGAGAATCGTCGCCATTTCATTGCCGTATTATGGATGGAGCGGGCCGCTGGTCAAAAAAGTGAAACACTTCCCCGCCATTGATCGGCAAGGGTTTCTTCTGGTAGTCGAGGGGATGGTCGATACCCGGCTGGATGGTCCCGTCCACCGAGTAGGGACCGAAGTCCGCCCAGTAATTGCGTTTGCGGGTATCGGTAAACTCGATTTGGGTGATGTACTTAATGTTCTTGTAACCGTACTTGAACGGCGCAATCAGGCGCAGGGGAAATCCGTGCTCCCGGGTCAACGGCTGATCGTTCATGCGCAGAACCATCATCACCCGCGGCCTCAGCAATTCTTCCAGCGCGTAACTTTCGTAATACGAATCGGCGGATTTAAACGTAACATATTTCGCCCTGGGATCCGGTTGCACCCGGTCGACCAGCTCCTGAAACTTGAATCCCTCCCACCTGGCCTTGGCCGACCAGCATTCCACGCACTTGAGCCGCGAGACCTGCGACACGATGGGAAAACCGAACAGGTCTTCGTACCCCAGGGCCAACTTGTGTTTCACCAGGCCCGTGACGGCGAGACCCCAGTCCTGTGCATTCACGCCCAGAAACGGATTGGCGCTCCGGATAAAAAATCCGGGCATGTCGCGGTTCTGAATATAATTCGGGGGAATATTCTTGTTGGTTTGAAAATTAACCGTCCCCGCACTCTTCTTCGGCCACAACGAAGCCAGCGCGGAAAGTGAAAACACCTTCAGAAACACACGGCGGTTCAATTTGGATCGCAAACCAAACATCTTATTTACCTCTCAGGCCCAGTACGTCCTGCATATCATACAACCCCGGCGGCTGTTCGACCACCCATTGGGCGGCACGGA
Organism: Nitrospinaceae bacterium; assembly: GCA_024644405.1. Lineage (GTDB taxonomy): Bacteria > Nitrospinota > Nitrospinia > Nitrospinales > Nitrospinaceae > SZUA-226. The sequence goes on from JAHELC010000015.1 coordinate 7,332, forward strand.
TGGACCCGCGCGCAAAAGTTTCCCGGCTTTGCGCCCGGTGAAAAATTTCCAGCGTCTCGCCCATGCCACCAAACATCACCCGGTGCTCGCCGACAATATCCCCGGCCCGCAATGTATGCACGCCGATTTCTTTCGGCCCGCGCCCCTCGCTGAACCCTTTGCGGCCGTAAACGCCGACTTTGTTCAAATCGCGCTGCAGCGCTTCCGCCACCACCTCGGACAGGCGCACGGCAGTACCGCTGGGGGCATCCTTCTTGAACTTGTGATGCGCTTCCACAATCTCGACGTCATACGCGTCGCCCAGTATCTTCGCGACGTCCCCTGCCACCTTGAACATCACGTTGACCCCGATACTCATGTTGGGCGCGAACACGCAACGAATGGTTTTGGCCGCTGCTTTCAACTGCTTCTTCTCCGCTTCGGACAATCCGGTGGTGCCAAAGACCACGGATTTTTTCTGCGCCACGGCCTCCTTCAGTGTCCGCAGGCTGGACTCGGGCGTGGAAAAATCGATGACCACGTCGCAGGTGCGCATCATGTCAGCCAGGTCGTCGTGCAGGGAAATATTTTTTTTGCCGATTCCCGCCAACTCGCCCACGTCCTGACCCAGCGCAGGATTGCCCTCAGCCTCGGTGCCGCAACACAGAGCCACGCCGTCCGTATCCTCAATGCAGGCAACAATGGTTTTTCCCATGCGCCCCGCCGCACCGACTACCCCGATTTTAATCAATTCAACCTCCTGGAGAACAATTATTTTTTATCCAGCGGACAACAACTCTAATAGGAAGGGCTTAAATCAACGCGTACTGTTTGAGAATCGTCTTCAACTGCTCGACATGATCTTCAGACATGTGGGCCAGAGGCGCGCGCAACTCGTCGGATATTTTGCCCATCAATGCGAGAGCGGTCTTCACCGGCACCGGATTGGTTTCGATGAACATGGCGTCGTTCAGCACCATCAATTCATAATGCAGTGCCTGGGCGCCATCCACATCGTGATGAGCGGCGCGTGCGCACATCAATGCCATTTTCTCCGGCACCAGGTTGGCGGAAACTGAAATCACGCCCTTGCCCCCGACTGCAAGAATGGGCCACAGCAAGCCATCATCTCCCGACAACAACGTAAAATCGTCGCCACACTGGTCGATCACCTCGCTGATCTGGCCGAGCGAACCCGACGCTTCTTTGATGCCGACGATGTTCTTTTGATCCTTGTGGAGTCGCGCTACCGTTTCCGGCAACATGTTGACCGAGGTGCGGCCCGGTACGTTGTACAGTATGATCGGCAGGTCGGTTTCCCTGGCGACCGCCATGAAATGCTCATACAGCCCCTGTTGGGACGGCTTATTGTAATACGGCGTGATCAACAATGCGCCGTCGGCCCCCGCCTTCTGGGCAAACTGGGTCAACTCGATCGCTTCGCGGGTGGCGTTCGACCCGGTGCCCGCCAGCACGGGAATCTTGTCCTTGCACATCTCTACCGCGATGGAGATCACCTGATGGTGCTCTTCATTGGTCAGCGTGGCGGACTCGCCGGTGGTGCCGCACGGCACGATCCCGTTGGTTCCGTTCTCAATATGAAACTGGAGCAAATCGCGAAACGCCCGTTCATCCACTTGCCCGTTCTTGAACGGGGTGACGATGGCCACCAGAGATCCTTCAAACATGAGTGTCCTTTAACGGGTGATTACAGTTCAACGATGTGGCCCTCAAACGTGATCTTGGTCAGCCCTTCGAGATAGACCACGGGCAGGGAACCGTTTGCGGGTTCGATATGGACTTTTAATATTTCACCGCCGCGTGTTTCCACGTTGACGGGTGATTCGATCTTGAATTTGTGCGAAGCAATGATCGCCGAGGCTACCACGCCGGTGCCGCAGGCCAGGGTTTCCCCTTCCACGCCGCGTTCGTAAGTGCGGACTTTGAGAGCCCCGCCGTTTTTCTTTTCAACCAGATCGACATTGGTGCCCGCCGGCGCGAATACGGAATGGTAGCGGATGCCACTCCCAATTTTCTGGATGTCTTCTCCATCCACATCCTCGGAAAATACGATGGCATGCGGCACCCCGGTGTTGATGCTGTCCACTTTATACTGCTGACCGTCGAACGCCACCTGCACATCGTTCTGCAAACTTTCCGGTCGGGTCAGCTTCACTTTCACTACAGGGCCGTTGACTTCCGCTTCAATGATGCCGGCGATTGTTTCAAAGGAATGGTTCTGCGGCGCGATGCCCTTTTCGAACGCGTAGCGGGCGACACAGCGGCCGCCGTTGCCGCACATCTCGGCGGAGGAGCCATCGGGATTGTAAAAATCCCACTTGTAGTCGGCTTGCTCGGAGTTCTCGATGAAAATCACCCCGTCGGCACCGACCGAGTTTTTCTGCTGGCAGACCTTCCTGGCGAAATCCCGCTTCGTCTCCGGGTCCAGTACCGGCTCGCGATTGTCGATGATGACGAAATCGTTGCCGCTGCCGCTCATTTTTGTAAAGGGAATGCCCACAACCACACCATTTTAAAGGGATAACTTTAAATTAAGATGAAAAACCAAGGGATTGGATTCATCTCCGTCAACTGCGGCGATTCTAACACAGGCCCGAAACCCGGTCAAACCCGTCCGCCCTAGCAAAACAAGGGTTTTCGCGTCATTGGGGTGGCAATTAGAGAGCAGATATAATGCCCCTCCTGCCCGAGGTGTCGCCACCCCGGACAGGAGGAACTGGGAGGGCCCAACCTCTTGCGAGGCTGGGGGAGAATTCGCTCACCCTTTGAGTACTGCATGAGGAGAGAGACGGGCGAATTCTGTTGGGTAGTCGGGACACTTACTGACTCCTTACATTAAAAAATCGCACACCGGATCGGCGTCGTCAAAACTCTTTTAAAATTAAGGATTCAGGGTGACAGGGGTGTATTGCAGATTGGGATGGCGTTAAAATAAAGGCTGGAGGTGTGACCATGTCCAAAAACAAACAAACCCAACTGGTTCGAGTGCGGCCCGACGAAGCATTCACGACCAAGCGCAACCTCAACTATTTTCCCGGCTTATCAGAGAAAACGGCAGGCACTACCGGCTTGTCCATGATGCTGGTGCGCATCCCACCCGGCGGCCAGGCGGAACCGCATTACCATGACGGATTCGAATCGGGGATCTATATCCTGGGGGGTAAGGTGGACAACCGGTTCGGCGACGGGCTCAAGCAATCGGTCGTCACCGAGAAAGGCGATTTCCTGTTCATCCCGCCCGGCGTGCCGCATCAACCCCGAAACATGAGCGATACCGAACCGGCACTGGCCGTCGTCTCCCGCAACATCGCCAGCGAACAGGAACCGGTGGTGCTGTACGAGGTAAGGGAATAAAAGGAAGAAAAAATCAAACCATGCCGACGGGGTTGTTGTAGACGGAGGGGCGTTGGTCGGGGCGGATATGGAGTTGGGTGAGTTCGTTGGTGCCGAAATGATCGATGTATAAAAAGATGTACTCGCGCACGGCGGTTCTGAGGTCCCACTTGCCGTCGTGGTTCTGCTCGAATTCCGAAAATACTTCCATGGCGTCCTGGATGCTCAACCCTTCATCCACCGTAAAATAATAATCCAGCGCCAGGTCCCATTCCGGATTTTTGTAGGCGGACACGCCGAATTTTTCCGGTTCCATCGCCACCGGGCTGAACTTGCCCAGCACGAAAGTCATGAATCCGAGCGAGTGAATATTCTGGCGGTTGTCGTGCACGAACTGTTTGCTGTCTTCCGCCTCTTCCTGCGTCTCGCCGGGGAACCCGAAAAATCCCATGATGTGGTTCCAGATGCCGTACTTCGCCGACATGGCCAGGTTGGTGCGGATGGCGTCGAGGTTGGTCGCCTTGTCCATCAGTTTCAGCACCCGGTCGTTGCCGGACTCGTAGCCGAAATGCAGGTACCGGCAGCCGGATTTCGCCGCGTCGTCCCATACCTCGTCGTCGAGCAGGGATTCTTCAAACCGCATGTGGGTGGTCCAGGCGATGTCGATTTTGTTGTCTATGAGCGACCGGGAAAGCTTGCGGAACAGTGCCGGGGGATACGACTCGTCGGTAAAATGGAAATGCCGGTTGCCGTACTTATCCTGCAGGAACTTGATCTCCTCGGTGATCTGTGCGATCTGCTTGGTGCGGTAACCTTCGACGTAGCCCTGAAAATGGTCGCAGAAGGTGCACTTGCCCCAATAACAGCCGCGCGTCGCCAGGTACGGCAGGATCAGCTTCGGCACGAAATATTTTTCGAGCGGCAGGCCGTCGAAATCCGGCGGCGGCAATTGGTCCATGTTCTCGGCGAACACTTCCTTGTTCTGCTGGATGGCGCCGGAGGCGTCCTTGTGGATGAGATTGGGCAGTGCCGACAAATCCGTCTCACCCCGGCCCAGTGCATCGACCAGCTTAACAAATGCGCTTTCGCCTTCGTACAACACCGCCGTGTCGAACAGATCGAACAACCCCTTGCTTTCCTTGATGGCGTCGCGCAGGCGCGTCACGATGTTGCCGCCGATGGTGATGTGCGTTTTCGGGAACTTTTCCTTGATCATTTTGCAGAAGGTAAACGTCGAAATCAGCTGTTTCTGCTGGACGATGGAAATGCCGACCACGTCCGGCTTCTCCTTCTCCATGACCTCGGCGATGAGAAATTGGTACACGTCCCGGTACACGTTGATCTGGTCGTCGTCCAGCGCCTCCAGGATCTCCGAGGACATGAACGGTTTGTAGATCAGGTCGGTTTCGATGGGGGGAAAGCAGAGTTGCGCCGGGTAATAACCGAGCGAGACCACTGCCATGGTTTCGTGGAGGCATTGCGTGGCCCATTCCAGTTTGTCAATCTCGTAGAAATCGTCGTTCCGGAGAATGCGCTTGGCCTCGGTCACGTCGTCGATCAGGCGGACGAACCGCTCCTCGGTGAGGGACTCCAACTGCTCCTTGAGGCCGGCTTCCTCTTCGGTCAATTCGTTGCGGTCGGCCACCACCTGCAGGTGCCTCAGCTCGAATCCGATGCGGCCCTGGACGTGGCGCAGAAACTTCCCGCTGAACATCAAGTCGTACATCTCGACGTTGATATCCTTCTGGATCACTTCATGCCCTGCCGGCCGGAGCACCGAGGTCAGCGCCGGAAGGCTCAGATAGGGCTCCGAGGGTAGCCAGTCGGGGGGAAATAACAGCAATATTTTCATAGTGTTTCAATGAATCCGGGAAAAGCTGGGATTGATCGGCCTGGGTATCCTTCTCATCCCGGAAGTTGCGTGTTTTCAAGTGAGATCATCATATCACTTTTGGAATTGTTGTCATAGAAATTACAGAGGCACCAAATTTTCAAAAGCCATTGACATCGAACCGAAGGTCCGTATAATTCGAAAAATTCGAAAAATTCAAGGGTTAAGCAGCTTTTCCCCAAGTTGGGGAAATATTTATTAAAACCAAAAATTGCGGTTGCCAAAGGCCACCGAAAAAATGGTAAGCTGGCTCTTATCTCAGGACATTCAATCTTTTTGGTAACTCTAACAAAAAATAAACTTATGCATTCATATTCCCCGACACCCATGAAACTCAAAATTTCGATACTCCTGTGCCTCCTGCTGATTCCCTCTTGGGCATTGGCCGTCAATAAACCGATTAAAGCCACTACCGTTTCCATATCGCTGGTAGACGGCATGGCGGTGTCTCCCGACGGTGACATTTATATCGCCCGCCGCGCTCACAACGTGATCAGCCGGATTGATCAAAAGGGAATGTTGGTCAACGTAGTGGGCTCTGGCGCTTCCGGTTACTCCGGAGATGGCGGTCCCGCGACTCAGGCGGAAATGAATATTCCCGCCGGACTGACTTTTGACCGGCACGGCAACCTGTATATCGCCGACCGGGCGAACCATCGCGTGCGCAAAGTCGACACGAAAGGCATCATCACCACAGTCGCCGGCAACGGCACCGCTGGATTCAGTGGAGACGGCGGTCCCGCGACACAAGCCAGCCTCAACCTGCCCTCCGGCGTGGTGGTGGACCCCAAAGGCAACCTGTACATTGCCGACCGGTCAAACAACCGCGTGCGCAGGGTAAATACCAGGGGCATCATCCAGACTTTTGCCGGCACCGGGAGCGACGGGTACCACGGTGACAACATGCCGGCCCTGAAGGCGACTCTCGACAAACCGTTCGGCCTCGCGCTTGACAAGGATAACAACCTGTACATCGCCGACCGCGGCAACAACCGGATCCGCAAAGTCGATTCTTCCGGTCTGATCAGCACCGTGGCGGGCGACGGCGGATTTTATTACATCGGCGACAACGGCCCCGCTTACCGGGCCAGCATTGCCGGTCCCACGGGTGTCGCGGTCGACGGCAAGGGCAATATCTATATTGCCGACCGCAGCAACAACCGGATCCGAATGGTCGACAAGCTGGGAATGATCCGCACGGTCATGGGTACCGGCCAGCAGGATTACAACGGCGATTCGGAACTGGCGCGGGAAACCAACCTGCACCTGCCCTTCGGCGTGGCATTGGATAAAAACGGCGACCTGCTGGTGATCGACCGCTCGCATTACCGCATCCGCAAACTCATCATGAAAGGCAACAAAGTCACCACCCTGGCGGGGAACGGAGTCAAGCAATTTGCTGGAGACGGCGGCCCCGCGCAAGGCGCGAATCTGGAGTTTCCGCACGGGATTGATGTGGACAGCAACGACAACGTGATCTTCGCGGACAAGGCTCATTACCGCATCCGAAAAATCACTCCCAAAGGCATTATTTCCACCATCGCGGGCACCGGAATTCGAGGAAACATCGGTGATGGGGGCCCTGCCCTAAAAGCCTCCGTGTATCCCATGCGCCTGCGGCTGAACCACAAGAACGAAATCTTTTTTATCAGTCCCAGCGGATTCGTCAGTCTGGTCCGCAAAGTGAACTCCAAAGGCATCATCAACGAATACATCACCACCGGGGATGCGGGGTACCAGAAAGCCGTGCTGGCCTCCGGATCGGGCGCCTCAACCAAATCTGAAATTACGGTGATCTCGCAGTTTTCCGATCTGGCGCTCGACAAAAAAGGAAATGTCTATCTGGCGGACCGGATCAATCACCAGATTCGAAAACTGTACCCCAATGGTAAGATCAAGACCATCGCCGGTACTGGAGAATCGAATTACTTCGGCGACGGCGGCCCGGCCACCAAAGCGGCGTTTCGGGATCCGGCGGCTATCACCCTGGATGATGCGGGCAACCTGTATGTTGCTGATGCGGCCAATAACATGATCCGCAAAATTGACACCCAAGGCATCATCTCCACCATCGCCGGTAACGGCAAGCATAAAGACAGCGGCGACGGCGGCCCGGCATTGGAAGCAAGTTTGAGGTCGATCGATTCCCTGGCGTTCAACCCGGATGGAGAACTGCATATCGTCGAAACCAACACCCATCATATCCGCAAGATCAAAAAGGATGGCACCATTGTCACGGTTGCCGGCCGGCCCGGGATCCAGGGAAATTTTGGAGACGGCGGACCCGCCACCCGGGCCATGCTCAAGCAACCGTCGGATATCGCGTTCGACTCCAAGGGCAACATGTACATTACCGATATGGGAAACAACAGTATCCGTAAAGTCGACACGCAGGGGATCATCACCACCCTGGCAGGGGCCGGGATCTATAGTGCGGGCTGGGATCCTGAAGGGGAACACACAGAAATTCTTTTCGGGAATTTCCCTTAATAAACTCAAGCGACTTAATTTTGAAAACCATTTGAATGACATCATTTGAATTAATGGAGAAGTTTCATGTTGAATATAGCTAGAATCCTAACCACCCCGGTACTTCTGATGAGTTTGGCGTTTGCGCCGAATCTGTCTCTGGCCGGCGAAACGGATGCACTGACCGATCTTTTAAAACAGGTGGACAAGCAGGTATGCCAATCCCCAAAAAAAATTATGGATTTTTATTCCAAGGACACGGTGATCATCTCCGATGACAAGCGCGTTCTGCCCGAGCATCGTATCAAGGACTATGAAGTGATGATCGCCGAACTGCAGGGGATGAAATGCAACAACAAGCGCACCGTTCTCGCAGGCAACGTCGGGGAAAACCTGGGTTTCCTGCTGGTGGATGAATTGATCAGTGTGTCCTCTCTCCACAGCACCGACGAGCGCCAACACAGTGTCTGCACCTACATATTTACCAAGAACGGCCGTCGGTGGAAAATCAAACAGGAGCATTGCTCCAGCCTGCCGGATTACAGTATTGTACCGGGAGATGATGCGTTATATTATTTTCACAATCCGGTCTATTAGCAGAACGGGATACCCACCCGGGGTGGCAAACTGCCGCCGGCAATATTAAAACTTCGATTGGCGAAGTTAACTGATGGATCCCTCCGTCCCGCCCCAGCAAAATTTGCACCCGGCCTTGGCCGGGCCGATTAGTCCGGCGCTTACCGAGACGGGTATTCATTTTTCGTTGTACTCCGAGCACGCCACTGCGGTTGAGCTCTGCCTGTTCGAGACCGCTTCCTCCGCCAAAGAATCGCAACGCATCGCCCTGGAGAAAGGTGCTGATTCCGTCTGGCGCGCTCACGTCCCCAACCTGAGAACCGGGTGCCTTTACGGTTACCGGGTGCACGGACCTTATCGCCCGGCCGAGGGTCACCGTTTCAATCCTTCAAAAGTACTGGTCGACCCCTGCGCCAAAGCCCTGGGACGAACTCTGCAATGGCACGAAGCGTTGCAGTCTGTTCCGCCGGGTACTTCGGATCAGGACGATCAACCTCCGAACATGCAGGACAGTGCCCCGTATGCGCCTCTCTCAAAGGTAATTGATACTTCGTTTGATTGGGACGACGACCGGCCGCCAGCCATTCCCTGGGAGGAAACCGTGATTTATGAAGCGCATGTCAAGGGGATGACCCAACAACACCCTGATATCCCGGAACACTTGCGCGGCACTTATGCCGGTCTCGCCTCGGAACCGGTGCTGGCCCACCTGAAACGCCTGGGCATCACCGCCATCGAATTACTGCCGGTTCATCAGATTGCGGATGAATACCATCTGCATAAAAACGGGTTGACCAATTACTGGGGGTACAATCCCCTGCTGTTTTTCGCGCCGGATGTACGATTCGCCGGGCAAAAAGATTCCGACCCGGTCTCGGAATTCAAGCAAATGGTGCGGGCCTTTCATCAAGCGGGTATTGAGGTGATTCTCGACATGGTGTTCAATCACACCGCCGAGGGTGACTTGCACGGCCCCACCGTTGCCTTTCGCGGTATCGACAACGCGGTTTATTACCGGACGGACCCGGATCACCCGGCGCGCTACACCAACCTCACCGGATGCGGCAACACGTTCAACCTTCACCATCCACAAGCCCGGCAGTTGGTCCTGGGCGCCCTTCGGTACTGGGTCGAAGAAATGCACGTCGATGGATTTCGGCTGGACCTGGCGGTCACTGTGGGACGCGGCCGGGAATCATTTGAACCTGAAGGAAATTTTTTCAAGTCGATCCAGGACGATCCGGTGCTCTCCCGGATAAAATGGATCGCCGAACCCTGGGACCTGGGACCGGACGGCTACCAGCTGTCGAACTTTCCCAATGGATGGTCGGAATGGAATGACCAGTACCGGCAAACCATCCGCAAATTCTGGAGGGGTGATCCCCACCAGACCCAATCATTGACGAAACGGGTGTCGGGTAGTCACGACCTGTTTGGTTCCAGGGGCCGTCCACCGCACTCTTCCATCAATTATATTTCCAGTCATGATGGGTTCACCTTGCAGGATGGAGTCACTTACGAGCACAAACACAACGAAGCCAATGGCGAAAACAATCGTGACGGTCACGACGGCAACGACAGTTGCAATTACGGAGTGGAGGGACCGTCAGACGACCCGGACCTGAATGCGCTCCGCCAGCAACAGAAAAGAAATTTACTGGCGACGCTTCTACTATCGGCGGGCACACCGATGATTTCGGGAGGCGATGAAATCGGTCGTTCCCAGCAGGGTAACAACAACGCCTATTGCCAGGACAATCCGATCACTTGGTACGATTGGAATCTTAATGCAGATCAAAAAAGTTTTTTGGATTTCGCCCGGTATGCCATTCAACTGAGAAAACGATATCCATTAACCCGGACCTCATGGCAATGGTTCCAGGCAGACGGGCACACAATCGATCCCTATGGGCATGAATCCATCGACGCTCCCTGTCTCGGATGTGTATCCTCCGGAGACGTCTCTCTTTTGATTCTGTGGAACCAAGGCGATCAGAATTGCGATGTCAATTTACCCGGTAACTCCCGAAACTGGAAAATGTTACTGGACACGTCGGCCCCATTGAAAACAGATACCCTCACCTCCGGAAAATCGTTGAAAACTCTCAATATAGCTCCGCGTTCCCTGAAGGTTTTAACCCTTGTGGAGTAGCCGACTGACCCATCAAAACAGGATTGAAACCCAACCCTTCAAGGCTTATCCTGTTTACACTTAATAATAAATACTCAATCATGCTACAATTCAGTCAGCTAAGTCTATGAAACATCAGGATTCACAGTCGGAAAAAATTCGGGTTCGCGTTGACCCGGTTTTGCAAGATCTGATTCCCGATTACCTGGAAAACAGATTAAAAGACCTGCTCGTTTATCGACAAGCTTTGGAAAAGGGCGATTTTGATTCAATTGCTGTCCTGGGTCATTCCATGAAAGGTTCCGGCGGGGGATATGGATTCAATGATCTAACCAGTATCGGCCGTGCTATTGAAAAAGCCGCCAACAACAGGGATAAGGAATCCGTCCGCAAATCCATCATCGACCTTACGGATTTTCTAAATAAGGTGGAAATCATTTACGATTGATCCCCGGCCCTGTCCCTCAAGAACCGTTCATTTACCTTAATAAAACTGAGTTTCACTTAAAGTTTTTGATGCCTGCTCCCCTCAAGTTCAAATTCACAGCCCGTCTTGCAGTGCTGTTCATACTGTTCATCTCCACCGTCAGTGCCCATGCGGAGAATCCTGCAGGAGTGGCCGCCACCGTCGGAGTCACCGGCAACGAGGAGCGATGCCTCACCTGCCATCAGGGGATTGAAGAAATCAGCCGCTCGCATCCTCTTCAACTGGGGTGCACCTCCTGCCACGGCGGCAATGGTGCGGCGGAAGACAAAGTTGAGGCTCACGCCACGCTCATCTATGACCCGGCAGCAGGAACCGGCAAACGTAATCCTTCTTCCCTGAAAGTGGTCCAATTCAGCTGTGGCAGAGCCCAATGCCATTCCGGCCATCAGGATGAAACCCGCAACCACGTCGACCGGGTCCGCAAATCCATGATGGGAACTCTGTCCGGAGTCATTACCGGCCTGCGGTACCAATGGGGCGGCCAGCCGGAAAAATCGGCGCGTTACGGAATCTATGAAATAGAAGATAAAGACGGCACGTCTCCGGAAACCCTCGGCGCCCTGAACCGTCTTGAAGAGCTTCCTTATTTTACCGCCTACCATTGGCGGCAACATCAAACCGCACCAAAAGGAGCACCCCGTAAAAAAATTTCCAATCACATCGGTGACCATGTGTTGCGCGAACGATGTTTTCAATGCCACATCGATGCGCCTCCCCCAAAAGGAGAATACCGCTCGCAGGGATGCGCCGCCTGCCATTTCAGGTATCACCCGGAAGGGAAATACCTGGGCAGCGATCCGATGATTCCCAAAGACAAGGCGGGATATCCGGCATATCATCGCATGACGGTATTGCCCTCCAGCAACCTGTGCATCCAATGCCACAAATCTTTCCTGTCGCAGATGACCACGGAAAAGTTTTCCATTCCCTTTCCTCAACGCGATCGCCGGGGAAAAGTACCCTTCCCGGGTGCCGGCCAACCCCGCATGGACGTTCATCTGGAACGGGGAATGGAATGCATTGACTGCCATACGCAGTCTGATATTATGGGAGACGGTAACATCTATTCCCGGCAATATCAGGCGGTGGAAATCCGTTGCGAAACCTGCCACGGCGACAGCACGTCGTATCCCCGGATCTCAAAAATCAAGACGTCCCAGGACCCGGCCGTTCGGTTGAGTCGCCATTATAAAGGTTTCACCAACAAGGTCGGCGACGCCATGGCGGTTTCTTCGAAGCAGCAAAAATTGACCAACGTCAAAGCGCAGGGTAAAAAATTCGTCACCTATAGCAAACGTACTGGAAAAGTGCGCGTCATCCCCCTGGCCAAGGATCAGCGTTGGGGACACAATATTCCCGGACACCGGGAAAAACTGGCCTGCACGGCATGCCATTCGCAGTGGGTACCGCGTTGTGAAGGATGTCACATGACTCTGAAGTCGGGGAAAGGCGACGGTTCGGTACGTCCCAGCACCTGGAACCCGTTTCAATTCACCATGAAACATGAAACCCCGGCGTTGATGGTCGGCCCGCGCGGCAAAGTGGTTCCCATGCTGGCTCAACCTTCACATACCCTGACGGTTTTGGATCAACAGGAAAAAATAGTTCCGGTCGTTGACGACAATGGCGATTCACCGGGAGAATACCGTCATTGGGAATTCACCAACTCCGCCGGAGTCTCGGGTTCCAATCTGGCTTATGGCGCCCAACCGCATTCGGTAAGCAAGAAAGTGCGCACCTGCGCAAGCTGTCACCTGTCTCCGAAGACTCTGGGGATGGGAGAAGGGGATTTGTACATCAGGAAAAACTCGTCCGGCAAATACGATAAGTTCAACCCGCTGGTACGAACCAACCGGGTGCTGAACAAATCGAAATACGGACCTCAGGCCAAAGTCAATCAACGGGGGCTGGCGATCGCCGGCTCCGGTCAACCCGGAGCGCGGCCGTTCAACCAGGAGGAGATCACTCGTATCCTGAAAGTCGGCAACTGCATTCCCTGTCATACTGGTTATACCGACAAAATTTATAGAAACCTGAAAGAGAGTTACAAGTTTTCGATTAACATCAAACACCGCCGATTGAGAGACAAAATTTTAAAGAAGCGCTGACATATATATGAAATTCCTGTTTTCGAAAATAACAATTCTGACACTGTTCACCACACTTTCTCTGGCATGGACCCTCCCCCAGTTGATGGCTCAGGAAGGCTGGCCGGCGCCTTTCAACGATGAAAAACCGAACGACGAGCACTCCCCCGGCGGTTTCGAAAAGAACATGGTGGACATTCCACCGCAGGAGGAGAAATCGACGATTGATGCATCCGATTTTCGGGATCCGTTCTTTTTTCTGAAAAGAAATGGCACCGATTCCAAAGAAGCTCTGAAGCCGGGCACAACGGTTGACGGCCTGCGGTTCAATACCTACAACAGCTCTAAAAGTTTTGTCGACCGCTATTACAAGAATTCCAATTTCGTACTGAAGGATGTTTTCGGCCGCATCGAACTGGTCAACAAGGAAGCGGGATGCCTGAATTGCCACCGCGGCATTGAGGAAATCAGCCAGAACCACCGGTTTTCCTGCACCCGATGCCATAATGGCAACCTGAGAGGTAAAACCGCTGCCGAGGCTCACCGGGGTCTCGTGTCCAATCCTTCCGACCTGAAACACGCGCCCAAATATTGCGGCACATGCCATGAAGAACAAATCGAGAAGGTGAAAAATTCGTTGATGACCACCGCGCGCGGCGTCATTGAAATCACCCGGGAAGCCTGGGGCGAAGCTCCTTTGAAACAACCCAGAAGAAGCAAGAAGAAGGGCAAGGTTCCGCCGTGGACCTACACCAGCGCCGGCAAACCGGTGGACGATTTTCTGCAGAAGAAATGCCTGCGCTGCCATGTGCAATCGCCGTCCCCGCACCGTGCGGGAGATTACCGGGCCACCGGGTGCGCTTCCTGCCACATGATCTACACCAACGAGGGAACTTCCCTGACGCGTGACCGCGCCATCCAGGAAGCGCAAAAGGCGGACCCGAAATATTTGAGAAACCGGTTCAACCGGGATGTCGCTTCAAATTCCCTGAATAATCGGCGGGGGTATCCGTTACTGCACAAGTTCACCGTTGCGATACCCAGTGTCCAGTGCGAGCATTGCCATAACTACAACGGTGTCGGTAATGAATTCGAAGGTTTGTTCGGAAAACCGGCCCGCCCCAAAACCTCACAGATCGAGGTCGAGAAGGACCAGCCTGTGCTGTATGGACGGTCACACGACTTTCTCCTGCCGGATATTCATCGCGAAAAAGGCATGCACTGCATCGACTGCCACGGCGCCAACGAGATCAAGGCGGATGCCAACAAAAACCGGACCCAGCACGATGCGGTCAAGGTCCGGTGCGAAACCTGTCATGGTACCAACAGCCGGGCCCCTACCGGCATCGAGTTGAAAGCAGAAGACCCCAGGGCGGAAGAGTTGATCAAGAAAAACCAACTCAATCCCAACCTGATGAAGAAAATAAAACTCGGCGACACGATTATGACCGACTTGGATGGGCAACTTCAGCCTCATATTTTACTGGTCGATGGCAAATGGATTCTATACTCCAAGGTCACGGGTAAGGAACATCAGATCCCGCTTTTAAAATTCATGAAACAGCGCCCGTATGCCCATCAGATACTCGGCCATATGAAAGATACGGAATGTTCCGCCTGTCATGCGCGCTGGTCGGCCAGCGAATGGGGAATGCACGTGATCCGGGAAGACAACATCAATCCGAACCAGTGGCAGGACTGGTCTCTGAATGATCCCACTTTGCAACAAAAATTGTGGGGAGGGAAACGTGAAAAGGCTCAAATCAAACAACCTGCCGGAATGCTGAACTGGACTTCGGCGATCAACACCCCGAACGGTCCCCGGGGAAGCTGGACGAAAGGCATCTGGAGCCATGTCTTTTCCGAAACGGGTTGGAGCAGTCTGATCCTCGGAAAAAACAAGCGCAAACGCTACACGATCATGAAGCCGCATTATCAATATTTCCTGACCGATCTTTCCAATCAGGAGGGCCGGCCCACCCTGAGAGCCAAAGTGCCTCTGGCGCGCAACGGCAGACCGGGTTGGGTGATGACTCCCCATACCCCGCATACGATCCGGGCCACCACCCGACCCTGTGAGAGCTGTCACGAAAGCACGCTGGCGACGGGACTCGGAGAATCGACGTTGAAATACGTGGAGGATGGAAAACCGTTTTTGAGCGAATTAAAACGCTCCAACCGCATCCTGCCTCAATTTCAGATCAAACAGATGGTGTCGCGCAACGGCTGGAGCCTGCAGAATCCCATGCCCAAGGGAAAACTGCGGTTTTTGAAATCCAAGGAAATCAACTCCCTGTTTAAAAAATCGGACCGGTATCGCGCTTACCATTATCTGGCTCTGAGAAGGGCCGGACAATCACGCCTGTTGATCCGGGAGGAATTCCCTTACGATTTACAGCATAAAATCAACGAAGATAAATTCGGTCCGCCCACGAAAAAAGAAACTCTTTATTATTATGATTTGGATCAACACAGTTTTTTCGAAAGTCAGCGGCCGGAGCCGACTCCGGCATCTGCACCCGATACAATCCTGGAGGAGCCGACGGCCGTCGAATCGCAGACAGGACAGGTGGTCCCTGCCCCTTCGCCTCCACCCAAGATGCCAGAAAATTCCGGTCCGAAATTTTTTATTGACCTGATGCCAAACGTGACCAAACCCACTCCAACCCCCCAGCCGCTTCCCGAAAAAGGGTTTTTGGAAAATGGAAACCCCTAAAAAGATTTTCTTGATTGGACTGTTCTTTCTCACCGCCGGAGGGTGGTGTATCGGAGCCGAGGCATCACCCGCACTGGTCCAAGAAAAACAATGCGACACCTGCCACCGGTTTTCTAAAAACGATGCCATAAAATCAGCCCCCGATTTGTTTTTCTCCGGTGACAAGTTTCAAAAGGAATGGCTGGAAAATTTTTTGAAGCGGCCCGGGACGATACGACTGGCAGGACCTACGCGAGACCCCGGGTTTTTAAAAGGCAAGCCGCAATATACAGGTCCTCATCCCGCCTTGAACTCCAAAGAAGCTCGACAAATAACGGATCATTTGATGTCCCTGAAAACCCTGAAGGATCTTGCTCCGCTGGAATTACCGGAATTATCCAAAGGCGCACGCGTCCGAGTGAAAATATTGTTTGAGCGGGACTACAGTTGCATCGCCTGTCACCAGAGTTACAATCTGGCCCGGCAACCGCGGGGCGGGATCTCCGGTCCTTCGCTGATCGACGCCGGCCGTCGCCTGCGCACCGAGTGGGTGTACCAATGGCTGAAGAATCCCAAACAATTTGTCCCCCAGGGAAGGATGCCGCTTTACGCGTTTGATGAAGAGACCCTGCGGAAAATGACCCAGTACATCATGTCCCACAAAAAGGAACCTGAAAATAAATGAACCGTGACTTGATTTTAATTTTGGGAGTCGCACTGATGGCAATACTCGCCGGCTGCGAACCGGACGCCGCGGATGAAAAACCGTCACCCCCTACTGTTGCATCGGCCCCATCCGTCCCTTCCCCAACGCCCCGTATGTATCCGGTCACTGCGGCAACCCGCGAAACCTATCAGTTTTACTGCGCCCAGTGTCATGGCACCAAGGGGCACGGCAACGGCATCAACGCTCCCTACCTGACCGTACCGCCACGCGACCACACCAAGGCGGACTATCTGGAGACCCGCACCGACGAACATTTGTTCACCGCCATTCAGCAAGGCGGTTTGGCGGTCGGCCGCGCGCCCTGCATGCCCAGTTGGCAACACACACTGGATGAGAACACCATGCACTCCCTGGTGAGTTATATCCGCGAATTGTGCCAGTGCGAAGCCCTGTAACCCCCAATTGTCATCTGATCCCAAAGATAGTATATTGAGCCTCCAATGATTTCCGCGGCGCCCCAGGGGAGCCTTGCCTTACCCCGGTGGCCGGATCATGAATCCATCATCTCATTTCAAACCGACAGGAAGTGACCCATGGTAGAAGTCGTGCCGTTCAACGGCCTGCGTTACAACGAGAAAAAATCCGGCCCGCTCGCCGAGTTGATTGCGCCGCCGTATGATGTCATCCGCCCGGACCTGCAGGAGGAGTTGTACGCGCGCAACCCGCATAACGTGGTGCGACTCATCCTGGGCAAACAATTTGATGACGACACAGATGCCAATAGCCGCTACACGCGGTCGGCACGGGACTTTGCGGATTGGCAATCCCGTGGAATTTTAAAAGAGGATGTGCAACCGTCGTTTTACGTGTACAGCCAGGAATACACGTTCAACGGACAAACCAATAATCGCATCGGTTTTTTCGCGCGGGTGCGTCTGGAGGATTTCGACAAGGGTAATATCTGCCCGCACGAGTTTACCCTCGCTAAAGCCAAACAGGACCGGGCGCAATTGATCCGCGCCTGCCGTGCCAACTTCAGTCCGGTGTTCGGTCTGTTTTCAGATCCCGGCGGAACGATTGACGGCAAACTCGCGACAATCATCAAACAACCGCCCCTGTCGGAAATCGATGAAGACTCGGTGATCCACCGGATGTGGCGGGTGGATGATCCAAAAATCGTTGAGTTTTTATCGGGAAGTTTCCAGGATAAAAAAGTTTATATTGCAGACGGACACCACCGTTACGAAACTTCGCTGGCCTATCACAAAGAACATGGCGCGGAGGTTCCCGATTCGGCGCATGTGATGATGTTTCTCACCAACCTGGATGCGCAGTCGCTGGCCATTTATCCGATCCACCGCCAGTTGAAATGCCCCAAACCTTTCAACCGGCAAACATTCATCGAACAACTGGAGCCCTATTTCAACGTTGAGCAATTACCTGAAGGACAGACCGCGGACCAGCTCACTGCCTTACTTGAACAGGCGGGAAAGAACGGAATCGTCTTCTGCGCCTATCTGGATCAGGGCGGGGCTCTCCTTTTAAAACTCAAGGACATTGAAAATGTCGTTCCCTTTATGGAGGATGACTCCAACGACCTGAAGGTTCTGGACGTGTATCAACTCCACACATTGGTTTTAAGGGAACTTCTGGGAATCGACACGCGCAAGCCCGAGCATCAGCAGTACATCACTTACAATGTCCGCACCGCAGAGTCGATGGCCAACATCGACGCCGGAACATTCGACCTGGTGATCTTCATGAATGCGACACGCATGGGACAGGTCCGGGAACTCGCCGAAAAGGGAATCCGCCTGCCGCAGAAAGCCACCTACTTTTATCCAAAACTGCTTTCGGGTCTGGTGATCAACCGGTTTCGGCCATGAAAATCATTTCCGCCGAGTTTATAATCAGCGCGGTGTCCGATCAGCAGTACCCGCGCGGGGAATTGCCGGAGATTGCTTTCGTCGGGCGTTCCAATGTCGGCAAATCGTCCCTCATCAATTCCCTGCTCAACCGGAAAAAACTGGTCAAGACCAGCGCCACCCCCGGCAAGACCCAGATGATCAATTTTTTCGACGTGAATCACGAATTTGTGTTCGCCGATCTCCCCGGTTACGGATTCGCGAAAGTGCCCAAGGCCGTCCAGAAAAAATGGCAGACCCTGGTCGAACAGTATTTGACCAGCCGGGAGAATCTGCGGGCGGTGATCCTGATCGTCGACATCCGCAGAAAACCGACCGACCTCGACCTGCACATGCAGGAATGGCTGGAGCAAGTTGAGGTGGATTACATTCTGGTGGCAACTAAAGCCGATAAACTGTCCCAGGCGGAGCAAAGCA
Organism: Nitrospinaceae bacterium; assembly: GCA_024644405.1. Classification (GTDB taxonomy): domain Bacteria; phylum Nitrospinota; class Nitrospinia; order Nitrospinales; family Nitrospinaceae; genus SZUA-226. The sequence continues at coordinate 26,010 of JAHELC010000015.1, forward strand.
AACAGCTCAAACAGATTCGGCAGGCGTTTTTGAAAGATACGGGCCAGGAACTCGTGGCCTACTCCAGTAAAAACCAGAGAGGCCGCAAAGAGCTCTGGAAACTTCTGCAAAACCGGATCGAAGAAAACTGATTGTTTGTACAAATAAAGAGGCCAACCTCATCCAATCCGGATCAAGTGACCCCGGCGGAGACCCTCCGCAGGTAATATAAAAGACAAAGTCTTTCCTTCGACAAGCTCAGGGTGACAGGCAGGAATTAGCGAGAGCAGCATTGGACCCGAACTCTAATATGCGCCCAGGGATATTCATTTGGACGCAATTGTCAGCCCGTTTCCCCTCCGGGCAGGAGGCGGCGAACCGCCGCAAGTCAATTAAAAATGTGAATTGCGCTCAATGAATCACGATAGCTGGAAACTGTTAGCCATCTCCCCCTCCGGGTAGGAGCTAGCCCCACATTTCTTCCGGGAGTTCCAATCGTTCGACTTTCTTGCCGCCGATGATATGGGAGTCCAGAATTTCTTCCACGTCATCCGGTTTCACTTTGGTGTACCAGACGCCTTCCGGGTAAACGACCACAACGGGACCCATCGAGCACGGCCCCATGCACCCGGCGGTGGTGATCAACGCTTTTCCAAACAGCATTTTTTGTTCGATGCCCATGCTCAGTTTTTCAAAAACCTCATTGGCCTGATGCTCTCCACAGGAACCCCTGGGATGCCCCGGCGGCCGTTGATTGGTACACACAATTATATGATGGGTTGGTTTCGGCATATTCCTCCTCCAAATTATACGGATACAGTTCTGGTTTTGGATGTTCAGAACCCATAAACGATTTGCTAATTTTAAAAAAAGATTCCTTACAAACGAAAAACCACCCCTTGAGGCGAACCGCTGGGGTTTGCTCCCGGAGGTGATGCGGTAGTATACTATAACTTGTAATTAGTTCGGCCACCTGTTTCGATTATTTGCTTTTACCAGTCCAAAATTTATGACTTTCAGGATTTCATGCCCAAAAATACCCTGGTAGGAAACCAATTTGCGGAGCCGCGATTTGATGAGCAGTACCTGGCGGAAGTGGCGCATAAGGCTCTGGGCCGGGCCGTGGCTCAGGTCGGGTTCTCCCCGCTGCAGGGTGATGCCTCGACCCGCCAATACTACCGCCTGTCCCTGGAATATCAAGAGAGCGTTGCGGAACCGCAGACCCTGATCCTCATGCAATTGGAAACCCCCAAAGTCCGGGGCGAAACCGATTTCATCCGCATTTTAAAATTCCTGCAGGGCATCCACCTGCCGGTGCCGGAATTGTTTCATTTCGATGCGGAGCGCGGATTGTTGCTGTTGCAGGATTGCGGAGATCTCACGCTGGAGACACACCTGCAATCCGCCGATCCGGCTACGCTGAAGAGCTGGTACGTTAAAGCCGTGCACCTGCTCGCGACCATGCAAACCGATGCCACGAAAACGATCGATGCGGATTGCCCGGCGTACCACCTGAAATTCGATGTGGAAAAATTGATGTGGGAAATGGATTTCATGCTGGAGCATTTCATCGAGGGCGCCCTGCAAAATAAACTGAAGGCCGCCGCCCGGAGGGCAATCCGCAAACAATTGATCGCCCTGTGCTCCCACCTGGCCGCGCAAACTCTTTGGTTCACACACCGGGATTACCATAGCCGCAACCTGATGGTCCACAACGACGGCTTGGTTCTCCTGGATTTCCAGGACGCGCGTATGGGACCAAGCCAGTACGACCTGGTGTCTTTGCTTCGCGACTCCTATCGGCCCCTTCCCGATGCACTGGTCTGGGAACTGGTGGACACCTTCATTCAAAGGAAACAGGTGCTGGAGAATCATACCATCGAACGGGAAGAGTATGTTCGCGTTTTCGATCTGATGTCGATTCAAAGAAACCTGAAAGCCATCGGCACCTTTGCCTACCAGAAAAAAATCAATAATAACGATCGTTATATGAGGTATATTGCCCCCACGCTGGAATACGTTCGTCAGGCCTTCAAGAGACGGTCGGAACTGGAACCCTTATACGCTGTTTTGTCGGAAGCGATTCCTGAACTGTAGAATCCCAATGCGGAAAGTTCCTTCATGAGTATTTTAAAACGTTACATTCTTGGACAATTTATCAAAACCTACGTTCTCACGGTGGGCGGCCTGGTGGGAATGTTCGTTGTGATAGACGGCTTTGAACGGCTGGATGAATTCGTCAGCAAAAGCGCTGATGTGAGTGACTTCCTGATTTACTACTTTTTGAAAATTCCGTTCATCCTGTCCTACATGGCGCCGCAGTCGGTACTCGTTGCTACTGTGATCACACTGGCCACCTTGTCCCGGAATAATGAATTCACCGCCATGAAAGCCTGCGGCATCGGGGTTACCGGCCTCACGCTTCCCATTATCAGCTTCTCGGCGTTTCTGGCTTTGAGCCTGGTGATTTGCAATGAATTTGTTACCCCCGTCACCAGCCAGAAAATGAATTACGTCTATAACATCAAGGTGCGGGGTGCGGTGGATCAGTCCAAGCAGGCGCGCGACCGGTTATGGATACGGTCCGGCAATGGTTCCATCTGGAACATCAACTATTATGACCCGGTGAAGGCTCTGATGAGGGGAGTCAGTTTGTACACGTTCGACCCGAACCGGCCCGACATCCGCCACCGGATTGATGCGGAAAGTGCACTATGGAACGGCCAGCAATGGGAATTCTTCAACGGATATATCCGTTTTCTCAAACACGACGGGGTGGATTCTGCCCGATACTTCAAAAGAGAAGCTTTTCCAACGCTCGAAAAACCCGCCGATTTCAAAAAACTTCAAAAACGTCCTGAAGAAATGAGCGCTCGATATATGTACGAAACAATTCAGAAACAGGAAAAAGAAGGCTTGGATTCGACCCGTACCTGGATCGATCTCCACCAGAAACTATCCTACCCCTTCATCAGCGTGGTTTTGGCCCTGATCGGCATACCGTTGTCGATCCGCTCCAGCCGCAAAGGCGGCCTGTTGTTCTGCGTCTGGATAAGCCTGGTGACCGGATTTATCTTTTCCTTCTTTTATGCAATGGGAATATCTTTTGGGTATAAAGGAGTGTTCTCCCCTGCCCTCGCGGCTTGGGGGCCTTGCCTGTTGTTTATCTGCATCGGTTTTTACATGCTGCTGACCATAGACAGCGAAAAACTGCTGCCCACCTAGCCCCATGAACCATTTTGGATCGATTGACATCGGCTCCAACACGGTCCGTCTTCTCATCATGGAAGCGGATGATGCGGGAGGCTTTAAGGAAGTGGACTCCGAACGGGTCATTTGCCGCCTGGGCGAAGGCATCAACTCCGAAAAACGATTGCTTCCCCACCGAATGGATCTGACGCTGGACGTGTTGCAACGATTCCGCGACCAATGCCGAAAGTACGGCGACATTCCGATCCGGGTGGTGGCCACCAGTGCTGTCCGGGAAGCCTCGAACCGTGAGGAGTTTGTGCATCTGGCGCAAGAGCGGGCCGGACTGGACGTGGAAATCATCTCATGGGAAGAAGAAGCCCGGCTGACGGTCGAGGGGGTGTTCTGGCGGCTTCCTTCATCCGGTAAAACACTCATCTTTGATATCGGCGGCGGGAGCACCGAGTTTATCTTTTCTCAGGACAAACAGGTGTTGGCCTCCACCGGCACCTACCTCGGCGTGGTGCGCCTTACCGAACAGTTCATCTCCCAGCACCCGGTCGACGCCGGGGAAATTGAAAACTTGAGAAACCATATCCGGGAACAACTGGACCGGGTCCATTTCCGGTTGGGCGAACCGAGCCCGGAAAAACTGATCGGCACTGCCGGTACGGTGACCACCCTGGCGGCGATGGACCGTAACATTTTTCCCTATGATCCAGAGAAAATCCACGGCCTCGTCCTGCCACTGGATAACATCCAACGCCTGTTCGAGGACCTGAAAGTAAAATCCCTCGAACAGCGGCTGGAAATTCCTTCCCTGGAACGGGGCCGCGAAGACCTGATCATCGCCGGCACCACCCTGGTCCTGGAAACCATGGCAGCCTTCCAATGCACCCACTTGACCGTCAGCGAATACAGCCTGCGTGAGGGGATTTTGCTGCAAGCCTTTCGGGACCGGTAATCCTTCTGCTCGGTCCCCCTTCTCAGCAACCCGGGATTTCCACAAGATTTTCCTGCGTTGCAACTTTCCGCCAGACTGTTAGGAAGACAGTAAATTGGCAATGTACTAAACCTATATGTTTAAAGGGTTAATAGGCACTGACGTGCATTTCAATGGAAATACAGTGAAACTCTAAGTAAACTAATAAGACTGAGCCTATATACGCGATAAGAAGGATTCGGACGATCAAGCGAAAACGGAGCCCCAGGCTTGAGGAGGGGTGCCCGGACCTTCCTGCGATGAAGTTATGGAGGTGGGTCTGAATTCATTAAGGAATAGAAGGAATAGTGAAGCTCCCATGATTACTCTTCGGTGGTTTGGCCTGCACTGCATTTTTCTGGGGTTGTTGGCCTGTTCGACCACAGCGCCAAGTCCGGCAGTGCAACACACGAAGAAACCCGGGGGACCCCCGGAGCCGCTCGCGCAAAACTATGTGGGACTCAAAATACCGCCCATGCCCAAAGGGCATGAAACCGAAGTGGGGTATTTGTTAGGGCCGGGAGATCAGGGCAAGTACGCCGTTGAGGTGGTGAGCTTCGGATCAAATAAGATAGTCTGGATGGGGCGTTTTCTCTACCACGATGAGCAAGGCAGGGCGCACTGGGAAATTATTGCGGCGCTCCCGCCACGGCCCTTGCCGACGGGTTACCATTTTTCAGGCGGCAACTGCCTAAATCATAACCAGCCGCAACCGGAAATCGTGGCCATTTTTAAAGCAAAAGACAAGAAAACGTCGGCCAGAATTCATAAGGCGTGGAAGGCAAATCCACAGAGCAAATCATTTGAACAATTGCCCCTCGAAGGCATTCAATGCATCGAAGAAAGAACGAACCATTAACACAATTTTTTTCTGAAAAATTTATTAACTGCTCTCAGAAAACCATTATCAATGACAATACAACTCAATCATCACTTTGAGAAAGGAAAAATTATGAAGCGTATTTACTTGTTCATGTTCCTGGCCGTATGGATGTTTGCAGCCTGTTCATCCACCAGTGACACGGTAAAAACGGATGCGTCCGTTATGGATGCACCGGTTGAAACACAGGCCGCCGCTCCGCCAGAAACCAGCGCCAGCGCAAGTAGCAGCGAAGTGTTTCATCATCCAGGCGCAGGCTTTAGCATGACCAAGCCCATGGGGTGGAAATATTTATCCCCGGAAATGGTCAAAACGGCAAGCGAATCCATGAATTGGAACGATGCAGAACTGGAAAAGGCAATCAAGGAGAACCCCAATGCACCTCTGGTTGTGCTGACCCGCTATCAGGAGCCTTATCCGACGCTCAACCCGAGTGTAGCCGTCACCATGGTTAATTTGCCGGTCGAGGGGATGCCTCCGAAAGATATCTTGAATATGTCAACGGAAGTGCTGAAACGCGCGTATCCTGACCTGACCTATGTGGATGCGGTCCAGGATGCCAATGTGGATGGCATCAACGGAGCTTACACCAAGATCAAATACACCATGGCCGCTGGGAACCAGAAATTTCCGACCCTGACCCGCATGTGGCTGGTACCCCGTGGGAAAATCATGTTCACGGTCGGCATGTCCGGACCCCAGGATGGTCCTGATGTTTCCGAGGAAGCCTTCAAGGAAATCCTGAAATCCATCAAGATCGAGCAAAAGTAATTTCCGAATGTTGAGGACGGCTCCGAGGAGCCGTCCTTAAACATTTTTAAAGCCCACCCAATTTATGAAACAACTTCCAATATTCTCAATAGTTTTACTGTTGGGTATGTTTGCGGCCTGCTCCACTTCCCCCGAAGGGACCGCTCGACCGGATGTCCAGAGCACCTCCGCTCCCTCTGGAGTGACCGCGGAAGCCACTGGCCCCGCTGCCGAAAACAATCCGACCCCAACCTCTGAAAACCGGGAACCGGACAACACCTATCATAATTACGGGGTCGGCTTCAGCATCACCAAACCCTCAGATTGGTTGTACACGGACCCGCAACTCGTCAAAGCCCAAGTGGACAAGGCCCGGCTTGACGACAAAGATCTGGAGGCATTGGTCAAAAATGGAAAGACGCCTCTGGTGGTGATCACCCGGTATCCTTTATCCACGCCCAAGCTCAACCCGAATGTAATCGTCAAGTTGACCGCCGTTGAAAGTGATAACTTCCCTCTCAGGGTCCTGATGAATTTTTCTCTGCAAATAATCAAACGTTCATCCCCCGATTTGACTCTTGTGGATGAAATTCAAGACACCGAAGTCGACGGCATTGCAGGAGTTTACAGCAAGTTTACATATACGCTATCCCCGATGGCCAGGAATCAACCGATCCTGGCCCGCATGTGGTTGCTTTCAAGAGGCAAAGTTATATTCGGTATCATTATGACGGGACCCCAGGAGGGCCCGGATGTTTCCGAGGAAGCCTTCGAGGAAATCCTGAATTCCATCAAGATTGCCCGATAGGCGTCCCCCTTTTCCGATCATCTTTAAAATTCCCTCTAAATTTGCAATTTCAGCCCCTCCTGTGTTTATATATTCAAGTCGTTTCTCCCCCGGGAGTTTGGATTTGACATCAATTTTCATTTCAGATATGTTGGGTTTTACACCTTAAAAATTAAAAGTTTATCGACCATGACCCCTAAACAGACGTCCGCAAAAAAAATTATCAGTATCGACAAGGCCAAGAAATCCCAGAAACCCATGAAGGGCCGGGATATCATCGTAAAAGCGCTTGAAAATGAAGGGTGTGAGGTTCTTTTCGGGTACCCCGGCGGCACCTCGATGGAAATCCACCAAGCACTCACCCAGAGTAAAAAGATCCGGATGGTGCTGCCCCGGCACGAACAGGGCGGAGCATTTGCGGCGGCGGGATACGCCCGCGCGACCGGTCGCCCCGGGGTATGCATGGCCACTTCCGGACCCGGAGCCACCAACCTCCTCACCGGCATCATGGACTCCAAGCTGGATTCCATCCCGCTGATTGCTATCACCGGCCAGGTTGCGACCTCGGTGATGGGTAGCGACGCGTTCCAGGAAGCTGATGTTGTTGGCGCTACCTTTCCGCTGGTCAAGCACAGCTATCTGGTGACGGATATCAACGATATTCCGCGGATCATCCACGAGGCATTTCACATTGCCAGTACCGGACGGCCCGGACCGGTCCTGATCGATATTCCAAAAAATATTCAACAGCAGGAAGGGGTCGTGGATTTCGACGTTCGGTTCGATGTCCCCGGCTACAAGCCCAACCTGAAACCGGCGCCCCAGCAGATCAAAAAAGCCGCCCACATGATCAAGGAAGCCAAACGGCCGCTCATATATGCAGGCGGGGGTATCATTTCCTCCGGCGCGTCCGAGGAATTGCGCAAACTGGTCAAAAAGACCGGCATCCCGATCACCAACACCGTCATGGGTCTCGGTACGTTTCCGATGGACGACCCCCTGTCTCTGCACATGCTGGGGATGCACGGCGCAGTATACGCCAATATCGCCATCAATCATGCCGACCTGGTTATCGCCCTCGGCGTCCGGTTCGACGACCGCGTCACCGGCAAGCTGTCCGAGTTCTGCAAGAATGCCAAATTCATTCACGTCGATATCGACCCGTCTGAGATCAATAAAAATATTGTGGTCGATGTGCCGATTCAGGGCGATCTCAAACAGGCTCTCAAAATGCTGAACGATGCGGTGGAACCGAAAAAAGATATCGCGCCGTGGGTCCAGCAAATCGACGGCTGGAAAAAAGAGTTTCCACTGGCTTACCAGCTGGACGAAAAAGCCATCGTTCCTCAGCACGTTGTGGTCGAAGCGCAGAAACTGGCTGAGAAAGACTGTATTGTCTCGGTCGGCGTCGGCCAGCATCAGATGTGGGCGGCGCAGTTCTGGCGGTTCCATACCCCACGTTCGTGGTTGTGTTCTTCAGGATTGGGTTCCATGGGCTTCGGCCTGCCCGCCGCCATGGGCGCGCAGGTGGCGTATCCCGACCGGCAGGTCATCAACATCGACGGCGACGGATCGTTCCTGATGAACATTCAGGAACTGCAAACGCTGAAAATCGAAAACATCCCCGTCAAGAACATCGTGCTGAACAACGCGCATCTCGGCATGGTGGCGCAGTGGGAGGACCGGTTCTACAAATCCCTGCGCGGCCATACCTTCATCGGCGACGCGGATTTCGCGGAGATCGCCGACGCCTTCGGCATCAAGGGGGAAACCATCAGCAAACCGGAGGAAGTGGGACCGGCCCTGAAGCGCATGTTCAAGCACAAGGGACCGTACGTGCTCGACGTCAAGTACCCGTACAACGACCAGAGCCACGGGCACGTTATCCCGATGATCCCCGGGGGGCATACCTATCTCGACACCATCCTCGACCAGAAGTACAACCTGCGCGAGTACTGGAAAGAAAAAGGGGTTGTACCTGAATAAACCGTCTTCAATCAACCGGTATCAAAGTAAAAACCCCCTCCCATTAGAGAGGGGGTTTTATTTTTGGAGGGTGCTGACGCTGGGTCAGGTTTACTGTTTGGCGCTGTATTCGACGTAGGCGCGGACGATGTTTTCTTCGACCCGTTCGAAGTGTTTCCAACCGGAATATTTGGTTTTGAGTTGCTCTTTGACGAGGGTGATGGTGTCAGGCAGGTTTTTGTCGTCCTCCAGCGCGTCGTTGACGAATCGTTTCAATTCCATGAGGTAATGTTTCATCTGGGTGACAATCGGTTTACCGCCGACGACACCGTGGCCGGGCACAATCACTTCGGCGTCGAGGTTTTCCATTTCCCGCAGGGCATGCAGCCACGGCTCGATATAGCTGTCACCCATAAAAGGAATGATGCGGTTCAGCACCAATCCGCCGGTGATCAGAATGCGCCATTTGGGAATGTAGATGTACAGGTCGCCATCGGTGTGTGCCGGGCCGGGATGGATCAGCTTGAGATGATACTTGCCCAGCTTGAGTTCCAACTTTTTATCAAACGAAAGATTGGCCGGGGTGACCTTTCGTTTTTCCCGTTCAGCTTCGAGAATCGTCATCGCCTGCGCCCGTTTCTGCGCGATGATGGTGCGGGCGGATTTGAAGACGCCGTTACCGGAAATATTCTTTTTATGGAAATGGGTGTTAATGACGTAGACCACGGGTTGGTCAGTCTCATTTTGGATGGCTGCGAGCACTTCCTCGGCTTCTTTTTCGCTCCCCCGCGTGTCAATAACAATCACACCTTCATTCGTGATGATAAAGCTCGTGTTGGCGCCATTTCCAGTCGGATCCATCATACAATAAATATTCGGGAGGACTTCGGTCAGCTGCATTTCCTGCGCGAACACTGCGCCGGTACCATTCATCCACACCAGAAATCCCACGCACAAACAATTGAAAAACCGCATCACGAGCCGTTTCCTTTCTATTCTTCAGTATGAAAGATAAGCCTTTTATTAATGGTAACATTGATGGACTTTAAGTAGCTACCAATTTGTGGTAGTTTAACGGTCATGACACAGGACAATAAAGACAAGCATGACTTTCTGAATGACATGCTGAGTAAAGGCGATGCGATGGTCTGTCTTGATGCGCGCCAGTCGGATGTCGAAGTTCCGAAATCGCACAAGACCAATGCCATGTTGAACCTGGTACTCAGTATGAACTTCCGTCGGCCCATCGATATTTTGGAGGACGGAATTTACGGTTCACTGTCATTCGGCGGTCGACCGCACAAGTGCATCATCCCCTTCACCGCGGTGTGGGCGATTTACGAACCCGACACACAGAAGGGTCAGGTCTGGGAAGCCAGCATTCCGGAAGACATTGACTGGGGCGACGTGGCGGGTACCGCGTCAGGCACCCCCTCATCCGACCAGACTTCGGAGAAACTTTCGTTGAAGACCGTTGACGGTTCCGGCAAGTCCGACAAACCCCTCAAGCGGGACCGCAGTCATTTGCGGGTCATTAAATAAAACTCCGGCCACCGACCCGATATTCCCAGAAAAGCCGAGGGCTATCGAGATTTCATTCAAAATCAACGATTTAGACGAGTCACCCGCCATGGGTGCGCATTTGAAATTTCTTTTTACAAAAGCGGGACGGATAGTTTAAACTGCGTAACTGTTCAAAACAACGGACACAACAACTGAAATTATGGTGGGCGTAGCTCAGCCGGTAGAGCTCTGGATTGTGGCTCCAGTGGTCGCGGGTTCAAATCCCGTCGCTCACCCCATATTTAATACGCGCCTGTAGCTCAGCTGGATAGAGTTCCGGACTTCGAATCCGTAGGTCGCAGGTTCGAATCCTGCCGGGCGCGCCAAATTTTCAAGGAGACCCCCATGCGTACGACGACGATCCATTCCCTTCCAGGTTTGTTCCTGGCATTTATTTTACCGTTGACTCTGCTGACGGTTCCCGATTCGGCATGGGCCGATGAAGCGCAACTCGCACAGGCAACGGTTGCACCGGAGGTGGCCGAAGCACCCAAGTCCGAGGGAAGCAAAAGTAAAAGCTACCGCCACGGATCACCGCATGGCATGAAAAGCAGTCCGCATGGCAAATCCGAAGGCTCCGGTTCCAAACACGGATACGGCAAAGGCTACGGCCATGGCTCGAAACACGGAGGTTACGGCAAAAGAGAAGGAAGTCATGGCAAACGCGGGTATGGCAGTCACGGCTACGGCAAACATGGCTACGGCGGCAGAAGTCATGGTGGCCACCGCGGACACGGGAAAGATCCGTTCCGTCACGTGTTGAAATTTGCCGGGACTTTGGGTTTGACCGATGCACAGATCAGCCAGATCAAAAACATGAAATTCGAATTCGCCAAAGAAAGAATCATGCTGAAAGCGCAACACGAAATCGCCCACATGGATCTGGACCAATTGGTGCACTCCGGCGAAGTGGATGAATCGAAGATGCGGGCTATCGCCGACAAGATCGTCGAAATCAAATCGAAAAAGATTTATGGTATGGTGGAAGCCAAAATAAGCCTGCTTAAACTGCTGACACCGGAGCAGAGAATGAAAATTTCCGAACTCCATTCGAAGCATTAATTGAAGGCTCCCTTGTTGAAAAGGGAACAGAGGCCATAGCTCTGGCGCCCTTCAACCGACTTAGAGTGACATCGCACATAAAATTTTAATTAATCGGGGCGTGGCGCAGCCTGGCTAGCGCACCTGCTTTGGGAGCAGGGGGTCGGAGGTTCAAATCCTCTCGCCCCGACCACCGGCGAGCCGCCGGAGGCAACTTTAGATTGAGTTGTCTTCGGCGGTTTCTTTTTTATCCCTTATTTATATCCAAAATAGGTTTCGTGCCGAACGACGTGCCGCTGGACCTGATAAGGAAAATCCATGTGGGTTCAGCGGTTTTCTTTTGGCGGGCTTTTGGGATCGAAAAACCGTGAATTTTGATCCCGGATTTATGACTTGGACTTTTTACTCAAGCCTTCTTGACAAAGCTCATCAGGAAAAGCAAAACCACGGCGCCGGCGGTCGCTGTAATGATGGCCCCGATGAGTCCTCCGGCTGTGATATCCAGGAAATCAAACAGGATGCCGCCAAGAACGGCTCCAATGACCCCAACTATTAAATTACCGACCAGCCCCAACCCACGCCCTTTCATCAGGTTTCCAGCAATCCAACCCGCTACCAAACCAATAAGAAGAAAAGTGATTAATCCTGTGGCATCCATGGTGACCTCCTATTTTGCCCAGCCTGATGAAAAGTTATGAGTCAAAATCAATTAGCCGGAGCATCTCGCATTTTGAATAAACTATCAATAAAAATATCCGGCTATTCCCCTTAAATTCCTTAGCCCACAATACCGAGGTAAGGGTTTAGGGCGGATGGCCATGGGCCTTTTTTTGGTTGATATTCCAAGCCAAACCCTTACCCTATTTTAATAACCCTTAATCATCCTTGGAAACCTTTTCAAAGAGCTATCGATGACTCGTCCACATAAAAGATCCAGCGCCTCCAAAAAAACTGAAAGTACCCGCGCCATCGTACTGGATAACATTGAAAACGGTATGGAAGTCACCATTTTCAACAGTCGGTGGTTGTTGGCACCGTTCTATCTGGGGTTGGTGGTCAGCATTGGCCTGCTCTTTGTTAAATTTTGCCAGGAGCTCTACCATTTAACGCTCCACGTCACCACTGCTTCCGAACATTCCGTGATTATCGGCATTTTAGCCCTGGTGGATATGGCCCTGGTCGGATCGCTCCTGTTGATGATCGTTTTCTCAGGTTATGAAATCTTTGTATCGAAGATCGATGTCGCCGAGCACAAGGATAGACCTGAATGGATGGGCAAAGTGGATTTCAGCGGCCTCAAACTGAAAGTCATCGGAGCGATCGTTGCGATCTCCGCCATCGATCTTCTCAAAACATTTATGGAAATTCCAGCCCACCCGACTGAAGTCAATTCCTCAATGTTCCTGTGGAAAGTGACCATCCACATGGCCTTTGTCCTGAGCGGCGTCCTATTCGCAGTGATGGACCGCATCTCCGCCGGAACCAAATCGCATTAGGTTCGAATCGACCCAAACGCCACGCGCACCCTTTCCTACCTGTCTATTGCTCATAATTTCAACAAGTTAAAGACAATTCACTTGTGTTCTGCAGATTCTGGTGTAAGGTGCGCAAACTGTGTTACGATAATGGAGATGTCTTTTGGCACTGCCCGCCTGAGCCAATTGTTTGGGTTCCATGTTCGCGGTTTCCTGTCAAAATTTCGTTTCTCGCAGGTTATCCTTCCTCCTCCGAGGAATTTTTTTTATTTCATTCCATTTTATTATTTTATTCAGGTGAGACTATGACCAGGAATTTGAAACGGGTAGCGATACTATTATCTATGTGCGGATTTTTAGTGTGTGGGTTAGCGGTATGGGCTTCAGCTGTTTTCGCTGAAGACCGGATGGCGAAGGATGGAGATACCGTGGCGATTCATTATACCGGGAAGCTTGAGGACCAATCCGTGTTCGACACCTCGGAAAACCGGGAGCCCCTGGAATTCACTCTGGGAGAAAAAAACATCATACCTGGAATGAACAACGCCATCCGCGGGATGAAAGCGGGCGAATCGAAAACCGTGTCCATTGCTCCGGCCGAGGCCTATGGCCCTTACAATAACGAACTGGTGTTTGAGGTGCCAACCAAGAATCTGCCGCCCGGAGTCAAGGCTGGCACGCCCTTGAGGGATCCGCAGGGCAACATGGTGCTGGTGAAGGAAGTGAATGCCGAGAAATCACTTCTGGATGCCAATCATATTCTGGCCGGTAAAACCCTCATCTTCGACATCAAGCTGGTGAGCATCAAATAGCCTGGCCAGGCTCAGAGGGTAAAACTCCTCCCCTTACCCGGGGGAGCACAGAAAAAAAGGATTGGGGAGCGCTCTCTGATCCTTTTTATTTTGTTCGTCTTATTGGGAAGATTTTGCACAACGAAAGCCGGTACCTTCCGGCCTCAGTTGAAAATGCGAATCGCGCCGGTTGGCGGACCGCAACGCCCCCGCGTTTTCGTTCCACGCTCCGCCACGGTACACTTTATTGGTAATGGATTGCGCACCTATGCAGTCTACCCGCATGCACGCATCCAATTCCGAGTGCGGACCCCGCGGGTCCTTTTCCGGGCTCATCAGATAGTAATTTTCTTCCACGCCCATCCAATCCTGAACCCACTCGCTGACATTGCCCGACATATCGTAGAGTCCGAAAGAATTGGGTGGGAATGATCCCACCGGCGCGGTGTGTTTGAATCCATCGGTGACACGCGGTTCCCGGATGTTCAACTCACAGGAGCTGTCGCAGAAGTTGGCTTCCTTGCCGGAAACGGTGGATCCCCAGTAAAACGGAGTTGTGGATCCGGCGCGCGCGGCGTATTCCCATTCGGCCTCGGTCGGCAGGCGCATGCCGATTTTTTTACAATAATCGCTGGCCTCATCCCAGGTCAGGCTGTCGACCGGCAGGTTTGCCCCTACATTTTGAGAGGGATTGGCTCCCATTACCGCCTGGAAATTTTTCTGCCGCACCTCAAACTTGCCCATTTGAAACGACGAGATGCAGACTTTATGGACCGGCCGCTCATCCGGATCACCCTGCTCACTGCCCATTTGAAAACAGCCGGCGGGAACCGTCACCATTTCCTCATCGGCTCTACCGTGCTGGGTGGAAATGATGCTTTTCTGAATCTCAGCCTTTAACGCCAGAGCCTGATCCCGCGTCGCGGTGGGAATGCCTTTGTATTGGATTCGGGTTTTGTCTTTCGGCAGCAATTTCATCTTGCCGGTTTTCATGAAATACACCCGGTAGTGCGGAACCTGCTTCGCCACGTCACCCCGGATAAACGATTGGGATTGTTCTTTCTCCTGGGCGGCGGACTCATCCACCACCATCACCGTTTCATCCACCACTTCCGCTTCATGAGGATTCGGATCGCCTTCGACATAGACCAGCACATTCCGCCCTTTGACGACTGGCATTTTCAGAATGCGGTCAACGAGGGTTTCCGCCTCCTGGAATTTTTTCAATTTGATTTTGGTTTCTGCCAGGGCACGAAGCGCTTTGTGGTCATCCGGCGCCCGGGCAACCACTTGACTGAAAAACTTTTCGGCTTCTGTATACTTCCCCTCACTGTAAGCCTTTTGGCCCGCCTGGAGAAGGTCAGCCTCCCCTGCCTGTGAAACTCCAAGAAGGGAAAACATCAAACCCACCATCAATAGAACCCATACCGGAAAAGTATTTTTCATGGAACGTGTTCCTCAGTTCAGAAAATATCGCATACTATGACGCAATCAAATGAGAAATGCGACTTAAATTTAACGGGAAACGTGTGGCGGATATAGCGCTCGATACGCGAATACCGCCGTCCCGGTAACCTGCAAAAGGGCAAAGTAGATCACCGTCCACTGGCTGGCGGGGTATTCCAGCTTATCGGGCCAGTAAATCCATGTGACCGCGCTGCTCCCTACCACCACTGGAGCCACCCATACCAGATATATCAAGCCCCTTCTCCCACCTTTAAACCAAATCCATACATTCAGGACACTCATGAAAACGACAAAGAGCAGTACGAACTCGACCGGCTCAATACCGCGAATTCCCTTTTGCGCCAACTGCCGGTGAACTTGTTCCATCCTCGCCAACTCCTTTAGAGCCGTGCAACTGTGTTGTGCATGTTCGGCATTGCGCTCGCAATCGAATTGAAAAAGATCCCGTGCCCGATTCCATTGCCCGGTTTGCTCGAATCCTTTTGCCAGGTGGTAGCAGGGACCATAATTGGCGGGATCGGGGGGGCGAAAATGGTTTCGGCACAAGGGTTCCAAATGGCGGGCCGCTGCCTCCATTTGGACCAGCTTTAAATACTCTTGTCCCAGGTAAAAACAAGTGACGGGGTTTCCTTCCTTACAACGGTTCTCGAGAGGCGCCACTTCCTCCTCCAACCGGTTCATTTTCCAGGCCAGGTTCAGTAATGGGGTGCAGGCACGCAGGTGGCCGGGAGTGCGATGGTTTTTGCATGCGTAGCGGTAGAGCTCCAAAGCCCGTTCCGGGTGCTCCGCCTTCTCTTCTTTAATACCCAGCGCGATGCAATATATGGTTTTCCCCTTGAAACATTGCTCACGCGCCTGATCATCATTCAGCATTTCTTCTTCAGCATAGGCACTGCAAACCCAAATAAATAAAACGGTAATTGTCAGGAGAGCCTTCTTTAAAAACTCAAATCCTGATGCGGGAGACAAATCATAAAACAACCGGCATAGCGGCCCGGTTAGGGAATGATGCGTGAAGTGAATCAAAGGAACCTTGAGAAAACAGTTGGATTGGGTCTATAGGTCATCAGACCTCTCTATGTTAGCACAATTGTTCCTGTTCGATGATGATTTGGACCGGAGGTAACCTGCATTGAAATAAATCCATTGAAAATTAAATGTTTAGGGTGCCTCCCGGACATATTTGGTGATTCCCCGGAGTGTATATGAATCCATCGATGATCCCAAGGCATCTTAAAATCATAGAACTTGAATCCATTGGTATTCTATTTCTCAGGAAGACACCGTGGCCAAGGCATCACTACAATTAAAAGAAAATGTCGAAGGAAATTTTTTTGTCGATTCGACTTGCATCGATTGCGGAGCCTGCCGACGGTTCGCACCGGCCGTGTTCGGAGAAACCGGAGAGTATTCCTTCGTGTACCGGCAACCGCAAACGGACGCGGAAGAGCTGGAAGCCCAACGGTCCTTGCTTGCCTGCCCCACCGCATCGATCGGCACCCACCACACCGCTGATCTGAACCAGGCCAAACAATCTTTTCCTTTGGAACTGGTTCCCGGGATACACATCAACGGATTCAACGCCCGCGACTCGTTCGGCGCGGACAGTTATTTCATCAGACACCCCCAGGGAAACTGGCTGGTGGACTCGCCACGGTTTACGAAACATCTGGTGAAAGTGTTTGAGGCCAAGGGCGGGATTGATACAATTTTCCTGACCCATCAAGACGACGTCGCCGACGCGCGTGACTATGCCCGCCATTTTCAAGCCAAACGCATCATTCACCGATTGGACGCCGGCGCGGCCAAGGATGCCGAAATTATTGTGGAGGGTGAAGAGGATACCCAAATCGGTCCGGGAACGATTATTTTCACTCCCGGCCACACGCGCGGGCACCAGGTGCTGTTATGGGAAGATAAATTTCTCTTCACGGGCGATCATTTTTCCTGGTTTCCGAAGTTGAACCGTTTTGGCTCATTCCGGGGCGCCTGTTGGTTTTCATGGGACGTTCAGATTCAATCGATTGAAAAATTAAAATTATATCAAAATGTGGAATGGGTGTTTCCGGGACACGGTCATCGAGGCAAAGTAGAGCAACAGTCATTTCCGGATTACGTCGAAGAAGCGGTCACCTGGATGAAGTCCGTTCAGTAATGAGCACCGTTGAACGCGGTGAATGCACAGCCTATAAGGGCTAAAATATAGAAGGAGGTTGCTTTTTCAGCGTTTTCTTATATATTAGGACCAAATACAATTATTACTTTTGGAGAAAATATAAATGGTTAAAAAAGACGCCGTAGTTTCGTTGAGTTATACTTTGACAAATTCCGATGGACAGGAATTGGACAAATCTGCTCCTGACAAACCGTTTGCTTATCTTCATGGGAATAAACAGATTGTGCCGGGACTGGAAAATGCCCTGGAAGGCATGGTCGTCGGCGATAAAAAGGAAGTCACGGTGCCTCCGGCGGAAGGTTACGGCGAGTTGGTACCCGGTCTGAAAATGGACATTGAGCGCTCCAATTTTCCCAAAGATGTCGAAATCCAGCCCGGAATGCAGTTTTCCGCGGAAGTCAGCGGGAACAACCAGATCTTCACAGTAACCGGACTTGAAGGCGACAAAGTCCAGGTCGACGGTAACCATCCACTGGCCGGCCAAACCCTTAATTTCGATGTCGAAGTTGTTGAAATTCGTGACGCCACAAAGGAAGAATTGGAACACGGGCATATACATGGCCCCGGCGGTCACAACCATTAACTCCAACTGGCGCGGGTGCGCGGCACACCCTCGTTGCCCCACAATTCTCCTTGACGCGTTTCCTCTGCAGCACTCAGGAAATTGACAATCAGTTTCATTATTTGAAATTTCCTGTCCTGCCACCCGTTTTTTTGCAGCTCCCTCCCTGCTGAAGGGCCTATATTTAGATTGAGAGATCAATCATTACTTTATCAACCTGTCAGGAAAACGGAGGTTGTCATGTTTCCTGTGAATGAAGGTGACTTTGACCGTGGTATCCGGATCTTTGCGGGTTTCGCCCTGATTCTCACCGGCTTGGTGGTCGGTGGTAATGCAGGTTTGATCATCGCGGGTGTAGGGCTGATTCCCCTGCTTACTGGAACAATCGGCTGGTGTCCCATTTATAGCCTGTTTCATATCGACACCTGCGGATTAAACAAAACCTAGGAAATTTCGGTTTGTTATCGCTGGATCAAAGTTAAAGAGGGGTGGGGTTTCTGGACTTTCCGGGTGGCTCAGAATATCACGATAGTGATTCAAGCATTCGTGATAGGCTTCAGGATCTCCATCGATTCCTGCTCGGTCTGTTCGTTTTCTGTAAGATCGCGTATGAGACCGGTAAACATCCGTTTATCCTCGATTACGGTTTCACTGACCACCAATTCTGCGGATAATGAAGTACCATCTTTTTTTCTCGCCGTGAACACGCGCCGTAACCCCAGAGCGGCTGATTTCTTCGATTGAAGAAGAGTCTTGAAGTAATCAACACGCTGCGAGTCATCCGGTCCTGACAACAGGTCGTCGATGTTCTGTCCGAGTGCGTCCTCAGTTTTATAACCGAATAGAATTTCCGCTGCGCGATTGAACGAATGGATGATCCCCTCTTCATCAATAGTAATAAGACCATCGGCCACATTATCCATTATTTTGATCAAATAATGTTCATTGGCCTCAAAAGCCTCGAGAGCCTGTTTCTGCTCGTTGATTTCTATTTGAAGTTCTTTGTTTGATATCGTCAAATCCAAAGTGCGCTCGTGGACTTGCTTATCAACATCTTGATGAGCTGTGCCGAGCAAATTCTTTAATTTTTTCCGGTCGGATATATCCTGAACAATAGCGACGAACTGCGGGCGTGTTTCAGTTCTTGAGAGTTGGAGCCGGATATCAACAGGATAAAGAACTCCATTGTTTCTTTTGAAAACCGTTTCAAAAGCAGTGACCGATTCAATTCCTCTCTTCAGCGAATCGGTCAATACCTCAAACTGCTTCCAGGTAAACTCCGGTAACAGGTCTACCGGGGTCATCTTGTATAATTCTGTCATGGTGTATCGCAGATTGAGTCGAGCCGCCAGATTCACTTTGGCAAACTTATAAGTTTCCGCATCAAAAATATATATCTCGTTAAAAGATTTATCCAAAATGCGTCCCAAGCGAGTTGCCAGATTCTCCGCTTCTTTCCGGTCGGTGATATCTTGCAGGGTTCCCAAAATTTGAACCGGCTTCCCTTTTTGGTCCAGATAAATTTCTGAACGTTGCTTGACAATGCGGATTGAACCATCCCGACGAACGATCCGGTGGGTGAGATTAAATGCCGTTCCCTGTTCCAGCGATTTCTGGATTTCCTTTTTCACAAAACCGCGGTCATCCAGATGAACGGATTTCAAAAATCCCTGTAAATTCATGTTCGAGTTTTTCAAACTGCAATCCAGGATCCTTTGGGTTTCATTGGACCACTGCATTCTCTGACTCGGTAATTCGAGCAGCCAGTTCCCGGTTTTGGATATTTCCTGGGCGCGGGCTAACTCTTTCTCAACTTTTTCACGTCTGGCGATTTCGTCTTTCCAGTTTTTCCGGAGACGCTCGCCTTTCCGCCACATATTGATTGCCAAACCGGTAATGAATGCAAGAAAAACGCCCATCGCAACCAGCAATATTCCCACCACTATATTAAATTGTCTGGGCATCCATTCCGAATAGACCTGCCTCAGTACCGGAGTGCTCAAATACCAGGTGATAAGCAAAATTACCCCAAAAAATATGGAGAAAATGCTTAAAACTTTTACAGCAATCAAGAACCGGCTCCGGTCGGTCTCCAGATTAAGGGAATCCGCAGATTGCTCATTCTGATCAATTTTCAGGAATTTTTTCTTCAATTAGGTATACCGAAATTATATGGACACTATCTTCACTCTATCTCTCTATTAAATGCAATTATGGGGCCAAAATCCTAACCGCTGTAAACGTGAGGATTAGACCCGGTTCCAGATCCGGAACTCGCTGTTCAGACCAACTGGACTGTTTCAATTCTGATATTCTGTTTCATATTTAACTGCGAGAAAATCGCATTCTCCAACAGCAGAAGATATTCGAAAATTACGGCGGCGACATTTTCTGGTATATTAAATGCCTGAAAAAGGGAAGCCGCTTGGAATCCAACGCCCTTTTGCACTCAGCCGAAAACCGGAATATCCCTACGCGCCTGTAGCTCAGCTGGATAGAGCAGCGGACTTCTAATCCGCAGGTCGTACGTTCGAGTCGTACCAGGCGTACCAA
>JAHELC010000016.1 GCA_024644405.1 Nitrospinaceae bacterium
TTATAGAGTCCTGTTGATATGAGTTGCAATCTTTGAATGAGATAGAGGAGTATGCTGATCCAAGCCCCTCACGGTCAGTTCAAGATCTTTTTCTTTGAATTCCTTTTTCCATTCTTCGATCCTGGACATGACAGTATGGTCCACAAGCCGCGTTTCACTAAGATCCAGAGTGACCTTCCTCCCCTCCTCAAAGAAATGAAAAAGATGCTTTCGTAAAGCAATCCATGTACTAAAAATAGCGGAATCCCGAATTAGAATAGTCGCGGATTTATCACCGTTCAGTTCGACCTGAGCATTCAATTTAAAAAATGAACGAATGGGAACCCGGTAGAAGATATGGAGAATAATACTGGCTCCAATTCCAATAGCAATTCCCTTCAAAAGATCAGTTGCTAAAACCCCTATTATTGTGGCTAGAAAAACAATCAATTGGTCCTTTCCCAGGTGGTACATATGTATAAACTCTTTAGGAGATGCCAGGCGATATCCTGTAAATACCAATAATGCACCCAAAGCCGCCAGGGGAATGTGATTAATCACCGCTGGTATCAAGGCGACGCAGAATAATAAAAACATCCCATGGTAAAAATTAGCAAACCGGGTTCTTGCTCCATTATCAATATTAGCTCTACTTCGAACAATTTCTGAAATCATGGGTAATCCACCAATAAATGACGATATAGTATTACCAATTCCAACAGCCAGTATGTCCTGATCCATATTCGATTTTCGATGCCACGGATCGATCTCATCGATTGCCTTGGCACTTAGCAAACTTTCCAAACTTCCAATCAGCGCAAACAGAATTATATACTTTATTCCTGTCTCGGAGGCTATTCCTGAAAAATCCGGAAAGGCAAAAGCATTGAATAAATCCATTGGAACATTGACTAAAAATTTTTCGTCCATTTGGAAATGGTGGTTATGAAATGTGTAAACTTTATCAGAACCAATTCCTAAAAAAATTCCCATTGGAACAGCTATGAATAACATAATCATGGGCGCAGGAATTACTTTATATTTTGGATTTTTTATCCAATTAAAAAAAATAACAATTAATAAGCTCAAAACCCCAATCAATCCAATTACGGGATTCTGGTTTACAATATAGGAAGGAATGCCAGCGAGTAATTCTAGTGGTGAGCCTTTAGGATGTAATCCCAGTAATACAGGAAACTGTTTCGAGATAATGATAATTCCAATGGAAGCCAGCAAACCATGAATCGCCGCGCTCGGGAAAAATTCCCCAAGGATTCCTAGGCGAAAGATCCCGAAAAATACTTGAATAATGCCTGCAACAACCCCAACACCCAGCGCCAAACGATACGCTTCAAAGTCCTTAGTTAGGTCCTCGCCTCCAGTAAATCCAAATTCCGTGACACAACCAAGGACAATGACAATCATTCCAGCGGCAGGTCCTTTTATCGTAAGCTCGGAATTACTGAAAAATGAAATTAGGCCGCCAATAATTGCAGTAAAGATGCCGGCAATCGCAGGAAATCCAGAAGCCAGAGAAATCCCCAAACACAGGGGCAAGGCAATAAGAAAAACTAAAAATCCCGAGAGGATATCGTGTTTGGAATAGGTCTTAAACCCGGCAAGGTTCCCTTTGGGAATTTCCGGCGTGTCTGATGGCATACTCATCGTTATTGTAACCTCCGCTATATGCTTTCACCTGTATAACCTATTATCAAGCGGATAGCATCAGGAATCAATTCGATCTTTTCAATCAAGCGCTATTGGAAGGTAGCATGTGATCATTAAAGCGACTGTACAGCCCCTTCATCGCGAAGGGAGACAATAAGGTGGTCACCGCGATAACAATAACCATGCCGGCATAAATCTCATTATTGAGGATACCACTTTCCCGTCCCAATTCAGCAAATATAAGACCTACTTCACCGCGCGGTATCATGGCGGTGCCAATGATCCAGCGAGCCGGCCACGGTTCCCGGATGAACCAGGGACCCAACATTTTACCGGCTATGGCAGCAATCATAAGTGCCATTGAAAATGCCCAAATGTAAGGAGAACTCCAATCGATCTCACGGAGGTTCAATGACAGACCGACCATGACGAAAAAAATTGGCGTGAACAAGTGAATGATCGGTTTCATTTCTGTTTCAATGTGCTCGGCGAAGGATGGATCTGCATGCAAGGCAGTGCCAAATGGCAAAAAGAAACGCCTCGATAAGGCCAGACCTGCCGCAAAACCACCAAGCAACTCGGGTGCCCCCATGGAATGAGCCAACCAGGCGAAGAATAATACCAGGGAGACGATCGTAGTGGGAATCAGGCCGGGAATCTCTGTGGTCGTGTTGATGTGTTTGATGATAGCGGACATCAACTTGGCCGCCACCGGGGCCAGAACAAAGAAGGCTCCCACGAACATAATTACTTTGCTTGCGTTGCCCAGGGTGACACCTCCACCGATGGAGAATTCATAAAGTAGTGCCAACAGGATGACGCCCATCACATCATCTAGAATTGCTGCGCCTAAAATGATCTGCCCTTCCGGGGCGTGGTGGCGTTTCAGGTCAGTGAGCACGCGGGCGGTGATGCCAATGCTGGTTGCAGTGAGTGTCCCGCCAATAAATAGGGATATCAGCAGAGAGAGTTCGAATATCCAATATCCCACACCGAATCCCAACAGGAGCGGCAGGATGAACCCTGCAAGTGCCACGACAACAGACTTGAAGCCTGCCCGCGCCAATTGTTTGGGATCAGTCCCCAAGCCCACTTCGAACAGCAGCAGGATGATTCCGATTTCCGCCATAAGCTTGACGGATTCGATGGGTTCGATCCAGCCAAATAGACTCGGTCCCAATACGACCCCTGCCAATAATTCACCTATAACGGAAGGGGTCTTGAGCCTTGCCGCCAGTTCAGCAAAGATGCGCGCGGTTAGAAGAATAACCAGCAGGATCAGAAAAAAGTCATGAGTTTGCATTCAGTTTCCTAAGTCTTGATCGAAGTGTGTTCGCTCACAATTGGCCATTGATCTTATATCAATTTCTCACCAACCTGGTCTGTAAATATCATTTATTAGAGTCTTTGATATATTTTCCAAATCCCGGAGGCTTTAAAAAGAGAGGGTGGCCGCAGTGTAAAAATAGATGGAGTTGCCTTCGAGAGGCGAATTGGGAACGCTTTTCTGGAAATCGCCGTCGATCCGGTACGCCACGCCCCCCTGCAGGCGTACGTTAGGCAGAGCCTGCCAAAGCGCCCGCACAAACCATTGCTGGCCGAGGAAGGAACCGGAGTTTCCGGAAGCATCCCGCAGGCCGGAGTTCCCGGCCCAGACGTCGGTATCCGAAGCCAGCCAGAAGGCACGGTAATGAATGTAGGCGGAAACTTTTGGATGGGGCCGGATCGAGAACTTCACGCCGGGTCCGCTGATGTTGGAACGGACAAACGGCCTGTGGATACTGGTCGGCCCATAATCAAACATATTGGCGCCAAACAGGGGGTCGAATCCTCCCTGGGTTCCATCATTGGGATCGCTGTCTCCGCTGGCGTAATCATAGGCCAGAACCAGCCGGGGCAACCAGGGGGCATCAAACGTAAATCCCACCTCCGCATGGTGAAAATGGGCGAGATGGTCCAGATCCTGTGTGGCACCGGCGGTGGCGCGTGACGTCCCGAATTGGACTACCGACTCCCATTCGTAATCGATCCGCCCGCTTTCGGCCGGCCGGTACAACCGGAAACCCGGCGAGTAGAGTTGGCGATTGCGGGTGGCGAAATCCGGTGCGTCGTCTTCGTGCAGTCCAAATAAGTAAAACTCGCCTTTGCCGCCCCAGGGGAGATTGGGCGTGGCCACAAATACGCCCCAGAAAATACGGTCCAGGGTTTCCTCGTCGAAAGCGGCGTCGTTATCCAGAAGCTCCGCCTGTGTGGTGGGTTGGCGGTCCACCGGCAGGGTGAGCAGGGCACGCACCAGGAGTCCGCTTGGGGATTTCCAGATACCATCCAGGCCGGTAAAGGCGTTTTTCGTGTTGCGGAACCGGTTGCGGCCCACCAGGCGGCGTTTCCCGATGTCCATAGTCAGACGCCCCCCCCGCAGAATACTGCGGCTGCCGTCCTGGAAAAGCCCTTTCGCCCACCACTGGATATTGGCTTCCAGCAGTTCGGCGGAATTGACGATGGCGGTCGACAAGGGCGTTCCCGTGTCGGCCTTTTCCGCACGCGAGTCCTGCAGTTCCAGCTGGATTCTGAATTTCGGGTGGAGGCGCACCGTGGCCTGGGCCAGCGTGCGCAGGGATAACACCTGATCGCTTCCCGTGGAGCCGGATCGGAATTGACTGTTCAAGGTTTCGTATCGGATCCGGTGTTGCACCGCCAAGGACAACCCGTCCGGCAATATCCCGCTATCGTTGAGGGTGAACTTCGGTTCGCCATCGCCCAATCCATTATCGTTGTAGACGTAAGGTTCGGGAAACGAGAAGTCGGAAGTGCGGTCCCCCGCCCAGGTGATGGTTGGAGTCAGCATCAACACAATCAGCCACCCCCGGATTTTTCTCTTGGTTCCTCTCATGCGTCGGGCCCCCGATACGAAATACGGTTCAAGGGCGTTATATATGCATAAATATATCGATCTGTCAAGTGTGAAGATGGGGTTTGTAGAGAAGTTGCGGGTTCAGAGGTGAGGATTCTTAAGAAGTAAAACCCGTCCGGTCCCTGCATTGATCGAACGGGCGAGGTAAGGAAATTCCGAATTCTCTTACCAATGCTTGGAAGGATTCGTTGCTAGAAGGAAATGTCCCATTGCAGCCGGACCCGGTTATCGGAATAATCCATCATTGTTGCAAAATCCTTCAGAGTCAGATAGGAATAATCCAGGGTGACCTTGTTGTTATGGCCCGCGAAAAACCAGTTCAGGCCTACGGTGTATTCTTCTCTCCGGTTTCTATTAATATTATCCGTGGTGGATCGCGACTCAATGACATAGGCATAACGAAAGGCCAGTTCCAGTCCTTCGGGAAGCGGCGCCAAAGCCCCGTGGTTGGTGTACCCGATCTGGGCATACATCCCCTGATAATCATGCGTGAGCGTGGTGTCCTTATCCTCCACTTCCATTTCATGGTATTCCTGCTGGATGGCCAGACCTTTGTATTTGAAGGCGAATTCCTGCACCCACTGGTCTCGATTGAACCTGGCAGCTGCAACTGTGTCCGGAGAGGGAAACGCGCTCAGGTTGCCGCACCCGGAAGAACTCCACCGGGTACACCGCCCGTTGTTGGTGGCGTAAGCTACGGCCAGTTGTCCCGTCGGTTTTTCATGATATGAAACGTCCGACTGCCGCCACTTCAAGTCACGGCCCAGAAAGTTCCATTGCAGGCGCCCCATGTACATCAATTCGCCGGAATCATTATTAACCGAGCGGCCTTCGCCGTTGAAAGCGCCTGCGTAATATCTCATGTCGGCCAGCGTTTTCTTGAACAAACGGCCCTGCAACATGGCGCCGACCTGCCGGTCGATGGTGAAGACGCGGTTGACAATCGAACGTTCGACAAACGTCTGGCGACCGGAGGAATCCACCCGCTCACGGTTGAAATTGATTTTCCATTGACCCACCCGAAAACCGATTTCATCGTAGGGTTGGACATCGATTCTATAGTCAATGACTCTGGTTGAAGAGTCGGCTGAATCATCGTCGAATTCTCCGGAAGGTTGCAGATCGACTTCAAAATAGTATTTGATCCATTTCTTGTAGCCATGTCCGCCGATCTTCATGCGGAGCCGCCGGGCTTCAAAGTTGCTGACATCTTCCCGGGTGGTAAAGTTACCCACGCTTCTGGGATCCGAGCGGTTCGGGTGGGTGTACCTCAATTGCGCCCGCCAAACCAGCTTGGTGGAAAACAACCCGTCCGCGGTGGTTAATTTGAAACCCGGGTAGCTGTATTTAACCTTGATATAATCCTCCGCAGACTGGGAGACTACTTTCTTACTTGCGAAGCTTAGTTCGTTCGCGTTAAGAGCCAGCCGCTCTTTTTGCAATGTTTCGATTTTTTCTTCCAGGGCCCGCAGACGCAAATCCGTCTCCGAAGATTTGGCCCAGGCCCCTTGCGCGCCAATCAGCATTCCCATCATCAACAACAAACCGAGTAACTTATTGAGCATTTCTCCTCCTCTTGGCTTTCGTTTCGGTTGGAACATATAATTCCCAAATTCAGTTTTAATATGGATCTCTTAAAGATCGCTCTGTTAGTTGAAGGATAGGCTTGGTTTGTTAGGCTTCGGTGAGGAAAAAATTAAAGTTCGTTGAGAATTCAGCAGGTTGGCTCTCATTCAAGAAATCATTGACAAAATCCCCGGGTGTTGGAACAATTCCCCGGTACAGGACGTGAGAGCCTTGCTGCTCCCCGATGAAAGGAGAATCCATGCTGGAAGAATGGGCCGAAATTTTGAAAAAAGTGGAGGCCAGAAAAGACGATCTGGAAGGCGCCGACCTCAGCTATCATAAGCTGATGAAGGCTAAACTTCAAGGGGCCAACCTGAACGGTGCCGACTTGAGCTTTGCCTATCTCATGCAGGCGGATCTGACCGGTGCCGACCTCTCCGAAGTGGATTTCAACAGCGCCGTGCTCAGCGAAGCCAACCTCAACGGCGCCAATCTCGAGGACGCCGATTTCACCGACGCCTATCTGTGTGGCGTCGACCTGAGTCAGGTCCTCAATCTCACCTGTGACCAGCTTGAGCTGGCTAATCTTGACCGGGACACCCGTCTCCCCGATTACATTCAAATCACCTGGTTGTCAGATACCACGTTC
This sequence comes from Nitrospinaceae bacterium, assembly GCA_024644405.1. Taxonomy (GTDB): domain Bacteria; phylum Nitrospinota; class Nitrospinia; order Nitrospinales; family Nitrospinaceae; genus SZUA-226. Next base: position 6,774 of record JAHELC010000016.1, read on the forward strand.
GAATGTAAGGAATAAAATCCCCCCCAAAAGGTCTTAATAACTGAGTCAAAATCCGCAGGCCGGGCCTATTCCTCAAGGTTTTCTGTAAAGCCTTGATTTTTTTCATATTTTGATCGGAGGGGGAGAATGAAAAAATCGGCTGTTGGAATTCTTGTTAGCCTGCTTGCGGTACTTGGGTTTGTGGTGTCCCCGGTTTGGGCCATCGATTGGGACTTGAAAGGGTCCCTCGGGGAGGGCAAGCACAAGCGCTATGTCCCACCGGTTTCCAATCCTTTGCTCAATGAAACGCCCTATATCACCACGGAGGTTCGGCCAGTCTATATTTACCATAGTTTCCCGAGCAACACTCCTTTGCCGGCGTTAGGGCCTCTGGGAGGGGGGAATACGAACATCCTGGCCCTGCAGTTAAGAGTCGCGTTGACGGAACGCCTGGGATTCATCGCTAATAAAGATGGTTACGCGGATGTTAATTTCAAAGCTCCGGGTTTGAGCGATGACGGCTTTGCCAACATTTCATTTGGATTCAAATATGCACTGTACTCTGACCCTGAGAGGGAAACCCTGGTCACGGCCGGGTTGACCTATGAAGCTCCGACGGGACGCCTCAAGGCTGGGACTTTCTGGTTGCAGGGCAATGGGGATGGCTTCATCACTCCGTTCATTACGGCCGCCAATACTTACGACAAACTCGGTGTTCAGGCGATGATCAACACCAAGCTTGCGCTCGATGGGGACAAAAACGCTTCATGGTTCCACTATTCCCTGCATGCGGACTACGAAATACTTCCTGATTTTTTTCCATTGGTGGAAGTAAACGGATACATTCCTATTGACGAGGCCAACCTGACTCCCTTTGCCTTTGAAGGATATGACGTGGTCAGTATTGGAGGCAGCAACGTCAGTTCGGTGGTTTCTTTTGCGGTTGGGAGCCGCTATAAAATCACGGATCATGTGATCGCGGGGTTATCATACGAAACGCCTCTGACCGACGATTCAGACCTCCTGAATTGGCGTCTCACCGCTGATCTGGTCATTTATTACTGATCTGCAATTGCAAGCAGTGTTACGGTCCACCTCCGGGTGGGCCGTTTTTTTTGCCTTCCGGTTTCGGGTTTAATTCGTCTTGAGATGAATTGAGCGGATGCTTGTGGTAACTTGAAATCTCAGCCTTAAACCGGAGCACACCAGATGAGTAAAAATCAGAAGGCGGTGATTCTGGTCGGTCATGGCGGCCTGCCGAAGGACTGCCCCCGGGAAATGATCCAGCAGTTCAAGCAACTGGAGAGGGAACGCAAAATTTCCGGCAAACCGGCATCTCCCCGGGAACGGGATCTCGAAAAAAGTATTCGCGAATGGCCCCGCACCCCGGAAACCGATCCCTATAAAGCCGGATTGGAACAATTGGCGGAACGCCTGGAACCGTTACTGGAAGGGGCGCCTCTGGTGCTGGCCTATAATGAGTTTTGTGCGCCTACAGTGGAAGATGCCGTGGCGGACCTGGCGACACGCGGCGTCAGCCGCATCACAGTGGTGCCGACCATGCTGACTCCGGGCGGATCTCATTCCGAAATCGAAATCCCGGAGATTCTGGACGACTTGCGCGCCCGTCATCCCGCTTTGGAAATCCGCTATGCCTGGCCCACTGACCTCGGCCTCCTGGCCGGCATGCTCGCCGATCATCTTAAAAAATTTTGAATGTGATCTCCGCTGTCGTGGTGGGGTGCTCTGCTAGATCCAGTCGTCCAGATCGAATTGGGCAATGCATTCGGGACTGCGCATATCCATATACAGATCCGCCTGGTCGAAGCGCACGTTGTATTCCTTCCACCGCTCGCAGGTAATGCCGGCATCCTCGATTTTCTTTTGAATCGCTTCCAGTTCCTCCGTTCCGCCATATTCCAGAACCACGTGGAATCCGGTGACCGCTTTAAAACTGAGTATGTAACGCTCGTCGCTCATGAAGATCCTTTGCCTTCCCGCCGGGGACACCGGAATTCGGAGAAAAATGAAGGTCACTAACATCTCATAACCCTGTCAGGGGTTCAACCGGTAAACCGGAAAAGGTTCAAAAAAAAGGAATTAGGGCCTTATCATTGCCCGCGTTTCCTTTACAATAAAAAGAGGGGGTATCTGTCGCCAGGAAGATAATTATCCATTTTTCCGTCGAAATCACTTGTGGGAGCAGAACAGGTTATCGAGCAGAAAAAATCGGCTGTTGAGCTCTGGAAGCGGGAAATTCCGGGGTATTTGACCTCCGTGGATTTATCGCCGGAACACCATTGGGTGGCGCTGGGATTCGAGAACGGCGGGGTGCACTTTTTGGATGCAGAGGGCAAACTGGTCTGGGAGGCGGAGGTGGGTCAGCCGGTGAAGCGCGTGAAAATCCTGGCCCGCAAAAAAAAGGTCGCGATCCTGAACGAATACAGCCAGCTGTTTCTGGTCGATTTTGCCGGCAAGCTGGCTCTGAAAAAAGGCTTTAGAAATTTCTGGTCCGGGTTGGACAGCAAATCGGGAGATGTCCTGTTATCGGGGTGGAAAAGCAAACCGCGCCGCATCGACACTAAGGGCCGCACTATACGGGACTATTCCATCCCGCAACCGTGGATACGGGTTTTGCCTGTTCCCAAAAAGGAACAGTTCTGGGTGGTGCACAATCAGGTGTGTCTCGGGCTGTATCAATCCGACGGGACAAACCTGTGGCTGGTCAACAATCCTTCTCCGATGGAGCTGTCACGTGATCTGTCTTCCGAGTTTGCCATCAGCGACACCGGGGACGTGTTCGCGGTCTCCTGTTTTAATAAAGGAGTCTATCTCTACAACGGGATCAACCAAACTTTGAGCCAGATCGACCTGGATCGCTCGGTCGCTCATGTCGATGTCAGCGGCAATGGCAAGTGCTTGTTGTTGGCGGATCAGTTGGGAAAAATTACTATGGCCTCCAAAAGTGCCGCCGTGGTCTGGGAAAAAGAAATGCTGTCTCCGGTTACCCATTGCCGGATCGACCGCCGGGGAACGCGGGTCATCGTGGCGGAACAAAACGGGACGTTGACCTGTTTTAAATTTTTGGAGGAAGGCGAACAACGCTCCAACTTTCTGGAGTTGACCCAGTTCCACGATCTTGGAGATCACAAGGAAATCTGGAGCCAGCCCGTTCACAAGGTCAGCCCATCGCCCGGCAGGTTGGACATTTCCGGAGATGGACGGTTCGTTCTACTGGCCGACGGCAAGGAGTTTCAACTGTACGACTCCTCGGGAAGCCTGGTGTGGTTCAAGCATTTCATGACACGTCTGCCCAATGCCCGGCTGTCTCAAAACGGCAAAAAGGTTTTGTTGTCCAGTCATACCGAACTGTTTCTGCTGGATACCCAGACCCTGCGCGAGAAGCATTTGACGTTTTACAATGCCGAGCTGAGTGCTGTGGCACTGGCGCCCTCGGGGACCGCAGTGCTGGCGTTTGATAAATTCAAGACGCTGACCTGTTACTCCGGCCAGGGCAAAAAAATCTGGAGCCGCAATCTCAAGAAAGAGATATACAACCTCCGCGCCCACAACCTGGCGCGTCGGGCGGTGTTTCAATCCTCGCCGAAAACTCTGTACGTGCTGGACCTGAAGAGCTTTAAACTCAAGAAGACGTTATTGGGCGGACCCGTCACCGCCCTCGAGCTGACCCGGGACGGAATTTTTACCGGGGGGAAAATGGGCCGCTGTTACGGTTTGGATTTGAACGGTAAAGAACAATGGCAGCATAAAATGGAAGGGCCGATCCAGGAAATCATTGCCTTGAAGAAAAAGGTCCTCTTCCGGAACAAACAGGGGTCCGTGCTGTTGTGCGGCCATGACGGACGCAGGTTGGGGGAGTTTCGCGCCCACAGCTCGCATTCCCTGTTCGGCCAATATAAAAAAGACGTTCTCGAGCTGGTGCCCAATGGTGACCTGCTGTCCTGCTACCAGGTGCCGAGTGGAAACCTGGTTTGGAGGTTCCCGCTGGCCGGGGGAATCCAGTCCGTAACGGTGAGCGAAACCGCCAACCGCATGGCGATTCTCGATTCACAGAGCTTTCATTATCATCAATTGGTTCACGAACCGCACGCGGTGGAGGACCGGTCATCGTTTCTCGAACTCTAAGGGATGGTATAACCGATGAATAATTTGAAACAGCAACTGTCACTCAGCATCCGGGCGCGCTACCCGCTGATTTATCTTGTGACCAGCGAGGAAATCCGCGCCGAAGAGGTGCTGGAGGAAATGGGTCGCACCATTGGAAAGGAGGTCATCACCTGGACCTGTTCCGAGGGGTTTCATCCACCGCAAGGCAATGCCAAAAAGTCGACTCAGCCGGAAGAAGCCTTGAAGTACATCGACGCGTCCGACAAGAAAGCGGTGTTCGTGCTGAAGGATTTTCATCCTTATTTTGAAGAACAAAAAATACTCCGGCACATGCGTGACCTGGTGAACAACCTGAAACGCAGTTATAAAACCATCCTGCTGGTGTCGCCGGTGCTGAAAATTCCGCCGGAGCTGGAAAAGGACATCACCGTGCACGATCTGCCCCTGCCGGATGCCAACGAACTGGCTGAAGTGCTGAACAACCTGCTGGAGCCGTACCGCAAATCCCAGAAGGTCAAGGTGGAGCTGACCCAGGACCTGCAGGAAAAAGTGATCCAGGCCACACTCGGCCTCACCCGCAACGAGGCGGAGAACGTCTACGCCAAGGCGCTGATCACCGACCGCCGGTTCAGCAAGGACGACCTGCCGCAAATCATCAACGAGAAAAAACAACTCATCCGCAAGTCCGGCATCCTCGATTTCATCGGCCTGTCGACCACGCTGTCGAACGTCGGCGGGTTGAACAAGCTCAAGGAATGGCTGAAGGAGCGCGGCGGGGCGTTCAGCAACAAAGCGCGCGAATACGGTCTGCCGGAGCCGAAAGGACTGCTCATGCTGGGCGTGCAGGGCTGCGGCAAAAGCCTGTCGGCCAAAGCCATCGCCGCCGAATGGAATCTGCCTTTGCTGCGGCTCGACGTCGGCCAGATTTTCGATTCGTATATCGGCAACTCCGAAGCCAATATGCGCAAGGCCATCGCCCTTGCGGAAGCGATGAGTCCCACCGTGTTGTGGCTGGACGAAATCGAAAAAGGATTTTCCGGATTGAAAGGTTCGGGGTCCGGCGACTCCGGGGTCACGCAGCGGGTGTTCGGGACTTTCCTGACGTGGATGCAGGAGAAGATCAAACCGGTGTTCGTCATCGCCACGGCGAACGATATCGAAAGCCTGCCGCCGGAACTGTTGCGCAAGGGACGTTTCGACGAAATCTTTTTCATTGACCTGCCGACTGCGGCCGAGCGGAAAATGATCTTCGAGATCCACTTCGGCCTGAAAAAACGTGATTCCAAAAAATATGATGTGGACCGCCTGGCCAAAGAGGCCGACCAGTTCAGCGGCGCCGAAATCGAACAGGCGATTCTGTCCGCCATGTACCGGGCCTTTGCCGAGAACCGGGAATTCACGACGGAGGACGTCCTGCTCAGCATTAAAGAAACGGTGCCCCTGGCGGTGACGGCGTCGGAAAAGATCACCCACCTTCGCCAATGGGCCCACAAACGGGCGCGTCCCTCGTCGTAAAAAGAAAATTGCCCTTTCGCGCCGGAGTTGCAATATTATGAAGAGAAAGTTTCTACAGTGAGGAGTCTTCATGAAAGCGCTGATTCTCGATATCAAACGCGACGAGTGGGACACCACCACCGGCATGACGTTCGCCGACGTGGACGAGCCCAAGCTCGACGAGAGTAACAATTCAGACGACGGCGGGCGGGTGCTCATCAAACCCATCTACACCGGGTTCTGCGGCTCGGACAAGGGGATCTGGTTCCGGCACTCGTTCGATGACATGATCTTCGACTCGCTGGAAAACGAAGGACAGTCCTATCGCATTTGCGGCCACGAACTGCTCGGCGAAGTGGTGGCAACCGGTTCCTACGCCGCCAGCCATTACGGCTACCGTCCGGGCGACATCGTATCCGCCGAATCCCATATCTTCTGCGGCCTGTGCCATCAATGCAAAATCGGCGAGGAGCATGTCTGCGCCAACCACCTCATCATCGGCATCTCCGCCGACGGCTGTTTTGCGGAGACCGTCAAACTGCCCGCCAAGGAACTGTGGCGGACGGATACCGATCTCATCCGACCCGAAGTGGCGGCCATTCAGGAACCGCTGGGCAACGCGGTACACGCCTGCAGTAAAATCGACCTGCGTGGCAAGACGGCGGCCATTTTCGGATGCGGCACCATCGGCCTGTTCGCGGTGCTGGTGGCGCGGGCGATGGGCGCGACTACGATCATCGGCATCGATCCCAACCCGAAACACCTCGAACTGGCGGGACGGCTCGGGGTCGACCAGGCGCTGAAAGTGATTGTCGGGTCCACCGGTAAAGACTCCGTGGCGCCCGACCCGGAAATTGTCAATCAAATCCACAAAACCTGTCTTGGCGATGGAGTGGACGTGGCGTTCGAGATGTCGGGCAGCAACCAGGCGCTGAACACCGCCATCGCTTCTACACGAGCAGGGGGCGACGTGATCCTGTTCGGCGTGTCGTCCGGCGATTACCGCTTCCCTGATTTCGAGCAGATCATCATGTACGGCAAGAGCCTGCACGGCATCGTCGGGCGCAAGGTGTTCCAGACCTGGTACATCGTGAATAATCTGCTGACGTCGAAAGGTCACGACCTGCAGGACAAAATCTGGGAAGTGATCCTGAACAAAGGCGAGGGCACGGTGTTTCCGTTTCACCAGTTCGACCGCCAGCCTTTCGAGCAGGCGATCAAAAACAACCCCAAAACCATCTTGAAATATTGATGGGTATTAAACTCTCGTTACTATTCTAGGGAGGCCATGCCATGCCCAATGACCTGACAGAGCATATCCAGAATGAGCTGAAAGAAATTCGCAAGGCGGGTCTCTATAAAGAGGAGCGGGTTCTGCTGTCTCCCCAGCAGGCGCATATCCGAACCGCCGGGGGGGAGGTACTCAATTTCTGCGCCAACAATTACCTGGGACTGGCGAATCACCCCGATCTGATCGCGGCGGGCAAGGCGGCGCTGGATGAATATGGCTTTGGCATGGCCTCGGTGCGCTTCATCTGCGGCACCAGCGAGATTCATAAGAAACTGGAACAGAAAGTTTCGGAATTCCTGCAGACGGAGGCCACGATTCTGTATTCCTCCTGCTTCGACGCCAATGCCGGGCTGTTCGAAACGCTATTGAACGAGAAGGACGCCATCATCAGTGACCGCCTCAACCATGCCAGCATCATCGACGGCGTCCGCCTGTGCAAGGCGGCGCGCTTCCGCTACAACCACAGTGACATGGCCCATCTGGAGACCCAGCTCAAGCGGGCCGAAAAAAGCCGGTTCAAGCTGATCGCCACCGACGGCGTATTCAGCATGGACGGGGATGTCGCTTTGCTGCCAGAAATATGCGATCTGGCGGAGAAATACGGAGCCTGGGTGATGGTGGACGATTCCCACGCCACCGGCTTTTTCGGGCCGACCGGGCGGGGCAGTATCGAGTATCGCAAAGTGATGGGGCGGGTGGACATCATCACCTCGACCTTCGGCAAGGCGCTCGGCGGGGCGTCCGGCGGGTTCACCACCGGTCGCCGGGAAATCGTCGAACTGCTGAGGCAGAGGTCACGGCCCTACCTGTTCTCCAACTCGCTGTCGCCGGTGATCGCCGCGGTTACGGTCAAGGTGATTGATATGATTGACCAGAGCCAGCATCTGGTGGAGAAGCTTCAGGCCAACACCGCCCATTTCCGAGCGGAGATCACTCGGGCGGGTTTCGATATACGGCCCGGGGACCATGCCATTATCCCGATCATGCTGGGGGAGGCTCAATTGGCCCACGATATGGCGGATAAGCTGCTGAAGGAGGGGATTTACGTGATCGGTTTCAGTTATCCCGTGGTGCCCCAGGGCGAAGCACGCATCCGCATCCAGGTCTCCGCAGGCCACGAAACCCCCGATCTGGACCAGGCAGTGGCCGCATTCAAGAAGATTGGCTCCAACCTGGGGCTGATCTGACCCTGCCCGGTTTCCCAGCCCAAAATCCCACTCTTCAGGGATAATTCAATATCAGGCGTTATAGTAATGTGTACTTTTTGTCTCTTATCTATGCAACAGATTCCAGCAGGCTTTAATAATTTCGCTTGATTTTCGCCTTATGGGGTCTTATCTATTTTAGGGGCCATTACCGGGGAACAGAATCTTTGTATCCGCCGGCTCAAGTTCGGGGTGGAAAAGTTCCGTTAATGAGGTGTGTAACCGGTAGATTTTACAAAGGTAATAACGATACGGGTTAATGAATCCACGAAACGGACAAAGTTTTTATTTTAAAAATAATTTTTGAACATCCGTTACTGTTTCAAAAAAAATGTTTCGAAAGTTATTTTATTCGGATTTTTTTTTGAAATTAAAATCCATAAAGCATGCTTTTTCAAAAATATAAATTATTATTTTAACCCTTGCAATTTGAAGTGCATATTGAGAAGATTCATATCCAACTCCCAACAACAATTTTTTGGAAGAGCTGTCTGCATCGGTTGAGTTGGATGGTTAAGTCACAACAGAGCAGAACGGCAGGACCCAAACTTAACAATTGTGTTTTTCCTATTTGTTGGGGGAAGTTTAAAATCCGCCAGGACCGTCCCCAAAATAATCTCTAATTAAACAGCGTTCGAATGTTCAAGCTGTGAAACGGATTATTCAATCAGGTTCTGGTTTTTTAGTGTTGAGAGGTTAAGCTTATTTTTAAAGTGATGGTTAACGCGAATCATTGATTAGCCGAAAAACCCTCATGAAACAGGAAAGGAGGTGTCAGATGACTAACAATAATTCCAATAGTGATGAAATAAAGAAAGCCAAATACCTGACCAAGCTGGAGCAGATTCCCGAATTGAGTCAGGGTGAAATCAATAGATTGAAAGACGTTGACGAGAAGTTTGTTTTCCGTACCAACGATTACTATCAGTCGCTGATCGATTGGGACGATCCGGATGATCCGATCCGCCGCATCGTCATTCCCGACGTTCAGGAGCTGGACGATTGGGGTCAGCTGGACGCCTCTGACGAGGAGTCCTACACCGTCGCGAAGGGACTGGAGCACAAGTACGATTCCACCGCTCTGCTATTGGTGAATGAGGTGTGCGCCGCGTATTGCCGGTTCTGTTTCCGCAAGCGGCTGTTCATGGATGAAAACGAGGAAGTCACCAAGGATGTGAGTGAGGGATTGGAATATATTCGGACGCATCCGGAGATCAGCAACGTGTTGTTGACCGGCGGCGATCCTCTCATCATGTCGACCTCCAAGCTGGAGCCGATTATCCAGCAGGTGCGCGAAGTTGACCACGTGAACATCATCCGCATCGGCACCAAGATTCCGGCGTTCAATCCGATGAGGATTTATAACGATCCGTCCCTGGAAGCGATGTTCCGGAAATACAGCACTCCGGAGAAACGGATATACGTGATGGCACATTTCAACCATCCGCGCGAGTTGACCCCCGAAGCGGTTCGCGGCCTCAGTTTTCTGTTGAACGCAGGCGCCATTGTGGTCAATCAGACCCCGATGATCGCCGGTGTGAATGACGACCCGGATGTTCTTGCAGACATGTTCAATCAATTGTCTTACATGGGCGTTCCTCCCTATTATGTATTCCAATGCCGTCCCACCCTGGGGAACCGCATCTATGTGACTCCGGTGGAAGAGGCGTTTGAAATTTTCGAAACGGCGCGCTCCCGTTGTTCGGGTCTCGCCAAGCGGGCCCGCTTTGTGATGTCTCATGCCACCGGAAAAATTGAGGTGGTCGGCTTGACCGAGAAGTATATTTACTTTAAATATCTCCGGTCGCCGATGGAGGACAACGATGCCAAGTTCATGGTGTATAGGCGCAACCCGGATGCCTACTGGTTTGACGATTATAAAGAACTGGTGGATGAGTATTCACCGTTGGCCGAAACGGCGGGCGTCGACTCCGATTACTTTTAATTTTTTGACTGGTTGTGAAACTTTCTCCAAGGCTCCATTTCCCAATAATTTTGGGGATGGGGCCTTTTGTCTTCCTTTTTTTTCAGCCGATTGACAGCCGGACTTCCAGGGCATTCAGTGGTAACATAATATATACTCATGTTTTGAGGATCATCCGAATTAAGAAGGAGCGGTCGGTATGGTGACTGAAAAAAGCAAGCCGGGGTTTGCATTATTGGCGGTGCTCGCCTTTTCGCTGATGTGTGTTTCCAATGTCTGGGCGGAAGAAGAGGGCAAAGAGATGGAAGATCCTTTTGAAGGTAAACCTCCGTTAGCGGACCAACTGGAACAGTTCAGCAATGAATTGGCCAAGCGGGTCCATCAGGAACTCCAGGAATTGCTGGACAAGGAGTTGAAGGTTCTTCAGGAAGAAAGAGAAAAGAACCGGTATACCGTCGAGGAAAGAATTGCAAAGCAAGAAGGAATCATCAAAGACGATCCTCAAAACGCCGGGGCTCATTTTGTTCTGGGTGAAGCCTATGATGAATTGAGGGCGGGCGCCAATGCCATTGTTCATACCCAGATAGCCGAGCACCTGTTCAAGGAGCAGGAAAATAAAATTGGACTGGCTGAATCGCGCCGCAACCTGAGAAGGTATTTTGAGAAATACGGATTCAAGAAGGAAGACTTTTTGCTGAATTGAGGGTGTTCCTGAAAACAATGAAGCCGTTCAAGGCTGATACCCTATTACCTCATCCATTTCCGCTTCTTTAAATTCAGCTTTCAGAAGAGTGGCGCCGGTAAGGTTGGTTTGGTTAAGTTTAGCGCCGGTGAAGTTGGCATGGCTCAGGTCAGCTTGTGACAGGTTGGCTTGATCCAGCTCGGCCCGATGCAGGTCGGCACCCTTCAATCGAGTTTCCACGAGAGAGGCCCCTTTGAGTTTGGCGCCTGCCAGGTCCGCTCCTTCGAGGTTGGACTTGTCGAGTTTTGCTTTTCTGAGGTTAGCGCCCGTCAGGTGGACATTGTTGAGAGAAGCCTGCTCCAATACCGCTTCCTGCATATGGGCACGGCTTAGATCGGATCCGTCAAGATTTGCTTCGTTGAAGTTCGCTCCCTCCAGGTTCGAGTCGCTCAGGTCCACCCCCTCCAGGTTGGCTTTCCCGAGTTTGGCGCGGCTGAGATTGACCCCCCGCAGATAGGCGCCCTTCAAGTTGGCGTCGTTCAGTTTGATCCGGTTCATGTGGGAACCTTCGAGTTTCACCTTCAATAAGATGGCACCGTTTAAATCGGCGATATCCAGATTACATTCGCTCAGGTCCGAACCCTCCAGGTTGGTTCTTCGCATGATGGCGCCGTTGAATTTTGCTCGGGTCACATCGGCATTGGTGAGATTGGCCTCGGTCAAATCCGCTCCGGTAAAATCCACGCGGGTGAGGCGGGCCTTGTTGAAATTGGCGCCGAACATTTTGGCTCCCTTGATTTCCGCACGGACCATATTGGCTTCCTGCAAATTGGTTTCGTAAAAAACGCCGATACTGAGTTTGGAATCGGAGAGGTCGGAGTGACTCATGTCCGCCCCCTTGAAATTGGCGCGGGACAAGTCGGCATTGTTCATGGATGCGCGGGACAGGTTGGCTTTTAAAAAATCCGCTTTATTGACGATGGATTCGTTTAAGTTCGCCTGGGTCAGATTGGCTTCGTGCAGTTTGGCGCGGCGCAGGTCGGCGCGTTCCAGATTGGCTTCCGTCAGGTTGGCGCCGTTCATCTGAGTGTCGTTCATGATGCAGTCCATCAACTCGGCTTTTGAAAGGTCCGCGTCATCGAACACGCATTCCGTCAGATCGGAGTCCGCAAACTTGGTTCCCGCCAGCTTGGAGCCGGTGATATTCGCGCCGTAAAAATTCAGGCCGGAAAGATTGAGGCCGGCAAGGTCCCGGTTTTTGAGGTTGGGGATATCGTCTTCCGGCTCTTCCTCTTCACTTTCCCTGGCCTGTTCCACCTCGTCGGTGGATTCTTCCTCTTCGTCTTCTTCGTCAGGAGATTCCTCTTCCTCCTCGTCTTCTTCCATCTCCGCTTCCGCTTCGATGCGTTCCTTATATTCCCTGAGCTGGTCCAGAATCTCCTCGACTTCTTCCCGCGTCATATCTGCCATAGAACCCCGTACACACTATAAAAAAAGCCGGAAAAGCCGGCCCGGTTGATATCCTATTTTTGCTATGAAATGAGTTAAAACCATAGCTTACCCGTCCCTGGAACGCAAGGGCGAAGATCAAATTTTTGCCGCATCACCGGCAGGAAAACCGGTCGCCAAACAGGGTAACGATTTGGCGCAGAGGGACTTCGAGGCGGCTGTGCACTTCGGCTGAAAAAATGTCCGGGAGTTTTCCGTAGAAGGCCTGGGCAATGCCGCCGGCGATGCAGGCCTGGGTGTCGCTGTCGCCCCCCAGGGAAACCGCTGTACGGACCGCGTCCTCGAAATTTTCCGACTCCAGAAATGCCGTGATCGCCTGCGGCACGGATCCCTGGCACGTGGTGTCAAGGGTGTATTGCGGGCGGATGCTGTCGAGGCTAAGGCTCAGGTTGTATTGAAACTCCGTTTCAATGAAACGCTTGATCTCTTTTTTGCTGTTGCCGGTGCGACCGAGAAAAATCGCGGCGGCCGTCGCCTGTGCGCCTTTAATGCCTTCCGGATGGTTGTGCGTCACTTCGGCGGTCGTCCGGGCCTTCTCCAGAACCGTTGCCAGAGAATCGAAGGCAAAACCGACCGGACTCACCCGCATGGCCGAACCGTTACCGTAGCTATGGTAAGGTTCGCGCGAGGGAGAGGAAGCCCAATGCATGAAACCCTCTCCATACCCGGCATCGGGATACCGGTGGAAATATTCCTTGAGCGTGTCGGTCAAATCGGAGCCGAGAAGAATGTGGTCCGCCACCGCCAGCGTCAGAACGGAATCGTCCGTGAACCGGCAATCCGGATGAAACAGTTCAAACTCGGTTGTTTTGATCGGGCTGTGTTCAAAACGCGAACCGATGATGTCGCCTGCAATCGCGCCCAACATGATTTGCCTTTGTTCTATCAAGGGTCAAAATGGAATCAATGTATAACATTTTAAAATGGGGTGGTATATAATTTCACCTTATGCAGGTTACCAATTTTTGCGGGAAGGGAGGTTGCAATGCCAACGGGTCTCGAAGACGAACTGGGCGATATTCTGCAGAAAGCCCGTGACGGGAAATCCTGGTCGCCGAAGGATCTGGCGCAGGCGGCCGGTCTTGAGCTGGATGAGGTCCGTCGTATGGAGCGTTATGAGCTGACCCCTCCGGAGGAAACCCTTACCCGGCTCGCGCAGGTGCTGGACCTGGATGGCCCCGCGCTCTCCGCCATCGCCCGCAACGCCTGGCATCCGAAGGAGCCGGCAGCCGATCCCGGTCTTGACCTGGTATGCCTCAATGTGTTCATGGGAACGTATCCGGTAAAGTGTTATCTGCTGCGTTGCCCCGCGACGAATGAAACCGCCGTCGTGGATACCGGTGCAAACCCGGAGGCCATCATCCGGAAAGCCCAGGAAATGAAGGTGAAGCCTTCGAAAATATTTCTGACCCACGCGCACCCTGACCATGCCTGGGGATTGGATCTCCTGGTCACGGAATTTCAGTGTCCCACCTGGATCGATGCGCAGGAACCCAGACCGGCGGGGACTCATGATTTCCAGTTTGTAAAGGACGGTCAAACCATCGCCCTGGGCGAGTTGAAGGTGCAGGTGTTGGCCACGCCCGGTCATACCCCCGGCGGCGTTTCCTACAAGATCAACCAGACGATCCTGTCCGGAGACACGATATTCGCCGGGTCGATGGGGCGTGCCAATTCATCGTGGCAGGACCTCTATCGTTCCATCACCCAGACACTCTTCACTTTTTCGGATGATACGGCCCTGCACCCCGGTCACGGGCCCGCCACTACCGTCGGCGAAGAGAAACGGCACAATCCGTTTTTCTGCGGTAAATCCTGACCTTTGCTCCAAAAAGCATAAAAATTATAGGAATTCCTTGCTATTTCCCCGGGTCGTAACCATATTGGTGCTATGGATCCGGAAAAAGTCAATTACCACTATTGTGACGAACTGCCGACATCCCCTCGACCTGAGGTCAAAACCGTTTTGGTATCAGGGGCCAACGGTTACGTGGCGCGTCGCCTGGTACCGGAATTGCTGTATCGCGGTTACCGGGTCCGGTGCATGCTTCGCGAAAAAGGCATGCCGCAGCTATTAACCCACCCCAATCTGGAATACGCCTATGCCGACGCCCTGAACAAGAGCCAGCTGCAGCTGGCGATGAGGGGGATCGATGTCGCGTATTACCTTATCCACAGCATGCGGTTGGTGAACAGGAAGTTCCGTTCAACCGACAAGACCGCCGCCAAAAACTTTCGTGAAGCGGCTGAGGATCACGGAGTCCAAAAAATCATCTACCTCGGAGGGCTGGGAGAAACCAGTAAAATCGTGTCGCGTCATCTGGAAAGCCGGATCGAAGTGGGGAGCATTTTATCCGAAGGCTCGATTCCGGTGATCCGTCTCCGGGGAGCCATAATCATTGGAACCGGCAGTGCATCCTATGAATTGATGAAGTCCATGATTCTGCATACACGCTGGATCCCCTTTCTGCCCGAATTCAATTCCAAATGCCAGCCGATTGCCGTGCGCGATGTGATCAAGTACCTGGTCGGTGTTTTGGAAACGGAGGGTTTGGAAACCCGGAAGTATCCCATAGGCGGCAAGGATGTGATGACTTATGAGGAAATGGTGCAACGGTTCGCCAAGTTACTGAACCGCCGAGTCCGGTTTTTTAATGTTTCCTGGGTGCCGCTTCCGGTCACCCTGATGTGCCGGTTGTTCGCCTATTGGCTTCATTTGTTTATTGCGGTACCGGTCAACATCACCTGTCTGCTTCTCGAAAGCCTGCGGACCGATGTAGTGTGCCCGGATGAATCAATTCGGGAAATTCTCCCGTTTGAGACGGTGGGTTTTGAAACCGCAGTGCAGTGGGCGCTCCAGAAGGAGAAAAACTCGATGGTGTATTCGCATTGGAGTGATGTGCCGCCGGAAAACATGACCGATCTTCTGCCGCTTTGCGAATTTGAATCTTCCAATTTCATTGTCGAGGAACACTCGAAAGATATTCCGGCTTCTGCGGAAGCCGTGTTCCAATCCGTTTGCCGGATCGGGGGATCGCACGGCTGGGTGCACGCCAACCTGTTGTGGAAAATCCGCGGTTTCATCGATCGCGTTCTGGGGGGCGTGGGTTTGAACCGGGGACGCCGGGATCCCAATGATCTTCGAATCGGGGATTCGGTCGATTTCTGGCGTGTGGAGAACCTGACACTGAATCGGGAATTGCTTCTCCGGGCGGAGTTGATCTCGCCGGGTTTGTCCTGGCTTCAGTTCGCCCTGCATCCCATAGAAAACGGTCACACCCGCCTGACTCTCCGGGCACACTTTATTCCCGATCCGGTGTGGGGCCATGTCTACTGGACCCTGTTGTCAAAATTTCATACCTACATCTTCAGGGGAATGCTGGATTATTTTTTCAAGGAATCGGTTCAATCGATCAAAACCGATGGCCTGAATTCCGGTCCGGTGCCTACCAAAGCTTAGGTTGTTGAACCTAAGGGGGTATGCTATTCTCAATCCTCGTTTGACTCTTCGTTGGATTTCCTTTATGAAACAGCTTTCCGCTTACTTGATTTTGAGCTCAGCCCTTTTATTTTTAATGGGTTGTCCTCCCTCTTCCCAATCCCAAAAAAAGATGGCGCCTCTGTTCAGGATCACTGCGGTGCTCGATACGGGCAAGGAACCCTCATTCCTGGTCACAGATGATTTTGATATCGACGGCAATCTGGATCTGGTGGTTTTGAACAGCGCCCAGCACACCATGTCTGTGTACATGGGCAGGGGGGACGGTTCCTTTAAGGATCAGGTGCAGTATAAAACCGGCGCGGATCCGATATGCCTTGCGGTGGCGGACTTCAACAACGACGGCTTCAAAGATATTGCAGAATTGAATTATCAGGACCAGAACATCCAGATATTTCTGAATACCGGTCGCGGGGGATTTAAAAATTCCGGAAAAGTGATCAAGCCGGGCAAGATTCCGATCAATCTGATCGCCGCCGACTTCAACGGCGATGGGTACTCGGATCTTGCGGTCTCACTTCGTTTTCACAAAGTCGCGATCTTGTTTGGCAGGGGAACGGGGGGATTCAAGGATCCGGTGGCGATACCGGTCAAAGGCCAGCCGACCGGATTGGTAGTGGGTGATTACAATCATGACAAGCATGTCGATGTCGCCGTGGCTCTGGCGGGGTCGGGTAATGTCGGGGTGGAAATCCTGTGGGGTGACGGCAAAGGGGGGTTTGAGAAATCGAAAGTATTTAAAGGCGGAGGCCAGCCTCTCACCGTGGCTAATGTGGACGCCAACAACGACGGGTTTATGGATCTGGTCACGTCCAGCAACTCCCTGCACGCGATGACCATGCTGATGAACAACAAGGATAAAACTTTTAAAACTCTTCGGGATTTTTCAGCGGGGGAGTTTCCCAAGTTTGTCGCCGCTGAAGATTTTACAGGCGACGGAATTGTCGATCTCGCAGTATCCAATTCGACACACGATACGGTGGCGGTCACTCTGGGAAGGGGAGATGGTACTTTTATTTATCCTCCCATCAAACATTATGTCGATGAATACCCTCAAGGATTGGTTGCGGGTGACTTCAATAAGGACGGAAGGATGGATGTTGCGGTTTCGTGCCGGGATAAAAACCTGCTGACCATCATGTTGAAGAAAAATACCGCGCCACCCAGACAATTTACTCCCAAGCCTGCATCCTCTTGATGAATCCTGTCTTTAAATAATTTTGATAATTCTGAATCATTCCAAAATATAAAATGAATGAACCGATAAAAGAAAACCCGGCTGAGGGGAAAAGCGGATTTTTCCAAAACCTCAAAAAAGGTCTATCCAAAACCCGGAATTCCCTGGCCGGAGGTATCGATAACCTGGTCCATGGCAAGGCTGCACTCGGCCCGGAACTGGTCGATGAAATCGAAGAAGCATTGTTGGTAGCCGATGTGGGGGTGAAGACCACGCAATTCATTGTTGATGAACTCAACCGGCAAATTGCGGATGCCCGCATCCGCGACCGCGAGGGCATGCTCAACCATCTGCGTCAAATGATGGCTCAACTGCTCAACAAGAATCAGAAGCACTGGGATTACTCCACCCATTCGCCATTTGTGGTTCTCGTTATTGGAGTCAACGGTTCGGGCAAGACCACGACCATCGGCAAACTGGCGCAACGGTGGCACAACGAAGGCAAGAAGGTTTTGCTGGCGGCCGGGGATACGTTCCGGGCGGCGGCGATGGAGCAGTTGCAGATGTGGGCAGACCGCATCGGAATATCCTGCATCAAGCAAACCAGCGGCGCGGATCCATCGGCCGTCGCGTTCGATGGGGTTCAGGCGGCGGTGGCACGCAAGATGGATATCGTTATCGTCGATACCGCAGGGCGCCTGCAGACCAATCTGAATCTGATGGAAGAACTGAAAAAGGTGAAACGGGTGATCGGTAAGGTCATCCCCGGTGCGCCGCATGAAACCCTGTTGGTGCTGGATGCGACCATCGGCCAGAACAGCATTTCGCAGGCAAAGCAATTTCACGAGGCGCTGGATATCGATGGGCTGGTGATGACCAAACTGGACGGAACGAGCCGGGGTGGGGTACTTCTCAATATTTCCCAGGAGATGAACTTGCCCGTCCGGTTTATCGGAATCGGAGAGAAGTCGGAGGACCTCCAGGAATTTCGGGCGGAGGATTTTGTGCGCGCCTTGTTTGAAGATTGAGTCGTAGTCCGTCAATAATATAAATTGATGGAAAATAATCCCTGGTCTTTGTGGTCGAATCGCTGGTATTCCAATCGCAGGTCCACATCCTGGTGCGGGGAATAGCGCAGCTTGGAATCGTATCGAATATACTCCGAATCATCGCCCAGGGGAAACCGCTTGTACTCAGCACTCAATTGCAGTCTCCAGTCCACACCGAAATCAACAAACAGGCCTCCCGAAACTCCTCCTCCGGCACGATGATTGTCTTCCAAATGGCCGGACGTTTCCGCTTCCAACTCGGCCAGCACAAACAGGATATACCAGGATTTGTGGCTGGGTTTGTAGGAATAGCCGTAACCGGCATTTCCCTTGAAAGAGTTGCAGTAGCCGCAATCAAAGTCGCGGATCGTGTCAAAGCCCAGATTGAGTTTCCAGGAGGGTTTTTTGAAAATGGGTTCGTAGGGTGTCAGGGACGCGATATCCAGCAAACGCAACCGGTCCAGACGGAATCGCTTTGATTCGTAATAGTATCTGCCGGCAAAATCCAGAAATAAAAACTGAGAATCTTTTTTGTATCCCATATCCCGCGCCAGAATATCGTGCAGGGTGGGGCGGTAGGCGATTTCCTGAAACAGTTCGTCATCGTTGATTCCCACACCCAGCCGAGCACGGTCGGTACCGTGCGCCGTTTCCGGCCGCGCTGAAAATTCAGTTACCTCCGTATCCTGCCGTTTGTATTTCAGTTTGCTGCGTTCCAGTAAAATTGCGTGTGGAATCCTGAGCGGTTTTTTGGGATCAAAGTCTTCTTCGCCAAGGCCCTCGTATTCGAGATAATCCAGGTAGGCGTCCAGCACCAGCGCCTTTTGCGGAGTCATTAACTGCTGATAAGAATCCTCTTTCAATACCTTGGCATCTTCAACCAAGTCGTAAAGAACCTCTTTTTCTTCATCACTCATTTGTTCGGTTTTGTGCTCCATTCGACTCAATATAGCAGGGCGGTAAGTGACCTTGGAAATCAAGCCCTCCTGTTCCGCCAGGATTTTTATGGTGTCGGCGGGTTGCACGGAAATGAAAAAATCATCACTCAATTTCAGATTGGGATTGGCCACTTCCAAAACCGTGAGCATATGATAGGAACAATTTTCCTGAAAATAATAATAGTCAAAATAGGTTCCCCCCAATTCCCACAGATGGAGCATAAGGGTGTCAATCTGGTCAGGGGTAAGGTTTAATTCATATTCCCACAAATCGCGGCTTTCCCAGTTGCTGTATTCCTGAACCTTGAGGTAATACGGGAAAACGGTGAACTCTCCTTTGAAGAATCCGAAAAGACCTTTGAATGCATACAAGATCATGCTGTCTGTATCGACAGTGGCGGCATAATTAACCCCATAGTTGGACAAAGCCTGCCGGTTGCTTTTACTTTCACTGTCGATTCGAAGGAAAGTGTGGCCGAACATGGAGGCCGGGTTGTTCATGAAAAAGGAAGCAAAAATCAGGGTAACGCTTTGAGGTTCCAACTGGGCCAACCAATTTTCCATACGGGTGCACTCCGCCCTGGGGAGTTGGTTGGGATCAATCGCGAGTTCCCGCTTCAACCATTTGTAACGGGCGGGGAAATTGCACTGGGGGTGTTCTTCCTTGGATTTTAAGGTTTCAGGGTTTTTGAAAAAGCTCCTGAGGGTCGCGATTAATTCGGCTTGGGGATCGGTTTTGCCGTCTGGGGCATTGAAAAAATCCATTCCGTCGGCTTCGCTTTCGTATCCGCCCAACCAGGTTCCTTTGTAATGGAGCAACAGGTGCCACTGTCTTTTCTGATCCAACTTTTTTTCCAGAGCCTGTTGAACCAGTTGTTCGGCGTAAGGAGGAGTTTCGAAAGTTTGGGCCCACAGGGAACCGGTTGAGAGGGAAACGAGTATCAAGAAGCTGATAGCAATGCGGACGGGAGAATGCAAAATGGAAGTTTGGGGAAAGGGTGGACAAAAAAAGGGATATCAATGCATCGCGAGAATACATTGATATCCCTTTAAAATCAAGGCTATTTAGATTAGCCGATGTCTCCCGTACAGGTTTTGGACAGTACGCTGTGTCCGGAAATCTGCTGTTCCAGGGAACCCAGCATGTCCTTCGTGGAGGTGTTCTGATCCTTCACGATCGTACTGAAGTTTTCCTGGGCTACGGTTCCAAAATCCCCGTAGGAATCCTGGGAGCAACCGTACATGCTGGCCAGAGTTTCAAGATTCTCACCTTGGCCGGCAGCCATTTCCTTGACCAGGCTGTTGTAGTTGATATTGGCAAAGGTTTCACGCTCCTGCTGGGTGCGGGTCAGTTTGTCCGCTCCGCAGTTGGAGGTGCCGAAGGTGACCGCGGTGGAATGGGATGATCCGTAACCCATGCCATTGGTCGTTGCCGCCAGGAGTTGGCCGCCGTCGCGTTTCGTTCCAATAACCAGAGAACCGGGACCACAACCGGCATCGCCATAACCGGCGGCAATGGCCGTTCCGGAAAAAGCGACCAAAGTGAAAAGAACCGCGCTTCCAAGTAGATATTTTTTCATTGAGTATCTCCTCGTGATGTTCAATGTTGTTTTCATTTTATTGTCAAATTACAAAAGAATAATAATGTTCAGAATTAATGGAATGGTTCCGTTCCATTAGCCGATCACACCGGAGCATGACTTGGACAGAACCGCATGGCCCGCCATTTCATTCTCGAGAGAAACCAGCATCTGATTGGAAGTGGTGCTTTCACCTTGAACGATGTGTCCGAAGTTTTCCTGTACCAGGGTGCTGAAATCACCGTAGGATTTCTGCGAACATCCATACAGGCTGGCCAGCGTGCTCAGGTTTTCACCTTCGCCTACGGCCATTTCCCGGACCAGGCTGGAGTAGTTGGTTTGTGCGAACATTTCACGCTCTTTTTCCAATTTGACCAGGCCCTGCGGATTGCAATTGGAGAAGCCGGTGGTGATCGCCGAGAGTTGGGTTGGCTTTAGAGTTTCATTGGTTGAAATGCCCACCAATTGCATGGCGCCCGGCGCAGTTCCCGCTACCAGCGAGCCCGGTCCACAACCGGATCCACCAAAACCTGCGGCAAACGCGGCACCCGAAAGGGTAATGAAAGTAACAAGAACAACACCCACCATTAGAAGTTTTTTCATTGACTGTCTCCTCATGTAGTTAAGGGTTAAGGGTGAGTTGATATTCCGGATAACCGAAATTTCCGGAAAAGAATTGAGCTGGGTTAAAAACTATGAAATCACAAAACTCCTTATCTTATAAGATTTTAAAGGATATAATACAATTACACAAGAATTAAATGTAACTCTTTATCAACCCAAATGTGACATTTGGATCTCGGTGTGGGGCCGGTTCATGGTCCCTCTGGAAGGCCGCAAAAAATAAAAGAATTGGAGGTTTCTCGGGAATTGGTAATATTTGAAATCGGGGGGATATCACCTTTTTAAGGTGGGTCGGCTGAGGTGGGGGGAAACAAAAAGGGTACCAATGGTCCGCTTTGACCCATTGGTACCCCTTTATTTTAAAAAACCTGGTCCTGTCGGATTAACCAATGATACCGGAACAGGATTTGGACAGTACGGCGTGACTCGAAATTTCAGAATTCAGGCTGGAAAGCATTTCCTGAGAGGTGGTGGAGTCACTTTGAACGATATTACTGAAGTTTCCCTGGACCATAGAACCGAAATCGGAATGAGAGTCCTGAGAACAACCGTAGAGACTCGCCAGGGTGTCAAGGTTTTCCCCTTCGCCCATAGCCATTTCTTTTACGAGAGTGGAGTAATTTTTTTGAGCGAACTCTTCCCGCTCTTTCTCCAACTTCACCAGACCGGCGGGATTACAATTGGAAGTACCCGTAGTCATGCCAAACGTCTGGTTCATAAGAGTTCCGTTGGTGGTGGCGGCCAGAATCTGAACGGCACCTTGCTCGTTGCCAAATATGATTGCCCCGAGACCGCAACCGGCATCGCCATAACCCGCGGCGAAAGCCGATCCGGAAAAAGAAACTAAAGAAAGGACCAAGGTACCCATCATTAATAGTTTTTTCATTGGAGTTCTCCTCTTGTTGTTAAATAAAAGGGTGGTTAGTAATCAAAGGTGTGGATATATTCCGTGGCCAAAATCGACCGGAAACAATATGCAGGATTGTATTTTTCAAACTTTATCAAGTACTTATAGAAAATTTAGCATACCCGAAGGTATTACACAACAATTAATTGTAATTCTAACAGGGGGATTTTTCTACCCCGGTGGAGTCATGGGGATAAAACTTTGAAATCCGCCCCTTAAGAAAAAATTGGAGGCGCCGGGCGGATTCGAACCGCCGATAGAGGTTTTGCAGACCTCGGCCTTAGCCACTTGGCGACGGCGCCCTTTGAGTTTTTACGGGTGGGGGAAAGAAGAAAATGGAGCGGGAGAAGGGATTTGAACCCTCGACCTCAACCTTGGCAAGGTTGCACTCTACCACTGAGTTACTCCCGCTTGTTGTACTGTCCTGTCTGCGCTGCAGATGAATTTTTCATTATATTTCCTGTCGGGCGTTTGTCAAACGCTATTTTTTCATGAATTTGGCCTCGGTCCCGTCAAACAATCGCTGGATATTTTCATAGTGACGCACGGCCGTGATGATCGCCGCCGCCGTCGCAACGTAGATGGAAGGACCCGGGGCCTGAAAATAGTACCCAAACCAGGGAATACTGACAGCGGCCAAAATCGAGCTGAACGAAACATATCGATTGATCATGAAGGACACGGCGAAAACTCCAATCGAGGCCAATCCAGCCCACGGCATCAGATAAAGGAAAACGCCCAGCCCGGTGGCGACGCCTTTGCCGCCCTTGAACTTGAGGAAGATCGAGAAGACATGTCCCAGAAACGCCATCAAACCCGCCACCGCCACCGCCCATTGGGTCTCCAGCAGTTGTCCGGCAATCCATACCGCGAGATAGCCTTTTCCGCAATCTCCGAGCAGGGTTAGAATTCCGGCGGTTTTGCCGAGGGCACGGGTAACGTTGGTCGCCCCGATGTTGCCGCTGCCATGCTGACGCAGGTCCACCCGACGGAATTTGGCCAGCACCACGCCGAAAGGAATCGATCCTATGAGGTAGGCCAACAGGCAAACAAGGGTGATTTCCATAGTGAATTTATTTATAGGGTGGATGGCCGCACTCGTAGCCATTCCCGGGTTCAGGAACCGAGCTCCAGTGCCGAAGTGGCGGATGATGATCCGCCGTTATCGAGTGATCAGTCCAGATGTTCCTGCAGGGCTTCGCTGGCGGAACGGACTTTCAAACGTGCTTTGGCTCTTTTTTCAATCTGACGCACCCGTTCCCGGGACAACCCGATTTCCTTACCGATATCCTCCAGGGTTTTGGTCTCCCCGTTAAACCCGAACCGCATGCGAAGAATTTGTTCCTCCCGTTTCGACAGGTGCTTGAGCATGTCATCCACCTTCTGATGCAGGGATTCCTTCATGATCTGATCGTCGTAAGGAATGTAGTCGGGGTTTTCCAGGAGATCAAGGTACTGGGTCACGTCGTCGTCCCGCAGGGGGGTATCCAGCGACAAGTGAGTCCGGTAGGCCCGCATGATGTTTTCGATGTCCTCGACGTTGTATCCCAGATCCGCCGCCACCTCGGAAGTGGTCGGCTCCCGTTCCAGCTCCTGCGTCAACGCTTTGTATTTCCGTTCTATTTTATAAAGTTTGCCCGCCTGTTTGATGGGAAGCTTGACCGTTCCCGACTGTTCCGCCAGAGAGTGCATAATTGCCTGCCGGATCCACCACACTGCATAGGTAATGAATTTGATGTGCCGTTTGCCATCAAACCGTTTGGCCGCTTGGATCAGCCCGATATTGCCCTCTTCGATCAAATCCTGCAGGGACAATCCGCAACCCCGGTATTTGTTGGCCACGGTGACCACATATTTCAGGTTGCGCCGCACCAACTCGTGCAGCGCTTGTACATCACCCTCCTGAATTCGCGTGGAGAGAGCCTCCTCCTCTTCCCGGGCCAGGGGTTTCAGTTTGCTGATTTCATTCATGTATTGACCGAGCGAGTCGGGTCTCTCCGTTTGTCGTTCTTTCCTGCGGACAACCTTTTTGCCGGTCTTGGATTTTTTTGTTTTGGATTTTTTATCGGTTGCCATAATTCTGCTACGACCTGGAGATTACTGGATTTCCCTCAGACGCGCCCGCGCTTCCTGAACGAACTCGCTCCTCGGGAATTTACGGATCAATTCCTGATAATTCAGTTTAGCCTTTTCAAAATTTTGCTCGTTGTAAAACGATTCGCCCAGCAGAAACAGCACTTCGTCCAGAAACGGCTGGTCCGGGTAAGTCGACATCAATTGCTGGAACCGGGTGATCGCGGACTGAAACGAGCTGGTGCGGAAATAAAATTTGCCGATCTCCATCTGGTTGCGCGCCAGGCTTTCGAGGCATTGTTTTCTTCTCGCCTGCGCCAGGGGCCGGTATTTGCTCCTGGGGAACTCCTTGATAAACTTTTCGAATTCCTCAAGAGCGTTCTGGGCGAATGTCTGGTCGCGGGTTTCAAGATCCATCAATCTGTAATCGCTCATCGCCATGAAGAAATAGGCCCGGTCCGCCAGCCGGTGCGCCGGGTATAATTCCAGAAAACTTTTGAACATGAACTTGGATTCTTCAAACTGATCATTCTTGTAATGGACCTCCGCGATCAGCAGGCTGGCCGTTACTTTCTCCGGACTGTCCGGGTAATCTTCGATGATCTTGTTCAGGGCGATCTTGGCGTCGGAAAAATTTTCCGCGCGGATGTACGATTTCGCATCTTTGAGGAGTACCTTGGGCGTCTTATCGGAAGTGTCGAGCAAAGACCCGCCGCATCCGTTAAGGAGAAACAAGCACAATAGGGAATGAATTAGAGTGATTTGAAAAAGAGTGTGAAGTGGCTTCATAACCTTTCCTGCGGGTGGACACTGCAAACCATCATATCATTATTCAACGCCAAAAGTCAGGGTTTGCGCCTTGTGCGCCAGCGGAGGTTCGTGCTATAAAGCTAAAGGTCTATCGGATTGTCAAACGCTGGTTTAGACCCTTCAGGAGCGCCGGACCCCTTCATGAAAAAACCTCTAATTCTTTCAATATCAGTAGTCTTCAGCCTGCCTCTGGTGTTGGCTGGGGCGGATTTTGCCTGGGCCGCCCAGGAAAAAAACGTTGCCGGCTGGACCATTATCTCCGTCATCGAAAAGGGTGGGCCCATGATGTACCCCATCCTGTTCGCGTCCATCCTCATGATCGGTATCGCAATCGAACGCTTCTACACCCTGCGCCGGAAAAACATCATCAACCCGGATTTTCTGAACAAGGTGCGGGCGCATTGGAACTGGAAGGACATCCATCTTGGCCTCCAGCTGTGCAAATCCTACGACAACTCCCTATCGCGTATTTTGAAAGCGGGACTGCTCCGCTTCGGCGGCAAGGTGGACGAAGTCGAACGCGCTATCGAGGGAGCGGGCCAGCACGAGGCGTCGCTGCTCACTTCCAACTTGCGGGTTCTGGGCGCGGTGGCGAACATCACCCCCATGCTGGGCCTGCTTGGCACCGTGTTCGGCATGATCAAGGCGTTCAACGTAATCTCGCAAAGCGGCACCGGCAACCCCGGGCTCGTCGCCAGCGGCATTTCGGAGGCGTTGATCACCACCGCCGCGGGGCTCGTCGTCGGCATCCCCGCATTGGCGCTGTACCATTATTTTAGGGGACGTATCGAACGCTTCGTGTTCGAGATGGAAGAAGTGTCCGTGCAGTTGGTGGAGGAATTGAATTTCGAAAGCATGCGCACCCGCCGCGCCGAGAAGGGAAAAGATTCCAAAGCCGCCAGCCGTTCGGCGTAGAGGCGCGAGCAAACAGTCTCCCCTCCTTTAAAAGGGGAGGGGTATTTAGTTTTTATCGGTGTTTATCTGTGTTCATCTGTGGTTAATTTGGGGTTTGGATTATGTATTTCCGTAGAGATACCGAAGAAAACTATTCGCTGGAGCTGACGCCGCTGATCGACGTCGTGTTCCTGCTCCTCATCTTCTTCATGGTGTCGACCGCCTTCGTCGATTTCCCCCGGCGGATGGATATTACGTTGCCCACCTCGAAAGCCGCCAGCGACGACGAAGTCGTCAAGAACCTCGAGATCGAGATGACCAAAGACAAAAAGATTTTTATCCGGGGACGCCGCGCCAGCCTGCAACAGTTGGAAGCCAGCCTCGCCAAACTGAAGAAGCCCCAGGAAGTCAAAACCATCATACGCGCCGACAAGGACATCGCCTACGGCGACGTCGTCAAAGTCATGGGCCTCCTCCAGGCCGCCCGCGTCACCGACATCTCCGTCGCCGTGAAGTAAAATCTGCCCTAACCTCGTTATACAGTCAGCGTATCCAGTTTTAAATTCCCTTTCGCTACTTGTTCTTTGACGGGTTTGGAGAGGTTTTTGACGGCGCATTCCATTTTGAGGGCCTGGGAGCGGGTGCCGATTTTCTGCTGGAACACGAGGGTCAGCGGGCCACGGGCGCGCAGGTATTTCGATCCCTTCTTGCCTCCTTCCGCATGTTCGGCGAAGCGTCGCTCGACGTCGGTCGCGATGCCGGTGTACAGACTGCCGCCCCTCACGCGAATCATATACAGATACCATTCGGCCATAAGTTTTTCTTCGGGGCACTTTGGGTAACCCTGTCACCCTGAGCTTGTCGAAGGGCGGCAGGGTGGCGCACTTTCCTTCGGTAAGCTCAGGAAAGGATGTCGCGCTTCGACAGGCTCAGCATGACATCCTATTTAATTTTGAATAAAAAAATCCGGGATAAATTTATTCGCCGATGGATTGGTGCAGATTGGAGCCGCGGGTGAGGATCCATTCGTTGAGGCGGATCACTTCATCCGGTTTCAGGAATTGTAACACGTCCTCAGGGGTGGGGTGGTCTTCGTCGTTGATCATGGTGCAGTAGTTACGCTCGACGAACGCGGCGACGTGCTGTTTGTACTGGGGGAAGTTCGGGTACAGCTCGCAGAAGATTTCCGCCTGGTAGTCCCGGCTGGTGTTATTGGGATCGTAGTGCCGCAGTTTCGGCGTCACCTTGGTCCCGAATGCCGCTTTGATCAATTCGCCCATGATACAAAACCCCCTGACAGGATTTATCCTTCACTGAAAGGATAAAGACCATTTAATTGTATCAATGTGGCGGGTGAGGACAAGGAAATAGTGATAATCCAGCAATGGGAAGAGGCAAAATTGGGTCCAGCGTCACGCTGGAGGTCCGCCAAATCTGTGTAAAATAAGCACTCTTCGGCACCGCGCCCGTCACAAATTTTACCGGGAAGCGGGCGATTTCGCGTTGAGGCGCCACAATTCTGTTGGGAATTTCCATCACCCGGGATATCATGTTTTTTCATTTGAACTGCAGGCGAAAACCCAGATCCTTCGCTAGCGCTCAGGATGACAATTAATATCAATTTGTCATTCTGAGGAGCCGGGGCGACGAAGAATCTGGGTTTTAAATTTGCCTGCGGAGGTACTCTGCATGAAGCGTAACGCTAAAAATTATCGGAAATACGCCGAGTCGTTGCTCGAACTGATCGACGCCAGTCCCACGCCGTTTCACGCGACCCGCAAACTGGCTGCACTTCTGAAAGCCGGGGGTTTCGTTGAGTTGCAGGAAGCGGACGCCTGGAGTCTGAAAAAGGGCGGGCGGTACACTGTCACGCGCAACGATTCGTCGCTAGTGGCTTTTGTCATGGGGTCGAAGCCGCCGGAGCAGGCTGGATTCAAAATCATCGGTGCGCATACGGACAGCCCCAACCTGCGCCTCAAACCCAACCCGGCTTACGAAAAATCCGGATACGTGCAGTTGGGCGTCGAGGTTTACGGCGGTGTGTTGTTGACGACCTGGACCGACCGCGACCTGTCTCTCGCCGGGCGGGTGGTTTTGCAATCGAAGAAGGGAGAGCCGGTGTCGCGGCTCCTCAAAATTGACCGATCCCTGCTGCGCATTCCCCAGTTGGCGATCCATCTCAACCGCGAAGTCAACGAGAAGGGTCTTCTTCTCAACATGCAGACGCACCTGCCGCCGATTCTGCAAATGGCGGAAACGGATCTTTCCTCGGAGAACGTGTTGAAGGACTTGGTGGCGCGCGAGTTGAACTGCCAGGCGTCTGGGATCGTCAGTCTCGATCTGGCGTTGTACGACGTACAGGCCTCGGCCTTTGCCGGTCCGAACGAAGAATTTCTGTTTGCGCCGCGGCTCGATAACCTGGCGTCCTGTCACGCGGCGACGCTGGGGTTACTGGAGGCATCCAATCAGGATGATGCCACGCGTGTGCTGGCGTTTTACGATCATGAGGAAGTCGGCAGCGAAACCGCTCAAGGGGGCGGCTCGCCGTTCCTGAAAGATGCGCTGGAGCGGATGGTGATGGATTCCAAAAATCCGCGCGAGACGTTGATGCGGGCGATTGCCCAATCGATTTTTATTTCCGCCGACATGGCCCACGCCGTGCACCCCAACTATGCCGACAAGCACGAGGGCCAGCACCTGCCGCTCATCAACGCCGGGCCGGTGATCAAAACCAATGCCGGGCAGCGGTACGCCACGGAGGGTGTGTCGAGCGCGCATTTCGAGTTGTTGTGCCGGCGCGCCGGGGTGAACGTGCAGAAGTTTGTGGTGCGGTCCGACATGGGATGCGGCAGCACCATCGGACCGATCACCGCCGCCAACCTCGGCATCCGCACCGTCGACGTGGGCAATCCCATGCTCTCCATGCACTCGATCCGCGAGATGGCCGGGTCGCAGGACCACGGCGATCTGATTCAAGTCTTCAAGGAATATTTTAATTCGGAGAAGGATTAGGCGTTCCGCTTGATCGTTTCCATCACTTTGCTTTTGAGGGAGCCCCAGGTGACTTGTTCGTCTTTTGTCACCTGCACTTCATTGCCGAGGACCCAGACGCTGGAGACTCCTCGAATTTCAAACAGGGCTTTGGCGAGGGGATTGCTTTGCGCCTTTTCGCGGTTGGGATAGGAACTGCCGGTTCCCGGCGGTAAGAGGGATTTGTCTAATATGAACGCAACGGAGTTCTCATTGCGCATGGGTTCCACGGTTACTTTTACGGACATAGGATTTCCTCTTCCAAAAAATTGTTGCCTGACGTTTGATCAGTTGTCATTATACCCGAATTTTTTCCGGGCCTCTTCCAGAGTCTTGCGGGTCGCCTCCGCCGCTTCAGGCATATTTTGCGCTTCGAACAAATCCACGGCCTTTTGCAGGTTCACGATGACCAGCATTTTGAACTGCGGCCCCTCCGAGTAATTCAGATACGCCCATCCCAGATTGCCGTGCGCCTCGGCGTTGTCTTTGCTGCGGTGCACCACCCGGTTGAGATGGCCGATGGCCATCTCCCAGCGTTCCATCCGGTTGTAGACGTTGCCGAGGTTGAGCCGGATATTGATGTTATCCGGTTCCAACCGCAATGCGCTTTCGAAGGCCGCCGCGGCACGTTCGTATTGCTTGAGATGTTTGTAAGCCAGGCCCAGGTTGTAAAACGGTCCCGTGGCGTCAGGATTGATCTGGATGGCATGATGGTACGCCTCCACGGCCTGCTCGTACTGTCCTTTACCGCTTAGTTCGTTGCCCTTGAGATACCAGTCCAACGCCTCGTCCGCCCATAGCGTGGGAACGGAGACCAGCTGGATCAAAAACACTAAAGCAATCAGAAACCTCACGGCGGCCTCCCTGGGATGGCAGTTTTAAGAGCGGAGAAATTTTATACCATCCATTACAGATTGACAAGAGCACGAATATAAAATCGGTGTCATGCTGAGCCTGTCGAAGTATGGCACCGTGTCGCCCTACGACAGGCTCAGGGTGACACGGTTACGCTTTTGCTAAAATTGCTCCGGCTCCTAGCCAGCCGCCCAATAGCGGCCGTTGTTATGATGGAGCGTTAAGGGATGGCCCAGCGCTTCGGACAGGATTTCATCGCGCAGCATCGAGTCCTTGTTCCCCTGGCGGAAGATTTGTCCGTCTTTGAGGTAGAGGACGTGGGTGATGGCGGGGAGGATTTCTTCGATATGATGCGTGACGTAGATCATTTGGGTTTTCCGGGCCAGTTTCTGTAGAGTCTCGAGGAAGCGTTCGCGCGTGGGGATATCGAGTCCGGCGCAGGGTTCGTCGAGCACCAGCAGGGTGGGACGGTGGACCAGCGCCCGCGCCAGCAGAACCCGACGGGCTTCCCCATAGGACATACTGCGGAACCGTTTTTGGCCCAGGTGCTCGATTTCCAGAAGATGCAGGCACTCGTCGGCCCGCTGTTTCTGCCGGGCGTTGACTTTCTGCCAGAGCCCGATACTGGCGAAGAAACCGGATTCCACCACTTCCAGACCGGTCACGTTCCGGTCGTAGTTTTCCTGGTATTCGGCGGAGACGTAGCCGACCTGTTCGCGGATGTCCGCCAGTCCGTTCCAGGTTCGGCTGTTGAACCAGTGTACCGTACCGCCGTCGATGGGCAGCAGTTCGCCGAAAATGAGTTTCAACAAAGTGGTTTTGCCGGACCCGTTGTTGCCGACCAGGGCCCAGTGCTCGCCGGCACGGACGGTCCAGTCGATGTCTTTTAAAACCGGGGTGTCTTTCAAATATACGGTGGCGTTTTTGATCTGGACCAGAAAAGCGGTCATGGCTTTGTCCCGTGGCGGCGCATCAGGTGATGTGTTGCCAGGTGCCATTCAGCAGTTCCACCATCACCTGGTCTTCATAAAACTGGATAATGTTGACGGCGGCGAAGTGCTGACTGATGCGGAACAGGTTGGCAATGGGAAATCCAAGCAGGTGGGCGAGGATGGCCCGGTTGACGCCGCCGTGACACACGAAGGCGATGGTGTCGTTGGAATGGCGGGTGGTGATTTCCAGAAATTTCGGGATCACCCGGTCGTGCAACTCCTGGAACGTTTCGCCGCCATCGGCGCGAAACAGCTCGGTTTGCTTGAGGCGCTTGTTCATCTCGCCGGGAAATTTTTCGCTGAGTTCGGTCAGGCTCTTACCTTCCCATTCGCCGAAGGACAATTCACGCAGTTCGGGAAAGGCCACCGGTTGCAATGCGTGATGCTCGGCGATCAGCCGGGCACCCTGATAAGTCCGCTGGAGATCGCTGGAGTAGACGGCGCGGATGGGGTGGTCTTGCAGTGCATGGGCCAACTGACTTGATTGTTCCCGGCCGGTATCCGACAAGGCGACGTCGAAGTGACCGTTCATGCAGATCTGGTGGGCATTGGCGGTTTCGCCGTGGCGGAGCAAGTAAACGCGGCATCCGCGTTCTCCCCTGAAAGCGCGGGACTGGGCATCGGAAGGTATGTTGGTGAAAGACACGAGGCTCTGATCAAGGCATTAAAAAAGATGGCAAGCCTTGAGCTTGCCATCTTTTAAAAGCCGGTAATAAAAAAGGTCAAACCCGATTAATGGCCGCCGCCACCGCCGCCGCCGGAGGACCACAGGTAGAAGAAATTCAGTCCCTGAACCTCCATGAGAGCCCAGTCAATCAGGAAATAATAACCGAACATGACAATCGACGCGAGGATGAAATGGGTAATGGACTTCGCGGTTATAAATGGTCTAGTTTCATCTTGTATTTCAGACATGAAGTTTCTATCTCCCCTCTCTAGGTTGAAAATTTTGATGCAGGTCCCTGGTTACCGCCAGACGGATGCGAACCAATAGAAAAACCAAAGACATAAGATAACCGTCGCAAGATAAATCCAAGGCCCGGACTTTTCTTTAAATTTTTGTAAATCCATTCGGGTTTTCCTTTTCTAATTGTTTGAGTGATACAAATGTTTTACTCTTGACAGTATAAAAGACGGAATGATAACTTAACTTTCCCGTTTGTTAATTCAATGAGGACCCTATGGCCAGTAAAGACGGTAAAATTTTCGATACGATTGTTTTGATCGGTTTGGGGGTCAATGCGTTGACCGCCGCTTACCTGTTGCTGATGTACTTTGAAGTCATTTAAACGGGCACAATCTACCATATTGTCTATTTAAGTCAAGGGTAAAAAAAACCTCCCTTTGCCTGAAAAATCCCTGAAACTCCTTAAGTTATAAGACTTTTCCAGATTACCCTGCAGCGGCCTTCAGCGGGTAAATGACATACAGCATGAGATAAGTGGCGGTACTGGTGCACAGGATCAGGGCGAACAGGATCATGGTTCCGCGGCCCAGAATACGGTGCCGCCGGGCGCCGTCCGGCAGCCATTTTTCGATCAATTTTTCCAGTCCGACGACCAGGGCAATGGTCATAAATATAAGAAAATAAGCCAGTTGTGCGCCGCCCGATTTGCCTGCAATTAGGCAGTACCCCTCCACCAGAGCCCACAGTCCCAGGATCCACAACCAGATCCGGATAAATTTTTTGGGATCGGCTTTCAGCTCTCCTGATTTGAGTACATAGTCTCTTCCCAGTTTGTCGCAGGCCCGGAAACCTTCCACAATCATGTAGGGGGTCAGGATCAGTCCCAGGGTGACGAGGGTGAGATGTGTGGTGAGCACGGGCAGGAAAATCGAATCGTATACTTCCGGAGGGCCGCCAAATCCTTCTTTGCCCTCCAGCGACAGGACCCCCAGGGAACGGGCATAGTAGTACGCTACAAAATAGACCACCATGGAAACCATGGAGACAAAGATGAGTTTGTGGTGGCGGGTGCCCTGTCCTTTTTTGGCCATCCACCAGGCCACCAGAAAGAGCACGGTGAAGACCACCGCCAGGAGGTAACTCAGGTCCGCCCCCATGGACCCCGACGCGACCATAAATCCCGGCTTTTTTAGAAATTCCTGCATGATGGGTTAATCCGGTTGGGGGAAGGAAACTCAGCTCTGGCTTTTGCCCAGGATCAAAGTGCCTCCGTAAAAGAAAGAGGCGCCTGCCACGCTGCCCCAAAGCAGGGGTTCCATTCCCATTTGAGTGAAAAACATCAGGACCACGTAGGTCAACGCTCCCAGACCCACGATTTGCATGGCTCTACCCAGAAAATATCTGAACGGATTCATAGTGTAACCCGGAAGTTTATTTGCCCCGGACTTTCTTGTTGGCTTCGATCAGGATTGTAATATGGTTCCGGCAGAATTCCTGAATCTTCTCCCTGACCATGATCAGGGCGATTTTACCGGGAGTGGTGAATCCGCCCGGGATGTCCGGCAGGGCTTGCTTGGCTGAACCCTCTTCGAGCTCTTTGCACCGCTTCAAAATTTCCTTGTCATCGTACAGGTCTTCCAGCGGATAACTGTAATGGAGTTTGACATATTCCCGCTCCTTCTCCGTTTCCTTTTTGGAATCCCAGATGATATTTTCCCTTTCAATCGAAATCGGTTTTTTCTTTTCAGCGTTGATGATCTTTTTAATGGCCTGAAAGTAGGCCTGCATTTCCTTTTCGGTGGAGAGCTCGTCTTGAGGAATTTTGGAGCTGATTTCGAATTCCAGGCTGTTGTCGTGCAGGACCGGCCGGCTGATTTCGTAAGTGATGTCGTTTTGGTTGAACCGCCGCCCTTTTTTGGGTTTGTATTTCTTCTGCATCTCTTCGATCAATTGACTCAAACCCTCGCCCGCGTATTGATTGAACAAAATTCCTTTTAAACTTGCCATAAAAATCACTCCTGAATTTGCTTGTGGTTGTGCTGAAAATGAATGTTGAAACAGGGGTCCGACCGGGACTCACGCCAGAGGGACTGTCCGTTAATGAAATAAAATTTACCATACCCGCCTTGAAGGTTCATCTTTTGTTTTCAGACGGTGCCGGGGAGTTTAAAGACGATGGCCCTCAGGCGGATCCGGGATTTATGCGGTAAAACCTTCTAAGAGTCTGAAATATCAGGGTTTGTTGCGACGTTGGTGGACGTGAATGAGCCGCTGTTGTCTTTCAGAAAACTTTTGGTGCCCTCGTCCTGGTAGACATATTTCATCTGGATACAGCCCGGCTGTTTGTCCGCGCAATAGAAACTCATAAACTGAATCTTGGCGAACTTTCCGTCGGAAGTGCGCATCACGTAGACGTTCTTGCGTGCGGTCAGTTTGTGGGTGATGTAATTGTACTTGTACCATTGCACCAGAACCGGATTCTCGGTTTGAGTGCGCGTCGATGTATCCGCTATGAAATCTTTTAAAGGAACATTTTCTACCGCTTCGAAGGCAACCTCTCCCAGATTGATCAAGCCCGCCTTGCCAAACTTGTTGGTGGCGCCGCCGTTGGTGATGATTTTCCCCCGGCGGAAGGCCAGGTCCCATTCCAGTGAAGAGGTATCGTGGATTTTAACCTGCTGGCCCCGCGAGAAATCAAAATAGGTCCACTCCTCCTCGTTGGTGGCGTCGATCACGATACTTTGCGCCGGGAGCAGGTTGGGATTCACTGAGGCAAGCGACTGGGCTCCGCCGAAATTCCGGGACGGTCCGTCAGTTTGCTTGTCTTTCATGCTGGGGGAATCCAGAAAACCGCCCATTTGCTCCAGCTTGACCGGCAGCCAGAACAGCCCGATCAACAATAGGGTGACGCAGAGATTCAGGATGAATAGGTTTCGCCACAACTTCTTTTTCTTCCGCACCTCCGGACTCAACGGGGGCGGGGGATCTATTGAACTGGAATCAAAACTATCGTTCATCGGTCTTGTAGGGTGAAAGGTTTACTTGGATTTTGGCACATCGCGAAAATCCTTCAATACTTTTTTGATGGCCTCGCGTGAATAATTTTGTTTGTCAAGCCATCGATATTGGGCCGAAAAGGCATTGGCCATGGTCGCGGATTGGGACCCGACGAAGCGGGCTCCCCAAATGGCTTCCCCGGTCCGGGTGCTGATCAGGTAGACGCTGAACTCCACGGCGGCGCCTTCGCTGGAATCGGGCCGACCTGCACGGTTTTTGAATTTATTCGTATAGCGGGTAACCGAGCCGATGAGGACCGCGTCGAATTTATCCCTGGAATAAGGCAAATCGTAACCCGGCTTCGAGGCAGTTTGTCCCGAAGGGGCCGGACTTGATCCGGGACCGGGCGCTTGGTCTGGAGTGGTCACTATCTTCATTTGGAATTCATCCAGCATCCGGGTCGGCGAAATGACCGACAGCTTTTCGACCCGCTCCAGTTCCGTCGAAAACTGGTTGGCCACCAGAGTCCCGGCATTCTCATCCGCTCCGAATCCGCTGGTTTTATTTTCAAAAAAGACCACCCCAATCCGCTTGGCCTGCTTGAAGGCTTGACGATCAAATACCTTGCTTTGCACCTGGTCTTTCGGGTCGATCTGCAGAAGCTGGTAATAATACTTCGGATACCGCCCCACTTTCGGGAATTTTTTCAGATACTCCGGGATGGGATGCGGTTCGTTGATTGCATCGTTCAGGTTCGGGTTCTGACTGCGGAACTCCCCCGGAGCAACTTTGTGCAAGGGGTGCGCATTGAGCGACGGATTCGGGTTTTGCTGGTGGTAAGGAAACGCGTCGTCCGTGTCAATGGCCCCGGCCGGCCCGGCGGCAAAAACCAGCCCCGCCACGCTAATCATGTATAATAATCGACGGATAAAGTTGCGTTGTCCGGAAGTCACAGTGTCACCTCAAAACAGGTGATTTAAAAGGAAATAAACTGTTTCCTGAATTTTTAATATATCACAGGGCCAAGCGAAAACAACTGTATTTGAATGTATCTGTACCTCTCGCCAGATCAGGGTATGAGAAGCCCTTTTGATCGTATCCACGATAGTTCTTAATGAACCATTATATAGAATATTCCTTTACGAAACTCATTTCATTATCCAGCTTTATAGATACTGGTTTCAGGCATTCCTTGCCATCCGGTTCACCCTGGCTTTTGGCAGGAGTTACATTGATTTTTACAGTCGTTTTCCTGTGGGCGCTTTTGCCGAAAATCCGGATCATGACCCTTGCCGCCAAGGAAAACCGGGTGGATCAGCTTATCCGGCGGTTGTGGAACACGTTTGTCATTGCTTTGGGTCAATCCAAAATGTACAAGGACCGCCCGGCGGGATGGATGCACGCCCTTATTTTCTGGGGGTTTTTGATTCTTCTGTTCCGCGCCCTCCAGTTTTTCTATATGGGATTGTTCCCTCACGCCATTATCGAATTCCCCGGCTCAGACGCCATTGGTAGTGTCTACACGTGGATCAAAAATGTTGTCGTGATTTTAGTAACGCTGGCCTGTATTTATGGATTATACCGTAGGCTAGTGACCAAACCGAAACGACTGAATCTCTCGGTTGAGGGTGTCGTCATTCTTGCTTTGATTCTGTTGATCATGGCATCAGATATAGGGTACGAAGGGGCGAAGTATGGCATAGCTGAATTTCCCGAGCGAAAAGCTCATTTTGAAATAGGTTTGATCGTTAATTATTGGACGCACATTCTCAGTATTCTGGTGTTTCTGGTCATCCTGCCGCGTTCGAAACACTTCCATATTATTACGTCCATCCCCAACGTGTTCCTGGGGAACGTGACGCAGACCGGCAACCAGTTGAGCCGCATCGACTTCGAGGATGAGAGTAAGAAAACCTTCGGCGTGACGCGCATCGAGGAGTTTTCCTGGAAGAAACTGCTCGACCTCCACACCTGCACCGAGTGCGGGCGCTGTGACGTGTTCTGCCCGGCGCTCAATTCGGACAAACCGCTGTCGCCAAAACAGTTCACCATCGACCTGCGCGATCATCTCAACAGCCAGACACCTGCGCTTCTCAGTAATAAGGAAGCTCATGAACCGGCGGGTATCATGGGAAATGTCATTCAGGACGCCACGGTCTGGGCCTGCACTACCTGCGGTGCGTGCGAGGAGGAATGCCCGGTGATGATCGAGTACGTCAACAAGATGGTCGATCTGCGCCGCGGCCTGGTGCTCACCGAAGATCGCTACCCGAAGGAACTCGGTGAAGCGTTCAAATCACTGGAAACGCACAGCAATCCGTGGGGTTTCCCCGGCACCCAGCGCGAGGCCTGGGCGCAGGAGCTCGTCGTGAAGCAATGGGACAAAAATAATCCGACGGAGTACCTGTATTTTGTGGGCTGCAACGGCTCGTTCGACAACCGCGGCAAAAAGGTTTCGGAGTCGGTGGTGAAGGCGTTACAAAAAGCGGGAGTCGATTTTTCCATCCTCGGCAACCGGGAAGGGTGCACCGGCGACCCGGCCCGCCGCCTCGGCAACGAATATCTGTTCGACATGCTGGCGTCGAAGAACGCTGAGACGTTCAAGGAGCAGGGGGTGATCAAAGTGATCGTCCATTGCCCGCACTGTTTCAATTCGCTGAAACATGAGTATCCTGAATTTGGGTCCAAGCTGGAAGTCATCCACCACTCGGAATTGCTGGCCCGTTTAATAAAGGAAAACAAACTGCCGACAACCGGAGGAGCAACGGATGAAACGGTAGTGGTGCACGACTCCTGTTATATGGGGCGGCACAATAAAGTATACGAAGCCCCGCGCGACATTTTGAAATCCACTACTGCGCCGGACTCCGTTAAGGAAGTCGAAACCTCGCGTGAACGCGGCACCTGTTGCGGCGCGGGGGGCGGACGGTTCCTGCTCGAGGAATCCGGCACGCGCATCAGCCACATGCGCGTCGACGAACTCATGCAGACGAATCCCGACACTATCGCCGTTTCCTGTCCCTATTGCGTGCTCATGCTGGAAGACGCCCTCAAATCAAAGAACCTCGCCGATACCGTGAAAGTCAAAGACATCTCCGAAATGATCTGAACGCAGGGATCCCCGCGTTTTCTTAAAAAACCCGATAAAAATTTTGGTTCCTTAGAAAATTCTCCTTACACTGGTAAGTGGTAAACATCGTCTAAAATTTTCAGGTTTTTGCCCTCATGGATCAGGTCGTCCCGGTACCCAAAAGCCGGATACTTATTTTGCTAGGATTGATGATCGTCGTTGTTTTCGGTCAGGTGATCGGTTTTGAGTTCGTCAACATCGACGACCCGGTGTATGTCAATAATTACATGGTCGTCAAAGGGTTGACCCTCGAAGGCTTGGCCTGGGTGTTCGCCAGCATCCACACCAATTTCTCGACGACCCTCAACTGGATTTCCCATATGATCGATGTGGAGTTGTTCGGCCTCAATCCCGCTGGTCATCACCTGACCAACCTCCTTCTGCACCTCGTCAACACGCTTCTCTTTTTTATCATTCTCGACCGGATCACCCGCGACCGGCGGAAGAGCGCAGTGGCCGCTATTTTGTTTGCCCTCCATCCTCTGCGTGTGGAGACCGTGGCGTGGGTGGCCGACCGCAAAGACCTGTTGGCGATGCTGTTTTCCCTGTTGACGATCGGAGCGTACTGTAAGTATGCCGTGGAGCGCCGTCCTTTGTGGTATGGGCTGATGGCGCTCTGTTTTGTGCTGGCCTTGTTATCGAAGCCGGTGATGGTGATTCTGCCGCTGGTTTTACTGCTGATTGATTTCTGGCCCCTCAACCGTTTGGAATCCTCGTCCTCGTTGCCATGGACGCGCATCAAGCCCCTGCTATGGGAAAAGGTTCCGCTATTGGGATTGTCCGGCTTGTTTTCGTGGATCGCCTATAACGGTCAGGCGGTGCACAACGTGATGGTTTCCGAAACAGCGCTGCCGTGGTACGACCGCTGGTTGAATGTCCCCGTCAATTACATGCGTTACCTTGAAAAAATATTCTGGCCGACAGATCTGGCGGTGTTCTACCCGTTGTCTTACCAGGCGCCGGCCACGTGGAAAATTGCCTGTTCTTTGCTTTTCCTTACAGCGGTCACGGTTTGGGTGCTCCGTCGTACTCGGAGTGCGCCTTACTTGTGTGTAGGATGGCTCTGGTTTCTGGGCTCCCTGGTGC
>JAHELC010000034.1 GCA_024644405.1 Nitrospinaceae bacterium
TCCTGCCGTTGGCGCACACCATCCGTCCGGAGACCTCTTCCAGCCGCCGCGAACGCCCCGCGAGCTGATTGGCCAGGTCCGCCCCCACCTCCGGCGCATGCCGGTATCTCTTCAGGTCATCGAGCTTCTTGAGGTGCGCAAAGCGCCACATCTCAGCGGTCCGCTTCGGCATGGGCGTCTTTTGAAACTCTTCCCAGGCCCGGTCCTGCCCGCTAACGAACCACTCCGGCCAATCGGCGCGGTCCAGATTCGGCCTCTCGTTGAAAATGAGACCCTCGCCAGCCAAAGTCTCCCCGCGTTCTAACACTGCTTCCGACATCTCCCTGTTTCAAAAACTGATTCGTGCCGCTCTCCGGCATTATCCGACGCTGCCTTCCATCTCCAGGTCGATCAGCCGCTTGAGCTCCACGCTGTATTCCATGGGGAACTGCCGCACCAGGTCATTGACGAATCCATTCACACTCAGACTCATGGCCTCGGCTTCATTCAGGCCCCGTTGCTGCATGTAAAAAATCTGTTCCTCACTGACCTGGCTGACGCTGGCCTCGTGCTGAGTGGCGTGCTGATTGCCGCGCACCGTGATCGCCGGATAGGTGTCCGTCCGGCTGTTGGAATTAATGAGGAGCGCGTCGCATTCGGTGTTGTTCTTGCAACCCTTGAGATGCTTGGGAATGTGCACCAGGCCGCGATAGGTGGCCCGTCCCTCCCCGATACTGATGCTCTTGCTCACGATGTTCGAGGAGGTCTCATCCGCCG
Organism: Nitrospinaceae bacterium; assembly: GCA_024644405.1. Taxonomy (GTDB): domain Bacteria; phylum Nitrospinota; class Nitrospinia; order Nitrospinales; family Nitrospinaceae; genus SZUA-226. The sequence goes on from JAHELC010000034.1 coordinate 757, forward strand.
CGTGCACCATCTTGGCGCCGGTGTCCTGGTGCTGACCGTTGTTTGCCAGCGCGATGCTGATCACTTCGCCACGCGCTTTGCGGCCCTTCATGATCACTCCGGGATACTTCATGGTCAGGCGCGACCCGATGTTGCAGTCGATCCAGCGGATCTCCGCGCCCTCGTGCGCCAGGCCCCGCTTCGTGACCAGGTTAAAGACGTTGGCACTCCAGTTCTGCACCGTGATGTACTGTATCTTGGCATGAGGCATGGCCACCAGTTCCACGACTGCACTGTGCAGCGTGGTTGTTTCAAATTTCGGCGCCGTGCAGCCCTCCATGTAAGTCACCTCAGCGCCCTCATCCACAATGATCAGCGTGCGCTCGAATTGGCCGAAGTTTTCCGCGTTAATGCGGAAGTACGCCTGCAGGGGGTGCTTCACCTTTACTCCAGGCGGCACATAAATGAAACTGCCGCCGCTGAAAACCGCGCTGTTCAGCGCCGAAAACTTGTTGTCAGAAGTCGGAATCACCTTGCCGAACCATTTCCGGAAGATCTCGGGATGCTCTCGCAATCCTTCGGTGCTGTTCACGAAGATAACGCCCTGCTTGGTCAACTCCTCCTTGACGTTCGAGTAAGCGGCTTCGCTGTCGAACTGCGCCTCCACACCGGCCAGGTATTTTCTCTCTTTCTCGGGGATCCCAAGCCGCTCGAAGGTCTTCTTCACATCGTCAGGCACATCCTCCCAACTCCGCTGCGGCGCCTGACCCTTGGCCAGGTAATAACGGATCTTTTCGAAATGAATGTTCTCCAGATCCTTGCTGGCCCAATGCGTCGGCATCGGTTTCCCGTTGAACACTTTCAAAGCGCGGCGCCGGAAATCGCGCACCCATTCCGACTCTTTCTTGGCCTCGGAAATGAAATTGAGCGTCTCCTCGGTCAAACCATAGCCGGCGTCCAGAGCGTATTCTTCGGGATAATGAAAATCCCCGACACTCTGGTCGATCCCCGCAACCGCGGCTGATTTTTCGTCGTTTGTCATTGTGATCTCCCGGTTAACTGCGCAAAAGAATTCGAAACTAGCCCGCCGGCACTGCGACTTTTTCTTTAATCCAATCGTACCCTTTCTTTTCCAGTTCCAGCGCCAGCTCCTTGCCCCCGGTCCGGATGATCCGCCCGTCGAACATCACGTGGACGTAATCCGGCTCAATGTAATTGAGAAGCCGCTGGTAATGGGTGATGAGGAGAATGCCGCGTGCCGGTGAACGCATCGTGTTGACTCCCTTGGCCACGATTTGCAGCGCGTCGATGTCGAGCCCGCTGTCGGTCTCGTCCAGCACCGCGTATGTCGGCTCCAGCATGATCATCTGCAGAATCTCGTTGCGTTTCTTTTCACCGCCCGAAAAGCCTTCGTTCACCGACCGGCCCGTGAACGAGCGGTCGATCTCGAGTGCGTCCATCTTTTCATAGAGATTCTTGTAAAAAGCCACCGCGTCGATGTCTTCGCCCTCCGGAAGCCGCGCCTGCAGCGCTGCCCGCAGGAAATTGGCGTTGCTGACACCGGGAATCTCCGTGGGATACTGGAACGCCAGGAAGAGCCCCTCGCGGCCGCGCTCGTCGACTTCCAGATCGAGAAGGTTCACACCATCCATTTCCACAGTGCCCTGCGTCACTTCATAGTCCTCATGACCGGCCAGCACTTTCGCAAGCGTGCTCTTGCCCGACCCGTTGGGCCCCATGATGACGTGGACTTCTCCCTTGGGTACTTCGAGCGAAAACCCCTTGAGGATCTCCATCCCGTCGATGGCCACATGCAAATCATTGATACTTAACGCACTCATCAAAATCCTTACTACTCAATACTCACTACTCATTCCTTACTGGCGCATTCAGGGCACACCCCCTTGATCGCCAGTTCCACGTGATCCACCTTGGTGCCGCGCGGCAGCCGGTAAGAAGTGGTCGGGCGCATCCCCGACTTCAGTTCCACATCGCTGACTTCACCGCAGCTTTCACAATAAAAGTGCCCGTGCTCCTTCTGGTTCGGGCAATACCGGGAGGGCGCCCGATCCAGGTTAACCTGTTTCACCAGACCGCATTCGGTCAGGGTTTCCAGGCAGTTGTAAACGGTCGCCAGCGAGATCGTGGGCATCTTCGCCTTGGTGCGATCAAATACCTCGGAAGCTGTCGGATGATCCAGCTGTCCCATGAGGACGTCGTAAACGGCCTGGCGCTGCCTGGTCATCCGGAAATCGCCCGCCAGTTCCAGGGGTGGCGCTGCCGGTGCCTCTTTTTGCTGCTTTTTCATCTTTTTCCGGGTGGAGTTCGACTCGTTCCCGGGGCGGAATCGCGGTCACTTTAGGCCGCTCCTTATCTTTATCAAGAATAATTCTAAATAAACCCTACGAGTGGAATTGGGCTTCCGAAACCCCTTTTTTCACATTAAATTCCGGGCCTCATGCATTTCGGCGTCATCGGCTGCGGTAAAATGGGTTCG
>JAHELC010000023.1 GCA_024644405.1 Nitrospinaceae bacterium
TAACTGGCTTGCCAACCATGACAACGACACGCATACGATCGGAGCGGGTATTTCACACCAGTACGCCGAAAACCGGGTGAAACTGAGCGCGGATTACTGGTATTCCGACAGTGTCGAGGATATTACGTTTACGACGGGAGCCAACCTCACATCCGTGGACATGCCCAAGTTGAAAACCCGCACCCACAGCGCGCGGCTCACGGGACGGTACCGTTGGAGCCCCAAGGTGGATGTCAGCCTGAGATACATGTATCAGAATTTTGAAATCGACGATTTTGCCACTGACAACTTCAACCCCGGCTCAGCCGCCATCCCGGAAGTGCTGACCCTGTTCGGGACCTTGCCCGACTACGATGTCCACACCGCAATGATGTTCTTCACCTACCGGATCGGGGCGACTAAAAAGTAAACGGAGTCCTTCCTTCGTCCGGGCACCTTCCGGTGAAAATTCCAGAAGTCCAGCGGTAAAAAATCTTTTGATTATTTGTGGCACTGTTTGCAGTTTTTACTGGCGGAAAATGCCTGCTTGCCGTCGTGACAGGACCCGCAGTATTTTCCCTTGCGGAGCGCTTTCATGGTCAGGGCGTTGCCCGCATCGGTGCTGCCCGCTTTTTTTTTGAACAGAGCATTATGGCAGTCGCCGCAACCCGCTCCCGCACTTTTGTGAGTATCATGATTGAACGTCACAGGAGCAAAGCTTTTGGTATCCTTGAATACAATGCTTCCAATGTCACCATCCGCCTGAACCGGCGATCCACTCCACAACATTCCGGTTGCAATGAGTACCGCCAAACTGAAAACCCATTTACTAATTTTCATGGAACCCCCTTTCCGAAAGATGATAGCTTCTAGAATTGATCCTATTATATTCCGCATCCGGTTTCGATACGAAAGTTAACGGAAAGCCGCTTTCAGGCCTAATATTATAGAGAGGAATAATTCCATTTAATTCCATTAAATGAGCTCATCAGGGAATGGCGAATGGCCTACATTGTTTGATATAATCTCCAGGCAACCGTATAGGAAGCATGCCCGTTCATCGATCACCCTTTACTGAGGCGGATCCAAATTCCATGAGAAAAGACAGTTATCATATTGAAATGGATAACCTCTCCCGTTTTCCCCTGGAACGGTCCGGCGACTGTGAAAGCTGGGAAGACGTATCGCAAGAAGAGCTGGACGCCATTTTGGATAAGGTTGATGAACCTAAAGCCAAGAATTTTCTAGCGGTGGTCCGGGGAGGTGGGTTTTCCCGGCTCGAAGGTTATTTTTATCGCATCCGCCCCCGATCGTGACCCGGCCCGCCTGATGCCCCACAACCTCCATGTCGTTTTGATCGAACCGGAAATTCCCAGCAACACCGGGTCGATCGGCCGTTTATGCCTGGCCACCCAATCCACCCTGCACCTGGTCGACCCCCTGGGTTTTGAAATCAACGATACCCGACTGAAACGCGCCGGGCTGGATTACTGGCAACATCTGGACCTGGTCCGGCACCCCGGTCTGGACGCTTTTTTCGCTTCGCTTCCCGAAAAGGCTCCCCTGGCCTTCTTTTCCAAAAAGGCGAAACCTCTGTACAGTGAACACCGTTACCAGCCGGGAAGTTATTTGATTTTCGGAAAGGAGACGAAGGGCCTTTCTGAAGAACTGATCCGCCAGTATTCCGGTCAGGCGTTTCGTATTCCTTTATACGACTCGCGGGTGCGATCGCTCAATCTGTCGAGTGCGGTTTCCGTGGTTGTCTACGAAGCGATTCGGCAACTGGGCTTCTGAATCCCCTACCCCAAAACTACCCCACTGTAATTGTCCTGATTATTGACGCTGAAAACCTGAATTAAAAATTATTAATTCAGGTTTAACGAAGTCTTAATCTCTCCCACCTATATTAAAAGCAAATAGCATTGAGCTATGAAGCAACTGATAAAGCCATCAAGCGAAATGATTATAGAAAAATAAACCCATTACTACGGAAGGGGCCCGTTATGATCTCTCAAAAAATAAATAGAATTAAACGGTTTGAAATAAAAGTAACCGCTTTATTGATGGTGCTGGCGCTGGCAGGTTTCGGTTTCTCCAGTTCGGCCTGGGCCGGTGGCGACAAAGGTCCTTGCCCGCAACCCCGGAAAACCAAATCCGCGCCGGCCAACCTGGTCAAAGCCAGTATTCCGGCCAGTGCGAACGCGGAAGCCGGCAAGAAAATTTTTGAGAAAAAGGCCAAACCCATGGCCTGCAAAATGTGTCACGGCATTAAAGGCAACGGCGCCGGAAAACTGGGCAAAGCCTTGAAGCCACAGCCCCGGAACTTTACCTGTTCCGACACCATGAAAAAAGTTTCTCCCGGACAGATGTTCTGGATCATCAAAAACGGATCCAAGGGAACCGGGATGGTAGCGCATGGAAAAACGCTGAAAGACAAGCAAATCTGGGATGTCGTGAAATACATCGAAACCGAGTTTGTTAAACGATAAATGAAAATTTTTTCTCCCTTACTTGAGGAGGTATGAGCCATGAAAGCAACGATTAAAGTAGCAGGACTCATGTTCTGCCTGACCCTGTTGGTCGCACAAGAGGGCTTGGCAAAATCCAAAACCTATCAGGCGGGAACGGTAACCAACGGCGGCAGTCTCGTCGGTTCTGTTTCCTTCAAAGGCAAAATTCCCGAACCGATTCAAGAGGATCTGAATAAGGGTAAAAACGCGGAATTCTGTGCCACTCATCCGGACACGAAAGAGGGGGGCATTCGTCCCCGCAATAAAGTGGTCGTTACGGATGGCAAATTGAAAGACACCGTGGTGTTTATTGAAAACATCGAACAGGGGAAAGATTGGTCTAAGGAGACCATCAAGTTTGATTTCAAGAACTGTGACATTTTCCCCAAGGTTACGGTAGTGCGTAAAACTCCGAAAGGAATGAAAAAAGGTCTTGTTCAAATCACCAACCATGACCCGGACATTCTCCATAATCCGCACGGCTATTCCAAGGTGGGTGCCAGCGCCAAGACCCTGTTCAACAAACCGCTTCCCAGCAAAGGCGATGTGGCCGACGTCACTAAAAACATGAAGCGGTTTAAAATGAAAAAGGACAAACATTTCTTCCTGCAGTGCGATCAGCACAACTTCATGGAAGCGGATGCGCGTATCATCTGGAACCCTTACTATGCCGTCACGGCGAAAGAAGGATCGTTCCAGATCGACCAAATCCCTGCCGGGACCTACCGGATCACGGCATGGCATCCTTATATCGGAGAAGTTTCTCAGGAAGTTACCATTGAAGCCGGCAAGAAAGCGCAGTTGGGATTTGAATTGACCGGCAAATAACAATCCTTTTCAATCTTCATAAACAGAGGCGGTACCGGATACTCTCCGGTACCGTTTTTTATTTCCGTAACCCGCTACCCTTCCGCGTATGACACGGGTTGAATCCATTGGGTAATAATAGTATAAACAAAGCTCCAGGGCCGGAAAGGCCCCACCGTTACATCGGGGAGCAGGTAGATGGCATTGTCATGGTTCAGAATCGCGCTGAGTTTCGCGGCCTTACTACTGTTGTATTCCTGCAACTCCTCGGACTCCACAAGCAGCTCCCCTTCCAGAATCGAAGAACAGAAACAAATCGAAAAGTTTGTCGAAGCGGCTCGTAACGGTCAGTCTCACACCATCATTTTGATGCTCGACAACGGAATGATGAATCGCCAGGCCGCCCTGGATTTGGGCCTGATGGCTGCCCTCGATGGGGAACGCACCGATCTGGCCGCGTTTCTCCTCAACCGGGGCGCCGATCCCAAAGCGAAAAACGGCGGATCATTCACTGCGTTGATGGAGGCAGCTTTGCTCGGCGATTTCAATCTTGTCCGTCAATTGTTGGAATTGGGTGCCGACCCGCAAGCGGTCGACAATGAAGGCCGGACGGCACTGATGAGTGCGTCCGCCGGCGGTAATCTGGAAACAGTGGACTTGATTTTAAGCCGGGAACCCAAAGTCAACGCACAGGATAAGGCAGGTTTCACCGCCTTGATGTGGGCCGCAACCGGCAACCACCCCGAAATCGTCGAACAGTTGATCAAACACGGTGCCAACGTCAATTTGCGCGACCGCAACGGCTATTCGGCACTGTGGCTGACCACCCTCCGGGAAAATCTCGATACAGCCCGGGTTCTGGTGGACAAAGGGGGAAAGATCAACCTGATCAATAAGGACGGGTTTTGCCTGCTGATCGATGCCGCCGCAGGCAGCAACTCGGAAATCCCCCAACTGTTTCTCGACGCGAAAGCCAATATCAACATCAAAGATCAACGGGGGCGCACGGCACTGATCGAAGCCCTGCATCGCGGCACCCCTGAAACAGTTCAACTTTTTATCCAACGGGGTGCCGATGTCCAGCATCGAGACGGGCAAGGCAATACCGCGCTAATGGCGGCTGTCGCCCGCGGCGATCTTGAAATCCTCAAATCCCTGCTGAAATTGAAACCCGATCTGGATGTCAAAAATCACATCGGTCGGACCGCCTTAAACGATGCCGCCCGGCTTGGAAACCTTTCCATGGTGCGCCTTCTTCTAAAAAAAGGTGCTGACCCCAATATCCCGGACCGTCAGGGGGTCAGCCCGCTCAGCAGCGCCGCAGGCAAGGGGGATATGGAAATGGTCAAGTTGTTTCTCCGGCGGGGTGCCAAAATCAAGAACGAGGAAGGACGGGGGTTTAACGCGCTCAACAGCGCCGCTTTCGGTGGAAACATCGAGATCGTCAAATTGTTTTTGAGGAAGGGAGGCGATGTCAATGCTCCGGATGCGCATGGCATTACTCCGCTGATCAGCGCCGCCTTCGGCAATAACATTGAAATCGTGCAATTACTGCTCGACAAAGGAGCGGATATCAACGCCCGCACCCGCAGAGGATGGACCGCACTGATGAGTGCAGCATTTGAGGGTAACCTGAAAATCGTGGAATTGCTGATCGACCGAGGAGCCGACCGGCATGTGAAAACCCGCGACGGATGGACCGCATACCAAAGCGCGGAAATGGGCGGACACACCCGCATCGCCCGGCTCCTCACTCCGGATGTAGAATCTTCCGAGAAAGAAGTATCTCCCTTAAAAATAAATTGAGCTATCAAACTTTTTCTGCTCTGAGGGTTTACTGCCTAGGTGCGTCCCGGGCACAGCGAAAGCCGAAGTTGGAGTTACGGACATAGGGGTCCGACCAGTAGCGGGTGGCGGGGGTCAGGTGCCGTTCGCTGGAATACCAGGAACCGCCGCGCAACCCTTTTTCCTCCCCGGTCTCGGGGCCTTGCGGATTGTTCACGGGGCTTCGCTCGTAATACTTTTTTTCATACCAGTCCGCCACCCACTCCCAGACATTGCCCGAAGTATCGTACACTCCGTACGCATTGGGCCGGCGGGTGCCTACTTGATGCGTCTGGTCTTCCGAGTTGTCATCGAACCAGGCGTACTTGGGATTCATGTCTTCACCCCAGAAGTACAAAGAGGGCGTTCCGCCGCGCGCGGCTTTTTCCCATTCGGCTTCGGTAGGCAGGCGCTTGCCGAGCTTGGCGCAATAACTTTTCGCTTCGTACCAGTTGGCCTGATCGACAGGGTGATCCTCTCCTCGGAATTTGGAGGGATTGGCTCCACGGAGGCGCTCATAATCTTTTTGAGTTACTTCAAATTGATCGATGAAAAACCCGTCCAGGTAAACCTTGTGCGGGGTTTTATTGCTCGACCCTTCGAGACCCATGACAAACTCCCCCGGCGGGATCCACACCATCCCCTCCGGAGGTTGCGGAGCCGCCCTTGTTAAGGTGGGAGCCCACACCAGGCAGGTTAGAAGCAGCATTGTCCACAACAACGTGTTCTGTTGGATAATTATATTTTTCATACGCGGATTCAAACCTCGCTCCTCATTATCATTTCAATATTTTTCATGGCCCATACACTCGAACTATTCCTTCTACAAGCCAAACAGTATATTATCATACGAATCTCGGGTTCCGGCAAAACCCTGAGAACAGCCAACCGAAGGAGCGAGTCGCGTAAATGTCATTTTGGAACTGGTTTGGATCAGGCAAACTCAAGGAGTGCGAGGAGAAGGCACAGCGCGAACCGGAGAATCCGCAATGCCATTTTGAGCTGGGGACAGAATACGAACGGCGGGGGCAATACCCCCAGGCGATTGAAGCGTTTCAGCAAACCCTGAAATTGAGTCCCCGGTCCGCCGAAACGCATTTCAACCTGGGTGTGCTCTACGAAACCACCCAGAACGGCAGGCAGGCCATCTTCCATATGGTGCAGGCGGGCAATCTGTTCTCCGAGCGCAACGATGTGGAGAATAAGGACAAGGCTCGCAAGAAACTGAAAGCATATTACAAAAAATTCGATTTCCAGCCGGGCGACAACCCACCCGCACCCTGAATAACGCCTGATTACAACCGATTACTCCCCTGTTCGTGAATCCAATTGCCTCCTCAAAAAACTGTGTTACTCTGGAAGTTAATCTTAACAACCATTTTTATTATACTAAGTCCCTATGAAAGTCTGCCTGATAGAGCCCTCCAAATTCGTTTCGCTGACCAATTTCGTGTCCACGATCAGCATGCCGCCGATCGGCCTGGCCTACATTGCCGCCGCATTGCGCGAGGCGGGGCATCAGGTGACGGTGATCGACGGACCCGGTTCGGCTCCCCGGAATTTTTTCCAATTCAAAGGTGTCCGGGTGCGGGGTTTGGCCAAGGAAGAAATTATCAACCGCATTCCAAAAGACTCCGAAGTGATCGCGCTGGGGTGCATGTTCACTTCCAACTGGGTGTACGTCCGTGAAATCGTGAAGGACATTCGCACGCGATTTCCCAACGCCAAATTGATCATGGGCGGCGAGCACGTCACCGGTTTTCCCGAACTGTCCCTCCAGCAGGCCCCTCTGGATGCCGTCGTCCTGGGCGAAGGCGAAGAAATTGTCGTCCACCTGCTCGAACAATTTGAAAAGGGAGCCCCGCTGGAAGAACTGGCGGGAGTGGCCTTCCGTGACTCTGATAGCAATATCCAGGTGAAACCCCGTTACCGGCGCATCAAGGATATCGATTCCATCTCCTGGCCGGCGTGGGATTTGTTCGACATCCAGCAATACAACGAAGTCAACCAGCCGCATGGCGCGTCGCAGGGCCGCTTCATGCCGATGCTGGCGACACGCGGATGCCCGTTCCAGTGCACCTTCTGCACCAGTCCCAACATGTGGACCACTGAATGGATCGCGCGTGACTACGAAAACGTGGTCGACGAAATGCAGCAGTATCAGGAATTGTACGGGACCAGCGATTTTCAATTCGAAGACCTCACCGCCATTGTCCGCAAAGATTGGATCGTCAACTTTTGTGACGAAATTGTCCGGCGCGGCATGAAGGTCACGTTTCAGATGCCATCGGGAACGCGCAGTGAGTCGATCGATGCCGAAGTCGCTCAGAAATTGAAAGCGGCCGGGTGCCACGAGTTCGCGTTCGCCCCGGAATCCGGCGATCCCGAGATTCTGAAGGCCATTAAAAAAAAGGTGAAACTTCCCGCCATGTATGAGGCCGCCCGCAATGCCATGGACGCCGGGATCAACGTCGGTTGCTTTTTCATCATCGGCTTCCCGGAAGACACCTACCGGAGCGTCCTGAAAACCTATGCCGCCATGGTCAAATGCGCATTGAAGGGCTTCACCAACGTCAATCTCAACGCCTATTCGCCGCAACCCAATACCGAATCGTTCCAGGAACTCCAGGCCAACGGCGTCATTACCGATTTGGACGACGCCTACCTGATGAGCCTGTTCACCTTTCAGGATTTCGGCGCCAAGAAAACTTCGTACAATCCAAAATTCGGCGACCGCGAACTGTCTTTTCTGGTGATCTTCGGCCAGGGATTATTCTACGTATTTTATTTCCTGCGAAAACCACGCAGGATTTTCGAGTTGATGATCGATCTGGTTTCCAGTTCGGCACGCAACAAGAGCAACAAAATGGCGAAATCCGCCCTCAAAGATGCGTTCACCGTTGTCAAATCCCGACTGGTCGGTGTTTTTAAATAATGAGCTTTGAGGAAGGGAACGGGGTTTATTTTTCCGCAACAAGAAATGACTGTTTGCCCATGATTCTCCAAACCAAAGGCATTTTTAGATAAAGCCAAACCAGGAACGGGTGTTGGGGAATTTTACTTTTGGTGGTAAATGGAAGGAATTTTGAAATCACGCGTTTGATTTTAAATCCCTTGATGAGCAGTCCTTCGATGAGGCTCTTATCCGTCAATGCAATGTGATGATCAAAAAAATCCCAGTACTCAAAACCGACATGGCGAATATTGGGCTGGAGGATCAGGAATAAACCGCCTGTTTTTAAAATCCGGTGAACTTCGTTAAAGGTTTGCAGGGCTTCTTCCTTGGTCCTCAAATGTTCCAGAAAGTTGCTGGTGAACACCACGTCTGTTGATTCATCGGCCAGAAAGGACAGGTTGGTGGAGCTGGACTGTTGCACAGTAACATCGGTGTGAGCCAGCGAGGGAGTGTCGTCGTTGAGGTCAACGGCCCATTTTTCCCGGCACTGGATGTTGTTGATGAAATCACAATACCCGGCGCCCAAGTCCAAAACGGTGTCATTGGGAGAAATATACTGTTGAAAAAAGTTTCTGCACAAAACCTCCCATATCCGGGCTTTGCTCTCGACTTCTTTTTGACTGAACCGGCCCTGGTATAAAAGATCCAGGTTTTTTTGGAGGCCTTTTTTCCCATCGGCGCCAGAAAGCTTTTTTTGAGGATCTGATTTGATGTCAGGCTTATCCATGAATTCTTCTTATCCAAATCTTAAGGGCGGGAAATGATTTTGACTGATATTCTGGCTGAAAGAGAACAATCGCGATTGACCTATTGGGAAAAAACCGATTATTTTTTGTTTCTTCGGCTAATTTGGCGGGCTCAGATAGCGCGGAATCTGTTTCATTTGCTTCCCGGAGAATCCCTTTTGGAGCTGGGATGCGGCGACGCTCGCTGGGCCCAGAAAATTTCCGCGGTCAACCATCATACCAATCCCATCTGCGCCGCCACATTCGATCCTGAATGCCACGAGAAACTCAAACAACAGGACCTGCCTGAAAATATAGAACCGGTTCTACTGGATTCCCTTCCCGGCGCATTAAAAAACAGGAAATTTGATTATGTGGTGGCCTGGCACATGCTTCCAAGCGAAAACTATAGTCAGTTTCTACTGAATGTCAAACACTTCCTGAAACCAGGGGGACAGTTTCTGCTGTTCGAGCCCAACCCCTGGAATCCATATTATCAATTACGAAAAATTTTTTCCAAACTATTGTTTCTAAAAAAATTCAAAGGCAAGCGGGCGGCATTCAACCGAATCCAAATGATGACCATTCTATCGGATATCGGCTTTACCGGGGTCAAAATTCTACCGTACGATTTTCTGTTCCCTCCGGTTCCCAAATTCATGTTGTGGCCCATGCAGAATCTGAGTCTGATCCTGGAGAATACTCCTTATTTGAGAAACTTTTCAGGAGATTTGTATCTGCATGGACAGAAACCTGCGCCTGACGAGTGGTCCCGCCCAATGGTCAATCTGGCACGCCACGATAATTTAAAAAAACGGGTTTCCGTAGTCGTCCCCTGCCACAACGAAGAGGCCAATATCCTTCCGCTGGTTCAAAGTCTGAGGGGGTATTATGACGATTACCTTCACGAAATCGTGCTGGTCGACGACAACAGCCGTGACCGTACCGCAGCAGTGGCGGAGCGTCTGGGAAAGGAAGATTCCCGCATCAAACTGGTGCGGCGCAGTATGCCCAATGGCGTGGGCCGGGCGCTGCGCGATGGTCTGGCCGCCGCCAGCGGCGATTATATTCTGCTTATGGACTGCGATTTTCAGCACATCCTGCCGGAATTGACCGGCCTGTTCGAAGCCGCTGACCAGGGCGCCGATGTGGCTATCGGGAGCCGTTTCTCCCGTGACAGCGTCCTCTTAAATTATCCGTTTACCAAAATTATAGCGAATCGGGCGTTCCATATTCTGGCCCGCATCCTGTTCCGCAAGGATCTGCGCGATTTGACCAACAACCTCAAACTGATGAAACAGGAGGTCGCCCGCAACCTCCACCTGGAATCGGACGATTTTGCGGCCAACGCCGAAACCGGCCTGCAACCGCTTTTACTGGGGTATAAGGTGGTGGAAGTACCGATTTCTTGGATCAACCGCTCTGTAGACATGGGCTTTTCCAGTTTCAACCTGGTTCATACCGGCCCCAATTACCTGAAGGTTTTTTTCCGTTTATTTGTAAGGCGATTTTTTGGAAAAGACGTGGTATTGCAATCCGCCAAACAGACCAAGCCCGATACCCCCTGACGTTTCAAAATCATCCCCAGGCAGAAATCACCACAATAATTTCTACAACCCGCTTTTATTCAATATTTTGTGGCACAACCCGAAAGAATTCGTTATATTAAAGGTATCCAATTGATCTGAAAGAAAACTATGACGGAAACGACGTCCGTGCCCAAAATCCTGGTGGTCGACGATGAGGTGAAGATGTGCTTCACCTTAACCAAATTGTTCGAGCTCAGCAATTATTCGGTAGCCGTAGCTCACAATGGATTGGAGGCATTGGATAAAATCGACAGCTTTCAACCGCACTGTATTCTGCTTGACATTCGCATGCCCCAAATGAATGGTGTCGAGGTTCTCAAGAAGGTCAAGCAGGAACATCCGGAAATCGTTGTCATCATGACCACCGCCGTGGCCACCGAAGAAAGCCGGAAAGAATGCCTGGATATCGGTGCCGCCGAATACCTGATCAAACCCATCGACTTTAAAGAACTCCTCGAAATCATCAAAAACAAGATTCACCCCACCGTTAAAAGCTGACGGCCTTACCCCTACGTACCGGAATCCTTCCGTTTCCCTTTTTCCCGGGATTGAAATATACTTAAGCCCACATTCCCCATTTAAAAAGAAATCATCCAGACTATATGGTGCGAGGAAAAATTTGAATACGCCGGCCTCAGGGTTTTCGATTAGAATCCGATCGAATCCAGTGATGAAATCAAGTTAAGGTAATTAGGTTTGGCGAGAATCCACGGCTCTCTCACTTGCAAGAGCCTAATTTTGTAAGCTCTGTGGCTGACTTACCCCTTTAACCCAAAATCACTAGTTTCCGGGAGTCCCCAATGTTCATGGTTTATGCGCTTTTCATAATTCTTGTGCTTGTAATGCTGGCCCTTGACCTCGGTGTGTTTCATCGTGAGCCACATGAAGTGGACATACAGGAAGCGCTTTCCTGGACAGGGTTATGGGTTGCTTGTGCATTGGTTTTTAACATTTTAATTTATTTTATCTATGAACATCAATGGCTGGGCATTGGAAGTGACTTGGTTTTTCAAAAGTCGGGGGGCAAGGCAGCGCTTCAGTTTTTTTTGGGCTACCTCCTAGAAAAATCCCTAAGCCTGGATAATATTTTTATCATTGCGCTCATTTTTACCTATTTTAAAGTTCCCTTGAAATATCAGCATCGAGTATTGTTTTGGGGAATTTTGGGAGCCTTGGTTTTTCGAGGTGCCATGATCTGGGCGGGCACCCTTTTGGTCCAGCGTTTTGATTGGGTCTATTACCCATTTGGGTTGTTATTGCTTTGGACTGCAGTCAAAATGCTGATAGACCGCCACGACAACCTCGATCCTGATAAAAACATAGTCATTCGATGGATAAAAAAGAAATTCTCGATAACGTCAGAATTCAGGGAGGATAAATTTTTTATTCAATCGGGAGGGTTCTGGCAACCCACTCCTTTATTTTTGGCGTTAGTAATGGTGGAAACCACCGATATTATATTCGCGATTGATTCCATCCCCGCCATATTTGCTGTGACACATGATCCCTTTATAGTCTTTACTTCCAATGTCTTTGCCATTTTAGGATTGAGAACATTATATTTTGCTCTCGCCGCTATACTGGATAAATTTCGCTATATGAAAATGAGTCTGACGTTCCTATTGGCTTATATTGGAGTAAAAATGATGCTTATCCATCATTTTCCTGTTCCGAATCTTGTCTCGCTAGCCATCATTATTGGTATCCTTTCTGTGGGGATTTTGGCCTCTATTTTAGGGGCACAACGCGATACCGCCAAACTGATATCTCCCCTTGCCGACGACCTTAAAAACTCACTGGGATGGACCTATGATGGGATTTATCGTTTGTTTGTAATTTTAATGGGAATCACCGTATTGCTGACCGGGATTGTAATGATAATTCTTCCTGGACCCGCTATTATTGTGATTCCGCTGGGTCTTGCCATTCTTGCAACAGAGTTTGCATGGGCTCGTTGGTTATTAAAAAAATTCAAAGAAAATTCCAAGAAAATTATGAAAAGCGTTTCCAAATATACCAGTAGAACCTAATTATCCTTGTAATATTAAATGAACCCTAATCAGCCTCACTTCTCCATGCCTGAATCCTGCCGTTTCCCTTTTTTCCGGGATTGAATTATATTCAAGATAATATAAGCGCTGTACGGGATCAGCAACCCAAACACCAGAAACCCCCAGATCAAACCGCTGTCGCCGTATCGTATGGCGAGGGTTTCCAGGGGACCGTTATAAGCCCAAACACCATAAACCAAAATGACTGCGCCTAACAAGAATTTCTGGAACCATTTCACGGCAACCCCCCCACTGTTGATTTTAGTTGGGATGTTTCTGGCAAACCCGGCGGCCAGAGTCACGGCCTCTCCGGAAACTCTCGTCGAAAAATATCCCAACGGCACAATTCATAAAAAGATCGAAGTCGATGAACACCGGCAACCTCACGGCTGGTCGCGTGAATACACCGATACCGGCACTCTGAAAGCCGAGCGTCACTACCAACACGGCGTCCGCGAGGGCATCAGCCGATTATATTACACTACCGGGGAACTGATGACCGAATGG
>JAHELC010000017.1 GCA_024644405.1 Nitrospinaceae bacterium
CCGAATGTCCGCTTTTGGCCGAAAGCTGACCTCTGTGGTTCGAAATCCACACATCCCCCTTTACAAGGGGAGTTAAGAATCTGTCTTCATCCGTGTTCATCTGTGTCTATCTGTGGTTAATCAACCATATTGCTCCCTATCCTAAAACTAGTGTAGACTGGCTCCTCAAAAGGGGAAGTTATCAACCACCCCCAGCCCCTTCCTTCGACAGGCTCAGGACAGGCTCTTGGAAAGGAAGGGAGTCAGATTACAGGAGAAAAACCAATGGGCATTCAAGAAGAGTATCAGAAGAAACGGCATGAACTGAAAGATGGCAGCGGGGACGGTTCGGGGTACAGTACCCGGCGTTTTGCGCGGAGGGTGAACTGATGCATTCGAAAAAAGTCGAAGGACTCGATATCCCCTGGACGGCTCTCACTCTGGGCTGTTTGCAGATTGCCCCCAGCCAGGCGTGGGGGGACTTGTGTTCGGCAGAAGAGGCCGACCGGGTGGTGAAGACCGCCCTGGAGGGCGGCATCCGGGCGTTTGATACCGCCGAGGGTTATGGCGACGGGGAATCCGAACGCCGCCTCGGCAAGGCTTTGGGTTCCCGCAAAAACGAGGTCCTCATCATTTCCAAAATCTGGCCCGATGCCGAATTGTCACTCGAGGCTTACCAGTCGCGCCTGGAGGGGACGTTGAAAGCGCTTGGGCGGGATTATGTCGATGTGTATCTGGTCCACTGGCCGGGCATGTATTTGGACACCATGGTAAAGACCGGGAAGATGTGCGACTTTATGTCTGCTCTCAAAGAAAGCGGCAAGGCCCGTACCGTAGGTATCTCGAATTTCCGGGCGCCGGACATTGGCCTGATGTCAGGCGCCGCCTCGTTGTTCACCGTCAATCAGGTTCCTTATAACCTGCTTCAGCGCGAGTACGAAGGTGCGCATTTAAGACAATGTGAAAGGGCCGGTATCGGTTACATGGCGTATGCGCCCAGTGCCCGTGGTCTGTTAGCCGGTCGACTCGATGAAGAGGCCTTAAAGGCACCCACCCGCCAGGACTATCACCTGTATTACCAGCCTCATTTGGGTGAATCGCAAATCGTGCGCCACACGGTTCAGGAAATTGCACAGGAACTCAATACGGTCCCCATCAACGTGGCACTCGCATGGGTGATCCAGCAAAGGAATATCATCACCGCTGTGGTGGGGTCACGCAAAGTGGATCAGGTGAAGGAATTTTGTGCTGCCGGGGATATTACGCTGACTCCCGGTCAGCTGGACCGTCTCAACAAGTCGAGCGCTCAGTTTCATTCCGCCAGCGGTATAATTGTCTGATGACGACTGGGGAAAGCCGCCCTCAGGGGTGCGAAACCTCTCAATACCAATTTAGTGTAAACTTGTCCTATAATGGTATAAGCGCAATTTTCAGGAGAAAAGCCAATGGGCATGAAAGAGGATTATCAGAAGGAACTGCAGGCGCAACTGGACGAGTGGGGCAAGGAGATCGACAAGCTCAAGATCGTCGCCGGCAAGGCCAAGGCGGGATTACAAGGCGAGTATTACAAGGAAGTTGAGGACCTGCGATGCAAACAGCTGGCGGCCCAGAAAAAACTCCATGAACTCAAAGATGCGAGCGGAGATGCCTGGGGAGACCTCAAGGAAGGTTGTGAAGGTGCCTGGGATTCTCTGAGCAAGGGCGTGAAAAAAGCCGCCTCCCGCTTCAAGTAGCGGTGAACCGCCGCAGGTAATTTTAAAACCTACCCCACCTCAGTCCTCCCCTTAGAAAGGGGAGGCGGCGAATTGTCGCAGATAATACAGGGTCCAGCGTCACGCTGGCCGGGCAAGGGCCCGGAGCAAATTATCTGTCACCCTGAGCCTGTCGAAGGGCGACACCGGCTCGCGCCGGAAGCAGTTCAGTCCATCGTTACGCCGTAAATCCTTCCTATTGCCCCCCATTCGCCAATTGGTGTAAAGTAAACCTATAACAAACCCAATTTATAGGAGGTACACCGATTATGGGAGACAAGCCGACGAGTATGAAAGAAGAGTATCAAAAGAAACTGCAGGCGCAATTGGACGAGTGGGGGGCCGAAATCGACCAGTTGAAGGCAAAAGCCGACAAGACCAAGGCGGATTTGAAGATCGAGTATCACAAGGAGATCGAGGGTCTGCGCGCCAAGCAGGAGGCGGCCCAGCAGAAACTGCATGAGCTCAAAGAAGAGAGCGATGAAGCCTGGGAAGACCTCAAGGGGGGTGTTGAAAGCGCGTGGGAAGCTTTAAGCAAAGGCGTGAAATCGGCCGCTTCCCGTTTCAAGTAGCCCTCTGGCGAGGAAGGCAATTTCGCTGGGGCGTTACACCGCGATTGATAATCCCTCTTCGCCAACTACGGCTTTAAAGTCGCCAGCGGAGTACCGCCGCAGGTAACTTAGCCCCTCTTGTAAAGAGGGGTTGGGGTGATTCCTCCACTATCTTTTATCAGATTAAAATTATCGCCTGTCGCCCTTTCCTTCGGCAAGCTCAGGACAGGTTATCGGCTCAGGGTGACCGTGTATTGGCTCGCGCCAGAATATAGTGTACAGTAGCCCCTCCAAAGGAAGAATCCCCCTGACCCCCTTTACAAGGGGGAATATTTATGCCGAAGAAACCGAAACTGTATCTGATTGACGGGTCGTCGTATATCTTCCGGGCGTTTTACGGCATCCGGCAGTTCCTGTCCAATTCCAAAGGACTCCCCACCAACGCGCTGTACGGTTTCACCACCATGCTCTCCAAGGTGGTGCGCGACGAACAGCCGGACTACCTCGCCGTGGTGTTCGACTCGAAGGGAAAAACCTTCCGCCACGACCTGTACCCCGAATATAAAGCAAACCGCGACGTGCCGCCGGAAGACCTCGCCGAACAGTTCCCCTACTTTGAGCCTCTCGTGGAAGCGTTCAATATTGTGAGTCTCAGGCAGGACGGCTACGAGGCGGACGACATCATAGGAACATTGGCGAAGAAGGGCGAAGCGGCGAAGATGGAGGTGACGATCGTTTCCGGCGACAAGGACATGATGCAGTTGATCTCCCCGCACGTCCACATGCTCGACACCATGAAGGACAAGCGCTTCGAGAAACCGGAGGTGATCGACAAGTTCGGCGTGCCGCCGGAACAGGTGATCGAGGTGATGGGCCTGATGGGCGACTCCAGCGACCACATCCCCGGCGTGAAGGGGGTGGGACCCAAAACGGCGACGGAGCTGATCCAGAAATACGGCTCGATCGAAAAGCTGTACAAGAATATCGACAAGATCGATAAGGCGAAGCTCAAGGAAAAACTGGAGACGGATAAAGAGAACGCCCTGCTCAGCCGCCAGCTGGTGACGATTGATACGGAGATGAAACTCGACTGCAACGTCGAGGATTTAAAGATGCGCGAACCGCATACCGACAAGTTGCGGGCTCTGTACACAGAGTTTGGGTTTAAAAGTCTGTTAGAGAATTTGCCGGAAGGTAGTGAGGATTCAGGCGCCGGTGTGCCACCGGCGGCAGATTCTGCCAAGAAAGAGTCCAATTACCAAACCCTATTGGATTGGAAATCTTTTGAGTCGTTATTAAAAACCCTTAAAAAATCTAAAGAATTTGCGCTCGATCTGGAAACGACGAGCAAGAGTCCGACGCGCGCCGAGATGGTGGGCATTTCGTTTTCCTGGGCGGAGGGCGAGGCGTGCTACATCCCGGTGAGTCACCGCTACCTGGGTGCGCCGGAACAACTGGATAAAAAGAAAGTCATCGCCGCTCTGAAACCTTTGCTTGAGGATGGAAAACTAAAAAAATTCGGGCACAATATCAAGTATGATCTGATCGTCCTCGCCAACGAGGGCGTGAAACTTAAAGGCGTGGCGTTCGATTCCATGCTGGCGTCGTACGTGCTGGACCCGTCGAAGCGGCAGCACGGTCTTGACGACCTGGCGCTGGAGATATTACAGCACCAGAACATCACTTATTCCGACGTGGCGGGGAAGGGCGCCAAGCAGATTGGTTTCGACGAGGTGGAGATCGAACCGGCCGCCGAGTACGCGGCGGAGGACAGCGACGTCACCTTTCGCCTGACGCATGCTCTGAAGGCGCGTTTAAAAGATGAATCGTTGAAGCTCTACGATGAATTGGAACTGCCGCTGATCGATGTGCTGGCGGATATGGAAATGACCGGCGTGCGGGTCGACCGCGAGCATCTCAAAAAACTGTCGAGCAAGTTGAGCAAGCGATTAAAGAAGCAGGAGGACGAAATTTATGCGCTGGCGGGGGAGCCATTCAATATCAATTCGCCGAAGCAGTTGGGGGTCATCCTGTTCGAGAAGCTGGAGTTGCCGGCAAAAAAGAAAACCAAGACCGGCTACTCGACCGACATGAGCGTGATGGAGGAACTGGCGGACGAGCACGAACTGCCGGCGATGATTGTCAACTTCCGCCAGCTGTCGAAACTCAAGTCGACCTACATCGACGCCCTGCCGCTGGAGATCAATGACAAGACGGGGCGGGTTCATACCTCCTATAATCAGACGGTGGCAGCAACCGGACGGCTGAGCTCCAGCGATCCGAATCTGCAGAACATACCGATCCGGTCGGACCTCGGCAAGGAAATCCGGCAGGCGTTCGTCGCCGACAACAGCGGCTGGCTGCTGTCGGCCGACTATTCCCAGATCGAGTTGCGCATCCTGGCGCATCTGTCGGACGATCCCGCGTTGATCAAGGCGTTCAAGAAGGGCGAAGATATTCACACGCGCACGGCAGCGGAGATATTCGGGCAATCGCTGGACGCGGTGGATGAGGACGGGCGCCGCATGGCCAAGGCGGTGAACTTCGGCATCGTGTACGGGTTGAGCGCGTTCGGCTTGTCGCGGCAGTTGAAGATATCGCCGGGCGAGGCGAAGGCGTTCATCGAGCAGTATTTTGATCTGTACAAGAACGTGAAGACCTTTATGGACAGCACCATTGAACAGGCACGGCAGTGCGGCTATACGGTGACGATGATGAACCGTCGGCGCTACCTGCCGGACCTGCACAGCAAGAACCGGCAGGTGCGCGAGGCGGCGGAACGGGTGGCGATCAATTCGCCGGTGCAGGGCAGTGCCGCGGATATGATCAAGCTGGCGATGATCCGCCTGCACCAGAAACTGCCGAAGCAGAAACTGAGGTCGAAGATGATCATGCAAGTGCACGACGAACTGGTGTTCGAGTGTCCGGCAAAAGAGAAGAAGGACGTCGAAGTGCTGGTCAAAAAAGAAATGGAGGGCGTGTGGCCGATGCAGGTGCCGGTGGTGGTGCATCTCAACTGGGGCAAGAACTGGGACGAAGCCCATTAACGATTCCCGAACCTTTTGTTATAGACACGTTAGAGCCCTTTTCCCCTCCCCGTAGGTTCTCATCTTTTCCTTTCCAGCCCATGGCCCTTTGTTATACTTATAGGGGCATGTTTATAACACTGTCCTGCATGAGGATCGTTTCTTGAGTGAATCATCTAAATTTTTCAGCCGTCCGCTGAGCCGGCGATTTTTTTTGAAAGCCGGGCTGGGGATTTTCGGAGTGACCGCGCTGGGTGTGGGAAAGGGCTACGCCAACACACTAAAATCCCAAATTGAAGTGGAGCGCGTGCCGGTTAAGTTAGAGCGTCTGCCGAAAGCGTTTCGCGGATTCAAGATAGCCCAGCTCAGCGACCTGCATTCATCGCCGTTGGTCGATCAGGAGCACCTGGACCATGCGGTGGACCTCGCGCTGGCGGAAAAACCGGATCTGATCGCGTTGACCGGAGATTTTATCGGTCATACATTAAGGTCACACCGCCAGGAGATTCATGAATTTGATGCGCAGTATCTGGACAACCTGGTCGCGGCCCTCGGCCGTGCCAGGGCCCCGTTCGGGACGTTCGCGGTTTTGGGCAACCATGATTTCTGGAGCGGGCCGGAGGTGACAAAGCGCATTCATCATGATTTCGAGAACCATGCCGGGATTCGCGTGTTGCGCAACCAGCGCGTCACGCTGACCAAAGAAGAAGCGTCGATTCAACTGCTGGGAGTGGATGATTACTGGCACAGTTGGGATTTGAGCAAAACCCTGCGCAAGGTTCCCAGGAAATCGGTAAAAATCCTGTTGAGTCACAACCCTGAAATCAATCGTCAGCTCAAGCCATCCCACAAGATTGACCTGGTGTTGTCCGGTCATACTCATGGCGGGCAAATCTCTTTCCCGTTTATCGGGCCTCCCTTCAGCCCAACCCGGGATTTAAGATACTTGAAGGGTCTGGTGCGGGATGGCGACCGTCAAACCTACATCACCCGCGGCGTCGGACATCTGGTGGTGCCGATCCGTTTCAACTGCCCGCCGGAAGTGACGCTGATTACCCTGGTTTGAGTCAGGAGGGATTTTTGGTATCGCCCGCCACCTTTCATAGACATTCATCCAGTCTTTGCGCCCTCCTTTGTATTTATATGATGATATTGGGCAGCGGGACAGCGCAGGCGGAGGGAGAGAACTTCATGAGTTTTGGTATGGCGGGCGGTATGGTGTTCGCCCCCAATGCTGAGTTGGAATCCATCCCGCCCGCGGGCGATGCCGATTTTGAGGGCGGCTATTCCTTCAAAACATCGCTGGGAGTTTTGCTGGCACAGAAATTCCAATTGGAAGCCGAATACCTTTACACGTTTAACAGTATCGACGGGATCATCAATCCACCGACGACAACCGAACTGGTGAACTCGGACCGGGTGACACACAACCTGATGCTGAGTGCGACCTATCGTGTGGAGGTTCCTCCGCAGGGAGATACGTTATGGGTGCGTCGGGGGTATTACGTTTACTTCGGGGGAGGTGTCGGGGTTTCCTGGCAGGATTACACTTTGGAAACCCTGGCGAGTAAGTCGGCCTCCAGCCTCGCCTGGCAGGTACTGATCGGGTTTGAAAAAATGAATTCTTCCCCGTATCTGTTTGCAGCTTTTCCCTCTCCTTTTTTGCAGTACCGGTATCTTAATATCACCGAGGGTGATTTTGGAACATTCAAGACGGATGCTTCCCTGCATCTCATCGAGTTTGGTTTTCGATTTTATGGCGGGTTCGGTTATTAATCCGACCGCTCATCCTTGAACCCTCCTTAAATTCGTATTGTGATCAAGCAAGGCCCGATTACACACGATCAGGCTGAAGGGGGATAAATGCACGAATCTCCGCGGGGATAAAAAGAGGTTAGAGATCTGAAGGGAATCAGGGCGTAAATCAACCTTTTTGGGGTGATTGAATTGTATGGCGAGCGCAGTTCTTCTTCTAGCCGGCCAAAATCTAAGAGAAAAATGTCCTCCATATATCAAAAAAGATAAAGTTCCCTTACAATGTAAAGGTATGAAAATCGGGTCATTCCGTCTTATTGGGGTGCCTCTTGGAGGACAAGAATGAAGAATAGTGCTATTTGGGTTTACGTGGTGGGAATCCTTATGTTTGTTTGGGGATTCTGTCAAATGGGGTATGCCTTTATGGGTTTCGATCTCCCCATCACGATTCCATATACCGAGTGGGGAACCCTGTTGGGTGAAGAGGAGTTTTTCAGCGATATGCAGCTGGGATTGGCGATAAGCTGCATGGTGACCGGAGTGGGTTTGCTGATTTTTCGAGCTTGGGCCCGGATTTTTACCATATGCATCATCTGGACTTTTGCCGGTTTTTTCTTTTACATTTTTCTGCTGGTGGGTCCGATGGAGTTCGAGGAATTCTTCATGCAGAAGTTTGCCCTGTTTTTCGGGATGGCTCTTATACTGCTCTGGTTTTTCAATCAAGAGGAGACACGGGAAACCCTGAATGCAGATCCCCAGAAAAAGCGCAACCGGCTGATCCCTTTTTTCACCATGCTTCTGATATCGATAGGTATTTTTGTTTTTGTCAATTTGCCCGCCCAACTCCCCCTGGTTTTCACCGATGCCCGGTTTCCTGAAATTGAGGAGGTGAGTTACTCATCCCCAAGCAAGCGGCATTATGCAACCAAATACTATCGTACCGAGTTTCCTTTGCCTTACACAGTAGCCGTTCCCAAAGGAACTGTGCTGGTATCGTTGAATCAGGCGTCCGGTTTTACAAATGAGGGACATTGTGAGCTTCGTTTGGATACTCCCAGCCAGGCTCAGACTATTCTGTTGGCCCGGCAAACGCCGCTGCAGGTCGAGTGGGGTTCTGAAAATACCCAGAAGTTTCTGAAAAGAATTTATCCCTTAACGCCCTACCATTATGCAAGAAAGATTTTTTCCGACCGCAGAAGTATCATTTACTGGCGATCGCGCAACAAGATCGGTCAGTGGGGAGGCGATGAAATTCATGAGGTTCATATGGGCGGCATGAAAAACTTTGTGGTGAAGGTCGAAAAACCAGGAAAAGTCTTTGGGAAGGATATTCGCTGGTATTTTGATTTTAATCTTTATCTGAAAGACCAGTCCGCGGGCGGGGGCAAGATTTTCGTATTTAAGGGTGACCAGAAGGTTTCTACAAATATTCTTGCTTCCTTGCAACCCCAAACAGCTCAATCCAAAACTGCATTCGACTTTCACCAGGAAGGGAAGGATTTCGTCAAGAAAAAGAATTACGAAAAAGCCAAGTTGTCTTTTGCCTCCGCCTTATGTCTTGAAGAGGAAAATCCGGAGTATCACTATTCCATGGGAGAGGCTTTTTACAAAAGCCGTGACTATAAGCAGGCGGACCGACATATGACTAAAACGATGGAGCTCAATAAAGAGTTTTTCGGAGCTAAAGAATTGTTTGAAAAAATCAAAAAAAAGTTAAACAAATCCACAGCTGAAAGAAAAAAGGATCTGCGGGAATCCCCGCAGACCCGATTTTACCTGGCAAGACGTTAAGTTTTTTAATTCATCCTGCCAATTGACCCACCTGTCCTGACAATCGATTTATCGCCGCCATTGGCGTCCATTGTGATTATGTCGACGATGGTTTCCACGGTTTTGACCGTAGTCACCACGATTATATTTGCGTTGATTGCGATAGGAACGGCCTTTGTTGTAGTGGCCTGACCTATGCTGACCCCAATGATTGTGGTTATGGCGGTGATGCCCCCGATATCCGCCCCATCCCATATAAGGACGATTCGGATAGTATCTGGAATAAGAATTATAGGGGTAGGGCCGATAGTTGTTATTCCAGTAGGGCGAATAACCCTGGTAACCATTGTACAAAGAAAATCCGAGTCCATTTCCACCCAGGTCTATGCGAAGCCCGGATTGAGGGTGAGCCCAGGCGCTACTGGTGAATGTGATAACGAGCAATGTGCCGATGAGTCCTACGGTTGCTTTTTTCATGACCGTTTCTCCTTAAAGTAGTTTGGTATTACTTTCATCAGCCAAAATCAAACAATTGTTGAACAACTGATACCAATATAGTTACATTCATATTTATAGTCAAATTTATTTGCAATATTTTACATTAATTTTATTTAATCTTTCAATTGATTTGTTTATAATAGTTTATGTAAGGCTTTTTCGGTGCCTTTTGACTTGGGAATTCTTTTATAAATAAAAGTGGAATTAATTTTTACGTTAAACGTGTTGCCCGTGCAGGTATCGCAAGGGTTTTCTGAGGCAGGTGACTATGGATCTTCAGTACAACGAGAGTCAGCGCAAAGAATACCTGAATATGATCGACCGCATCGGTTTGGAGTGGTTGGAAGTCTTTAAAGGAGATACCGAGTTTTACCAGGCGGCGTATTGGGACTTGTTCACCCGCCTGTGGAAGTCCAGCGTTCCGGAACGTAAAACCGATGCTCTCAAGTTCATGGTAGGAATCAAAAGCGCGCAAACGGCAGGCAAGTATATTGAGACAGCTATTAAGAAGAAGTTGATTGTCGAGAAAGTCAACCCGGCAGATGCCCGTTCCCGCCTCCTCGAGTTATCACCCCAAATGAAAGAACGACTGGATTTGTTTTTCGATCAGGCCGTCGGAAATTTAAAAACTTCCAACCGTATTATCGAATCCAGCGAAACCCCGTCGATAGAAGTTTAATCCGACAGAACAACCGGTTCTGGTTCAGGTTGACACGATATTTGGGAGAAAGCGGGATAGAACGGGTTTTAGAGCGCACGGTCATTTGTTGTTGCGGTTCAGTTCGGCGATCATCTGCTCCCGCTCGAGCCGCAGTTTTTCCCGGAACGCCGCCACGCCCCCGTGCTTTTTATCGTAATGCTTCCGGATTTTATCGACGCTGACCACCTTGTCCGCGTGCTCTCCTGTTAGACACCTTTCATGCCGGTCGCATGCCCAGATTGGATAGTCCTTCTCCACCTGGTCGCGCAGGTCCTCGGGCAGGTTCGTGTTGTGCGGCAGGTTGTTGTAGTTGGCATCGATCCGTTCCTCGATGCGGTCCAACTCCTTCACCAGGTCGTCGATGTTTTCGCCGTCCCAGTCGCCGACATGGTCGTCATCTTCTGCCGACAATATGCGGTTTTTGATGGCTGGATCGATCACCACCTTGTCCAGCGAAAACCGCCGTCTGAATTCCTCAGCCATAATAAATCTCCAATAGGCAAATTTTAATTTGAATGATCCAGATACCTTACCGTTCCTTTGCCGTCTATGTCAATCGGATAAGTCGTCATTGAGGGATGAACAGTTTATTTATTGATTCTGCCGGAGAATCATGAAGCATTGAAACCGGTGGAGCAATAAACCCAGCCGCCGTAGCGTTCCTCGAAAGTGGTTTCCTGGAAGTGCCGTTCGACCGATTCCCAGGGGCGTTTGTCGAAATATTCAATACCCAGTCCCAGCGGTTTTTTGATCTTGAACAACAGTTTAAAAAGCCACTGAGGCCAGGCATCCGGTTTTTTGGCGTCGAGGATGACCAATCGTCCGCCGGGTGCTAAAGCCTGCGCCGCAGATTGGATGACACGGTCAGACTCGGGCACGTAACCCATCACGCCGGTGGTGAGTACCGCATCAATGCTCTGCGGGAATTCATACTTCGTGATCTCGGATTGGACCAGTTCGACGTTATGCCAGCCAGACCGGTCGCATCGCTCCCGGGCGCAAGCCAGCATGCCAGCGGTCATGTCCACACCGGTCAGATGTCCTTCAGGGCCGATGCGTTCGACTATATGGGAAAAACTGAGCCCCGTACCGCATCCCAGGTCCACCACCCGGTCGCCGGGTTTCAATTTCAACAGATCCACCGCGTGCCGCCGGTAAACCCCGATGCGCAGTCCTACGAGGTTATAACACCTCATGTGCCAGTCGTAGCGCCGTGAAATTTTCCGGAAAGTGGACTGTATGTCCTGGTTCAATTCGTTCAAAGCATCATCCCCTCTGAATGGTGTATCCTGTTAAAGACTTTCCCATCACCGCTCTGGCCCGCGCCTTTGAAACCGACCTCCTGGAAATGCAGGACGAAACAGAAATCTTCGTCAGGTTAGAATCTAAAAAACATCTTTTTTAGGAAGCCGCCCAGGCTAAGCAGTGATCGAGGGCAAATCCGCTTCGGCTATTTCGATCCCGAGACCGGGTTTTTGCGCGAAATAATGATCAGATAAGTGTCCATTTTTCCCAAACATGATCGGTTGTGCGGTGATATCGCGTTCGAGCAGGTGGGTTCCAAAAGCTCCCTCCTGAGCAGCAAGATTGTTTGAACAGGTGCTGGCAACGGTCAGAGCAGCCCGGGTCAGGATGCTGGTTTCACCAACCTGGGCGCCGACAATGACGGGGATGCCCAAATCCCCGGCTCGTCTGGCAATGGCGAGAGAGCGCACGATACCGCCCATTTTGGAAACGCGGAGATTGATCATCCAGGTTTTTGGTGACTGGGCAATGCATGCAAATTGATCCTGCCTGATGAAGCTCTCGTCTAAAATGATGGGCGTTTGTGTTGCATTGTAAAGCTTTCGGCAGCCTTCGTAATCGCCTATTTGCAATGGCTCTTCTATGGCGACAAATGTATGCTCCAGTTTTTCTATGTAGTCAATCGCTTCGTCGGACGTTTTCCAGAAATTATTGGCATCCAAGCGCAGTTTGGATGGCTCACTGGTGACAGTGTTAAACAAATCAATCTTTTCCTTGTCTTCTTTGAAGTTTCCTGAAACTTTAACTTTAAAGTCTCCGAATCCCATTTCAGAATACTGTCGCAATTGTTTTTCGAATCCACTGAGACTGTTTACCCCCAATACGGCTGTGTATTGAAAGTTACCCTTTAACTCTGGTAAGGATAATAAAGTTTCTATCGGCCGCCCCTTTTCCTTGCCAAGTATATCCAGCATTGCCAGTTCCAGAGCGCACCAGGCCGCCGGGTTGCGGTCGATTTCTTCCCGGTGATCCGATATCCAGGACATCAACTGATTGAAGTCTCCAATCTGGATTACCTGCGGTCGGCAATCCTCAAAAAATTGAAATGCCGTTTTAAGAGTCTCCCCTGTAACATAGGATCTTGGGCATCCTTCGCCATATCCCTTGTGCCCGTTTTCTGATTCAGTAATTACAATAACGCTTTCAGTTTTGGAGCGTGTGGCCGAGGCATGAGTAAACGATTGTCTGAAAGGGATATTCAGCTTCTTCAGAGTTAATTTATTAATTTTCATCATTTTCCTATTTGAAAAGGCAGGAAATTAAAGGAGCAGTCTCTGGTGTATTGAAGCCTTACTATTTTGAACTGGCCTTCCCGCTGGTTATTGGCAAGGGAGTGTTTTTTGTATTCTTCTTCAGTGCCCTCTCTGAGGAAGATGACTTGGATCGGGTGCAGGCGGCCGCTTTTTCTTTTTGCCTCAAATTCCATATTCACCCGACTCAACTGGTCTTCCAATTGTGTGGCCAGGGATTCCTGGAGAGGGGTTTCGATATAAAGGGTATATCGCAGTTCCTCAGGGTCAGCGAGCATGATGAAAAAACCGACGGGAGCATCAAAATCCTTTTGGAGGCGGTTCAAGGCATCGATCAGCTGTTGCTCGGAAAGTTTCTCGCCGGTTATATTGGTAATGCCTTTTCCCTTTTGCACAAACTCGATGGTCGGGGTTTTATTGAAAAATCCTGTTACCGTGATAATGTCGTTGATGAAATATCGAAATAGGGAGTTTTGTGTGGTTACAATGATGTAATAGTGCTTGCCAGCTTCAATTTGATCGAGGGTGAGAAAACGCGGATTATCCCGATTCCAATCCTCCAATTCCACAAATTCATAAAAATTTTCATGAAATGTCGGAACGCATCTATTGTTGACCGGATCCAGTGCCAGGCTGCCTCTGAACTCACTGGAGAGGTAACCCAGTTCAATGATCCGGGTCTGGTCCGCCAGCAAGGCGCGAAGTTTTGGGAGGAGTATCCTGCAGCTTCCTCCCGTCCAGGTAGCCACCGCCCGGAGATTCGGCCACAGGGTTTGAAAAGTGAGTTTGTTTGCAGGGCCTGAATATGTTTTTAATGCGTTTGCACGAGCGGGATCGGGTTTGAAATACTTGTCAATCAACGCCTTATATTGAGGCTTGGGCGTGACCCAGTCGGGCAGCTCACCGGTGCTTATAAAACGGATCAGGTTTTCCCAATCGTTTCGGATAATATCCATCATCTTCAAGAATGTCGAGGGATTGGCGCTGGTCAAAAAGGAAACCTCCGGTTCCCTTGCGCCGAAACCGCAAATCAGAAAATACTTTAACGGGTAGTCCTCTATTTCAAAAATCTCAGAAGGGAGGAGATACTTGCGCCGGATGAGAAACGGCACGCTTTTAAAAAGCAGGCCGGAAACCGAACCATAGGGGGTTCCGGAATCAAGATATCCTTCGATAACGGGGCTTCCGATTCCAATAATTCTTCCGCTGAAGATACCCGGTATAGCTTGCAATTGAGCGAATGAAACCAGAGCCAGCCCGCTTTTGAGTTGAACCATCGAGCTGGGGTAGAGGGGAATATACTTGCATGCACCCGTGGTTCCGCTGGTAACCGAAAACAAGATCAGGCGTTCGGTATGTATGGCGGGTTCCTTTTTATTATCCTGTTCCTTGATGTAAGGACTGAGGTCATCATAGTTGTGTACGGGGATGGCTTTCTGGAACTGCAGGTAGGTTGAAATGAAATCGAATCCGTACTTTTTACCGAACCGGGTGTTTTTATTGGCCCTGATAATTTTTTGCAGAAGCTTGTTCTGAATTGCCTGCGGGTTATGGGTTTTCTGGATAAAGGGTTTCCAGGAACATTGCTGTATGGCCATCATTTGCAGGTGAATCAGGAAATTGAGGAACACATTTAGAAGTCGTCCCATAGCCTTATTCCTGCTCGATTCCTTTAATAAAGGGCGTTTTCAGTTGCGAGATAAAAGGCAGTGGGTAGTTTCTATTGGTCAGCCCGAGGAGATTGACTTGTCTTTCTCTGGGCAAGAACCATGTGCCGAACAACAAATCCCAAACGATGAGATTATTGCCGTAGTTCTGGTTGGACTCCCTGGCGACCATTGAATGGTGCCACCGGTGCAGCTCCGGACCGCTGATAATATAATTCAGGACCCCAAGACGCAACTTGATATTGCAATGCTGGAAAAAGCCGTTGATGGAATAGAAAACAAAATATAAGGCTAAAACTTCCTCTGCAATCCCCAGAACAATAAAAGGCAATGCGTCGAACAAATACTGCAGCGCTTTTTCAATGGGATGAAACCGTGCGACGTTGACCCAGTAAAGCTTGTGGGGGGAGTGATGAACCGCATGAAGGCGCCACAGCAACGGCCACTCGTGCGAATACCGGTGCAACCAATACCTCAAAAAATCAGCCGACAAGATCATCAGCAGGGCTTGCACGAACACCGGCCAATCGTAAGGCCACCAAGAGTCGAATGTCATGTTCCGGGTTTTCAAATAGCTCAGCAGCGTGATTGCCAATGCAAAGGATAAAACCCTGGGCAGGACGATCTGGACGATGACCATATAAGCGGAATCGTTCAAAACGTCATTGGAGTTTGCGGACCATTCTTTCCGTTGGGGATAATAGATTTCCAGGAAGGTGATCGCACCGGCTCCAAAAATGGCGGGAATATAAGTTGCCGTGGTTAATTCAAAACCCCAATGGAGAATCAGGTAATGCAGGCCAATGCCTGCCGCCATCACCAACGGGTAAGGGCACCACGGGAAAAGGCGATCGTAAAAAGAAGCTTTGTTGCTCATAATAATTTATGAACACCCCTTCCAAATTTATAATAATAATGTCCAACGATGATCAGGAAGGATGCCAGAACAAGATGAAAGAAAGTGGGCAATCTTGCCCCCAGCCAGGCATGATCGGGTGCAAAAGTCAGTCCCGCTATCATTCGGAACAGCATGATGGAAAAATAAATAAATCCGAAAACAAGGCACAGTTTTCCTATCTTGAAATTAGGCCGGGCTGTTCCAGTGATGAATTGATAAGTAATTCTAAGACAGATGGCAATGATTGCAATTTGGGAGACCACCAAAATCCAATAGGGCAGGGCTCCGCTGTGCCAGTCCTCAAAGGCAGGAAGAAAGGAAACTGGATAAAAACTCTGTAGAAGCTGGGCCCCCACGCGAAAACTAAAAAGAAATAAAAGGAGCGTCAGCCAGTAGCCATGTTTCTTAGATGCGTTTTCAGAAAAATGTTGTTCGTTCATGCGGCTTCCCCTTGAAAGGCCTCCCTTTTATATTAAGGCAGGTAAGCCTCGAATGGAAAAAATTTTGAATATTTCACTGGCGTGGTTTTCCAAAACTCCGTTTCGATAGCTGAGTTTTATTGTTTTGAGAAGTGAATTCTATCGAGGTCGCCTAGAATCGCATACAGCACAGGCACGACCAGAAGTACCAACAAGGTGGAGGCGAGCATACCGAAGACGATGCTGGTCACCAACGGAATCAGTACCTGGGCTTGCAGGCTTTTTTCCATCAGGAGTGGTAGCAGTCCCATGATCGTGGTCAGCGATGTTAAAAGGATTGCCCGAAAACGCAGGCGGCTGGCCTTTTTTGCGGCCTCTGCCGGGGGATCCCCTTTCCTCAGGTGTTGCTTGATAAATGTGACCAGGAGAATTGAATCGTTGATGACCACCCCGGTCAGGGAAACCAGGCCCATCAGGCTCACCATGGAAATATCCAAACCCATGAGATAGTGTCCCCAGATCACGCCCACCAGTGCCAACGGAATAGCGGACATAACTGCCAATGGTTCCACATAGTTCCTGAACTGAAAACTGAGCAATACAAAAACTCCTATGATTCCGACAAGGAAGGCTTTGAGCATGGACTTCCCCGTTTTTTGGGATTCTTTTTCCTGGCCTTCCAGGTTAAAAGTGATGTCCGGGTATTTCTGTTTTAGGTTGGGTAAAAAATTTGCTTTGGTGTCTGCCAGAATCTCCGCAGCATTTGCGAGGTGGGTGTCCACATCTCCTTGAATGGTGACCGAGCGTATGGAATTGATTCTTGAGATGCGGGCGGTACCTCGCTGATATTCCAGGTGAGCCACATTTTTTAAAGGGATGCGTTCACCGGTTTTTGTAGTGACGTAAAAATAGTCGAGATCGTCCAGGCTGTTCTGGTCCAGGGTGGAGAGTTGCACGTCAATTTCATACGATTCGGAACCCAATTGGAACTCATCCGCCGTTTGACCATAAAAAGCGGCCCGCAATTGGTTGGCGATGGTAGAAGCATCCATTCCCTGGGCCAGCGCCCCGGCTTTAAGGCGTACCCGTACTTCCGGTTTTCCCGGCCGCAAGTCATCATTCAAGTCAAAAACCCCCACGTATTGATTCAACCAGTCCTGCAACTCCAGCGAAGACTGTTTCAGTTGTTCCAGGTCGCTGCCCTGCAGCCGGATTTCGATGGGCAGACCCCCCGGACCGATAGTGGGTTCTTTGAAAGTTAAATTAATAATGTCCGGCAGGTCCTGCAGTTTTTCCCGCCACATATTTTTGACGGTATCCAGCTTGGCGTTCCGCTTTTCCGCCTTTAACAGATCCACCGAAACCGTAGCCACATGAGTCCCGGTTTCATTCGCATCGATATTCTTGTTGTACTGGATGTTTATATTCTCGACCAGCGGCTGTCCTTCCGGCTGAAGGGGTTGGAGCTTTTCGTTGACCTCTTTGAGAGCTTTGACTGTTTTTTCTGCGATTTCTTCCGTTCGGGACAAGGGAGTTCCCTGAGGGAGCAGAATCCGTGCCTCCAGCACATCGCCGTCAATTTCGGGAAAGGCGATAATCTTGATTTTTCCGCTTGTCACCATTCCCAGTGAAAAAACAAAAATTAAAATGACCAAGCCGATAAAAAAATATTTCCAATTCACCGACCAGTCCACGACGCGTCCCAATACCTGTTCGCGCAGATAATTCAAGGAAACATTCACCTTGTGTTTGAACTTATTCGGGGCCGAGGCTGAATTCAAATGAAGGGAATGCGAGAGATGATGAGGCAGTATGAAGAAGGCTTCGACCAGGCTGACGGTCAAGGTCACTATAAGAACGACCGGCATCACCCAGAGCACCAAACCGATTTCACCCTCGATCAAAACCGCAATGGAGCCGAAGATCGCCACCGTGGTTAAAAAAGAGGAAAACACGCCAGGCAGGACCTCCAGGGTGCCATCGACAGCGGCGTCCAAGGGTTTCTTGCCTCGTTGTGAATGAGAAGATATATTTTCGGAAATAACGATAGCGTCGTCCATAAGGAGTCCCAAAGCCACCAATAACCCCACCATGGTCAACATGTTTATGGAAAAATCTATGGCATGCATGACAAACAGGGTGCCGAGGAAGGAAACCGGCAGCCCCATGGCCACCCAAAAAGATGTTCGTAAGGTGAAGAACAACCACATGGTCAAAAAAACCAGGATCAAACCCTGGATCCCATTTCTTAAGAGCATGGTCAGCCGGTCCCGCACAATATCCGAAACATTTTGAGTGAGAACCATTTTTACTTCCGGGGGATGCTGCAGGCGCTCCTTTTCCAGGAAATTCTGCACGGCATCCAGAATATTGAGCGAATCCTCGCTTTTCATTTTCATGATTCTCAACAGGCCGGCCCGTTGCCCGTTAAAGATTATCTTGTCCTCATCCAATTCAAACCGGTCCGTAATTTTGGCAATGTCCCCCAGTCGAATTTCTTCCCCGGTGGAGTGTGAGACGATGATTAGGTTTTCGAATTCCGGTACCGTGTACCGTTTGTCCTGAAATCGGAGCATGACGTTCTGATCGGGAGTTTCAATGGTTCCGGCGGGTAGGTCCACATTTTGGCGGGAAAGATTTTCGGTAATGTCGTTGAGATTCATCCCCAATTGGAGGAGATTCTGAGCGGGAATTTCGATTCGGATCTGGTGGTCCGAAAAACCCAGGATATTGACTTGGGACACTTCCTCCAAAAGCAACAGACGGTCTTTGAACCTTTCGCAAAACAACTTCAAGTCGGGGACCGACATGGGACCCGTAACCGCCACAGACACCACCTGATCGACTTTTCCCAGTTGTTTGATGATGGCGCGTTCCACCTCCTCAGGGAAATCATCGATCGCCTCAACCTCTGTTTTGATGTCATCCAGAAAGCGTAGAAAGTCGCCTTCATCCCGCATCTCTACCACCACGCGGGCCCGGTTCTCCTGGGCCTCGCTGCGGATTTCCTCAATGTGATTGACTTCATCCAGGGAGTCTTCGATGCGCTGGCAAATGGCTTCTTCGATTTCTTCGGCGCTCGCTCCGGGATAGTTCACCAGGATCTCGACTTCTTTTGGAGTGAAGTCCGGGAAGGTCTCGCGGCGAATATCCTGAACCGTGGCCAGCCCGAGGAAAATAAAAATCAGCATTATAAGGTTGGCGGCGGTCGGATGATTGGCAAAAAAACGAATGAAAGGTCCGGACATTTTAATTCACGGTTTTGGAGCCGGTGGCCTCTTTGATGATCTTAGAAAGAGCGGCCTCGTCGGTTTGAGGTTTGAGAAGCATTCCGCTGATGGCTGGAACCAGATCGCTGATTATAATTTTTTCGTTGGGACGAATTCCCGATTTGACCGATATGAGATTTCCTTGTTGGAAATCGATTTCAATCGTCTTCTTTTCCAGCCGGTTTTCTTCGGTGACGAAATAAACCTGTCCCTCGTGGACGGCCGACCGGGGAATAACGATGGTTTGGTCGCGTGGTTTCCCGCGCAGTTCTACTTCGACATACATGTTTTTTTGCAGAGGCGGTTTTTTACCGGGTTGAATCTTCTGGAAGGGGTTATCCACGGCGACATACACGCCAATCGAGCCGGTTTTGATATCCGTTTCTCCAAAACGGGCAAAACGTCCTTCCCACTCCGCCATGCGTCCCCCCATTTCGAGGCGAACGATGGCTTTAAGACCCAACTTGCCCTGGACATCTCCACGGCTCAAGCCTTTTAAGTTTTGAATGTCGATAGGCTTCCCCAAGTTCTTGGGGATCAGGTTTTTCATGTAATGACGGGAGACTTGAACCAGAACTTCCGAAATTCCCACGCTGTCGAGGGTGACCAGGATTTGTCCGGCAGTGGCCGCCTGGCCCTTTTGGATATTGACTTCCGCCACCCGGCTGTCAAATGGAGCTTTGATCACGGTTTTTTTTAGAGTAATCCGTGCATCCTGGGATCGGGTTTTGAGGGCACGCAGGGAAGCTTTCAGGGCGCGGCGCTCCGAGGGCAGTTGATTCAATATTCCTTTGTAATTTTCGACCGTATTTTTTTGTGTTAAAAGGTTCTGCTCTTCCCGGTTCAGGTCGGAGCGGGAAATGATGCCGCCCTCAAAGAGCTTTTTCTTTCGTTCCAGCTCATTTCTGTAAATTTCAAGAGATCGTTGCTCGACTTTAAGTTGCCGCTGGGTGTCGGCTTTTTTCTGGTCCAATTCTTCGATTTGCGCCTGCATTTTTTGTATTTCGGCTTCGATTTCCTGCAGGGCCAATTGACTCTGTTCCGGCGCAATGCTGACCAGCAGATCGCCCTTGGCCACGAACGCTCCCTGCTGCAAATCGGGATTGAAATCGACGATTCTCCCGGCAACTTCCGCAACGGCTTTCCAGGTTCGCTCGGGTTGCACGTAACCGTTGCCTACGGCAATGGGAATTAAAATAACTTTGGGGGCGGGGATGACGCGGACCGGCTTGGCCCGCTCCTGGGTTTGGGTTTTCTCAGGCCCGGTCTTGCTTTGGGACATGTACCAGAATACGGCGATTCCTAATATAAGACCCGGCAGCAGCAGTAGTTTTTTCATGGATATCCCAAAAAGCGGGTGGACTCGCTATTGGACAACTTGGACGATCTATTAAAGCAGGATATCGTGAAAACATCAAAAAAAGATTTAAGGTGAATACCTTAAGCCTTGTAAAAGGGCAGGGGCTTTATTGCAAAAAGAGAGTTGCGGATAACTCCGCTTATGGAAGAACTCGGGGACCAGTTGTTTTATGCTTCCCGGATGGATCGGGCAATGGCTTGGCTGGCTCTCGCGCTGATGAATTGTTGCTGGTCGTAACCCCACACAATTTCCCAGGCGAGGTCCGGGTAACGGTCGACCAACGGGAGGGCGACATCGTCCACCATCCATCGACCGTGCCGCAGGTCTTCCTTGATATGCAGTTCCCAGTAGTCGGTGGCCTCCGGACCCAAGCCGAGACGCTCCCCGGCGAGCTTGTAGCTTTCAAATGCCGCGGGAACTGAAACTTCAAAGAAAAGAAGAGAGCCGATATAACGTAAAAAATTCCGCTTGCGCTCGCACAGAAAAAAACTGTGATTGATATTGGCTAGCACTTCCCAGGGAGCCAAATCAAAGTAAGCTTCCGGTCGGGTATCCATATTGAATTGTTTCAGCATGGTAGAGAAATAGGTCGAATGTTTCCTGGCCAGGATTCCTTTTCCGTACTCTTCGGAAAAAATTCGGGTGAGCATCGATTGAACTTCATTCCCAACCCCTCCTAAAACCCGGGAGAGTTGGCTTGCCTCAACCAATCCGTCAAGAGAAGCGATAGCTAAAAGTCGGCGGTAACCGGTTTTCGTCATTTCATTTCGAAAATAAAGGCCTTCCGCTGAAGGCTCCGGATCGAGGCCCTCAGCCACCCGATCCCGCAAAGCTTTTCTGACTTCGGCAATCGTATCGACGGGCTCAACTTCTATATGGTTCGATTCCCAATCCTGCCAAGCTGATTCAATTCGGTTTTGGATCCCGAAAAGATAATGGGAATCTTCATTGGAATAATTTTCCAGGTCGTCATACCAAAAAAGTTTTAACCGGTTGATGCGATATAGAATTCTTTGAAGAAAAAGAAGGGCCTGCGGTTCGCAACCTGACTCATCAAGGCCATCCGAAAGAGCGTACTCAAGCGTATCTTCGAAGTCCTCTTTTAATGCGGGATTTTCGTTAATTTTTTGTTCCAAATTGTCCAGGTGAAGTAATTGAGTAAATTGATCTTCAATATCCTGGAAATCGATATCGGAGACGTCCGTCGTTGAATCTATTTTTGAATGCATTTGGCTTTCATTGGAAAATAATTGGGTTTTTAGGATTGCAGGGTAAGTTTGAAAGATTGTACCATAACACACTCTTTCTAAGACCTCAAACAACAGGACCATTTTACTTTCAATATAAGGACAATAATGTCATTTGATTTTAAAAACCTCAGGCCAGACAGTAACTCCGATTCCAAGGATCATGAATTTACGCAAGCGGTTATCAAAGGATTGTCTGAAGAGCGAAAAAGATTGCCGTCATGGCTCATATTCGATGACCGGGGAAGTGAGATATTTGAAGAAATTGTGGGGCTGAAAAATTATCATCCTGCTGTTTGTGAGTTTGAAATATTCCATACACACAAACAAACTATTGCGGAACTCATTTTTGATGAAGCCTTGCAGATTATCGATCTCGGTTCGGGGGATGCGCGTAAGACCAGGGTCCTTCTTGAGCATTTAGTAGAAAATGAACTGCAGATTCATTACATTCCCATTGATATCTCTGCCGGTGCTGTTAAAAATCTGGTCACTTTACTGGAATCAAAATTCGGTAACACTTCTTTGGCAGTCACCGGGATCGCCTCCGAATATTTTCAAGGGCTGGAAGCCGTTCCCCGGGAACAGTTCAAGCGAAACTTTGTTTTTTTTCTGGGGTCGACTATCGGTAACCAGGATTACCCTGCCGCCGGAAAGTTTTTGCGCAGGCTGTGGGAATCTCTCAATGACGGGGACTACGTGATGATCGGATTCGATCTCATGAAAAATCCCAAACTCCTTTACCGCGCCTACAACGATCCCGAAGGTGTTTTTCAAAAATTCAATTTGCATCTACTGGACCGCATCAACCAGGAACTTGGTGCCAATTTCATTAAAAGTAATTACGTCCAGGAAGGGCATTACAATGAGCAGTCTCATGCCGTTGAAAGTCATGTTTACAGCACCGAGGACCAAACGGTTAAAATGCCGGCGCTGGGCAAGGAATTTCACTTCAAAGCGTGGGAAGGGATGCAGACCGAACATTCTTACAAATATACGATGCCTGAAATCGAAGCGCTGGCTCAAAATAACGGATTTGAAATTGTTGAACACCTCTTTGATTCAAAAAAGTTCTTTGTCGATTCGATCTGGAAAGTCAAAAAATAACTTTCCGTGAGGCCTCGGACTTAAATGCAAAAAAAGAGGCGCCGGAAATACTCCGGCGCCTCGGGATGGAAACGTAAACGGTCAGTTGTTGTTATGAGGCGCAACAACTGTAGCGCTATCGTCCGCATCATTACCGGATGCATCGGACCCCGTGTAAGTGACCGTGTAGGTGCGTCCGATTTTAGCACCATCACGTTCGGCGCGGACTTGGAACGTAGTATCAGGTGTCCCCAGTTCCGTTCCCGCAATGTCGTCGGTAGTGTGACCGTCCCCGGTCGCGTCATCAAATTCACTGCTGGTGACCGATTTGAGGACAAACGTTGGATTGGGATCACACACGTCGGTAACGTTGACCGTTGCCGTGATGTCGTGCATCGTATGGTTCGGAGGCCACAGCATGTTGGGGCTGAGAGAGACGTTGACTACCGGATCGGTCGTGTCAACCACCTCAGCGGTCATGGTATCCGAGTCGTCCAACGCTCCGTCGGAAACGGTGAGGGTTACCTCCGTGCTTCCCAGCGGAAAAGTTGCGCTGGGATTGACACTGGTCGGATCGCTGAATACGATTCCCGGTGCCGTCCACATATAGGTGAGCATATCACCATCGGGATCGGTTGAGCCCGATCCGTCCATGAACATCACAGTCCCTGCGTGTGAGGCGCACTCAACGGTCTGATCCGGCCCGGCGTCCGCTACCGGCGGGTTGTTGGGAACGATGACCAGCTCGGAAATCATTCCGATGGTGGCGTGCAGAAACAGGTGACAGTGAAAGACCCAACGGCCCTCGGCGCCGCCCGTGGGAAAGAACTGATTGGGATCCGGGGCGTCCATTTCCTGCCGGTTGTCGGTGATTCTCGGCCGGTCCTCCAGCCGCATACGCACCACGACGCGTTGACCACTGAAAATGTCAATGACATCGACAAATTCTTCATAGTCAAACTCGTATAAAATCGTGTCCATTGCTGTGTTCTCTTTATCTCCAAGATCCCCAATCTGTATAATGCGTACGGGTTGAAAAGAGAATCCATGATGATGAAATGGATGATGCTGGCCCCCGCCGCCCCCGCCGGTGAAATTCGAAATTGTGAACTCAATCGTATCCCCCGTCCTTGCGTAGCGGGTGGCGTCTTGATAGGGCACGAGGGTATAGTCAGGACCGCTGTCCTCAAAGTGACCTTGCACGCCATCGATCGCGAGGTGTCCAGGTATGCCACCTGCACTACCCAATCTGATAACTGGATCGGAAGAGCCCACCCCCATGAAAGGAGGCGTAAGGGGTGGGGGATCGATAAAGCCGGATACCGCCACGCTCTTCAAATCATCGATACCGCCATCGCCCAGAACATCCTGGCCGGCGACGATCGTGAAAGGGTCGTCCACCAGGGTGTTGTCTATCTCAATGTAGAGCAGGTCGCCTGCGGTATCATCGTTGCCGGGCGGACCCGCACGATTGTAATCAAGACCCGATATGGTTATGATGTCACCGTTGTTTCCCGTGGGAACAATCACCACATCGGCTCTTCCGGATGCGGGGACTACAATTTCGCCGACATTGTATTTGGTGTCCCAGCTACCCAGCATGCCGCCTTCCAGCCGCACATGTTCGAGAAAACCGCCTTCTCCGCCGATACGGTAGAGATTGTTGTCAGAACCGTTACCCGTTACAGCCAGGCGAAAATAACGGTTGGTGGAAGGATTGATCAAACGCAGGCGTATGCCGGCCCCTGATTTGGCGGTGATCATGGGCGTGCTTGCTGTTGGCTTTTGACCGTTCACCAGAACCGTGTCGCCATTGCTGACAGTCTGGC
Source organism: Nitrospinaceae bacterium (assembly GCA_024644405.1). GTDB lineage: Bacteria > Nitrospinota > Nitrospinia > Nitrospinales > Nitrospinaceae > SZUA-226. Next base: position 24,361 of record JAHELC010000017.1, read on the forward strand.
AATTTCCGCCTGTAGTCGCGCATTCATCCGTAAGCACAGCCCAGGTATCAAAAACGTCCGGGGTCATAGGATCAAAATCGTCATCGTAGTTGTATCCAACATCGCCTGCTCCGTTAAATTCGATATCGCTCAAGACCACCGTATGGGTGTTGGCCGCCGAGGGAATCTTGCCGTCGGCTTCAAGCGTGGCTTCATTGGGATCCTTAACGATAAACGAGCCGTACATGCCGGCAAACGTTTGCGGTCCGGGCAGCATGTGCGTGTGGAACCAGAAAACACCCGGGCGGTGTGTTAAAAAGCGGTAAGTGTAAGTCTGGCCCTGGGTCAGATGGTTCTGTGTGACGCCGGTGCCATCGCTGTCATTGTCTAATTCGAGGCCGTGCCAGTGGATGCTGGAATCGCAGGCACCGGCAGCGCATGCCATGGGAATACTGTTCGTTAACGTAACGATGACCTCATCCCCGACATTCACAATAATCTGGGGAATGGGAATGCCGTTGGGTTCTACGGCCGCGTAGCCCCCGACCCGGTTGTCATCTTTGTAGATCATGGCGTGAACCGTGTTGCCGTCAATGGTCACGTCCTGCTCGGCGGCGGTGAGTGCCGCTTCAAAAATGTTAGGATCCGGATTGATGTCAACCACATTGAGGACCGGCTGGCTTAAGGTTGTTGCGGCCACCGGTTGCACACATAAAAAAATTAACAGTGCACTGAATATGGAAACCAAATAGCTGTGTCTGAGTTTCATCGTAACCTCCCAGTTTATTAAAAACTCTCTCTCCTGAATGTTCGATTGGTTTTAACCGAAAGAAATACTCCTGCAAAAGTTAACTAAAAACGAAGCTGATTGGATGACCAGTAAAGCAACTCCCAAGCTCTCTCCAAACTTGGTACAAAATCAGACATGAAATTTTTGATTCTGTCCGGACGAGTAAAATCGTTGATTTATAGCCAATTAAATTGTTTTATTAAATACCCCGGCAGGGTTATTTTTTGTTTTGCGCGCCCCTCCTGGCTAATGCTTTGAAACTATGGGCAAACAATTGCAGAAGGGGTGGACGTTGGGCAAGAAATAAAAAAGAGGTACATTTTAAGTTTATGAAATTGAAAAGCCGGTATGTCTTAAAACGTAACATCCATTTCGGGGGGGCAACTTGCAGGTTCACAAAAAAAATGGGTTATGGCCGAAACCATAACCCATTATTAAGCTGGTCGGGATGAGAAGATTTGAACTTCCGACCCCCTCGTCCCGAACGAGGTGCGCTACCAGGCTGCGCTACATCCCGAATTTCTTGTTTGTCTATGAACCGACGGCGGACTACTCGAATTAACTTTTATCCCACACGTAGCGGTTGATACTCTCGCTCTGGAACGAGGTGTTGGTCACGTTGCGTTCCACGTCCTTCGACTTCTTGCACTTGGGACACTTGACTGCCTTTTCGCCCACTTCGGACATCTTCATTTCCACGACAAAGTCGTGCTTGCATTTTTTGCAGGTATGATCGTACTGTGGCATAATTTCGACCTCTGAAAACCGTTAAGATTATCCTATTTATATCCTCTTTTCAACGTCCCCGCAAGCGCCGGATGCGTCAACTCCGTCTTTTTCCCGGCTTGATCGCCAGGAATCCCGCAAAATTGAACCATTTGAAAAACACGTCCACCCGGCGGAATCCGGCCCTTGTCAGCAGATCCCGGTTTTTACCCGGTTTCAGGGGGATCAGCACGTTGTCCAGCGCTTCTCGCTTCTTCGCGATTTCCAGCTTCGAATATCCCTGGCTCCGCTTGTAGCTGTGATACTGCTCGACGAACAGGTCGTTGAGGCCGTCCGATTCGCCCCGCACTTTTTCGATGAGGATCAGCCCGCCGCCGGGCTGAAGTCCCTGGTAAATCTTTTTCAGCATGGCTGCGCGTCGCTTCGGCGGAATGAACTGCAGGGTGTAATTCATGATGACCACACTGGCGTTGGCCAACTCGAAATCATCTTCCAGGTCCGCCGCCACCAGTTCGCACCGCTTCAAATGACCCTTCAGTTTGCCGCGCGCTTTTTTCAACATAGCCGTAGAATTGTCCAGACCAATGAAGCGTATGTTTTTTGTTTTGGGAATGGCTTTGACCAGGTGACGGAGCAGGGTGCCGGTGGAGCATCCCAGGTCGTACACCGACGAATCCTTTTGTGCGAAGTGCAGGGCGAGGTCGATCACCATCTGCTGGCACTCCTTGTAGAATGGCACGCTCCGCTCCAGCATGTCGTCGAACACCCGCGCCACCGGTTCGTTGAACTCGAATTTACCAGGAGCCGACGACTGTTTGAATAGCGTGTCCTTTTTTTTATTGGTCATACGCGAAAAGGTTGCGCCGAAACGCAATCAGGGCGGCTCCTACGAGCCGCCCTGACAGGATTGATGGAACAATAGAGGTGAACGATCAGGGGCCCTGGATTTCGCCACCGCCCACCGGACCGGATTTGGTTTTGACCAGCAGTTTGTTGACAGCATTGACGTAGGCCTCGGCGCTGGCTTCCACCGTGTTGACGCCGGTACCCTTGCCGAGCACCTCGCGGCTCTCATGGAGCACGCGCACGGTGACTTCTCCTTGAGCGTCCTTGCCGCGGGTCTTTGACATCACCTGGTAGTCGAGCAGTTTGCAGGTCATCCCGGTGATGTGGTCGATGGCGTTGTACATGGCATCGACCGGACCGTCGCCCCGGCCGGTCTCCGTGTGCACCTTACCGTCGCGGCTTTTCAAGGTGACCGTGGCTCCGGGCGTCGCGCCGCTTTCAAAGGTTCCCTGAACTTTTTCCAGAGTGTAAGTGTTCAGTTCTTCATCGGTGAATTTTCGTTTCTGGATCAAGGCTACGATATCCTCGTCGAACACTTCCTTCTTCTGGTCCGCCAGGGATTTGAAGCCGGCGAATACCCGGTCCAGTTCCTCCTGCGTCACCTGGTACCCCATCGCTTCGATTTTTTTCGACAGCGCGTTGCGGCCCGAGTGTTTTCCCAGAACCAATTCGGAACTTTCGAGTCCGATATCATGCGGATTCATGATCTCGTAGGTATCCTTCTTCTTAAGGAATCCGTCCTGATGCACGCCGGACTCGTGCGCGAACGCGTTTTTGCCGACGATGGCCTTGTTGCGTTGCACGAAGAAACCGGTGAGACTGCTGACCAGCCGGCTGCAGGCCATGATGTGCCGGGTGTCGATACGGGTATCGATGCCGAAGAAATCTTTGCGCGTTTTGAGCGCCATGACTATTTCTTCCATCGCGGCGTTGCCGGCGCGTTCGCCGATGCCGTTGATGGTACACTCCACCTGCCGCGCCCCTTCCTTGATGGCTTCAAGCGAATTTGCCACTGCCATGCCGAGATCGTTGTGGCAATGCACACTGATCACCGCCTGCTCGATGTTGGATACCTTCTGTTTCAGGGTACGGATGATCTGGCCGAACTGCGCCGGCACCGAATAGCCTACCGTATCGGGGATATTCACCGTGCCCGCCCCGGCATCGATCACCGCCTCCACCACCTCGGAGAGAAACTCCGGTTCGGTGCGCGAGGCATCTTCCGGAGAGAACTCGATGTCGTCACAAAACTTGCGGCCGAGTTTGACGGCATCTACCGCCATTTGGATGATCTCATCCTTGCCCTTCTGCAGTTTGTGGTCACGGTGCAGTTTGGAGGTCGACAGGAATATATGAATGCGGGGCGACTCCGCCTTTTCGAGTGCGCGCGCTGCCGCTTCGACATCTTTTTCGAGCGCGCGGGCGAGACCCGCCACCGAGGAACCCTTGATCTCCTTGGCGATCTGCTGGACCGATTCGAAATCGCCGGGGGACGCAACCGGAAACCCCGCCTCAATGACGTCCACTTTTAATAGAGCCAGCTGCCGCGCGATTTCCAACTTTTCCTTGTTGTTCATGCTGGCGCCGGGGCATTGTTCCCCGTCTCTTAAAGTGGTGTCGAATATAATGAGTCGTTCCGGTTTCATGGTTCGGGTTCGTATCCTCCGCAAAAGGGTTGTAGTGAGCCGATATCTTTGGCTTTTATCATCTCATAGCTTTCCCGTTTAGAAAAGCCGCTTTGAGCTATTTTTTGAATGGAATTAATTGATCGCGCTGACGACTTTAAATCCGGCTTTTTCAATTTTTTGGACGACGCTCGCCGTGTCACACAAATCGAGGCGGAAAAAATACACCTGCTTGCCACCGCCGGCGCTGTGAGGCGCCATGCCAACGCTGATGATATTCAGGTTTTCCCCGTGGATGATGTTCGAGACGGTTTCAAAATTTTTCGGATTTTTGTCCATCACCACGTCCACGCGCGAGCTGGAATGAAGAATGCCCATCAGGTCCACGAAGATGCCCAGGATATCCATGATGGAGACGAGACCCACCAGCTTGTTGCGCTTGATCACCGGCAGGGCGCCGATTTTATATTTGTAGATGATCAAAGCCGCATCTTCGATATGAGTCTCCGGTACCACCACCATCGGGTCACGCGTCATGAAGTCAGAAACTTTCATTTTGGCCGGATTCAAAGGCTGTATTTTCCCCGAATTGGTTTTAGCTCCTTTGCCAATGAATGCGCCGCGGATATCGCTTTCGGTGATGATTCCCAGAAGCTCGGAACCATCCATTACCGGGAGATGGCGGATGGCTTTTTCGACCATAACGTCCTGCGCTTTTTTCAGGGAGTCGGACTTTTTAACGGTGATCAATTTCTTCGACATGACTTCGCCGACAATCATAACGAGCCTCCAAGATTTCAGTAACGGTTATTCATACCTATGTTGAGTATCGAGGATGAGGAATCTGCCGGGAAACGGGTGGTAAGATTTGAGCCGGCTTAATCAACCAGGAAAAACCCGGGCAACTGCGGTTTGTGTTCTGCCGAAACCCTGCCTTGAACCTTTTTACCAGAATGGGAATCTAAAATATATTAAAAACAAAAGCTTGCCAGAGGATCGGTATTTCAGAGATATGTAAATTTAAGTATTAATATGTAATTAAAATACACTATTAAGTATAATTAATATACATAAATTAATCGGTCAGTTTACATTTCCTTTAAATTCAATAGCTTAGTGGTTTGGCACACCATTTGCTCTATATGGTCACTCTGGGAACGCTTAGACAGGTCTTGATTTTGCCTGAAATCCCTATAGAATTTCAAGATTCCGCAATCATCCAATAGCATATGAATATAGAAAAGTATCCTAAAAAGCAGGGTCTATATGATCCTGTCCAAGAGAAAGACAACTGTGGTGTCGGATTTATCGCCCATATGAAGGGAGATAAATCCCATGACATCATTCGTCAGGGTTTGGATTTACTGAATCGTCTGGAACACAGAGGGGCGGTTGGGGCCGATCCGCTGACCGGTGATGGTGCCGGGATATTGATCCAGGTGCCCCATGAGCTGTTCAACAGCCAATGCCACAAGATCGGGATCTCGTTGCCTGCGGCAGGCAAATACGGAACCGGCCTGGTATTTTTGCCTCAGGACGAGCGTGGCGCGCAGTTGATGGAGATCTTCGAGCAGGTGACCGCCCGGGAAGGGCTGGAAATGCTCGGGTGGCGCAAGGTACCGGTTGACAATACCCAGATCGGTGAAACCTCCCGCCAGGTGGAACCGGATATCCGCCAGCTTTTCATTGGCGCCGGGGACATTGAGGATCAGGCGGTTTTTGAACGCAAGCTCTATGTGGTCCGCAAGCAGGCCGGTCAGGCCATCCGCGCCTCCGGGTTGGGGGAACTGTATGAGTCCTACTACATCTGCAGCCTTTCCAGCAAAACTTTCATTTATAAAGGCCAGTTGATGGCGCCGCAGGTCGAGAAGTATTTCCTCGACATCCAGGATCCCCTGATGAAATCGGCGCTGGCGCTGGTTCATTCGCGTTACAGCACCAACACGTTTCCCTCCTGGGGACGGGCACAACCCATGCGCATGATCGCCCACAACGGGGAAATCAACACCATCCGCGGCAACAAGAACTGGATGGCGGCGCGTGAAGCGATGTTCGAAAGCGATTTGTTCGACGATGTGAGAAAAACGTTACCGGTCATTCCGCCGGGGGGCAGTGATTCCGCCGACTTCGACCAGGCGTTGGAATTTCTGGTCGAAACCGGGCGGTCTTTACCGCATGCCGTGATGATGATGATTCCCGAACCGTGGAGCGGTCATGAAACCATGAGCGATGACAAGCGCGGGTTCTTCGAATACCACGCGTCGATGATGGAGCCGTGGGACGGTCCAGCTTCCATCACTTTCACCGATGGAGAGGTGATCGGTGCCGTTTTGGATCGCAACGGCCTCCGGCCTTCCCGCTATATTGTGACGAGTGACGATCTGGTGGTCATGGCATCGGAAGTGGGTGTTCTGCCCATCGAGGAATCGCGGATCATCAAGAAGGGCCGCCTCCAGCCGGGCAAGATGTTCTTTGTCGATCTCAAAGAGGGCCGCATCCTTGCGGATCAGGAAATCAAATCCCAGTTGTCCAACCAGAAGCCCTACACTCAGTGGGTGAAGGAACAGCAGGTGAGTATCGAAAATCTGACCGATCCCGGCTCACGTCCCGAAAAGGTTAAGGATCTTTTGACCCAGCAGATCGCCTTCGGCTACACCAATGAGGAATTAAAAATCGTCATGGCACCCATGATCGGCAATGCCCAGGAGGCTACCGGCTCCATGGGCAACGACACGCCGCTGGCGGTCCGTTCGGAAAAACCGCAGATGCTGTTCAATTACTTCAAACAGCTGTTCGCACAGGTGACCAATCCGGCCATTGATTCCATACGCGAGGAACTGGTCATGTCGATGGAAGTCACCCTGGGGAAAGAACGCAATCTGTTATCCGAAACGCCGGAACATTGCCGGAAACTGAAACTCCAGCATCCCCTCCTGACTCCGGAGGAATTCGAAAAAATCAGATTGCTGAATCAGGAAGATTTAAAACCCGTCACGCTCTCCATGCTGTTTCCGGTCGCGGAAGGGGAGGCGGGTATGGCAAAAGCTCTTGAGAATCTATGCAACCAGGCGTCCGGGGCGATTGATGACGGTGCGACGATTTTAATTTTATCAGACCGTGGAGTCGATGAAAACCATGCGGCGATACCCAGTCTGCTGGCCACCGGGGCCGTGCACCATCACTTGTTACGGGAGCTGACCCGCACCCGCGTCGGGCTGGTGGTGGAAACAGGTGAAGCGCGCGAGATGATGCACTTTGCTTTGTTGATCGGTTACGGCGCCGGCGGTATTTTCCCTTACGTGGCCTACGAAACGATTGAACAGATTATTCGCGAGCGCAAATATGTGAAGGAGATGGAATTTGAAAAAGGGGTTCACAATTTCATCAAGGCCACCCGTAAAGGCTTGTACAAGATCATCGCTAAAATGGGGATCTCCACCATCCAGAGTTACCGGGGCGCGCAGATTTTCGAGGCGGTGGGTCTGAACGATTCTGTGATCTCCCGTTATTTTACCGGCACGCCTTCGCGCATCAGCGGAGTTGAACTGGAAGTTATCGCGCGGGAAACCCTGGCCCGCCATAGAAATGCATATGAGCGAACGAAAATCATCCGACCCGCGCTGGATCCCGGCGGTGATTACCACTGGCGGCGCGGCCATGAAAAACACATGGTCAATCCCAATCTCGTAGCCATGTTGCAGCACTCCACCCGGTCTGATGATTATGCTTTGTTCAAAAAATATTCGCAGATCAGCGACCAGCAGAATACTCACGACTGCACCCTGCGTGGATTGTTCAAGTTTAAGAAACGGGAGCCGGTACCCATCGATGAAGTGGAACCGGTTGATCAGATCACCAAACGGTTCTGCACCGGAGCGATGTCAATCGGGTCGATTTCCCGTGAAGCGCATGAAACCCTGGCCATTGCCATGAACCGTCTGGGGGGCAAAAGCAACACCGGTGAGGGCGGCGAGGATTCGGTCCGGTACATTCCCGATCCCAACGGAGATTCGCGCCGCAGCAAGATCAAACAGGTGGCTTCCGGCCGGTTCGGCGTGAGCAGTCATTACCTGACCAATGCCGACGAGTTGCAGATAAAAATCGCCCAGGGGGCGAAGCCGGGTGAGGGCGGGCAGTTGCCGGGCCACAAGGTATCCGAATACATTGCGAAGATCAGGCACTCCACACCGGGAGTCGGCTTGATTTCACCCCCGCCGCATCACGATATTTATTCGATCGAGGATCTGCAGCAATTGATTTTCGATTTGCACAACTCGAATCCGGAAGCGGACGTCAGTGTCAAGCTGGTGGCCGAGGCGGGAGTCGGCACTATCGCCGCCGGTGTCTCCAAAGCGCGGGCCGAAGGCGTGCTCATTGCCGGTCACGATGGTGGAACGGGCGCGTCTCCGCAGACTTCGATCAAATACGCCGGTCTGCCCTGGGAGTTGGGCCTTTCTGAGACCCAGCAGGTGCTGGTGATGAATGATCTGCGCGGACGTATTCGGGTGCAGGTGGACGGTCAACTGAAAACCGGACGGGATGTGGTGATCGGCGCCTTGCTGGGAGCCGACGAATTTGGATTTTCCACGGCACCGCTTATCACCATGGGATGCATCATGATGCGCAAGTGCCACCTCAACACCTGTTCGGTGGGGGTGGCGACTCAGGATCCGGAACTCCGCAAAAAGTTTTCCGGCAAGCCGGAGCATGTGGTGAATTTTTTCCGCTTTATTGCCCAGGAAGTGCGGGAGCTGATGGCCGAACTGGGATTCCGCAAATTTGAGGACATGATCGGGCTGGCCGATCTGCTGGAAATGGATGATGCCGTTGATCACTGGAAAACCAAGGGTCTCAATTTTACGAAAATATTGTTCAAGGCGGATGTCGGAACCGATGTGGCCATCCGCAATGTGTGTACCCAGGACTTGAGTGGTGATATCGGCGAGGGATGTCTCGACCGCAAACTGATTCAGGAGTGTCAGCCGGCCCTGCAGCATCAAAAACACGTTCAGGTCAATACCCTGATCGGCAATGTGGACCGGGCAACCGGCGCCATGCTGAGTTATGAAATTTCGAAACGCTTCGGGGAACAAGGTTTGCCGGAAGATACCATCCGGATCAATTTTAAAGGCTCGGCGGGACAAAGTTTTGCTGCGTTTCTGGCATCGGGGGTGACCTTTACCCTGAGCGGGGACGCCAACGATTATGTCGGCAAGGGGCTTTCCGGCGGTCATGTCGTCGTGTTTCCCGCCGAGGAATGTCCCATCGTGCCCGAAGAAAACATTTTGATCGGCAACGTGGCCCTGTATGGCGCCATTGCCGGTAAAGCCTTTTTCCGGGGCGTGGCCGGGGAACGGTTCGCGGTCCGCAACAGCGGAGCGAAAACGGTGGTTGAGGGTGTGGGAGATCACGGGTGTGAATACATGACCGGTGGATGTGTGGTGGTGCTCGGCGAAACAGGCCGCAACTTCGCCGCCGGAATGAGCGGCGGCATCGCTTACGTGCTGGACCGGGACGGGCAGTTTGCCATCCACTGCAACCAGAGTATTGTTGACCTTCTGCCCGTTGAAGAGGAAGAGGACGTCAATGAATTGAAAAACCTGATTGCCGAACATCAAAAATTGACGGGCAGCACGCTCGCCGAAAAAATTCTGGCAGAGTGGGAAACAACGCTTCCCAAATTTGTCAAGGTGTTCCCGACCGATTACCGCCGGGTTCTGGAAGAGCGCAAAAAGAAACAACAGGTATTGGAAGAGGTGGCTTGATGGGTGCGGTCAAAGGATTTATGGAACACCCCAGGGAGACTCCGAAGTCTCGTCCTGTCAGCGAACGGCTGAAGGATCAGACGGAGGTGTACGAACCGTTTCCGCTGGAAAAATATCAGGAGCAGGGTGCGCGCTGTATGGATTGCGGCGTGCCGTTTTGCCAGAGCGATACCGGATGCCCGCTGGGCAATGCCATCCCCGACTGGAATGACATGGTGTACCGCGACAAGTGGGAAGAGGCGTTGTCCCTGCTTCTCAACACCAACAATTTCCCCGAGTTTACCGGCCGTATCTGTCCCGCACCCTGTGAAGGGGCGTGCGTGCTGGGAATCACGGAACCGCCGGTGACCATCCGCAATATTGAAGAGATCATTGCGGAAAAGGGATTTGAGAACGGCTGGATGCAGCCGAATCCGCCTAAAAAACGGACCGGTAAAACGGTGGCGGTGGTGGGTTCCGGTCCTGCAGGGTTGGCGGCTGCGGACCAATTGAATCATGCCGGGCATACAGTGACGGTTTACGAAAAGGCCGATCGGATCGGCGGGCTTTTGATGTACGGCATCCCCAATTTCAAGCTGGAAAAGAGAATCGTAAAGCGCCGCATAGATTTGATGGAGGCGGAGGGAGTCATTTTTAAACCCAACTCGCATGTGGGGGTGAACCTGCCCGGCAAAGAACTGTTGGATAATTTCGACTCGGTCATTCTGTGCTGTGGTTCTGAAAAGCCGCGGGACTTGCCGGTACCGGGACGGGAACTGGACGGCATTCATTTTGCGATGGATTTTCTCCCGCAACAGAACAAGCGCAACGAGGGCGATGCCATACCCGAGGATATCAGTATCACGGCGAAAGACAAAAACGTGCTCATCATCGGCGGCGGGGACACCGGATCAGACTGCCTGGGAACGTCTCTTCGGCAGGGCGCCAAAAAAGTGCATCAGTTTGAACTGCTGGATCAACCGCCTGAGGAGAGAGCGTCCAACAATCCCTGGCCGCAATGGCCGGCCGTCATGTACACCACTTCCTCCCACGAGGAAGCGCAGGAGCGGGTCACCAAATACAATATCTCGACTCAAAAATTCTCCGGCAAAGACGGGCAGGTGACCCAGGTTCATGCCGTTAAGATCCAATTCGGCGAACCCGATCCTGAAACCGGTCGCCGTTCCCTGGAAGAGGTTTCCGGTTCCGAGTTCACTCTGGATGTCGAACTGGTCCTGCTGGCGATGGGCTTCGTCCATCCCGTGCATGAGGGATTGGTCAAGGAATTCGGGCTGAATCTCGATGGCCGAGGCAATGTGGCCTGTGACCAGAAGAAGATGACCAGTGTGGACGGTGTGTTTGTGGCCGGTGATATGACGCGGGGTCAGTCGCTGGTAGTCTGGGCGATTGCCGAAGGCCGCGAAGCCGCGCGCTCCGTCGATGAATACCTCATGGGTTACACTTTCCTGCCCCACAGCGAGTTTCTATAAAACCCTCTCCAAGTCTCGCAGATTTTATCCAAAGCCGTACTTAATAACTCTTAAAAAATCAGGGATGGGAAGTGACGTTATTTTCCCAGAGAAACGATAAGCTCCACACGTTTGTGGATGCCCAGTTTTTTGAAGATGCGTTTCATGTGGAATTTGACGGTGAAGGCGCTGATGGAAAGCATTTTTGCGATTTCGTTATCGTTGTAACCCTGCGCGGCGTATTGAACCACTTCTTTCTCCCGCCGGGTGAGCCCGGCTTCCTCTAATTTTAAGTTTTGCGAGAAATCTGGTTTGGGATTGGCAGGATTTGAATCAATCTTCTTTTCCAGGCAGTGGTGGACTTTATGGAACAAATCATCACGATTCACAGGTTTCAAAACATAATCATCCAAGTCCAGGCGGATCGCTTCAATCGCGGTTTCCATGGACGCGAAACCCGTTAAAATCATAATTGGAGTTTTCGGGTTCAGTTGTTTTATTTTCCGCGACACTTCCAAACCGTCCATGTTTTCCATTATTAAATCAATGATTACGAGATCGTGTTGTATCATTTTGAAGCTTTTCAGGCCCTCTTCGCCGGACTCTGCGGTAGTGACTTTATACCCGCCCTCTTTAAGATCATCACCTACTGTTTCCAAAAGAACTTTTTCGTCGTCTATGAGTAGAATGGAGTTTCCGGTCATATTGATATTTTGATTCCTTAAAAATATTGGTAAACATTGAAATCGGATGTAAGTTGGATATAGTATCAAAATAATTTTGATAAAATCTAACGAAAAGAATGGGATAATTGAAAATAATTGGTATTCCGAACCTTAAAAGGGGGAGTTTCCCTATATAAATTAATTCTTTTTGGGTGACTTTACCTAAAACAGGGTAAGGAGAGAAATCAGAATTTCAGGCGCTGAAAAATCCCTTTTAATTTTTCTTTGACGGGTTTGCCGTCTATTTCGGAGAGTTCGTGGAGTAATTCTTTTTGTCTCTTGTTTAATTTTTTTGGAGTTTCAACAATCAATTGAATGATCTGATCGCCTCGGCCGCGTCCTCTGATTTGCGGAATGCCGGCTCCCTGGATGCGGTAACGGTCTCCGGATTGTGTTCCGGGAGTGATGGAAATCACTTTAGTTTTATTGTCGAGCAAGGGCACTTCGATTTCCGCTCCCAGCGCCGCCTGAGAAAAGGAAATATTCAGCTGACTGTAGATGTCCAAACCTTCGCGATGAAAAAACTCGTGGGCCTGGACATGGACAAACACATAAAGGTCGCCGGCAGGCATTCCCGGTGGCGCTTCGCCTTCGCCCCGGAGCCGAAGTCGTGAGCCATCGTCTACGCCTGCAGGGATGTTGACTGAAATTTCTTTTTTGTCGATTTCGACGCCTTCCCCATGGCAGGTGAGGCAGGGATCCTTGATGATCTGTCCGGTTCCATGGCAGTGAGGACAGGGGCTTTGTAAACTGAAAAATCCCTGAGACCGCACCACCTGTCCCGTTCCGCGGCAGGTCCCGCAAAGAACCGGCGAGGTGCCGGGTTTGCTTCGGGAACCTTTGCAGGTCCGACAGGGTACGTGTTTACGGATTTCCACGGATTTTTCTGTTCCAAAGGCGGCCTCTTCGAAAGAGATGGTGGTATCGGCGCGCAGGTCGGCGCCCCCTCTCTGGCCACCCCCGCCGCCGAAGAAATCACCGAAGATGTCACCAAAGGCGGAAAAAATGTCTTCAAATCCGCCAAACCCGCCGACTCCTTTGCCTTTTAAACCCTCGTGTCCAAACTGATCGTAGATTTTTCTTTTTTCCGGGTCGCGCAGGACTTCGTAGGCTTCTGCGGCTTGCTTGAATTTTTCCTCGGCTTCATGATCGCCGGGATTTTTATCCGGATGGTACTTGAGTGCCAATTGGCGGTAGGATTTTTTCAACTCGGATTCGGAAGCATTGCGGCCAACACTCAAAACTTCATAATAATCTCGCTTCACTCAAGCTCCTTACTGTTTCAGTTTTGCCACTTTAACTTTGGCGGGTTTAAGTAACCGGTCTTTAAAAATGTAACCCGGTTCCAGCTCCTCCACAACCTCATTATCTTTGTCCGGGTCGGTTGTGTCCTCGGTCATGAAGGCTTCATCGGTCTGGGGATTGAATTTGCGTCCAGTCGTGGACAGGGTTTCAACACCGCTTTCCTTGAGTGTGCTGAGCAGTTGAGAATAAGTCATATCGATCCCCTGTTTCAGGCTTTCATAATCGGCAGAGGATTGAGCGGAATCGATCGCCCTTTTAAAATTATCCAAAATGGGGATCAGTGTTTTGAAGAAATCGGCTTTGATCTGCTCAAGTCGGTTTTCGTTCTCTTTTAGAAGACGAACGCGGATTTCATCGGTTTCCGCAGTTTTGGCCTTGTAGGCGGCGATATATTCCCGAAGCTGTTTGTCCTTGGCGTCGGCTTGATCCTTTAACTGTTGAACGTAGGAAGGAAGGCGTTCGGCAGGTTCGCCGCCCGGGGATTCTGCTTCATCTTCGTGGACCCAATGGCGCCGGTCACTGACGGTGAACCGGGGCGTTTCCCGGTTTTCTGTTGGGTTGTCTTGGCTTTTTGACTCGTTCATAAATGCACCGTATGCTGATAAATTTCAGGCGGGAAAGCCATGGAAAAGGCTTCCCCGCCTGAGAGAGGTTAAAACCCCTAAGGGAGGTGAGAAACCGGGCATGCCCGGTTTCTCGATACTAGCCGGAGCGATGTTCTAAGACACCCACCAGCCTTGGCAATTACTTTTCTTTGCTGACGTCTTCAAACTCGGCGTCAACGACGTCCTCATCGGATTTGCCGGAGTCGTCTCCGCCTCCACCTTCACCCGATTCGGGGCCGCCTTCCGGTCCACCTTCCGAACCGGGAGCATCGGTTTGTGCGTACATTTTTTGAGCCAGGTTATGGGAAGCCTGCGTCAGGGCTTCAATTTGAGTTTTGATTTGCTCGACATCGGGTTCTTCGCCTTCCAAAGCCTTTTTGGCTTCGGCGACGGCATCTTCCGCGGCTTTGATGTCTTCCTCACCCAGCTTCTCCTTATTGTCCCGGATGGTTTTTTCGGTGCTGTAGATCAGGGAATCCAGCTGGTTGCGGGCGTCGATCGCTTCACGCCGTTGTTTGTCGGTTTCCGCATTGGATTCGGCATCCTTGACCATGTTTTCGATTTCACTGTCACTGAGACCGGTGTTGTCGGTAATGGTAATCTTCTGTTCCTTGCCGGTGCCCTTGTCCTTCGCGGACACGTGGAGGATACCGTTGGCGTCGATGTCGAAGGTGACCTCGACCTGCGGCACGCCCCGGGGCGCGGCGGGAATCCCGTCGAGATGAAATTTACCCAGCGAGCGGTTGTCTTTCGCCATTTCCCGCTCCCCTTGCAGGACATTGACCTCGACGCTCGGCTGGTTGTCCGATGCGGTGGAGAACGTCTCGCTTTTGCGGGTCGGGATCGTGGTGTTGCGGTCGATCAGCCGGGTGGTGACTCCGCCCAGGGTTTCGATTCCGAGGGAAAGGGGAGTGACGTCCAGCAACAGGATATCTTTCACATCACCGGAAAGAACACCGGCCTGTACGGCGGCGCCCAGAGCCACGACTTCGTCAGGATTGACCCCGCGGTGGGGTTCTTTCCCGAACAGTGTCTTGACGATTTCCTGGACCTTGGGAACTCGAGTAGAACCTCCCACCAGAATCGCTTCATGAATTTTGCCGGAATCCAGTCCAGCATCTTTGAGGGCTTTTTTGCAGGGCTCTTTGGTGCGATCCAGCAAATCGTCCACCAATGACTCGAACTTGGCGCGAGACAGTTTCACGTTGAGATGCTTGGGACCCGTTTGATCGGCGGTGATGAACGGGAGATTGATATCGGTTTCACTGGTAGAGGAAAGCTCCATTTTGGCTTTCTCCGCCCCTTCTTTCAATCTTTGCAGGGCCATGCTGTCATTGGACAGATCAATGCCGCTGTCTTTTTTGAATTCGGCCACCAGCCAGTCGATCACGCGCTGATCGAGGTTGTCGCCGCCGAGATGGGTGTCCCCGTTGGTGGCTTTCACCTCGACGACGTTGTCGCCGACTTCAAGAATGGAAACATCGAACGTTCCGCCGCCAAAATCATAGACGGCGATCATGTGGTCTTTGTTTTTGTCCAGACCGTAAGCGAGGGCGGACGCGGTCGGCTCGTTGATGATCCGCTTGACGTCCAGTCCGGCGATTTTCCCGGCATCCTTGGTGGCTTGTCTCTGGGCATCGTTGAAGTAAGCAGGTACGGTGATGACTGCCTCTGTTACGGTTTCTCCCAGATAGGTTTCGGCTGATTTTTTCAGTTTTTGGAGAATCATGGCGGAGATTTCTGGAGGGCTGTACTGTTTGCCCTGGACTTCGATCCTCACGTCGTGTTTGGGACCCTTGACAACTTTGTAAGGGACCATTTTCATTTCTTCGCTGACTTCTTCAAAGCCCCGTCCCATGAACCGCTTCACGGAAAAGATGGTGTTCTCAGGGTTGGCGATGGCCTGCCGTTTGGCCACCTGACCCACCAGGATTTCCCCCTCCTTGGTGAACGCCACGACGGATGGAGTGGTCTGGTTACCCTCCTCGTTGACTATAACCTTCGGTTCATTCCCTTCCATCACGGCAACCACGGAATTGGTGGTCCCCAAGTCGATTCCAATGATCTTTCCCATGGGTGCAAATCCTTTCAAAGTATGCGATATTAGTATTAAGTCTTATATTTTAAACAGTTATCGTTTTTGGTTTATTTAACGTTACTTGGGTTAAATAAAACCCCTGGGAGGCAGAGTCAAGCTGGCGGGACTTAAAACTTATCAATAGGATCAGGGCCGTAATTTTTAAAATAAATGATAAATTCATTTAAAAACAATAAGTTATATGAAATTTACCCTGGTTTCTGAGTAAAATCATGCTGGAGAAGTGGTCGTGAAAGATAAAATTAAGGAAGATCATAGAGAATTTTCCCGGGTCGACATTCAAATAATTGCCAAAGTACAGGCCAAGGGCAGGGAAATGGTCTCTACAGGTGTGCATGATGTCAGTATGAAGGGTGTGTTTGTAAAGGGCAGAATCGATTGGACCCTTGGGACTGAATGTGAGATCCACTTGATTCTGGAGGGCCAGAATCCGCCTGTGGACATTAATGTGAAGGGCAGGGTGCAGCGGGTTACAGAAGAGGGAATAGCGCTGTTGTTTACCGAGGTCGGTCTTGAAGCCTATGAGCACCTTCACAACCTGGTCCTGTTAAACACCGACGACCCTGAAAAAGCCGAGCGGGAGTTCAACAATCACCTGGGCCTGAAAAAGAAATAATTCCACCGAGGTGGATTATTTTACATGTTCCTGGAGCAGGACCACAAGAATAGACAGGCCCTCGCAATCAAAGTTAACGGCAGAAACGGTTTCGCTTCCCGGGTGATGCAGATTGTAATCGGTAATCGCCACACAAGGCAGGGAAATGGAACAGGGGGCCGGCAAGAGCGATTTGATATTCCCCGCCAGGATATTCGTAATCTCCCCTATGACATCCTGAACCTGCTGGTTGTCTACTTCCTTCTCATCCAGACCATACATCGTTGCGGCAACCCGTTTGCCGATTTCCTTGGGTGCATATAGGGTGACCGCTCCCTGCCATTCTCCGGTAATTTGAACGCATCCGGCCAGTGTATTGTCTTTGCCTTTGGGCTTGAAGGGTTTATCGGTAGGAGAAACCTTCATGCTCAAAAAGGTAGACCAAATATCAGTAACAAATTGACTGATTTCTGCTTCACATTCAAACGCCATAGTATTTTACCTTTTCAAGCGATAACAACCTGAGTGCTTGTAGTTCATCCGCTCAAAAGAACTATCCAGGTTAATGGTGGATTCCGCCGCGCCCAAAAATAGATACCCATCGGGTTGAAGTATGGATCTCAGTTGATTTAAAATTCTCTTTTTCGTTTCAATATCAAAATAAATCAAAACATTCCGCAGGAAAATGATGTCCATTTTTGGAAGGTAGGGCAATTCCATGGACAGATTGATTTGTTGGAAATGGATCATTTCCCGGAGTTGGTTTTTGATAGACCATGTCGCTCCGTTTTTTTCAAAGTATTTGACCAGAAATGCGGCCGGTAGACCGCGGTTCACCTCGAGCTGGCTGAACTTTCCAGACCGGCACCGCTCAAGCATTTTCTCGGAGATATCGCTTGCGATAAAATGCGTTTTCCAGCCGAGGAGTGCCGGAAAGTGATCCCGGATAAGCATGGCAATCGAGTAAGGTTCCTGACCGCTGGAACTGGCGGCGCACCAGATATTCAATTTTTTGGTGTTTTCACGACTTTTAAGTATTTCTGGCAGAACAGGGTCCTTAAGAATTTCAAAGGGATGAATATCCCGGAAAAAGGATGTTTCATTCGTGGTCAGAGCTTCGATCACTTTGGACTGGAGGCCATTGTGAGAATTTTTGCGCAGGGCCTCGACCAGTTGGCCGATGGTATCGAATCCTTCCGTCTCGACGACCTGTCCGATACGGGACTCGACCAAATATTGCTTGCCGTCCTCAAGGACAATGGCGGAACGCTCCAAAACCAATTCCCGAATATAATTAAAATCGCTCTCTGAAACCGACATAATTTTATCGTAATGCTTTCCAGGTGTTAGGGTTTGACAGGAGGTTTGCTTTGAAACCGATGTGGTGCGGTCGGCCTTCGACAATTGCTCCCGCCTGGCATAATGGATTTTACTTGGGTGCACTGGAAATACTGATACCCATCAAGACCAACTTTTCTATAATCATTTCCCTGGTAAATGGCTTCATGATGTATTCATCCGCGCCTGCTTCCAGCGCTTCTGCTACCTTGTTGATTGCCGTTTCAGTGGTCACCATCATCATTCGCATATTTTTGTAGGCATTGTCTTTGCGAACCTCCTGGATAAACTCACAACCGTTCATATCCGGCATGTTCCAATCGACCAGCGCCAAGTCCACTTTTTCTTTTTTGATCAGAGCCATAGCCTCCAACCCATTGGCGGCCTCCTCAACCGCAAATCCTATCCCTGCGAGAATTTCGGTTAAAATTGTTCGAATGGATTTGGAGTCGTCAATTATTAAGGCGCGCACCCATTACCTCCTGCGGTATGAAACTCTATTTGAATCGAAAAGTCCTTTAAATATAAAGACTTATAGGGTAATATTGTTAGCTGTTTGAATTTAGACTAAGGGGTAAACCGGGGTCTGTCAATTGAAAAAGAATGGATTGGGAGGGCTCGGAACAGCCAGGGGTGTTCCTATAAACTATTGGTTTTTTTATAAAATAATGGAGTAGCGATTCAGGCCTGGGGATTTCACATGGGGGGTGGTTCAGGTAGCGGCTGGGAATTGCTTGAGAAGGATAATCGGGGGGGGGGTGACTGAAAAAAAAGGCCCGCCAAAGCGGGCCTCAAGATTTATTCCTGGTTTTCGTCAAGTCCCTGGTGAAGCTCTCCCATAAACAGAGTCGCATCCTCCTTGGTTTGTGCTTTAAGCCTTTCCTTATTCGCCGCGATTTCTTCCAGTTCTTCCTTGCCCTGGGGAGTCAGGGCCCAGGGAGTAATGGATTTTTTGGCCTTTTTAATGGCTTCGGTAATTTTGACTAATTTGTCCGAATCCAAATCCCGAATGGACAGCAGGGCATCCTCATGGCCATCATAAGCGCACCAGGCCTGGGTATAGCAGTTGGTGTTCGCCCGGATCATTTTCAGAGTGATGTTGGCGAAATGGCAATGAACCCCGATTAAAGCACACACGTGAATTTTGTTGTGTTGAATGGTCAAATTCGGGTGACAGGGATTGATTACGGCTTCCGGATCGATCTTGGGATAAATCGGTCGATAATCCGGCATAGGAATGATGTTCATACCCGGAACTTCTTTGACCAGTTCGAGAGCCAGCTGGGCTTTATGCCGGGTTTCTTCAGTCCATCCCCAAACCAGCATGGGTCCGGGAAACAAGGTCGGGTTCCTTCGGGTCAGTAATTCGTGCGCAGCCTTTTCGATGG
>JAHELC010000024.1 GCA_024644405.1 Nitrospinaceae bacterium
GGGCTTTAACTGAGCACCGACTCTCTTGCTTGAAAGCGCCATAGCCGAAGCTACACCAGCACTGACCTGCAAGAATTTTCTTCGATTTAAACGCATAAAGTAAAACCTCCCTTAGGTTAAAGTGGGTTTTAAACCGAAACATCTACTTAAGAAATTGTCTAATTGACCCCCAACACAAGCGGGATCCTTTAAAACTCCTCCTTTCAAATTCTTGTTTGAATTTTTAAAATTCGAGTGATTAATAATATTTACCTGAATGAAATCATGTCCAGGGATCACCCTGGAAAAACAAACAACTCAAACAATTTTTCAATCCGAAACCAAAAAACCAATCATCCGTTTCAAGCTTATTTAAAGCCTCGACAGGACAATACGACTGAACAAAAACTTCTTCCAAAATTCCTCGAGCAATTTATAAAAACGCAAATTTTGGAATCCATTTCCTGTTCAAATTGGCTTCTGGGGTATTCTAGTTGCCTCTTTATAGCTGAATCAGAAAATCTTGTCAAACCCTTTTCGGCGGCGAAAATCAATTTTTTTGGAAGTATTTTTAACCTCAGAAACCGCTCAAATTTATCCTCCTAAAAAATTGCTTTACACCCGATTTAATGGATGTAAATGTACACCATAAGTCTTGAATTTTCAATAATTTTTGGGGTTATTCCCATTTTTTTTGTTTTATTTGAAAAATAACGGGCCGAACTACAGGTTGATATTTCAAAGGTATTTGGAAACACTTGTAAACAAATGGTTTTGGTTTTTATCTCTGAAAAAAGGCGCTTTCGAAGACGGCAATGGCTGCACGTTTACAGGATGGGACCCTGTGAAAAAATTAAAAAAAAGCTAAAAAATACCCTAAATAGGGTAACTATTTCGCAGTGTCAGGGGGTAATTTTTTAAATTTTTTTCAAAATAACCCAAAATTACCCTTCGCGATAGGGGTAGTCTCTACCTTATATAGAGCGGTTTTATTAAAAAGCCTCAGAAAACCTTAGAATTCTGCATTTTGGGCCTTTCACCCCTCTCCATTTGAAGTTATAATCCCCCTCTTAAAAATGCCATGAATACTCAAAGAACAGCCATTTACCCGGGAACTTTTGATCCCATTACCTTCGGCCACCTGGACATCATGCGGCGGGCTTTGAGTCTGTGCGACCGGCTGATCGTCGCCGTTGCGTTGAATCCCAAAAAGAACCCGGTATTTAACAGTGATGACCGGGTAAGATTTATCCAGCAATCCGTCCAGGACCTTAAAGGAATTGAGGTGCTGCCTTTTGATACGCTGCTCACCGATTTCGCCGCGTTGCATAAGGCCAACATTATTATTAAAGGATTGCGGGCCGTTTCCGATTTTGAATATGAACTGCAAATGGGACTGATGAATCGTAACCTGAACGATAACCTGGAAACCGTTTTTATGATTCCCAGTCAGGAATATTCGTTTCTCAGTTCCAGTTTTGTAAAGGAAATCGCCAAGCATGGAGGCGACGTCAGCAAAATGGTTCCCAAGAGTGTCCAGGAAGGTATGTCTAAAATCACCTCATGAAGTTTGCGCAACGAATTCAAAATATCCAACCGTCCATGACGATGGCCATTTCCGCCAAAGCCCAGGCTTTGAAAGAGCAGGGAATGGATGTCATCGGGTTCGGCGCAGGTGAACCCGACTTTGCTACTCCGGAAAATATCAAGCAAGCAGGTATCGATGCCATAAAAAATAACGACACGCATTACACCCTCGTCAGCGGCACCCCTGCACTCAAGGATGCCATCATCGAAAAGTTTGATCGCGATAACGGATTGTCCTATCACCGTAATCAGATTGTGGTTTCCTGTGGCGCGAAGCATTCCTTTTACAACCTGGCGCAGGTGCTTTGGGATGCCGGCGACGAAATCATCATTCCCGCTCCGTACTGGGTGTCGTATCCGGACATGGTGATTCTGGCCAACGCGAAGCCCGTTATCCTGAACACTGATGAATCGTCGGGATTTAAAATCACAGCGGAGCAATTGCAACAAGCCGTCACAAAAAAAACACGCGCATTGGTATTGAACAGCCCTTCCAATCCCACCGGATCGGCTTACACCAAAAAGGAATTGGAAGCACTGGCGGAAGTGATTTTGAAAAACAAAATGCTGGTGATCTCGGATGAAATCTATGAAAAGATCATTTTTGACGGGTTCGAGCATTGCAGTATCGCTTCTTTAAGCGAGGAGCTAAAACAAAATACCGTTGTCATCAATGGTGCTTCAAAATGTTTTGCGATGACAGGTTGGCGCATCGGTTACCTGGCGGCGGAAGAGAAGATCGCGTCTGCCGTTTCCAAACTGCAGGGACAATCCACTTCCAACCCTACATCCATTGCGCAGGCCGCTTGCGTGGAAGCGTTGATCGGCGAACAAACACCCGGTGCAATAGACAAGATGGTCACGGAATTCAAAAAACGGCGCGACACGCTCATGGATCGTTACGCCAAAATAGATGGCATCTCCTGCCCCAAACCGGTCGGTTCTTTTTACACGTTCCCGGATTTCTCCGGAGTGTACGGCAGACAATGGAACGGAAAAACAATCAAGGGCTCTCTCGACGTCGCCGAGTTTCTTCTTGAAGAAGCGCAAGTCGCGCTGGTGCCCGGTATTGCTTTTGGTGCCGATAACAACCAGCGTTTGTCCTTCGCCACTTCCATGGATAATATCAATGAAGGATTGAACCGGATTGAATCCGCATTGAAATCGCTGCACCCCTGATCGGACTTACCTCGACTGCTTGAGGACGGTTGCTTCCAAGTGTTATTTAAGTGATAATCTTTGGGAACAAGGAGAGTGCTTAGGGCAGGGTCGCCCGTCAGGCGTTGGCCTTGGACGAAGGGGCTTTCTCACTGGATGGGTCCAGGGATTCCTTGTAGGCCTGGAGTTGGGCTTCTATTTTGGGCCGGCACCGTTTGGCTTTGCAGTTACCGGTCCCCACGCGGATGGCTCGACGCAGGGCTTCAAAAGACAGACTGCCTTCCCGAATGGCTTTCATGATGGTGCCTCCGGTCACACTCCGGCAAATGCATACCTTTTTGAAGTTGTTGATCACTTGTTTTTGAGTACTCAACCCGTAATTCCTTATTAATGGGTAGTAATCCAACCTTTACACTATATCTGATATCGGGAAAATCACCTAACACAATCCCCCTCCCCTATGAAGGATTACCTGAAAGCGATCTTGAGCGGCCTCCTTTTGGCTTTCGCCTTTCCTAAATTCAATCTGGAATTTTTCGCCTGGTTCGCTCTTGTGCCTTTGCTTTTCGCTATTTATAGCGTAAACGCCCGGCGGGCTCTGGCGCTGGGCTTTGTCGCGGGTCTGGTGTTTTACTTCATTACCCTGAGCTGGGTGATCAACACTCTCGTCAATTACGGAAACATCCACACGGTGGTGAGCTGGCTGATCCTGACTTTGCTGGTGGCTTATTTGAGTTTATACATGGGTTTGTTCTCTTATATAGTCAACCGCTTCAGCAAAAGCCATCCGGTGAATATATTTCTGCTGGCGCCGGTCACCTGGACCGCCCTGGAGTTTCTCCGGTCCACTCATTCCATATACGGGTTTTCCTGGCAGGGACTGGGTTATTCCCAGTTTCAATCACTGCCGGTGATTCAAATGGCATCGATCACCGGAGTGTACGGCATCACCGCACTGATCGTAGTGGTGAATGCCGGCTTGTTCGTCCTCCTCCATCCCGCGTTTGGCAAGTATCCCGCCTGGCGGAATTACCGGAAGCGGGTCGCCGTTGCCACCTTACTTTTTTTACTGCTCTGTGTGGGATACGGCAAGTGGACCCTGAGTCAGGCTCCCGTTTTCGGCACGCCACCGATCCGGGTCGGTCTCATTCAGGGCAATATTCCGCAGCAGATGAAATGGGATCCGGCCTACCGCAATGAAGTCCTGGGACGTTACCGGAATCTGACGCTGGAAGCGGCGGTGTTCAAACCGGATCTGATGGTGTGGCCGGAGGCGGTCACGCCTTTTTTCTTCGGCCGCGATTTTGCCGGCACCCACTATGTGCTCGACACGGTGCGCCAGATGCAGATCCCTATCGTCCTGGGTAGCCCTGCCCTTAAGGAAACTGAACAGGAACATGCAGTCAGCAAAAGTGAACCGCTCCGACTGACCAACAGCGCGTATTTTCTTTCCGGTCATGGTGTGCAACTGGGGCGCTACGATAAAATTCACCTGGTACCGTTCGGTGAGTTTGTCCCCTTCCGTTCCATCCTGTTCTTTATCGACAAAATGGTGGCGAACATCGGAGATTTCGAACGGGGCGAGGAGGCTACAGTATTTCAACTGGACGATCACAAATTTGCCGTATCCATCTGTTTCGAAATCATATTCCCCGATCTGGTCCGCCAGCCGGTCAAACAGGGCGCCGGCTACCTCGTCAACATCACCAACGACGCCTGGTTCGGCAGGAGCGCCGCCTCGTATCAGCACATGAGCATGGTTGCCCTACGGGCGGTCGAAAACCGTGTCCCTATTGTACGCGCCGCCAATACCGGAATTTCGGGAAGCGTTGATGCGTATGGCCGCATTGTCGATGCCACCGAAATTTTTGAGGAAGACTGGATCATCGCCCGGATTTATCCCCAAACGTCAGAACCCGGATTTTATTCGACCTATGGGGATATCTTCAGTTATTTATGCCTGGCGCTGGTGCCCCTGTTTGCATTTATGGGCAGCCGGTCGCGGCCTCCCGATACCTTCGGCTGGGTGTAATCTCCCCTGGATTCTAAATCAACATCACGCGTCATTCCGGATTTCAGCGATTTGAAATCTTTTGGAACGTCTTTCCCAATCATT
The DNA here is from genome assembly GCA_024644405.1 of Nitrospinaceae bacterium. Classification (GTDB taxonomy): domain Bacteria; phylum Nitrospinota; class Nitrospinia; order Nitrospinales; family Nitrospinaceae; genus SZUA-226. Next base: position 4,841 of record JAHELC010000024.1, read on the forward strand.
CCCGCGTTAATATTGCCTGTTTAAGCGCATAAATAAAATAATCATCAAAAAACTGCTGGAATAGTTGCAAGTAATGACCCAAGTCTTTACAATAAACCCTTCCGAAAAATAGTATTTAATTTAATTTTTGTGCATTAACATTTTGTAACCCACATTACGAACACACTGTTTGGCTTCTTTGAAGCCTCAACCAGACACTGCTATGGAGGGTGATTATGTCTGTCAGTACCAAATCGAGTAATTCAGTTGAAAAAGCGGAAGAGTATTACAACAGCAACGATGCCGACGAGTTTTATTTCAAAATTTGGGGAGGCGAACACATTCATGTCGGCATCTACCATTATAATAACGAACCGATTAAATTCGCCAGCCAGCGGATTGTCCCCAAAATGGCTTCCTGCCTGAACCTGGACGTTTTCAAGAAAGTCCTGGATCTGGGCTCCGGATATGGCGGCGGGCCTCGCTATCTCGCCAAAAATTTCGGTTGCCACGTGACCTGCCTCAACCTCAGTGAAGTCCAGAACGAACGCAATGAACAACTCAATATGGAGCGGGGATTGGACCACCTGATCGATGTGGTTTATGGCAGTTTTGAAGAAATCCCCTTTCCCGACAACTCCTTCGATGTCATCTGGTCACAGGATGCCATGGTCCACAGCGCCAACCGGGATCAGGTGGTTGCGGAGGCATTCCGTGTTTTGAAACCCGGCGGCGATTTTATCTTTACCGACCTGATGCAGGATGACAACGTCCCGAAGGGTGTTCTAGGACCCGTGCTGGATCGTATTCATCTGGATTCGCTGGGTTCCTTCAAGTTTTACTGGGAGGAAGCCCGCAAAAACGGTTTTGAATTGATGTCCATCAACAATATGTCCCAGCATCTGGTCACTCACTACGACCGCGTTCGTCAGGAAACCGAGAAACAATACGAGGAAATTATTGACGCATGCGGCAAGGAATATATCGACCAGATGATTCAGGGCTTGAACCATTGGGTGCAAGCCGGAAACAAAGGCCATTTGAACTGGGGCATCATGCATTTTAAAAAAGCCTGACCTGTTTTCCATCCTACACCTCTTCCAGAGGCCACCTGTCAAACCTTATAGTGCGATAGGCCCTGTCCGCTGTTTGGTTTCGATGCGTTTTAGCCTGCCAGAGAACCGTACGGTCAGGGAAGGGTTCATCCTTAAGAAGGTCCGGAAAAACCGATGGCTGATAAAAATAGCATTGAGCTGAAACCCCTGGGGTTGTTCAAGTGCACTAATCCGCCGGTGTTTTTGTTATCGGCGGGGATGATCATGCTGTTTATCCTGTCCAGCACGCTGTTCACCCAGACGGCGCGGGAATTTTTCAATCACATTCAATCTTTCATCACGCATCATTTCAGTTGGGTCTTTACGGTTATTCTCTCTCTGGTCCTGCTGGCCATGATTTACCTGCTGTTCAGCCCCATCGGCAAAATCAAGCTGGGGCGGCCCGATGACCAACCGGAATTCCATTTCGTCACCTGGTTTGCCATGTTGTTCAGCGCCGGGATGGGCATCGGCCTGGTTTTTTGGAGTATTGCAGAACCGATCAGTCATTTTACGGATCCGCCCTTTGGCCACGGCGAAACCCAGTGGGCCGCCCGCCAGGCCATGCGCCTGACCTTCTTTCACTGGGGGTTTCATGCCTGGGCGGTGTATTGCCTGATGGGTCTGGCACTGGCTTATTTTGCCTTTCGACACGGCCTGCCCCTCACCATCCGGTCCGTGTTTTACCCCTTGCTGGGGGATCGCATTTACGGAGGTTGGGGCCATGCGATCGATACCTTCGCCGTGGTCAGCACCATGTTCGGAGTGTCCACCTCGCTCGGACTGGGAGCCATGCAAGTGAATGCCGGATTGAATTATATCGCCGGATGGCAGGAGTCCACCGGACACCAAATTCTACTGACCGCCGGCATCACGGCCATCGCCACCACTTCGGTCGTTCTGGGACTGGTCAGAGGCATCAGCCGTCTCAGTCATTTCAACCTCTGGCTCAGTGCCGGATTACTGCTGTTCGTACTGGTTGCGGGACCGACGGTTTTTCTTTTTAAAACCTTTTACCAAACCTTCACCGACTATCTGCCGCAGGTGTTTACTCTGGGGGTGTGGAGCGAGACTCTGCCGGATGCCGATTGGCGGAGTCAATGGACCACGTTTTACTGGGGATGGTGGGTGGCGTGGTCGCCGTTTGTCGGGATGTTCATTGCCCGGGTTTCCCGCGGCCGTACCATCCGGCAATTTGTGGCCGGAGTTCTGATCGCCCCCTGTCTGGCCACCTTTGCCTGGCTGAGTGTGTTTGGGGGCACCGCACTGCATCTGGAAATGGCGGAAGGACTGCCCATCGCCCAGGCGGTAACCGCCAATGTCAGCAAAGCGTTGTTCGTGACCCTGGACCTATTGCCCCTGGAAGCCTGGTCGGCCCTGGCGGCGTTGGTGGTGATCATCACTTATTTTGTCACTTCATCGGATTCCGGCAGTCTGGTGATCGATATCATTACAGCCGGAGGCGACACCGACCCGCCCCGAAACCAGCGGGTCTTCTGGGCTGTCACCGAGGGGTTGGTGGCCATTGTGCTTTTGTTGTTCGGTGGACTGAAGGCCCTGCAAACCGCCGCGATTACTTCCGGATTTCCTTTCTCACTTGTATTATTAGGCGTAGGCTTCTGCCTGTTCAAGGCCCTTTTCCGGGAATCCCGGACGGGTTCCGGCTGATGGAAACCGCCCTGGAGATTTACAAGTTTCAGGTTGAGAACATGCAGGGTATTTGCGGTATAATCAGGTAACCTTGGTTAATTTTTAGGAGATGGGAACATGAGTGAACCGAATTCCACTCAACCTCCGGCGAAGCGCCCGGTGACTTTTAAAAGTAAAAAACAAATTAAAGAAGAATGGGCCAAGCTCGATCTGCCGGATCTGGACGACACCCAGGAGCCTACCGAAGAACATTCCGCCCTCGATGAAATTTACCAGGACGATATCCACGGCCTGGGCAACGAATAAGCGGCGTCTCACCGCGGATAACTTTTAAACCCGCATTCCTTTTTTTCTTGTGGAGCAGAGATGAATCGCTGGTGCCAGCAGGCAATGCTGATTCTGTTTTGCCTTGGCCCGGCACCGGCTTGGACCGAGCCGCTATCGAACATGGCCGCCATTCCCTCGGGAATGCTGAAGTCCTCCTTCTCCAAAAAATCCATTCCCATTGCCGCCTTCTGGATAGACCGGCACGAAGTCACGCAACAGCAATACCAACAGGTGATGGGCGAGAACCCTTCCTTCTTCAAGGGCGGCAACCGTCCGGTCGAAAAAGTGACCTGGGAACAGGCCGACACCTACTGCCGCAAAACCGGCAAACGCCTGCCCACGGAATGGGAATGGGAACACGCCGCGCGTGCCGGCTCCGATACCACTTTTTACTGGGGCGACTCGTTGGACACAGCCGACGCCCATGCCTGGCATTTAAAAAATTCAGGGAAGCAGACGCATCCGGTCGGCAAGAAAAAACCGAATGCCTACGGACTGTACGATATGGCGGGCAACGTCTGGGAATGGACGGCGAGCGATCATGAAAACGGCGGCAAAGTCCAGCGCGGCGGGTCGTGGCGCAACTCCGTGCTCAGCATGCGTTCCCGCCACCGCATCCTGAGCAATCCCATCTACCGCTACCATTACGTCGGCTTCCGTTGCGCCTCCTCCCTACCGGGAGAGGGAGCTGGTTGACTGTTAACGGCAAACCTTGATCTCTGTGCACAATTGTAAAAATTTAAAAATCATCAGCGGTGATTCGCCGCCCCAGAGGGGGAGATTGTTGACCGCTAACGGCGGACGTCAATGATCAGGCACAATTGAAAATTCTATTTTAGCTCCGGGCCTTGCCCGGCCGCCCCGGAGGGTGAGCTTGTTGACCGTTAACTGCAGACGTTGATCCCTGAGCACAATTGAAAAGTCAAAACCCGGCCAGTCAGTTAAATCAGAAATTAATTCAGCCGCCGATGACGCGGTTTAAAACAAGTCGCACATTTTTGGCATCGGCGTGGGTGTCGAGGGAGCCTTCGAGGTCACCCGCGGCGGTGCTGGCGTTGCCGTCCTGATCAAGCCGCACAGTCAACGTGATCGGTCCGTCAAATTCCGAATCGGGCAGCATGGTATCGGACTGGCCGATGCTGAAAGTCATCGGCAGTTGGGTGGCGAAGATGCGTTTCACCGCGAGGGGCGGACCGCGTTTGACGCCCTTGGGACGGGCGAACAGGAACAGGATTTTCCGGGCGGGCAATTGCGCCTGGAGCGCCGGGTCTAAAGAAATGGTGCCGGTGACTTTTTTGCCGGTCTCCTCGATCACCTGATTCAACACCAGCGTGACACCCTTCTGACCGGTGGTCACGTCAACCGATCCGGTAATATCCCCCGCACCGGCCCGGGCGTTGCCGTCGCGGTCCAGCCGGGCGGTCAGCGTCAGCGGCCCCTCGAATCCTTCCTGGGTCATCACCGCATCGGCGGGACTGATGGAAAACTCCTGCGGCAACTGGAAGAAGGTCATTTTCCGGACCGCTACCGGCGGTCCGGAGTCCACTCCCTGAGCCCGGGCATAAATGAACAGCACCGCGCCGACCGGGATGCCGGCCTGGATGTCCGGGTCCAAAGTAACCCTGCCGCTCACGGCCTTGGCCTGCAGGGCGGGATCGCTCTGCATTTCCAGCTTCTTGACCACGGCCGGGTGGCCCTTATGCTCCTTCAGTTCACTGTCGCATCCGCCGATAAGCAGAAAAAGCCCGAAAATCGTTGAAAAAAGTGCCCAATAGTTCAAAATCTACCTCCAAACCACTAGCATATAGAGTATTTATGAATCTTTAATGGTATTTCTGCATCTCATCTGTAAGGAAAAAGTATCATTATATACCTATTATGAACAAGTAGATTGTAACGGCCTGGGGGCCGTTTCCTGGCTTGTTATTCCGGTAGGAAAGCGAGGAGGCTAAGCATGTTTTATCCGGTAAAGATCACAGACAAAAAGGGGAAGGTCAAAAAAGTGCTGCCCAGCAAAAAACTGAGCAAGGATTACTGGGACAACTATTTTGGCGGTCTCAAGAAAAAGGTTCCCCTGCACCTGCAAAAGAAAGGCCAGAAAGCCAAAGACGATCCCAACCTGAACCATGACGGAGTGGATGGATCTGCGGATAAAGACGAGTATTCTCTGGAATAAATCTCAGGTGACAGGGTTTGCGCCCTGATTCGGAATATAAAAGGCGGGAGTGCTTCACTCCCGCCTTTTCTTCTGCCCGAAGGGGGAACTGGCTGACCGTTAACGGCAATCGAAAATCACTGGGCGCAATTGAATGCTTTAAAATTATCTGCGGCGCTTCGCCGCCCAGCGTGACGCTGGACCCAAATTGCTGACGGTTAACTCCCAAAGATAATCACTGGGCGCAATTCGAAGTTTTTAAAATCAGCTCCGGCGCTTCGCTGGGCGTGACTGGGGAGGGGCGGCGGCTTTGTCTTCCATGACCATGCGATAATCATCGCCTTTCAATTTGACCAGCCGGCACATTTCCACCAGCCGCGAATAAATTCGCTCGCCGACTTTGTCCTGCAAGGTCTCTTCTCCCGAAACGGTTTTGCGGCCGTTGCCGGAACCGATTTCGACATGAGTGTCTTTTTTGCCTTTCTTTTTGGAATCGGTTGACTCGTCGGAATAATTGGTGGTCAGCAAGGTGATCTTGTCGGCGGCGTTGTAGCGGGAAGAGATAATCTGGTCGAGCATGGTCAGTTCCCATTCGGTGTTGCGGCCCTTCGCCAGCTCGTCGATCACCAGCACCGGCGCGGCAACATACGGGTTGATGATGGCCTGCTCGGAAAGGTCCTGCGAATAACCGTAACGTATGTCGGACAACAGTTGGAAAAAATCGACGAATTTACAATCTTCCCCCTTGTCGAGAATCAGCCGTTTGATCACGGATACCGCGAGATGGGTTTTCCCCAGGCCCGGCTTCCCCATAAACAGCAAACCCTGCACGTTACTGCCGTGATCCTCCACGAAATCCCGGGCAATCCGCAGCGCCAGTTTTTGTGACGCATCCATGGGGTGATAGGTTTCAAATTGCGCTGCGGTGAATTTACCGGGGATACCGGCGTCTCCCACCTTTTTCAAGCGGTGCACCAACCGGGCGCATACACATTCACGCAACGACGAGATACCGGTTTCGTCTTCTATATAGATGTGACCGCGTCCATCGCATTCAGGACATTGGAAACAGGAACACAATTCGCCGTGCAGGCGACTGTCCACATTGGACAAGACGTAATGCGAACCCCGGCACTGGGGGCAGGTTCCCGAACCAGTTTTATTCCTGTTTCCGACGGCGATCTCTTTCGGGTCGGGATTGGTTTTGGTTTGCGCTGTGGCTCCAGACGCGGCTTTGCCTTTGGCAGTCGTCATCGCGCGGCCCTCTGCAATTCCTGTTCGATATAATCCTCGAGACGGGTCAGCGACCATTTGGGATTGGGCGACCGTTCCTGCTTGCCCGCCTTGGCGTAACCCTTTTCAATGGCACGGCACAAATGATTGACATCCACGCCGCGTCCCTCCCACTGCCCGATCAAATGGGTGTCGCTGGCGGACAGGTGAAGTCCCGAATCCTTGAGCGAAAGGAAAAACTGCTCCACGGTCGTCAGGTAATTCAGATTCTTTTTTTCGATCAGGCTCATCGGAATGTTTTCTGAAACAGCGGGTGGGTGAGTTGGGACGATCTTATATTTTGCCGGGAAAGTTTTCAACCATTAAAACGAGAAACTCGGAAGCGCTTGAATCTAGCGGGTTAAGGTAGAACTGTTGCTTTTGTTTCCGATACCGGGGCTTCTTCACGAGTGGTCCCGGCCACTTGCACCAGGTCGCGGATCATCGCCGTTTCGTCGCAGTGATCCTGCTTGCGGCATCCCTGGCAATCTTTCCAGATTTTGTCGGGAAGTTTATCCATGTCGATAACGCGAAACCCGAGTTTCTTGAACAGTGGCATGGCGTAGGTCAATACGAAGATGCGGTCGCACTCCGCCAGTGT
>JAHELC010000018.1:0-39263 GCA_024644405.1 Nitrospinaceae bacterium
ACGCTGTGCCCGGAAGACAAGCCGGTGGTGCTGGAAGCCATCTCCTTCCCCCAACCCGTTATTTCCGTGGCCATCGAACCCAAATCCAAACCCGAACAGGAAAAACTTTCCGATTGTCTCATCAAGCTCCAGCAGGAAGACCCCACCTTCGAAGTCAAGATCGATCCCGAAACCAACCAGACCGTTATTTCCGGAATGGGTGAACTTCATCTCGAGATCCTGGTGGATCGCATGCGGCGGGAGTTTTCGCTGGATGTCAACGTTTCCAAGCCGCAGGTGGCGTTCCGGGAAACCATCACCAAAGCGGTGGATCACGACTACAAATATGTCAAGCAGTCCGGCGGCCGCGGTCAGTACGGGCATGTGGAAATTCATGTGGAACCCCGCGAGGCCGGAGAAGGTTTCGAGTTTGTCAACAAAATCGTCGGCGGTTCCATTCCCAGGGAATATATCCCTGCGGTTCAGAAGGGGATCCAGGAGGCGATGGACCGCGGTATCCTTTGCGGGTATTCCGTGGTCGATGTGCGGGTCACCCTGAACGACGGGTCATATCATGAGGTGGATTCCTCGGAGATGGCTTTCAAAATCTGTGCGTCCATCGCGTTTAAGGAAGCCTGTAAAAAGGCGAGTCCCGTTCTGCTGGAACCCATCATGGAAGTGGAAGTGGTGACCCCTGAAGAATTCATGGGCGATGTCATCGGCAACTTGAATTCCAAGCGCGGTAAGGTGAAGGAATTAAGCGATCGCGCGGGCGCCAAGGTGATTCGCGCGGAAGTGCCGCTTGCTGGGATGTTTGGATACTCGACGGACTTACGGTCGGCCACCCAGGGTCGGGCCAACTACAGTATGGAGTTTTCAAAGTACGATGTTGTTCCCAACAGTATTGCTGAGGAACTGATTGCAAAATCCAAAGGAACTTCTAGTGAGGTTCCGGCATAAATTAAATTTAAACCCCATTATAAACGAACTGAGATTGGACAAAAAAACGGAGTGAACTGGTATGGCTAAAGAAAAATTTGTGAGAGACAAACCGCATGTCAATATAGGAACCATTGGGCACGTAGACCACGGGAAAACCACACTCACAGCGGCCATTACTGAAGTTTTATCCAAAAAAGGGTTCGCTGAGAGTATCGCTTTCGACCAGATCGATAAAGCACCGGAAGAAAAAGAGCGCGGCATCACCATCGCCATCGCCCACGTTGAATATCAGACCGAAAAACGGCATTACGCGCACGTCGACTGTCCCGGTCATGCGGACTACGTTAAGAACATGATCACCGGTGCCGCACAGATGGACGGCGCGATTTTGGTGATCAGCGCCTCCGACGGCCCCATGCCGCAGACGCGTGAGCATATCCTGCTCGCCCGCCAGGTCGGTGTGCCCAAAATCGTCGTGTTCATGAACAAATGCGACATGGTCGACGATGAGGAACTGCTCGATCTGGTCGAGCTGGAAGTGCGCGAGCTGTTGAGCAAATACGAATTCCCGGGAGACGACATCCCCGTGATCCGCGGCAGCGCCCTGCAGGCTCTCGAAAATGCGGACGATGCGGAAAAGAGCAAGAGCATTATGGAACTGATGGACGCGGTGGACGAGTACATTCCCGTTCCCGAGCGCCCGGTCGACAAGCCGTTCCTGATGCCGATCGAAGATATCTTCAGTATCTCCGGCCGCGGTACCGTGGCGACGGGCCGTATTGAAACCGGCATCATCAAAGTGGGAGAGGAAATCGAAATTGTCGGTTTCCGCCCGACCACGAAGACCACCGTTACCGGTGTCGAAATGTTCCGCAAACTGCTCGATGACGGGCAGGCGGGTGACAACGTCGGTCTGCTCCTGCGCGGCACCAAGCGGGAGGACATCGAACGCGGACAGGTTCTGGCCAAGCCGGGATCGATCACCCCGCATAAAAAGTTTAAAGCGGAGGTCTATATCCTGACCAAGGATGAAGGCGGACGGCACACCCCGTTCTTCAATGGTTATCGGCCGCAGTTTTACTTCCGGACAACCGACGTGACCGGTGTGGTGACCCTGCCCGGCGGCGTGGAAATGGTCATGCCCGGCGATAACGTCACTTTTGAAGTGGAATTGATTACCGAAGTGGCCATGGCCAAGGAATTGCGATTCGCGATTCGTGAAGGCGGCCGCACCGTAGGCGCGGGAATCGTCAGTGAGATTACTGAATAATGAGCGATCAGAAAATCAAAATCAAACTGAAGGCTTACGACCACAAGCTTCTCGACTGGTCGGTAGGAGAAATCGTGGAAACCACCAAGCGCACCGGTGCGCGGGTGGTGGGCCCCATTCCCTTGCCGACGGTCCGGAACAAGTGGACCGTGCTGCGGTCCCCGCACGTCGACAAAAAATCAAGAGAACAGTTCGAGATAAGAACCCACAAGCGGATTATGGAAATTCTCGAACCCACCCCTCAAACGGTGGATGCGCTGATGAAACTGGATTTGTCCGGCGGCGTGGATATTGAAATCAAACTATAAATGAGTGTTGCAATGAACGGTTTGTTGGGAAAAAAAGTCGGAATGACCCAGGTATTTACAGAAACGGGCGATTGTGTCTCCGTCACCGTGATCCAGGTCGAAGACTGCGTTCCGGTTTTGAAACGGACCCAGGAGAAAAACGGGTACGAAGCGGTGTTGGTGGCCTACGGCAAGCGCAAAGCCAAGCACACCAACAAGCCGATGCAAGGCGTTTACAGTCAATTGAAGCGAGACCCCGCCCAATTGCTCACCGAATTCCGCAACATGGAAGTCATCGATGAGGATTTGGGAAAACCCCTGAGCGTGGAAATGTTCAAGGAGGGTGAACGGGTGAACGTGGTCGGAGTCTCCAAGGGTAAAGGGTTTGCCGGAGTGATGAAACGACATGGGTTTGGCGGCCATCCGGCCTCCCGCGGCAATCATGAATCGTTTCGCGGCGCCGGTTCGATCGGTATGGCAACCTATCCGGGGCGCGTACTCAAAGGTCATCCCATGGCGGGACGTATGGGGGGAGATCAGGTCTACGCCAAGAATATTCAGGTGGTTCGCGTGGATGCCGGAAATAACATTATTCTGCTGAAAGGCTCCGTACCCGGTGCCAACGGTGGGATCGTCCGGATCCTCGAAAGAGCCGGATCCAAGAAATAAGGAAACAGAAAGCACCATGCCGGATTTGGATTTAATCAATATCAAGAAGAAAAAAATAGGGACGGTTCCTCTCTCGCCGGAAGTTTTTGATGTCAAAGTCCGGGAACATCTGGTGAAGGAGTATGTCTCCCTGCAGCTGGCGACTCGACGGAGTGGATCCGCTTCCACCATCGGCAACCGCGGCGAAGTTCGCGGCGGCGGTAAAAAGCCCTGGAAGCAGAAAGGAACCGGCCGTGCGCGTGCGGGAAGTTCGCGTTCTCCGCTCTGGCGCGGTGGGATGACGGTCTTCGGTCCTTCGCCGAGAAGTTTCGGGTTCAAGTTGTCCAAAAAATCCAAAAAGCTCGCACTCAAATCCGTCCTGACGGAACGGGCCCGCAACAATGGCCTGCAGGTGGTGGAAAGCCTGACGCTTTCGGAGCCCAAAACCAAGTCGGCGGTAGAACTGATCAAGCAGCTGGGATTGCCGCCCCGGACCCTGTTTGTAGTGGCGGAAAAAGACAAGAATCTGGAGTTGGCGGTGCGCAATCTGCCGAACACCGATGTGTTGCCGGTGGAGGGGCTCAATGTGTTTGATCTTCTGCATCATGAAACGATCGTGTGCACGCCCGAGTCCATCAAGAAAATCGAGGAGCGATTAAACTGATGGCCGTCAATCACTACAGTATTCTGGAGAAGCCCCTCATCACGGAGAAAAGTACCATGATGCAGGAGCACGGCAACCGGGTGATGTTTCAGGTGAAACGTTCCGCCAATAAATTGCAGATAAAAGAGGCGGTGCAGAATATCTTCAACGTGACCGTGCTCGACGTGAATACAATTAATGTCAAGCCCAAAACCCAGCGATTCGGACGGCATCAGGGTCAAACCAAAGCCTGGAAGAAAGCCATCATTTTGCTGAAAGAAGGGGACCGCATCGACTTTTTTGAAGGTGTGTAAAGAATATGCCCGTACGTAAACTCAATCCAACATCTGCCGGAGTCCGGTTCCAGACCGTTTCCGATTTTGCCGAGGTCACCAAGACCACGCCGGAAAAGAGCCTGTTGGTGTCCATTTCCCGCAAGGGGGGGCGCAACAACAACGGGCGCATTACCGCGAAACGCCGGGGCGGCGGGCACCGTAAGCTGTACCGGGTGATTGATTTCAAGCGGAACAAAGACGGCATTCCCGCGAAAGTGACCGGGATTGAATACGATCCGAACCGGTCGGCGCATATCGCATTGCTGACTTATATCGACGGAGAGAAGCGATACATCATCGCTCCCAAAGAATTGAAAGCCGGAGACAAGGTGATGTCCGGTCCCGACGCAGAAGTGCGATCAGGGAATAATCTGCCATTGGAAAAAATCCCCGAAGGCACGTTGATTCATAATATCGAATTGCGGCCGGGCAAAGGGGGGCAGATTGCCCGCAGCGCCGGAGCGTCAGTCCAGTTGATGGCGAAAGAAGGCCGGTATGCCAACATCAAGTTGAGTTCCGGGGAAGTCCGGCTGGTGGAAGTCAAATGCCGGGCCACGGTGGGAACGGTCGGCAATACCGACCACGAAAACGTTTCCATCGGTAAGGCCGGACGATCACGGTGGCTGGGAAAGCGGCCGCGCGTGCGGGCGGTGGCGATGAACCCGGTGGATCACCCGATGGGCGGCGGCGAAGGACGCTCCTCCGGCGGCAGGCACCCCTGCAGTCCGTGGGGAACTCCGGCCAAGGGTTACAAAACACGGAAAGTGAAAAAGCCGTCCAGTAAATATATTTTGAGCCGGAAGAAAAAGAAACGGTAATTCCATAACAACGGGTTGTATCAATTAAGGAAATTTTTGAATGGCGCGATCGCTGAAAAAAGGACCGTTTATAGACGATTCCCTGCAGGACAAAATCGAATCGTTGAACCGCAAAAACGACAAGAAAATTGTGAAGACCTGGTCGCGTCGCTCGACCATTTCACCGGATTTCGTCGGGCACACCCTGGCCGTGCATAACGGAAAGAAATTCATTCCCGTGTTTGTGACGGAGAACATGGTGGGTCACAAGCTGGGAGAATTTTCTCCCACCCGGACCTTCCGGGCGCACAGTGGTAAAACCAAAAAAGCCGCACCGCCCAAAGGCTGATGAGAGAGGCTGAATGTAAGTTATGGATGTGAAAGCACGATTGAGACATACCCGTTTGGCACCCCGGAAAGCCCGGCTGGTGGCCGATATGATTCGCGGTAAAAACGTGACGGAGGCGATGAATGTGCTCACCTTCACGCGTAAAAAAGCGGCTCGCGAAATTCAGGCGCTGTTGAAATCTGCGTTGGCCAATGCCGAGGAAAACCACAAGGTGGTGGATGTGGAGGATATGATCGTCCAAAAAATTACGGTCGATGAAGGAGTGGCCTGGAAACGCCAGATGCCCCGCGCACGGGGAACGGCCAACCTCATTAAGAAACGAACCAGTCACGTGACCATCGTGCTGAACGAAAAATAGATTCGGAGGAATTGAGTGGGACAGAAAGTACATCCGTACGGTTTTAGATTGGGAATCAACAAACCCTGGAAATCCAACTGGTTTGGCAAAAGGGATTTCCCGGAGTTGCTGCAGGAAGATATCAAGATCCGGAATTTTCTGAGAAAAAACCTGTCTCACGCGGGGATCGCCAACCTGGAAATCGAACGTTCCGCCAACCGGATACGCATCAACATCCACACCGCCCGGCCGGGAATCATTATCGGTAAAAAGGGGCTGGAAGTGGACCGGTTGAAAGAAGAACTGCAACGCATCATCGGCGGCAAGCAGGTGAACCTGAACATCAAGGAAATCCGCCGGGCCGAGTTGGATGCCAGTCTGGTAGCGCAGAATATCGCCCTGCAGTTGGAAAAACGGATTTCCTTCCGGCGGGCGATGAAAAAAAGCGTTCAGTCCTCACTGCGGTTTGGTGCGCTGGGCATTAAAATTCGATGCTCCGGCCGGCTGGGGGGACATGAAATTGCCCGCAGTGAATGGTACCGGGAAGGCCGGGTGCCGTTGCATACCCTGCGGGCCGATATCGATTACGGAACGGCGGAAGCCCTGACGACCTACGGGATTATCGGCATCAAAGTCTGGGTTTACAAGGGTGAGATTTTTGAAAAAGCCGGCGCGCCGGCTGAAAAAGAAGATGGCGGCGAAAAGGCGAATGCCTGAGGCCGATCATACAGGAGAGTTTGCATCATGTTGATGCCCAAAAAAGTTAAATACCGGAAACGCCATAAAGGCAAAATGCGTGGCACCGCATACCGCGGCGGCACGGTCAGTTTCGGCGATTATGGATTGCAGGCGCTGGAATGCGGATGGATCACCAACCGGCAGATCGAAGCGGCGCGTATTGCCATGACCCGTCACGTCAAACGCGGCGGCAAAATCTGGCTCCGCATTTTTCCGGACAAGCCTATTTCCAAAAAGCCGGCGGAAACCCGCATGGGTAAAGGAAAAGGCAACCCGGAATTCTGGGTGGCCGTGGTCAAGCCGGGACGTATTTTGTATGAAATGGCGGGCGTGGAGGAAGAAGTGGCCAAGGAGGCTTTCCGGCTGGCGGCCCACAAGCTTTCGGTGCCGACCCGGTTTGTGGTCAATAAATAGGGAAGCAGGGTTTCGATTATGAAGATGCAGGAAATTAAAGAACTAACCGACAAAGAACGCGGGGAAAAACTGAGTGACCTGCGCGAAGAATATTTTAATTTGAAGTTCCAGCTGGCCATGGGGAAAATTGAAAATCCCGGGCGGTTGAAGTATATGCGGCGCGATATTGCAAGGATCATGACGCTGGAAGGCAATCAGCCAGTGACCGAGGCCAAGCCCGCAGAAGCTGAAAAAGAACCAAAAAAAGAAACTAAAAAAACTACGGCTAAAAAATAATTCAATACGATTGAAAATGTTCGTGGAGGCCCATTGAGTCAGGAAGCTGCAAAAGTTAATCAGATAATTACAGGAACCGTCGTGAGCAACAAGATGGATAAAACGGTCGTGGTGTCGGTAGAGCGCAAATTCGTCCACCCCACCTTCAAGAAGGTGGTTAAGCGGACCAAGAAATTCAGGTGCCATGACGAAAAGAACGAGTGCTCGGTCGGCGATTTTATCTCCATGCGGGCTGTGAGGCCGTTGAGCAAAACCAAACGCTGGAACCTGGAAAAGGTTTTAAAGGCAGCGCAAGCGGTCTAGCCGGATACATCAACTATGATTCAATTAAGAACAGTCATGGAAGTGGCGGATAATTCCGGAGCTAAAAAGGTGCAGTGCATCAAGGTTCTGGGCGGAACGGGGCGCCGGTATGCCTCGGTCGGCGACATCATCGTGGTGGCTGTGAAGGAATGCGAACCGCAAAGCCAGATCAAAAAAGGTGATGTAAAAAAAGCAGTGGTTGTCCGCACCCGGAAGGAAATCCATCGGCCGGATGGCAGCTATATCAAATTCGATACCAACGGCGCAGTACTGGTCAACGATGCCAAAGAACCGGTGGGCACCCGTATCTTCGGCCCGGTCGCACGTGAGTTGAGAGCCAAAAAGTTTTTGAAAATTCTGTCGCTTGCGCCGGAGGTATTGTGATGAGCGGGATCAAACTCAAATTGAAAAAAGATGACATCGTGGAAGTCATCTCCGGACGGGAAAAAGGTAAAAAGGGGAAAATCCTGGCATTGTTTCCCAATGAGGGCAAGCTCACGGTTGAAAAATTGAACATGCTGAAAAGGCACACCAAGCCCAGCGCGCAGAACAAGCAGGGCGGTATTGTCGAAAAGGAAGGGGCGCTGGCCATTTCCAACGTCCAACTGGTGTGTGACAAATGCGGCAAGGGGGTACGGGTGAAACGCAAGAAGCTGGAAGACGGCAAGCGGGTGCGCGTCTGTGTCACATGTGGAGAAGTCATGGATAAGGGGTAATCCCAGCGGGATTGCGTACAATCGGAAATTATGGCGAATTTAAGAAAACTCTACAACGAAAAAATCAAAGCCCAGGTCCAGAAGGACCTCGGATTGAAAAATGTCATGCAGGTCCCCCATTTGGATAAAATTATTGTCAATATGGGATTGGGCGAGGCTCTGCAGAACGGCAAGTTGATCGATGCGGGCGTGGAGCAGTTGCGGACCATCACCGGTCAGCAGCCCGTGGTGACTCGCGCCAAGAAGGCCATCTCGAATTTTAAATTGCGGGAAGGGGTGCCCATCGGCGTCCGGGTGACCCTGCGCGGTAACCGCATGTACGAGTTTTTTGAGCGGTTGGTGGGATTTGCCCTGCCGCGGGTCAGGGATTTCAAGGGGCTGCCTCCCAAGGCGTTCGATGGCCGGGGCAATTACACCATCGGCCTGAAAGAGCAATTGATTTTCCCGGAGATCGACTTCGACAAGATTGAGCATGTCAAAGGGATGAATATCACTATCTGCACCTCCGCCAAAACGGATGAGGCGGGTAAGGTGTTACTGAAATCGATGGGGTTCCCGATCCGGAATTGACCGGCAGGAATCTGGAGTCAAACATGGCCAAGAAAAGTTTAATTGCCAAAGCCAACCGAAAGCCGAAGTTTAAAGTTCGGGAATACAACCGTTGCAACGTTTGCGGACGGCCGCGTGCCTACCTGAGGAAGTTCGGGTTGTGCCGCATCTGTTTTCGGACACGGGCGCTTCAGGGAGAGATTCCCGGAGTGACCAAAGCCAGTTGGTAAACGGAAGACGAATCAGGAGACACGTACCCTTATGTCAATGACCGATCCCATAGCGGATTTATTTACTAGAATCAGAAACGCCATACAGGCGGAGCATCCCAAGGTGGATATCCCGAAGTCCAAGATGAAAGTCCGGATTGCGGAGATTCTGCGCGAAGAAGGCTTTATCAAGAACTTCAAAGTGGCGGAAGACAACAAACAGGGCTGGCTGCGTGTTTATCTGAAATACAAGGACGGGGAGTCTTCCATTCACGGAATCAAGCGCATCAGCAAGCCGGGCCGCAGGGTCTATGTCGATAAGGATAAAATCCCCAAGGTGCTGAATGGTTTGGGAGTCGCAATCGTTTCTACATCCTCCGGAGTGGTCACCGACGGCATCTGCCGTGAAAAAGGGGTTGGAGGCGAAGTGTTGGGATACGTCTGGTAAGGAAGAAAATATGTCACGAGTCGGTAGAAAACCAATAGCCATCCCCTCCGGGGTTGAGATCAAGATCACTGGGTCCAGGGTGCACGTCAAAGGTTCCAAAGGCGAACTCGAACGCGAATTCGATGCGAACATGAAAATCGAATCGACGGACGGACAAATTGTGGTGAGCCGGCCGGACGACAACCGAAGCAATCGGGCCCTGCACGGACTGACCCGGGCCTTGATCAGCAATATGGTCACCGGCGTCTCGGAAGGGTTTTTTAAACAACTCAATATAGTGGGAGTGGGGTACAAAGTGGATTTGAAAGGGAAAGACCTGGTGATGCAGCTGGGATTTTCGCATCCCGTGAAATATCCCGCACCCAAAGGAATCGAATTCGAAGTCGATCCCAAAGCAAATACCATCAAAGTCAAGGGAACCGATAAACAACAAGTGGGGCAGGTGTCCGCTGAAATCCGGAAGTTCCGTCCCCCGGAGCCGTATAAAGGCAAAGGGGTGATGTATGCGGACGAACGCATCCGGAGAAAAGCGGGAAAAGCTGCCGGTACGGCTGCATAAGGTGCATCAACTATGAAAACGACATTACGCCGCCGCCGCAGGATCAATCGCAAGCAGCGCGTGAAGACCAAAACTCAACGGCATCCGGAAAAACTGCGTCTGACGGTGTTCAAAAGCGCCAAGCATATTTATGCGCAGATCGTCAGCGACCAAGAACGCAAAACCCTGGTCGCGGAGTCTACCGTCTCCAAATCTTTCCGGGAGCAGATGAAATACGGAGGCAATGTCAAAGCCGCCGTACTGGTCGGATCCTTGCTGGGCGAAAAAGCCGCGCAACAGGGAATCAAGGAAGTGTATTACGACCGCAATGGATTCATATATACCGGACGCGTCAAAGCGCTGGCCGATGCGGTGCGTGAAAAGGGAGTTAAATTTTAAGTTTGCCGGGTGAGCGACTTGGCGAACAGGAGGAAGATCGTTGCAGGATCGAAACGGAAAACAACAGGATCTGGTAGATAAAGTCGTCAAGATCAAACGCGTCGCCAAAGTAGTCAAGGGCGGCCGCAGGTTCAGCTTCAGCGCCCTGGTGGTTGTGGGCAACCGCGAAGGCAAAGTCGGCTGGGGCCTCGGCAAAGCCAACGAAGTGCCGGAAGCGATTCGTAAAGGGATCGACAAGGCCAAGAAAAACCAGGTCCTGGTTCCGCTGGACGGATCCACCATACCGCACGAAATTGTCGGGCAGTTTGGTTCCGGACGCGTTTTGCTGAAGCCGGCTTCCCGGGGGACCGGTCTGATTGCCGGCGGCGCCGTGCGCGCGGTTCTCGAAGCGGTAGGAGTCAAGGACATCCTGACCAAATGTATTCGGACCAATAATCCGCATAACGTGGTCAAGGCGACCATCAATGGATTGATTTCCCTGCGCAACGCGGAACAGTTTTCCAAGGCGCGGGAGAAAGCGGTGGAGGCCAAAACCTCCGCCTGAACGGAATTGGAATTTATAGAAAATGATCACCTTATCGAATTTAAAAAATAATCCTGGAGCCCGTAAAAATCCAAAGCGGGTGGGAAGAGGTTCCGGTTCCGGGTGGGGCAAAACCTGTGGACGCGGCCAGAAAGGTCAGAAAAGCCGTTCCGGGGGCAAGCCGCATCCCTGGTTTGAAGGCGGCCAGATGCCGCTGCAAAGGCGCCTTCCCAAACGCGGGTTTACCAATATTTTCAAGAAGTCTTACGATTTGGTGAATCTGAAGGCGCTGTCCGAGCTGAAAGTGAAGGGCGCGCTGACGCCTCAGGTTTTGAAGGAACAGGGATTGATTCGGAATATGAGTGCAGTGAAGGTGCTGGGCGATGGCGAGTTGACCGGAGCGGTCGAGGTTCATGCGCACAAATTCAGTCAATCCGCATTGCAGAAAATTGAAAAATCCGGGGGAAAGGCTGTAGTCCTTTAGATGAGCGGCGCAGAGAGTTTCGGTAGCTTATTTAAAATTCCCGAACTCAAGCGGCGGATTCTGTTCACACTGGGTGTGTTGATTGTTTACAGGATCGGCGCCCACATACCGACCCCCGGTATCGATGGAGCCGCACTTTCGGAACTGTTCGAACAGACCAAAGGCACCATCATGGGTATGTTCGATATGTTTTCCGGAGGCGCGTTGAGCCGGGCGACGATATTTGCGCTGGGGATTATGCCCTATATCAGCGCTTCCATTATTTTGCAGTTGATGACCGTCGTGTCTCCGCACCTGGCTCAACTGAAAAAGGAAGGCGAGCAGGGCCAGAAGAAAATTACCCAGTACACCCGGTATGGCACCATCGTCATCAGCCTGGTTCAGGGTACCGGCATGAGCATGGCGTTGGAAGCCATGAAAAGCCCCGGCGGCGCGGCCATCGTACCGGAGCCCGGTTGGAGTTTCCGGTTGATGGCGATTTTGACGCTCACCGCCGGCACGGCGTTTATCATGTGGCTCGGGGAACAGATTACCGAGCGGGGGATCGGCAACGGCATTTCGCTGATTATTTTTGCCGGCATCGTGGCGGGTGCTCCCGGAGCGATATTCATGTCCATGGATCTGATGGGCACCGGCGAGTTGTCCATCCTGGTGGTCCTGTTTCTGACGGTCCTGATGGCCGGCGTCGTGTGGGCCATCGTGTTTACCGAAGGCGGGCAGAGGCGCATTCCCATCCAATATGCCAAACGGATGGTGGGACGCAAAATGTACGGCGGGCAAAGCACCCATCTGCCCCTGAAAGTGAATACATCCGGGGTTATTCCGCCGATTTTTGCCTCGTCGATTATCATGTTGCCGGCGACGGCGGCGCAGTTTTTCAGGGATGTATCCTGGATGCAGCAGTTTTCCGCGCTGATGACGCCGGGGACGCTGGTCTACAGCCTGTTTTTTGTAAGTGCGATATTTTTCTTTTGCTATTTTTATACGTCGATCATGTTCAAACCCACGGAGGTGGCAGACAATATGAAAAAAAGCGGCGGTTTTATCCCCGGAATTCGTCCCGGACCCAAAACCGCTGATTATATTGATCAGATTCTATCGAGGTTGACCTTTTACGGGGCAATTTACCTATCTTTTGTCTGTATTTTGCCGGATTATCTGATAAAATACTTCAACATTCCGTTCTATTTCGGCGGTACGAGCTTGCTGATCGTCGTTGGAGTGTCCCTCGATACCATGCAACAAATCGAATCCCACCTGGTTCAACGCAACTACGACGGATTTTTGAAAAAGGGGAGGATAAGAGGTCGCCGAGGCTGATCGATGAGGTTGATATTGTTAGGTCCCCCCGGGTCCGGTAAAGGGACCCAGGCCAACTTGCTGCAGGATAAGTTCCATATCCCTAAAATCTCGACCGGGGATATCCTGAGAGCCGCCGTGGAGGACGACACGGCATTGGGGAAACAGGCCAAAAGGTTTATGGATAAAGGGGATCTGGTCCCCGACGAAGTGGTTATCGGTTTGATTAAAGAACGCATTGTGGAACCCGATTGCGAGGCCGGATACATCCTCGACGGGTTTCCCAGAACCATCGTTCAGGCTGAAAAACTGGGGGAAACCCTGGCGGCGATGGGTCAGGAAATAGATTCGGTGGTGGATCTGGAAGTCGACCGGGATGAATTGCTGGTTCGGCTGTCCGGACGCCGTACCTGCAAGAATTGTGGAACCATGTTTCATCGGACCTCGCATCCGCCTAAAGTGGATGAGGTTTGCGATGAGTGTGGCGGGGAGTTGTATCAGCGCCCCGATGACAACGAGGAGACGATCGTCAAGCGACTGGAGGTTTACAACAAGGAAACAGCTCCCCTCAAGGAGTTTTACCGGAAGCAGGGGAAATTGAAAACCATTCAGGGCCACGGTGGAATGGACGCGATTTTCTCTGAACTTTGCAAAATGGTGTCTTGAATATGTCCAAAGAAGAAGCCATAGAAGTCGAAGGTACCGTATTAGAGCCTCTGCCCAATGCCATGTTTCGAGTGGAGTTGGAAAACGGGCATAAAATACTGGCTCATATTTCCGGGAAAATGCGGATGCATTTCATCCGGATTCTCTCCGGGGATAAAGTCAAGGTACAGTTGTCTCCCTACGATTTAACGCGCGGACGTATTACGTATCGCTATAAATAAGAAGGTGTGTTATGAAAGTCAGATCATCCGTTAAACCCATTTGTATCAAATGCAAAGTCATCCGCCGCAGGGGTGTGGTGCGGGTTATTTGTGAAAACCCAAAGCATAAACAAAAACAAGGGTGACGGATTCAACCCAGGTTGAGAAAGGATAACGTGTGGGACGCATTGCAGGTGTAGATATTCCCCGGGACAAGAGGGCGCTGATTGCCTTGACCTATATTTATGGCGTCGGACCTACCAGTTCCGCAAAGATTCTGGAAAAGGCGGAGATCCCGCATGAATTACGGATCAAAGATATGACGGAGGACCAGATCGCCAAGGTCCGTTCCATCATCGAAAAGGAATATGAAGTGGAAGGCGATATGCGCCGCGCCATTAATATGAATATGAAGCGCCTGATGGATATCGGGTGTTACCGGGGTTTGCGCCACCGTCGCGGCCTGCCGGTTCGGGGCCAGCGCACCCATACCAATGCTCGTACCCGTAAGGGGCCGCGCAAAGCAGTGAGTGGCGGCGCCAAGCCTAAAAAATAAATAAAGAAGGGATCCATGGACAAAAAACCCAAAGTCGGCAAAAAGAAAAGTAAATCAGCCCCTGAAAGCGGAATCGCGCATATCCGGGCCACATTCAACAATACCATCGTGACCATCAGCGATCTGTCCGGAAACGTGGTTTCCTGGTCGAGCGCCGGGGCACAGGGTTTCAAGGGATCGCGCAAAAGCACCCCCTTTGCCGCCCAGGTGGCAGCCGAAAAAGCGGCGGTCAAAGCCAGAGACATGGGAATGAGAAAACTGGAAGTGCATGTGAAAGGACCCGGGGCTGGCCGGGAGTCAGCCATACGGTCCTTACAAGCGGTAGGAATGGAGATTTCCGTTATTCGGGACAAAACTCCCATTCCACATAATGGTTGCCGTCCGCGTAAACGAAGACGAGTTTAAGCTTACTTAAAAGGAGTATCAGTTTGGCGAGATATACGGATTCAGTATGCCGGCTTTGCCGGAGAGAAGGTGAAAAACTGTTTTTGAAGGCCAGTCGGTGTGAAACGCCCAAATGCGCCATCGATAAAAGAGCGTATGCTCCCGGCCAGCACGGACAGGGCCGCACCAAGTTTTCAGAATACGGCGTTCAGCTGAGGGAAAAGCAGAAAGTGCGCCGCATTTATGGAATCCTGGAAAAACAATTTCGAAAATATTTCAAGATAGCGGATCGGCAGAAGGGGGTCACCGGGGAAAACCTCCTACAACTGCTGGAAATGAGGTTCGATAATGTCGTTTTCCGAATGGGATTGGCGGGCTCCAGAAACGCTGCCCGGCAGATGGTGCGTCATCGGTTCTTTACCGTCAACGGAAAGAAAGTGAATATCCCTTCCTATAGGGTGAAAAAAGGAGATGTCATCGCGCCCGTTCAAAGCAAGGCGGAAAAATTTCCGATTAAAAATGCTCTCGAAAACTTGAAGGGCAAAACCCTTCCTTCCTGGCTGACATTTGATGTCGATAAGAAGGAAGGGGTCGTGCAATCTCTCGCCAGCCGGGAGGATGTGACCATGCCCATTCAGGAACAATTGATTGTCGAACTCTATTCGCGTTAATAGTCCCCACAATCGGTATTATTAAATCATTCAACACATCTTCTGGGTGTCAACAACAGGCTCAGTTGGAGGATTGATTACATGGTGATGCAAGGCATCGTTAAACCCAAGCGTATCGATTTTGAAAAGAAAACCAAAACCGGAGATTACGCCAAATTCCGGGTAGGACCCTTCGAGCGAGGATACGGAGTAACCATCGGAAACTCGCTCCGGCGTATGTTGCTGTCCTCTTTGCAGGGAGCTTCCATTATTGGAGCAAAATTCGAGGGAATTTATCATGAGTTTTCCTCGATACCCGGCGTCATGGAAGATATCAGCGAGATCATTCTCAATCTCAAGCAGTTAAAACTCAGAATGCACGGTCAGGTCGACCAGAAGCGAATGTATCTCAAGAAAAGTGCAGAGGGTAAAGTTGTTGCGGGCGATTTTGAAGCTGATCCCGATATCGAAATTCTCAATCCGGATCAACTGATCGCAACTTTGGACAAAAGCGGGGCATTGGATTTTGAAGTCATTGTCAAAAAAGGACGGGGCTACGTGCCTGCCGACCGCCATGACCTCAGTGCCGAATCGGTGCAAATGATTCCGGTTGATGCCCTTTTTTCGCCCATAGAAAAAGTGATCTACACGGTCGAGAAAACCCGTGTCGGCCAGTCCACCGATTTCGACGCCCTGGTCATGGAATTGTGGACCGACGGCAGCATCTCTCCGGAAGACGCCGTCGCCCATGCCGCTAAAATCGTCAAGGACCACATGCAGGTTTTCATCAACTTCGATGAAGAGCCGGAGCAGATCCAGCCTCAGGTGGACGAGAAGAAACTGAAAATGATCACCAACCTGTCCAAGAGTGTGGAAGAGCTTGAACTATCAGTGCGTTCCTACAATTGTCTGAAAAACGCCAATATCCAGACCATTTCCGAGTTGGTGCAAAAAGGCGACGGTGAAATGTTGAAAACCCGGAACTTTGGCCGCAAATCCCTCAACGAGATCAAGGAGATTCTCGAAGACATGGGACTGCATCTGGGCATGAAACTCGAAGAAGACGACATCAAGCAGATTACCGCCGCGCGTAAAAAAAAGGAAATGGAAACCGACGTTGAGCGGACCTAACGGGTAACATCAGGAAGGAAGCAAGGAAAATCTCATGCGACATTTGAAATCAGGTCGAATACTGGGCCGTACCAGTGCCCACCGCAAAGCGTTGTTCCGGAATCTGGTGACTGCCCTGATCCGCCGGGAGCGGATCCGCACCACACTCGCCAAGGCGAAAGAATTGCGGAGCCATGTGGAAAAAACCATCACTCTCGGAAAAAAAGGGACCCTGCATGCCAAACGCCTGGCGCGCAAGGTGGTTGTGGAAAAGGAAGCGTTCTCAAAATTGTTCGGTCCACTATCGGAGCGGTATGCCAAACGCAGTGGCGGCTATACCCGTATCATTAAAATCGGCAACCGCCGGGGCGATGACGCGCCGATGGCGTTTATCGAGCTGGTAGATCGGGAAGGCGAAGCCCCGGCCCCCAAGGCCAAGGTTGAGAAGAAGGCCGCCCCCAAAAAAGACACCGCGAAAAAGCCTGCTAAGAAGGCCCAGGCCAAACCGGCAAAAGATAAGAAAACCGAAAAGAAAGCGGTCAAGAAAACCGAGACCAAAAAGAAACCGGCGGAAGCCAAGAAAGCTGACAAGAAAAAGACCGAAACCAAGAAGGCGGCACCAAAAAAGGCGGCCGCTAAAAAGCCGGCGAAGGCCGCGACCAAAAAGGCCGCCCCAAAGAAGAAAAAATAACAACCGGTATTCAGCAAAAACCCCGGCCGAGATCCTGTCTCGGGCGGGGTTTTTTATTGGGGAAATGAGTCGTGTATTCCAGGTCTGAGTAAGAGTCTTCTCAGCCGATGGCGGCCCGCAGTGGCTGGACCTGGGTATTGTTTTTCTTCGCGACTTGATGCCGGTCTTTGAACCGGAAGTTGGTGTTTTCCTTGATCCACGCCATCAACTCATCGTAAGATTTGAAATGCTCCGTAAATCCGTAATCTCCCTCGGTGTATTCGCAGGTCTCTATACTGTGCTCCTTGCAAATGTAAGGGCGGGTTTCGTAAATACCGCATTTATTTTCCGGCGTGAGAAACTCGCACACCGAGTCGACCATCATGTACCAGGCCTTGCGGTAGATATAAAAGGAAACTCCCCGATGTGCGATTTGCCATAACATGGCTTCGTAATCCTTGCGGTCTTCGGGCTCGTCCACTTCCAGGGAGAAGTAGGTGCAGCATTTTGCCGGCAGGCAATTTTTGCATTGATCCCAAGGATTCTTGATCTTTTTCTTACCCATAAAATTTTCCTGTCGGTGATTATGTCCGCGGTTGAAATGAGGAACTTCTAAAAACTTCCCTATGCTAGTAGTCTTTTAAGGTAAAGGCAAGCAGTTTTGAGGAGTTTTCCGGGAAACGGTCCCGGGGCTCCTGAATTGATATTTGAGTTTTTCCGCAAAAATCCTTCCAAATTCAAAACGGAGTGAACGCCGGGTGCGCCGCCGGATTGCGTGTGTCAAACCGGTACAGTCCCTCTTCTTGAGCGATACGAATCGTCTCCTGGTGTTCCTCCGAGGTCGTCCGCCGGTTGATTTCGCGGTAACGGTTTTCCGTCACCTTCCACGCCGGACGATACTGGTCCATGATGTTGGTATACGCATGCAGTGACACTTCCTGAGCGAGAAACCGCATGATGCGGCGCGCATCTCCTGTGTTCCCCGGCATCACCAGGTGGCGCACCAGCACCCCGCGTTTCGCCAAACCTGTTTCGTCAAATACGAGGTCGCCCACCTGCTTCTGCATTTCCTGGATGACCGCCCGCGCCGCCTGCGGATATTTTTTCGCCTTCAGGTATCTCGCCGATAAGCCCTCATCCCAGTACTTGAAATCCGGCATATAGATGTCCACGATGCCGTCCATCAACCGGATACTTTCCAGCGAATCGTACGCGCCGGTGTTGTACACCAGCGGCAGTCTGAGGCCCATCTGCACCGCGAGCGGGAGGGATTCCAGAATTTGCGGCACCACATGTTCGGGCGTCACGAAATTGATATTGTGGCACCCCTTTTCCTGCAACGCGAGCATCATCTGTGCGAGGGTTTCCGGTCGCGCTTCCACGCCGTCACGGTCCTGACTGATCTCGAAATTCTGGCAGAATACGCACTTCAGGTTGCACATCGAGAAAAAGATCGTGCCGCTGCCGTTCCAGCCTCGCAGGCAGTCTTCTTCGCCGAAATGGGGAAAGTGGCTCGACACCCAGGCATATCTCCCGGTTTTGCAGAGCGCCCATTCGTCTTTGAGGCGGTCGACCTCGCAATCGCGCGGGCACACCTTGCAACTTTTCAGGTGCTGGAGGCCTTGCCGCGACCGGCGATACAGTTCTCCCGTCCGGAACAGCTTCATATACGCCGGTTCAAAATCCTTGGAATTGATTTGAAAATCTTGGGTATTCATATTCCCTCGATATCTGATAATCAGCATTATAAACATTTAAATTTGATCCTGCAGGGATGTGACGCCGCCCGGTGGGGTGAGTTTGAAAGCGAATAAAAAACGAAAATTAGGATCAATAAAAATGCGGTTCGCGAATGGCTAAGAATAGTGCTATAGTGATAAGCCTTGCCACGGCAAGTCAATTACTCCTTTCCTTGATGCCATCCCGGCGGTTCCACCCAAACATCAAAAGCGGTATAAAATGATTGACAAATAAATAATAACCGTTTAAGTTAGGAGAGAACCCCAAGAAGTAATACTTCCTAAACCCTCTGAAATCAATCAAATATCCGGATAATCCCGCGAAATGGTTTCCATATAGAGAGTCTCTTGAGGGGATTCTGAGACATCTCCCCAAACCCACTCGATCACATACGCAAACACAAGGCAATCATCAACCACAAGACAATTCACAGTCCATCCACCTAACCTTTTACCCAACGACCACCCATGACTGAAACGACACAACCACCCACCACCAATATTGAAGAATTAAAAAGCAAAACCATTTCCGAATTGACCAATCTGGCGAAGACTCTGAAAATTCAGGGTCATAGCGGTTTAAAAAAGCAGGATTTGATCTTCAAGATACTCCAGGTCCAGATCGAAAAAGAAGGTCTGATGTTCGGCCAGGGTGTTCTGGAAATTCTACCGGACGGATTCGGATTTCTGCGGGCACCCACCTATAACTACCTGCCGGGCCCGGATGACATTTACGTTTCCCCTTCGCAGATACGCCGCTTCGACATGCATACCGGAGATACGATCTCCGGGCAGATCCGTCCGCCCAAGGAAAATGAGCGGTATTTCGCTTTGTTGAAGGTTGAGGCCATCAACTTTGAGAACCCGGACAAAACCAAAGACAAGATCCTGTTCGACAACCTGACGCCGTTGTATCCCGAGGAGCGTCTGCGTCTGGAAACTCCGAACAGCAAGGATTACAGCGCGCGTATCATGGATCTGATGACGCCGATAGGCAAAGGCCAGCGCGGCCTGATCGTGGCCCCGCCGCGAACGGGTAAAACCATGCTGTTGCAATCGATCGCCAACAGTATCAGCACCAATTTCCCGGAAGTGGTCCTCATTGTGTTGTTGATTGACGAACGTCCGGAAGAAGTGACGGACATGCAACGGTCGGTCAAGGGCGAGACCATCAGCTCCACCTTCGACGAGCCGGCCCAGCGCCACGTCCAGGTTGCGGAAATGGTGATCGAAAAGGCCAAACGGCTGGTCGAGCACAAGAAGGACGTGGTGATTCTCCTGGACAGCATCACCCGGCTGGCGCGGGCTTACAACGCCATCGTGCCGCCCAGCGGCAAAGTGCTTTCCGGGGGTGTGGATTCCAACGCCTTGCAACGGCCCAAACGGTTTTTCGGCGCCGCCCGGAACCTCGAGGAGGGGGGCAGTCTCACCATCATCGCCACCGCGCTGGTGGATACCGGAAGCCGCATGGACGACGTCATTTTTGAGGAATTCAAGGGCACCGGCAACATGGAAATCGTCCTCGACCGGAAACTGGCCGACAAACGGACATTCCCCTCGATCGATATCAACCGGTCCGGCACCCGAAAAGAGGAGTTGCTCATGGAAGAGGAGGAATTACAACGCATTTGGCTGCTTAGAAAAGTTTTGCTCCCCATGGGCATCCATGATACGATGGAGCTCTTACTCCAGAGAATGAAAGAAACCAAGACGAACGCCGAGTTTATCCAATCGATGAACTCCTGATTTTACCGTTATTTAAGAGAGGTTCAAGTCGTTATGAAAGCTGAGATTCATCCGGAATATCATGAAACCACCTTTGTCTGCGCCTGTGGCAACAAAGTGGATGTCCGTTCCACGGTCAAGGACCAGCATGTCGAAATCTGTTCTGCCTGTCATCCATTCTTTACCGGCAAGCAGAAACTGGTGGACAGCGCCGGACGGATCGAGAAATTCACCCGGAAATATCAGAAAGCCAAAGCGGCCAAATCATCCAAGGCGACCCAAGAAGTTCCGGCCGAAGAATCCGCTCCCAATTAGCTTCCCCCCTTTCTATATTCGTTACCCGCAGTCCCCTATTATACCATCAATCTAAAATACAGTTTCGTTCGACGAACCGGTTTTCCCCATGTTTGAACAGTTAGCTGAAATTGAAAAGCGATACGAGGAGCTCAATCAATTGATGAGTGATCCCAAAGTGATCCAGCAACAGTCGGAATTCCAGAAGCTGGCCAAGGAGCAGTCCGAGATTGCCCAAGTCGTCAAGGAATACCAGGTATGGAAAAAAAACGCGCGTCAGTTGGAAGAGAACCAGAAAATCCTGGAAGAGGAAAAGGATGCGGAATTGGTGGACCTGGCCCGGGAAGAGGTCGAATCCCTGGTACAGCAAAAAGAAAAGAATGAAATGCAGTTGAAATTTTTACTGCTTCCCAAAGATCCGCGCGACGCTAAAAACGTAATTATGGAAATCCGGGCGGGAACCGGTGGCGACGAAGCGGGTTTGTTCTGCGCCGATCTGTTCAGGATGTATTCGCGTTATGCTGAAACCTTGAATTGGAAAGTGGACATCATGAGCAGCAATGAAACCGGTGTCGGCGGGTTCAAGGAAGTGATTTTCAGCATCCAGGGCAAGGGCGTATTCAGCAAACTCAAATATGAGGCCGGGACCCACCGGGTCCAACGGGTGCCGACCACCGAAACGCAGGGACGCATCCATACCTCGGCGGTGACAGTGGCGATTTTACCCGAAGCGGAGGATGTTGACGTCCAAGTGAATCCGGCAGACCTGAAAGTAGATGTCTACCGTTCTTCCGGACCGGGAGGTCAAAGTGTCAATACCACCGATTCGGCTGTACGGATCACCCACGTGCCCAGCGGTATTGTGGTCACCTGCCAGGATGAAAAGTCGCAGCACAAAAACAAGGACAAGGCGATGAAAGTTCTGCGTGCCCGTTTGTACGATGAGGAACAACGCAAACAGCAGGAGGAGTTGTCGGCGAACCGAAAGCAACAGATCGGGAGCGGAGACCGGAGCGAACGGATTCGGACCTACAATTTCCCCCAGGAGCGGGTGACGGATCACAGGATTGGCTTGACTCTCCACAAGCTGTCCCAGATCATGGAAGGCGACCTCAATGAACTTCTGGAAAAAGTTACCCTGTATTTCCAGGCCGAAGCCTTGAAGGGCAGTCAAAACTGATAACGCCCCATCGATTTTTTCCGCCGGATACCTTATGATGGATTCTCCTCAAAAAATTTCTGTGACTCTCAGTAGTGCATTGCGGGAAGCGGCCGAAACGCTTTCTTCAAATCGCATTGAACAGGCACGATTGGAAGCGGAACTACTTCTGGCACATATTTTGGATGTGAGGAAGGAAGATCTCATTATCCATTCGGAACACGAGCTGCCGGGCCCGCAGGAGGATAAATTCCGACAACTCGTCGAACGGCGTTGCCGGAAAGAGCCTCTCGCTTACATCGTCGGTCACCGGGAATTCTGGTCGTTGGAGTTCGCGGTCAATCCGAAGGTGTTGATCCCCCGTCCCGAAACAGAGGGTGTAATCGAGCGTTTGTTGAATCTTGCCGAAGATGTTGCGAATGAAAAAGCCATGCGTATTCTGGATGTGGGGACCGGATCGGGAAACCTCGCCATCGTGGCGGCATTGGAGTTTCCCAGGGCCCGGGTGACAGCGGTGGATCACTCCGTCGATGCTCTTGAGATGGCGCGGAGGAATGCCCTCCGGCACCAGGTGGCGGACCGGATTGAGTTTTTAAAAATGGATTTGATGCGCGAATGGAACCTTCCACATAACGATCTGTATGACTGCATTCTTGCCAATCCTCCTTATATTCCTACCAGAGAATTGGAGCATTTAATGCCCGACGTCCGTGATTACGAGCCGCGAGCGGCATTGGATGGCGGTTCGGACGGCTTGGCGTGTTACCGGAGAATCGTGGCGAATGCTTTTTCCTATTTAAAGCCGGAAGGCCATCTGATATTCGAAGTGGGAACGGATCAGGCCGGGCCGGTGAAGCAGAGCCTTCAGGCTCATGGCGGGTGGGATGAAATTGCAATCCTGCAGGATTTGAGCGGGCGCGACCGCGTGGTTTCCACGAGGAGGGCGCTTGGATAAAATCATCGTGGAGGGCGGTCATCCGCTGAACGGCCAGGTGACCATCAGCGGTGCTAAAAATGCGGTGTTACCGGTATTGGCGGCAACTCTGCTCACTCAGGGAAAATGTAAGGTTCAGGCTGTGCCGAGGGTCCGCGACGTCACCACAATGGTTCGCCTGGTGCAGGAACTGGGGGCCGGGGTCGACTGTTTTGAAGGCGACAGTGTCGTTCTGGATACCACGGGAATCAATAATCCGATAGCACCCTACGATCTGGTGTCGACCATGCGCGCCTCCTGCCTGGTGCTGGGTCCTTTGCTGGCGCGGCTGGGCGAAGCCAAAGTTTCGTTGCCCGGAGGATGTGCCATCGGGGCGCGTCCTATTGACCTTCACATTAAAGGACTGGAAGCGCTGGGGGCAAACATCCGGCTGGAGGAAGGTTACGTTCACGGTATCGCCAAAAAACTGAAAGGAGTTCGCCATACGTTTGACCTGGTAACGGTCACCGGCACCATGAACGTCATGATGGCGGCGGCTTTGGCGGAAGGGGAAACGGTACTCAATAATGCCGCCCGGGAACCGGAAGTGAGTTTTCTGGCCGATATCTTGAATCATTCAGGTGCTAAAATAAAAGGTGCCGGAACCGAAAAAATCGTTATCCAGGGAGTGACGTCTTTAGCGCCGATTGAATGCCGGATATTACCGGACCGGATTGAAGCGGCGACTTACATGATTGCCGGCGCTATCGCCAACGGCGATGTGGAAGTGCTGAATTGCGTGCCCGGCCATATGGAACCCATCATCGACAAACTGCGTCAAACTGGTGTAACGGTAGATACGCGTGAAAATTCGGTTCGGGTGAAAGGTAACGGATTGTTGTCCCCTGTGGACATCACCACCGAACCTTATCCCGGTTTTGCGACGGACGTGCAGGCACAGTTCATGACTTTGATGACCCTGGCAGGAGGCCAGAGCAGGATTACCGAAACCGTTTTCGAAAACCGGTTTATGCATGTGGCGGAGTTGAAACGTATGGGTGCAGATATTTCCATCGAAGGCCACACGGCGACCGTGCGGGGAGTGAAGCAATTGAGCGGTGCTCCGGTTATGGCCACCGATTTGCGGGCGAGTGCCTGCCTCGTTCTGGCGGGACTGGTTGCTGAGCGGGATACGGTGGTTTCGCGGGTCTACCATATTGACCGGGGATATCAGGATATGGAGAAAAAGTTGTCTCAGTTGGGAGCTGCCATTCGCCGAGTCAAATAACCTGCGTGGCTCCATGTAAGATCAATGGGGGAACGTAATTTGAAAACAGAGGTAACCATGGACCGTCCAATTAATCTTGAGGAACAGGACATTCGCCATGTTTTATTTTGGATGCCGCACTGGATTGGAGATGTGGTGTTCGCGCTTCCCACTATTCAGGCCTTAAGAGCCCGTTTGCCTCATGTGCGGATAACGGTGGTGGCTCATCCTCCCGCCCACGAATTTTTGTCGCACCATCCTTCCATCGATTCCGTAATCAAAATCCCCTACACCCAGGAAGACGGTTTTGGGTCTGCCTGCCGGTTTGCGCGGGGTTTGAAAAAATATCAGTTTGACCTGGCGGTGTTGTTTCCCAATTCCTTTCGCAGTGCAGTCATGGCATGGCTGTCGGGAGCCAAAATCCGGATCGGTTATCGAACGGAAGGTCGTGGACTTCTGTTGACGCATCCACTCGTCGTACAGAAAGATTCAAAATCAATCCATGGAATGGACTATTATTCCAGAATCGTATCCTGTCTGGGAATCCATGAAGTGGAAAAGAAATTCGAGCCCATCATTTCAGAGGCAGAAGTGGAACAACAGGAGGAATTGCTGGCTCAGCAGGGAATTTATCCAGGTGATGTTAAAATAGCGATTCAACCGGGAGCCTCCAAGCAGGAAAAGCGGTGGCATCCGGAACGATTCGGTATATTGTGTCAAAAACTGATCAAGGAAAAAGGGGCCAAAATTCTGTTGTTGGGAAGCGATGCGGAGGTGGAGCTGATCGAGCAGGTCAGGAAATTCTGCCCGCGAGAGCACTCCCTGATTTTCACGGGTCTGAATTTGCGGACGGTGCTGGCCTTGCTCCGGAACTGCCAACTGCTGATCGCCAACGACAGCGGCCTCATGAATCTGGCGGCCATGGTGGAAACGCCCCTGGTTGCCATATTCGGTCCGGGAAGCCCTAAAACCAGCAGTCCCTGCATCGAACCTGCCAAAAAGGAAATCGTCACAAAAAATTTCCCCTGCTCACCCTGCCGGCACAATTTTTTCAAGGAATGCAAACCCTCACCTCACAACAAACCCTTTTGCATTGAAGACATCAGCGTCAAGGACGTGTCGGATGCGGTCTATCAATTGTTAGAGAGAATTGATATGCGTTCAGAAGGAAGGGGAATCAAGGATTGATGTTGGATTCCGTGATGTCCCAATAGGGTTCCAGGTCATAGTAACCCAAAATGACCTGTTCCTTTTCCAGGGTAAGGGATTGGACATCGTTGATGGAAGGAGATTGCTGTATGGAATCCAAACGCCAGGAGGTTTTGACTTTCCCCATCTCAAGCGTTTCATAATGTTCCCTGGGAAACAGAACTATTTTTCCATCGGTGAATAAAAACCCACCGATGGTTAAAACCAGATATCTCGGATTGTAGGATTCCGGGTCGACCATCAGGCCCTGGATACGGCCCACCACCTCATCCTGAATGTCATACAAATAAAAACCGACGATACGATTGTCGGGATACAGACTGTAGACATTATCGTCGATATACTTTAACGGACTTGGAGTCACCAATATCTCCAGTTTCAATTTGGGAAGGTTTCGCTTAGAATTAAAGTATAACAGAGTTTGAATTCGGTTGTATAATCTTAAAGTAGTTTCGATAAGTTAGATTAATTACGTTTGAATTTAACCGTCCCCTGTCCTATGAAACATGCCATCGGTCTTCCAAAAATTTTTTCAAAAACCATGATTTTTGCGCTTTTAGGATGTATCTTCCTCCTGCCCGATCCAGCGATGGCGAAAATATATAAATATAAGGATGATCAGGGAAGAACCCATTTTACCGACGATGCCAGCAAAATTCCTTTGAAATATAGAGAGCAGGGAGCTGTGAAGAAATTCAGAGGAGTGAACGAGCCAACGCCTGCGTCCAGCACACCCCCAGGGTTTCCGGGTCAGGCAAGTGCGGGAGGAGGTGGTGGCGAAGGAGTTGAGGAAGACGAAGGACTCAATGAGAAAGATGAAGCATTGGTTAATAAAACCATTCAGATATTCAGGGTTGGGATAGCACTGGGTAACAAGTATAAAAATACCATGCCCAATTTTACCAATGGTCGGGGAGCGGTGGACGATATTCAACGCGGTCTTCCCCTGAAGGAAAGCCTGGCGAGCGAGCTGGCGGGGACCAAGGTGCCTGAGTTGAAGGAAGCCCTGGGATTTTTAAATCAAAGCATCGCCGTGGACAAACAAACCACATCGGTTGGGGCCGGACTCCCAACGAGAATTGCAGGCATTTTTAGGCGATTAGCCGACGAAGGTGAACAGCAGTCCGCGTTGATCCAGAAATTAGAAAAAGTTTTGGAGGATTCCGAAAAGAAAAAAGCGGAAGCTGCGAAGAAAAAGGAAGAAGTGAGCAAAAAAGAAAAAAAGAAGTAGCTTGTATCCAATTTCATGAATCCCCATGTTCAAAATATCTTCCACGGGGAGATTTCCCTCCGGGCTTATTGACCCATCAATGTTCTGATCTTGTTTTCTCAAATCCGGTCCCTTTCATTATGGAATCCCTCGGACGGTTTTTTTCAGATTTAAACGGAATGCTCTGGGGTCCCTGGCTGCTGGTACTTCTGGTCGGCACGGGAATATGGCTGACGATCCAACTCAAAGGCATTCAATTCCGTTTACTCCCCTATGCATTGCGTCTCACCTTCGCCCGTGAACGGGCAGGGGAAGGAGACGTTTCCCATTTTGGTGCATTGATGATCGCCCTCGCCGCGACCATTGGCAGCGGCAACATTGCCGGCGTCGCTACTGCGATCACCCTGGGAGGACCCGGCGCTGTAGTGTGGATGTGGGTCGCTGCTCTATTCGGTATGGCCACCAAATATGCTGAAGGCTTTCTCGCCGTGCGGTATCGGCAGGTCAACCACAAGGGAGAAATTTCCGGCGGTCCCATGTATTACATCGAAACCGGGTTGGGATGGAAATGGCTGGGAATCTGTTTTGCGATGTGCGGAGCCGTGGCCGCGTTCGGAATTGGCAACATGGTCCAGGCCAACACCTCCACCCTGGCTCTGGTTGAGGTGTTCTCCATCAGCAAGGAAACAGTGGGTGTTGTCCTCGCAGTTTTTACCGGGCTGGTGATATTGGGAGGGATCAAACGTATTGCCGAGGTCGTTTCCTTTTTTGTTCCCTTCATGGTCTTGCTGTATTTTGCGGGGTCGTTGGCGATCATCATCGGACATGCGTCGGAGTTGCCGGCGGGGCTTGCACTGCTGTTTAAGGATGCACTGTCGGGCTCCGCGGCCAGTGGTGGGTTTGCCGGAGCGACACTGGCGCAAGCCATTCGGTTCGGTGTCGAGCGGGGATTGTTCTCCAACGAATCCGGTCTGGGAAGCGCTCCCATCGCTGCGGCTGCGGCTAAAACCAATCAACCGGCCAAACAGGCATTGGTGTCCATGACCGGAACGTTTCTCGACACCATCATCGTGTGTTCGTTGACCGGGCTCGTGCTTTCCACCACCGGCGTCTGGGACTCCGGGAAAACCGGGGTCGAATTGACGCTTCAGGCGTTCAACGCCGGATTGCCCGGCGAATGGGGACAATGGATCGTCACCCTCGGAGTGGTCACGTTCGCGTTCTCCACCATTTTGGGCTGGTGTTATTACGGCGAAAAATGTTTTGAATATCTGGCCGGTGAGCGCTTCATCCTAATTTACAGAATCGCCTGGATCAGTTTCGTGTATATAGGTGCTGTGCGAGAACTGGCGTTTGTCTGGGATTTTTCGGGAGCCATGAACGCTCTGATGGCGGTTCCCAATCTCATCGCCCTGCTGGCCTTAAGCCGACTCGTTGGCCGGGAGACCAAAGAATTTGAAACGGGTGTCCTCAAGGGCACGATTCACCGGTTCGACTAACATTTTCAGGCTCAGTCGAATAACCGAAAGCGGATGATAAACCAGATGGCCGCTACGCCGTCTTTCCATCCAATCTTTTTTCCCTCCGCATAATCCCGTCCGCTGTAGGAAATAGGAACTTCGTAGATTCTGAATTTTTTCCTGGAAACCTTGCTGGTAAACTCAGGCTCGAATCCAAACCGGTTGCATTTCAGGGTGATGGATTTCAAGACCTGCCGGGTGAAGGCTTTATAGCAGGTTTCCATATCCGTCAGGTTCAGGTTGGTCAGCATATTGGACAACAGGGTGAGAGCCATGTTGCCAAGATAATGCCAGAAAAACAAAACCCGGTGCGGTCCGCCCAGAAACCGCGACCCGTAGACGACGTCCGCCCTCCCATCCAGAATCGGCTCTAAAAGTTTACCGTAGTCCTTAGGATCATATTCCAGGTCCGCGTCCTGAATGATAATGATATCCCCCGAGGCGTGGGCAAATCCAGTGCGGAGCGCGGCGCCTTTGCCCTGGTTTTGCGTGTGCATCAATACCGTATACCCCTTTTTCGTTTTATAGTTGTCGACAATTTCACGTGTGCCGTCGGTGGAGCAATCATCCACCAGCACGATTTCTTTTTCGTAGTCGACGGCTTCCACACGTGTCAGCAGGGTTTCGAGCGTATTTTTTTCGTTATAAACAGGGATGACAATTGAAAGCTTCACAGGCACCATCAAGGTTCGTTTGATATTTGATAAGTGTAAATTGGGCTAGAAATTTAGTGTAAAGGAAAAATCCGGGGAAGTCTAAAACATTGTGAAGGGGGAATATCGGGTATTAAAAGGACACTCCCTCATTCGAGAGATGTTGGGTGATGTTGTTCGCCAGCAGGCCGGTGAGAATGCCGGTGATCAGGGAAAAGGTGAGAAACACCGGCAGTAGATTGAAAAATACGCTTTGATGAATGAACAAGAGGAACACGCACACAAATATCGCGGTGGTGTGGGCATAGGCCGCCGCCACGCTGATTCCCACCAGGCTGAACCCCTGGCGGCCTTCCCGGTACAACAGTCCCATGATGCCTACGGAAGCCAATCCTCCGGCCAGGCTCAGAAAAAAAGTGGGGCTGAGAAACGTCCCGCCCAACACCGACCCCAACAGGACGCGCAACAGGGTGACTTCCAGCGCTGCCCGGAATCCGAGAAACACCAGAGCTATCAGAGTCATGATATTGGCCAACCCCAGCTTAACCCAGGGTGTGGGCAGGGGAAGCAGGGCTTCGAGGCGATGCAATACGACTCCCAGCCCGACCAGCAGGGCGATGATGGCCATGCGTCTGTGTGTATTTTGAACTTGATTCAATCCGTATCCCCCAGGCTTCAGGAAAAATATTTATTTGACGGTAAATGTGTAATCGTTCTTTTTAAAGTCTACGTGAATCGTGTCGCCGTGATTGAATTCGCCGTTGATGATTCGCATGGAAATGGCGTTTTCAATTTTGTCTTCGATCAACCGCCGCAGGGGCCGTGCGCCGTACATTTCGCTGAAACCCTCCTTGGCCAGTTCGTCTTTCACCTTGTTGGTGATCTCAAGGGTCATGTTGCTTTCTTTCAGGCGCTTAGTCAGATTGTTCAGCATCAGATCCGCAATCTGCCGTACCTCGGTCGGTTCCAGTTTGTGGAACACGATAAGGTCATCGAGACGATTGATGAATTCCGGTTTGAACAGTTTCTGCACCTCGTTTAATACCATCGACCGCACCTGGTTGTAGTCTTTCGATGGATCATCCAGCACTGCAAAACCGATCCCCTTGGTTTTGCCCTCGGTGATCGACTGCGTCCCGATGTTGGACGTGCCGATGATGATGGCGTTCTTGAAACTGGTGACCCTCCCATGCGCGTCGGTGAGCCGTCCGTCGTCCAGCAGTTGCAAAAGAATGTTAAACACGTCGGGATGCGCTTTCTCCAATTCGTCGAGCAAAATGACAGAGTAAGGATGACGCCGCACTTTTTCAGTCAACTGCCCGCCCTCGTCGTAACCTACGTATCCGGGCGGCGAGCCGATGATTTTGGACACGGAGTGTTTTTCCATATACTCGGACATATCCAGCCGGATCAGCCGGTCCTCGTCGTCCAGCAGAAATTCCGCCAGGGCCTTGGCCAGCTCGGTTTTACCGACCCCCGTGGGACCGAGAAACAGGAACGAACCGATGGGCCGGTCCTTGTCCTTGAGGCCGGCACGGTTGCGGCGGATGGCGTTGCTGATGGCGACAATGGCATTGTCCTGCCCGATCACCCGTTTGTGCAGGTTCTCCTCCATGTTCATCAACTTGGCGGTTTCCGTTTCACGTATTTTGTTCACCGGAATCCCTGTCCACGTCGCCACCACATTGGCAATGTCCTCTTCGGTGACCGAATGATCGACCTTGCCTAATTCCGTGTTCCATTTTTCTTTTTCGGCGGACAACTTTTTATCGATCTCCAAAACATCCTGGCGAAGCTGGGCTACTTTTTCGAAATCCTGATCGCCGAAAGCATCCTTCTGATTCTTGATGATTTCGTTGCGTTCTTTTTCAAGTTGCTGAATGACCGGCGGAACGTAGATCAACGCCAGGTGTTTTTGCGCCCCCGCTTCGTCGAGCAGGTCGACCGCCTTGTCCGGCAGCGCGCGGTCGTAAATGTGTTTTTCCGACAATTTGGCCGCTGCGCGTATAGCCGCCTCCTGGAACTGAATGGAATGGTGTTTTTCGTATTTGGATTTGATGCCCTCCAGCATGGATACCGTTTCATCGACCGAAGGTTCTTCGACCAGTATCGGCTGAAACCGGCGGGCAAGGGCCTTGTCTTCCTCGATGCTTTTCTTGTAATCATCCAGAGTCGTGGCCCCGATGCATTGCAGTTGTCCCTTGGAGAGCGCGGCTTTCAGCATATTGGAGGCGTCGACGCCTCCCGCGCCCGCACCGGCGCTCACAATTGTGTGCAGTTCATCGATAAACAAAATAATGCTGCCGTGCGCGCTGGTGACCTCGTCCTTCACGGCCTTCATGCGTTCTTCGAATTCTCCGCGCATTTTGGCTCCGGCGATGAGCTCGGACATTTCCAGAACTTTGACGCGCTTGTTCAACAGAGAGTTGGGTACCTCGGCTTTGACGATTTTTTGGGCCAACCCTTCAACGATGACGGTTTTGCCCACGCCCGGTTCGCCGATCAGCACCGGGTTGTTCTTCTTGCGTCTTGACAGGATTTGGATGATGCGGTCTATTTCCTTTTCCCGTCCGATCACCGGATCCAGTTCCCCCCGCCTTGCCATATCGGTGAGGTCGGTGGTGTACTGGCCCAGGACGTCCATCTTCCCTTCTCCGTCTTTTTCGTCGATGTTGATTCCGCCGCGCATGATCTCCAGATCTTCCTTCACCTTGTTGTATTTCAGTCCGAATTCCTGAAGGACGTCCGCCGTCCGGCCCACCCGCGAATCGAACAGGGCCAGGAACATCGCGCCGACACTGACGTAGCGGTCCCCCAGTTTCTTGGCTTCATCCATGGCGATCTCGAACAGGGAGTCGGTTTCCTTGGCGAGATGGATGTGCTCAATCTGCTGTCCTTCGTGCTTGGTTTCGCCTTCCTGGAGGTCGAACAGGCGATCCAGGATTTTACGTGTCAGTTTCTTGTCTTCCGGATAGTAGGTTTCCAGCAATTTGGCGATTCGTGAATCCTGTTGCTCCAGCAGGCCGATCAGGATAAAGTCCGGGGTCAGGAGCGTCTGACGCAGATTGACCATTTCCATCGTCCCGACGTTGAGGGCTTCGATGACTTTATCGGTGAGTTGTCTCAGGTGTTGTTGCAACATGGTAAAATGACTTCCTTAAAAAATATTACGAGAGCAGGTTTTTCAAATGCGCATGCACCGACCCGGCCAACGCATCCGGATCGTAACCGCCTTCCAGCATGGAGATCAGGCGTCCGTTGCAGATTTCATTCGCGGCGGTGACCATCAACTCGGTCATCGCTCCATAACATTCGGTGGAGACCTCCATCTGCGCCAGCGGGTCGTTGGCATGGGCGTCGAACCCGGCGGACAAAATAATGAGGTCCGGTTTGAACCGGGTCATTTCCGGGATGAGCTTGTCTTTGACCAGCGCCAGGTAATTTTCGTCCCGTGAAAAGGCGCGTAGCGGAAAATTAAGCGTGGTGCCCAGGCCGTCGCCGGAGCCGGTTTCCTCGACGGCTCCGGTTCCCGGATAAAATGGATACTGGTGGACACTGCTGTAATACACGTTACTCTTCGAATAAAACGAGTGCTGGGTGCCGTTGCCGTGATGCACGTCCCAGTCGAAAATGAACACGCGGTCGAGACCTTTTTTCTCGATGGCGTAATCGGCGGCGATGGCGACATTGTTGAACAGGCAGAATCCCATGGATCGGTTATGCTCGGCATGATGCCCCGGCGGGCGCACGGCGCAAAACACGTTGTTACAGGTGCCGTCCAGCACCAGGTCGACCGCCTTCAATCCCGCTCCGGTGCTGAGCAGGGCGGCGTCAAAGGATTTGGCACTGACTGAGGTGTCCGGGTCCAGACTGCTGGCGCCTTCTTCACATTGGCGTTGTACCGATTCCGCATAGCCGGCAACATGGTTCAGGCCAATCTCGTCCAGGGTGGCGGGGCGCGGTTCGTGCCGTTGCAACTGGGTGTTGATGTCGGAATCTTTGAGGTGATTTTCGATCGCAATCAGACGTCCGAAGTTTTCCGGATGCTGGCCGGTATCATGTTCCAGGTATAGCGGGTGATAGATGTAACCTGTTTTATTCATTAGTGTTAGGCTTTTTCAGGGAAATGAGGCTTCACCCTATCAAAAGCCTCTGTTTATATCAAATAATATTCCAAATGGTCGAAAGCAAGGACATCCGGGAAAAACTGGCGAAAATCCGCCGCCAGGCCCTCGATTTGGGGTTCGAGGGGTTTGGAGTCGCCCCGCCCGATGTGGCAGGAGCTGGGGAATGGTTCCAGCAGTGGCTCGCCCAAAATTTCGACGGGGAGATGCAGTATATGAAGCGGGGCGAGGCCAAACGGCTGGATCTTGATCGGGTCCTGCCCGGTGTGAAAAGCGTCATCTGCCTCAGCACCTCCTATTTCACCACCCCCCGGACACTGGAATTCCTGGAGGCACGGGAAACCGGCGATATTTCCAACTACGCCTGGAATCTGGATTATCACGATCTCATCCAGCCCCGCCTGCGGGATTTGGAGGGCTTTCTGGCAGAAGTATTTCCCGGATGCCGGACCAAAAGTTATGTCGATACCGGTCCCATTCTCGAAAAACCGCTGGCCGAGAAGGCCGGATTGGGGTGGATCGGCAAGCACACCAACCTGCTCACCGAGGGGGTCGGATCGTACTATTTTCTCTCCGAAATCCTGGTGGATGTGGCCCTGCCTCCCTCCGGGGCGGCGGAGGACCATTGCGGGACCTGCACCGCCTGTATCGATATCTGCCCGACCGGGGCCATTGTCGCGCCTTATGTCCTTGATTCCCGCAAATGTATCTCTTATCTCACCATTGAACTGAAGGAGGCGATTCCGCTTGAATACCGCAAAGCCCTCGGCAACCGCATTTACGGATGCGACGATTGTCAGATCGTCTGCCCGTGGAACTCCTACGCCGTGGCGACCGAGGAGCCCGCGTTTCAGCGGCGGGAGGGGGTTAACAAGTTGATCGAATTGATGCAGTTGGATGACGCGGGTTTCCGCTCACGGTTCCGAAAAAGCCCGGTCAAGCGCATCAAACGCCGGGTTTTATTGAGAAATGTGGCTGTGGCCCTGGGCAATTCCGGGCAACCGGAGGCGGTTCCGGCACTCACTCAGGCGCTTTCCGACCCGGAGCCCCTCATCCGTTCCCATGCGGTCTGGGCCCTGGGCGAACTGATGGGGCCTGAGGCGCTGGGGGTATTGGAATCCGCCCTGGCCGGGGAGACCGACGCCACCGTTCTCGCGGAAATAGAACGTATAAAAACGGTTTGATATTGGCGGGTTGCCCGGCCTATAATCAAAATCTTTGAATTTCAACTGACAAGGCGGTGGAATGGATAAAAACGGAGATTTCCGGTTTCTGAAGGCGCTCCGGGGCGAGCCGGTGGATTGCACCCCGGTCTGGTTCATGCGCCAGGCGGGACGGTATATGAAGGTCTACCGGGACCTCAAGGAAAAGCATACTTTTCTCGAACTGTGTAAAACTCCGGAACTGGCCTGCGAGGTCACCCTGCAACCGCTGGACGTGCTGGGCGTCGATGCCGCCATCATTTTCGCGGACATTTTGTTGCCGCTGGAGCCGATGGGTACCGGTCTCGAGTTTACCGCCGGCGACGGTCCATCCATTCCCCGTCCCGTGCGCACCCGCAAGGATGTGGAAGCGCTGAAGCCGGTGAACTCCGAGGAGCAGTTGGGCTATGTCGGCGAAGCCATCAAACTGGTGCGCGGAGAGATTTCCAGAAAGATGCCGCTGGTCGGATTTTCCGCCGCGCCGTTCACTCTCGCCAGCTATATGGTGGAGGGCGGCAAGTCGAAAGATTTCACGACGACAAAATTGATGATGTACGACGAATCGGATATCTGGCAACAACTCATGACCAAGGTGGCCGACGTGCTGGTCGATTATCTCAAGATGCAGGTGAAGGCCGGAGCGCAGGCCCTGCAGATTTTCGACAGCTGGGTCGGATGCCTGAGTCCCGGCGACTACCAGAAATATATTCTGCCGCACACCCGCCGCGTGTTCGAAGGATTGAAGGACCTTGGTGTGCCGGTGATCAATTTCAGTACCGGTACCTCCAGCATGCTGCCGCAGATACGGGAAGCGGGCGGCGACGCCATGGGATTCGACTGGCGTATTCATCTGGATGATGCGTGGCAGCAGATCGGACACGACACGCCGGTGCAGGGCAACCTCGATCCCAATATCCTGTTCGCGCCGATTCCGGTGATCAAAGAAAAAGTGCATGACATCCTGCGCCGGGCCGGCGGACGCCCCGGGCATGTGTTCAATCTCGGGCACGGTATTCTACAACACACGCCGGTCGACCACGTGAAAGCAGTGGTGGACATGGTTCACGCCTATCAATCCAAATGACAAGCGCTGCCACATCCTCCGGAAAATTGAAAACCGCGGTCATTCTGCTCGCGCATGGCGCTCCTTTACGCGTGCAGGATATTCCCAAATACCTGAAAAATATTCGCGGCGGCAAGGACTCGTCGACCGAAGTGATTCAGGAAGTGGCCCGCCGTTACCAGCAGATCGGCGGGCGGTCGCCTCTGTTGGATATCACCACCGCGCAGGCGGAAGCGCTGGAGCAGTATCTCAACCAGGGGCAGGAGGCGTTCAAAGTCTATGTCGGGATGCGGACCTGGAGTCCTTATATCAAGGACGCGGTGAACCAGGCGGTGAGCGACGGGGCGGAACGGATCGTGGCTTTGTGCCTCGCGCCGCAGTACAGCCGGTGGAGCACCGAGCGTTATCAAAAAGCTTTTAATGATGCGATGGAGGTCTGGCAATCGAGAAAACTTGAAGTGAGATTTATCATCAGCTGGCCGAATCAACCCCTGTTGATCGACGCGTTCGTGGAACGCTACCGGGCTGCCGATGTGGATTTGAAGGCCAAAGGGAAAGAAAATATTCATACCATTTTTACCGTGCACAGTATTCCCGCCGATTCGGTGGAGATGTATGGCGATCCCTACGTTGACGAATACGGCAAAACCATGCAGGGGATTCTGCAACAGGCCGATATTCCCAACTGGCACCAGGCGTACCAGAGCCAGGGAATGATTCCTGTACCGTGGCTGGAACCGAGCGTGGAGGAAACCCTAGATAAAATTGCCGAAGCTGGCAGCACAACGGCGCTCGTCGTGCCCGTCGGTTTCGTGTGCGACCATATTGAAATTCTGTACGATATCGATATCGCTTTCAAGGAATACGCTGCCGAACGGGGCATTGAACTGTTCCGGACCGAATCCCTCAACACTTCTCCCCTGTTTATCGAAGCCCTGGCGGCCGTGGTCTGGGAGCACCTGATATAAATCCAGCCGATACTGGCGGTCTGCCTCCCGAAAATGATAAGCTGGG
Organism: Nitrospinaceae bacterium; assembly: GCA_024644405.1. GTDB lineage: Bacteria > Nitrospinota > Nitrospinia > Nitrospinales > Nitrospinaceae > SZUA-226. The sequence continues at coordinate 35,812 of JAHELC010000018.1, forward strand.
GCTAACAAAGGTCGGTCCTTATCACGGAGAAATCCCATGAAACATTTACATCGCTCAAGGGTGTTGGCGTTCGGGTTGTCAGGGTGGATGGTCTGTGCATTTGCCGTCGGTTCCCCAGTTTTCGCGGGTGCCATTCAATTATGGACCGAAAAGCCAGGGGCAGCTCTGCAGGCACGCGGCAATTTGGGGTTGTCCCTGTTCAGCGACATGGCCGAGAAGCTCAGTCCGGCGGTGGTGAATATCCGGGTTTTGGAACGGGTGCCGGTGCAGCCCTTTGGCGATTTTCCGTGGGGCCAGGCGCCGAGTACTCCCGGTATGCCGCCTTCCGGCCAGTTCCGGCAAAAGGGCGAGGGTTCGGGATTCATCGTTAACAAAGAAGGCTATATTCTGACAAATGCGCATGTGATCGACGGTTCGGATGAACTGCAAGTGGGGCTTGCGGACGGACGCTTGTTTCGCGGCCAGGTGATCGGCGTCGACAAGATAACGGATGTGGGACTGGTCAAAATCAAATCCACGAAACCTCTGCCGGTGTTACCGCTGGGCAGTTCGGAGCAACTGAAGATTGGCGAATGGGTGATGGCCATCGGCAGTCCCTTCGGATTGCAACAATCGGTGACGGTGGGGATTGTCAGCGCCAAAGGGCGTTCGTTGGGCGCCAGCCCGTTCGATGACTTTATCCAGATCGACGCGCCGATCAACCCCGGCAACAGCGGCGGTCCCTTGATCAATACCCGGGGCGAAGTGGTGGGCATCAACACCATGATTCTCGCTCAAGGCCAGGGCCTGGGGTTTTCCCTGCCGATCGATCTGGTAAAACGTATTCTTCCGCAACTGGAGGAAAAAGGGAGAGTGATTCGTAGTTGGATGGGGGTGGTGATCCAGGAAATCACGATCGACATCCAGGAACGGTTTAAATTAAAAGACGCACAGGGAGCTTTCATTGTTCAGGTGGTGCAGAACAGTCCGGCGGCCAAGGCGGGGATCATGGAAGGCGATGTGATTGTCGAATTTAACGGTCAACCGCTACGCAATTCGAGAGAGCTTCCGCTCAAATGCGCTCACGCCCCGGCAGGCAAACCCATTCAGATCACGCTGATCCGCAAGGGTAAGGAAATCAACTTGACTGTGGTCCTGGAAAAGGCTCCCGATCGCGGTTGATTCATTCAACACATACCTCTTTTTGAAACATGTTTTCCGACGAACTCAATCCACAGCAATTAGCAGCGGTCCGGCAGACCGAGGGTCCGGTGCTGGTGGTCGCCGGTGCCGGCTCCGGCAAAACGCGGGCCATCACCTATCGTATCGTTTATCTGATTCGGGAAAAGCAGGTGCCGCCCGAGTCGATCCTCGCCATAACGTTCACCAATAAGGCGGCGAAGGAGATGCTGGACCGTGTGTATCAGAAACTGGGGACGTGTGAGACTTATCCCTGGGTCAGCACCTTCCACTCGTTTTGCCTGAAGCTGTTGCGCAAGCATATTCACGAACTCGGGTACAGCAACGATTTTGTGATTTACGACGCCCAGGATCAACTGTCGCTGGTTAAAAAATGCATGAAAACTGCGAACGTGAATGAGGAGGCGTTTCCGCCGCGAGCCATTCTCAGTCACATCAGCGGTTTTAAAAACGATTATTTGTTTGCCAGCGATATCCGGCTGGATAATTATTCATACGGCCATCAACTGAAGGCGGCGGAAGTGTATCCGATCTACCAGAAGGCACTGCGCGACAACAACGGACTCGACTTCGACGACTTGTTGATGCTGACCGTTCACCTGCTTCGCAATCATTCCTCCATCAAGGATTACTACAACCGCCGGTTTCGCTATGTGCTGGTCGATGAATTTCAGGATACGAATGTGACCCAGTACAACCTGGTGAGGATATTGACGGAGAGCCACCAGAATGTGTGCGTGGTGGGCGATGACGACCAGAGCATTTACCGCTGGCGGGGGGCCAACCTTGAAAACATTCTGCACTTCGAGAAGGATTATGCCAACACGCGGGTGATCAAGCTGGAGCAGAATTACCGTTCGACCCAGAACATCCTCACGGCGGCGGCGGCAGTGGTGCGGGAGAACGTGGCCCGCAAGGATAAAACCCTGTGGACGGAAAATGATGCCGGAAATCAGATAATTTATTACCGGGCAGAGGATGAAATTGATGAAGCCCGCGCCGTGTGCGAGCGTCTTCAGGAATGGGCGAACGAGGCGGGCCACTCCTTCAACGACATGGCGGTATTGTATCGCACTAATGCGCAGTCGCGCGTGTTGGAAGATCAATTGCGCCAGATGGAACTGCCCTACCAGGTGGTGGGCGGCCTTAAGTTTTACGAACGCAGGGAAGTCAAGGATATCCTCGCGTATATGCGGGTAGTGCTGAATCCCGCCGACTCGGTTTCGTTGAAGCGCATCGTCAACGTGCCGGTGCGGGGGATCGGAAAATCGTCCCTCGAGAAAGTCGAGACGTATTGCGATCAGCACGGTGTGTCTCTGCTCGATGGACTGCGCCAGGCCGAGCCTCAAAAAATCGTGTCCACCGGCCCGGGTAAAAAGATCTCCCAGTTTGTAGCATTGTTGGATCACCTGCGCTCGATTTATGAAGAGCGGGCGCCGGAAGAGTTTTTGAATGAAATTCTGGAACGCACCGGTTACATGGCTAAGCTGGAAGATGAAAATTCCGTCGAAAGCCGGAGCCGTCTGGAAAACCTCAACGAGTTGTATTCCGCCGTCGAGCAGTTCAGCGAATCGCATCCGGAGAATACCCTGCGGGAGTTTCTGGATACCACCGCGCTGGTTTCCGATCTCGATAATCTCGATGACAGCCGGGGGGTACTGCCGCTGATGACCCTGCACACCTGCAAGGGCCTCGAGTTCGAAGGCGTGTGCATGATCGGCGTCGAGAATGGCTTGCTGCCGCACGCCAGTTCGATGTCCAGTACCGAGGAATTCGAGGAGGAACGGCGGCTGTGTTACGTGGGCATCACACGCGCCAAATCGCGTTTGATGATCACCAACGCACGGCGTCGGCGGATCTACGGCAATACGTACAATTACCAGCCATCGGATTTTCTCGCGGCCATCCCCGGAGAAGTCCTGCAAAAGGAAATGGCCCTGGGTGGTTTCGAGACCCAGGCACCTGCCTCCTATGAAAGACGACCGGACATGTCTCTGCCGGAACCGGTCGCGCGCGGGTCCTCCGGCAACGGCGAATATTGTGTCGGCACCAAAGTCCTGCATCCCAAGTTCGGATCGGGAGTGGTGGTCAACCGGGAGGGCAGTGAAGGTGACTGGAAGGTTGTTGTTTTTTTTAAGAAAGCGGGTAAGAAGAAACTTGCCGTCAACCATGCCAATCTCATCGTGGTATAATTCCCACTAACAATTTCCACTCATTTTTATTCAAACTCGTAATCGGCGCGACCCGTGTCGAGAGGAGATACTATGTATTCT
>JAHELC010000018.1:39363-40639 GCA_024644405.1 Nitrospinaceae bacterium
GTGTCCGCCAGCAGGATGGGATACGGGAAATTCTTTTTCACCCGCCGTACGGTGGAATCAAGCGTGGCGAATAGTTTGTCTGCCACCAGGGTATCGGTTCCGGTGAGGCAGTTCATCAGGGTGGACTTGCCGACATTGGTGTAACCCACCAGCGACACCTGATAAGCGCTCTGGCGCGCCTTTCTTTGCGTCTGACGTTCGCGGTGAATGCGTTTAAGTTTTTTGTTGAGCTTGGCGATATTGTCACGGATGATGCGCCGGTCCAATTGAATCTGCGTTTCACCCACGTCCCGCAACCCGATGCCGCCTCTCTGCCGTGACAGATGGGTCCACATTTTGGTGAGGCGGGGCAGGGCGTATTGCAGTCGCGCGAGCTCCACCTGTGTTTTGGCTTCACGCGTGCGGGCATGATCCTTGAAAATTTCGAGGATGATCCACGGCCGGTCCACGATGCCGCATTTAAGAATATTTTCCAGGTTGCGCGTTTGCGCCGGTGAAAGCGCTTCGTCGAAGATCACCGCGTCGGCTTCATGGTGCTTGACCGCCGTGAGCAACTCTTCGACCTTGCCCTTGCCGATGAATGTTTTTGGATTGATGGACGCCAGCCGCTGGGTAAAGGTGCCGACCGGTTGGTAATGGGCGGTGCGGGCCAATCCGTCCAACTCATCCAGGGAATGTCCGAGAGTGCCGGAGCCGGCGATTTCCACACCCACCAACAACGCTTTCAACGTAGTGGCTCTTTGTGTACTTTGGGGAATGCGATGCGTTTTCATCTAAAGTCATTATATCCCGAAACATTCCCGCCGTGGCGATTTTCACTCAAATGCACGGCAGGGGTTTTCAGGGTTGCAGCGGGCGTTGGGGAAACTCCTGTTTCCTAAGGAGTTTCCCATCAGGGCTGTAGTCTTTCCGGGTCCAGACTTGTCCTTTAAAATAGCGATAAATATATTGCACCTGCCCGTTTTCGTAATAAGTTGTGGACTCTCCTTCCAGCCGGTCGCGTTTGAAATTCATTCGGGCCTTGACCGTTCCGTCGGAATAATATTTGAGCACATCGCCCTCGAGGAGGTCGTCCTGATAATTGCCTTTGTCCTTGAGACGACCGTTTTTGAAATAGCCGAGGCTGGGCCCGTGGCGTTTACCGTGGCGGTAGATCCATTCGGTCATCAGTTCCCCGGTAGTGTAATATAATCGGCTGATGCCCTCGCGGACGCCGTGTTGGTAGTGACGCTCGGCTTTCAGAGTGCCGGTATCGGTGTATTCACGCGACCAGCCG
>JAHELC010000001.1 GCA_024644405.1 Nitrospinaceae bacterium
TCAAGCATCATTACAAGCGCATCATCCTCACCCGCCCGGCGGTGGAAGCGGGAGAGAAACTGGGCTACCTGCCGGGAGACATTGCCGAGAAAATCCACCCTTACCTGATGCCGCTGTATGACGCGTTGTACGACATGATCGAATTCACCCAGGTCCAGCAGATGATCCAGGAAGGCTATATCGAAATCGCCCCCCTCGCCTACATGCGGGGACGCACGCTCAACGACGCCTTCGTCATCCTCGACGAAGCCCAGAACTCCACGGTACCGCAAATGAAGATGTTCCTGACGCGGCTGGGGTTCCGCTCCAAGATGGTGGTCACCGGCGACATCACGCAGGTCGATCTGCCCGCCGGCACCACATCGGGCCTCATTAACGCCAAGCACATCCTTCAAAACATCGACGGCATCCGAACCATCAACTTCAAGGAAAAAGACGTGGTCCGGCACGATCTGGTCAAGAAAATCGTCCACGCCTACGAAGAAGAGCGCACCTCCTCCAATGGCAATTCCAGTGCCGATCCCGGCTGACCCTCTCGGCCCAACATGGAAATTCTGCTCCAAAACAACCAGAGCCAATACCCGGTAGACACCTCTCAATTCCAGTCCCGAATCGGTCAAGTTCTTGAAATATTAGGGGAAACCCAATGCGAGCTGAGCCTGTTGTTGACCGATGATGCGGAAATTCAAGCCTTGAACAAAACCTACCGCAACCTCGACAAGGCCACCGATGTGTTATCCTTCCCCCAGGACGAGGGTGCCGTCAACGAATCCGGGGACACCCTCTTGGGCGACGTGGTGATTTCGGTCGAAACAGCGGCCCGTCAGGCGGAGGAGCATCAACTCAGCTTTAATGAGGAGTTGATCCTGCTGGCCATTCACGGCATACTTCACCTGCTGGGCTACGACCACGAACGGTCCCCGCAAGACGCCCGCATCATGCAGGACAAAACCCAGGCCCTGTTCGAAACCCTGTTTCCCGGCCGACGTCCCTCGGGAACCAGTAATTTTTGACCGCGACTGCGAACCAACCGGAGATCCGACTTTATGGAAAGCCTCTGGGCCCCTTGGAGAATGGAGTATATCGTGTCGGATAAAACCGCCGAGTGCATCTTCTGCACCGCCCCGCCGGCCAATGACGACCCCGCAAAGAAAATCCTGTACCGTGGCGAGCACAGTTTTGTCATGATCAACATCTTCCCATATTCCAACGGGCACCTCCTGGTCTCGCCGTACCGGCACCTGGACTGCCTGTCCAAGCTGAACGAAGCCGAACTGATGGAAAGCGGCAAGTTGCTCCAGAGGTCCATGGACATCCTGCGTGAGGCATATACCCCGGACGGCTTCAACGTGGGATACAATATCGGCAGAAGCGGCGGCGCCGGATTTGAGGATCATATCCACGCCCACATCGTACCGCGCTGGGCCGCCGATACCAATTTCATGCCGGTGCTGGCCGACACCAAAGTCCACCCGGAGCACATCGAAAGTACATTCAACCGCTTATTACCGCTGTTTCAAAACCTGATCCTTTAATATGACGGACACCGTTAAAAAGAAAAAATCGGTCCCCGACGAAACGCCCATGATGCAGCAGTACCAGAGCATCAAGCGGGATTACCCGGATGCCATCCTGTTTTTCCGGATGGGCGACTTCTACGAGATGTTCAACGAAGACGCGAAGACGGCTTCCAAAATTCTGGAGATCGCCCTCACCTCGCGCAACAAAAACCAGGCCAACCCGGTCCCGATGTGCGGCATCCCGCATCATTCCTCCAACCTGTACATATCGAAACTGGTCAAGCAGGGCAAAAAAATTGCCATCTGCGAGCAGGTGGAAGACCCGAAACTGGCCAAGGGACTGGTGAAGCGCGAAGTGGTGCGCGTCATCACCCCGGGAACCGTGCTGGAGGATCATCTGCTCGATCCAAAAAGCCCTCATTACCTGGCCTCGATCTATATCGGCAAAGACGGCACCGGACTGGCGGCGGTGGATCTGTCCACCGGTGAGTTCAAGGTGACCGAAATCCAGGACCCCGGTTCGCACAGTTTACTGTCAGACGAGTTGAACAAACTGGACCCGCGGGAAGTCATCGCCCCCGAATCCCACCTCAATGACGAAGGCTCGGTCATCACCGGACTTTCCGGGGGATCGTACTGCCTGAATCCCTGCGAAGACTGGACCTACAGCCACGGCGAAGCCTACCGGCAACTGACCGACCACTTCAAAACCCATTCTCTGGAAGGGTTCGGCTGCGAGTCTCTGAAGAACGCCATCAGCGCGGCGGGCGCGCTGATCCGGTATCTGCGCGACACTCAGAAGTCCGCGCTGCAACATGTGAACACCCTGTCCACCTTCAACCTCGACAGTTACATGTGGCTCGACCAGGCCACCGTCAACAGCCTCGAGTTGGTGAAATCGAGCGACGGCGAACGCAAACATTCCCTGCTCGGTCTGCTGGACGAAACCTGCACGCCGATGGGCGCCCGGCGACTCAAGGAATGGATCCTGAAACCGCTGGTTGACCGGGCCCGGGTCGAAGACCGGTTGAACGGGGTGACCGTATTTCACGACAATCTCATGGACCGCAACGATCTGCGTTCCCAGCTTGGAAACATCTATGACCTGGAGCGCCTGCTGGGCCGCATCTCACTGGCCGCGTGCAGTCCCCGGGACCTGACGGCGCTCAAAAGTTCAATTGCCGTTCTGCCGGAAATCAAGCAAATCCTGCAACGCTGCGACTCCAAAGACCTGCAACGTTTCATCGAATCGTGGGACAATTTGGAATCGGTGCACCAAAAGATTGACCACATGATTGTGAACGATCCGCCCTACAACCTCAAGGACGGCCACCTGATCAAACCCGGCTGCCACGAGCAACTGGACCGGTTGAAATCCATCACCCGCGACGGCAACCAGTCGATTGCCGCCCTGGAAGCGCGCGAACGCGAACGCACCGGCATTCCCCAGTTGAAAGTCGGTTTCAATAAAATTTATGGTTATTACATCGAGGTGACCAAAAAAAATCTCGACCGGGTGCCGGAAGATTATATCCGCAAGCAATCACTGGTCAACTGCGAGCGCTTCATCTCGCCGGAACTGAAGCAACACGAAACCGAGATCACCGGTGCCGAAGAAAAAATACTGGCGCTCGAACAGGAATTGTTTCAGCAGGTCCGGCAGGCGGTGGCGGCGGAAGGCAAACGCATTCAATCCATGGCACTCCTGCTGAGCGAATTGGACGCCATGGCTGCGCTCGCGGAAGTGGCGCACCGGCACCAGTACACCCGCCCCATACTGAGGGAAGACACGGATCTTCGTTTCGTCAACGGACGGCACCCGCTGGTGGAACTGATCGATCCCTCCAATCCATTTATCCCCAACGACACCGCTCTCGACTGTGACGGCAATCAGATCATGATCATCACCGGTCCCAACATGGCCGGCAAATCCACTTACCTCCGGCAAGTGGCACTGATCACGCTCATGGCTCAGATCGGCAGTTACGTGCCCGCGGAGGAAGCGGAACTGGGTCTGGTCGACCGCATTTTTTCCCGGGTCGGCGCACAGGATCATTTGCTGAAAGGGCAGTCCACTTTCATGGTGGAGATGAACGAGGCCGCCAATATCCTCAACAACGCGACCGGCAAGAGCCTGATCATCCTGGATGAGATCGGGCGGGGCACCAGCACTTTCGACGGCATCAGCATTGCCTGGTCGATGGTCGAATACCTGCACGGACCGGAACGCATCGGCGCCAAAACCCTGTTCGCCACGCATTATCATGAGTTGACCGAATTGGAGGAAACGCTTGCGGGGGTCAACAATTTCAACATCCAGGTCAAGGAATGGAACGACGAGATTATCTTTCTGAGAAAAATCGCACCCGGCGGTGCCGACAAGAGTTATGGCATCCAGGTCGCCCGGCTGGCGGGGTTACCGGAGAAAGTCCTGAAACGGGCTCACGAGGTATTGTTCAATCTGGAAAACAGCGAATACGATGAAGTGGGAGCGCCTAAAATCGGACGTTCTGAAGACGCTCCGTCCGTCAACGGACCCCAGCAAATGGGTCTGTTCGCCTCCCTGCCCGCACCGTTGGTGCAGAAACTGAAGGAGATCCGACCTGATGAGTTGACGCCGCGGGAAGCCCTGCAAAAATGGTACGAAGTCGTTGAAATCTTAAAAGACGGGTGATTGATCCGAATTCTTGGATATTTTTTACGGGATCGACATGCTGAGACCTCCCGCAAGCCGCCTGAAAACAATTCTCTAAAGTATTCCCCAAAAAAGGCAGGGAAAAGCAGGCGGGATTTCATACAACTTCAATAAAAATGGGTATTTACTACCAATGTAAAATAATCTATTATATGAATGTACAGGTCGGAAGCATCAAGTTAAGCGAAAACTCCTTGTTTTATTTTGCGTTTAATCGACACCAAACTTTTTTTGCAAGACCCCTCATGAAGAATTTCCCACAAGTCCTCCGAGCACTCACCTTGATTTTCGGGATATGGTGTTTACTCATTGCTCCAGTCTGGGCCAAACCCACCATTTCGAAAATCAGCCTCAATACCGGGAAGGAATTGATCACTCTTGATGCCGAATTGATCGATGCCTTCAATGAGAAGATCCGGGAGGCGATCGAAGGCGGCGTTGCAATGACCTTCACTTACGAAGTCGAGTTACTCAAACAGTCTTCGGTATTTGGCGACGAAGTGGTGTCGCAGAACAAGGTGATTCATACCGTCCAGTTCGATACGCTGAAAAAGGTCTATCAGTTTTCTTCACAGGGGAAAAATGTCAACCGGAAGGTCAGCACCAAAAGTAGGGAGAAGTACCAGGAATTGATGTTGACTCTCAAAGATATTCCCATCGCCCATGTCTTCAAATTGGACCCGGAGGAAAAGTATTACGCTCGTGTGAAAGCGGAAATGGAAGCGGACGGATTGTGGTTTCCGTTCAATTACCTTCTGTTCTTTGTACCTTTCGATGAGTTTGAAACTCCGTGGACCCAGTCCACCCCTCTGACCATAAAAATGGATCCGGCATTTGGTATGGAAGCTTCTCAAAATAAATCCAAATCGGCAATCCCTTCCAAGGGGGTAGCAAATGGCGTCCGATCCTTTAACCAATAACCCCCAGTACGTCAAGCTCTCTGAAGAGCAAATCCTCTTAAAGAAAAAACGTGCCCGTCGCAATGTTGCGTGGTTGATTGTCACCCTGGTCGGTTTGACCGTGCTGGAAGTCTATTTTCTCAAACAGCAACAAGCCAGCATTGCGGACAACATCAATATCATTTTTCTGTTCAATGTGATCATCATTCTGCTCGTGTTGCTGATCGTGATGATCACGCGCAACCTGGTCAAGTTGCACAATGAGCGGAAAAGCCGAATCATCGGCGCCAAATTCCAAACCAAGCTGATTTTCGCCTTCTTCATTCTGGCGCTGGTTCCCGCCACTCTGCTGTTCTTCGTCGCCAGCAAGCTGTTCAGTTACAGTATCGGCAACTGGTTCAGCATCCAGGTGGAACGTTCCCTGCAACAATCCATGGAAGTGGCGCGCGAGTACTATTCGCATGTCGAACGCAAAAGCCAGTTCCACGCCCGGAAACTTGAGGAGCTGATCACAAAAAATCAACTGTACCTCCAGGACAAACGCGATACCCTGCAGCGGCTGGTGGAAACCAAGACCGAAGAATACGAGCTGGGCGGAGTCATCGTTTACGACCAGCAGGGGCAAGTTGTCGTGTCTTATGCCAACAAATCGATGCCGCAGAACTACACCAACCTGGACTATGCCGACTTGATACGCGAAAGCATGGAAAGTGAAGGCACCGCCGAAATGCGGTCTCACACCAAAGGCAATTACCTGGTCGTGCTCCTTCCCCTCAAGCAGCATGTGGAAGGCAAGCCCTCCATATGGGGATATATTCTGACCCTGTCCAAAATCCCCAAAAGCACCATGATCAAAATTGAAGGCATCCGCAATACGTTTGAGGATTACAAAAAGCAGAGCTTCCTCAAGCTTCCGGTCAGCGCCAATTACTACATCACCTTTATCCTGATGACCCTGTTGATCCTGTTCTCGGCGATATGGCTCGGTTTTTATATGGCACGGGGCATCACCATTCCGATCCAGCAGTTGGCCGCAGGCACCCGGCGCGTGGCCGAAGGCGACCTCAACGTCAAAGTCAACCTGGATACCGGTGATGAAATCGGACTGCTGGTCAATTCCTTCAATACCATGACGGACCAGCTGAAGACCAGCCGCAAAACCCTCGAAGAGGCCCATGAAAACCTTCAGATCACCAACATCGAACTGGATCAACGCCGGTTATACACCGAAACCATCCTGGAAAACATCGGCGCCGGCGTCATCTCCATCGACAAAAAAGGACGGATCACCACCCTCAACAAAGGCGCCAAGCGCCTGCTGGATGCGGAAGACAAGGAAATCATCGGGCTCAATTACAAGGATGCGTTCGATCCCTCGTTCCACGAGCCGATCCGCAACATGATCAAAAAAATGAACGATGAGCATAAGGAAAACTCCGAGGAGCAGGTGGAATTGACCGTCGGCGAAAACAATCTGACCCTGCTGGCCAATATCAAGTTCATGCGGGACGAACGGAAAAAATACCTGGGCCTCCTGCTGGTGTTTGAAGATATCAGCCAGCTCATCAAGGCCCAGAAAATTTCCGCCTGGCAGGAGGTCGCCCAGGGCATTGCCCACGAAATCAAAAATCCCCTGACGCCGATTCAGCTCAACACGCAGCGTCTGAAAAAAAAATACTACGAAGACAAAAAGTCCTTTGCCAAGGTCTTTGATGAAAGCATTCGGATCATCACCCAGGAAGTGGAGGGCATGAAGGATTTGTTGAACGAGTTTCTTCGGTTCTCCCGCATGCCTACCCCTCATCCCAAGTTGTATTCCATACACACCATCATTGACGATGTGGTCCGCCTGTATTCGAATCATGAAAAAGGGGTGACCATCAACAAGTACCTGGACCCGAATGTCAATCTGCTCTACATCGACCCCGAGCAGATACGACGCGTGTTCATCAACCTGTTTGACAACGCGCTGGATGCCCTGGATGACCAGGAGGGACTGATCGAGATCTCCACCCATTGGGACCACCAGACCAAGCGGGTCAAAATCGACTTTTCGGATAACGGCATGGGCATCAACCCGCCGGACCGCGATAAACTGTTTCTCCCGCACTTCACGACCAAAAAACGGGGCACCGGTCTGGGCCTGGCCATCGTCACGCGTATCATTACCGACCACAAGGGGATCATCCAGGTCCGGTCCAATGAGCCCAAGGGAACCATTTTCACCCTCGAATTTCCGGATCCGACCTCCACCACCCACGTCGGGCCCGCCCAGAAGCCCGAAACCCTGGGGAGTCCCGGTTAAATCCCCCGGATTTTTTTAATCCCCCTCTTATCTATTTCGTTCAAAATCCGTATAATGGGTCACATCTGGAATCCTATTGCCTGAAAGAGAACTTCCCTTTGGGAAAGTGTTACCGGTTGAAACCATTATGACTCACAAACATCCGTTTATGATTGGAAGCGAGTTGCGGGAAACGACCCACACCCTTCCGGTCATCAATCCCTACAACCAGGAAATGTTCGCCGAGGTCAGCCTGGCCGGCACCGCTGAAATCGATGGGGCCATCGCACTTGCCGTGCAAACATTCGAGAAAACACGTGCCTTACCCACTTATCTGAGAAGCCGCATCTGCTCGCAAATCGCACAGGGCATCGAAAACAGAAAAGAAGAGTTCGCCGAAACCATTGCCAAGGAATCAGGAAAGCCCCTCCTCTATTCCCGGGCCGAGGTGGCACGATCGATTTCCACATTCCGCGTGGCCGCGGAAGAAGCCTCCAGAATTCACGGTGAGGTCCTGCAGCTGGACATTACCGAGTCCGCGAAAGGCAAAACCGGCCTCGTGCGCCGGTTTCCCATCGGTCCCGTCTCCGGCATCTCGCCTTTCAATTTTCCGCTGAACCTGGTAGCGCACAAAGTCGCTCCGGCGATGGCCGTGGGTAATCCCATTGTGTTGAAGCCCGCTTCATCCACCCCGCTGACCGCCCTTCTGCTGGGCAAAGTGATCCGCGAAACCGATGCGGTGGACGGAAGTTTCAGCGTCCTGCCTTGCAAAAGCTCGGATGCAACGGCCCTGGTGGAAGATGAGCGATTGAAAATGGTAACTTTTACCGGCAGCCCTCCCATCGGCTGGGACATCAAGCGCCGGGCCGGCAAGAAAAAGGTGACCCTGGAATTGGGCGGTAATGCCGGAGTGATTGTCGAACCGGATGCCGATCTCGACTTCGCCGCAAAAAAAGTTTGTTTCGGCGCTTTCGCCTTTTCCGGCCAAGTATGTATCTCCGTGCAACGGACCTACGTTCACGAGTCCTGCTTCGAACGATTCATGGATCGGTTGAAGCAGGAGGTGAGCCAGTTGAAATCCGGGGATCCTTTGGACGAGTCAGTGACGTTCGGACCGATGATCGATACCGGAAATGCCGAACGCGTCGAATCCTGGATTCAGGAAGCGGTCGACGGCGGGGCGCAACTGATCATCGGCGGCAAACGCAACGGCTCATTTTATGAACCGACGGTGCTGACGCGGGTCGGCACCGACACAAAAATCGTCTGCGAGGAAGCCTTTGGTCCGGTGTTGGTCGTAGAGCCCTACAATGATTTTTATAAAGCGATCGGGACCATCAACGACTCCGATTTCGGCCTGCAGGCGGGGGTGTTTACCAATCAACTGGACAAGGCCATGCGCGCCTTCAATCAGCTGGAGGCGGGGGGCGTGGTGCTCAACGACGTGCCCACTTTCCGCGTCGACAACATGCCCTACGGCGGGGTGAAGGATTCCGGGTTCGGCCGGGAGGGTCTGAAATACAGTATCGAGGAAATGACGGAAATCAAACTTCTGGTCATGAATCACTATCTGGATTAACTTCAAACGAGCGACTTTCTATCATGACCGACAATTCACGTTTTATCGACAACGGCAACGGAACCATTACCGATTCCAAAACCAATTTGATATGGAAAAAAACCGACTCCTTCCAGGACACCAATAAGTGGAAGAACTGGTTCACCGGCCACGAGTACATGCAAATTGTGAATCTGGAACGGTTCGGCGGGGCTGACGACTGGCGGTTTCCCCATGAGGAAGAGGCCTACAGCCTGTTCGAACTGGAAAAAACCAACCAGGACAAGTACGGGGACGACATCTACCTCGATCCCATTTTCGAGGCGGGAAGCGCCGGGGTCACCTGGACGGAAGACACCAAGGATTCCTCAGCCCTGATTATTCAATACGAAGACGGGATGAAAGTCTGGCCCTCCCAATATGCCAACCTGAACATGGCAGTCCGCCTGGTGCGCAATCTCTAAACCGGGTTCACGGGTTCGACAACCGGGAAGAAGGATAGATGACCCGGAAGGAAGTCTCTGCTGGACCCAGATATTCGTAGCCGGGTTGTACGACAAACCGCATGGGGGTCCATGGAGATTCCAAAGGTTTTGACTTTTGTGGATGGGTCCTCAACACTCTCACCTCAAGAATCAGCTCTCTGTTTTCGGGTAAAACGTACCGGCCTTGCGCAGTTGTTTCGAGATCGATCTTGAATGCTCCGTTGGGTTCCTTGGAGCCGATGGATTCCCCATGAGAGAAAACCTTCGCTCGGGGAGTGGTCACCGAAAGCTGCCATTGATAGCGTGTTTCAAATCCGCGGGCATAGGCGGTCAAGGCCACCGGATCCAGAAACTGAATCTTTGCTTTTCCTTCCTCCCGGTAAAACTGCAGATGAGTCAATGACCATTGTGCCTGGTCTCCTTCAAACACTTGCCCTCCCATGCGGCGGCAACGGGCCTCACGCAGGACCTTCGCCAGTTGGATGCGCCGGGTCACCAATAGGCTTTTTCTCAAGTCCAGAGCCCCCGGGTGGTTCAGATAGCAACTGGCGATGGCGAGTTGCAAATCGGCTTCAACGGAAATTTTTTGATCAACGGCATGGCGCAATGCCTCCACCATTTTTTTTTCAAGGGGGTTATCGAGAAAACGGCTTTGTTCCCGCACCAGCCGGATCACCTCCGGCCAATTCTGCCGGGCTAGCGCCCCTTCAAAATCTTTCTCTATGAGTGAAGCATAGTCCCCTTCTCCCCGCTCGAAATAGTCCTTCGTCTTGAAAACATGGTCTTTTAAAAACTGATAGCGTTTTGGATGCGTGTATTGGAAATAGGGATAATGAATGTATGCGGCTACCGAATTGGCAAAATCCTCCTGCGGATTTTCCCTCGAATAGGTGGGGAGATGCCGCAAAGAAACGGGTCCGTAATTGAGAACGCCGGGATCACTCATCAGGGTGTACAAAAAATCACTGTCCGCTTTCCCGTCGAGTGCCGGCAGATGGAGGATACGAAAGCCGGATAATTTCAACCATTCGTTCTGGAAGGTCAAAAATCCATGGCTCAGATCAAACACATGCCCCATTTCATGATGCACGATGTTGTCGAAATCCTCTTCACTTTCATAAAACAGGGCGTTGTAAAACTCAATGCGGAGCGGTTCGTCCGTAAACACCACCTGGTAACTTTGGTGGGCCTGCCGGTAGACCGAGGTAAACCGGGGAAACGTGGCGGCGGGGATTCCCGATGCATCAGGGACATCCTGCGCACCCTGCTCATTGTTTTTGATTTGTAATCGGGAGGCGCGGTAAAATCCTTTCAAGCCCTCGATACGATAAAAATTTTCAGGCAGGCGGGAAAACGCGTTGTGCAACCGTTCAATCTCTTCAGGCCGCCACCTTTCGTCCAGATCCATCAATTCATACCCGAAGTTCGACTTGAATTTTTCCTTGAGGCGGCTGACTTCTTCCCCATAATTCCCGGGGTAAACGAATAGAGGCCGTTTCCCTTTCTGATGCTCCTCCCCTACTGCTCCCAAATGGCTGGCACGAACCGCGCTTTCTCCAACTAGTGAAATGACCCCAACTGCCAGCAAAACCAAAACCATCCCAAAGTATTTATGCTTCATTCAGGAACCTTTCCTTTCAATAAATAATGTCTCCCCTTCAAAGTAGCAAATTTGGGGGATGGACCACAAACAAAATAAATAACTTAATTTACTGGAAAGGAGGGCTCCAGCTTAAAGAGATCCCCGCAAACAGGTTGAACGGTGGCGCCGGCTCAAAATACCTCCCGCCGGCGGCATTGATACGGGTATTGGCATTGTAGCTTTCATCCAGCATATTATTGACTCCCATAAATACAGAACCCCGAATCGAGCCCCATCGTTTTTCCATTCCCAGATTCAGCCGTACGTTGGTGTAAGCGGAGTTATCAACCGTGTTTTCATTGTTCACATAAAACCGGCTGACATGTTCGGCCAGCACACTTCCAAACCATCCCTGGGGATGCCGGTATTCGATTTGGCCGACCGCCCGGTGGAGGGGTATTCCCGGCAGGCGGTTCCCATTGAAATCCATCCCGCTCACCACAAACTCCTGAAATTCAAAATCCGAGTAAGTGTAAGACACCGTTCCCTGCCAGTTTTTAAGGAGACGCCACCGGAGCCAGGCTTCCACCCCCTTGCGCTCGGAGGTCCCTGAATTGCGGAAAAACGTGCGTCCGGGAAAAGCCGCCAGTTCAAAGGGAGTGATCTCATCTTCGGTGCGAATATAAAACAAGGCCAACTCGTATTCGATGCCGGGGTTGCCTTTAAGTCCCAGCTCCATGCTGTAAGAGGTTTGGGGTTTGAGAATTGGATTGAATCCCCCGGTCCCAGAAGGATTGTTGATCAATTCGGTGGTGGTCGGAGTTTCAAAAACCGTGGACCCGTTCAGATAAATCCTGTGCTCCGGGGTCAGATGATACAACGCACCCAAAGTGCCACTGCCCTGATTCAGGGTTTGAGCTCCCGACTGGTCTCCGTCGGCCACAAACGCATCATCCACCCGGTAATGAATCCGGTCATACCGCGCTCCGGCAGTGAGCTCCCAATCGTCCGAGAGCACCAGTTCATCCCGAAAATATATTCCCAGACTGTCGACAGTTTCCCGTTGATTCAGCGTCTCGGCTCCCTTTAGACCGGTGTTATTGTCGAACCGCTGCCGGTCGTCATTCTGGTAGAGAAAGTCCAGGCCTGCGATCCATCGGTTGGATTTGGAGAACAGGGAATGGTTATTGATATACTTCAAGGCAGCTCCGGGCGCCCAGCGTTCAAACTCCACCTGTCCGCCGGAAACGAACGGCAATCGATTGGAAAAATCCCGATGGATCAAATGAGCGGTAAACGTCAGGTCCTGCTTCGTCCCGAGAGGTTTCCGCCAACGCCAACCCAGCAATTCCTGGTCGACTTCCTCGCCCACATCAAACAGCACATTCTGGGGATGAGCCTGGCGCGGATTGATCGCGGCCTGGGACCCGGTCAACCCTCCAGGATCTTCGGCCCGGGGAGAATACAATTTCTGGAACGTCCATTGGGTGTCGGAGCCCGATTCTGCCTGCCAGTTGAACTTGGTTTGAAACAACAGGTTTTCGGTCACGTTATGTTCCCGGTAACCATTCAATTCCAGACGCGACCCGAACACCCGATAATCGGAAGTCGGGGTACGCCCGCCCAGTTTGATCTGGGTCTTCAACAAACCGAATGAACCGGTCACTCCCTTCAATTCAAAGTCAAACGGACCGCTAGGGCCATCCTCTGTAAAGATGGAGATCACACCTCCAGAAGCGTTTCCGTAGAGCGAGGCTGAAGGACCACGAAGTACTTCGATATGGTCGATGATTCCGGGATCGACGGCATCCAATTGGCTGATCCCATCCGGCAGGGTCTGGGGAATGTCGTCCACCAGGATTTTGATCCCGCGAATGCCAAAGGGCGAGCGTGCCCCGAACCCGCGAATCGATATCCGCAGGTCTTGCGCGAAATTATAGGGGTTTTGGGTAAACAGGCCCGGTACGGTGGACAGGGATTCATCCAACGTGATTGCCGGCTGGCCGGGAGGGACATCTTCTTTGGTAATCAGGGAAACCGCATTGGGAATATTTTGAACGGGCCGGGCAGAGCGGGTTGCCGTCACCTCGATGGGCTCCAGAACTTCAACTTGACTGTTCTGCGAACCCTGGGATCCCACGCCAGGCACTACGGCACCCCATTCCAGGATCAGGATAATGGGCAGGCAACCCAAAACCCGGGGCAGGCAGGCCGTCATTCTCTGAGGGATGTTATTTTGAATTCTGGTCCAGGATATTCAAAATCGATTTCAGCTCCTGGGTGGCTTTCTTTTTCCAGTCCGCAAGCGCTTCCCGGTCGAAACCAAAATCCATCTGGGTACCGTCATTATTGGATTTTTTTTGCTTCAGCTTTTTTTTGGCGCCGGCGATGGTGAATTTATCCGCATACAGCAATTGCTTGATTTCCAGAACCTGATCGATGTCTTTCTTCTGATACAATCGCTGGCCCGAACGGTTTTTATTGGGCTTGAGAACATCAAACTCATCCTCCCAATAACGGAGGACATGTTGTTCCACCTCCGCAATTTCGGCCACTTCACCTATTTTGAAAAACAGCTTATCCGGAATGGGTTGTTTCATAATCATTACTGTTGGTTGAGTCCAGTAAATGTTTGCTGGGCTTGAATGTTAAAACCCGTCGGGGCTTGATGATAATCGGTTCACCCGTTCTGGGGTTCCTCGCATTCCGAGCTTTCTTATCTCTCAAATTAAAACTGGCAAAGCCGACGATACGGACGTTTTCACCCTTGCTCAATACCGCCTTGATTTCATCCAGAACAACATCCACCGCCGAAGCGGCTTCCTGCCGGGTAAAACCGACCCGTTCATAAACCCGGTCGACAATATCCGATTTCACTATAGTACCTAGTTCTGATCCTTTTGTCATAAGCACCTCGACAAAAAAAGTTATTCTTCCTCTTTTGATCCCTTCTTAGCCTCTTCAACGATTTTCGAAGTCAGGTGTTCGGGTACGACGTCGTAATGATCAAACTCCATAACGAAAACTCCTCGACCGCTGGTCAATGCACGAAGTTCTTGAGCGTAATTCAAAATCGATGACATTGGAACATGAGCGCGAATATTCTGATTGTCATCGTTGGCATCGACACCCAGGATTTTACCACGCTTGGCGTTCAGATCTCCAATCACATCCCCGACAAACTCACTGGGAACAATCACCTCCAGGGTTATGATCGGTTCCAGAAGAATCGGTTTGCAATCCAGAACTCCCTTTTTGAATCCGATGGACCCGGCTATCTTGAAAGCCATTTCCGAAGAATCCACATCGTGAAAGGAGCCGTCGTACAAGGCCACTTTCACGTCGACCATGGGAAAATTGGCCAGAACACCATGGGCCATGGCCTCCTGCACGCCCTTTTCCACCGCCGGGATATATGTTTTGGGGATGGCGCCGCCCACAATCCGGTTTTCAAATTCAAAACCGCGTCCACGGGGCAACGGCGATATTTCCAGCCAGGTGTCACCAAATTGACCGCGACCGCCGGATTGTTTTTTGTGCTTGCCCTGCACTTTGGTTTTGCCGCGAATGGTTTCACGGTAAGGCACTTTGGGAGGTTTCACGTCAACCTCCACCCCGAACCGCCGCTTCAGGCGTTCGATAATCACATCGAGGTGCTCCGCGCCCATGCCGGAGACCAGGAGCTCGTGGGTCTGGGCATCCCTTTCTACTTTCAAGGTCGGATCCTCCTCGACCAGGCGGTTAAGAGAGTTGCTGATTTTTTCCTCATCCGTCCTGGTCTTGGGCACCATGGCACGCGCCAGCACCGGGTTGGGAAAAACGATGGGTTCGAATTGCACGCCTTTGCTCTTGGTGGTCAGCGTATCTCCGGTCGTGGTGACCTTGAGCTTGGCGACGGTTCCCATATCCCCGGCAATGATTTCAGGGAGCGGGACCTGCTTCTTCCCCTGCAGGGCAAACAACTGTCCTACCCGTTCGTCGGTTTCGTGATTGGCATTGAATACCGACGTATCCGGTTTCACCGAACCGGAATAAACGCGAAACAGAGTCAACTTGCCTGCATAGGGATCGGCGATGGTTTTAAAGACGAGACTGGCAAACATTCCGTTGCCCGGCTTCACTTCAATGGCGTCATCACCACCCAGGGCTTGTGCGAGTTGAGCCGGGCTTTGATCGGGCGAGGGCAAATAATCGATGATCGCCTTCGCCAACCGGTCGGTTCCAATGTTATGAAGCGCGGAACCCAGGATTACCGGAACCAGCTGGCCGCTTTCCACACCCTTTTTGAGACCGGTGTCAAACTCCTCATCGGTCAATTCACCCTTATCCAGATAGGACTCAATCAACTCGTCATCCGCTTCGGCAACCGCCTCGACCAACTCGGCGCGACGGGTTTCCACTTCGTCTTTGACTGCGTCAGGGATGTCGGAAGCGGTGCCAGACCCCTTGCCATCTTTTTCATACGCAAAATATTTGTTTTCGACCAAGTCGACAATTCCCGAAAAATTTTCAGCACTGCCAACGGGAACATGCATCAGAAAAGGCTGGGCATTGAATTTCTTTTTTAAGGAGGTCAGAATGGATTGAATGGAAGCCTGTTCGCTGTCCATTTTATTGATAAAAACAATTCGCTTGAGAGACCTTTCATCCGCCCATTGCCAAACTTTTTCAGTGTAAAACTGAATTCCTTCGTCTGCGGCGATAACCACCACCACACCGTCGGAAACACGGATACAACCCGGTGTGTCCGCAATGAAGTTCCCGTTGCCGGGGGTATCCAGAATATTGAGTTTGTGTTTTTGCCATTCGCTGACGGCGAATGAGGCGTTGATGGAATGACCGCGCCGGACCTCATCTGGGTCGTAATCCATAATGGATGAATTGTCACCTACTTTTCCCAGACGGTCGGAAACTCCTGACAAATACAACAGACCTTCCACCACGGAAGTTTTTCCCGCACCGGCATGGCCGACGAATGCAACGTTCCTGATCTGCTCAACTTTGTACGATTTCATGCTTCTCCCCCTATCAGGCGGATTTTACAAAAAACCTGTGCATTCCAACAAGCGCAATAATACCAATTTAAAGAGCTGTATTTAACTTAAATCTTTAAACGTGTACATGTACAAAGAGATTTTAACTGGCGTTCCCCAAAATCCCAGCAGGAATCAACATAAAATTGATTCCAAACGCTTCATTTTTTGGAAAACCGTACCATAAAAAGACGGATAAAGTCGAAAAAGCTGGTTCAACTCCTGAATACTGATACCCACGGCCAATACCTGATCCGTATGAGCGATAGCCCGATCCGCTAATGGGACATGCTTCCAGTCTGGAATTTGCCCCATAATATCGCCACTTGACAGAAAAGCAATGTTTTTTGTGCCCTGCGGGCAGATTTTTACTTCCCCGGAAATGATGATGAAGACCTGCTCATCGTTCAAAACTTTGGCAAAAATAGGATCCTTTTTTTTCCAAAGACGCAGGTCCCCGAAACCCAGGGATGCGATCAGACCGGGACGTATTATGCTATTGAAATAATTGCCCAATTGATAAAATTCATCAATAATTCTCGGCAGGCTGGATTGGGTATAGAATTTTTTGGGAATTTTCAGAAGAGTCAGGTCCGACAAGGCTTTGACGGTCGCCCGGCGGTGAGGGTTGGAGGTGGAAACAGCCAATTCCCCGAAAAACATCCCTTTCTCATAAACGACTGAATGGTTTTTATTAATACCAATTTCCGCGAATCCGTCCAAAATCACGAAAAACTCATTTCCAATTTCATTTTTTGAAAAAACGACCGCTCCGGGTTTCAGTTTCTGGATTTTGGATTGTTCCACAATTTTTGCCAGGTGGGATTTTTTAACGCCTTTGAACAAAACCACATCTTTGACCATATCCAGCTTGGTCCGAAGCTTGGGCTTCCTGCTTTTGATCAATACATCCGTTTTGCCTTCACGAGCAAACCGGAAATAAGGATGTTTGAACGGTTCCTTATGTTGGTGAACAAGCACTACTTTTTTGGCGAGAGAAGAATTAATGTGAGTCAGTGAAGCCAGTTCGGTGTGCAGGTTGCCTCCCCCCACTTCCTGAATAATCAAATCGGCATCCCAGACAAATCCTAAAATGCTGTCCCGCCGCTTTTGAGAAAAATTCCCCATTTCCCACCACCGATAGGTCAAATCCTCATCGTATTTGGTGTCTCCGGAATGACTGATTGCTATTTCGTTCCCTGCAGGCGGGCGATAAATCACCTTGAATCGCCCGGCGGGTATAGAATGCAGGGAGTAATCAAACAGCAGAAAAGTATTTTTGAAACCGGGCAGCTTGATTTCACGGCCTGCCTCGACCTCCAGCAAATCGACAAATTCTTCGATCACTTCCTTGGGAAACCGGCTGATGCCTTGCACCTTCCTCAGAAAACTTTCAAAAATAATCCTCGTCGTGATTAATTTAATACGTTGACCCGAAAGAATTTTTTCGATCAAACCGGAGTCGTGATCGGAATGAACGTGCGATAGAATAATATAGTTGATATCCTTATCCGTAATCCCGTATTTCAAAGTGGACTCATTGTGCTCGTTGAAGGCATCCACCATAATGCCCTTGCCCTCCGACCAGACAATCAGGCAACTGTTTTTCCGTTTGTGCGAAAACCCTGAACCCACACCTAGATAGGTAACTCCCATGAAGGGTTTTTTCAACGGCGTCACGACTTCCGGCTTGGGAGGCAGGTCAGACTTCAACATATTGACAGAAAATTTGCGCCGGCCCGGGTGATGAATATCGAACTCTGCGGGTCGTACTTGGACAATCTTCAACGATTTCCCTTTATTGGCTGCATCTGTTATCGTGACCGCATTCTGTTTATTGAATATTTGAAAATCGATCAATGAGCCGATAAATTCATCATGGTTTTTTTCTTTGGCAATGGAAAACAGTTCCATCTCTTTTTTTAACTGGGCGCAGGTAATATAGTTCCGGGCAAAGAGCGAAGCCGTTCGGGCATTGGTTTTATTCATCAACCATTGCTTGCCACGGATCAGGGTTTCAAAATATCCCCTGATCTCGGATTGAATCTGGCGGTCGGACGTGTTGTATTTGAGAAGGCGGTTGTACAGATCCAGCGGTTTTTTACTTTCCGCAACATGGTCCAAAAACAGTTCGTAACGCTTCGATTCCGTATTCGTAAACCCGCTTTCCCGGCCAAACCGGCGAAATTGAGCATGAATCAGATTCCGGAAAACCGGGCCAAACAAGGTTTCCTGGAGAATGGATTTCAACCGGTCTCTCTGGTCGGCGGTACAGTAGACCTCGATCTTTTCGTGGGAGGGACGGGCAAAGAGAAACGTATAGACAATAAACTCGAAATCGAAGTTATTTTTTCCCTGAACAAAGGTTCTAATGGGCAGTACATATTTGGAGGGAAGCGCTTCGGACCGCCTGCTGAAATCCTTGACAATTCCCGGAGGGCATCCGAAGCAAATCGGATCGAATCCCTTGATCTCCAATACCCGAAAATTATACCCCCTGTATATGCTGTACCCTTTAGGATTTGCCATAATCTAGTTGCCGGAACGCCGGGCCGTAAACTTCAGGCGCACCGGGGTTCCCGAAAAACCAAACGCCTGTCTCAGGCTGTTCGTCAGATATCTGCGGTATGAGAAATGAATCCCCTCCGGGTAGTTCACGAAACATTGAAACGTGGGAGGACAACTTTTCACCTGGGTGGAGTAAAACAACTTGATAAACTTTCCCCGAAAACTGCTGAAGGGGTTTTTTTCAATGGCCCTGGAAAAGCAATCGTTCAGCTTTCCAGTCGGGACCCTTTTTGAATATTCCGAATAGACTCTTTCCACTTCCGGGAAAAAATGTTTCAGCCCAAATCCGGATTTGGCGGAGATAAACAATACCGGCGCAAAATCCAGAAATCTCAGCTTATCCTTTACCTTCTCTTCAATAGCCTCATGGACCCCTTTCACGCGTTCCAGAAGGTCACACTTGTTGACGGCCAGAATACATCCCCTGCCCCGCTCAAAGGCATATCCGGCAATGGTGGCATCCTGTTCGCTCACTCCGGTTTCCCCATCCAGAACCAGAACCGTGATATCACACCGCTCCAGGGCTTTCAAGGCCATGATCACGCTGTATTTCTCGAGCAGACGCGTCGTTTTCCCTTTGCGCCGGATACCCGCCGTATCCATCAAGACAAATTCCTTGCCATCGAACACCACCGATGTGTCCACCGCATCGCGCGTGGTTCCCGGGATTTCGGAAACGATACAGCGATCTGATTTCAACAACTTGTTGATGAGTGACGACTTACCGGCATTGGGTTTTCCGATCACCGCGATGCGGATGCTCCCCGGCCTCTCTGCCGGTTCCTTCTCCGCTTCGGCAAAATCCTTCACCAACTCTTCCAGCATGGCTTCAATTCCGATCCCATGCTCGGCAGAAAGGGCGAATGTATTTTTCACCCCCATTTTATAAAAATCGTGGGTCATGGTTTCGTGGCTGGGATCATCCACCTTGTTGACCAGGACAAACAGGGGTTTCCCGGAAGCGCGCACCTTGGCGATGACTTCCTGATCCTGCGGCGTCAGACCTTGCTGGCCGTCGCCCACAAACAGAATGAAGTCGGCTTCGGAGATCGCGATATCCGCCTGCACTTTGACCTGGAGTTCGATTTCATTGTCAGCGGCAAGATCGATGCCGCCGGTATCTATCACCATGAACGGTTTCCCAAACCATTCGGCACGGCTGAACATCCGGTCGCGCGTCACTCCCGGCGTATCGTTTACAATCGCGGCGCGCTGCTTGATGATTTTATTAAACAGGGTGGACTTGCCGACATTGGCTCTTCCGATGATGGCGACTTGGGGAATGGACATGGCATCATCTCGGTTTCCGGCAGGGTTAGATGGAGGGAGCCATTTCTTCCAGGTAATCGTGAATACCCCGGGCAATGGATTCGGCCAGCCATTTCTGATAGATCTTGTTCTTCAAATGCTGGCCTTCCCGGCGATTGGTCACAAAACCCACCTCCACCAGAATGCTTGGCATATTGGTGTCGTGAAGCACGAAGAAGGGACCCTCTTTCACACCGAGGTTGTGTATACCGGAATACTTTTTGGACATGGTCTTATGCAACCGCTTTTGAACGATGGCGGCCAGGCGGGAAGAATCGTTGATTTTGGTGGTGGAGATGAGGCTGGCCAGAATTTCCTGCACCGCGTTATCCGCGACGGAATGAACCAGGTCCCCGTTTTCACGTTCGGCAGTTTCCCGGGCCTCTTCGTTTGAACCCGAACCCAGATAATAGGTTTCGATGCCTTTCGCGGATTTCCGCTTGGCGGCATTGGCGTGGATGGAGACAAACAAATCGGCATTGTGTGTGTTGGCGATTTTCCCCCGGTCCTTGAGCTCGATAAAGGTATCGTTTTTACGGGTCATAATGACCTTGTAGTGATACCGTTTCCGCAGAATCTTTTGGACCTGTTTGGAAATCTGAAGATTGAGATCCTTCTCGGACACGCCGTGGGCGCCCTGGGCGCCAAAATCCTTGCCTCCGTGACCCGCATCCAGAACCACGACCGGAGTCCTCCGGTTGGCTTGCGCCTTGGATGCAGTACCATTTTTTGCAACCCGGATAGTCGATTTCTTTTTCGGGGATTTGGCCTTGACCGCTACGAATTTTTCTTTGTGGTGAGGAACGACGATAATCAACTGGTTTTTGCTGACCCGGACCGCGACCTTCTGCTTTGCCTGGTCATCCAGGTCCAGCACCAGGCGGCTGGGAGATCCTTTCACATCCGTCATCCGCAACTGCTCAACCCGCCCGTCTTCTACAGATATATTATCGGGAATATGCTCATCCCACCGGGCATTTTGAAAATCAAAGTACACGCGGTCAGGATTTCCCAGTCTTTTTTTGGAGTATTTGATCGGCCCATCGACCCTCAACACAACACGGGTTTCCTTCACCCCGCTGACGAAGGTCAGGTCCTTCAAAATAACGGTGGGCGGGCGAACCGAAATCTTTTTCTTTTCTTGAAGAACTTTGCTTTTTAACCGCTGTCGGGCGTTCGGAACAAAATCCCCCTTGGGGTAATGGGCCAGAATTTTCTGAAACGCCGCCCGTGCCTCGGCATAACTCTTGCGGTTGACATACAGTTGACCGGCATAGTACAGGGCGTCATCGGTCAACCAACCCGCAGGGTATTCCTTATCGAGTTGATGGTAATAGGCCAGAGCCTTGTCGATATCCGACGAGCGGCCCGTCCGTTTTCCCAGCTTGTGATATAAACGCCCCAAAGTGAAGACCGACTTGTAACTCTCCCGTGTCTTTGGATATTTTTGCAATACCAACTGAAACCGGGCAATGGCGTACTCCCAGTTTTTTCGGTATTTCATTTTATTCCTGGAATACAGAAGGTTCTGATATTCCTTTTTCGCAAGGGTGTACAGCTTTTGAGAAGACGCCGAGGAATCCAGTTTCGCCCAGGCAGGTGCCCCGGTAAATGCTGCTGCAAGGCACAAAGCGAACGCCATGCACAGCCACCTGGGGCCCAATAGTGTTTTTTCGGTGCAGGCTTTTAGGTTGTCAGGCCCCATTAACAATTCCTTTTACAAGCGGTTTAGCTTTTTAGAATTCGAGAACAACACCAGAGGGATTTGCTTAACTTACTAATTTTATTAAGGTTTTGACTATATCACTTTTGAGAAGAGCCGTCAAGACGCTGAAAAACCGGCAGTTAAAATCCTGCGCTCAGGCGTTCGGCAAGAAACGGGGGAAGCTTGTTGGCTCTTATTTTTTCCTGGGTCCGTTCTACATCGTATTCATAGCGCCGGAACTCAACCAACCGCGTGTCGGTATCGAATACCACAAAGCAGGGGGATGAAATACCGTCGCGGGGTTGTCCCAAACTGCCCACATTGATAATGTAACGGCAGTCCGGCTTCAGGGTGTATTCCCAATGATGCACCGCTCCACCATACACGGCCTCGACCTGACCTTTGGGAGGCTTTTCCAATATCACCGGCTTATGGGAATGGCCCAGAAAACACCACTGGGCCTCGAAATGGGGAAAGTTCTCTTCTCCATCATATTGATTGTTCACGTAATGCCATTCCTTCGGTTCGAAGGGAGAAGAGTGCACCCATAAGATTCCATTTTGCTCCTTCTTGGTGGGCAGTGATCCCAGGTACTCCATGTTCTCGTCGGTCAATTGTTCTTGCGTCCACTCGCAGGCCTCCAGGGCGTAGGGATTGAAATAGGAGGTGTCCGTTTTCCCCACCACTGCGTAATCGTGATTGCCCGCAAGTACGATATCCACATGATCCCGGATCCAGTCCACACACGCGTTGGGGTCGGTATTGTACCCGACGATATCCCCCAGACACGCCTTCTGATCGTGCGGAATCGTTTCGCTGATCTCGATAAACTTTTCCAGCGATTCCAGGTTGCTGTGCAAATCGGAAAAAATGAGATAAACCATGATGGGCCATTTTTAGGATTCAGGCGGGCTTGAGAGGAACATCCGGCTTCAATTCTTTCAGGATACGATCCAACACACCGTTGATGAAATTGGGAGAGTCTTCCGTGCCGAATTTCTTGGCGATTTCCACAGCTTCGTCGATGGCCACCTTGGGCGGGACGGTTTTACTGTACATCAGTTCGGAAGCTGCCATTCGTAGCAGGTTGCGGTCGATCACCGCCATTCTTGAGAGAGTCCAGTTGTCACTGTATTTTTCCAACCGGACATCAATCTCTTTTTTATGATCGAAAATATCCTTCAGAATATCTTCGGTGAACGATTGGACGTCTTCCGGGCATGGGTGACTTTCCCAGAACGATTTCAACTGATTCTCAATTTCTCCCTCGTTCATCTCGGTGAGATAAAGAAACTGGATCACCAATTCTCTTGAAAGACGTCTGTTGCCCATAAAGTTGACCGTGCTAAAGTTGCTTGTACAAGTTAATCATTTCGATGGCCGCCAATGCCGTTTCCCAGCCCTTGTTGCCGGATTTAGCACCGGCGCGTTCGGTCGCTTGTTCCAGATTATCCGTAGTCAGGACCCCGAACAGAACCGGTATGGAGGCTTCCAGAGCCACCGCACCCACCCCTTTCGCCGCTTCTCCCGCGACATATTCGAAATGCGGCGTGCCCCCGCGAATCACCGCACCCAGGCAAAGGACAGCATCGTATTTCTTTTTATCCACCATCCGCCTGGCGGCCGGGGGAATTTCAAAGGCTCCCGGCACATGCACCACTTCGATATCTTCATCCTTCACACCCTGTCGCGCCAGGCAATCCACCGCACCTTCCAAAAGCCGGCCGGTGATGAAATCGTTGAACCGGCTCACCACGATTCCTATTTTGTGACCCGCCCCGCTTAAATCTCCTTGAAATGATTTCGGCAATGCTTCGTCCCGCTCAGAAAACGTTTTTAATCAAGTGACCCATCTTGTCCTGCTTGGTTTTGAGGTATTTGATATTGTGTTTTTGGGGATGCACTTCGATGGGCACTCGCTCGACCATCTCCAGACCATAGGCTTCAAGCCCGACGATTTTCCGGGGATTGTTGCTCATGATTCTGATTTTCCCCAACCCGAGGGCGCGCAGAATCTGCGCCCCGATCCCGTAGTCCCGAAGATCTGGCTTGAATCCCAATTCCGCGTTGGCTTGTACCGTATCGTGACCTTCGTCCTGCAATGCGTAGGCTTTCAGTTTGTTGAGGATGCCAATGCCGCGTCCTTCCTGATACAGATACAACAAAACGCCGTGCCCTTCCTTTTCGATCATATTCAGAGCCTGTGCCAACTGTTCGCCGCAGTCGCAGCGGTGGGACCCGAACACATCGCCGGTCAGACACTGCGAATGCACTCGCACCAGTGTCGGCTCCTCCGGTTTCACCTCTCCCTTGACCAGGGCAATGTGCACCTGATCGATCAACTTGTTGCGAAACGCAACCGCTTTAAACTCGCCGAAATCGGTGGGCATTTTCGTCGCCGCCACTTCTTCCACGAGGGCTTCGCTGTTCAGGCGGTACTCCATCAAATCCTTGATGGTGATCATTTTTATTTTGTGTTTCTTGACGAATTTAGAAAGCTCGGGAACCCGTGCCATGGTGCCGTCGTCATTCATAATTTCGCAGATCACCCCCGCCGGTTTCAACCCGGCCAGACGTGCCACGTCAACCGAACCCTCGGTTTGACCCGCCCGCACCAATACACCGCCATCCCGTGCGCGCAGGGGGAAGATATGCCCCGGCATGACCAGATCGTATTGCGTGGCTTCGGGATCCATGGCCACTTCAATCGTTTTCGCCCGGTCGGCGGCTGAGATGCCGGTGGTGATGCCGTTTTTTGCGTCGATCGATACCGTAAAGGGCGTCCCGAACTGCGCCTGGTTCTCCTGCACCATCATCGGCAAACCCAGCTGAGCGGTGCGTTGTTCGGTCAGCGTCAGGCAGATCAGTCCGCGTCCGTATTTCGCCATGAAGTTGACCGCCTCGGGGGTACACTGTTCGG
Organism: Nitrospinaceae bacterium; assembly: GCA_024644405.1. Lineage (GTDB taxonomy): Bacteria > Nitrospinota > Nitrospinia > Nitrospinales > Nitrospinaceae > SZUA-226. Next base: position 24,558 of record JAHELC010000001.1, read on the forward strand.
CGGCGATCATCAGGTCGCCTTCGTTTTCTCGGTCCTCGTCGTCCACGATGACGATCATTTTCCCCTGCTTGACGTCTTCGATGGCCTCGTCGATGGAGTTGAATGAAGTCAGATTATTCTTTGTCATAAAAACCCATGTTCCTTTAAAAATTCCGGAGAAATTTCGGCGCCCTTGGCGGAGCCGCCGAATACGGTTTCACACGCTCGAATCACGTATTTACCAATCATATCACACTCAATGTTAACGACATCTCCCGTTTTCCGGTTCTTCAAATTGGTATGCTCCAGCGTAAATGGAATAATCGATACCGTGAAGCGGTTGTCCCGGCAATCGAACACCGTCAGGCTGATGCCGTCCACCGCCGCCGAACCTTTTTCAATCAAATACGGGGCCAACTCCGGGGGATGTTCAAACCGAAACAGAACCTCGCCCGGCTTCTCGTCGATGCTGACCACTTTGGCGACATTATCAATGTGGCCGGTGACGAAATGCCCGCTCATTTTCTTGGAAGGAGTGAGGGCGCGTTCCAGGTTGACACGCGATCCTTCCTTCACCTGTTTGAAACTGGTGCGGTCCAGTGTTTCGGTGGTCATATCGACGGCGAACCAGTGCTCGCCCATGTCCACCGCTGTCAGGCAGACGCCGTTGACCGCGATGCTCTCCCCCATTTCAAACCCGGAGAATTGCGGATTCGTGTCCACCCGCATGCGGGCTTTGTCGTCCTGAAAAGCAATCTTCGCAACCGTCCCGGCCGCTTCTATGATTCCGGTAAACATGATCTACAGATACCCCTCTACCATCCAATCGGCACCCACCGGGGTCACCGTGAGGTTTTTAATCTGAAGTGCCCGCTTCAGGCTTTTGATGCCCGGCCCTCCCACCACACCGGGGGCTGACTCTCCCCCGATAATCTTGGGCGCTAAAAAAAGCACCAGTTTGTCCACCATTCCCGCTTTTAACATGCCGGCATTGAGCCCGCTTCCGCCCTCGACCAACACCGAGCTAATCCCCGATTGCCCTAACAATTTAATCAATTTTTTCAATGAGATATGATTTTTTATCTCAGGTAAAACATAAATTAATACCCCGGCCTTATGGAGCTGGTTGATCCTTATGGTGGAAGCCCTGCGGGTGGTAGCATAGATCACCCGATCCCGGTCGGCACGCTGAAACACCCTTGCTTTAAGCGGTATTTCCGCCCTGGCATCCAGAATAACACGGGCCGGGTTGCAGCCCTCGCCCTTTTTGAGGCGTGTAGTGAGCCGTGGATTGTCCTTGAGTACCGTCCCCGCTCCCACCAGGATGGCATCGACCCGGTCGCGCATCCGGTGCACCCGGTCACGCGCCTCGGGTCCGGTGATCCATTGGGATTCACCGGTTGAGGTAGCGATCTTGCCATCCAGCGACAAGGCCGACTTCAAGGTTACGAACGGCTTTCCTGTCTGTATATATTTGATGAACACCTCATTGAGGTGCCGACATTCCGGCTTCAGGATGCCAGTGTGAACCGCGATTCCGGCCCGTTTCAGCTGTCGAACGCCCTTCCCTGCCACCAGCGGATTGGGGTCCCGCATCCCCACATATACCTCTTTGAGGCCGCTATTGATAATGGCATCGGTACAGGGCGGCGTGCGTCCCTGATGGCAACAGGGCTCCAGATTCACAAACATCTGAGCCCCTCTGGCCCGTTTCCCCGCTTTACGCAGGGCTACGATCTCGCCGTGGGGTCGGCCCGCTTTTTTATGGTAACCCTCGGAGATGACGCGGCCGTTTTTCACGATAACCGCCCCTACCAAGGGGTTGGGCGAGGTTCGTCCAGCGGCTTTTTCAGCCAGCTCCAAAGCCCGCCGCATCCACTGTTCCTGGTGTTCCCGTTTCAAAATTTTACCATTATTGTGGGTAATCCGGCTGCCAGGGCCGATAATATCCTAAAATTAGAGGGGTTGGGTATAAATTAGCAGAGATGGGAAGGGTTGTCAAAACGTAAAATATTGAAATAAAAAAGCTTTTAGGAATGGTCGCCGCTGGAGAGGATCATTTACGTTTCAAGATTTTAACCATGCGCTTGCGGATACTGCCGCGCTGGTAGACCACTTCGATGCGCCGATTGATCGCCCGGTTTTCCACGCTGTTGTTGGGGACTTTTGGCCGGAATTCGGCAAATCCTTCGACCGACAACCGTTCCGGCGGATATCCATCGTCGATCAACATATGGGCCACCTCGGCCGCCCGGAAGGCTGACAGCTCCCAGTTGGAGGGATACCGCAGGGTGTGGATGGGGGTGTTGTCCGTATGGCCCTCTACCTTGACGTTATAGTTGAACTGTTTCAGCAGATCGAACACCTGCCGCAGGGTGGTGCGCCCCTTCGGGGTCATATCCGCCGATCCGGCAGGAAACAGCACCACGTCGGAGATAGTGATCACCGCCCCGCGCTCGTCCGAAGAAACGCGGACTTCCCCCGAGAGTTTGTTCTTGAAAACGAATTCCTCAACCTCGGAGATGATATCTTCCATTTCCCGATTCACCATGGCGCCGACTTCATCCACGGCGTGCACCGTTTGATCATCCACCTGGGTTTGGATCACATCCAACCCTTGACGGGTTCCCAGTTCCTCGACGGAGTCCGCTCCCAGTGCTTCCCGCAGCGACTCCTTGATCTGCCGCCACTTTTCCTGTTCGACCGTACCGATGGCGAACAGGAGAATGAAAAACACCATGAGGAGCGTGACCATGTCGGCAAAGGTAATGACCCAGGGAGCAATGCTCCGGTTATCCTCGGTGACCAAATCTATTTCGTCGTCAAGGTTCTCTTCGGGTTCGGGCATGGGCGCCTTCTTTGGTCAGAGTTTTGGGAACCGGTTTGGGAGCCGGTTTGGCCACCGGTTTCTGGGCCAACACGTCTTCTCTTCTTAATTTTTTACCGATCGCGTTCTCCAGAGTATTCTCAAGGGTTTCTTTCATGAACCGGGGATTCACACCTTTGCGGATGAAGGTGATGCCTTCCAGAACGAGATCCATTTCCAGAGTTTCCACCGCGCTGCGGCGTTTCAGTTTGACGGTCATGGGGATAAACACCAGATTGGCCAACAACGCGCCGTAAAACGTGGTGATCAGGGCCACGGCCATTTTCGGACCAACTGTTTTGACGTCGTCGAGGGCGGACAACATCTGGATCAATCCGATAAGGGTTCCGACCATTCCGAAAGCCGGAGCAAACCTTCCCATTTCACTCATGATTTCCCATCCGTCGCGGTGCTTCTGCTGGATTTGACGAATCTCTTTTTTAAGGATCGTCACCACGGTTTTTTCGTCTTTACCGTCGACGGTGTACTGCAATCCCCTCTTGAGAAAACCATTGTCGATTTCATCCAAACGCGACTCGATCGCCAGCACCCCTCCCTTGCGGGCGATGCTGCAGGTCCTCACCATGGTGTCGATCAAATCGTAGAGATCGTGCTTTTTGGTCATGAACACCTTGACGAAGAGACCCAGGACACCGAACAGTTCGTTGATGGGGTACGCCACAAGTGTCGCGGCAATGGTCCCGCCCAGCACGATCATTGCCGAAGGCGCGCTGACAAACAACTCCAGCCCGCTGTTCTGCATGATGGAGGCCAACAACAGGGCCATCCCCGAAAAAATTCCTAATAAGGTTGCTATATCCATAAGCGTATTACGGTTTTACCTGAACTTGCCCCGCAACGGGGTCCACGTTGTTAAATTTGAGAATTTTGTTCACCATGTCCCGGTCCAGCACCGTGCCTTTGCGAAGCAGATTGATGCCGGATTCGGAGTAGATATCCGAAGCCAGAATCATCCCCTCTTTCAAAGCAAACACGGAACAACTGACGGTTTTCTCGTCATCGCTCTGATGTTGGGACAACGCATAATCGGAAAGAAACGAAACCACATTTTCGTCGAACCAGGTGCCGTTGGACTGTTCCACCTTTTTTAAAACTTCCAAAATGGAACTGTCCGGATGAGCCACCATGTAGTGGTCGTAAAAACTGGCAACGGAAAGAATCCGCGATCCCACAGGAATCCCCTCCCCCACCAGGCCGTCGGGTTTTCCGGAGCCGTCGACATTTTCATGCATGTGCCGGATGAGCTCGGCTACCGGTTCAAATCCGGCGAATCCTTTCAGAAGCATCTCTGCAACCATCGGGTGGCTGGTCACTGTCCGGCTTTTTCCTTCGTCCAGCGCTTCCTCCACGGTTTCGTCGCGTGGCAGACTGACGATTCCCAACTCATGCAACCGTGCGGCTGTTCTGAGATTTTCAATTGCGTCCTTGGGCACCCTCATTTTTTTAGCGATGAAAACCGCGATTTCCGCTACCCGTTCCGAGTGTCCGCGATGCTGAGATTGATTGAGTTCAATGATATTCGTGAGCAGTCCCACCGTGGAGTCGAACCGTTCGGCCAACTCCCTGTTCATGGAAGAAATCTGGCTATTTTGGGATTCCAACTTCGAATTCATTCGCATGATATCTTTAAGATTGTCGTTCAAACGGCGTTGATCTTCCTGAAGCTCGTCGTTCATCCCCGACATTTTTTCGTGAGCCTGCTTCAACCGGGTCAGAGAATCCTCCAATTCCTGGTTTTTACCAAGAACGGTTTGATTGAGATGGTCGATTCGAAGAATATAGTTGACGACAAAAAGCAGTTCGCCTTTTTTGATCGGCTTGATCAGGAAAGCGTCGGCACCGGTTTCCTTGGCCTGGATCGCATAATCCTCATTCTCATCGTAAGCAGACATCAAAATAACGGTGGCCTGGAACCCCGATTGACGGATTTTTCGGCAAAACTCAAAGCCATTGATGCCGGGCAAATTGATGTCGCTGATTACAATATCCGGATGCAGTTCATCCGCTTTTTTGAGTCCCTTCTCTCCGGAAGCGGCGTCATGAAATTCAATCAACTCCGGCCCGAGGGCGCTGTCCAGGATTTTTCCGACCACTTTAACCATAGCGGGATCATCATCCACAAACAGTAATTTTTTTTTCGTGTCGTTGACGGTCACGGATGTTCACCGGATCGGTTGAGAGGACGTTGGACTTATGCTCACAGATGGTTGACGTCACCAACGCCTGCGGGTGTCGGCTCCAAAGCTTTCCATGGAACCGGGGGTACTTCCCGAGAATAAGTTCTATTCATTCAGAATAGGAAGTGACCTAAAGCATTGTCAAGTAAAAGTTTATCTGGCTTCGGGAGTCACGGGTCAGAAATCGTCTTCATCCTCTTTTTCAACTTCGACCAGGGGTAGAGTGGTGCACCGGATACTCACTCCGGGGTGTCTTTCGGCGGGATCAAAGGCGTTACGGAAATGGCATTTGGCGTTTACCAGATAATTGAGCCAGGATCCTCCGCGAACGATTTTCTGGGTGGTGAATTGGGAGGAATACAGCTGAACACACCATTCCCAGGCATTGCCGGCCATATCAAAGCATCCGTAGGGTGAAATCCCTTCTTCGAAATCCGTCACCGGGTTGGTGTGGCCGACCACGAAGTCGGCGGTATTGCAGTAACCGGTCTGGTACCCCATGGCTTCTCCCCAGGGGTAGTCGCGGCCATCGGTTCCACGCGAAGTTTTTTCCCATTCCGTTTCAGTCGGGAGCCGTAATCCCAACCACAACGCAAACACCGTGGCCTCGTAATAGTTGATGCCGATGACCGGTTGATCCTTGTTCCAAGAGTACTTGGGATAACGGAGCTGGAACCGGGGATCGTACTGCTGGTACAGCTCGTTGGTGGCGAGGTATTTCATGATCGAAAATTCTTTCATGTCGATCTGGTCTTCCTCATCCTCTTCATCCTGGTAGATAAACTTTCCGGCCGGCACCGTGACCATCTCCGTCCATTTTTTAATAACTGCGGTGTCGACCGTTTTCGAATCATTATGCTCATTCAAAAATCCCTGAAGGTCGGGCAACGCCAGTACGGCTTCAAAATTCTGGCTGTCGATGACTTCTTTCCAGTCGATCTTGTGAAGGGACAGCAACAGCTCGAGGACACCATAAAGTATTCTCGAGTCGCGCTTGTCCCGGTTGAGGAGGTTGCGAGCCAAGGTCTCGAGGCTGTTGCGGTCGTTTTGATCCAGCACCGCTGCCAGCCGCACCAACCGGTTTTTGGTAAACTGCGGTTGCGCTTCGGGACACTGGTATTTCAACAACTGGCCGACGATCAAACGGCGGTTTTCGGACACCGTTTCCATTTCCGCCAACACATGGCCCGCCAGGAACACCGCCCCTTCCTCCAGCAGGATGTCGACAAGGGTGTCCGGAGAAATGGAAGTGGTGCCCGCGAAAAACTGGAACAGATTCTGCCAGGAATCGTCGCGCCCGTGTTCCCGCAAAACCGGTTCCCACTCCGAGTCCCGGGCCAACGCCCGCCCCGCAAAATATTCCTGAAAGGAAGGATGACGAAACTCCCAGCGCGTGGGAGTTGTTTGGATCAACCGGTCAAAGGGAGCGCACACTCGACCGTCGGCATACAGCTTTTTGAGATGGGCGCCGCGGTCTTCAAAGATCTTCAATTCAAACCCCGTTTCCGCATCCTGCTGGCGTTGCCGATGGCCCTCCCGATACAAATGCAGGGAGATGTCTTCCAGAGTCTTCAGGCATTCCTGAACCTCCGCATCCGGTTTTATGGACTCCTTGCCGGCAAACGTTTCATCGATCCAGGCTCGGTACAATTGTGTCCGTGAGGTGACGTCTTCAAGTTTTTCGCAGTCCACCAACGACAGGATCATTTTCAAGAGCAGGGGATTTTGAAACAATTCCGGATAGAATAATTGAAACTTTTCCGCCTGGGGCTTGATCGAAGACGCAGGCAAAAAGTTCTTCCGTTGCAGGTCGCTGACGGGTTGAATGGCGACACGGAACGTTGAGTCCTGCCCCCGCTTGACGATTGAAGTGGTGGCAAAGGGTCCGAATCCGACCGGCCGGGCAGCGATCATCACAAAGTTATCGCGCAGGGCGTCGCCATCAACCACCACGTCAAAATAAACCTGAAATCGGTCTTCCGGTATGAGCCGGTCAAACCCGTCGAGTAAAAAGAGAATCTGCCCGGTCAACACCAGACGATTAACAGTTCGCTCCAAAAGCGACTCCTCGATTTCCAGGTCCGGTTGCTCCTCCCGTTCCAGGAGAACCACGGCCATAACCTGCCGGTACAGCTCCGGGTAAAATTCGCGAAACCCGGTGCCCTCCGGCAATTGCGACAGGTCAAAATAGACCGGCATGGGATATTCCCGGGTGGCTTCCGCCTGCAGGAGCCGCTCCAGATAAACCTGGAGAAAGGTGGTTTTTCCCATGCCCGAATCCGCTTCCAGCATGACTTTGGAGGTTTTGACATCGAGCAGGTTTTCGGTGACTTCACGGGGATTGTGGAACACCTGTTCCTGGAGGCTCTGACGATGCGTCACGGGATTCATATCGAGCAGAACCGGTTCAATATAAACCTCTTCTCCCCGGCCTTTGCCGAGAACGGCATCCAATTCCGCCGTGATTTGCACGAGACGGTGCTTGCGGTAGGTGGCAATGACCCATTCCGGCGACTCCTCCGGCCGAACCTGGACCTCCGGAAGCTCCGCCTCCGGCCTTAAAATCGGTATATCCTTGCTTTCACTCATGCGGTTTTTTTCATATAATCGATTCAGGAATTACCTCAGAGTCTATCATATTCACCCTTGCAACCCGATAAAAACACGTGTTTTTCCCATTTCACGACGAAAACCCAACCCGGGATTTCCCCCTGTTCACGATTGTGCTGATCGGGGCGAATATCTTCGTATTTTTCTGGGGGTTTTCCTATCCCGGCCATATCGCCTCGCTGTTCACCAGCTACGGCCTGGTTCCCTATAATTTTGTCCAATCCCCGATTCAGACGTATCCCAACGTTTTTTCCGCCATGTTCCTGCATGCCGGACTTTTTCACCTGGCGGGCAATATGCTCTTCCTGTGGATTTTCGGGAATAACATTGAGGACGTCCTGGGCAAAATCCGGTTCATCACCTTTTACCTGCTGTGCGGGGTGATTGCGGCCATGTGCCACGTCTTCATGGATACCGGATCGGTGATTCCCATGGTCGGCGCCAGCGGCGCCATTGCAGGAGTCCTCGGCGCCTACTTGGTGCTGTTTCCCAAGGCCAAGGTAAAAACGCTGGTGTTTCTCGGCATCCTGATCACTATCGTTCGCATACCGGCGGCGTTCCTGCTGGTCTTCTGGCTGGGGATACAAATCTACAGCAACCTTGCCATGAGCAATCAAGGCGGGGGAGTGGCGTGGATGGCCCACATCGGGGGCTTCGTGGCGGGAATGATTCTGATCCTACCCTTCAAGGCCTCCCTCAAACCGCCGAGACCCAGAGTCGTCTAAACCGTGAACATGGAAACCAGGAGCACGATGATCAGGATCACAAAAAAGATCCACATCGCCATGAAAACGCCACCGCCAAAACGCGGGTAATTGGGAATTGGAACAGGGGTGCCGCAGTGCGGACACTGTTCCAATTGATGGTCAAACTCCCTTTGGCATTGGGTACACCGAATCGTTTCCATAATTAAAAGGGTAACACGGTTATGCGCTGACCGACAGAGGGGTTGCCGTTACGATTCATCCAGTAGGTACAGGCGGAGGAGATTCAACGCCGCCTGGGCCGCGCGCTCCTTGTTGCGAACCCGGTCCTGATGAAACCGGAATTTCTCGCAATAGGTTCCCCGCGTTCCGGTCACGGCAATATAAGTGAGCCCGACGGGCTTGCTGGGAGTGCCGCCGGTGGGGCCGGCAATACCCGTCACCGCCAACCCGAAATCACTCCCGGATTTTTGGCGGATTCCCTCGGCCATCACCGTGGCCACCTCCTCGCTGACCGCACCGTGAGCTTCGATCCACGCCGGGTCCACTCCGAGACGCATTTGCTTCGCTTCATTGCTATACGTCACCGCCCCTTCCAGAAAATATGCCGAACTGCCTGAGATGTTGGTTAACCGGTGTCCGATCAATCCGCCGGTGCAGGATTCCGCCACGGCGAGGGTCCAGTTATTTTTCACCAACAGTTTTCCGATATTGCCTTCCAGGGTTTCGTCGTCGATCGCGAAAATGTGGTGATCGATCTTCTGCCGCAACAGTTTTTCAGCGGCATCCAGTTTAGCAGTGGTTTCTTTCAGGTTTTTACCGGTTGCGGTAAAACGTATTCGAACCCCCAGGAGTGATGGCAGGGAAGCGACCTTCACGTGTTCCTCAAAGGGAGCCACCGGACCGATTTCCTCCCACAGTGCGGATTCGGGAATGCCGGTGGTTTTTAAAATCCGGTGCTTTACTTTTACAGCTCCCAACGTCTCCAGGTGCGGGACAACGTAGGTTTCCAGCAGATGTTCGGCTTCCAGCGGAACACCAGGCAGGGAATAGATGCGTTTACCATTTATCTCAAACAGGAGACCCGGCGCGGTCCCTTGGGTGTTGTAAAGAATCGCGGCCTTCTCTGGAACCTCCGCCTGGATGTAGGAGGCTTGAGGGGTTTCTCTTCCGCGCGACTGGAATATAATATCGATCCTGCTCTTGACCTCGTTATTTGTCACCAGTCCCGAATCGAAAAACCGGCACAGCACCTTTTTGGTGATGTCATCATGAGTGGGGCCCAGTCCACCGGTAAGGATCACGCAATCGACCCTCGCCAGCGCCTGCTTTAGGGCTTCGGTAATTGCCGCTTCATCATCGCCCACCGAGACATGCCGGGTCACGGGAATTCCCAAATTATCGAGACGCCGTGTGATAACGCCGGAATTGGTATCTGCGACCAAACCGGTAATAATCTCGTTACCGATGGTCAGAATTTCAACTTGATAGGGGGAAGGTTTCATTCCTGGCAATCCAAATGATCAATCCGTGCCACCGGCGTCTGCTTTTTCATAGACCCCTGCACTCCAATGTTATAACCTTGATCACAATTTAAAACAACACGCATCGGGATCCTGCAGGTTTTTGCAGCTGTCATGACCTTTGCCAACCGTGCCGAATTTCCTAATTCACCCTGCTATGGATGACTACACAAAATTAACCCCCGAGGACCTGACCCAAAAAACATTCCGGTGGGATCTGGTGCGCGGCCTGTTCCGTGGCGTCCTGGTTTCAGGCACGCAGACCTTTGCGCTGTTCATTGCCATCCGTTATTTTCACGCCGAACTGTTCTCCAAGTCTCTGATTGGTTCCGCTCCTTATATTGGAATGATTTTTTCACTAATACTGTTTCATTACGCGGCGACGACGGAATTGAAAAAATCCGTATGCGCAAGTCTGCCCGTTATCATATGCGGATTTCTCCTGGTCCTTTCCACCGCATCCGACTCCATTTGGCCTTACACCCTGTTTGTCGTATCCGCATTAATACTGTTGAATGCCATCGATCCCTTCCTGACCTCCATGTACAATGACAACTATCCAACAAACCGGCGTGGCGTGCTTTACTCCAAGGTGGTCGTGGCAATGGTTCTGACTTCCGCTTTATCCGGATACTTCGGCTCTTCATTGATGGACGAGGACCCTGAGTTTTATCGGTGGGTTCTACTCATTATGGGCCTGGCCGGCTTTGGATGTGCCTTTGCTCTCTGGCACTTTCCGTCACATCAAATTGAGGTCCACAACCACACCAATCCATTCACTCATTTGAAAGTGGTATTGGAGGACCGCTCCTTCGGTTATGTTTTACTGACGTGGTTTATCATGGGGTTCGCCAGCCTGTGGGTACTCCCCCTGAGAGTCGATTATCTCACCTCGAGCATCTACGGCATCGAAGGGTCTGCAGTACTCGTCGCTACCCTCGTCACCATTATTCCGGAACTCATGAAAGCCTTTTCAGCGCCGCTGTTGGCGCAGTTGTTCGACCGCCTGAACTTCATTCACCTCCGGATGATCATCAATATTGTTTTCGGCTGCGGCATTGCAATTTTCTTTCTGACCAGGGACCCTTTTGTCATCGCAATCGGATCGGTCCTGATCGGTATCGCCTTTGGCGGCGGTTCGGTGGCGTGGGGCTTATGGGTCACCAAGTACGCGCCACCGGGAAAAGTCGGAGCTTACATGTCGGTCCACGTCTTCTTGACAGGAGTGCGCGGCACTCTGGGTCCGCTGATCGGATTCTGGACGGTGCGGCATATCGGGCCGACCGCCATCGGTATGGTTTCATTGAGCCTGATGATTTTGGCGACGCTGATGCTCATTCCCGAAATCAAGCACGGCCGTGGGAAAACTATCCCCGTCTCCCAGGTGCCTGTGCCTCCAAGATGACTGATTCCTCACACTTGACGCCAGAAGTCCTGGCCCAAAAAACATTTCGATGGGACCTGCTCCGTGGATTTTTCCGAGGTATGATCACGTCCGGCACCCAAACCTTTGGTTTGTTCATCGCCATCCGCTATTTTAACGCCGACCTGTTATCCAAATCACTGATCGGCTCGGCGCCTTTTATGGGAATGCTCTTTTCGTTGTTCCTGTTTCATTATGCGGCCCTGACGGATTTAAGAAAGTCGATTTGCGGCAGTCTCCCGATGATCTTGTCCGGGTCTCTCCTGATCCTGGCGGCAAGCACCCACTCCCTGTGGTCTTACACCTTGTGCGTTGTCCTGGGGTTCATGATGCTGACAGCAATCATTCCTTTTCTGACGTCGATTTATCATGACAATTACCCGGCCCATCGGCGCGGAGCTTTTTACTCCAAAGCGGTGCTTGTCACTGTATTGGTATCCATCCTCTCAGGATACGTCGGTTCCTCGCTGATGGATCAAGACCCGGAGTTTTACCGGTGGGTTTTGATCGCCCTGGGCGTGGCGGGTCTCGGAAAAGCTTACGCCATCTGGCACATGCCCTCGGATAAAATCGAAGACCACAACCACACCAATCCGTTCAATCACATGAGACTGGTGTGGGAGGACCGCTCCTTCGGCTATGTCCTGCTGACCTGGTTCATCATGGGATTTGCCAACCTGTGGGTGTTGCCCCTGCGCGTCGATTACCTCACTTCGAGCACCTATGGTATCGAAGGGTCTGCATTATTCGTCGCCACCATTATCACCATCGTTCCCGATCTCATGCGGGCTTTTTCAGCACCGTTGCTGGCAAAGCTGTTCGACCGCATAAACTTTGTCGTCCTGCGCATGATCATCAACATCATCTTTGCGCTCGGGGTCGGTCTGTTCTTTCTAACCAGGGACCCCTGGGTGATCGGCCTCGCTTCGGCCTTGATCGGCATTGCCTTCGGCGGCGGCACGGTGGCGTGGAGCCTGTGGGTCACCAAGTACGCACCCCCCGGAAAAGTGGGGGCCTATATGTCGGTCCACGTCTTCCTGACCGGAGTGCGCGGCACCCTGGGTCCACTGATCGGGTTCTGGACCGTGCAACACATCGGGCCGTCGGCTATCGGGATGGTTTCGTTTGCCATGATGATAGTGGCAACATTGATGCTTATTCCCGAAATCAAGCACGGGCGGGGGAAGCATATCCCGTCCTCCCAGGTGATTCCCTAACATGAGGGTGAAACCGAATCAGACATTGCTTGATATCATCCTGTAAAATTGCTATAAATCAAAATTCCTAAAAATGGTATCTCGATCATAAAGGAGAGCGTTTTGGCCACTTCCAAAAAGAAAACTGTAAAGCCTCTGGTTGGAATCGTGATGGGCAGCGATTCGGATTATGCCATCATGAGTGAGGCGTCAAAAATTCTGGATCAATTCGGAGTTGAAAATGAGGTTCTGGTAACCTCCGCGCACCGCACCCCGGCTCGAACCAGAAAATATGTCGATCAGGCCCGCAAACGAGGCATCAAGGTATTGATCGCCGGCGCGGGCGCCGCCGCCCACCTGGCCGGCGTCATCGCCGCGGAAACGATTTTGCCGGTCATCGGCGTGCCCATCGGTTCCAGTCCTTTGCAGGGATTCGATTCTCTTTTATCCACGGCACAAATGCCGGGAGGCGTTTCCGTCGCCACCATGGCCATCGGCAAAGCCGGAGCGAAAAACGCGGGAATCCTGGCCGTTCAAATGCTGGCCTTGAGCGATGCCCGGCTGAGCAAAAAACTGGACCAGTACAAAGAGGATATGGCCAAACAGGTGGAAGCGAAAAGCCGGAAGCTCGAAGCTGAACATGGCTAACTTCCTGCAAGTCGATTTTGAAAAACCGGACACTTCCAGCAAGGCCATCAAAAAGATCCAATCCGTTTTGAATTCCGGCGGGGTGATCGCGTTTCCCACGGATACGTTTTACGGTCTGGGGGCCGACCCCTTCAATCCCGAAGCCCTCTCCAAAATCTTTCGAATCAAGCAACGTCCGCCGGACAAACCGCTGTTGTTGCTGATTCACTCCCCCGACCAATTAAAAGACCTGGCCCGGGAGGTGACAGATAACGCCCGCACGCTGATGGACCGTTTCTGGCCCGGACCCTTGACTCTCATATACAAAGCGACACCCGGACTGCCGGATGCGTTGACCGCTGGTACAAACACAATTGGAATGCGTCTGCCGGATCATCAGTTCACCCGCCGGTTGCTTGAAGAATTAGACCAGCCGTTGACCGCACCCAGCGCCAATATCAGCGGAGCCGGGGAACTCAGAACGGCGCAGGAAGTCGAACAGGTTTTGGGAGCGGAATTAGACTTGATCGTCGATGGCGGCCCGGCGCCGGGAGGAAAAGTGTCCACCGTCCTCGATACCACCACGAACCCGCCCACTCTTATCCGGGAGGGAGCCGTGTCCCGCAGTGATTTGGAATCGGTTCTCCCGGTGCATTAGAGATCACTTTTAGGCGAACTCCAAAATTGAGGCTTACGAATTCTCCCGTCATGCCCTATAATAATTGCATTCGAAACGAATCAATTCACACGCAGGGAGACAGCATGATTCATGGAACGGGAGTGGACCTCATCGAAATTTCCCGGATCAAAAATTCGATTCAGAAGTATTCCGGGAAATTCGAAGAACGGGTGTTCACTTCGAAAGAAATCGATTACTGTCGCTCCAAAGCCGATCCGTTCAAACATTTTGCCGCCCGATTCGCCGCCAAGGAAGCGGTGCTTAAATCGCTGGGTACGGGTATGGCGGAGGGCATCGCCTGGAAAGATATGGAAATTCTGAACCAGGAATCGGGTCAGCCGATACTGAGCCTGAGTGGCAAAGGCCGGGACATCTTCAATTCACTGAACTTGAGGGATATCCATATTTCCATCACCCATGACAAACAATACGCTGTCGCCCAGGCCATTGCGGAAATGAATTGACCTGCCGGACGTCCGCCACACGTTCCGGTGCTTGCTGTTGAACACAAACCTTCCTTAATACTTAGAGTTTCCATTGGACCGCCGCCAGACAATCCCTAAAAAAATCCGTTATTTCCTCGAATACGTGTTCTTTCGTATCATCCTGTTCGCCATTCAGAATCTTACCGAAGGCATGATTTTCAGATTGGGACAATTTTCGGGAACGGTGGTTTATTATTGTTCTCCCAAGCGCCGCAAAATCGCGCGGATCAATCTCGACATCGCCTTCGGCGATTCAAAAACTCCGGAGGAAAAAAACCGCATCACCCGGCAATCAATGATTTATATGGTCGTCCATGCCCTGCAGTGTTTGTGGATTACCCGCAATACTGAAGAGCGGGTCCACCGGTTGTTCCCCACCGAACCCGAAAAACTGGAATATTTACTCGATATTCTCAAACGGGGTAAAGGAGTGTTCTTCCTGATGGCTCATTACGGTAACTGGGAGGCTCTTGGGATCTTTTTCGGTTACTCAAAATATTGCAAACTCTGCTCGATTGCGCGCAAGTTTGACAACCCATATCTCGAGAATTTTATTATGCGATTAAGGACCCTGTCGGGAAGCCGGATTTTCCACAAAGAGGAATCTCCCCTTAAAATGGTTCGCGCTCTGAAACAAAATTCCTGCGTGGCGGTAATGATGGATCAAAATGGAGGGATTGGGGGATTATTTGTGGATTTTTTTGGGAAAAAAGCCGCAACACCGCGTTCTTTAGCCATGCTGAGCCGCTCGACCCACGCCGCCGTGATCCCGCTCATTCCCTACCCGCTTGAAAACGGAAGGTACAAAGCCATTTTTCTTCCCGAGCTTAAGCTGGAAGAAACCGGCGACAAAAAAAAGGATATTTTCCGATGGACGGAAGAATACCAGAAGACGCTGGAGAAAGTCATTCGGGAGCACCCGGAGCCGTGGATGTGGTTTCACCGGCGATGGAAGTCGCGTCCTCCGGAAGAGGGACACAATACCATTTATTGAAACGCAAACAACTGGAATGTCTCCTCAATTTTTCAGATCCGATTCAAGACTCTTCGGCAATCAGGGATTTTAATTTGGTGCGCAGGCGGTACACGGCTTTGGAGTGGATCTGGGAGATACGCGATTCGGTGATCCCCAACACCTCCCCGATCTCTTTCATTGTCAATTCTTCATAATAATAAAGAGACACCATCAACCGTTCTTTTTCGGGCAGCGAGTCGATCGCAGATGCGATCAGGGTTTTCAGTTCGTTCAATCGGAGCTGGGTTTGCGGGTCCACATCCCCTTTTCCCGCCAGAGTATCGAGCAGGTTCTGCTTGTCTCCGGAATCGCTGGCGATTCCCAAATCATCCAGGCTCAGCAGAGGCATGTTGCGCGTTTCATTGATAGTATCGAATAGTTCTTCCAAAGTAATTTCCATTTCTACCGCCATCTCCTCGTCTTCAGGGGGCCGACCGAGTTTCGATTGTAGTTTGCTGGCGACCGCATCCAGATGGGACGCCTTTTGTCGGACCGACCGCGGCACCCAATCCAGTGACCGCAGTTCGTCCAGAATAGAACCCCTTACGCGAAATTCGGCATAAGTCTTGAACTTCGCCCCCCGGGTCGGGTCGTATTTTTCGATGGCATCCATCAACCCGATGGCTCCCACGCTGATCAGGTCATCCACTTCAATATGCGGCGGCAGTCGCAGAGCAATCCGGTTCGCCACATATTTAATCATGGGAGAATACTCTTGAACGATCTGATCCGTATTCTCCGGACAAATCTCTATCTCTTCTTTTGCTTGGGGTTTTCCAGCCATTCAGGGCCTCTCCATCAGGCGGTTTGATCCAGGTTGATACCTTTATCTTTGCCTCCCCCCAGGCGTTCTTCTGATTTCATGGCGGTCCATCCCCGCAAAATCAACCAAGTCAACAAACCAAAAACTGCAAATCCTTCCAATCCTCTAATAAAAGAGGAAAACAATCGGGCTCCATAAACCCAGCTTCCGAAAAAAATCAACGTGAACGCAAACAGGCCTGCCACCACAGAAATTTTCTTTATCGACGTACGACTCATCTCACCTCAAAAACGTTTTTCCAGTAAAAAGGGCGGTCCCCTTCTTCCGGAATGCGGTTACGGGTTTCAATCACCTTTTCACTGAGACGAAGGATGCACTGGCTGACTTGGGAATGCGGATACAATTCCACCACCGGCTTCTGCTGGCGGACGGAACGGGTGACATTCTCATCGTAGAGAATATATCCGAAGTACTCGAGCGAAACGTGAGAAAGAAAACGGTCCACCACATCGGTCAACCGCCGGTAAATTTCCAGCGCTTCTCTTTCCGATTTTACGGAATTGATAATGAGCTGAAACTTTTTCTGATTGTGTTTCTGGAACAGCACTTTGATCAAGGCATAGACATCGGTATGCGAAGTCGGCTCCGGCGTTGCTACCAGCAGGGTTTCATGCGCCGCACTGCAAAAGTAAGTAACGTTGGAGGAAATGCCCGCTCCGGTATCGAAGATGAGGTAATCGTAATCCCCCATCAAGCGGTCCAGCTCTTCCAGCAGCACCATCTTTTTCTCGTTATCGAGGGTGGTCAATTCCTGCCAGCCATTGCTGGCGGGGAGCACTTTAAGTCCCCGAGGCCCTTCGACCAGAACTTCCTCCAGGGTTTTCTCGCCGTTAAACACGTGACCGATGTGATAGCGGGGCGCCAGGCCCAAAAGAATATCGATATTGTTCAACCCGATATCCGCATCGAAAATGAGCACCCGGTTGCCTTTCCGGGTTAAGGCCATGGCAAGGTTGGCTACCACGTTGGTTTTGCCTACGCCCCCCTTGCCGCTGCTGACAGCCAGAACTTTCGACGGCATTTCACTCTGCCTCTTACCCATCACTCTCCTCAAGGTGTCGGCCTGCCGGCCTGCTTTTCCAATTACTCCTGTAAAAACCATAACTTAGCCTTTTCACTTTAAGCCCAAATCAATTAAAAATCAAACGAATAACCTTATCCTGCGCCGCCACTTCAATATCTTCGGGCACGCTCTGTCCGGTGGTGAAATACGAAAACGGAATTTGGTACCGGACCGAGCAGTTGAACAACAAGCCGAAATGCACCGCTTCATCCAGTTTGGTGAATAGCATCCGGTCGATTCCCAAAGGTGCAAACTGCTTGAAGCATTCAATGACCACCGACTCTTGCGCCGTGGCGCTTTGCACCAGGTGGACTTCGACCTGGGGCGCAGCTTCCAACACCTGCTTCAAACGCTTGCAGTAATCCAAATCGCGATGCGACTTGCCCATGGTATCGACCAGGATGACATCCTTATCTTCGTGCTCCCGCATGATTCGCTCAAATTCATTGCGATCGGCCGCCAGGGATACCGGAACCTGCATCAGTTCGCCATACGACTCCAGCTGTTCCCACGCGCCCATGCGATAGGTGTCCAGAGAAACCATGGCCACCTTTTTTTTCTGCTGAAGCGCGAACCGGGCCGCCAGTTTGGCAATGGTGGTGGTCTTGCCGGCCCCGGTGGGACCTACCAGCGCCACTACCTTGGGCCGGGCCGATTCCAGCCGAATCGGCCCCTCACACTTCACAGCCTCCTTCATGAGTGCGGCAAGATCGCTCTCGCCCATAAAAGAGTCCCCCTCCTCCCTTTGTTTTCGTTCGTGAATCGTTTCAAAAATCCGGGTGGCCACCCGATCGTTTACCCCGCGGCCGATCAGCTTTTCGTAGACCGGCAACAAAGTTTCATTCAGACCCAGGGATTTGGCTTTATCCGTCTGGGTCAGCAAGGATGCAATCAGGACGCGGAGTTCGCGGATCTCTCCACCGTTGTCGCCTGGCATCCATTCTTTTTCACTCGAGATTTTTTCGACAACGGCAACAGTTTCCCGGTGGGCATCGTTATCCAGCGCGGCGGTAATTTCCACCAGGGAAGAACATTGCCCGGCATCCGGGTCTTTATTGAATTTGATGGACCGGGTCGAAAGCACCATGGCGTTCTCTCCCAGTTCACTTTTCACCCGGCCCAGGGCCTCGCCGTAACTGTTGGCAATTACTTTTTTAATTCGCATTCAGCGTCACCACTCGTAAAGTTCGAATTTGAACGGTTGGCACTACTTCACTGTGGGAAAGCACCACCAGGTCCGGCAAAAACCGTTCGGTGAGTTTCCGCAAATACATCCGGACCAAAGGCGAGGCCAGCAGAACCGGTGCCGTCTCCAGCATCGGGGTGATGGCTTCCACCGCTTCCCGGATTTTGCCCAGTATTTTTTCTGCGACAGTCGGCTCCAGCGCCAGATAAGAACTCAGTTCCGTCTTCTGGATCGATTGCTGGATCAGTTGCTCCACATTCTGGTCCAGAGTCATCACCGAAAGCGACCCATCCTTCGCCAGATATTTATTGGTGATCGGCCGCGCCAGCGCCTGCCGAACGTACTCCGTCAACACATCCGTATCCTCCACCTTGGCCGCATAATCCGCCAGAGATTCCAATATGGTTCTCAAGTCCCGGATGGAAATCTGTTCCCGCAAAAGATTCTGAAGCACCTTCTGCACTTTACCGAGCGTCATCAGGTTGGGCACCAGTTCTTCCACTACCTTCGGATTGGTTTCCTTGAATTTATCGAGCAGGGTCTGCACTTCCTGACGGCCCAGCAATTCCTGCGCATTGCGCTTGATGGTTTCCTTGATGTGAGTGGTGATGACTGTCGCCGGGTCGACCACGGTATACCCCGCCATTTGCGCTTCCTGTTTGGCCGAGGCGTTGATCCAGATCGAAGGCAGACCGAACGTCGGTTCCTGCGTTTTGACACCGGGGATTTCCTTCTCGGTTTTTCCGGGACTCATTGCCAACAACCGGCCCGTCATGACAGACCCACGGGCCACTTCCACGCCCTTGATCACAATCGCGTAGTCGCTGGCCTTTAATTGCAGGTTATCCCGGATATGCAGGGGCGGCACAATGAAACCCAACTCCAACGCGAACTGCCTGCGCACGGACTTGATACGCTCCAGCAGTTCTCCGTTGCGGTCGGCATCGACCAGGGGAATCAACTCGTAACCCACTTCCAGTTCCATGACGTCCAAAGGCAAAATGGATTCCACCTTCTCTGGCAGCGGAGTTTTCTTTTCGTCATCAATTTTTTTCTGTTGGATACGTTCTTTTTTCTGCTGGCCCTGATACAACCGGTAGCTGATCCATCCCACCAGAGCGGACAACACAAAAAACGGAATGTGTGGCAGACCGGGAATGGTGCCGAAAAAGAATAATGCAGCCGCGGCAATGGAAAATGCCGCCGGGTTATTGGACATTTGTCCGATCAATTCGTTGGGGAGGTTTTTATCCGTAGTGGCGCGGGTCACGATAATACCGGCGGCGGTGGAAACGACCAGTGCCGGGAGTTGAGTGACCAGGCCGTCACCGATGGTGAGCAGGGTATACACTTTTGCGGCTTCGGCCACCACCATGTCCTGTTGGAACACACCGATGGCAAAACCTCCAATCACATTGATCAGTGTGATGAGGATACCGGCAATGGCGTCCCCCCGGACAAACCGGATGGAACCGTCCATCGCCCCGTAAAAATCCGCTTCCCGTTCCAACATCCGTCTCCGTATCCGCGCATCTTCTTCGGTGATGATCCCCGCGTTGAGATCGGCGTCGATACTCATCTGTTTGCCGGGAATGGCGTCCAGGGTAAACCGCGCGGCGACTTCGGAGGTGCGGACCGAACCTTTGGTGATAACGATGAAGTTGATCAGCACCAGGATGATGAAAATCACCGCGCCGACGACATAATTGCCGCCCACCACAAACGATCCAAAGGATTTGATCACCTGCCCTGCCGCCGCGGGCCCCTCGTTGCCATGCAAAAGAATGATGCGGGTGGACGCAACATTCAGCGACAGTCGGACCAGCGTCACCACCAGAAGCATCGACGGGAACACCGAAAACTCCAAAGGCGCCAGCATGAATATGGAGACGAGCAGGATGATCAGCGAAAAAGTGATGCTGAACGACAACAACAGGTCCAGCATGAAGGTCGGAATCGGGATCACCATCACCACCAGAATGCTGATGATACCGACGGCGACTGCCAGCTCTTGCGGACGGGCGGACATGTAATTTTCTATACGACTGGCCATACTACCTATTTTTCACCCAAAAAATTGACGCACCCCGGATGCAGGCGCATGCTACTAAGTTATTATATTTAAAAGAGTTCCGCAAATACCGGTGACTCTGAAACCACTGCAAGCGCCAATAATTCAGGCAAATGGCGCCTTGAATAGGATCAAGTGCAATCTTTATACCAAGGTCTTTCCTTTCAACCGATAAACGTAAGCCAGGATTTCCGCCACCGCTTTATAGAGCTGGGCCGGGATCATCTGGCCGATATCCACCGTTTTGAATAGCAGGCGGGCCAGCGGTTTGTCCTCGATCACGGGGATGTCATGCTCCCTGGCGAGTTCCCGTATTTTTTCCGCGACGACGCCTTTGCCCTTGGCCACCACCATGGGCGCATCGGAATTCTCCTGATCGTATTGGATCGCCACCGAAATATGCGTCGGGTTGGTGATCACCACATCCGCTTCCGGCACGGCAGTCATCATCCGGCGTTTCATCATTTCCATTTGCACATTGCGCACGCGTTGCTTGATTTGCGGATTCCCCTCCGTATCCTTCCGCTCGTCCTTTACTTCCTGTTTGGTCATGCGCAGGTTTTTCAGGTAGGTGAACCGTTGAAACAGATAATCGAGGAAGGCCAGAAAAATCATCGCCACCAAAACCTTAATCATGATTTCGAGCATCACCTCCCCCATGAAGATCAGAATCTGGCCGACGCTCTTTCCCATCATGGGTGGAATTTCATCAAAGCGTCCCTGGATGGTGAAATAGGCAATTAACGAAATGAGGGTTACCTTAAAAAGGGATTTAAACAACTCCATCAGTGAATTGCGGCTGAACAAACGCTTGAATCCGTTCAAGGGATTCATTTTATGAAACCGTGGCAGGAGTGGATGCATGGAAAACCGGACGCCTCCGGTCTGCACCAGGTTGGCAATCACCCCCCCCAACAGGATGGCAAACAAAATGGGACTGAGAATGGTAAAGGAGTGGTCCATCACCCACGCCAGCAACCCCCTCATGTCCACCAGGTTGGGCTGGATGGTATGAATCTGTGTGAATAAGTTGGTCCAGGTCGCCATCAGATGCCGGGTGCTGAACGCTCCCCCAATAGCGAACGCTAATATGGCGAACAGGAGTACGAATGCGGAAGTCAGTTCCCGGCTATGAGCAAAATTACCTTTTCCTTCGGCATCCTGGATCCGCTTTGCTGTCGGCTCTTCTGTTTTCTGATCGATATTGGTTTCTTCTGCCATAACCGGAATCCTTTAATATCTGCGATCGGAGATCATTGGCTCATAGCGTGCATCAAGCCCATCAGCCAACTGGGTAATTGCGATATGTGCTGCGTCATCACCATGCTGAAAAAACTCATGGTGAGCCCCACCATTAAAAGTCCCACCCCGATCTGCAATGGAAACCCGACGATAAAAACGTTCATCTGCGGAACGGTGCGGGCCACCAGCCCCAGTCCCACGCTGATAAAAAACAGAATTGCCATGATAGGTGCGGCGATTTTAACAGCCACCACAAACGTGGTCGCGAACAGTTTCAGGATCAGCGCCATGGTCCCGGAGGAAAATCCGAATTGCTGGGGGTTGATCAGCTGAAAGCTCTCGACCAGTGCGTGAATGGTCAGGTGGTGTGCGTTCAGCGCCAGGTACAGTAGGATGGTGAAAATATTCTGGAACTGGGCGGTGATGGAAACCTGGGTCTGGGTTTGCGGGTCGATCACGTTGACCACGCCGAATCCCATTTGAAAGTCCACCACCGTTCCGGCAACCTGAACCGCCGTGAAAATCAACCGCGTGGCATAAGCAAGCACCAGACCCACGGTCGCCTCGGAAAATAAATAAATGGTAAAGTCGAGCAAACCTCTGGGTTCGACCATGGGCAAATGGCGGACCAGGGGAAAAACGCTCAGACTGAGAAGGAGAATGAAACCGAGTTTGATCCGGGCGGGAAACTGCTGGCTTCCCAAAATGGGAACAAACACAATAAAAGCCGCGACCCGGACCAGAACGAAGATGAAGTGTTCAAAGTCGCCGTACGATAGGTTGAAGAGTTCCATCACCCAATATAACTGGGGAAGTTCATCAGAACCTGTTCCGTAAAGCTCAGAATGATCCGCATGATCCAGGGGAAAAACAGGAACAGAGCCAGGAACACCGCCAGGATTTTGGGAATGAACGTCAGCGTCAACTCCTGGATGGAAGTGACCGCCTGAAAAATCGATATCACAAGCCCTGTGATCAGCCCGAAGCCCAGCATGGGAGCGGAAATCAGGAGCGTCGTTTTGATGGAACTCATGGCAAAGTCCACGATGAATTGTTCAGTCATCACGCCATCCTATGCAAAGCTTTTAACAAGGGAACCGACGGTCAAGTGCCAGCCGTCGACCATCACGAACAACATCAATTTAAACGGCAGGGAAATAAGCACAGGCGGCAGCATCATCATTCCCATGGAAAGCAGAATACTGGCCACGACCATATCAAGTATCAAAAACGGGATGTAAATCAGAAAACCGATTTGAAACGCCGTTTTCAGTTCGCTGATAACGAACGCGGGCACCACCGACTGGATTTTGACATCGTCCAGCGTCTCCGGCCGTTCTCCCTGATCCATATTGATGAACAGGGCCAGGTCCTTTTCGCGGGTCTGCTTCAACATAAAAGTTTTAATGGGAGTTTGCGCCACTTCCAGCGCTTTGCCCTGTGTGATTTCTTCATTCAGATAAGGCTGCAGGGCCTTGTCGTTGATTTCTGACAGGACCGGGCTCATCACAAAAAAGGTCAGGAACAGAGCCAGCCCGATCAACACCTGCGTTGGCGGCGTCTGCTGGGTCCCCATGGCCTGCCTGAGAAAAGACAGGACAATGACAAAACGGGAAAACGAGGTCATCAGAATCAGGATCGATGGCGCCAGCGTCAATACCGTCAGCAGAAACATGACCTGCAAAGCGGTTGACAGGGTGCTGGGTTCCCCGGCATCCTCCACCCCGAACTGAACCGTGGGAACAGGTATGGCGAAGACTTCCTGAGGAACCGCCAGGTGAGCAAACACCCCTAGAACGGACACTGAAATTAAAATGAGCGCCGATCGTTTCATTTGAAAATCGGGACCTCCTCCAGCTTTTTTTTGACACGCGCGGCCACAACCTTCATCTCAGGGGCTTCGACTTCGGAAGAGTTTGAAAATTGTTTCACGTATTCCCCAAACGGATTGGTCGAACCCGACTTGACCAGACGTTTTTTATAAACGTCGACTCCCTGTTTATCAGCCTGAGGTTTTTTTTCTACCTTCGCGGCCCGCGGCGCTGAGACCTCATTTTCAGACTGGGGTTGGGGAAACCCGGTCACCGGTTTCCGTTCGTGCCCTTTTTTATGCAGAGTGCCTTTAATCTGCTCAATCCTTTCCGGATCCTGAATGTTCCCCAACAATGAAATCTGATCATTGGAAATTCCTATCACCAGAACATCCCCAGCCACCTCCACCAAGGCGATGCTTTTCCGGGGAGCCAGAAAACCGGTTGACAGAACCTTGATGGGTTTCCCTTCCCCCCCGAAGACGCTGTTCTTCAATCCAAATTTTTTGAACAGGTGAAATATGACAAACATCAACCCCAAAACCAGCCCCAGGGTATAAACCATCTTGAGACTGGCCGAGAATAAATCGGGTTTCCCACCGGTCAAATCATTCTCAAAATCCAGCATTCCCGCCTTTTTGGTTTTCAAGGGCAAAGGTTCGGAGGAAGCCGCTTTTTTCGGTTGTTCACTTTTCAAGGCCTGCCCCAGCACCTGAGACAGCGGCGTCGCAGTCTTGTCATGTTTTTTCGTTGAAGAGTCGGGTTTCACCCCCAGGGTCGGCGGGGATGCTTGTGGCCGTATTTTGGGTGCGTCGGGGCTTGGCAGTTGTCCCGAAGTGGTTTTGGTTTGAACCTTTTGCGATTGCTGGATGCGCGAAGCCCGGGCCAACAAACTTTCCAGTGAATCGGAAACTTCATTCTTGACGGGAGCCGGCTCCGGGAGGTGCTGGTTGATTCGAATACGAAGCACGCGTCCCACCTGCTCCACCACGGTTTCATCGCTGAGAATCGACGCCCCGGGAGCCAATATCAAACGCAGGCGCAGCCGTTTGGGATCGAACTGCGAAACGTAAACCTGCCGGATCCGGTCATCCCCTGTATCAAAATAACGCTTGGACGGATTCACATAGGCCAAGGGAAAATCCATTTGAATGGATTTTTTAAAAAATTTCGGGCTCTGGAAATGAACGGGCGGATTTTTGAATTTCAGCTGTATCCACAGTTCCCCATCCTTTCGATCGACAGTCACGTCCTTCAAAAGGTTGTAACTCGAAAGCGATGGTGAAGCACCCGCGAGATGCGTCCAAAGCAAGACAAAACCAAGGGTTCCTGCCACAACACGGCCAACAATTTTCATGATTCGTCCTCTCCGTTAGGCGTACGAATAGCGTCAAAAACACCGACACCAGAGATCTAGATGGATAAATGCAAAGGCCGTACCGAAATTGTCTGATCAATGGGGTTTTAAATTGGGGAACAGACGGTTTGACGGATAGGAAATCTGGAGTTGCGTGCGGGAAATATATGCCGAGAGTAGACGGGTGGCATCTGAAGGGAAAAACGGAGAAGCGGGCTTGTCAGGTCAAAGACTGGACCCGCTCCATGGGAGACACGATATCGGTCAAACGGACCCCGAACTTATCGTTCACAACGACCACTTCGCCGCGAGCCACTAATTTATCATTGACCAGAACCTCCAGCGGTTCGCCCACCAACTTGGTCAATTCAATCACCGAGCCCTGGCCCAGCTGCAGCAAATCGTTGATCAGCATTTTGGACCGACCCAATTCCACGGTAACGGTCAAAGGAATATCCAGGATCAAGTCCAGGTTTTGGGTTTCCCCTCCGGACAAAGCCCCGGAACCGGGCACATCCGGATCCTGACTGAATTGGTCCAGGTTATCGATATCATCCAATGCTTCATAATCGTCTTGATGTTCAGCCATAATAATTCATCCTATTGAAGAACTTCTGTAATTTGAATTGCTTTCATTCCCCGCGAGACACCGGAGTAGCCTCTGAATTTAGCCGTTCCTTCAGTTTTGATATAAAGCGGATCGGAAACATCCTTGTTCAGCATCACCACATCGCCCTCTTGCAGTCGAAGCAGTTCCCTGGGAGTCATTTGAGTTTGACCCAATTCCGCCACCATCTCCACCTGGGTGTGCATCAATTCTCCCCGCAGGCGGTTGATCCATACCTGGTCCACTTCCATTTGTTCGCTTTGGAAGTTGGCTTTGAGTTTGTTGATGATCGGTTCGATCATGGAATAAGGAATACAAATGGTCGCGGTTCCGGAGGAATTTTCCATTTCGATATCGAACACAATCACCAAAACCACATCCGTTGGAGGAACTATGGCCGCAAACTGAGGGTTCACTTCCGAGCGGACATACGTGCACGCCACGGGGTGAACGGATTTCCAGGCGCGTTCCCAATCTTCCAAAGCGTTCAGAACCACTTTCTTGGTCATTCGGACTTCGATGGCGCTGAAATCCCGGCCCAGAATATTGATGTCCGAGGTGCCCGTTCCTCCAAAAAAATTATCCACAAATGAAAATACCAGACGGCTTTCAATCACGATCAAGCCGAATCCCCGCAGTGGCTCCATGCGAAACACATGCAAACTGGAAGGCACCGACAGAGACCGCAAAAATTCGCCGAATTTAAGCGAGTCGGTGGAGACCGTGCTGATATCGGCTGATTTGCGCATCAAACTGGAGAAAGAGTTTCGAAACAACCTCGAAAACATCTGATTGATAATATCCAGAGTCGGGAGGCGGCCACGGACAATTTTCTCCTGGCTGGTCAGGTCGTAGGGAACGACGCCCCTGACTTCCTCGGGAGCATCGGTTTCCGTTTCAATTTGACCCTCGCTGACACCTCTCAGCAGGGCATCCACTTCTCCCTGGGATAAAACCTGTTCCATATCGACATACCTCGCCAAACCCCTGCCGAAAAAAATCGTTAAGGGTTTATTGAATTAAAAATTCAGAAAAATACACTTCCCGGACATGCCCCATTGCCAGAAACCGGTTGACTCGCGTCGTGATTTCATCTTTCAGTTTGAATTTCCCTTGAATCGAATACACATCTTCGAACGTTTTACTGCTCAGCAATACCAGAATGGAATCCATGATCTTCTGCCGGTTATCTTCAACTTCCGGCTGGACTGCCGGATTGTTCAATTCCAGGGTGACGGTCACCTTTAAAATCCGGCTCCCCTTGGTCCTTGCCAGGTTCACCATAAAAGGCTCCAGCGGAACCATGACTCCCACCGCCGGGGCAACCGGCCGCGCCGGTGTTACTGATTGAGACTGCATGGCGGTCGATGGGGCTTGAGACTCGGAGTTTCCGGATATAAAGTCCTGGGCGTAATACCCCCCCACTCCGGCGATCAGGATGAGCATCACCACCAAAAGGATATTTGTAAAAGAGTTTCGAGCGGCAGGTCCTGCCTGAACATTGTCTGCAATGGGTTGCTCTTCAGCCATGAACCCGGGTCTCCGTGTTTAGAGGATCAAGAATCATAATTACAGTATAAATCCATATAAGCCATATCCCAAACTTGACGGGAAGGTAAAACTCCGGCAGCCCTTGGTGGGCCCTCCCCTCCCTCAGTCTTCTGTGCCCCGGTCCGGACTCAGGAAGGCGGAATCAATACGAATTTCAACAAGTTACAACATTATATATGTTTCACGGTAAAACCCCGTTAATACTTGAGCATCTGTTCTTTTTTATTGCATAAAACCGGCTAGTGCGCTTTTTTCATGCAAAATGAATTCATCCCCCAGTACCTCTCCGGGTACTCAATGGCCGCCCTCAAATATTTTAAATCTTTGAAAATTAAATGGTTACTTGATTTTCAAGCTTTGGAACGCGTCCTTGCAACAACTTGGTACAGGAATTGAATTACATTTACCAAATCTCGGAATCGGGATCTTAAGAGCAGTGATTTTAAATTTTACTTTGGTTTGGAGGAATCAAGACTGTCCATCCCATCAACGGTTCGATCGGCCAATTATCAGGAGTCACCTTGAATGAAAAAAATTGAAGCGATTATCAAGCCCTTCAAACTGGATGAAGTGAAAGAACAGCTGAATGAGAAGGGAGCCTTTGGCATTACCGTGACCGAGGTCAAAGGCTTCGGAAGGCAGAAAGGCCATACGGAATTGTACCGGGGTGCGGAATACGTGGTGGATTTCCTGCCAAAAACCAAACTTGAAATAGTCATCAAAGATGAGCAGCTCGAGGAAATCATCGAAGTGATCACGAAAGCCGCGCAAACCGGCAGAATCGGTGATGGAAAAATTTTTGTGAGTGATCTTCAGGATGTGGTTCGTATCAGAACAGAGGAGCGGGGAGAAGATGCCATTTAGCTGAAGGATGAAAAAAGTTTCAGCGGGCCTCACTTAACTTTTGGAAGGAGAATAACTAAATGCAAATGAGATCTCGGTCGCAATCGTTGATCGTTTTAATAATTTTTCTGGTGGTTTGTTTCCCGGGCCAGGCATTGGCCGAGGAAGTCCCGGTACTTAATTCCGGCGATACCGCCTGGATGTTGACGGCGACCGCTTTGGTGCTTTTTATGACCATCCCCGGACTATCGCTGTTTTACGCCGGCATGGTGCGCAGCAAAAATGTCCTGTCGGTATTGATGCAATGTTTTGCGATCACATCCCTCATGACCGTTTTGTGGGTCGTTTACGGCTACAGCATGGCTTTCGGCGGACCCGGAGAATATTGGGGAGGCCTGTCCAAAGTTTTCCTGAAAGGGGTGACCGTTGACTCGCTCAGTGGCAGCATTCCTGAAAGCGTTTTCATGACCTTCCAGATGACGTTTGCCATTATCACCCCCGCCCTGATCGTCGGGGCGTTTGCGGAGCGCATGAAATTCTCCGCCATACTGCTTTTCATGGCGCTCTGGTTCACCATCGTATACGCCCCCGTGTGCCACTGGGTCTGGGGAGAAGAGGGATGGCTGGGTGGCCTCGGCATTCTCGATTTTGCCGGGGGTACGGTCGTACACATCAATGCCGGAATCGCCGGCCTGGTCGCTGCGATCGTTCTCGGCAAACGCAAGGGATATCCCGAAAAACACATGCCGCCTCATAACCTGGGTTACACCCTGATGGGCGCGTCCATGCTGTGGGTCGGCTGGTTCGGTTTCAACGCCGGCAGTGAACTGGCCGCCGATGGTACGGCCGGCATGGCCATGGCCGTAACGCAAATCGCCACCGCCGCCGCGGCATTGGGCTGGATGTTCAGTGAATGGGTGGACCATGGAAAACCAAGCGTGCTGGGTATCGCTTCGGGAGCGGTTGCCGGACTGGTTGCCATCACACCGGCCTCCGGAGCCGTGGGCCCGATGGGGGCACTGGCCATCGGTGCCGCCGCCGGGGTGGGTTGTTTCCTCGCTTCCACCAAGATCAAACGCCTTTTGGGATACGACGATTCCCTGGACGTTTTCGGCGTGCATGCCGTCGGCGGGATCATCGGAGCCATTCTGACCGGGATTTTTTGCGCCCAGGGACTGGGCGGAGTCGGTTTTGGAGGCAACAACACGGGTATCGGCGGTCAAGTCTGGGTTCAGCTCATCGGAGTCATCGCCACGGTGGTTTATTCCGGGATCGTCAGCTTTGTGATCCTGAAAGGAGTGGACAGCCTGGTGGGCCTGCGCGTTGGCGACGACGAAGAAACGGAAGGGCTGGACCTTTCCCAGCATGACGAACGTGGATATAACCTGTAGCTAACTGTTTTTTTTGCAATGTCTTTACAAGGAGGAGGTTCAATGAAAAAGTTTTTAAACTTCTATGGTTCTTGGCTCGGGTCGGCCGCTCTGATGGGCTTGATCCTGCTGTTACCCGGCCAGGCTTCGGCGGGGAAAAACGTCTTTAAATTTTTCGAGGATATGGAAATACACGGGTTCGTTTCCTCCTCTTACAGCTACAACTTCAATAAACCGGCCACCCAAACCAACTGTGGTATTGCACCCCTGACCGGGTGCGCCCGTATTTTCGATCAGGACGACAACAGTTTCAAACTGGACAACACCGAGCTGGTGTTCCTCAAGGAAACTCCCGATACCGGGGATATCGGGTTCCGGTTCGACCTGACCTTCGGCTTCAGCCTGCCGGAAGGTGCGCAACGGCTACGGAGCTCGCCATCCGCACCCGGGGGATTATCTCCAATAGCCACAGCGGACGACGACTTCGACCTCCAGCAGGGTTATGTTTCCTGGAACGCGCCCATCGGCAGAGGTCTCCAGTTGGATTTTGGTAAATTCGTTACTCACGTCGGCGCCGAAGTATTCGACGGTTATGACGGCTGGAACATGAACTTTTCCCGCACCTTTGTCTTCGGCTGGGGGATTCCTTTCAATCATACCGGCCTTCGCGCCACCTATGAATTTACCGACAAGCTGACCGTAATGGCCATGCTCGCCAACAACTGGGGAGAAGCCGGGGTCAGCGACAATAATACCGATAAAGTGGTGGGCACACAGATTGCTTACAGTCCCTCGGACACGATCGGCATTCTATTCAACTGGGTCGGTGGCAACCAGGGAACCGTCACGCCCCCGGTAAGCAACAATAACAATTGGAGAAATATCTTCGACATCGTGGTGGATATTGCACTGACCAATCGGCTGGCCCTGCAGTTGAACGTCGATTACGGGGCGGAGGAAAATGCACACCCCGTCAATGGCGGGACGGCGAAATGGGGAGGATTTGCCGGCATCGTCCGCTACGATTTTAACAAATGGTTTTCCATGAACGTGCGCGGCGCTCATTTCATCGATGCGGATGGCTTTCGCATGGGCGCCGTGGGCAACCGATTGTGGGAAGTCACCTTCACTCCCGAATTCCGTGTCGCGGATAACATGGTGATCCGTTTTGAGTACCGCCACGACGAATCCAATCTGAGCATCTTTGAGGAAGATGACGGATCCGGAACCAGTCACCAGGACACGGTTGCCATGAACGCCCTGATCCACTTTTAACAACAGGAGGCTTCTCGGGTAAAAGGTCCGGGGGATCTCCGCTTCGCGGCGGGGTTTCTCCGGACTTTTCCTATTCGCTTTATTTCCACGCTCCTTCCCCAATCTTCTTTATTCCCGCACCCGGAATCGTTACAATAACCGCATCATTATCCGATCAGGAAATCGCATTGCTGAATCCGGCTCAAAACCAGATCGTCTATCTCATGTTTTTGAACGGCCTGCTGTTTCTGGGACTGAACTTTATCGCCTGCGCCATCGTGTTTCCCGGAGGACCGGGATCCAAAAAACTGGGGTATGTGTTGATAACCGCCGTCGCCCTGGTGCTGTGCATCACCCAGGAGCTGGATATTCTAGTCGCCCTGGAGTTCCCGGTAGCCGCCGCCCGCGCCGTTCTTCTGATCGGGTTCGCCGCTCCGGTGTTTTTGATTTCCCTCGTGTATTACCGGATCAAAAGATCGCGGTTGGAACGTGCCAAACCGCCGCCCCCCAACGGAGAAACCCATGCAGATCGTTGATTTGAGAAGCGACACCATGACCCAGCCTACCGAGGTCATGCGGGAAGCCATGGCCCGGGCGGAGGTGGGGGATGACGTATTTGACGAAGACCCGACCATCCACCGGCTCCAGGATATGGCAGCCGAAAAACTGGGCAAGGAGGCCGCTCTCTTTCTTGCCAGCGGCACCATGGGCAATCTGGTGAGCCTGTTGACCCACTGCGGCCGGGGGGATGAGATCCTTCTGGGGGACCGGAGCCATATTTTTCTCAATGAAGTGGGAGGATTGTCCGCCTTGGGGGGGATCCACCCCCACACCGTCGCCAACCAGGATGACGGCACCCTGGCCCTGGAGGCGCTGGAAAACGCCATCCGGCACAGCGACCTGCATTATCCCCCGACCCGACTGATCTGCCTGGAAAATACCCAGAATTATTGCTTTGGATCGCCCCTGACTCCCCAATACATGGATTCAGTGGCCGAATTAGCTCGCAAATACGGGTTAATGGTCCATCTGGATGGAGCGCGGATTTTCAACGCTTCTACCGCCTTGTCCATCGATGTCCGGGAGTTGACCCGCCAGGCGGACTCGGTGATGTTCAGCCTGTCCAAAGGCCTCTCCGCCCCCGTGGGTTCGGTCCTGTGCGCCACCCGGGATTGGGTGGCAAAAGCCCGCAAATGGCGGAAAATGCTGGGTGGCGGCATGCGGCAGGCCGGCCACCTCGCCGCCGCCGGGATCGTGGCTCTGGAAACCGGGGTGGACCGCCTGGCTGAGGACCACCAAAATGCCCGAACTCTGGCGCAGGGTCTGAAGCGGCTGCCCGGGATCGAGATCGAACCCGAAAAAAACCCGACCAATATCCTCTTCTTCAAACTGGACCACCCGCAAGTGACCCCCCGGGAGTTTCTGGAACAAATGGATGCGCAGGGTGTCAAACTGCTGTTGATGGAAGGCGGGGTGTTCCGGGCGGTCCTGAACCGGATGGTCACCCGCGAGCACACGGCATCGGCGCTTGAAATCGCGAAATCGATCCTGACTCGATAATCGGGGTGACGGAGGGTTTGACAGACCCCTCCGCAAAGATTAGAATGCACAGGTAGAACAATCCACTTATTGTAAGGAGCATCAATGCAGGAATTACTGGAACTGGAAAAACTGGCCCTGGATGTGATCAAAAGCCGCTATCTATTGTGTATCCTGGTATCCCAACGGATCCATCAGCTGGAAAAAGGCGCACAGCCCTGCATCGAGGTGGGCGAAAACGAATATGAAAATCCCAAAACCTATTACGAACTCGCTCTCCGGGAAATCATCGAAGGCAATATGGATTTAGAACAAATCGCCAGCTGAATCAAAAACCAGCTCTCCCATCATTCGATTTCTTCAAATACAGTTAGCCGTTAAATTAAAAAAGGCCCGTCCAAATCGGACGGGCCTTTTATTTTGACTTCTTAACAGATGGTGAGAGGACTACTTGACTTTACCCTCTGCGGCCATTCTGCGCGTGCGTTTGGTCATCCACACCAACCACATCTGGAACCCGAAGAACGCCACCCCTAAGATGGGAGGCATGTAAAGCATGGAAGCAGGATCGGGCGGAACCAGAATGGTGTAATACCATGTGGAAATAGCCATATGTTCATCATGCTCCTTATCCCAACCGGACCATTGCAGAAAAGATACAGGCACAAAGGTCTGAACCGGAATCTGGACATCCGTCTTGTCCGGGTTCTCGGTTTTGAGAGAACGTTTGAACATGATTTTCACACGCCCCTGATGGTATTTGGAATTTACAACCTGGACACCACCGGCGGTTTCTTTTTCAGTGATAGCATCAAAGCCCCTGCCCACCTGTTCCTGAACGGATACATCGAGATCGTATCCATTGGGTTCGGGTGCGTTGGTGTCGTTGTAATTCTTGACCATGAAGTTGGCCTTCCAGACATCGACAGGCTTCTTGGAATCGCCGTATATGAAATACGGTTTTTCCGCACCGAACAGATCTTCCAGTTGACCCGGCCATTGCATGGCGACGCCATCGGGATAAGCCGGATCGATGGAAAGAAACCGGTTGTGGAATTCCACCAGGTAGTACACCGCCTGCTCTTCTTCAGACCAGTTGGACATAACCCACAGGTTGTCAACTTTGGGCTTGAAGTTACGATCACCCCGGGTAATCTGACCGGCCATGGCCACATAATGCCATTTCTGGTCTTCTTTACCGGTGTAGCCATCCGGACGCGATTTGATACCGGGATCGTCATCCGGGGCCTGCCACATGGGATCGCTCAAATCCGTCGAAACCGGACCCTCGGTAAACCTGGACTGAATCAGAAAATCCGGCACCGGTTTGTTGGTCAGCTTATCGATTTTCTTTCGAGGACACAGGGCATTGACGAAAGCCGCCAGCTTCCAACGGTCTTCAATCGTAATCTTATCCTTGAAGTTCGGCATCGGCGTGCCGTTCAAACCGGTCGAAATGGTTCGAACAACGTTAAAAGGATCGTAGTGGTTTCGCCGGCTACCGCGGAAATTCCAGCATTGCTGCCAGTCCGCCGCGAATATCGGGAAACCCCAATCGTCTTTCATCGTCGGGTTACCGTCGCCGCGGCCTTCACCGCCGTGACATTCGAAACATTTGTTTTGCAGGAAAACTTCTTTCCCGGCATCGATGTCTTCCTGTGGAACTCCCAGGTGATACGGACCCGTCGTTCCCCAGGGATTTTTACCAAAATCCTGAACGTAAACTTCTTCATCCTCGTCCGCAAAATCCCGGTCCTGAACCAGGGTTTTAACAAACTGAATAACGGAAACGATTTCCTCATTACTCAGCACTTCACCCCAGGGCGGCATCGCCGAACCCGGCAAACCATTTTTGACCGTATCGATCAGGTTTCGGTCCAAAGGCAGTTCACCCGAATCGGTCCAGCGGATTTTGAAAGTCCCCTGAATAAAGTTTCTGGGACGGGTGAACAAACGATCGGCCGATGGTCCATCGCCGCCACCTTCAACTCCATGACACCAGACGCAACGTTTGAAATAAACCCTTTTCCCGAGTTCCAGTTTGTCCTCCAGAACCGGATCCGGTGGTTGCGCTTCCTGCGCCAGAAGAGTCGACGGCAGACCCACTATCAACATTACCGCCAGTGCGACCAAGAAGTGCCTTACTGTTTTTCTAGGCTCCGTTAGCATAGCTCCCTCTTTATTTAAATATTTCAAAAATGAAATGATTGGATTCATGGATTATTCCCCACCACCTGAAGAGGACTCTTCATCGAAGGTTCGCGGATGCCATCCGGTGTACCAGTACTCAAACAGGATGACCTTCCAGATTTCCTCCGTCTTCAAATGCTCTTCCCAAGGCGGCATCGCCGAGGACCACGGAGTCGATTCATTTGGCAATCCGGGACCGCCCTTGGAAACCCGCCAGAACAGGAAGGATTCACGCAACATGGCGATCGTTCCAGGATCGATGAAGTTTGCAGGGGTCGGGTTGAACACATGGGAGAACATTCCCAGGCCGTTCAACTGGTCGCCGTGACAGTAATGACAGTTCTCAAAGAAAATGGTCCCGCCTTCCGTTACCGCTTTCATGTACTCATGCTTGTCAGCATCCAGGAAGGGAAACTTGCCTTCAATTGGAAGGGCACTGCCACCGGGGCCGCCATCCACATAGTTGTCCTGCTCATCCGTTCGGAAGGGGTTCTGCAACCCTTCCAACGTATAGCTTTTACCATGCACCTTGGTGGTTGCCGGTGGCGCCGGATGGACTGTACGCAACTCAACCGGTTCTTCAAAGCGGGGTTGGAGAGACTTGTAGGTCGCCCCCATCACCAGAACGGGCAACGCAATAAACGTAATAATGCGCGCTATCTTGTAATCCCCAATGACGGTCTTGACGATGGGCTTTCTGAATTCCGCGAAGGTCACCGGATCCTGTGAAATATACAGGAAGGTACCGATGGTCCACAACATCATGTAAGTGATGAGCAGGGTCCACGGAATCGGCGGATACAACACCGCTTTATAGAAATACAAACCCATCAGCCAGACGGCCAGACCGTTCAGCGCGATGGGGGGTTTCAATTTTAAAACGAGGTTGAAACCGATACAGTAAGCCACAAATAACAGAAAGTAGACGTAGCGGTTGGCTACCCAGGAAAATTCCTTTGGCTGCATTTGTGGAAACAAACCATAGTGGAAAGCGGCCCAACCGACCACATATAAAATTATTCCTTTCACTACATTGTTCATCCCTTAAATCCCTCCTGGGTTAGCCTTCCGGCTGGGTGTTACTAATAAAATCCACCAACTTATCAAGCGCATTGACGGATAATTTGTTGGCGAAGTCCTGAGGCATCACGCCTTCCGGAAACGGCTCCCCGGCTTCTTCGTTGAACACGATATAAGCGTTGGGGTTCAGGATAGACTCCTTGACATAATCGCGCCCCGTCCTGGCTTTGCCTTTGTAATTCGGATCCTTGATCCGGTTGGGGGCGTTGATCTTTTCATGCAGTTTGGGTCCCAGCTCGCCCACCGCCCCTTCGATACCGGGAATGGTGTGACACAGCGGACAACCCAAGGTGTTGATCATGACATCGATCGGCTCCGTACCAGTTACAAAGGTTGGGGGCTCTACTTCTTCTCCACCGGCATCGGCTACAGGGGCATTATCCTCAGCCGTGGGAAGAGGAATCGTAACGGAGGCAAATTCACCCGGCGTGTCTTTCGACTGCAGCCAGGCGATAACCGCATTCAATTCAAATTTACCCAGACTGATCGGTGGTTTGCTGATCACCGGCATCGGGCTCTTGGTATCGCCCGCCTTGCCATATCCCTTCACCACATAACAGGAAGGGCACATCAGCGACTCGCGCAGATAGTCTTCCCCGGTCAGCTCACTGGCATCCGCACGACGGTACTCTTCGGGAATCTGATCGGGTACGCCTTTCACGATACCCGTCGCCCCGTCCGCTTCACCGATCTTGATCGGCTCGTTCAGATAACGGTCTTCCTTGATCCGGGTGTGACTGCGTTCCTCGACACCGAACAGGTTGGGACAACGCCCGATATTGTCGCCGGGATCGAATGTATGGCAGAGAGGACACTGGCCTTTGCCGATCGATTTCTGACCGGCTACGGGTGGCGCGGAACCGAATACGATCACGCGTCCCATTTCCGTGTAGGACTCCATGGTCAAATCATCGACATTCACCGCGACAGCTTTGGGTGGAGGATCACTTCTTTGCTGCGGGAGCCAGTTGGTGTAACCGGCGAGAAGGATGGAAATGGTGCTGTAGAAAAATGCCGCCCGGATCAACGGGGGCGACTGATTTTCGATATTCTCACTCTTGAAGAATACCCCCCACGTGAGCAGGGTTAAAAACACCGCCAACACCTGCCAGGAAATAAATCCCAGCTGCTGTTGCTGAGTCAGTTCGAACATGTGGTTGGTCAACAACAGATTGATGATGAATCCTGTGCCGAAAACCGTCCCCCAAACTACCGTGTTGGTTCCCTCGCGCTCCCGGCAATGCTGGATCACATTGATGAACGCAAACAGCGAGAATAACGTGAAGATAATGGTGACGAACGTCCACAGGATGTCTTGTTGTTCAGGAAGCATCCTTCTCTCCTATTCTTGGTATATTTAAAAAGTTAAACTCTTAACTCCAATAACCGATTACTGCTGTTGCTGCGCCGGCACGGGAACGCCTTCCGGTACTTTTGCCGGAGTTTTCTTGCCGGTCAGACTACCGACCCAGAACACGATGACGAACTGCACCCATACAAACAGGGCGTTGAACGTCAGCATTTTACCCGCTTCACCAATGGTCAGCGTGTAAGCGTCCGGAGAGTTGTCACGCACCACTTCCGTGACATGCCAGAACAAGCGGACGGCGGACCTGATATAGCCCATCAGGCCCATCAGCCACGTAAAGGAAATCGCCAGCAGGAAAATCGCGTAGGTGGCCACGCGCGACTGGGTTCCCCATTCAATATCGCCGTACGAATCGGCGTCCTTGAACATGGAGATATTGATCGCCGTGCCGGCGAACAGTGTCGTCAGCGTACTGGTCACCTGCGGT
This sequence comes from Nitrospinaceae bacterium, assembly GCA_024644405.1. GTDB lineage: Bacteria > Nitrospinota > Nitrospinia > Nitrospinales > Nitrospinaceae > SZUA-226. Next base: position 61,646 of record JAHELC010000001.1, read on the forward strand.
ACCGAAAGTCCGACCCGCTGGTTCGCAGGCAGGAAGTATCCGTACACGCCGAGGAAAACAATGTTGGCCGCCGCGAAAACAAAGATGGCGGTGATCCAGGAATTTCCCTGCGTCGCCCAACTGACGTTGATCTTCTTGTTCGAGCGCTGGTACAGCAGAAAACAAAGAATGGTGGTGGTGATCATCAAATTCACCGCGGTGTTCTTGGCGGACATAACTCCAAAGTGGCCGACCACGGGATGCTGCGCTCCACCCATATCCTTCAACTCCGCCGGAGTCATAACGATGGTGTGCGGGGTCATCCACATGGTGAAACAGACGATCAACAACAGAACCATGTATTTCGCGTATTTCATGTACCGGTGTGAACCCTTAACCCGGGACATGGAGTTGTGTAAGTAAGAGTTGGCTCCGAAGAACAGGAGACCGATCATGACCGCCTGAATGATAAACAGCCAGGCCATGATGCCGCCCATGAGGGTGATTCCCATCTGCTGACGGAAAGCGTAAACCTCTTTCATCAGCCAGTAGCCGGCGAACGGCAGGGGAATCAGACCGAAGATCGCGATGAACATCGCGATATAACACACCCAGTCATAGTGGGCTTTTTCTTCAGCCGTTTTGGCGGTGAGATAATGATAAGCCGCATACGCGCCAACGATACCACCGCCGAACACGATGTTGCCTAAAATACGATGGACCCCAACCGGGTTCCACAAGGTGGAATGAATGACGTGCCAGATATTACCCAGGAACCGGCCCTGCTCATCGATTCCGCCGGGCGCCTGCATAAAGGTCGCCCAGGAGTTGGCCAGATACATCAGAACCGTACCGACCAGGTTCAGGAGAACAGAAAGACTGCAGTGAATCCATTTCAGGAACGGATCGGCTTTCATTCTCTCCCAGCCATAGTAATAAACGTACAAAATGCCGCTCTCCGCCAGGAACATCAGAGCGTACACATGCATGACCGGGCGGAATATACCGGCCATGTATTTGAAGAATCCCGGAAACAGCGTGATGAACGTAAACAGCAGAACACCACCGAGAATCGCCGTCCAGGAATAGGCGGTCAGGCTGACCTTCATCAGGTCCTGCGCCAGCTTGTCGTATTTCTCCGACAGAACCGGATCGCTTTCCTTTGTGCGGATCCCGACAAATTCGATGAGCATACAGAAAATCGGAACCGCCAGCACGAAACTCCCGAAATAGAGATGCTGTTGGTTCGCCATCCAAAGCAGCATGCGGCTAGGCGCGAACTCATAGTTGTTGTAATCCGACTCTCCTAATTCCGGAGCGGGAAAACCGCTGACCGGACCTTTCAAAGGATTACCTTCCCAATCCTTATAGAAAACGTCCTGACTCCATTCGATAGCAGGCTCGCCACCTTCCTCCGCGCCTTCCTCAGCGAGGACTTCTTTCGCGAAAGCCTCTTCCGCGAAAGCCTGTTCCGCAAATACCTCTTTGGCGAAAGCTTGACCGCTCAGGCCCGGAACAATAAACAGAGTCACTGCCAGAACAAGCGCCAAGGGGAGCCACTTGATGTTTCTAGCTTCAGAATTAAACATTGCCTAACCTCCTTAAGGGGATCTCTGGGTATCCTGGGATTTTCAATTCAAACCGGTATATTTTCAAACTTGTATTTCCAAATTGTTTCAGCGTTTTCAAGTCAAGTCCTCAGAACCTTGCTCGCCTCATTATTTTCTCTCAAAAGGCAACCCGGGGGGACAATTTTTTCCCCTGATTGCGTCTACGGCTTGAGAGCGCAACGACCGTAATACTCTAACTCACTGGCCTTAAAGGACTTGCGGCGACGGTGAGATTGGCGCACTTCCTCTCCATCTAAACAAAAAGTCGCAGATATTTACCATAAAGGACTGAAAGCTGTCAAGAGAATTTCTATAGATTCAAAACTCAGGTTTTTTCAACGAGAAACACCTCAAGACAACCTGACTTGAACGGCCTTCGAATGGGCGTCCAGGTTCTCCATTTCCGCCAGAATCCGGCAGGTTTTTCCGTTTTTTGCCAGGGCCTGCCGGCTGTAACTGATCAAACTGGTCCGCTTGATAAAATCATAAACACCCAGCGGGGATGAAAACCGGGCCGTGCCGCTGGTGGGCAGCACATGGTTGGGTCCCGCGAGGTAATCGCCGATGGCTTCCGGAGTGTAATGTCCCAGAAAAATAGCTCCGGCGTTTTTGATTTGTCTCGCGCATTCCTGGGGATTCGCCACTGCCAGTTCCAAATGCTCCGGTGCAATCCGGTTCGCCACATCCAGGGCTTCATCCAGCGAAGCCGTCACGATCAACCGGCATTTGGCGCTCAACGATTTTTCAATAATCGCGGTACGCTTCAACTGCTTTTTCTGCTTCTCCAATTCCTCGAGCGTGGCCTGGGCCAGGGACTCTGAAGGGGTCACCAGAATCGGTACCGCCTCCTCATCATGTTCTGCCTGCGACAGCAAATCCGCGGCGATAAAATCGGGACGCGCCGAATCATCGGCCACCACCAGGATTTCGCTGGGGCCGGCGATCATGTCGATATCCACCAGACCGAACACCATGCGTTTCGCCAGCGCCACGTAAATATTGCCGGGACCGACAATCTTGTCGACACGGGGTATGATGTCGGTTCCCAAAGCCATGGCGGCCACCGCCTGCGCACCCCCCACCTTGAAGATCCGGTTCACCCCGGCAATATCCGCCGCCACCAGCGCATGCGGGCTGACTTCCCCTTTGGGCGTGGGCGAACACATGATCACCTGCTCGACCCCCGCCACCCGCGCGGGAACGGCGTTCATCAATACCGAGGAAGGATACGACGCTTTGCCGCCCGGCACATATATGCCCACGATGGCCAACGGACGCACCGCCTGTCCAAGGGTGACCTCCGCTTCTTGATACTCCCAGGATTCCTGGACCTGCCGCGCGTGGAACCGTTCGATGTTGTCCGCCGCCAGCTTCATGGCGTCCAGCTCCGCCAGGTCCACCTGGTTGTAAGCCTCCTGTATTTCTTCCGGCTGGACTTCAAGATCGCTCAACTGGTAATCGGTGTGGTCAAACTGGTTGGTGAACTTGAGCAGGGCGGCATCGCGGTCTGTCTTGATCGCCTCCAGAATCGCCCGGACGGTCTGGTCCTGCGATTGAAAATCCACATCGCAGCGATCCACCAGCGCATCGATTTCCTGCGCATAAGTATCGTCACTGTATTTGATAATGTTCATATCTTTGATTCGAGGTGTAACTGATTTAAAAATTCCAGGGTCGTTCGCCCCTCTTTCAGGAGACCGGAATGGGCCATCCATTCCAAATGGGTTTTCAGGAAGCGAAGGTCTTCCGGAAGATCGACATCATACCACACGGGCAACAGCTCGGCTTCTGTCCGTTGATCCTTCAACGCCTGCAAAGTTTCCGACAGGACACGGTCGGTTCCCCAGGCCACGCCATCAAAAATATCGGTCACTTTTGCCCGCATGCCAATCAGGTAATACCCGCCGTCGGTGCTGGGCCCGATCACGACCTCCTTCTCCGATAGCAGAGCCTGCTCAATGTAGGTCGCGGGCAACGTCGGGCTGTCGGAACCGATGATCACCACGCGCTCGTATCCTTCCTTGAAACGATCCTCAAACGCCTGCCGCATCCGCTCCCCCAGGTCCCTCCCCTTCTGCACAAAAAGACGGACCGGATGGCTCCGGGCCACTTCATCGAAATAGCCGGTTTCCGGATCGGAAGCCATCCCGATAAAACGGTCCGCTTCTGCGACGGAACAAATCTTATCTATGCTGTCCCTCAGGAAATGACGGTACAGGCTTAAAACGGTGGGATCATCCAGAAGCGAGCTCAATCGGGTTTTCACCTGACCCGCCACCGGGTCCTTCGCAAACAGGATCAAAGCCCGGGCGGAGTCTTGCGTCATTGCAGGATACTCTCCATATAATAAATGAATTGACTCATACCTTTAATCTCCCTAGACTTGATCCGATTTTGAACCAAACCGAAACACCTGCCTTTTACTTCCCGTACCGGAGCTTTATGGATTTCGACACCGCGGTATTCTACTGGATCAAGGAACATTTGCAATCCCAGTCCCTGGACATCTGGGTAGCAATATTCACCGACAAAAACAATTACCTGATCCCTATCTTCGCCACCATTGCCGCCTTTCTGATATTGAGGAAAAAGCAAGGCTTGTGGTTCGTCATCGTTGTCCTTTTGGCAATTTTCACCAACGATTTTCTCATTCACCAGATTCTGAAACCCCTGTTCGCCCGGACCCGCCCCTGCCATGTTCTGGAAATCCTGAATGGTGTTTCCTGCACCCACTCTTTTTCGTTTCCCTCCGTGCAGGCGGGCAACCTGTTTGCTTTCGCCACGGTCTTCGCTCTTTTTTTCAGAGGCTCCGCCTGGGTGGTGTTCCCCCTGGCATTTCTGGGTAGTTTCACCCGTGTCTACCTCGGCGTCCATTACCCCACGGATATACTGGCAGGGGGCCTGTGTGGTGTTATAATGGGGATTCTGTTTTGCCGGCTGTACCGGTTATTGTTTCCTTCGTATGAATTTCACCGACCGACCCCGGTTATGAAGCAATCCCCCAAAAACATCCTGATCATCAAACTCAGTTCACTGGGTGATGTGATCCACGCTCTGCCGTCGCTCCGCACCCTGCGTCAATTTTATCCTCAGGCCCACATCGCCTGGATCGTCGAAGAAAAGTGCAAAGACCTGCTCTACAACAATCCCGATCTGGACGAGTTGATCGTGGTGCGCATCCGTCACTGGCGCCGTCACTGGAACCGGCAAAGCTGGCGGGAATTCAAGAACAGCCTGAAACGGATCCGCGGCCGCTTCGATCTGGTCATCGACATGCAGGGACTGATCAAAACCGGCGTCATCGCCTTCCTCACCCAGGCGCCGCGCGTGATCGGCTTTGACAAACGCGACTGCCGGGAGCGCCCCAGCGCCTGGTTCACTCACGAAAAAATTCCCTTTATGGGAAAGAAAGTTCATGTGGTCGACCGGTATCTGGCGATGATCCAGGCGCTGGGCGCCGCAACGGTTTCCAGGGAGTTTCCGCTGGTGGTTCCGGAAGCCGCCGAGGCACATATCGAGGCCTACTGGAAAGCCAACCCGGAACTGCCGGCGAAGCCCATCGTTGCCATTCATCATGGCGTCGGGTTCCCCACCAAGCGCTGGCCGATGGAACGGTTCGCCCAACTGGGAGACCACATCGTGAAGGAACTGGGGTTCAATGTTCTGCTCACCTGGGGACCCGGCGAGGAAGAATCGGTGAAAAAACTTTCCGATATAATGAAGGAGAAGCATTGGGTGTCTCCCAAAAATACACTGCACGAATCGATCGCCATGCTCAAACGGATGAGCATGTGCATCGGGTGCGATACCGGGCCGATGCACCTGTCGGCGGCGCAGGGGGTGCCGACGGTGTCGCTGTTCGGGCCGACAAATCCGGTCTACAGCCGCCCGCACGGCAGCAATCATGAAGTGGTCGTCAAACTCCAGCCCTGCAGTTTCTGCCACAAGCACCGTTGTCCGACGCAGATCGAATGCATGACCGCCATCACGGTGGAAGACGTTTTTTCCGCCGTGCAAAAAAGCGCGCAGGATCACGTAAACGCGCGCACCTCCTGATAAGGATTCTATATGAGCTTTGACAAAGAACTGCTGGCAATCCTGGCCTGTCCCCAGTGCAAGGGGGAGCTCTCCCTCACGCCGGACGAGGACGGACTGATCTGTCCGGCCTGCAAGTTGAAATACCCGGTGCGCGACGACGTCCCGGTGATGCTGGTCGATGAGGCCGAACCCAGCGAATAAAAGTTTTACCTGATTGCGAATTGTTACAAATATATATAAAGGCGACTTTCCATGTCCGAAAACACCGTTCACCGACCCGGCATTAAAGGTCTGATTTTCGACGAACCGGCCCTGTTCGACCTCGGTTCTCCCGGCCGCAAGGCCTATTCCCTGCCGTCCAGCGCGATCCCCGACCCCGACCTCGCAACCCTGCTGCCGACAGATGAAATCCGTGGCCCCGTCGACCACCTGCCGGAGTTGACCGAACTCGACGTGGTGCGCCATTTCACGCGCCTCTCGCAGTGGAATTTCAGCATCGACGGCAACTTCTATCCGCTCGGCTCCTGCACCATGAAATACAACCCGCGGCTCAACGAAGACATGGCGCGCGTGCCGGGGTTTGCCGGGCACCACCCCTACGCCCCGGAAGCGTTGTCGCAGGGCAGTCTGCAGTTGATGTTCGAGCTTCAGGATTACTTAAAAGAAATCAGCGGCATGGATGCGGTCAGCCTGCAACCCGCCGCCGGCGCGCACGGCGAGATGACCGGCATGCTGGTCATCAAGGCCTGCCTGGAATCGCGCGGCGAACAAAGACACAAGGTGTTGATGCCCGACTCCGCCCACGGCACCAACCCGGCGAGTTCGGCTTTGTGCGGATACGACGTGGTGCAGATTCCATCGGACGCCGAAGGCCAGATCGACATGGCCAAGCTGAAGGCGTTGATGGACGAGGACACCGCCGCCATCATGCTGACCAATCCCAACACGCTCGGCATGTTCGAAACCAATATCCTGGAGATCACCGAGATCGTGCACTCCAAAGGCGGCCTGGTGTATTGCGACGGTGCAAACCTCAATGCACTCACTGGCGTGTGCAAGGTGGGCGATACCGGAGTCGACGTCCTGCACTTCAACCTGCACAAAACCTTTTCGACGCCGCACGGCGGCGGCGGACCGGGGGCGGGTCCGGTCGGCGTCAAGGATTTCCTGCAACCGTTTCTGCCGGTACCGCACATCGAGCAATCGGAAGGCAAATACATTTGCAACTATGACAAGCCTGAAAGTATCGGCAAGGTGCGGACCTTTTACGGCAACTTCGGTGTGCTGGTGCGTGCCTATACCTATATCCGGACACTGGGACCCGACGGTATCCGCGAAGCCTGCGAGTCGGCGGTGCTGAACGCCAACTACATCAAGGCGAAGCTGAAAGACGATTACCACCTGCCCTACCCCGGAGCCAGCCTGCACGAGTGCGTGTTCAACGATAAAGAACAACTCAAGCACGGCGTCAAAACTTTAGACATCGCCAAGATGCTGATCGATCACGGGTTTCATCCGCCGACCGTTTACTTTCCTTTAATCGTGAAAGGCGCGTTGATGATCGAACCGACCGAATCGGAATCGAAGGAAACCCTCGACCAGTTCATCGCGGCCATGCAGTCCATTGCCAAAGAAGCCGAGCAGAATCCAAAAAGTTTTCACGACGCACCCTACCTGCCCAAAGTCTCCCGCCCCGACGAAGCCCGCGCCGCAAGGAAGCCGGTTTTGAGATGGCCGGGCAAGGCCCGGAGCTAATATTTCTCTATGTCCTCTGCGGTGAAATTCTCTTCAGGATATGAGAAGAGGAACCAACAGGAGGATGGCTCCGGTGATGAGGGCGGCGCCGAGGAAGTTGAGGATGAAACCGGCGCGGGACATCTGCGGCACCGTCACCCAGCCACTGCCGAACACGATGGCGTTGGGCGGCGTCGCCACCGGCATCATGAACGCGAACGATGCGGAGAGGGTGACCGGTACCATTAATAAAAGTGGATGTGTGTCCATCATCACGGCGGCCCCGGCGATGACCGGCAGGATCATGGTCGCCGTTGCGGTGTTGGACGTGAACTCGGTCAGGAACGTGATGCCCAGGCACAGCGTCAGGATGATCATCCAGATCGGCAGTGCCTGAATGCCGGTCAGCTGCTGGCCGATCCACACATCCAACCCGGTACTTTTGAATCCGGCCGCCAGCGCGAATCCGCCACCGAACAACAACAGAATTCCCCACGGCAGTTTTTCGGCGACGGTTTTCCAGTCAAGCGCGAAGTATTCCAGTTTGCCTTCGCGTTCCATGCCGCGCGGAAAACCCAGCGGCACCAGCATCAGCACCAGGCCCATGAACATGGCGACGGTGGAGTCATGGATATAATCCCCCCAGGAAAAGAGCGACGACCAGCCGGGCAGAGTGACCGAGCCCAGGACAATCGGCTTGCGAAAAATCCACAACAGCGCCGTCATCAGAAAAATGACCGCAACAAATTTCTCGGCGCGATGCATCGGACCCAGCGCATCCAATTCTTCATTAATGACATCTTTTGTTCCGTCGTGCACTTCGATATCGCGGATCGGTACACGGGTCACCCAGCGGCACAGATACACCCAGACCAGCGGCAGGAAGATGATAACGATCGGCAGGGCCACTGCCATCCATTGCAGGAAGGTGATTTCCGGGTGATCGGGAAAAAGATTTTTGTAGAATCCCGCAAAGACAATATTGGGCGGCGTACCGATCAACGTGCCCACCCCGCCGATGCTCGCCGAATAGGCCAGACCCAGCATGAGCGCCACTCCGAAGTAATGCTCCACCTTGTGGCGGGTCGATGCATTGCGTTCACCCTTGATACTGGCCTGCGACGCGATCTGTTTGACCACGGCCATCGCCACCGGAAGCATCATCATGGTGGTGGCGGTGTTGGAGATCCACATCGACAAAAACGCGGTGGCCACCATGAATCCCAAAATGATGCGTGAAGGACTGTTGCCTATAAAGCGGATGATCACCAGCGCGATCCGTTTATGGAAATCCCATTTCTCCATGGCGAGGGCGATCATGAAGCCCCCCATGAACAGGAACACGAGGTGATTGGTGTAATTGGGTGCGACTTCTTTGCTGGGAAGGATGCCGAGGAGCGGGTACAGGATGAGCGGCATCAGGGAGGTCACTGCCAGCGGCACCGCCTCGCCGATCCACCACAGGGCCATCAACATGGCGACGGCGGCCATTTTCTGGCCTTCGGGTGTAACGCCCTCCGGGGTCGGCATGACCAGCATCAGTGTGAACAGGCCCAGGCCGCCCACAAGCAGAATGATCTTCTTTTTCAGAACAAATTGCAGCTCGTTCATCGCTGGAAGTGTATCAGGGAACTCTTATAAGAACAATAAGATTGAAAAATCCATTTCGTAAAACTCGAATACAGGTGACCTGCCCCCTAAAAGGGGCCCAGAGATTATGTTAGGATTCGGATCTAAAACCTAAGATCTTTAAAGAGGGAGATCAAGAGGTCGGGACTGTAGCCAGATTGTAACCAAAGGGGGACGACCCCTTTTTTGGTAAATTGTATCGTGATTATCTGGCGGGGGATGGGTACGGGGAAAATGAAGTTGCTCAACAATAAATAATGATTACAGATTAAGAGACCAGTTCATTTTGGCTGAAGGGCGTAAGTATTTTGAATAATATTTGCAGGTTTTTTTTGCTGGGGTTTTTTCTGGCAGATATCCTTGTTCTGGGGATAGCGGACCGTGGGAAGGCTCTGGAAACGGATACGGCGTATTGGAATATGTTTGTTTTAAAGCATAAATTGAATGAAAAGCTGGGCATTCATTTAAAATCCGAACAATGGTTTCTGGATGATGTGAGCCGACTTGGATTATATAATTTTACTCCGGGAGCAAAATATAGCTGGTCTGAGCATGTGGATTTTGAACTGAATTATAGATTTCAAAGGTTAAAGTTGTTGGACGAATTGACGACCGAACATCGGGTGGAAATAATTCCCTCTTTAAAAGGAGAATGGGCCGGGTTTAAATTTGAACTTAGAAACAGACTCGAGCTTAGAAACATTGATGGCGAGAATAGTTTGCGACTGCGAGAGCGAATTCAAATAAAAAGAAATTTTAAACATAAGAATTGGGATTTTGATTATTATATTTCAAACGAAATTTTTTTCGATTCCGATCCGAATGATTTTAATCAAAACCGGGCAAAAGCGGGGATATCGAAGGAGGTCGCTCCAGGCTTGAATATGGGTTTGTATTACATGTATTGGACGATCGAAGGAAAAGAATTGTTTAAAGCAAATGTCATAGGAACGGTATTCTTATTTTTGTTTTAATCCTCTGGATCCCTGACCTGAACCTAGATAGTCGCACCACAAGTTAAGTTAGAGTTCTACCATACGCTGCGGCTGTATTAGCATCACGCTCTCAAAGCATTGCAGGCATCTGTGTGTGTGGGGGGAGTATCTCCGCTGACCGGGCAAAGTCCGGACTTGATTTTTCTGTGCCGTCTCTACACCCTCTGTAATGACCGGTCAGGCTGGATCCATCGCCAGGGCTTATCTCTGTGGACTGTGAGTTGTTCTTCAGACATGCTGGGCGAGAATCTTGTCGAGGCCGACCGTGGACACGATATGTTTGTCCATGCCGATTTCTTCCGGGCTGAATCCCAGTGCGAGTGCCACCAGTTGCGGCAGGTGCAGGATGGGGATGGAGTAGTGCTTTTTTTGCATGCTTTCGATTTCGGGCTGATAGGAGTCGAGGCTGAGATGGCACAGGGGACAGCCGGTGACCACGCAGTCCGCTCCGCCTTCCACCGCCTCGATCAGGGCGTTGCCCGCCATGGCGTGCGAGGCTTCCTTGTTCATCATGATGATGGGAAAGCCGCAGCACTTGATCCGGCTGGGATAATAAATCGGCGTGGCGCCGAGAATTTCAAACAGCTCCTCCAGCTCTTTGGGATTGTCGGGATCTTCGTACTCCGACAATTCCGAAGGACGCAATACATAACATCCGTAAAAGCCCGCCGTCTTGAGACCCGTCAACGGGCGCTTGATTTTTGCCTTGAGCAGCGCCTTGCCCTCCGGCGTCGCCAGGATATTGGAGAAATGTTTGATCTTGATCTTGCCGCCCTCGTACTGATGGCCACCGTCCTTGAGCACGTGGTTGATTTTCGACTTGTATTCCACATCTTCGTCGAGGTGGCATTCGGATTTTTTGAGATTGCCCTGGCAGGTCGAGCAGATGGTGACGAGATCCAGACCCTGTTCCTCCGCCAGTGCAAACGTGCGCGCGTTAAGGGCATCGGTCAGCACCGGATTTTTCTCGGACACCACCCCCGCACCGCAACAGGTGGCACTTTTCATCTCGACGAAGTCGATGCCGAGCGCCTCGGCGGACTTGATCGTCGCCAGCATCAACTCACGCGTTGCCCCGCGGGCCACGCATCCGGTAAACAACGCAAACTTCATTCGCCAAACTCCTCAAAAATTCGTTGCACATCCTTCACATCGTCCACCGGTTTGTGAATGATGGGCGGTATTTTCATCTTCAACAACATCCGCAGGCCGACAGGAACCAGATCCAGAAGCCCCTTGATGTTGAAATAACCCATCGATTCGACGGGAATCTTGTTTTCGTTCAGGCGGCCGCTGTGTTTTACGGATTTGACGAACGACAACGCGTGCCGGGCGCCGACGTTGTTGGTCACGCCTTCTTTGAGTCCTACAGCCATCAACTCCTTGATGCGGTAAAACGGTTCCGCCGGTTTGGGACAACGCTCCACGCATTCCCCGCAGTGGGTGCAATCCCACATGCCGCCGGGTTTGCTCAATTCCTTGATGCGTTCGCGGGTGGCCTGGTCGCGCGAATCGCCCACGAACCGTTGCGCCTTCGCCAGTGCCGCCGGTCCCAGAAAATTCTTGTCAACTTCCAGAACATTGCAATCGGAATAACAGGCGCCGCACATGATGCAGGTGGTGGCTTCATCAATTTTTCTGAACTCGTGGGGACTTTGTTCGCGTTCTTTTTCCGGAGGCTTATCTTTGGTCTTGAGATACGGCTTCACCTGATCCACCTTGTCCCAGAACTGCTGGAAGTCGGTGACCAGATCCTTGATGACCGGCATGTTGCCGAGCGGTTCGATGGTGATGGTATCGCTGCCGTCCTTCAAAAGATGAGCCGCCTGCCGTTGACAGGCCAGCAGGGCGTGGCCGTTCCCCTTCATGCCGCAGGAACCGCAAATCGCGCTCCGGCAGGACATGCGATAGGTCAGGGTCCCGTCCATATTCCACTTGATGTGGTTCAGGCAATCGAGCAGCGTCGCGCCTTCGGGAAAATCATAATCATATTCCTCGTAATAGGCGTCGGCCTGTTTTTCCGGGTTGTATCGCTTGATTCGAAACTTTGCCATCAATACGTTCTTTCTTTGGGTTGATATCGGGTGATGACTACCGGCCGGTGCTTCAACTCCAGTTCACCGTTTTTGGGATACACCAGCGTGTGTTTCAGGAACTCCTGGTCGTCGCGTTTGGGAAAATCCGTGCGGTAATGACCGCCGCGGCTTTCCTGACGCGCCAGCGCGGCGGTCGCAATGATCTCCGCCATCTCCAGCATGTTGCCCAACTCGATGATCTCATAGACCTCGGTGTTGAACAATTGACCCTTATCCGTTACCTTGCCTTTTTTACACCGTTCCTTCAAGCCTTGAATGGCAGCCACACAGGATTTCAGATTATCCGCGTCGCGGAACACCCCGCATTTGTCCATCATCACTTCTTTCATCTCGTTGCGGATATCGTTGTAACTCTCCGAGCCATCCCGTTGAAAAATTTCCTCAATTTGATTCAACACCCGTGCTTTTTCATGGCTTTCGTTGATCTTGCCGAACTCCGCATTTTTTGCATATTCCAGCGCCGACCTGCCGGTGCGTTCGCCGAACACGGTGGCTTCCAACAGCGAGTTGGTTCCGAGGCGGTTGGCCCCGTGCACTGAAACGCAGGCGCATTCGCCCGCCGCGAAAAATCCTTCCATCGGCGTCCCATCGCCATCGATCACGACCTGGCCATGCATGTCCGTGGGAATGCCACCCATCGAATAATGCGCGGAAGGTTGAATCGGCAGAGGGTCCTTCACGCAGTCGACGCCGATGAAGTCGATGCCCAACTGACGAATCTGCGGCAGGCGTTCCATGATCCGGGCTTCCCCCAGGTGGCGCAGGTCGAGATGAATACACGCTTCCCCGTTAACGCCGCGTCCGGCATCGATTTCGCTTTGCTCGGCCCGGGCGACGATGTCGCGCGGTGCCAGTTCCATCCGCGACGGGGCATATTGCTCCATGAACCGGTCGCCATTGCCGTTCAATAAGTAACCGCCCTCGCCCCGCGCCGCCTCTGAAAACAATATTCCCTGACGGTACAGACCCGAAGGGTGAAACTGTACGAACTCCGGATCCTCCAGCGGGATGCCAGCGTGAAATGCCGCCATCGCTCCATCTGCGGTGCTGGCAAACGCATTGGTGGTGATTTTAAAGACCCGGCCGTAACCGCCGGTGGCAAAGATCACCGCTTTGGCGTGGATCACTTCCACCTCGCCGGTGCGGATGTCGCTCACCACCACGCCGCTGCAACGCCCTTCTTCGATCACCAGCTGGTGCATGTACCATTCGGAATAGATCTTGATGGACTTGGCGTTCTTCAATACCTGTTCATGCAGGGCATGAAGAATGGCATGGCCGGTGCGGTCAGCGGAAAAACAGGCGCGCGGTTTGGAATGGCCGCCGAAACTGCGTTGGGCGATTTTGCCGTCTTCGGTGCGGCTGAAGGCACAACCCATGTGCTCCAGCTCATAAATGATCCGGGGTGCGGCCTTGACGTATTCCTCCACTGCGTCCTGGTCGGACAGGTAATCCCCGCCCTTGACGGTATCGAACATGTGCTCTTCCCAGCTGTCTTCTTCGGAATTGCCGAGGGCGGCGGCAATACCTCCCTGCGCCGCGCCGCTATGCGATCGAGACGGGTAGACCTTGGTCAGCAGGCCGACATCCAGTTCCTTGCACACCTCCAGGGCCGCGCGCATCCCCGCCAGTCCCGCACCTACAATTAAGACATCATGTTTGATCAAACCGCTTTCTCCTAGACACCTGCCTGCTCTCGTAATTACAACCGCAATCCCTATTGGCCATAACTCTTTAAACTCATAAGTTACAAATGATTGCTGAAAAACGGATCGGGATCGGTAAGAGGCGAGTGTTCACAAAATATGTCAGGAAAGTTTCAAAAATTGAGCCGGTATTGAACCACCTTGAGACATGCAATGTCAAGAAAAATGAAGATTTACGGTTGAAACCCCCCTTGGCTGGTATATACTGATGCTCAATTGGGAAAATCACTACGAGTTCATCCGCCAAGTTCACCAACCCTACATATGGAGTATCACATCGTCACCCGGCTCACCCCAATCCGCCTGCCCTGAACCGGAGCGCCTGTCAATCACACGCATGGAATCGGAACCTATTGAATTTGAAAGCCTCCCAATTCCGGAGGCAGTCCTGCAAGGCATCCGGGACGCCGGATTTAAAGAATGCACCCCCATTCAAGCCAAAACCCTGCCCATTTCGCTGGCCGGGAAGGACGTCGCCGGCCAGGCCCAGACCGGCACCGGTAAAACCGCCGCTTTTCTGATCTCGACGTTTACCCGCCTGGTCACGCACGAACCCATGCCGCAGAAAGGCAAGCAATGGGTGGCGCCGCGCGCGCTCATTATCGCCCCCACCCGTGAGCTGGCCCTGCAGATCGAACGCGATGCGATACTGCTCGGCAAACATTGCGGACAGAAAATTCTCTGTGTCTACGGCGGCGTCGACTACGAAAAGCAAAAGGATTCCATCAAACAAGGGGTCGATATTCTTATCGCCACGCCGGGGCGGCTCATCGATTACTATAAGCAGAAATTCTTCAGCCTGAAGGGAGTCGAGGTGCTGGTGATCGATGAAGCCGATCGCCTGTTCGACATGGGCTTCATCGTCGACGTGCGTTATATCATGCGCAACATTTCACCGTATCACAAACGACAGTCCATGCTGTTCTCAGCCACGCTCAACTTCCGCGTGATGGAATTGTGTTACGAACACATGAACGAACCGGTTCCCATCAAGATCGAACCGGACAGGGTGGTGGTGGAAAAGGTAAAACAAGTGCTCTATCACGTCGGCAAAAACGAAAAACTCAAACTCCTGCTGGGCCTGTTGAAAAGCGAGACGCCTGGGAAAACGCTGATTTTCACCAACATGAAATCCACCGCCGAAAAACTGGAAGCCCAGCTCAAATACAACGATTACAACGCCCAGCAGATCAGCGGCGACCTGCATCAGAAAAAACGCATCAAGGTGCTGGAACAGTTCACCGAGGGGGAGATCGATATCCTCATCGCCACCGACGTGGCGTCACGCGGACTGCACGTCGACGACATCACCCACGTCATCAACTACGACGTGCCGCAGGACCCGGAAGACTACATCCACCGCATCGGCCGCACCGCGCGTGCCGGAAAAGACGGAGATGCCATCACCTTCGCGTGCGAAGACTATGCCGAGCATTTGATGGCGATCGAAGACACACTGAAAAAGAAAATTCCGGTCGAATGGCCGGAAGACGCACTGTTTCTGGAACCGAAGGAAGGCATGCCGGCTTTCAAAAGACGACGGCCGAGCGGTCCCCCGGCACGCAGGGGCGACGGCGGGAACCGGCGCGGTTCCTCTTCCAACGGCAGACGCCCCCCCAGAGGTGGCGGTCAATCCCGAGGCCGCGCACCCAAATCCGCAAGCAAACCCGGCTCCAGCTCCGCCAAGTCCGGTTCACCCAAATCCGGCAACCGCCGGCGACGCCCCAGCGGACAACGCAAACGCACCCCCTCCGGCAACAAATAAACTTCCTTTATATTTCCAGAAAGTTTTTGGAACCCATCTGTAAGGATCAGAACCTTTCCTGCACTAATGTTCAACGATGACATTCCGTTTTTTAATTTTTAATATGACAGAGAGGTATAGGAAGGAATGATTGAATGAAAATTTTGATATACCTTGTCATTTTATTGGTCCCTTTGATCAGCTTTGCCAGCGACGGACCAGACCGATCCCATTGGGGTTATTTGGGAATCGAGGGACCTGAACACTGGGGAATGCTCACCAAGGAATACATGACATGCGAAACCGGGAGCAAACAATCGCCGATTGACATCCCCATGCAGGGACTGAGTCATCGCCAGGAAACCCTGGAGTTTCATTACAACACATCTGAACTTCATGAAATGAATAATGGGCATACGGTTCAGGTGTCTCATAAAACAGGGTGCCATGTGGCTCTCAACAAGCGCACATATAATTTACGGCAGTTTCATTTTCATGAACCCAGTGAACACCATTTCGATGGCAAAGCCTTTCCGATGGAAATGCACCTGGTCCACCAGGATGAAACCGGACATATTCTTGTCATTGCCGTGATGATGGAAACAGGTGAGGAACACCCTGTCTTGAAAAGCCTGTGGGATTGGCTGCCTGATCAAATTGGAAAGGAAACTTCAGTTCCCCTGATGGCGAATTTCCGGGAAATACTTCCTGCCAGTACTGAACATTATTCCTACTCCGGCTCGCTGACCACTCCGCCCTGCTCGGAGGGAGTCCAGTGGATTGTATTTACAAATCCGATTAAAATCTCCGAACAGAGCTTGAGAAAATTTTCTACGCTTATCGGAGACAATGCCCGTCCGGTGCAACCTCTTGGCAACAGACCCATAGAAAAAAACTAAATCAGTTTCTGGAATTCTTTTTCGCTGAGAACAGCAACACCCAGCTTCTGGGCTTTGGTGAGTTTACTGCCGGGGTCGGCACCGGCGACGACGTAGTCGGTTTTCGCCGAGACAGATGAAGTGACGCGTCCGCCGGCGTCGACGATTTTCCGCTTGGCTTCGTCGCGCGTCAGGCTTTCCAGCGTACCGGTGAGGACGAACTGTTTGCCGGACAAGTTTCCCCCACCTGCCTTGTGTTCCTGGGTCATGACGAGTTTGTGCTGTTTGAGTTTGCACAGTTCTTTCTTGTTGTGTTTCTCGCCGAAAAACTCGCGGATCGATTCGGCAATGCGCGGTCCGATCTCGTCAATCGCCTCAAGATCTTCATACGACGCTTTGGCGAGTGCATCCATACTGCCATAAGTCTGCGCCAGTACCTGCCCCACACGCTGCCCGACGTGCCGGATACCGAGCCCGAATATCAGCCGCGCGAGGCCCGCCTGTTTGCTTTTGGCGATGGCGTCGATCAGGTTCTTTCCGGATTTTTCCGCCATGCGTTCCAGCGTGCTGACATCTTCCAGCTGGAGATCGTACAACTCGTAAAATGATTTTACTTTGCCGGTGTCGACCAGTTGATCGACGATCGCCGTGCCAAGATGGTCGATGTCCATCGCATTGCGCGACGCGAAGTGCAGCAGGCGCTCTTTCAACTGTGCGGGACACGCGGCGTTGACACAACGCCACACCGCCTCGCCTGCCGGCCGCTCGATTTTCGAATCACATTCAGGACAGGTTTTGGGCATCTTGAACGGCGGTTTGCGTTTTTTACCTTTCTCCTTCAACACCCGTACGACTTTCGGGATGATCTCCCCGGCTTTGATGATGACCACGCGGTCGCCAACGCGTACGTCGAGGCGCGCAATCTCGTCTTCGTTGTGCAACGTGGCGCGGCTGACGGTGGAGCCGGAGACGAACACCGGCGTCAGTTCCGCCACCGGAGTGATCGACCCGGTGCGCCCGACCTGCACGCGTATGTCCTGCACCACGGTTTCCGCTTCCTCCGCTTCATATTTGAACGCCGCCGCCCAGCGCGGATGCTTGTTGGTGCTGCCCAGTTTTTTCTGCGCCGAAACAGAATTCACCTTGACCACCAGGCCGTCGACATCGTAGTCGAGCGACGCCTGCTGCTCCTGCCACTCATCGATCATTTTCAAAACGTCATCGAACGATTTACACAGTCTCGTCTCGGGGTTGGTGCGGAAACCGAGCTCTGCCATTTGCTTCAGCATTTCAAAATGAGTGTTGAATGCCGGACCTTCAAAATGACCGAGTGCATAGACCCAGATATTGAGGGGACGCGATGCCGTGATGCGCGAATCCAAAAGGCGCAGGGAACCGGCCGCGGCGTTACGCGGGTTGGCGAACGGCGCCTCTCCGTCTTGTTCCCGTTGCTGGTTGAGTTTCTCAAAACCCTTGCGGTTCATATACACCTCGCCACGCACTTCCATACTTTGATATCCGTCTTTCTGCATGGGGAGGGTGAGTGGAATCGAGCGGATGGTTTTGAGATTGGCGGTGATGTCTTCACCGGTTTTGCCGTCACCCCGTGTCGCACCGCGCACCAGTTGACCCTCTTCATACAATAACGAAACACCCAGGCCGTCGATCTTCAATTCCACGACGTACTCCAGCCCGTCTTCCTTACCGAGGTTCTTAATCACGCGGTTGTGAAAATCGCGCAGTTCCTCGACGTTATAGGTGTTGTCGAGGCTGAGCATGGGAACTTTATGAACGACGGTGGCGAATCCTTCGGCGGGCGCGCCGCCGACCCGTTGGGTCGGGGAGTCGGGCGTGATCCATTCCGGATGTTTCGCCTCCAGGTCTTTGAGGGTTTGCAGGAGGCGGTCGTATTCGCGGTCGGAGATCTGCGGCTGGTCTTTCACGTAATACAGATGATCGTGCTGTTGGATGTCTTTGCGGAGCTGTTCGATTTTCTGTTGGTCGCTGTCGGACATGGTCACCGGGTCATGGGAAGGGAGGAAGGCGGCCGGTTGGCTTACGGTTCTAATGTAACATAGTAGGAGTTTCTTCCGCGCTGGACGAGCAATAGAACGGAGCTGAGTTTGCCTGCCTCGAGGATAGCCGTGTTGAACTCGCCCAGGTTCCGTATCTTGCTTTCGTTCATCTGGCGGATGACATCGCCGGGCTGGATACCCACTTCCCCACTGGGACCGTTCGGCCGGACCTTAATCACCACCACTCCATTACGCGCCATTATATTGTGCCGCCTGGCGCGTTTCCAGTTAATATCCCTGACCGAGACGCCGAGCCACTGTTTCGCCATCTCCCCGGCGGCGTTGGGAGAAACGGGGGAAATATGCACGCGCGCCCGGCGCCGCTGGCCGTCACGCAAATACTTCAACCGGAAATGGTCGTCCACGGTATACGAAGCGATCTTGCGGAAATAATCCGACTTGTCGGTAATTTCGTGACCGTCGATGCGCAATAGAATATCTCCGGGCTGGAGGCCGGCCTCTTTCGCGGGACTTCTGTGAAAAACGTTGGTCACCAGCACGCCGTGGACATGATTCAGTCCGAAATGACGCGCCACCTTGGGAGTCAGATCCTGCACTGAAACGCCGAGCCAGCCGCGCCTCACCTTACCGTAATGGAGCAGATCGTCGACAATGCGCCGTGCGTTGTCGATGGGAATGGCGAAGCCGATGCCCTGAGCGTCTTTAAAGATGGCGGTGTTGATGCCGATCAACGAACCGTTGATGTTGAGCAGTGGGCCGCCGCTGTTGCCGGGGTTGATCGATGCGTCGACCTGAATAAAATCGTTGAACACCTGTTTTTCACTGGCGCGGATGGTGCGGTCTACTGCGCTGATGATGCCGGTGGTCACCGTGTGTTTGAGACCGAAGGGGTTGCCGATGGCGACGACGGTTTCTCCAATCATCAGGTCATTGGAGCGGCCCATTTGCACATAGGGTAATGGACGGTTCGGATCGATTTTGATAACGGCGAGATCGGATTTGATGTCGGCGCCCACCACCTTCCCCTCAAACTCCCGGTTGTCGATCAAAGTGACCTTGACGCGTACCGCCTTGGCCACAACGTGTTCGTTGGTCAGAATATAACCCTTGGGATCGATGATGACGCCGGAACCGAGACTGCGCCGGTTGGAATGATTTTGATCGTAGTATTCCTGAAAGAATTTTTCGAACAACTGGTCGCCCATGAAACCCCGGAACGGGTTTTTCGTCTGGCGCGGAGCTTCTTCGGTAAAAATATTGACAACGGCAGGCCCCACTTGTTCCACAGCGGTGACAATGGGAGTTCTTCGATTACCTGTATCGTAGGCAACCGCCGGGGCACCGATCAGACCAACCAGGATTGCACCAAAAACCAGAACACGGCTCCAGAAAGCACGTCGAGATGTCTGCATATATTCCCTTTTAAAGAAGAAACTATGAGCCCAAGGAGCTTTCGACCGATTCATTCAAGTTTCCCGGCGACGTTTCAAAATTCCAGGCATGAGAGCCGGCTCGGCATTACTTGAGTTTCACGGCAATGTAGATGGTGGTTCCGCCCCGCTTGACCAGCATGAGGGCCGTGTCGCCGCGCTTCAACTTGCCGGCGATCCGGTTATAATCGTTGGTGTTCTTGACCTTGTTCCGGTTGACTTCGGAGATAATGTCGCCGCGCTTGAGTCCTGATTCACCGCCGGGTTCGCCGGGGGTCACATCCGAAACCAGCACGCCTTCCACATTTTCCAGATTCAGGCTCTGCGCGATGTCCGGCGTAATGTCCTGCACCTGAATTCCCATGGGGTCCAGTGCGGCCACTTTCATTTCTTCATCCTTGAGAATGGCGATGGTGACATCCAACACTTTTTCCTTGCCGTCACGAATGATTTCAACTTCGACGGCCTTACCCGGTGTGGTGCTGCCGACAATCTTGGGAAGGGCTTCCATGGTCCTCACTTCTTCCTGGTCGAATTTGACAATGACGTCTCCCCGCTGGATGCCGGCTTTCTCTGCCGGGCTGTTGGGAATAACGTCCCCGACCAGGGCACCTTCGGTGCGGTCCAGGTTGAACGATTCCGCCAGATCGGGGGTGATCTTCTGAATCATGACCCCCAGCCAGCCGCGGGTTACCGTGCCTTTTTCTTTCAGGTCTTTCAGGATATCCTTGGCAACATTGATCGGGATGGCGAAACCGATACCGACATTACCGCCCGAGTTTCCCGAAATGATGGCGGTATTGATTCCGATGACTTCACCTTTGATATTCATCAGCGGACCGCCGCTGTTGCCGGGATTGATGGACGCGTCGGTCTGGATGAATTCATCATACGGGCCGGAGCCGATATTGCGCTCCTTGGCGCTGACCACGCCGACCGTGACGGTATGACTGAGACCAAAGGGATTACCGATGGCCACCACCCACTCGCCGACTTCCAGCTTGTCGGAATTGCCCAGGCTCAGCGCAGGGAAGCTCTTTCTCCCCCCCTCTTCCGGGACCAACTTAATCAGAGCGATATCCGTTTTGGAGTCGGTTCCCACCAGCTTGGCATCGTATTCCTTTTCGCCGTTGTTTCCGTCCTGAATCAGAACGACGATTTCATCGGCGCCGTCGATGACATGGTTGTTGGTGAGGATGAGTCCTTCTTTATCTATAATGAAACCGGAACCGGTGCCTGACCGAGGTTTGCGATCGCGATCACCGAAAAACTTGTCGTAAAAATCCTGAAACGGATCCT
The DNA here is from genome assembly GCA_024644405.1 of Nitrospinaceae bacterium. Lineage (GTDB taxonomy): Bacteria > Nitrospinota > Nitrospinia > Nitrospinales > Nitrospinaceae > SZUA-226. The sequence goes on from JAHELC010000001.1 coordinate 82,820, forward strand.
GCCCTCCCGGAGCCTTGGGATTTCTCGGAGGACGGGGCGGACGTGCCCGCCGTTTTGTCTTGGTGCTGATGTTGACAACCGCCGGATTCTGCTTTTTGGCAATCTCGACAAAAATATTGCTTCCCAAGGGTTGGCTCTTGGCGCTGACCGCGTAAGCCTTCTGTATAAGGAAACTGCCGCAGTCATTTTCAATGAACGACAGAGGTAGAGCCAGCACAACCATCATAATGACAAGGAGCAGAACTTTAAATGAATTGAAAATCATGGATCATCCTCAGCAAATGGGAAAAGATAAAATCATCCGGCCAGTCTGGAGTATCCCGGAATCGGAAATTCATCCAAGTGGATATTTGGTGGTGGGTCATTCCAAACATTGATTATTTAAGTTCATTATATAATGTCCTTTTCTTTATTTACAAGCCCCTTTCTTTGGGACTCAACCGGGCTGTTCTGAATTGCCTGTTGACTCCCCTAACCGCTTCAAAGATAATCGCATTCGGTCGGTCGCCTTGATCGTTCAGGATTTTGATCCGATCCGGAGGTTTTTCGGGATAATGAATAAATTTCGGATTTCTGCCGTGACTGATTGATGCGCTTTTCGTACCCATTTATTACCCGAAAGAGGCTTCGCAGCCAGGTGGGCCTATGAACGTGTTGTTGATTGCTCTGGGTTTGATGATGATATTCGAGGGAATTCCCCTGTTCTGTTTCCCCGACCAGTTGAAGCAGCTGGCCCGGAAATTGCCGGAACTTGAAAATGACGTTTTGAGGTTTATCGGGTTGGTGGTGATGATATTCGGCCTGGCAGCGGTTTACCTGGGCAAGGGGGTGTTCGGCAATGATTAGATCTCGGAACTTGATCCTGTTTGGCCTGTTCCTGGCAGGTCTGGGAATATCCGCCTGCTCTACCCCGCAAACGGCCGCCAGGAGTGATTTCCAGGGAGGAATCAATCAAGCCCGCTTTCCGCGATCAGTGGATAAGCAGTTTCCGGTTTTACCCTTTCCTCCCCAGCACGCAATGGACCGGGACCGGAGCTTCATTTTTGAATCGGGCCAGGGGGAGATAAAAGTTGGGGGAATACACCTCAACGTTAGTGATACCCCGGACAACACCGTGAGCTTTTACCGGACCGAAATGAAAAACAATGGGTGGCGTCTGATTCAAATGGTGGACCACCGGGGTACGATCATGCTGTACGAGTTAAGAAACCTGATCTGCACCATAATCGTTGAGCCCTCGGCCGATCAATCCCGGGTCATCATCCACATTGGACCGAAATGAAACAATTCTCTTTCGCGATGCAGAACAGGTGGCGGGAGATAAAGGATGTCCCGTTATCGCGGCCATTCTCTTACCGATCCATGCGCGTCCGAATCCCCCATGGCTGATCACGATTCCCCTTCACGGCAATATGTTTTTCAGTTTCCCGCCCGTCCCGAATATCGTTTTGACAACTTTATCGTGTCGAACGGGACCAGTTTCGCGTGGACCTGTGCCCGGAGAATGTGTTCCGGTGAACCGGTGACTTACCAATCCCTCTACCTGTCCGGTCCGCGCGGACTGGGAAAAACGCATCTGCTGATGGCCATTGGAAACCATCTCGCAGAATCCGGTTTTCCTGCCAGGGCACTGTACGTGCATTGCCGGGACTTGATTGAATCGTTGAAGCGGGGAGAAAGCGGATTGCCCGGCAACCTGGGAACCCCCGGCTCGGAAATCAATTTTTTGTTACTCGATGATATCGACCGGATCACCGGCAATCGTCCTGCACAGGAAGCTTTGTACCGGGTCTACAACCAGACTCTTGAGCAGGGAGGGAAAATGGTGTTCGCCGGGCGCACCCCGGCGGACCAACTGGAAAAAACCGAAAGCTTCCTCACCTCACGCTTCAAATGGGGGATGACGGCGGAACTTCTGCCCATGGATGACGCAGCGACGGCCCAATTGATTCAAAAGCTGGCAGAGGACCGGGGGCTGGATGTTCCGGATAAAATCATCACTTATCTTTTGAACCGGATACCCAGGGATTTCCAATCGGTCAAAAGCGCAGTGACCCGCATCAACGAAGAATCGCTCAGGCAAAAACACAAGGTCACCCTGCCCCTCGTCAAAACCGCACTGGGTCTTTAAATAATGATGGATGCCCATTCACCGGAAAATATCGCGCACACTCTGGAACAAATGGCACGGGAACGGGCTGGGGCCGAAGCCATCATTGTTCCCCTTAGGGGATCGATTTCCAAAATCACGTTTCAACAACTCGATCAGGACGCCAACCGTCTGGCTGACGGCTTGCGCCACACCGGCCTGGCGAAGGGCGACCGGGTACTGATGATGGTGCCTTCGGGCATCGATTTCATCGCACTCACCTTCGCCCTGTTCAAACTGGGCGCGGTGCCGGTGTTGATCGACCCCGGCCTGGGCCGCCGCAACGTCCTGAACTGCATCGCCAACGCCCAACCCCGGGGCATGATCGCCGTGCCTCTGGCTCATGCGGCGCGCAAACTATTTCCCAAACCGTTTCAGGGCATTGAAGTGAACGTGACGGTGGGACGTCGATGGTTCTGGGGCGGTACTACCCTCAAGCAGATTCGTCGGGCGGGAGCGGAGGACTTTCCATCCGCACCGGTGGCACCGGATGACCCGGCGGCCATCCTGTTCACCAGCGGCAGCACCGGTCCTTCCAAGGGCGTGCTGTACAGCCACCGCATGTTCTACCGGCAAGTGGAGTTGTTGCGCCGACTGTTTCACATAGAACCAGGGGAAATGGACCTGCCCACCTTCCCGCTGTTCGCCCTGTTTGGCGTGGCGCTGGGCATGACCTGTGTGATTCCGGATATGGACCCGACCCGTCCCGCTGAAGTGGACCCTGAAAAAATAACCGGCCACATTATAGATTACAAGATCACCAACAGTTTCGGGTCGCCTGCGTTGTGGAACACCGTATCCCAATACTGCCTGGAAGAGAATGTTCAGTTACCCACACTCAAACGAATATTGATGGCGGGCGCGCCGGTACCGGGCAGCCTACTGGAACGGTTCGACCGCATCCTGTTGCCGGACGCGCAGATCCACACCCCTTACGGCGCGACGGAAGCGTTGCCGGTCGCTTCCATCTCCCACCGCGAAATCCTGAACGAAACCTGGCAGCAGACGCAAGAAGGTAAAGGAACCTGTGTCGGTACGGCCGTGGATGGGTTGACACTCAAAATAATAAAAATTACCGACGAAGCAATTGAGGAATGGGACGATTCAGTGGAACTGCCTCAGGGAACCATCGGCGAGGTGGTCGTGCAAGGCCCGTGGGTAACACGCCAGTATTTCAATCTGGACAACGCCACGCGGCTGGCCAAGATTCGCGATGGAAAAAATTTCTGGCACCGTATGGGGGACGTGGGTTACCTGGATAAAAATTATCGTTTATGGTTTTGCGGACGCAAGAGCCACCGCGTGCAAACGGCGGAAGGCACCTTGTATACCATTCCCTGCGAGGCGATCTTCAACACGCACTCGCGAGTGAAGCGGTCTGCATTGGTGGGAATCGGTCCGGCGGGAAAACAAACGCCTGTGATCATCATTGAAACGCAAGGGCCGGTTGACGAAAAAGTTGTCATCGAAGAGTTGTTGACGCTGGGCGCGTCGCACCCCGCTACCCGGCCGATCCGGCGGGTGCTGTTTCATCCGGCCTTTCCGGTGGACATCCGCCACAACGCCAAAATCGACCGGGAACAACTCGCCCGTTGGGCCCGGGCGAGGCCCGGAACAAATTTAAAACATTAAATTGCGCCCCATGACCATCGCTTGCCGTCAACTGTCAGCAAGTTGCCTCCCTCGCTAGAGGGCTAGCGGATTTCCCTGAGGTGGGTCATGACCTGATCCAGGACGGATTGGCCGAACAACTTGCCGTTCATTTGGTTTTGAACCTCTTTTCCCACGGCGTAAAATTTTTCCAGTTGACTGCCGTTGGGGAGTGGCGTGATCTTCAGTCCGTTCTGTTTCATGACGGTGATGGCCTGGTCATTGTCTTCCTGGATTTTCTGCACCAGTTTTTTCAGATAACCCTTGCTGATATCCCGGACAGCCTGTTTATGCTTGTCCGGCAAACGGTCGAACACGCGTTTCGTCATCAACACACCGCCGGTGGCGTTGGCCATGCGCAACTCGGACATGTAATTCACCTTGGTGAACCATTGCAACGCCAAAGCGCCCATGGGTGAGGCGTATACCGTATCCACCATTCCCGTTTGCAAAGACAATAAAACGTCGGTAACCGAAAGCGGATGCGGGCTGACCCCCAACCCACTGTAGGTCGCCTGCACCAGGGGATCACCTTCCCACATCCAGGCTTTTTTGGGGCGCAGGCTTTCGACCGAGGAAACCGGCTCGCTGGAAAAAAAGTGGACCCATCCCACCGGCACCCAGCCGAGCAGGATGTACCCTTTCTCCTCGAATCGGGCGGTGAAATAGTCGTTCATTTTTTCATAGATATGTTCGATCTCCTTGTCGTTGCGGAAGAGAAACGGCAAATCCAAAACGCGGACTTCCGGCAGAATCTCCCCAAGGCCCACGCCGGTGAAGCCCGCGGCATGCACCTGCCCGATGCGCATTTTGCGGATCACGTCGATCTCGTCTCCCGACACGCCGCCGGGATAAAACTTGAACCCCACTTCACCATTGGTCACGCGCTGCAATTCTTTTTCCAACGAGCGCATCACTTTCATCCAGGAAGAACCTTCCGGCGCCAGGGTGGAAAACTTGATGCGGGTTTTCTTGGCAGCCAGCGCTTCCGGGGCCTGCCCGAAAATCAGCGCCAGCGCCAGCAACAGCGATGCCAGAATGCCGCACACGATGCATCCCAGGGTGGCAGGTCGAAGCATTCTTTTTTTAATTGCCGGCAAACTGAAATGAGAAGTTTTAGTGCGTTTAGAATAAATCATCCGCTGACTCCAGTAGTTTTTGGGCCTTTTGTTTCGCCACGGCATTGGCCAGTTGCTGTTCGGGCAAAGTATCCGCCGGGGCGTCCATTACCTCCCCTAACAGTTTTTTGAACAAGGGCCGGTCCTGCATCTGAACCGCGTAGGTCTTGGCATAGATCACCTTTGCCATCAAAAATTTATTCTGTGTCAAGTTGAGGGATTGCTCAAAATGACTGCGGGCCACGTCCGGTTTTCCGCCCAGCAGTTTGGAGCGGCCGCCGTAAAACGCGCCCAACAACAGGTGCGGTCCGGCATAGTGATAAGACTCGTCCATTGCCAACGCTCTTTGTAAAATAGCTTCCACCTTGGAGATGGCGACAAAAGCCTGGAGATCGTCCAGGTTGAGCATCAGCCAGCCCGCCCAGCACTGCCCCATCCAGTACAATCCGGGCAAATGATCCGCATCCAATGTCTGCAACGTGCCCTTGAATTGTTCCGGACTCTGCGCGGTCAGGTGTTCCGGCGCGCCATCGGCCACCAGCAATCGTTCGGCATAACCCCGGCCCCGAAGATACAAACGGGAGGCGCGTTTTGGATCGGTGTCCTCCACAAAACTGAAAGCATACCCGCAAAACCCTTCGGCAAGATTTTTCAACAGGGTTTCGTTCCCCGGGTCCTCCCGCAGCAGGCCTTCGAGCATTTTCAGACTGGCGGGAATGGCTTGTTGCGCCAACACGGGGTCGGTTTCTTCATTGATGGAAATATACTGGCTTTGCACCATCGGCGTTGCCATCCGGGTGGAGAGGGTGGAACACCCCTGAAAGAGGATCAGAAGAATAAGGCCTGCCGGAATTCGTGCATCCATGGATCTATCATAGCAAAACCCTGTAAGGGCAACAACTTATACCCCATTTTGACAAGACTCAGCCAAACTGTTATGATTTCGCACATCTCAAGGAATACACGTAACCTCTGGAGACAGGATCATGAGCGATGCGGAAGGCGAAGGCTTTGTCATTAAAGACAAGCGCTCGTCCAAACAGTCCGAAGAAGAAGCCAAGGCCTCCGACGAGTCTCAGAAGAAAGAGCCCGCCGCCAAGGAGGAGCCGCCTTCCCAGGCCGCAGAACTGAATTTTTCTACCTTCGTTTTATCGCTGGCCTCTTCCGCGTTTTACCACTTGGGAGACATTCCCGATCCCATGACCGGCAAGAAAGAGGAAAACCTGCCTGCCGTCAAGCAGACCATCGACATCCTCATCATGCTCCAGGAAAAAACCAAGAACAACCTCGATGCCGAGGAAGCCAAATTGATCGAGCAGCTGATCTACGAACTGCAGGTGAAGTACCTGGCCAAGAAGCCCAAATAACGATTATTTCCTCATCCACTTACTGGACTCCCATTCCATCTCCAATGACTATTGCCTTCCTTATAAAGAGGGTGGTATTTTGTTTCTTTCTATCGAAGTGAACCCTAATTTTTCATGACCCTTTATTCCGATCACATTGGCGCTTTTATTCAGGGAGTGACCGACCCGGAGGAGTTGCGTGCCTTCATCAAGCAGAAGTTTTCCGAAGCCGAGATCCAGTACGCCTATGAAAAAATGCTGGCGGACACCAAGGCGCTCGCCAAGGCCGAGAAGATCCCCCTTCTGAAAGCGTTCTGGCAAGTGCTCGACCGCGCTTATGCCAGCAAGGCCCCGCCCCTGACCTGCCAAAAGGGGTGCAGTCACTGCTGTTACACCGGCGTCGCCCACACCCAGCTGGAATGGGACGGCATGATGAACGCCGCGCGCGACAAGGGCATCGACCTCAACGCCATCATCGAAAAATCGGAGAAGACCGTGCGCAAGGTGGCGAAGACCCTGGAATCCGGAGTCGATCCGGAAACGGTGGACTGGTACCACATGGTGGTCAACCAGCGGTGCCCGTTTCTGGACGAGGAGGAGTCTTGCATGATTCACGAGGACCGGCCGCTGGACTGCCGCCTCATGGTCGCCTTTCGCGAAGTGTGCGCCTCGAAAAACCTGGAACACGCGCAACGCGGCGTGCTGATCGAAGAGGCGGTGGCGCCGACCGTCATCGCCCGCCTGCAATACGAGACGACACCCAAAATCAAGCGGCGCAAATTCACCGGGACCCAGAAACTGAGGATCATCCAGCACTGGCTGTTGACCTGGAAACACAAAAAAGGCGGAAAAAAGAAACGCTGATAAAGGCAGAGATCAAAGAATAATACAGAGGTATGCCCTGAGGCCGGGTGAATCAACCCTTCAGCATGTCGAGGGTGAGGCCTTCCTGGGAAAGGATCATATCCAGCTTGCTTTTAGGGCCGATGGCTTTCAGGTATTTTTTGGTCTGTTCAAAAATATCGACCAGTTTGAAATCGCTGTAAGTCGGTTCGTGGTGATAAAAGGCGATTTTCTTCACCTTGGCCTCCAGGGCGATATCCACGCCGATAAACATGGAGCTGTGCCCCCAATCTTCTTTTTCGATTCCTTCAATGAAGGTGTATTGGGAGTCGAACACCAGCAGGTCGGCATCCTTGAAAAACTCGATGGTGGGTTTGAGGCTGTCATCCCCGAGATCTTTATACTCTGAGTCGGTCGCGTAAATAAACGACTTGCCGCGATACTCCACCCGGTAGCTGAAACACTGCCCGGGATGGTTCATTTCATGCCAGGTGATGCGAACGTCACCCAGCACGATTTCCTTTTCGTCTGCCAGGGAAACAATGTCGATATCGGCCTGACACGAATCGAAGGACACCGGAAAATAATCAAAATGCTGTTGGCCGAGCAGCCGTTGCTCCATGTTGGGATGAGAGCCGTAAACCTTGAACCGGTTGCCTTCTCTATAAAAGGGAACAAAAAACGGGATACCCATGATGTGGTCCCAATGGGTATGAGTCAAAAACAGGTGAGCTTCGCCCTGCCCTTTCCCGAATTCCTGCTCCAGAAGCTGGTTGCCCAGAACCCGGAGACCCGATCCGCCGTCAAAAATCAAATGATGGGCGCCCACCCGAACGTGGACGCACGAGGAATTGCCCCCATAACAGCTCTTCAAATGATCGGGAAGGCCGCCCACAAACGCTTTGCGCGTGGCCGCATCTTTAAGGTCTGCCGGACGGGCCTGCTCCAGGACCTTGATGAGCTTCTCGCGCACGTCCTGTCCCACCATCGGGCTGGGAATGGAGCCCCGGACACCATAAAATGTAACCAGGAACGACTGTTGGTCCATAGTCTGCAAATGAAGGAAAGAAAAGGCTCGTTGCCTGTTTCAACGGAGCATTACTAGGGCGAAAAGAATCCCTGAACTCAGCGCATTTATTATACTTCGGATGGCTTATTTATAAAGGACTTCTTTAGCCAGATACAGACTTTCCCGGGTTTCCTCCACAATCTCCTCCAAGTCTTCCCGGGAGAGACCCTGTTGGATCAGAAAATTGTAATTGACCGGTTCCTCGACATGGGAAATGCCGTTGCCCATGTCGTAGGTATTGGCAATTGCATTGGCGATGATCACAGCCAGAAGGATGGGGTATTTTTTTCCCTGATTCGACATGGTCAGATAATGCCCGCCGACGGAAGTCACGACCTCTTCAGGGACGGGCCACCATTTCCGAATAAACAACGAGCCAAGTTCCGGGTGCGAAATCCCGAATTTTTGAATTTCCAGTTCATGCAGAGGGCCATCCGTACCGCCAATCTTCTTGAGAAACGCCGAGTATTCCTCCGGGATCAGGTAATTGAATACCATGATGCCGATATCGTGCATCAATCCGGAGAGGTAGCACATATCCTGTTCGATCTTTAATCCCTCCAACCGAGGGCTCAAAATACGTGACAGAATGGCGACGGCCAGAGAATGCTGCCAGAATTTACTTTGGTTGATTCCCTTGCCTTTCATGAATAATTTAGGAACTTCCAGCGTATATGCCAGATCGAGAATCATTTTGAGCCCCAGCCGAATAATGGCCTGGGACAGGTTTTCGACCTTGTTGCCGCCCCGGTTGAAAAATACGCTGTTCGACAGCTGTATCATCCGGCCCGATAAAATCGGCTCAGTTTCTATCAATATGGCGATATCGCTGATATTGCTTTTAGGGTCTTCAATTTTTGATTCCAGGCGTACGAGAATATCCGGCAAGGGAGGTATATTCCCCTTTTCCTCCACCATGGCCAGGATGGAACTTCGCATCCCCTCTTGGGTCGCATTAAGCATCAGGTACCTTGTAAATTCTCAAAAAATGATCGATTAAAAGCTGGATACGGGTGTTCTCCGGCTTCATCGGTGATGTTTTCCCAGATTTTAGTATAAGGTTAAAGTTGAAAATTTATAACCCATTTTTCAACCCATTTGGGTTGCAGAATATGAGGGATCGGTCAAATTTGTGTTGACCTGATTCCCGGATATTCATACAATTGATGGGAAGATTTCCACTATAAGGTTATATTTTTAAATGATTTACGAGAAAATTTCCGAGATTTGTCCGGCCGTGCCCGCCCGGACCCCATAACCTCCTGAAGCCGGTGCCCCCAACTGAAACCCTCAAAACTGACAATCAAATGAAATCAACTGTATCGAACTCCCCATTGCCGTTTATAATAGGGTTCTGGATCCTGATCGGTGTGAGCCCAGGTTGTGCCTCGCATCCCATAAAATCCTATCCGGGTCCCGAGACCCATTCCGATTCCGCCCAGACTTTACCTTATCGGGTAGACGGTCGCGTTTATTATCCTTTGAACAATTCCTCAGGGTTTGTTCAAAAGGGCATTGCGTCATGGTATGGCCCGGATTTCCATGGGAAGCTCACTTCCAACGGAGAGGTGTATAATATGAATTCCCTGACGGCGGCGCATAAAACCCTGCCGTTCAATTCCGTCGTTTTGGTCACCCGTCGGGAAAGTGGGGAAAGTGTTACCGTTCGCATCAATGACCGCGGCCCCTTTGTGGGCGACCGGATTATTGATCTCAGTCAGGGTGCGGCAGACCAACTGGGCATCATCGAAACAGGAACCGCACCGGTCACGCTTCGGGTTATCAGAGGAGCGCAATCATCTCCACCTCGGAATGCAGCCGGAGCTTCCGCTGAAAAGGAAATCTATTCGGTACAAGTGGGCGTCTTTGGAGACCTTGAAAATGCCCGGAAGATTTCACACCGTTTTGATAACAGCCGGATCTTTGCGGTCAAACAAAGCAACCGGAAGTTGTACAAAGTTCTTGTCGGAGAATATTCCAACTACGAAAAAGCCCTGGTACCCATGGACCAGATGCGGCTCCAGGGATTCGAAGAGGCATTCATCGTATTGAGTCCGTAACCCCGGTTACGGGACTAACAACTTAAAAAATATCAGCAAGCCATGAGATTACCGATACTGGATAAACTTGAAAAAGATTTAATGGAGTCCAAAAAAGAACTGGACGTCGATATCCCCAAAGCCTTGAAAATTGCCACGGACATGGGTGATCTCAGCGAAAACGCCGAATACAAGGCGGCAAAAGAACGTCAGATGTTTCTGGAGAGCCGGATCTCGCAACTTCAAAAGCGAATTGGAGATATCACTTCCATCGATATCAGCCGCATTCCCAAAGACCGGTCCGGACTCGGCAGCACTTTGCTTTTAAAGCATGTCGACTCGGGGGAAGAAAGAAAATATTTCCTGGTATTCCCCGAGGAAGTGGATCCGGATACCGGCAAACTCTCCATGGCCTCCCCGGTCGGAAGAATGCTGGCCGGCAAAATGGAGGGGGATGAGGTCGAGGTGCCGGTCGAAGGCGAACGGCAAAACTTTGAAGTCATCCAACTGAAAACCATTCACCAGGAGAACGGTTGAAAGACCGGAGATCCCATGGCAAAGCGGCTCATTCCATTCGATAAAATCGCCAGCGAACATCCTTGCTTTCTGGACCCGGAGGAACGGCCGGACTGGTGCGGCCTGTTTCAAAACAGCCATCCGCTGAAGCTGGAAATCGGATTCGGCAACGGCAATTTTCTCATCGACATGGCCATTCGCGAACCCGAAAGTAATTTCATCGGAATGGATTTTTACCATAAGGGCATTCGCAAGGTCATCACCCGCATGGAGCGGCTCCATCTGAAAAATATCCGGATCGCTTACGGCGACGCCAGCGAAAAAATCCCCATTCTGTTTGAAGAAGGTGAGCTCAGCGAGGTATTCATTAACTTTCCGGATCCCTGGCCCAAAAAAAGACACCACAAGAGAAGATTGATCAAGCCGCAATTTGTCGAGACCCTGGCGGGCAAGCTGGCGCCGCAGGGTAAAGTCCGCATTGCAACCGACTTCGAATCCTATGCACAGGAAATCCTCGAAGTCATGCAAGCGAATGCCCGATTCTGCAATCCACACGAGGCCCTGGGGTTTCTCCACGAACGGAACGATATCCCCAAAACAAAATATGAAAAAGCGTTTCTGAACGCTGGAAAGAAAATCTATTATTTCGAATTTTCCAAAGAGCAGGATTATGCGTTGGCCCCCACCGCATAACGGATCGGGATGTTTTGATTTTTGATACCAATCACGGAGGTTTCATTGGCTAAAGAAAGAGTCCTCATTGTAGATGACGAAAAAAATATAGTCTCCTCTCTTCAGGAGATATTAAACGACGAAGGATATGAGATCGTCACCGCCGAAGACGGGTTGGACGCCCTTGAGATGGTGCAGTCCGAACCCCCGGATCTGGTTCTACTGGATATCTGGATTCCGGGCATGGACGGGATTGAAGTCTTGCAGGCCATCAAAACCTACCATCCTGAGATCGAAGTATTGGTGATGTCCGGCCACGGAACCATCGACACCGCCGTGAAGGCAACCAAACTGGGAGCTTACGATTTTATTGAGAAACCGTTTTCCCTGAACCAATTGGTCCTGTCCGTCGAGAAGGCCCTCAAGCAAAGAAAAGGCCGGATGAACGGAATTGGCAACCATGACGCGGCTCAGCACGAACTCCCTCACTGTTTTGAAATGATGGTGGAAGTCAGGAAAGCGGTGACCCAGGCGTCGAAAACCAATGCTCCCATCCTGATCCAGGGTGAAATGGGAACGGGCAAGGAATATATCGCGCAGGCCATTCACCACAAGAGCAAAAAATCCAACTTCCCCCTCCACAAGATCAACTGCGCGCTCCGCTCCATGCCGAAAATTCAAATTGAACTGTTTACCCATCAGGATGAAAAAGGCCGGCAAACGAAATCAACCCGTGGAGGCGCCGGGAAGAAGGCGGTGTATCTCAAAAACATCGATTCCATGAGCCGGGACCTTCAGGTACAACTGGCATCCGCCTTAACGTCCACTTCCCCCGGAAAACCGGAAGGTTTTATACCGGACAGAATCTTTGCCTCCTCCACAAAAGACCTGGAGGCGATGGTCGAAAAGGGAGAATTTCATCCTGGCCTGTATGAAGCCTTAAAAGAAAACAGCATCACCGTGCCGCCGTTAAGAGATAACCGGGCGCTGATCCCAACCCTGGTGAGCGAATATTTTGAAGATCTGGAGAACCAGGGCAAAGTCGTTTGCAAAAACTTCAACGAAAAGACCATGCGGGCCCTGTGCGAATACGACTGGCCGGAAAACTTCAAGGAACTGCGTTCCGTCCTGGACCAGATTGCACGGACCGTCCACCCGGATGAAGAAATCACCCTGAAGGACATTTCGGCTCTGATCAAGCAGAGCCCTTCCCCGGATCAGACAAAATCGAAAACATCAAAGGGCAAAAAGGGAAACAGCACGCTTCAGCGCACCTTGAAACGCAGCGTGGTGTTGTGTGGGCGCGGCCTGCATTCCGGAATCAAAACCGGCCTGATCATGCAACCCCTGCCTCCGGGAAGTGGAATAATTTTTGGAGATATCTCCAGCGGAAGCACCATCCCTGCCAAAGTGGAAAACGTGCAATCCACGGAATACGCCACCAGCCTGCGCAAGGGTTACGCATCCGTCTCCACGATCGAACACATTATGGCCACCCTTCACATGTACCGGGTCCACAACCTGTTGATCAAAATTGGCGACGAAGCCCCCGTGATGGACGGTTCTGCAAAGGATTTCTGCCAATTGATCGAAGATGGGGATTTCGAGGAACAGGATGAGCCTTACGAAGAACTGGTAATCGATAAAGTCTACACCTTCGGGCCGAAGGAAGAAGGCGGAGCACATATATCGATTGAGCCCTATGACGGTTTCAAAGTGAGTTACCACATGGAATATCCGGCGCCCATCGGTATTATGGAACATACCTTTGAGTTTAAGGGAGCCGAGAGCTTCAAAGAAGAAATCGCACCGGCGCGCACCTTCGGATTCGTGAAAGATGTGGCCATGCTGAATAAGATGGGTTTTGGAGTCGGCGGCAAACTGGATAACTTCATTCTGCTGGGGGACGAAAAAGTCCTCAACACCACTTTGCGGTATGAGAACGAATTCGCACGCCACAAAATCCTGGATATTCTCGGGGATTTTTATCTGCTGGGCAAACCGATCCGCGGCTATATCAAAGCTCACAAATCAGGACACACTCAAAACATCGGACTTCTAAAAACCATTAAGGAAGACCTGGCCCAAGCGGTGCCCGTTCATTAACCCGATCGGGTACGGCGGATTCATTCCCGATTCCAAATGTGCAAACCTGTCACCCTGGGCTTGCCGAAGAACGGCAGGTTTATTGCGTCGGGATCTTCCATAATTTTTTAAACGCAGGTGACCCAACCGAACCATGACTTCCGGCAATTTCAAAATTGGAGTACTGGTGTCCGGACGCGGAACCAATTTGCAGGCGATCATCGATACTATCGAAAACGGAGAATTGAACGCCCGCATCGCCGTGGTCCTGAGCAATAAGAAAGATGCCCTGGCTTTGGAACGGGCTCGAAAAAAGGGTATCGAAACGGTATTCCTGGACCCCAGACAATACGCCGGTAAAAAGGAATTTGATCGGGCACTCGCCAGGGAACTCGAAGCCCGGCAAGTCGACCTGGTTTGCCTGGCCGGGTACATGCGCATTCTCGGCCCGGAATTCATCCGGAAGTTTGAGGGGAAAGTCATCAACATTCATCCGTCACTCCTGCCGGCGTTTCCGGGGCTGGACGTCCAGCAACAAGCGCTCGATTACGGAGTCAAATTTTCCGGGTGCACGGTCCATTTCGTCAACGAAGAAGTCGATGCCGGCCCCGTCATCCTGCAGGCGGTCGTGCCCGTACACCCGTCGGACAATGCGGAAACCCTGGCCGAGCGCATTTTGATCCAAGAACATCTCATCTATCCGCGTGCAATACAAATGATCGTCGAAAACCGCCTGCATATTGAAAACCGAAAGGTCTCGTACAAGGAAAGCGTATCTCAATGAATCTGAAAACCGGCAACATTTTTTTTATTCTGCTTTTTCTGGGGTTCCTGCCCGGATCGGCCCTCGCCCTGGATTCCGTCGCGATTGTCGATGCCATCCAGAAACAATATGACGCCACCCACACTTTTCAGGCCCGGTTCATTCAAAAATCGTATCTGAAAATCCTGGGCCAGTCGCAGAAAGCCGAAGGCTCCGTCTCCATCAAAAAACCCGGTAAAATGAAATGGGATTACAAGGCTCCGGATCGCCAGATCCTGGTGAGCAATGATCAGGGCCTGTGGCTGTACCTGCCCGATGAAAAGCAGGTCACTAAAATGAAAGTCCAGAGCATCTACTCGTCGAACACCCCGGCCCTGTTTCTGGCCGGACGGGGCAAGCTGACCGAATCGTTCACCATCGGAAAAGTAACTGAAGAGCGCGGGCTTTACGTCGCCGAGTTGATTCCGCGGGACAAGGTACAGAACCTCTCGAAAATGGTGCTGTTGGCCGACAAGAAAAATTACCAGATCGTCGGGTCCCGGGTGTATGATAATTTAGGGAACAAAACAGAAATGCTGTTCAACAACATCCGAACCAACCCCAACCTTGATACGGAATTGTTTCAGTTCACGGTTCCGAGAGGGGTGGAACTCATTGATCTTTCTTCCATGGAGTAGTTTGATTTATCATGTTTGATATTGCCGCATCATCTTTCGATACATTCCTGTCTTACGGATTCAAGACCACGGCTTTCCTGACAGGCCTGGCCGCCCTTATTTTCGTCCACGAGCTGGGCCATTTTCTGATCGCCCGTAAATGCGGAGTGATCGTTGAAAAATTTTCCATTGGATTCGGCCCCAAAATTGCCGGATTCAAATCCGGCGGCACCGAATACCTGATCGCCGCCATTCCTCTGGGCGGTTACGTCAAAATGAAAGGCGAAGATCCTACAGAGGAGTTACCAGACACCCAGGGCTCCTTCTCCGCCGCAACCGTGTATCAGAGGCTGGCCATCGCGTTCGGCGGCCCCCTGTTCAATGTCCTGTTTGCCATTGCCATCTATATCGGTGTCTACATGGTGGGCGTTCCGACCAATGGAACTGTTATCGGCAAAATCCATGACAATACCCCAGCCCAACAGGCAGGCCTCCAAACCGGCGACCGGATCATTGAAATTGACGGCGAAAAAATCCTTTACTGGCGGCAATTGCTTAAGATTGTTCACAACGCTCCGGGCAAGAAAATGGAGTTCGTGATCGAGCGCGATTCAAAAACAATAATTACCGTCCCCATTACCCCAAATGAGAAAGAAGTGGCTGACCTGTTTGGCGATAAAGAAACCGTGGGATTGATCGGCGTCGAAAGCCTGATGCGCAGGGTTTCCGGTATCGAAGAGGGTTCCCCTGCCGACCGGGCCGGGTTTCAGGTGGGCGACGATATTCTGTCGATTGACGGCATTGAAATCAGCGCGATCTCTGACTTAAAAGCTGCCGCTTTCGACAAACCCGGACAGGAACTTAATTTCCGTATCTTGCGGGACGGTCAGGAACAAACCCTTCTATTAACTCCCGAATTGAAATCGACTACCGACCTTAAAGGAAACGTTGAGAGTTACGGGTACATGGGATTTTGGTTTTCCGGGGTCATGGTTACCGAGCAATATTCGTTGCTGGGGGCCATCCAACGCGGACTGGAGGAAACCTGGGAGCGGATTTATCTGATCAGCGTCAGCATTAAAAAACTGATCACCGGTTCCATTTCGCCCAAAACCATCGGCGGCCCCATTCTCATTTTCCAGGTTTACGGCCAGCAGGCAGACCTGGGAATCACTTATTTCATACTGTTGACGGCGTTTCTGAGCATCAACCTGGGGCTTTTGAATCTCCTGCCCATTCCTATTCTGGATGGCGGGCACATCATGTTCTTCCTGATCGAAATCGTCAAAGGCAAACCTCTCAGCGAGTCAAGCCGGGAGCGGGCTTCCCAGGTCGGTCTCTTCATGTTGCTCTCGCTGATGATTTTCGCTTTTTACAATGACATCATGAGGGTCTTCAACTAAACTCACCCAAAAGGAGAGTTTCTCCTATGCCCGATTCGAACACAGAACCCCTGGCGCTGTCCCGCCTGGAAGACCTCAAGGACACCGCCCGTAAACTCTCGATTGAAATCCTGTTCGCCGACCTGTCCGATCCGGAATTTCCCACTCAAAGCGGTACTTGTAAAGTTCACGGTGAGGATTTTATCGTGGTGGATCAACGACTGTCGGCACAACGTCAGGTCGAGGTGATCCTCGACATCTTCCAGCAATTTGATTGGGATGACGTCTATGTCGCTTCCTGGATTCGGGAGCGCCTTGAAAACCCCAAACTCACCGGCCTCACATCATGACACTACTCAGCCAGAATCTACCGGAAGACCGGCGCGGCAAACTCAAAGCCCTGCTTGCCCAAGACAAACTCGTCCGCGTCCTGGAAGCCCATAACGGTCTCAGCGGCATCGTCGCCGACACCACTTGCGTGGAAGGCAAATCCGGCGACCAGTCGGTCACCCGCCAGTTCGACGCGATCTGGGAAAGCAGTCTGACCGATTCCGCTTCCAAGGGCCATCCGGACATCGAAGTGATCAGCTTTGATTCGCGCCTGCATAGCATCCAGGAAATCCTGACCGTCACGCAAAAACCCATGATCGTGGACGGCGATACCGGCGGCGACCCCAACACCTTCGAATACATGGTATCCAAAATGGAACGGGCCGGCGTCTCGGCGGTCATCATCGAAGATAAAGTGTTTCCCAAACGCAACAGCCTGGAAGCCGGCACCAGTCAGGTTCTGCAGGAACCCGAAGTGTTCGCCCAGAAAATCAAGCGTGGCAAAAAAGTGCAGGCCACCGACGATTTCATGATCATCGCCCGTATCGAAAGTCTCATAGCCGGCACGGGGATGGAAGACGCGCTCACCCGCGCCCGCACTTATCTGCAGGCGGGAGTGGACGGCATCATGATTCACTCCAAGTCCAAACAGCCGGATGAGATCATGGAGTTTGCCGGTAAATACAGCGCCCTCCTCAAGGAATTGGAGATGAGCAGACCGCTGGTGTGCGTGCCGACCACCTACAACAATATCCCTGAAGAAGAACTGCAGGCGGCAGGTTTCCAAATCATCATTTACGCCAACCATTTGCTACGCGCCGGGTACAAGGCGATGCGCGACACCGCCAAATCCATTCTGTCGAACCAGCGCTCGCTCGAAGCCGACCCGTTGTGCGCCCCGGTGCGTGAGATTTTCGATGCGGTCGGCTTTCTGGACGTTAAGGAAAAAGATCAGCAGGATGAGTCCAATACCAATATCCCGGTCATCATCCCCGCCGCCGGGGAAGCGCCGGCCATCGAACCCGTGCTCAAAAACGCGCCCAAGGCAATGGCCGATATCGCCGGCAAAACCCTCCTGGCCCGGCAGGCCCAGACCCTCAACCAGAACCGTCTGACGGATATCACCGTGGTGACCGGTTACGCCGGCGATAAAATGAAAGGCGAAGGGATTTCCTTCCTGCACAATAAAAATTACAAAAAAGGCACCGAGCTGGACAGCTTGCTCATCGCCCAGGAAAAAATGCACAATGGATTTCTGATGCTGTACTCGGATATCCTGCTCGAGAACCATGTGATCGCCCAGTTGCTGGCATCCAGGGAAGATATCGTTCTGGTGCTGGACAACTCCATTCAATACCTGGAATCGGTGGAGGGCAAGGCGACCGATTACGTGATCAGCCGCAACCGGCAAAACCGCAACCGCCGAAGCATCAACTTCGACCACCAGAACACCGTGGCCAAAATAGGTAAAAAAATTGACCCGGCGCTAGCCACCCATGAGTTCATCGGTCTCGCCAAATTCTCGAAGACCGGAGCCGAGCAGTTCCTCCAGACCTATCACGACGCATTGAAAAACCTGAAAGGAAAGGTCCAGGAAGCGGAGGATATTTCCCAGTTCCGCCTGACCGATCTGATACAAGAGATGATCGACCGCGGTTTCAACGTCCATTATCTGGAAATCCACAAAGGCTGGCTGGAAATCCATTTCCCCAAAGACATCGAACTCGCCAACGAATTGTTCATCGCGCAGGAACACCCCTCGGAAGTTTCGTAGCGTCTCAGCTGGAAATCAAAATGGCAGGACTCGACCCAAAGTGGACATTCAATTATAGAACCATCCATTAAAAATGGGTCAATCCTCAATAATGCTGCTGACGGCCTTGGGGTTCCTGGCGGATACGACCAGGGAACTTAGTCCCGGGGTCTTCTTTACGCTGGCCAACCAATAGGCCATGCCGACAAACAGAGCGCCGCCGACGATATTTCCCAGCGTGACCCAAGTCAGGTTGTACCCTAAACCGGCCAAGGAAATCTCCGCACTATGAGGAAGCAGTAAGCCCAGGCTCAGCAAAGTCATATTGGCCACACAATGCTCAAACCCGCTGCTAATAAAGGCGAACAGGCACCAGAAAATCATGATGAGTTTAGCAGTTTCACTTTTAATCTTCACAGTCAGCCACACCGCGAGGCACACCAGCCAGTTGCACAAAATCCCCCGGACAAACAACTCATTAGTGTCGGCATTCATCTTCATGGAGCTGACTTGCAAAATCAGGGTTTTAGAGGATTCCGCCAGACTATCCGCATGAAACATCAACCACGCCAACATTACGGAGCCGATCAAATTTCCCAAATAACACAGGAGCCATGATTTCATCACCAGTCCTGAGGAAATTTTATTTTGAAATCTTCCGACAATCAGAATCATATTGTTGCCGGTAAACAACTCGGATCCGGCGAAGATCACCAGACTCAACGCAATGCCGAAACAGGCACCCATCACCAGTTTCAGAAAGGGTCCCGCACCGGCATGGATGGGTCCGCCGATGGAAAAAATGAGGATGATTCCAAAACCGACATAAACACCGGCCAGGGCGGACAACACCAGATACCCCCAAGGCGAGGCTTGCATATAGCGCATTTTATATTCAGCTGTTTCAGTAATCTTGTTTATCTCTTCTGCAAACATAAATCCTCTTGGATATCTCCTGATAGGCTCCGGCTTAATTACAAGCCAGAGAGGGTTTAAAAGGTAAAACCTTTGGACTACCCGCGATAGTTTCAGCCGCTTTCAATTTTTTATTCGCACGCCGTTTTCTCTTGATGGGATGCATTTTCGTTCTGGTGTGGTAGGGAATGATATTCTCAAGAACCTGCGGAAGCCGGTCGCAGGGTACATTTTCAAGAATTTTGACCGCCTGCTTGGGATGTGGTCCCGCCCGGCCGCCGACAAAAATATCAACCGCATCCACAATAGTCCCATCGACTTTTGCCTTTTTCCCAAGAAACCCTACATCCGCAACTAAATGATTGCCGCATCCGGCGGGACAGCCCGACCAATGCATGGAAATCGGGCCGACTTTTTCAAGATCAAGTTTATCTTCCACCTGACGGGCGACATCTACCGCCTGACTCTTGGTTTCGATGGTCGCCAGATGGCAATAATCTTTCCCAACACAACTGACCAGATTTTTTTGGATGGCTGAGGGGGCATATAGTAAATTCTTCAACGCTGGTTCTTCTAAAAAGTTTCCAAGACCCTTGTCCGTCACATGAGGAATGATCAGTGCTTGGTTGGGGGAAATCCGGATTTCTCCATTGCCATATTGATAGGCAAGCTCTCCCACCTGAAACAACTCTTCGGCCTGAATCCTCCCAACGATCACTTTCAATCCGACAAAATTCATCTTTGATTTTTTTTGCCTGAAGACTCCCATGTGGTCTTTAATTTCATTAAGCCTTTTATCCTGACCGGCACCTTCCAGCGGATGCTTCAGCCGCAGGACCAGTTCCTCACGAAACCGATCTTCCCCCCATTCATCTAAAAGAAAGGCCAGACGGTTCTGAGTGCGGGAGTCCCGGCAACCGTGATCCCGATATAGCAGAATGATTTCCGCGCACACCTCCACCACTTCTTCGGGGTGAATAAATATATTCAATGGGGTTGCAATCCGGTACCCCCCAGAACCGAGCTTACCCCCAGCAAGAATGTTAAAGCCGATGTGTTCCTTTCCTGCAATTGTTTTGACAGCAGGAACCAATGCCAGGTCCTGAGTTTCTGTATGAAGGCAGTTGTCGGGGCATCCGGTAATGGCGACATTGAATTTTCTGGGAAGATTCACAAACTCCGGATTGTTAAGGATATGCTGATTTAAAGCCCGGACCCAGGGCGAAGCATCGATGATTTCCTTCGGATGTAATCCCGCTACGGGGCACCCCATAATGTTCCGCACATTATCAATTCCGGTTTGCAGAGAAGTCAGGCCAACCGATTCCAAAGCTTCAAAAACCGCGGCAATATTTTCAATTCGCAAATGACGTATTTGGAACTGCTGACGTGTGGTAATATCGATCACTCCATTTCCATAATGCTGTGCTATCCGCGACAACACCCGCAACTGATCCGTGGTCGCAAATCCGTTCGGTATGCGAACTCGGAGCATGAAAAATCCCGGAGTGGGTTTCCTTAAAAACAATCCGTACCATTTGAGCCTTTGGGCATCGTCCTCAGAAATCGATTCCCATCCATCGCGGGCAAAACGCGCCAAATCGTTTTTAACATCCAACACATTTTTTTCAGCTTTTAGTATTTCAACTTTATTCATTAGAATCCCAAATCAAAATTTCAACTATTCAGCGGGCTGAGTATTCCAAACTCAACTCATAAGCCTCTTGTAAAGCAATTCCCGTGCCATTTTGAAAAATTAACCTGCAAACGGTGGATATTGCTCCAAGGAAAGAGGTTTTAACGGAAACAGAAAAGGTAGGAAAGCCTGGCATTGCTCACTGGAATGCTTAATTAAAGAAGTAATACCCTCAACCCATGCTACAAAATGAAGCAGACTTGACCCTGTAAGTTGAACTACATATTAAGTTGGAGTGTAAGTCTTCAAATAAATACGGAGGAACTACCACAGCCAAAGCACTGTGTGATCGAACCCATTGTATTCAGACGATTGAGAAGTAACAGTATGAATGTCCGCTTTTGGCCGTTTGGAGGTATTCGATTTTGAACTGAGACGCTACTGGAAATTTCCACGCATTGATTTATACTTCAGTTTTCTGCATAATCGCCATTCGTTTGTCCCATTCAACCTGAAAGACATTCATGTACTATTCGAAATCGTTCATCCCGACACTGAAACAATCACCGACCGACGCCGAAGTGGTCAGCCACAAGCTGATGGTGCGCGCCGGGATGATCCGGCAACTGGCCGCAGGGATTTACTCCATCCTGCCCCTCGGCCTGCGCGTGCTGAAAAAAGTGGAGCAGATCATTCGCGAGGAGATGGACCGGATTGGCGGCCAGGAGGTGTTCCTGCCCAGCATCCAGCCCGCCGAACTGTGGCAGGAGAGCGGACGGTGGGAACTGTACGGCAAGGAACTCATGCGGCTCCAGGACCGGCACGACCGCGAGTTCTGCTACGGACCCACGCATGAAGAAGTGATCACCGATATTATCCGCCGCGAGATCAAGTCCTACCGCCAGCTCCCCCTGCTCACGTACCAGATCCAAACCAAGTTCCGGGACGAAGTGCGCCCCCGCTTCGGCGTGATGCGCGGACGCGAATTCATGATGAAAGACGCTTACAGTTTCCATGCCGATGAAACCAGCGTTCAGGACATGTACGAAAACATGAAGCAGGCCTACTCCAACACCTTCCGGCGGTGTGGGTTGGACTTCAAAATGGTGGAAGCCGACAGCGGCACCATCGGCGGCAGTTTTTCTCACGAGTTCATGGTGCTGGCTGATTCGGGAGAAGACGCCGTCGCGTTCTGCGACGCCTGCGACTACGCGTCCAACGTGGAGAAAGCCGCCGCACGTATCCCTGCCCCGGTCCCGCCTCCAAAAAAATTGGACGACTTGAAAAAAATCCCAACCCCCGGAAAAAAATCCGTGGAGGACGTAACGAAATTTCTCAAGGTTTCTCCTCAGCAAATCGTCAAAACCATCATCCTGGAAAATGAAAACGGCCTGGTGGCGGGCCTGGTGCGGGGCGACCGGCAGATCAACCCCGTCAAACTCAAAAACCTGATCGGGTGCGACTGGCTCCATCACGCTCCCGAATCTTTGATCACTTCCAAAACAAAAATTCCCTGCGGCTTCATCGGACCGGTGAAACTGGACATGAAGGTCTACGCCGACCACGAAGTCGCCGTCATGCACAATTTTGTGACCGGCGCCAACACCAAGGACGCCCACTACACCGGCGTACAATTTGAACGGGATATAAAAGCCGCTCAGGTCGGCGACCTGCATGAAGTGCAGGAAGGCGACCCCTGCCCCAAATGCGACAAGGGGCGCTACCAGGTGAAACGCGGCATCGAGGTGGGGCATATCTTCATTCTGGGCACCAAATACAGTTCCTCCATGAAAGCCAATTTTCTGGACGAGCATGGCAAGGAAAACCCGATGATCATGGGATGCTATGGCATCGGCGTGGGGCGCACCGCCGCCGCGGCCATCGAACAGAATCATGATGACAAGGGCATCATTTGGCCCGCCCCGCTCGCCCCTTTTCAGGTGGTGGTCATTCCGGTCAAATTTGAAGAGCACAGCCAGCGCGCCGCCTGCGAGGAGGCCTACAAAATCCTTGGCGAACTGGGTATAGAAACCCTGCTGGACGACCGCCCGGAGCGCCTCGGGGTCAAATTCAAGGACGCCGAACTCCTGGGAATCCCCCTCCAGATCATTATCGGCCCGAAGAACCTTGAAAACGGCCAAATTGAGATAAAGTCAAGAAAAACGGGAGTTTCCGAGCTTATCGACTTCCCCGCCGGTCTCCAGGATATCCCCAACCGGCTCAAAAACTCCTGACATCCCGGCCCAAAATCGACATTTTTCTTGCAGGCACCGCAGGGATTATGTAAAATCGTGACAAATTTAAAGGGCTGCTAAGCGGGCTCTCTGGCCCGCTTTTTTTGTATGGGCCTTAGTTATCAAAAATTTATATCGATTTTTCAGACTTCGATTGTTTCGAAGGGCATTATTTTCATTACAACTATTATTGGTTCTTGTTCTTTCTCAAATCATGGGAGCCCCGAAAATGGGTAAAGGCTCGGTTACGGAATCCATCGAAGAGCTGGTGACTCCGATCATTAATGAGAACCGCCTTGAACTGGTCGACGTTGAGTATAAAAAGGAAGGTAAAAACTGGTTTCTGAGAATATTTATCGATAAAGAAGGCGGAGTCACGGTAGACGACTGCACACGGGTCAGTCGCCAAATTGAAGATTTGATTGAGGTGGAAGAAGTCGTTCCCTCAAGTTACATCCTGGAAGTTTCCTCACCCGGGTTGGACCGGCCTCTTAAAAAGGAAGAAGATTTTCTTCGGTTCAAGGGCAAACGCGCCCACGTAACCACTTACACTCCCATCCATCAGCAGAAGAACTTTAAGGGAACCATCCGTGATTTTCAGGAGGATGTGCTGTTTCTGGAAATCGATCGCCAACACGTGGAAATCCCCAAGAACCAAATCGCCAAAGCCAGACTGGAAATAGAGTTTTAACGAATATGAGCATTGAAGTCATACATATCATTGAGCAGTTGTGCCGGGAAAAAGGCATCGACAAGGATTTTCTGGTCGATGCGGTAAAAACCGCGGTGGAAGCCGCTGCGCGCAAAAAGCTTCCGCACGTGGAAAATCTCGTTACCCAGTTCAACGAAGAAAACGGCGAAGCGGAAATCTGGGCGGAGCAATCCGTCGTGGACACCATAGAAGACCCGGAAAACCAGATCCTGCTGAAAGATGCGGTCAAAATATCTCCCGACGCCCAGGTTGGGGAAATCGTTCTGGTCAAACAGGAGTTGAGGGATCTCGGTCGAATTGCCGCGCAACTGGCCAAGCAGGTCATTCTGCAAAAAGTCCGGGAAGCGGAAATTGAAATCACCTACAACGAATTTCAGGAAAGAAAAGGCGATCTGATCAACGGCATCGTTCAACGCTTTGAACACGGAGACATCATCGTCGAATTGGGTAAGGCCGAAGGCATTCTCCCCCGGCGCGAGCAGGTGTTCCGCGAGGCTTTCAACCGCGGCGACCGAATCCGGGCATACGTGGTAGACATTCGAAAGACTTCCAAAAACGCCCTGGTCATTCTTTCCCGGACCCATGTCGGGCTCATAGAACGCCTGTTCGAACTGGAGGTTCCCGAAATCAGTGAGGGCATGGTGGAGATCATGGGTATCGTACGCGAACCCAACGGCCGCACCAAAATAGCCGTTCGCACCAACGACCGGGATATCGACGCGGTCGGCGCCTGTGTCGGCATGCGCGGCATGCGCGTTCAGGCCATTGTCCAGGAACTGCGCGGAGAAAAAATCGATATCGTCGAATATTCCGAGGACCCGGAAGTGTTCATTCGAAACGCGCTGAGCCCGGCTAAAATTTCCCGGATTATCGCCAACAAGGAAGAGAATCACATGACCATTATCGTGGCGGATGATCAGATGTCACTTGCCATAGGAAAAAAAGGCCAGAATGTGCGTCTCGCCGCAAAATTGGTGAAATGGAAAATTGACATCAAAAACGAATCCGAAACCGGTGGCGGCCTTCTGGAAGCTTCGGGCCTGCTGCCCCGCAAGGAATCTCCCACGGAAGATTTCCTTGAAATCATCAAAAACGCCAAGGGATTTGGAGAAAAAATCGTCGCCATTCTCTTCACCAATAATGTAGTGAGCTTTGAGGAAGTCATCAACCGGGGCGTCGAGGGGTTGACCCAGATTACCGGCATTGGCCCCAAAAAGGCCGAGGCTATTTTTGAGTTTTCCCAGAATTATATCAGCCAGTTAGCCGAAGCGACACCGGCCGCTGAAGAAGTTGCTGGCGAAGAAGATGATGCGGTCACCACTCCCCAGGCGGAAGGGGAGGAAATCGAAACAGAAGAAGCTTCCGCTGCCAGTGAAGAAGTTGAGGAAGAAGCCGCGGAAGAGGACCAGGAGTTTCCGGTGAGCGACCTGCCCGAAATGGACCCGGCCATCATCCAGATATTGGAAAGCAATGGTTTCCAAACCATTGCGGAGTTATCGGTGACCCCGGCGGAGGAACTGGTTGCCCTGGAAGGCATCGACGAGGCTTTGGCAAACAGTCTGGTGGAACAAGCCCGGCTGCATATGGAAAAATTTGAAAATGTTTAAGAAGGAAACCGCCATGGGTCAATAACCTGTCGCTTGCTTTTCCCTTACAGCATTAGGAGAACTTTCATTGGGAAAAATCAGAATCAATAAATTGGCGTTGGAATTGAACATCCCCAACGACAAGATCATCGACGAACTCAAGAAGAAGGACTACCCCGTCAAGAATCACATGAGTTCCATCGATGGCGAGGCGGTGGAGTTTATCCGTGGTCTGTTCACGGACAAATCCGTAACCAAGGCGAAGAAAAAAACCGCCACCAAAAAAACCGCCGCCAAAAAAGAATCCACGGTCGCCAAACCCATCACCGCCAAAACCGCCGCCAAAGCCGCCGCCAAAAAGAAAGCGGACCAGGAGAAAAAAGCCAAAGAAGAGGCTAAAAAGCCCAAGGCCGCTCCTGCCAAAGCAAAAGCCAAAACCGCTGCAAAACCCAAAACGGCCGCCGCCAAAGCCCCAAAGGAAGAAGTCGATTCCGAAAAGCACAAGACTTCCCGAAAACTGGGACTGAAAGTCGTCGTCAAACCGGAGGAGGTGGAAAAGAAAAAGGAATCCAAGGCTCCCAAGGAAAAACCGGCCGCCAAAAAGAAAAAAGAGGAACCTAAATCTGTCCCCGTTAAAAAGGCCGAGGAAAAACAACCGCTGGAGACGCCTCCGGCTGAAGCGCCCACTGAGGAAGAAGTATTTGAAGTCGTCCAACTGATGGACAACATGCCCCTGCGCGATGTGGCCGAAAAATTAAAATGCACCCCCAACGATATCATTATGGATTTGATGACCCTGGGCTCCATGGCCACCATCAACCAGAGTCTGAGTCTGGAGGTCGCTTCTAAAATTGCCGATCAAAGAGGGTTTGAAGTGGAAGTCATTACCCCGGAATCGGAACTCGGTTTTGAGGAAGAGGAAGAGGAGGATTCACCCAAGGACCACATTCCCCGGCCGCCGATCGTTACAATCATGGGGCATGTCGATCACGGCAAAACCTCCCTGCTGGACGCTATCCGGAAAACCAATGTCACCGGCGATGAAGCCGGGGGAATCACCCAGCACATCGGGGCCTACCAGGTCAAAATCAAGGATTCGACGATTACCTTTCTTGATACGCCGGGCCATGAAGCCTTTACCGCCATGCGGGCACGCGGGGCACAGGTCACCGATCTCGTCGTCCTGGTGGTGGCCGCCGACGACGGCATCAAGCCGCAAACCCTGGAAGCCATCCACCATGCCAACGCGGGGGGTGTGCCCTTACTGGTGGCCATCAATAAAATCGACAAACCCGACGCCAAACCCGACGAAGTCCAAAAACAGTTGGCCGATCAGGGACTGCTCCCGGAAGAATGGGGAGGACAAACGATTTACACCAAGGTATCCGCCAAAGAGGGAAAAGGCATTGACCACCTGCTCGAAATGATTCTTTTGCAGGCCGAAGTCATGGAATTGAAAGCGAACCCCAAAGTCGGAGCTCGCGGCGTCATTATCGAATCACACCTGGACAAAGGCCGGGGTCCGGTAGCAACATTGATGGTCCAAAAAGGTCAACTCAAAGTAGGCGATCCGTTCATTGCCGGAAACTTTTTCGGGAAGGTACGCGCCATGGCGAATGACCAGGGCAAGGAAATCCAAAAGGCCTCCTTGAGCACGCCGGTGGAAGTCATCGGCCTACCGGAGGTTCCGACTCCCGGCGACAGCTTTCTGGTGGTTAAGGACGAAAAGCGGGCCCGCCAGCTCAGCAACCTGAAAATCCAACGGAAACGCGAATCGGTCCTGTCTCAGAAACCCCGCATCACCATGGAAGATTTGCATCAGCAGATCGTCGAAGGAAAAATCCAGGAATTGAATCTGATCATCAAGGCCGATGTCCAGGGCTCCATCCAGGCCGTTCAGGAAGCCTTCAACAAACTGGAAACCGACAAGGTGCGGGTGAAAATCATTCATGATGCGGTGGGGGGAATTACCGAATCGGATATTCTTCTGGCCAGCGCTTCCAACGCCTTGATCATCGGATTCAACGTGAGGCCCACCTTCAAAGCCGAGACCATGGCCGCCCAGGAAAAAGTGGACGTGCGGCTGTACAGCATCATTTATGATGCCATCGAGGACATCCAAAAAGCCCTGGAAGGTCTGCTCGAGCCGACCTTCCGCGAAAAAATCATGGGACGGGCCGAGGTACGGAAGGTGTTTTCCATGCCTAAAATCGGCGTTATCGCCGGGTGCCAGGTCATTTCCGGAATCCTCGAACGCAACAGCAAAGCCCGGCTGGTTCGGGACAATGTCGTCGTGTACGAGGGCAAAATCCAATCCCTGAGACGTTTCAAAGACGATGTCAAGGAAGTCGCATCGGGTTATGAGTGCGGCCTGGCGCTGGACAAGTATCAGGACTTGAAACAGGGAGATATCGTCGAGCCGTTTGTCCTGGAGGAAGTTGCCCCTTGATCGCCGAACTGGAAACCAGAGGAACCGCCATGCATCTTGGGTATTGTTCATTGAAGTTTTTTTTACACGGAAACGATTCTTTGAAAGGCAAGCGGAAGGTGATCCGGGCCATCAAAGACCGGCTGAAGAATAAGTTCAACGTATCCATAGCAGAAGTTGGCGATCAGGACGTCTGGCAAAACATTCACCTGGGAATCGCCGCGGTCAATTCGGACGCTCAATACCTGGATGGACTGTTCAAGCAAATGGTGAATTTCGTCGACAACATGCATCTGGCGGAGATGACCCACTGCCAGACTGAAATCATCAATGTGAACGACGGTTACTCGGATTAAGGAAGAATAGAAGAAAGTCATGTTTCGATATAAACGATCACAGCGAGTGCAGGAACTTCTCCTTGAGGAAATCTCCAAACTGATTCAGCATGGTTTGAAGGATCCACGAATCGGCTTCGTAACCGTCACCCGGATCGAATTGAGCGACAATCTCAAAAATGCCAGGGTGTTTGTCAGCATTATGGGGAGTGAAGAGGAAAAGGAAAACTCGATCAAAGGGCTGAACAGCGCCAAAGGATACCTCCGGAGTTGTCTCGGCAAGAATTTGTATCTGAAGCATATCCCCGAATTGCACTTCAAGCTGGACGAAACAGCCGACCATGTCGAAAAAATCACCAAAATCATCGGCGAATGGAACCATGAATAATATCCTGAATCTGTACAAACCCGTGGGCCCTTCCTCCTTTTTTATGGTGCAATCCGTCAAAAGAACGCTCAAGGTCAAGAAAGCGGGCCACATCGGTACCCTGGACCCCAAAGCCGAGGGGGTACTCCCGATCTGCCTCGATCGGTCCACGCGCCTGATTCAGTTTCTGGTCAGCCTGCCCAAAGTCTATCGGGCCACCATGACCCTTGGAATAGCGACAGATACACAGGATGCGACCGGCCAGGTACTGTCCACCCAGGACGCCAATTCCATCACCGAGCCGCAGGTCCGGGAAGTTCTGGCCGGATTTCAGGGGGAACAGGAGCAGATTCCCCCCATGTACTCCGCCAAGAAAAAAAACGGGGTCCCGCTGTACAAATTAGCGAGAAACGGCATAACGACCGACAGAAAACCAGTCACCCTGCAGATTTATTCCATCGATTTCCTTAAAAAAGAGGACAATCAGGTCACCTTCAGGGTAAAATGCTCCGCAGGAACGTATATCCGCACCTTGTGCCATGATGTCGGTGAGGCCCTCGGTTGCGGGGCGCACATGTCTCAACTGGTCCGGGAACAAGTCGGCCGGTTCGATGTTCAGTCTTCGCTGACCATTGAGGAGTTGAGCCAAGCCCAGGATGACGGGACCCTGGCTCAAAAGTTATTGGAAACGGAAACGGTTCTGGATTTCCTTCCGGAAATCAAAGTCAACCCGGATTTTGTCGCTTCCATTGCCCATGGCAAGCCTTTAACTAAAATTGCGGTGATGGAAACGCCCGAACACTTCCAGCCTGGAATGAACCTCCGGGTCACCGGAGAAGACGGACGCATAGCAGCGATCGTCGAACCGGTGGTGGATGAAGAGGGGTTTCGAACACTGGACCCCCGGGACACTGCATTTAAATTGAAACGAGTACTGATTTAGAAGGAACCCTATTTATTTTAATGAATGATGGGAGCCGATTTGGTTGGAATGTTTTCGCAGGGAAGATTCCCCATGCAGAATTTTTTCTACGAAAACATTCAACAACCCCTCCCGTCACAGACCGAAAGAGGAGGTTTTTTACATGTCGTTTACCAAGGAATTTAAGACCAATATCATCACCAAGTACCAAGTAAATGAAAAAGATACCGGATCCTCAGAGGTCCAGATCGCGCTGTTGACCGAACGATTGAATTATTTGAACGATCATTTCAAAACCCACGGCAAGGATCACCATTCCCGCCACGGCTTAATTCGTATCGTCAACAGAAGGCGGAAACTTCTGGACTATCTCAAAAGAGAGGATGCCCAACGGTATCAGACCATCATCAAAGAATTGGGCATCCGCCGTTAAATTAGAATCCTGCCTACAGGATCAAGAAAATTGGAGAGTATTGAATGCAAGAACATAAAGTAGAGATTGATCTGGATGGAAAAACCCTTTCGCTCGAATCAGGCTGGTTGGCCAAGCAAGCCAACGGATGCGTGGTCGTTCGATACGGAGACACCATGGTGCTGGTTTCAGCGACCATGGCAAAAAGCGCAAGAGAGGGGATCGACTTTTTCCCCCTGACTGTAGACTATCGAGAAAAAACCTATGCTGCGGGACGTATTCCCGGCGGCTACCTCAAACGGGAAGCCCGGCCCGGTGATCTGGAAACCCTGACCTGCCGGTTGATAGACCGGCCCATCCGGCCCATGTTCCCGAGCGAATTCCGCAATGAAACCCAAATCGTCTGTTTCGTTGTTTCCCACGACCAGGAAAATTCCCCCGACGTGAACGCTATTTCCGGCGCTTCCGCCGCACTGCTGGTATCCGATATTCCCTTCGAGAATCCGGTTGCCGGCGTCCGCGTCGGAAGAAAAGACGGGGCCTTTATCATCAACCCGACGTATGAAGAGACCCAAGCCAGCGACCTCACCCTGGTGATGGCCGGCACCGCCGACGCCATCGTCATGGTCGAAGCCGGGGCCAACGAGCTCAGCGAAGAAATCATGATGAACGCGCTGGAGTTCGGACACGGTTACATCAAAAAAATCGTGGAAGGGCAAATCAAACTGCGGGAATTGATGGGCAAAGAAAAAGTGGCCATCGAGGTAGTGGAAACCGATCAGGACCTGACCCAAAAGGTAACCGAAGCCATCCGCCCCGGTCTGGCCGATGCCATGCGCATTGCCGGTAAACAGGAGCGGAGCGATGCGATTGCCGCGGTCAAAGAAGCCATGACCGCCCAATTCAATCCCGATGCCGACGAAGACCTGAAAGGAACCCTGGGAGGCATATTTCATGACGTCGAAAAGGAAGCCATGCGCAGTATGATCCTCGACGAAAAGAAACGGATCGACGGGCGAAACCTGAACGAAGTCCGCAATATCACCAGCCAGGTCGGCTATCTGCCCCGCGTGCATGGGTCCGCAATTTTCACCCGCGGCGAAACCCAGGCACTGGTCACCACCACGCTGGGGACCAGCTCGGACGAACAGCGGATGGATAACCTGGAGTTCAAAGGCACGAAATCCTTTCTGCTTCATTACAATTTCCCGGCCTTTTGTACCGGGGAAGTCAAATTCCTGTCGGGACCCGGACGAAGGGAAATCGGCCACGGTATGCTGGCCGAACGCGCCCTCACCCCGATGCTCCCCGATAAAGAAACGTTTCCCTATACCATCCGAATCGTGTCCGACATTCTCGAGTCCAACGGCTCTTCTTCCATGGCTTCCGTATGCGGCGGGTCTCTGTCGATGATGGATGCCGGTGTTCCCATCAAAGCCCCGGTCGCCGGGATTGCCATGGGAATGATCAAGGAAGACGACCGGGTAGCCATCCTGTCCGATATTCTGGGCACGGAAGATCATCTGGGCGACATGGACTTTAAAGTGGCGGGTACCCGCAACGGCATCACCGCCCTGCAGATGGACATCAAGATCAAGGGGCTGACCCACGAGTTGATGGAAACAGCCCTGGGCCAAGCCAAGGAAGGTCGGCTGCACATCCTGGATGAAATGGCCAAGGCGCTCGATACCACACGACCCGAGATGTCCAAATATGCCCCCCGCATCATTACCATCAAGGTGCCGGTCGACAAGATACGTGACGTCATCGGACCGGGCGGTAAAGTTATTCGGGATATCATCGACCGAACCGGCGTCAGCATCGACATCAACGACGATGGGAAGGTCAATATTGCCTCACACGACGAGGAGGCCTCCACCAAGGCCATCCAGATCATTCAGGATCTGGTGCAGGACGTCGAAGTCGGGAAAATTTACATGGGCAAGGTCAAGAAGATCATGGATTTCGGGGCCTTCGTCGAAATTTTACCGGGAACCGATGGTCTTGTGCACATCTCGCAAATTTGTGACCGCCGCATCCAGAAAGTGAGCGACGAGATTCAGGAAGGCGACGAGATCGTGGTCAAGGTGATCGACGTGGACCGCAACGGCAAAGTCAAGCTCAGCCGCAAAGAGGCGATGCGCGACGAGGCCGCAGCCGCCACGCATTAAGTCCCGAGTTTCAAAACTACAGCGGATGCGCCGGAACTTTCCGGCCATCCGCTTTTTTTATTCTAGAAATCGAGGTCCCACTCCTTGAGGTTTTTAAGAGCCTGAAAATGGGTGAGATCAAAATGAATGGGGGTCACGGAAATATACTCTTCCGCGACCATTTCGCAGTCCGTGTCTTTTTCCACCTCGTCGAATTTCATCTCTCCGGCCAACCAGTAATACGTCTCGTTTCGCGGATTCACCCGCTTATCGAAAGTTTCAATGACGCGCGATTTACCCTGACGCGTCACCACTGCACCCTTGATTTGATCTCTGGGAATGGCTGGAACGTTGACGTTCAAAGATACCCCCTCGGGCAATCCTTTTTCGATCACAATCGGGTACAACTTTTTGACAAAGTCAACTGCCGGAGAAAAATCCTGAAACTCGAACGAATTGAGAGACACGGCGATGGCGGGCAAACCCATAATAGCCGCTTCCGTCGCGGCGGACACCGTGCCTGAATAAATGGCGCAGGTACCCAGATTGCCCCCCTGATTGACCCCGGAGATCACCAGTTCGGGAGGTTCGTCGAGCAGTTCGGTGACTGCGATTTTAACGCAATCGGCAGGGGTGCCGTTGACGGCATAGCCACGCAATTCCCCGCCCTCCTCCACTTTTTGGACCTTCAAAGGATTGGACAGGGTGATGGCATGCCCGACGGCGCTCTGCTCGGATTCGGGAGCCACCACGAGGACATCGGCCACCTCGGCCAACCCTTCACGCAGAGCCTGGATTCCCTTGGCGTAAAAACCGTCATCGTTAGTGATCAAAATCATAAGAAAAAACCAGCGGGACGCAGGACCCAATTTTACTGGTGCAGGTCCCAACGTACACCGTTCCCTTAGCCAACCAAGGTTTTTTAATCACCCGCGACAGTTCGCCGCTTGCCAGCGTGATGCCCGTCGTAATTACGCCGGGCGCTATTTGCTGAAACGGAATGGCTCAATTGAACGGTTTTTTCGCCGACCAAAGCTTTTTAAGCTATCTGCAGAGAAACGCCACTTGTGCTCAGTCGCATTCTCCAGGGTTCAACGGTCAACCCGTTCCCTCTCCGGGCAGGAGGGTTAATTGTGGCTTTTGAAATATTCCTGGGATTCCTTCGGCCCCGGTTTCATGGCAGCTTCGCCTTTCTTCCAGTTGGCCGGGCAGACTTCCCCGTTTTGCTCATGGTGTTGAAGCGCGTCCACCATGCGGATCGCTTCATCCACGTTGCGTCCCAGCGGCAGGTTATTGACCAACGAATGCTGGACGATTCCATCCTTGTCGATCAGGAACAGGCCGCGAAAAGCGATTCCGCCGTCCGCCAGCACACCGTAATCGGTGGAGATTTGCTTATCCAGATCGGCCACCAGGGCATAATCGATCTGGCCCAACCCGCCCACTTTACGATCCGTGTTGCGCCAGGCCAGGTGGGAAAAATGACTGTCGACGGAAACACCGAGCACTTCCGTGTTGCGTTTTTTGAAATCACCAATTTGAGTGCTGAACGCAATAATCTCCGTCGGGCAGACAAATGTAAAATCCAATGGATAAAAGAACAGGATGACGTACTTTCCCTTATAGTCGGACAGCTGAATTTCCTTGAAACTCCCGTCCGGCATCACCGCCTGCGCCTTGAAATTGGGGGCAGGTTTCGCAACTAATGTCGCCATATTTTAACTCCTCTAAGGTAATCAATGGTTCAAATGAAAATGAAGGGATACAATTTAGCACAAACCCTCTGGTACGTTCAAACTCTTGTTTCAATGAAAACACCCGGGGCCATGGCAGCACGGATATCGGGTTCCCCGGGTCTTCAAGGTCAAATTGGGGAATATCGATGAGAATCTTGACAGCCCCTCAGGGGGCACATAGAATGCTATATAAAGGTTTTTTTAATGACGGAACCCGACATCGCCCCTTTAGATGTCCTATCCCAGCCAGGGGTGCAAGAAAATGGAATCTCGCGCCATCCAAAAAAAGCTTAAAATCGCACTGATACTGGTATTTTTCGTATTGTGCCTGGAAGTCGCCGGCGGAATCATGGCACACAGCCTGGCCCTGTTGAGCGACGCCGCACACATGCTGACGGATGCCTTCGCTCTCAGCCTCAGCCTGATGGCCCTCACCATTGCCGCCCAGCCTTCGACCCATACCAAAACCTTCGGGTATCACCGGGTGGAAATTCTAGCCGCGCTGGCCAATGGCATCCTGTTGCTCCTGATGGCGCTGGGAATCCTGTGGGAAGCCTACCGCCGTTTTACCGAGCCGCATGAAGTCCATAGCCTGATTGTCATCTCGGTGGCTACGGTCGGACTGGCGACCAATCTGTGTGTCCTTTATTTCCTGAAGGATCCGGTGCATAACGCCCACAACCACGACTTGAACCTGAAGGCCGCTTTTTACCATGTGATCGGAGATTCCCTGGCGTCCGTCGCGGTGATTCTGGGCGGAGTGGCCATGTGGATCACCCAGTGGTACGCTCTGGACTCGATCATTGCGGCGCTGGTGGCGCTGGTGTTGATTTGGGGAGCTCAAACCATCATCCGCGATTCTTTCCATGTATTACTGGAAGGCGTGCCCAAGGGGATTTCCATTCATGAAGTGGAAAAGGAATTGACTTCCATTCCCGAGATCAGGGACATTCATGAGTTGCATGTCTGGTCGATCTGTTCCAACATCTACGCCCTGAGCACCCACGCGTTGGTGAACGATCAGAAAGTCAACCAGGTGGAAACGATCCTGAAAGATATTGAATCCCTGCTGAGGGATAAATTTAACATCACGCACTCCACGATTCAGTTTGAATCCAACCCCTGTTCCGCAGCGGATGTGGCGTGCGATATCAAGCATTAATAGAAACCATGCGAATTTTGTTTTTGGGAACCGGCACCTCCACCGGTATCCCCAGCCTATGCTGTTCCTGTGATGTCTGTACATCGGACGATCCGCGCAACAAGCGCCTCCGAGCCTCCGCGCTGATCCAGAACAACGGATTTAATGTCCTGATCGACACCTCGACGGATCTCAGGCAACAATGCCTCCGGCACAACATCACCCAGATTGACGGAGTGCTGTACACCCACCATCACGCCGACCACGTACACGGCATCGATGAATTGCGGTGCTTCAACTTTTTCAACAAAACCGTAATCCCCTGTTACGGCAACCCCATGACTCTGGCCGCCATTCAGAAGAACTTCAGCTATATCTTCAACGGAGAAATACCGATGGGTGGCGGCATACCGAAACTCGACATGATCACCCTGGACAGCCAACCCTTTTCCGTGGGGGGCGTGCAGGTCACTCCGGTCGACATCATCCATGGCAACATGACGATTCTTGGGTACAAGATCAACAACGCAGCTTATGTCACCGACTGCAACCGTCTGCCGGACAAAGCCAGGGAAACCCTGTCCGGACTGGATGTCCTCGTCCTGAATGCCCTGGGTTTTGAGCCTCATGCCACGCACTTTTGCCTGAGCGAGTCGCTGGCGGCCATCGAAGAATTGAAACCGAAACGGGCGATCCTCACCCATATCAATCACAAGTTCGATCACGAAGCAGTCAGCCGGGATTTGCCGGATAATGTGGAGCTGGCTTACGACGGGTTGACGGTGGACCTGTAATCAGTCCAGATCAAAATCGCGGAGGGGTTTGCTGGAGTCGGTTTTATCGACGTTCTTCTGAGCTTCCTTGAATTTTTCAGCCAGGAGACGGGCCTTGTCCTTTTGCAGTTCCTTTTGTTTCTGGAACATGGACTGGCTCTCTTTCTGATGCTCGGCGAGATCATGGACCATATCGGATAGAGAGGAAAACTCCTTCTTTTTCTCCTCTTTCCAAAGCACCTCACCGGTTTTCTGATCCACCTGCAGTTTGGCATCGCAACAGGGGCATATGATTTCCAGTTTCGAACTCATGGTGCGGCCCTTCCCAAAAAAAACAAACATCAATTGACCAAACTAAATTATAGCAGAAATCGCAAGACTTCCAAAGTCCCAGGAGACACCACCGAAGATACCGCCATTAAATTTAATATGGCATCTCTCCCTGCCCTTCCCTACAATGAAGCCTTTTAAAATCGGGAATATTGAATGTCAGCACAGGGATTGTTCATAACAGGTACGGATACCGGTGTCGGGAAAACCGTGGTTACCGCGGCGCTTCTGGCCCATTGCCTGCACCAGGGCAAAAAAGCCGGGGTCATGAAACCCATCGAGACTGGAGTCGACAGCGAGTGCAGTTCGGCGGCCAATTCCGACGCTCTATTTCTAATGGAAAGCGGCGGCATCGAAGATGCTCTGGCGGAGGTATGCCCGATTCGCCTGAAGCCCGCCGCCTCGCCTTACCAGGCGGCTCTGATCGAGAACCGCACCCTCCAGCCGGAAACGATTCTCTCGGCCTACCGAACCCTGTCGGGAAAGTACGATTGGTTGCTGGTGGAAGGTATCGGCGGCATACGGGTCCCGATCACCCGCGACTACGGGGTGGTGGATTTGATGCGCGACCTGGGCTTGCCTGCAGTGGTCGTGGCGCGCTATCAACTGGGAACTCTCAACCATACGCTCCTGACGTTGGACACGCTGAAGCAAAATGGGATTCCGGTGAGAGGCGTCGTCTTCAATCATACCAGCCCCGAAGCAAAGGATGCCATCGAGCAGGACCAGCCCCGTTTGATTGAAGAGTTATCCGGGATCCGGGTTCTGGGCGAATTTCCATACATCGACAACCTGAACACACACAGTTTTTCACCTGAGAAGTTGGAGGCATGGGCAACCACAGTCGACTTCCCGGGATTCATCCAGAAATAGGAGGCCAGCTTATATGAAAATCGATTGCTATGCCGCGCAGTCAGCCAAGAAGCCGCTTGAAAAATTCAATTACTCCTCCCGCGACCCGGGCTCTTGGGATGTAGAAGTTAAAATCAGCCATTGCGGCATTTGCCACAGCGATGCCCACCTGGTGGACAACGACTGGGGCATTTCCCAATACCCCCTGGTACCGGGGCATGAAATTGTCGGAACCGTATCAACCATGGGGACCTCGGTCAAGCATTTGAAAGCCGGGCAGAGAGTGGGTATCGGTTGGCAATGCTCGTCGTGCATGAGTTGCGAGTGGTGTATCTCCGGCAAGGAGAACCTGTGCCCGGAAATTGGCGGCACCTGCCTGGGAAATTACGGCGGTTTCGCCAATTCGATCGTGGTTGACAGCCGGTTCGCCTTCGCCCTGCCCCACGGCCTGGAGTCGGAAAACGCGGCTCCCTTGCTGTGCGGCGGCATCACCGTGTTCGCTCCTCTCATTCATTTCGACATTCGCCCCGCCATGAAAGTGGGAGTGATTGGCGTCGGCGGTCTGGGCCACCTGGCCCTGCAGTTTTACAAAGCCTGGGGATGCGAGGTCACCGCTTTTTCAGCGACCCCCGGAAAAGAAAAAGAGGCGAAAGGTTTTGGCGCTTCCCGGGTGTTCAGTTCGAGAGATCCCGAGGTCCTGAAATCCAAAGCGGCTACCCAGGATTTCATCATCTCGACGGTTCCGGTGGACCTCGACTGGGAGTCCTACCTGAACGTTTTAAGGCCGGAGGGAAAGCTGTGTATGGTCGGTGTGCCGCACAGCGCGATAACCATTCCCGCGTTCCCCCTGATTGCGGCCCGGAAAACGGTGTGTGGCAGTCCCATCGGCAGCCGGGGGGATATTGAAACCATGCTGGCTTTCGCGGCGCGGCACGGGATCGAAGCCCAAACCGAAACGTTTGCCATGAGTGAGGTCAATCCGGCCATGGACCGGGTGCGGAACAACCAGGCCCGTTACCGCATTGTTTTAAAAAACTGAACGGGCAAACGGACCGCCGGCAAAACTCCATTGCTTGACAAAGCTAACAATGGGTGTCATGTTTTCCTGATCCGTTGACCGCTTGAAAGGGAACCCCTATGAAAAAATGGTACATGCTGACCCTGGTGGGACAAGACCGCTCCGGCATCGTCGCTCAGATCACCCGCGCGTTGTACGAGGGCGAGTGCAACCTGGGGGAAGCCTCCATGGTGCGGCTGGGCGGCAACTTTACCGTCATGCTTATGGTGCAGTTCGCGGGCAACGAGAAGGCGCTGGACGATTTGATCGGGCCGACCTGCCGTTCCTTTGACCTGCGCCATCATGTGGATGCGATTGAAGGGGAGTTGTTGCACCATATGGAGCCGGACGTCCGTATCACCGTTTATGGAGCGGACCGGTCGGGTATCATTGCCGAGGCGACGGGAGTTCTGGCTGAAAAAGGATTCAACATCCTCAATCTGGAATCCGATGTCGGGGGCACGACGCAGAATCCCATTTATGTCATGACCATTGAGGGGATCGCGGAACAAGGGATCGAGGTCCTCGAGGAAGCTCTTCAGAAACTGTCGCGGGAAAAGGGGTTGGAAACACAATTGGAACCTATTGATACGTTGATCGGGTAAGGTGCATGGCTGTTCTTGAAATATTGGTTTATCCCGATCCGCGATTGAAACAGATTTCAAAACCGGTGACGCAATTCGACGGTCCCCTGCGAAGTTTTGTCCAGGACCTGGAGGAAACCCTGCGGGCCGGGCCGGGGGGCGTTGGCATCGCCGCCCCTCAGGTCGGTCGCTTTGAACGCATCATCATCGTGGATGTTTCCAGCAAACCCAAGATCAAGCACCACGGCCGGCTGGTCTTGATCAACCCGGAAATCCTCTCGCAGGAAGGGTCGGCAGTCGGCCGCGAGGGTTGCCTGTCCGTCCCCGAGTATACCGGCAACGTGGCCCGCTCCAAATTTATAACGCTCCGGGCGCAGGATGAATTCGGAAAACCGCTGGAGTTCAACATGGAGCGCTATGAAGCGCGAGCCGTTCAGCATGAAATGGATCACCTGGACGGCTTGTTGCTGCTCGACCGGTTGGTCAGCCGCCGGGATTTGTTTCGCCGTCAAACCCAGGAAGCGACGGCACCCAAAACCAAAACTTCCTGATATTTCTGTTCCGGGAGCAATCCAGGATTCAGATGAGCGGCAGTCGGGTCTGCCCCAATGGAAGGGTGAAACTGAAAATCGTTGAGTTTCGCCCGCTAACGCTTCCCTTGCCTTCCTACGAAAACGGCTGTTTATCCTGTTTCCTTTGTCTGGATAACCCGACCCCGGCACAAAACCTGTGGCAATCTGGAAATGAGCTGTTACATTAATAAGATAGAAGCAATTCATATTACCGGGACGAATATAATGTCTAAAACCAAAGCGCTGGCATGGGCAGGCGGTCTTTTAATCTTACTGGGGACCGCCACAGGCTGTAACAAAAACAAACTGAAGAATGATGCTTTTCTGGATATCAATACCCGAATCTTGATCCACGAATCCAACCTGGGGGGCGGCAAGAACCTGAAGGTTTCCGTAGTGGATAAGAGAAGGCGCAACATTCTGTTGAAAAAAGATTCCGAGCGAAAAATCAAATCTGGCCGGGCTTTGGTTTTAATGGATTATCACCCTTCTTTGAAACTGGATACCAACTTCGAACAAACTGCCACGGAAGCCTTCCAGATGCAGGGTTATGAAACCGACGGCAAAGGTACCGGAACACCCCGCGAATTGACGATTTACATCACCAAGGTGGATCTTCGACTGCGCAAGGATCGAAACCGTGCGGGGACTCTGCCCACCATCCAGGCACGGCTTCGCTCAAAAATGAAAATAACCGCCAAAAACCGGGGCATGGCATATGGGAACGACTACGAGTTTTTCATCAAAAAATCCTACCCCGGAACTCCAGAAAAAGCAGATACCGAAAAGATTCTGAATTACGGTCTCACCCAGCTCCTGCACCAGATACTGGAAGATCCCAAACTCGCCCAATTTCTGACCAGTTAACCTGATAAAGAGCTTATCTCCGCAACATTACTGCCCCTTTTTCCGATATGAAGGGAGCACGTGAATCGATCCAAGACACAGCCGTGTTTTGACTGGCACCCTGCTCCTGGAAAATGCCTGACGGTACCTTTCAAAAATAACAAATCCGGTAAACTGTAGTAAACTACCCCCCGACCCAAGGGTTGCGGAACAATTTCCGGCCCGAACTTGATTCAGTTGCTCATTATCAAAATATCCAAGCTTCCAAACAGGCAAGCCATGACAAAAAACATGCGTTTTCCCGAAGTCCCAAGCGGTATCCAACACAAAAGCTTATCCAGTTCGTTGATATGGATCATGTTCGTATTGTTCGTCTCGTTTTTGGGGTTCGGTTGTACCCATGATCATAAAATAGATCTTAACCCGGAGATATTTGTCCGTGTCAGCAACATCGGCAATGGGGAAAGACTGGTGGTTCGGGTCCGAGACACACGTTCCCAAAAAGCCATTTCCAAAAAAAAAATCCGGTCTTAATGTGACCTCGGACCGCGCGATCAACACGGTCAATATCTATGCTTCCTCCAGCGTTCGTGATACCGTTTCGGATAAAATCATGGAGGGCTTTGAACGGATGGGATTTCATCCCTCCAAAAATGGCAATCCTTCCAGCAAAATCATCGCCGTGGACATATCCAAACTTCAGTTGAACTACCAGGGAGGAAAAGCAGGGATAAAAATCCCGGAAGTTCATGCTCAAATGGAAACAATACTCCGGATACAGGCCAACCAGGGAAATCAATCCTTCAAGAAAACTTACGGCACCCGGATGACCAAGTCTCACCGCATGCTTACCGGAAAATTCAAAAACGAGCGTCTGGTGAACAACAGTCTTTCCATGGCGATACAGAAAATGTTCGACGACCCTGAACTTCTCCATTTTCTTTCACCTGGAAAACTTTGATCCCTGCTCAATCCGTGTTCTGGACTACAGGGAAGCATTTCCTAAACCCGGAAACTCAGGACAGCGAGGCCTCCGGACATCCAAAATCACTGAAATAACGTCATTAAATTCTGATACTTATTGCCAACCCACGGGGATCGTGATAATCTTAATTCATGTAAATATTAAATTTATCCATAATAGTTTTCAAAGAAAGGAACTTTCCAAAGCTTCTGAAAACTTCAATTAAGCCAGCCTTTTGGATCGCGTGACCAAAGGATGGCAAACCCGTATGACCCCTGAATTAATGAGGAATAATGCTCGTGAAGTATTCTCAACTGATCTTTGACGATCCCGATCAAAAGAATACCTCTCCCCACCTGCGGCGGGACCAGATTGTTTCCAAACTGAAGGAAAACTTCGATTTTGAGAACGCCCACCTGCGCACCTCTTCTAATGAGGGTCAGGGCGTCTTGTCAAAATGCCACGGCTATGAGGCCCCGGACCAAGCCAAGGACCTCGGTATCTACCCCTATTTCCGCGAAATTGAAGCCATGGACGGCGCCCACGTCACCATTGGGGGACGCGACGTCATTACGGTATCTTCGAACAACTACCTGGGACTGACCCAAGACCCCCGAGTCATCGAAGCCGGCAAAAATGCCTTGGAGAAATTCGGTTCCGGGTGCACCGGCAGCCGGTTTGTCAACGGAAACCTGAGCCTCCACAAAAAACTGGAGAGCGACATTTCGCACTTCCTGAAGCGCGAGGACACCATCGTCATGTCGACCGGCTACCAGGCCAACCAGGGAACCATCTCCTGTCTGTTGGGTAGAAAAGACATCGCTTTCTCAGACCGGGAAAACCATGCCAGCATTTATGAAGGATGCGCGGTGGCTCCCAGCAAAACGGTGCGTTACCGCCACAACGACATGGATCATCTGGAACACTGCCTGAAAAATTTTAGTGGTGTGGAAGGCAAACTGATCATAACCGACAGCGTTTTCAGCATGAGCGGCGACATCGCGAACCTTCCGGGAATCGTCAAACTGGCAAGGGATTACAAGGCCAACGTTCTGGTGGATGAGGCCCACGGCATGGGGGTCATCGGTGAGGCGGGCCGGGGGGTCACGAGCTATTACAATCTGGAGAAAGAGATCGATATCTATGTCGGTACTTTCTCCAAGAGCATGGGATCGATCGGCGGATTTGTTTCTGCACATCCTAAAGTTACCGAATACATCCGGCACAAAGCTTCGGCGTTTATCTTTACGGCAGCGTTGCCCCCGGCCTCAGTCGCCGGAGTCAATACTGCTTTAAACATCATGATTCAGGAACCGGAGAGGATTCAGAAACTCCATGACAATACCGCCTACATCAAAAAAGGGTTGTTCGACATGGGATTTCAAATCAACAACAATCCGATTCCGATCATTCCCATCAAAATCGGAGACGAAGCCTTAACGCTTTACTTCAACCAGCTCCTGTTCGACCAGGGAGTTTTCGCTGGCGTTGCCGTATCCCCCGTGGTTCCGGCTTTCCACGCGATGATACGAACCAGTTTCACCTCCGCCCACACGCAAGAGGATATGGACCACGTTCTCCACGCCTTCAAAACCATCGGAACCGAATTGGGCATTATTCCTCAATAATGACCCCCGTTTTAAAAAAGGTCGAATCCCCTGGAGATACCGATCGCTTCATACGGTTTCCCCACCAAATCTATTCTGACAACTCTCCCTGGGTGGCCCCACTGAACGGCGAAAGAAAAAAGTTTCTTTCCCCGGAGACAAACCCTTTTTTTGATCATGCCGAAGCCGAATTCTT
The DNA here is from genome assembly GCA_024644405.1 of Nitrospinaceae bacterium. Lineage (GTDB taxonomy): Bacteria > Nitrospinota > Nitrospinia > Nitrospinales > Nitrospinaceae > SZUA-226. The sequence continues at coordinate 125,546 of JAHELC010000001.1, forward strand.
TCTAGCTTTATCCACCGACGGGAAAACTCTTGGGCGCATTGCCGCCATCGTGGACCACGACCACAATCGATTTCACAAGGAAAAGACAGGTTTCTTCGGGATGTTTGAATGCGTCAATGATGTAGAGGTTTCCGCCCTGCTATTCAACGCGGCTGAGCAATGGTGCCGGAAGAAAGAAATGGACCGAATTCGGGGTCCGCTGAATTTGTCCATCAACCACGAATGCGGCCTGCTGGTGGAAAATTTTGACGATCCTCCAGTCCTGGGGATTCCCTACAATCCCCCCTACTATGCCGATTTGTTCCACCACTGGGGCCTGGAAAAAACCAGGGATCTGATTTCACTGGAAATTCAACTCACCCACATCCCGGACTATCTTGAAAGAGCGGTTACGTTGATTAAAAAAAGGAACCGTTTCAACATACGGTGCTTGCAGATGGACCGGTTTGAGGAGGAAATGAACGTGCTTTGGGAAATTTATAATGCCGCCTGGGAGGCCAATTGGGGGTTTGTGCCGATGAACCATAAGGAGTTTATCTTTACGGCACGGGAAATGAAGCACGTGGTGAATCCCCGGTTGTGCTTTATTGCCGAGGTAAACGGAGAGCCCGCTGGGTTTTCTCTGGCCTTGCCGGACGTGAATCAAGCCCTCAAATCCATGAAAGGAAAACTGTTTCCTTTCGGCTGGCTGAAGTTTATTCTAAGGAAGAGAAGGATTAATCGCTTCCGCGTGATCACTCTGGGAGTCAAAAAACAATTTCAACGTTTGGGAATTGACGCCTTTTTCTACCACGCCACTTATAAGCAATTGATGGAAATAAATATCTTTCGGGTGGACATGTCATGGGTGCTGGAGGACAACCGGGCCATGATCGGTCCCATTGAAAAAATTGGGGGTGTCCCCTACAAGCGGCATCGAATTTATGAAAGAAGTCTCACTCATTAAAGGATCATCGACGCTGGTCACCGGTGCCACCGGCTTTATCGGCAGCCACCTGGTCGACGCTTTGCTGGAGCGCGGATGCAAAGTGCATTGCCTGGTTCGTGAAACCAGCAACCTGCAATGGCTCGATCCGTCCCGCGTAATCGTGCACACAGGGGATCTCCATCAACCCGAAACATATCAGGATTGTCTCACCGAAATGGACTATGTGTTCCACTGCGCCGGTATCACCCGCGCCAACAACAGACACGAATACCTCCATAACAATGCGCGGGTATGCATTCCTTTTTACCGAAGCTGTGTCGAACATGGAAAACGGATTAAACGGGTGGTGCATATCAGCAGTCTTGCCGCCGTCGGCCCCACACCTCCCGATCAGAAAGTCGATGAAGAGACTCCATGCCACCCGCTAACCTATTACGGCAAATCCAAGTTAACCGGCGAAGAGATTGCCCTGGGGTACGAATCGGAACTTCCCATGGTGGTGCTACGTCCGCCGGTGGTTTACGGAGAACGGGAAGTCAATTTCTTCTCTTATTTAAAGGCCATTCAATGGAGAATGGCCGTCAAAATAGGAACCGCACCGCGAACCCTTTCCCTTATATATGTCAAAGACCTGGTCGATGCCATGATCCGGACGGTGGAGGCTCCGGAACCGGATCGAAAAGTTTTTTTCATCACTGACGGCAATATTTATTCGTGGGACGATGTGGCTAACGCCGCCATGAGAGCTCTGGAAGTGCGGGCGTTGAACGTGATAATTCCGGTTTCGTTGATGGGCTTTGCCGCCATGGTATCGGAGTTTCTGGCAAAAATGAGAAACCGGACCCCTCTCCTGGACCGGCAACGGATGATCGATCTCCGCCAAAGCTCATGGACGGCATCGTCCGAGCGGTTTTTCGACGATTATTCGTTTCAACCCCGGCATGACTTGAACCAGGGCCTGAAACAAACATGCGCCTGGTATAAACAGCAGGGGTGGCTTTGAAATGTCTGTGCATGACCGGGTCGATCATATTCGCAAAGACCTGACGGAACCGGTGGTCCGATGGATTCAGGAACCGGCCGCGCGACCGCTCGTTTATGCTTTTAAAGAAACGCCGGTCACCCCCAACCAGGTCACTGCTCTCTCCGCCCTGCTGGCCATACTGGCGGCATATTTTTTTAGCCTGGGGGATGCCCGTTCGATGATTCAGGGGGGGATTATTTTCGAAATATCCCTTATTCTGGATAGTGTGGATGGGGAACTCGCCCGGGCCAAAGGGATGGCCAGCGAATGGGGACGCCTCGTGGACGGCATCGGCGACTATATCTCCAGCATCGCTGTGCTGATAGGATTGATGATTGGTCTTCCGGACTCCAGGGGAGCGTTACTCATTTTGGCGTTACTTATATTTTTAAGAGGCATCACTTTTGACTATTTCAAGGAAAGCATGATGAACCGGATAAAGCATGGGCATGACGGTTCGCTACGCGACATCCAGACAACCTATGAAAAGATACACGCATCCTCCTCCTTTGTACTCAAAATCTATTTTTATTATTTGCAATTTCAGCAATTGCTGTTCAGAGGACATTGGACTTCTTTCAAGGGTTATGCTGCAACCCGGACAGCAACTGACACCGCCTGGACAGAAGAACAAAGACTGCGCTATTACCAGGGAAAACGGCCCCTGATCGTTCTTTGGAAATGGAATGGGCCGGATTTGATTTTTTTTCTCCTCGCCCTGCTTTCCTGCTTCTCAATTCTGGATAATTATTTACAATGGCTCTCAGGAATCATGCTCATACAGCTGGCATTAACGTTCATTCTTCATCATTATATGATTCGCAATGAAAAATATTCTTAAGTGGTGCTATCTTAATATAACTTCAAAAAATCCGTGGCTCCTGGTGGCGTGCGCCGCTCTGGTAACGCTCGGTGCCCTCTGGGTAGCCTCCGGCTTGACCTACAGCCCCCGCCTGGATAACCTCCTCCCGCAGGACCTGGAACTGGTCCGGGAGTTCAACCAGGTGATCAAAAAAACGGGGAATACCGGACCTCTGGTGGTGGTTCTGGAAGGATTGAAACCCAAAGAAGCGCCCGAAGTGATTGAAGGCCTGACCGGAAGATTCCAACGGGTTCCTGATGTTTATTTTGTGGATTACCGGATACCGGTTGAGTTTTTAAAAAACCGCCAATTGCTGTTCGCCCCTCAAAGTGATCTGGAGGAACTGGATAAAGTGGTCGAGGGAGCTATTGAACACGCCCGTAGCTCGTTGACCGGGTTTTTTGGAACGACTCAGGATTCCTATAACCCCTCCGAACTCCAGGACCTGTCCGGCCATTATAAAATTTTTGAAAATATTCAACCGTTCTATAAGGGTAAAAGCGGCAACCGTTATTATATTTTCATACAACCTCGTGGAACCGCTTCCAACACGGGGTTCACCCGACAATTCGTTCAATCGATTCAGGAGCAAGTCGATAAATTCCTTACAGGCCATCGATACCCGAATTTGAAAGTTCAGTTTACCGGAGGCATGATCACGCGCATTGAGGAAAACCGGGTTGTTCAAAATGATTTAAAAAACTCGGTAATCGTCGCCGTGGTTCTGGTCACATTCATTCTGGCTCTGTACAACCGGTCTATCCTCTCCATTATCCTGCTCTTCATTCCCCTGATCACCTCTCTCAGCCTGACCTTCGCGTTCACCCGGCTGCTCATCGGCCACGTCAACATTGTTTCTGGATTTTTGGTCGCGATTCTGACCGGTCTGGGAATCAATTATGGTATTCATTTATATATCCGATTCAAGCAGGAATTGCGCAAAGGCCAGACCATCCCGGCGGCGGCCGAGCTGGTCGCCACTCAGGTCGGACGGTCCGGCGTCATCGCCATGGCCACCACTATCAGCGTTTTCTCGTTGTTGATGTTTTCCGATTTCCGCGGGTTCTCCGAGTTCGGCGCCATAGCGGCGATCGGCATCCTGTGTTCCTTCATCAGTTACTTTTTTCTGTTGCCCGCACTGATTCTGTGTGCCGACAAAATTCACGGTTTGCGGAAGCCCCGGCCCCGGTTGTTCTCTTTGAGAATTTCCGCCATCTATTCCAAAACTCCCGTCTTTCTGGTAGCCATGTTCATCCTGTTGCTGTTCTTCAGCATGTTTCTCCTTCCAAAAGTGGAGTTCGAGCACGATTTTCGCAAACTTCGTGGAGATTCTCCGGCGGCCGACTTCGAAGCCAAAACCACTGAGGATTTTGGCTACGCCTTTTCCCCCACCGTGATCATGACGCCCAACAAAGAGGATCTTTCCCGTATTCACCAGACCCTGCAGTCCCTCAAGGAGAAATACGGAGAGGACTCCACCATAGGGATTCATCACTCGCTGGATTTATTCAGCTACAAACAATATGAAAATAAAAAACCGGTCCTGAAAAAGATTCATGACAAATTGATCAAGGACCGGGATATCATCGAAATATCCATGGGGACACAGCGTTACCGCAAGCTCAAGCAACTGGTGGAAGCTCAGCCTTTCGACGAAAATAATATCCCCCCCAATTTATTGAAACGGTTTATGGCAGGCGACCAATACCTGCTCCTGATATTTTCTCCGGCGGATAAAAACTTTTTTGATGTGAGGAATATTTACCAGCTCGAAAGGGAAATCCGGGAACTCAAAGAGTCCCTCGCCAAAGACAATATTCATTTCGCGGTATTGAATGAGAACCTGCTGGCCGCCGCTATTCTGGACTGGGTGAAACAAAAAGGTCCCCAAACCCTGGCCTGGGCCATGGGATTGGTGTTTTTAATCCTGCTCTGGGATTTCCGGAGTCCCCGGCTGGCTTTCAAAACTTTTTTGCCCCTGTTCACGGGCCTGGCCCTGACCGGGGCGTTGATGGCCGTCTTTCATATCAAACTGAATTTTATCAATATGGTGATGCTGCCTTCAATTGTCGGTATAATGGTCGATCATTGCGTTTATCTGGGGCATCACATTTTGGATTATTCCCGGCATGAGACCACCAAATCCGTCAAGGAAACCGGAAGCGCTATTATTCTATCCGCCCTGGCGAGCTTGGCGGGATATGCCAGCCTGAATATCGCGCACCATGCCGGAGTTCGATCCATCTCGCATGTGGTGGAAGTGGGAATCATCGTCTGTACCACATGTGCTTTATTCATGCTCCCGGTACTGTTTCAAATGGGCGCCCACAAGTCTCCTTCATACAGAGCGCCTCAACCCGACAAGCAGAATTAAACCGAGTCGGTTTCAATGGATTATCGTTATTTGCGTGAGGCTTCATCATGAACGATTCTGCACCCTTTAAGGGAAAACCCATCTCCAAAATTGCCTCCCAACTGGGTTTGAAAGCAGGCGATTGGATTCCCTATGGCACCACCAAGGCCAAGATCCGGCTGGAAGTCCTGAAAGCTCATCCGCCCCGCGGTAAACTCATCCTGGTTTCCGCCATCACTCCCACCCCGGCAGGCGAAGGCAAAACCACCACGACCATTGGATTGGGGCAGGCCCTGGCGCAACTGGGACAATCCGTCAGTATCGCGTTGCGCGAACCGTCCCTCGGCCCGTGCCTGGGCATGAAAGGCGGCGCCACCGGCGGGGGCCTGAGCCAGGTGCACCCTGCTGAAGAAATCAATCTTCATTTCACGGGTGATTTCCATGCCATCACTGCCGCGAACAATCTGCTGGCGGCCCTGCTCGACAACCGAATTTACCGCGAGGAAGCGGTGGCGATTGATCCCCGCCGCATCACCTGGAAACGGGTCGTGGACATGAACGACCGCGCCTTACGCAATATCATCATCGGCCTGGGGGGTGTTCTGCAGGGCGTGCCGCGTGAATCGGGATTCGATATTACCGCCGCCTCTGAAATCATGGCCATCCTCTGCCTGGCTAAAGATTACGACGATTTGAAAACCCGACTGGGACGCATCCTCGTCGCGTTCACCTACGCCGGCGAACCGGTCACCGCCGATTCACTGAACGCCACCGGGGCATTGGCGGCTCTGCTGAAAGACGCTCTCATGCCGAATCTCGCACAGACCACTGAAGGCGTTCCCGCCTTTATCCACGGCGGACCGTTCGCCAATATTGCCCACGGATGCAACTCGGTGATCGCTACGAAGATGGCTCTGGGACTGTCGGATTGGGTGATTACCGAAGCCGGGTTCGGTTTCGACCTGGGAGCGGAAAAGTTTTTCGACATCAAATGCCAGAGCGCGGGACTGGACACCGCCGCCGTGGTGCTGGTGGCCACCTGCCGGGCGCTCAAAATGCACGGCGGCGTCACCAAAGATAAACTCACCGAAAAAAATATCGAAGCCTTAAAAAAGGGCCTGGCCAATCTCGACAAGCACGTCGAGAACATCGACAAATTCTGCGAGCCGCCGATAGTCTGTCTCAACCGCTTCACAACCGATCACGACGAAGAAATCGAACTGATTCGCAATCATTGCCTGAAAGAATTACGCGTTCCGTTCGCCGTCAGCAATCATTTTGAAGAAGGAGGATCGGGTGGTACGGAATTGGCGAAAGCGGTGATGCAACACGCGGAGAAAGTTTCGATCCCGTTTTGCCCGCTTTACGACTGGAAGGAAGACGTTAAAACCAAAATCTGGAAAGTGGCGAACGGCATGTACGGTGCTGAAAAAATCGTTTACACCAAAAAGGCGGAGCGCGACCTGAAGTCCATCGAACAGCTGGGATACGGCCAACTGCCGGTGTGCATTGCCAAAACGCCGCAATCACTGTCCGACGATCCCAAACTCCTGGGCCGGCCCACAGGATTCACCGTGACCGTGAGCGAAATCATCATTTCGGCGGGTGCCGGATTCCTGGTCCCCATCACCGGGGACATCATGCGCATGCCCGGCCTGCCGAAGAACCCGCAGGCGGAACACATCGACGTGATCGATGGCAACATCACTGGCGTGAAATAGGCCGACTTTGCCAGAAATCCCTATTCATAGTAAGAAGCCCCGCAATTGGGCATTTCGTAAATTTCCACCTTTTTGATGCGGACGCCATCGTTGTTGAGATCCGCACTCAGTTTTTTGTACAGCCAGCGCGCGATGTTTTCCGCGGATGGATTGTCCTTGTCGAAGGGCGGTATTTCGTTGATGTTCTTGTAGTCGAGAAGAGACAGGCAGGATTCGACTTTTTCCTTGAGCTTGACGAAATCGATACCGACACCGATTGAGTCGAGTTCCTTCGCCTCGGCGGTGACCGACGCGGTCCAGTTGTGGCCGTGCAGGTTTTCAAATTGACCGTCATAGCCTTTCAACCGATGAGCAGCGGAAAATTGTGTGGTCACATACACTTCATACATAGTCAGTTTCCTTTGAGCACAGCAATAATGCTGTCTTGGGCCGCGTTCATCATGGTTTCAATCTGTCCGGGTTCGATGACAAGCGGCGGAATAAAATATGCCACGTTACCCAGGGGGCGCAGATAGACTTCGCGCTTCAGGCCTTCAAGAAAAATCCGGTACCCCACTCGTTGTGCAACCGGAAAGGGTGCGAGCGTTTCACGATCTTGAACCAGCTCCACCGCCGCGATCATCCCGGTTTGGCGAAACTCCCCGCACCAGGGCAAATCGCGCAGAGTTTTGCCCTGTTCATGCATTGCTTTTATTTTCGGTTTCAGGCTCTCCATGAACCCGGCTTCGGTCAACAGGTCCAGGGTTGCATTGGCGGCGGCACAGGCCAGAGGATTGGCCGAATAGCTGTGGCTGTGGATAAACAATTTGAACGACTCGTAATCGTCATAAAACGCCTGATAAATTTCGTCCGTGGTCAACGTCGCGGCCAGCGGGAGATAACCGGAAGTGATGCCTTTGGACAAACACACGAAAGTCGGATTCAACTCGTGATACTGCGACACAAACAAAGAACCGGTCCGCCCGAAACCCACGGCGACTTCATCATAAATGACATGCACATCCGTGGCCTTGCACGCTTCCTCCAGTTTTTTCAGATACACGGGAGGATACATGTTCATCCCCGCCGCGCCCTGTACCAACGGTTCGAGGATCACACCGGCGACGGACTCGTGATCTTTTTCCAACGCCTGCTCCATAGGCACAAAACATTCAGCGTTGCAGGACTCGCGTTTCAAACCGAACGGACAACGCAGACAATCCGGCCCCTCGACCTCCAGGTTTTGCGGGAGCACTGTTTCGAATTTCTCACGGAACAGGCTCAATCCACACACTGAAAGCGCTCCCAGGGTTTCACCGTGATAACCGCCCTTTAAATAAATGAATTTCGTTTTCTGAGGTTTGCCGGTCTGCAACCAGTATTGCAGACTCATCTTCAACGCAACTTCCACCGCGGTGGACCCGTTGTCTGAAAAAAACACTTTACTTAAATCAGGTGAGGAAGAAGTCACCAGTTTTTCGGCAAGGTCGATGGCGGGCTGGTGCGTCACGCCGGCGAACATGACGTGCGCCATTTTGTCCAGTTGATCCTTGATGGCTTGGTTGATGCGGGGATGGTTGTGTCCGAACAAATTGACCCACCAGGAGGCAATCACATCCATGTACCGGTTCCCCTCCCGGTCATACAGGTAAACGCCCTCGGCGCGGTCGATCAGAAGCGGCGGCACCTCGGCATGGTCCTTCATCTGGGTGCAGGGATGCCAGACGTGGTGAAAATCCCGGACCAAATCCTCGTCCTGCTTATTGATCAATGCCTGAGGCGAATTGGCCATAGCGGTTCACTTTTCAATTGAGTCGATTATAAATCGTAACGATCGGGAGAAAACTCAGTTATGGGATCCTTCAAGGTTCCCAACAGGCAGGCGGTCATGTAATCCGCCTGGTGGGGCGTTTGCAGAATTCCGTTGCGGTAATGCCCGGTGGAATAGAATAAATTGTCGTAACGTCCGCTGGATCCCATGATGGGCATCAAATCCTCTGCCGCAGGTCTCAGGCCGGTCCAGGATTCGATCAGCGGGGCCTCTTTAAGACACGGCAGAATTCCTGAGGCACGATTGATGAGGCCCTGGATCACATCCGCCTCCACGCTACTGTTAAATCCCCGGTCCTCCATGGTGGATCCCACAACGAAACCGTTCCCCTCCCGCCAAGGAGCCACATACGTATTCATGCCGTGAATCGTAAAGTCGAGGCGCCCGTCTTCCACCGACACACGGCACATTTGCCCCTTGATGGGTTTGAGCGGCATCGACACTTCGAGAACCTTGCCTATTTGCTGGGACCAGCTACCCGCCGCCACCACGAATTGTTTGCCGCGTATTTCCCCTGAATCGGTCACCGCCGCATGAATCCGGTTGGAGTAGCGCTGAAAACCCGTCGCATTTTTATTAAAAACCTGGACGCCTCTTCGGTGGGAGCCCGTCACCAGTGCATCGTGCAGTTGCCGGTTGTTGACCTGGCCTTCGCCCACCCAGATCACCTCGCCGCAATCCGGCGCCAGATCGGGTAGTTGCGAACGCACCCGGCTGACCGGCCACACCTCATGCGGAATATTTTCTTCGCGAAAAAATCTCAGTCGTTCGTCCCACTGGTCCCCCACCGAAGATGCAGGCATTAGGGACCCCGCCATCGACAGGTGAATGCCCACACCGCTGACGCCGGTGAGTTCCTCGATAAAAGACGGAAATTTGTCGAGCGATTCCCGGCAAAACCGGAAAAAGCGGTCGGCGTGATCGCATTCACAATACGGAGCCAGCATCCCCGCTGCCGCCCGCGACGCCATAAGCGAATTCATGGGATCCCCCAGCACCGCCACGTTGAGCGAGGGTTCGGCGTTTTTCAATTGATAGGCGATGCTGTGGCCGATAACCCCCGCCCCGACGATCACCACATCAAACGCATCTGATGTCATAAAATGAGTCTCCTGAATGAGTTCTCGCATTGTAACCAAAATTGCTAAACGGCTCCACTGAAAGGGTTCCCGACGGCCAACAATTAATCCCTGAAAGCACCTGTAGCGCTTGATAAAGGGCCGGGGGATATGCTATTTTGGGTCATCTCAAAAATACGATCCCTTTACCCGGCGGGTGCAGTGGACGCTTGGAAAGGTTGAGTTAATCCATTGAAAATTTTGAATTTAAGGATTTACCATGACTGAGGAAGGGGCCCAAAACACAGAAAGTACCAGCGGGCAGGAAGCGGTTCAAAAAGCCAGCGAAAGGATCGAGCCGATTCTGGCCCACCTCAAGGTGGTGGAAGCGGACATCGATATGGACAAAATCCGCACTCATTTTGATCAATTGTGGGAATTTGAAAAAGGCGACGAACTGAGCCCCGAGGAACAATACCTGACCACCATTGCCTTGTTTATCTATACCACCCATGGCGCGCTGGATGAGTACAATATCAATGTCAAACGGGCCCGCGAGTACACCACCGAAGCCTTCCGGGGCTGGTTGAAACCCGAGCTTGATAAAATGGTTGCTGAAGAAAAAGCGTCGGACAACCCCTTCAGCACCTTTGTCGAAAAAAACCTTCCCAAAGTGGATGATTATTTTTCATGGCGGCATTTTCAGCTGGAACACAAAAAAAATGAAGATGCCCTGTGGACCTTTAAAATGAAACAGTGCTGGTTCGCCACTTTTTTCATCCGGTTCGGGCGCACCGACATTATCCAGACGGCCTGCAGTTTTGATTCGATCCCTTCGGAAGCCCGTCAGGAATACGTGAACCTGAAATTGACCAACACGTTTGCCAAGCTGGGATCCTTCTGCGAGTTCAAATACACTCCGAAGAAAGATTGATTGCGCTCGAGATACGGGGATTTATTTCACTTTATCTTTGTAAATGACCTGAAACTCCGCCACCGCCTTTTTGACCCCCTTGGTCATGGAGCGAACCGATAACGTGGCCCCGGTAATATTGTTGATGTTGTCGAACGGGTCCCCGGCATCCCTTCCGAAAAACTGGCTCATGAACGATTCAAATCGCACTTCCCAGCCGTGCGGCTCCCGGTACACCATGATCTCCACATCCTTCACGACACCGTTGGTGCTGAGCACCACCATGAAGGTGATAGGATAAGACCGTCCGATTTCGTTGCCGATGACCATGGCGCCGATCGGCCTGTTGGCCTCGTCCAATCCAAAATAGTGGGTCACACGGCGCTCCCTGTATTCGATCTGGTCGCCGAGGATTTTCTGAATCGCCGCTTTCTGCGTGTCACTCAACCAGACTTTTTTCTTTTTGACTTTTTTGACACCGGGAAACGCCAGCTTAAGCGCTTCCTTCTTGGTCAGGAACATCTGCTCGACGTACTCTTCCTCGTCCGCTCCCACCGTCAGGGTCAGGAGACACAGCATCATCCCTGCCAGAATCGCGGTCTTTAAAAAGAAAGAAACCCGAGGCCGGAAGCCATCGGGTTCCCCTCCCTTGCGGGAATTAAAATGATTTCTGAATAACGCCAATTCAAAAACAACCTTTCTATTTTACCTTGTCCAGGAAGATGACCTGGTAAGCGGCAGTTATTTTTTGCACTCCCGCCGTAATGGTACGCACCGAAATGGTCGCCCCGGTGATGCCGCTGACTCCCCGGAAATCAGAGCCGGCCTTCATGCCGTCAAACTGATTCAACCAGGAATCATACTGCACTCCCCAGTTGCGGGCACCTTCGTAATTCAGCACTTCGACGTTCTTGACACTGCCGTCGGAATTCATCACCACCATGTAACTGATGGTCCAGGAGCGGTTGACGACCCGCTCCACCATCGCGAATCCCATGTTCTGTCCGCCTTTGACTCCGACATAGAAGATCATGACTTTGTCACGAATCACCCGGGTGGTCAGTTTGCCGATGGCCGCCCGCTGGGGGGTGGTCAACCGAATGCGTTTTTTGATGATTTTGTCCGCCCCGGAAAAAGCCGCCTTCACCGCATCCTGGGTGGATGTAACGTTCAGGGCGGATGCGTTGCCCGCCATCAGCCCCAGAACGATGACCATGACCCAGAGCCCCTGCCAGAGAATCCGGACCGTTCGTTTGAAGTTTTCAGTGTTCATTGCCTGCCTCGTTTTTATAAAGTTCATTATACGTTCAATTGAAGTTAATTTGAAAGTATCCATTTCGCAGTATTTTTGGCCTGCCGCAAACGGATGCATATTTCCCCAAGGGATTAGAAGAACATGTAGGCGATACCGAAGTTCACCTGGTTGTTCGACGTCCCATCCTGAAAGACCTGATGGGTATAATCTGCCTTCAATGCTACATTGGGGGTCGACGGAAACCACGCGACCCCGGCGGTATAGACATCCGTTTCTCCGCGGGATCCCGTTTGTGGTGCAAACCCCGTCGGCATTTCGTTCTGGGTATCGATAAACTCGTACATGAAATGCGTCACAATGTCGTGCGACGTGCTCTTACCCAGCAGTTGCGGCCAGTGAATGCCGAACTGCACGTTATAACCCAGAATGTTGGAAGCGATAAACCGTCCTGCAGCAATGTCGGGAAACGTGCCCGCAGTAATTGCATTTTGGGCGATGGCGTAGTTATTCAATTCCGTAGCGTTATTGATGTGAACGTTGGCAATACTGGCATTCATCTCAAACCATTTTCTGCGGTATTTGATGTCACCTTCAATGATCGTGGTGCGGCCACCTTCCTCGATCAAGCCCTGGGTGGTTTGGCCGGTATAGAACGAAGCCGCCAGTTGAAACCCCGGAAACAGGTTTGATAATTCGATACGGCCGGTCACTGCTATATCGGAAGCAATGGCGTTGTTGGGTTGCAGGCGGCCGCTACGGATACCACTGGAGGCCCGAAAACGGCCTGAGTCTCCTCCGAAACCTGTCCCCGACCCGGTAGAAAATCCAGCGGGCCGGATGGATTGCAGGGAATTGACGGCATAAATTCGATAGTTCATGCCACCCAGAAAATTACCGAAGGTACCGAAAAACCCACCGCCGGTGCCGTTCCAGCTTGTGGGTATAATCCGGTTATGAAACACCGGACGCTCCACGGTCCAGAACAAGACCGGTTCGTGGAATTCGTTGAGGAACCCGACCGGAACCAAAACCGTACCGGCGCGGAAGTTGACTTTGGGATCTAACAGGAAGTCCAGATATCCCATTTCGAATTCCAGTTGCTGTCCCGCATGCTCGTAGTCAATTTCGGCGTTCAGGAAGATCCAGTCGGTGAACCGGGCGTTGATACCGACGACAAAACGGTGAGCGTCGAATTGGGCATCGCGCTCGTCGGTCGGTATATTGAAATGGGTCTCCCCATAACCGGTGACATTAACGTTTTTGCGGAGGGTGCCGAACAGATCGCGCATATCGTCGATCTCGTCCGCCAACCGGTCGATTTCTTCCTGCAAATCTTCGACGCTGCCGCCGCCATCTTCTTCAATGATCAAAATATCGTCACCACCGGAATCCTCCTCGATGATCAAAATATCGTCGTTCTGCCCCTTGGGTTGAGCAGTATTCTGGGCCCAAACAGCGCCGGGCACCTGCCACAGCGCCCAGGCCAGAATTCCTGCTACCATAAAGCTTTTTTTCATTTCACCCTCCAAATAGAACTGCTTGTTAAATTAAAAATAAAATCCCTGCCAATCATATCTGTTGATCGATTCCGATTTCCCGCCGCCCTCTTACGGCTTGAACCCAGAAAGGACTTTTTTCAATCCCGCCACACTGCTGGTGGGAATGTGGAGAAACGGAATTCTCCGGAGACGCGCCGTCCGGTTGACCTCGGCCACCATGTGGTGTGCCACCATTCCCGTTAAAATGACAATACCGTTGACCTTTGAAATGCGTTTTCCTAAATTCGGGACCTTGCGCCCAAAAAACTTGACCTTGTAACCCAGGTCTTTCGCCTGTCGTTCGTATAAGTTTTTCAGGCGGTCCATTCCGCCGATAATCGCTATGCTCATAAATTCCCCTTTCCAAGCCGGCCGTTGATAATCCAGTCCAGTAACCGGCCTGCCTTGAAAATTACCCCGCCGGGAGGAGGTCAGTTAGGCGGGGTAATTTTCAGGGCATTGCCGGCTGGGTACAGAGCAAGGACTGCAACTGTTCCGGGGAATTCTTGATTTTCACAAAGGTCCGCCGGGAAACGACTTCCACCGAGGTCCCGCCGCCACACCGATTCATGCAAGCTGAGGAACACACCCGGGGCTTCTCTCGGGTCCCCTGGCTCAGATCCTTGATTCGCTGAATAAGGCCCTGGGCACCCCAGGCCCGGCACCCGGGTCCCTGGCAGACTTTGATGATGTTCTTGGATTGGGTTGATTGAGTCATTTTTTTTAGATTTTGAAAATCATTATCATTATTAAAAAAGCAGGGGTAGTTGTATCTAATTTGAGAATGATTGTCAATATTAAATGTTAATCTTTTGTGAAGAAATTAAAAAAATGGAATAAATCGTTATTTTTTAATGGTTTGAATAACATCATGGGGAAATGTGAAATCTAGGCTTTGAGAAGGTCCATCAACCTATTTGTGGTAAACCGTGACAAACCTAATAGAAAGGAGGGAAAAACTAAAAAACCCTCTCCCATACAGGAGAGGGCCGTGGAATGTAAAATTATATTGTTCGGGCAAGAACCCTATGAATGCATGTGTTCGGAGAGGTAGTTTTCGATACCGATATCCTTGATCCGCTGGAACTGCGTTTCCAGCCAATCGCAGGCCTCCTCCGTGTCCTTCAGGATACTGTCCAGCAATTCCTTGGTTCCAAAATCTTTCTTATCATGACACAGCTGAATATGTTTTTTCAGCCGCTCCACGTGCTCGGATTCAATTTTGAACTGGTTCTTGAGTTGTGCCTCGCAGTTATCACCGACCAGCACTTCATCATACCGCGCCAGGTTAGGGGCTCCATCAAAATACAGGATACGTTCGATGACCGCGTTGGTGTGTTTCATTTCACTCATCGACTCTTCTTTGGAATGATCCGCCAGCTTGTGGAAACCCCAGTTCTCCTGCATTTTGTAATGCAGATAATAAATATTGATAGCGGTTAACTCGGCCGTCAAGACCTCGTTCAACGCTTCGATTATGCTTTTATCACCTTTCATGTGCCGCCTCCTCACATAAACAATTAACGAAATCGAAAAAAAGAGCGTTAAGTGTAACAAAACCAAATGCCATGTAAAGCCTTGTTTTACAAAGGCTTGATAATGATTCTGATTCTCTTTATTTACTCGAATTCAAGTCCGCCAGAGAGCCCTACGAGTTTGTATATTCAGGTGGTTTGGGGTGAGCGATAAGTGAAAAGTGGATTGAGTGAGGTCGTCGTCGCAAAAAATTTAAAAAGAGGTTTTGCCCTCTATGCGGGTGAGGACTTCATGGCCGTCGTCGGTAACCAGGATGGTGTGTTCGTACTGGGCGGACAGGGTGCCGTCCTGAGTGACGGCGGTCCAGTTGTCCGCAAGAATTTTGAGGTCGGGCTTGCCCAGGTTGATCATGGGCTCGATGGTGAAGGTCATCCCCTTCTTCAGTTCCAGGCCTTGTCCAAACTTGCCGAAATGCAGGACCTGCGGGTCCTCGTGAAAATTGCGTCCGATGCCGTGGCCGCAGAATTCGCGCACCACGGAATAGCCTTTCGGTTCCACATGCTGCTGGATCGTGGCGCCGATGTCCCCCAACCGCGCTCCCGGACGGACAATGGCGATGGCCTTATGCAACGCTTCCCGGGTGGCGTCCACCAGTTTCTTGGCCTGCTTGCGGGGCGAGCCGACGAAAAAGGTCTGGTTGGTATCGCCGTGGAATTCGTCGACGATCGTGGTGATGTCCAGATTCACCATATCCCCATTGCGCAGTTTGCGGTCCGACGGGATGCCATGACAAATCTCATCGTTCACCGAGGTGCAGATGCTTTTCGGAAAACCCCGGTAATTCAGGGGTGCGGGAATAGCTCCGTGCTTGATGATAAATTCATGGCACCGGTCGTTGAGCTCGTTGGTCGTCACCCCCGGCTTGATGTAAGGGGCGATCATCAACAGGACCTCCGCCGCCAGCTTGCCGGAGATGCGCATCAGTTCGATTTCGTCGTCTCTTTTAATGGTGACCATGGGTATACCCGAACTCCTTCAAATAGCGTGTATTTTCCCGCCAGCGTTCCTTCACCTTCACGAAACTGTTTAGATACACTTTACTGCCCAAACGTTTCTCAATTTCTGCCCGGGCCTGGCTCCCGACCTTTTTGAGCAGGGCCCCCTTCTCGCCGATGATGATCTTCTTTTGGGACGCCTTTTCAACGTAAATGGCGGCATCAATGACGATCACCCCCTTGTGGCCCTCGCGCATGCTCTCCACCACCACCGCCACGGCATACGGCACTTCCAGGTGGGTGAGCCGGATGATTTTCTCCCGGATGATCTCGCCTACCAGAAACTCCTCCGGGCAGTCGGTGACCATGTCCTCGGGAAAATACTGCGGTCCCTCCGGCAGATGTTTCAGCAGGACCTCTTTAAGGATATCGAGCCCGTCCTCCTTTAACGCAGAGATGGGAATGATATCGGTAAACGAGGCACGGCTTTTCAACTCATCGATCAACTGCAATACTTCCGGCTTGGGCACCAGGTCGATCTTGTTGATCACCAGAAAGACCGGGACGTTCACAGCTTGCAACGAATCCAGCACAAACTCGTCTTCCGGCTTGAACTTTTGCTTTGCGTCGATCATGAACACAATCACGTCAACATCCCCGTAAGTGCTCATCGAAGTTTTGACCATCGCCTGGTTGAGCTTGCTGGTGGACTGGTGAATGCCGGGAGTGTCCATCAGAATGATCTGGCCGCCGGGCAGGTGGCAGATACCGGTAATCTTGTTGCGGGTGGTCTGGGGCCGCCGGGAAATCGCCGCCAGCTTGCGCGACACCAGATGGTTCAGCAGGGTCGATTTCCCCACATTGGGCTTGCCGATGAGGCTCGCGTAACCCGATTTGAATCCTGTGCTCTCTGAGGCTAAAATGCTATTGTTCACTCTCATTTAATTGTGGGCGGACCGTTCCGTTTCACTGAATAAATTGTATTATAGGACAGGCCATAAACCAAGCCCGGATCGCCCTATGGACCCCATCGGTCTTTACCTTCACATTCCCTATTGCCTGCACAAATGCGGCTACTGCGACTTCAACTCCCATAACATCAACGAGGCGGAGATGGAGGCCTATGTCCAAGCCCTGCTCCGGGAAATAGAGCAGGCGGCAAAAGGTGTGCGGAAGCGCCGGGTGGCCACGATCTTTTTCGGCGGCGGCACCCCCACCACCCTGCCCTTCACCGATCTGGCCCGCATCCTGAACGCCTGTCACCGGCATTTTCAGGTGGACCCGCAAGCCGAGATCACCTGCGAGGCCAACCCGGCCACCATCCCGCAAACCGATCTGGCGCAACTGCGGGAGGCCGGATTCAACCGCCTCAGCATCGGCGTGCAGTCGTTCGATCCGGACGAACTGAAACGGCTGGAGCGGGTGCACAGCGTCGACGAGGTTTACCTCACCGTCGAACGCGCGCGGCAGGCAGGATTCGACAACCTGTCTCTTGACCTCATGTTCGCTTTGCCCGGGCAAACGGTTGAACGCTGGCAGGACAATCTGCAAAAGGCGATCGACTTGCAACCGGATCATATCTCGGCCTACAACCTGACCATCGAGCCGGACACCGCCTTTTACAAACAGCAGACCCAGGGCCGATTGCAAATGCCGCCGGACGATTTCCAGCGAGAACTGTTTGAGATCACCCTCGAAACCCTGACAACCGCCGGATACGAACATTACGAAATTTCCAATTACGCGCAACCGGGCAGGCAATGCCGTCACAACCTCAACTACTGGGTGAACGGCGAATACATCGGGCTCGGCGCGGGAGCGTCGTCCACTTTCAAGGGGGAGCGGTATAAAAATGAGAACCTGCCCGCCCGCTACATCGCGCGAATCAACGAAACCCAAACGGCGGTGGAGTCGCGCGAAACACCCGACCGTCGCCAGCGCATGGGCGAAGCGGTGATGCTGGGACTCCGCCTCAAAGCAGGCTTGAGCCTGTTTCAATTTAAGAACCAATTCGGCATTTCGTTTCACGAAGCGTTTGGCGAAATCGTAGAGCGCCTGGAGAAAATGGAACTACTGGAAATATCCAGGGACCGGGCGTCTCTGACTCTTGAGGGTCTTTTTCTCGCTGACTCGGTGATTGTCGAATTCATAACCGAACCGGAGCAAGTGACCTGAAATGAGTGATACTCCCGACGCGGCGTTCAAAAAACTGATCGACATCATCAACACCCTGATGGGTGAGAACGGCTGTCCCTGGGACGTCGTGCAGACGCGAGAATCACTTAAACCCTACCTCGTCGAAGAAGCGTATGAAACGCTGGAGGCACTCGACAGCAACCAGCCGGATAAGATCAAGGATGAGTTGGGCGACCTGCTGTACCAGATCCTGTTTCACTCCAAAATCTCCGAGAACCGGAAAGAGTTCAACATCACCCAGGTGATCGACAACCTGAGTGAAAAAATGGTGCGGCGTCACCCCCACGTATTTGAAGAAGCTACAGCCGACACCCCCGACGCGGTGATCGATCAATGGGAACACATCAAGATCAGCGAAAAGGCCAATCAGGATCACAAGTCGGTGCTCGACAGCGTGCCGAAACATCTGCCGTCACTTGCCCGCGCGCAAAAACTCACCAAGAAAGCCGCCAAGCACGGGTTCGACTGGCAGGAGATCCAGGACGTGTTCGCCAAGCTGGACGAAGAGATCGCCGAGTTCAAGGAAGCCGTGTTGAGCGGTAAAAACGGAAACATTACCGATGAATTGGGAGATATATTATTCGTGCTGGTGAACATCGCGCGGCACAAGAAGATCGACGCCGAGGAAGCGTTACGCGGCACCAACAACAAATTCATCGAGCGCTTTCAATACATCGAAGCCCAGGTCGAAAAATCCGGCAAACCCCTCAAAGACACCCCCCTCGACACACTCGAACGCTACTGGCAGGAAGCGAAAGCCGGGCAACGCCCGGAGGAAAAATGAAATATGACACACCGGAAGGCCTGAGGGTTTTACCAGGCGTTCTTCTATTATTTTGCCCGATATTTACTCTGGCGTTAGGAGCTTTGTTAGGCCATTTCCCCTACATGAATTTTCCTTACAGCTTTGGCGTAGTTGTACTCAACGTAATAGGTTTTTTTGTTCCAATGATCTGTTATTTCTTAACTTCTTATCTACACACAAAACTATCCAGGCCCTTGGCCTTTGACATTCTCTTTGTCATAGCTCTTATTTTCGGTGTTTTAAATGCTTACTACATTGGATACAATTGGGATGTTGGTATGCAAATTTATGATCATTTTTTCATTTATGCGGTTTCTTCATTAAGCATTGCCACTCATTTGATGGTTAGTTTTTTTATCAAACTGTATAAGAAAAACTTACCTCACTCTAATTATTGGAAAGCTCACGCCTTATTTTGGTCCTGGTTTTTTTGTCTCGCCTTCCCTTTTGTAATTCAAGAGCCGTTAATTATTTAATTTAGAATCCGCAGGCACAAAAAAACCCCGGCGGGGCGGGATGCCCGGCCGGGGTTTTCGGTGATTGCGGTTTTACTTGGGAATGACGTTGGAGGCCTGCGGACCTTTCTTGCCGTCGGTCTTTTCGAACTCGACCGTTTGGCCTTCCGTCAGGGTTTTGAATCCTTCGGCTTGAATTTCCGAGAAGTGAACGAAAACGTCTTCGCCATCTTCGCCTTCAATAAATCCGTATCCTTTGCTGTCGTTAAACCACTTTACTTTTCCTACTGACATACCAATCGAGCTCCTTCAGATTGAGCGGGAAGCCTCTCGAGCAAAACCCAAAACCGCATTCCCAGATTTTTCGTAAGATGCTTTTCAAAACCTCCGCCGGCGGGTAGCGTTGCCCAACAAAAAAACCATCCCAGAGGATGGCCGGTTCATGTCGAATCGAGTGTTCCAATCACCGCTGTCGGAAAAGCCCGTTGAACCGGGCGGATGGATTCAAAGCCCATCCCATTTTACGGCCCCTTTGTACCACAGGTGATCCGATTTTCCCAAGTTTTTTTGATGAATTGGAGCCGATGGGCGGGCAGAAAAAACCCGGCGGAGGTGGGGGCTCCGCCGGGTGATTGAATGCGTGAGGTTATTTTGGAATGACGTTGGAGGCTTGCGGACCTTTTTTCCCCTGGGTCTTTTCGAACTCGACCTCCTGGCCCTCTTTCAGTGTTTTGAATCCTTCCGATTGAATTTCCGAGAAGTGAACAAACACGTCTTCCCCATCTTCAGATTCAATAAAACCATACCCCTTGCTTTCGTTGAACCACTTAACTTTACCTAGAGACATACCAATCGCGCTCCTCAGATTGAGCGGGAAGGCGTTCCAGATGGTACCAAAGCGCGTTCCCCAGTTGTCTTTCAGGCGATTACTGGCCCGATCCCTGCAAAGACCCTGCCCGCGGGCCCCACTTTTCGGATTGCCGTGACCACTACCACCCCTGTTTGGCAAGCGTATCCTACCACAAGTCGGATAAAACAGCCCATACTTTTATGGCCCGAAAACTGCAAATACCCCATAAGTACCTTACCCTAATCGAGGTAAGATTTTATCCTTTCTTATCGCGGAGATCGAACATCAAGAGGAGTCGTGCTCTATCCCCTTTCATGGGTCCTCCTTCACCGGAGCCAATACAAAATACAGGTTGTAGACCATGATCAACAGACCCGCTCCTGTCATTAGCGCGAAACCGACGAACCCGGCGTGCAGGATGCCGCCGGACCATAACCCTCCCGCAAGATGAGTGGCGGCCATCCCCAGCAAGCCGGTGTTGTGCAGGATGAAATGATACTTAACACCATTCGGCCAGGGAACGGGGCGGGCGTTGAAGCGGGGAAGCACATGGTACGCCACCCCGGAGATAAACATGGTCATGAATCCCAACAGGTTGAGATGAATGTGAACGAAGCGGAGTCGCTGGCTCCATTCCGGCTGGGTGCCGATCACCACGCCCATCACCACCCCGAGCGCCAGGTAAATCAGCGCCATCTTGGTAAAACGTTTCGCGTAAATTTCCATTCAATTATTTCTCCGGTTGTAGGTAGGTTCGTCCGCGCCATTCGGCCTTTCCCCGGAACAACAAGTGGACCATGGAATTGATCATGATGGCGGCCACGACCAGAGCTCCCAGGGGAAACACCAGCGCATAACGCTTTTCCAGATTCAGTCCATGGCACAAGCCCCATTTGGTAACCAACACCAGACCCAGCCCGGCCAGAGCCATCGCCTGCCACCCCAGGGCCGACCCCAGCCACAGGTGATATGCGGCAATGAGCCACGGCGTCACCACGAATCCCAATAAGCAAAGAATATAATAAAACGTTTTGAAGATGGATTTTTTCATCGCAAGGAAAACGTTTTTGCGCCAACCGGTCCAAATTTCCCGGAACGAGTGGTACATGCGGATGGTATAAATTTTCTGGGCTTCGGCCATCATGATTCTGGCGCCGGACCGTTTCACCAGACGCGCCATGCCGATATCCTCCAGGATGGCTTGCTTGAGCGTTTCATGACCCCCCACCCGGTCATACACCTCACGCCGCAACAGGATAAAGGAACCGACGCCCATCGCGGCTGGCGACTCCGGATCGTTCACTTTTCCGAATCGTATGTGGGCCGAAATGAACGCGAAAATGACCGGTTGCACCGCCCGCTCCCAGAACGAACCAAACTCCGCACCGGGAAGGAGGGAAATCATGTCCAACCGGTGCTTCTGCATAAGATGAACCGCCGTCGTCAAGGCGTTGGGCTGGAACACGGGATCGGCGTCGGTGAACAGAAGCAGTTCTCCCCGAGCCCTTTGCTCAGCCTGATGCAGGGCGAAGGGCTTGCCGTACCAGTCGGAAGGTAACTCGGCGCCCTGAACGGCAACGAGATTGGAATGACGCTTCTGCAACGATTCAATAATACCCGGCGTGTTGTCGGTGGAGTTGTCATCGACCACGATCACTTCATAATTCGGATAGTCCTGGTTCAGCAATGAGGTGAGACACGCTTCGATATCCCGTTCCTCGTTGCGTGCCGGGACACAAACCGAAACGAATGGAGATGACGGCAGGGGCCCGTCCTCAGGCTCGACTTTGACCATAGAGAAAGAATTAACGGTCAAATAAACCAGGATTGCAATGATCAGGGCAAACTGTAAAACCGAAAGAACGGTCAGCACTTTGGGCTCTGATTATTGAGGATCGTCATTGCAAAAATCCCGCTCAATTGAAATCGAAAATTTTCCATGTTACCCTTAAAGGGTGATTCTAGACCTAATTAGGAGTTGACCCACCCGCGCTCTAAGCGTATAATTTCAATTTTTTCAATAGTTTATAGTTTTCACTTGAGCAGTTCAAAATCCGGTTATGCAGCGCACTATAACAAGTCCCTGGTCTCTCAAACAGATATATTTTACCCCAACCCGAAGATTTCCCCATGAGTCCTGTTCACCCTAAATCAGCAAATAACTTCTCTATTTTTTTGATTTTAATCTGTCTCGGCATGACTGTCTTGTGGACTTCGCCGGCCAATGCCCTGTGCATCAAAAATCGCCAGGCCAATCTGCGGCAGGGACCCGGACTCCACTACGAGAAGATCTGGGAAGTGTTCCGGTACATGCCGTTTCAGCAGTTGGGCAAACAGGGCGAGTGGTTGCGGGTGAAGGATTTGGACGGCGATATCTACTGGGTGCATAAACGGCTCACCACCAAGTCGTTCAAATGCGCCGTCATCAAAAAAGACGCGACCAATTTGCGCAACGGCCCCGGCACTCATTATAAAAAGGTTAAAGGGATGCCCGGCGAAAAGTATTTTTCCATGAAAGTCATCAAGATCAAGGACAACTGGGTGCAAGTCGTGGATGCCTGGGGAGACAAAGCGTGGATTTACCGGCCCCTGGTCTGGATCAAATAGCTCCGGGGCCTAGTCACCGAGCAGTTGTCTCGCCCGGTTTTTGAACACCATGTGAAACAGCAGATTGCAGTACCGGTCCACTTCCTTCTTTTCATCCCCGAGAACTGAATAATTCCAGAAGCCGTACAGCTTGGCGGCTTTGATCAATTTCTCCGAATACAAATTCCAGGTAAAACGCTCTTTGACGCGAATGATCGCCTGGCTACCCAGCGTTTCCCAACAGGAAGGGACCTGTTCGCAACGAAGCAGAAAATCCAGAATGGGCTGACTGATCAGCTCCGGCTGAGTGGGATTGATCAGATAACCGTTTTCTCCATCTTCAATAATTTCCTGCGGTCCTCCGAACTGAGTTGCGAATACCGGCAGGCCGCTGGCCATCCCTTCCAAAACCGTCAATCCAAACGCCTCGAACAATGCAGGTTGCACAAATATGCCTCTGCGGTCGGCCATAATACGATACGACTCCGCGCCATCCCTCCTTGAAGAGTTTTCGACCCAGCGGATTTTATTCTGGAGTCCATACTCTTCAATCAACTGATACATTCTTTTCAACTCGGACAGTTCCTCGGCATCCGTCACCTTCTCTTCACGAACGGTGTGCGTCACGACGATCAAATTGGCTCTGTTCTGAAGGTCCTGGCTTTGCCCAAAACTTTCGACCAGTCCGGTCAGATTTTTTATTTTATCCAGCCGGGCTATGGTGAAGATTGGAATTTTATCCGGATGCTCGAGTTCCCCAAAAATATCTACTCCCTGTTTGAAAAACAGGCGTTCGGTCAATTCTTCCGTCTGGTTTTTGAGCCGCCGCGAGGTGTCGGTAAAAGGGAAATAAATGGATTCATCGACCCCGGGAGAAACCACGTTGAACTTGGGATGCAGCAGGTTGACGCCATCAGTCACCTTGTACAACTCCGGCATGGAAAACAGGCAGTACGATTCGTATTGTCCCAGGCTGGTTTCCGTACCCGCAATTTCCTGCGAGGTGCTGGAAACGATAATGTCCGCCTTGTTCATGGAAACCAGATCGGCGGTAAACTGAAGCGAGAAGTTGTAATCTTTTTCCAAATCCTGCCAGTACAAGTCGGAAAACAGAAACTTGGGCTTCTCCAACGCATGCGCAATATTACACTGAACCACCTGGAACCAGGGAGCCAGGAGAGACGCCACCAGGTTGCCGTCCGAATAATTTCCGATGACCATGTCCGGCTTGCCGCCGAATTCCGTGAGCAATTCGTTTTTCGCATCCAGCGCGAACTGCTCCAGAAACGGCCACACCTGAAACCGCGAGAGCCAGTGCGGGACGATATTCTGGTTGTCATCCTTGAACGGGACGCGCAGTATGCAGCAATGGTCCGTCCCGTTGATTTTTTCGAGACGCTGGTTGCTGGTCGTGCCTTCATTTTCAGGAATAAGGCGGGTCACCACCAGAATTTTGGGTGGCTCCGTAATTCCGGCGGCAGCCAGTGAATTTTTCAAATACGTCTCCAGAGCCTTCACCTGGTCGAGAATATAAACCACCTGACCGCCGGTGTCGGGACGGCCCAGCACATGGTCCTGCCCGAACCAGCCATGCGGCGAGATCACCGCGACCCGGGATATCAGCGGAATGGCACCGATAAACTCGTCGAGGTAATCGGCGCTGGGCGATTCAAAGAGATTGGTGAGCACCCGCAGGTGGGTCAGGGTCCGCCCGACGGTATCCCCGAAACCTTCCCGTATCCCCAGGCTGTTGAGAGTGACGCGGGCTTCATGGATCGGCGCTTTCTCATCCAACGTTTCGAGGAAGGCGATGGCTTTTTGAAGCGCTTCCACCAATGCCACAGGTCCTTCGATGATTTCTCCATCCACCAGTATCTGATCGTTTCCGATGTTATGGATTTTCAGAAACTCGCAGAGAAACTTCTGCCAATCCTCCGGCTCTTCATGGAGTTTGCCCGCCATATAGCTGTTCAGATATCTGTGGCCGGAGCCGATCTTTTTGGGTTCGGGAATTTCAGGTCCGGTACTGTAAAACGGCTTGAAATCGATCAGCAGTTTTTTTTCGGGGGGGATATGGGCGCGATCCGCCACCACTTCCCGGTAATCCAGAAATTCTTCAGACGTCAATTCATCGACGCGGTCTTCCACATTATGAATCCGATAGAAACGATAGTGCCCCGCCTGGCTGCGATGCAATAACACCACATCCTCTTCCAGCAACAGCATCTCCTGGGCTTTGGAAAAAAAACCCTCAAGGTTGGCAAAATCGTCGGGATCCCTGTTCCCGGAATTCTTCTGGTCCAAAAATTGAGTGAACCGCAGGACGATTTCATTGCGAAGCAGGTGTTTGGACGGTTGCAGGTTCAACTCATAAACAAATTCCCTGAGATACCGGGCCTCTTCTTCAGTCATCAGGGAAAGCAATGTCTGTTGGTTATCCAATGGAAATCTCCAGAAATTTAAATCGGCGATTCATGACTAGGCAATTTTTTGTTCCGCCACTTCGTGTTTGGGAAAACGGATTTTGAATTTTGTGCCCTCTCCCAGTTTGCTTTCCACATCAATGGTTCCTTGATGACGATCCACGATATATTTGCAAATGGCTAGCCCGAGGCCGCTGCCTCCCTCCTGCCGGGAGCGGGCTTTATCGACGCGGTAAAACCGGTCGAAAATTTTGGGAAGGTCCTGCTCGGGAATACCGATTCCCGTATCCTTGATAGTAAAGTATACGGTATCATCCAGATCCTGTAGCGTAATTTTGATCTCCCCGCCGCCGGGAGTGAATTTGATGGCGTTGTGGATCAGGATCCATACCATTTGTTTGAGACGGTGCGCATCTCCCAGAATCGTCACCGGTTCCACGTAAGCCAGCACAATCCTGACGTCCTTTTCATCGGCCAGAATTTCTCCCTGGCGACTGACCTCTTCAATGATCGTTCCCAGTTCAACCGGTTCCTTCTCGAGTGAAATTTCACCTTCATCGCCCTTCGACAGGATTAATAAATCCTCAAGAATGCGCGACATGTAGTTGATCTCTTCCAGATTGCTGGACAACACTTCCTGGTATTCCACCTTGGAACGGGGCTTGCCCAATACCAGTTCGCTTTGCCCTTTCAACACGGTCAACGGGGTGCGAAGCTCGTGCGACGCGTCACTGCTGAACTGGCGCACCTGGGCAAATGATTTCTCCAGCCGGTCCATCATTTCGTTGAATGTGTTGGCGAGATTACCGATTTCATCCTGCACCTCGGGCATCGGGATGCGCTGGCTGAGGTCGGCGCCATGCGCGATATTCTGTGCCGTCTGGGTAATGTCCGCCACCGGTTTCAAAGCGCGGGTGGCCATGAAGCGCCCGCCGAGAGTACTCAGAATCAACACCCCCGGTATGGCGGCGAACAGGAAAATCCGCAGATTCTTCAAGGTGTCCTCCACCCCTTTCAGCGAAGTCCCGACCTGGATGAGGTTGACCAGGTTGTCGTTCCGGATCACCGGCATCGTGATCACCCGAATGTGATGCCGGGGCGCCAACGTAAACGTCTCGTAGGTGATTTCCCCTTTGGTGGCGCGTGAATAAGAATCCTGCGTCAGGGGAAACTTGGAGGCATCGATGCCTTTCGAGCGGGAGTCCACATTTCCCGAGCCGTCATAAATCCGGTAAAATTTGTTGATGTTGCTGTACCCCAGAAATTGATCGAAAAACAAATCCAGTCCCGGCAAAGGGGTCCTGGAGTAATCGATCAGGGCCGCTTTTTTGACCACGCTGGCCGACACTTTCAGCGAATTGTCGATACTTTCGTGCAGTCGTTTGGAAAGAAACGCGTAGAGCAGAATACTGAACAGGATAAGAAAAAATCCAAGAACCGCGACATGCCAGGCGGTCAATCTGGAGCGGATGGAATTGAAAATCATATTCCCTAAACCCTCATGACATAGCCGACGCCCCTCAAGGTGTGGAGAAGCTTGGCCGGATATTTCTTATCGATTTTTTTCCTCAAATGATTGACGTAAACGTCGATGACGTTGGTGAACGTATCGAAGTTGTAATCCCAGACATGTTCCGCGATCATGGTACGCGTCAGCACCTTGCCCTCGTTGCGCATGAAATATTCCAGCAGGCTGTATTCTTTTCCGGTGAGCTCGATCTCCTCGCCGTTTCGGCTCACCTTGTGGCTGACCATGTCGAGACACAGATCACCCACTTTCAACTCCGTCTGGGTTTCCGCCTGACCGCGCCGCAGCAGCGACCGGATGCGGGCCAGCAGTTCTGAAAAGGCAAAGGGTTTGGTCAGGTAATCGTCGGCACCCTTGTTCAGACCCGTGACCCTGTCCTCGACCGCATCTTTTGCCGTCAGCAACAGAATCGGAGTATTCACCTTCTTGTCCCGGAGGCGGGTCAACACTTCCAACCCGTCCATTTTCGGCAGCATCAGGTCCAGGATGATCAAGTCGTACTCGTTCATGTCAGCGAGATGAAACCCCTCTTCGCCGTCGTAGGCCACATCGACGGCATAGGTTTCTTCCTCCAGGCCCTTTTTGATGAACCCGGCGACCTTTTTCTCGTCTTCGACGATTAAAATCCTCACTCGTTCAATCCCATTTTTTCTGAACCTTGTGGAGGTCCATCTCCCCTTTCAGCATCTTCACGTGCTTTTCGCAATCCTTGATGATGGCAGAGTACATGGCGCGGCAGGTTTCATCATTGGCGTCTTCCATGGCCTGCTTGCAGATTTTGAGAGCGTCCTGGGAAGTTTCCAGTGCTTTCAGTATATTTTCATTAAATTTTTGGTTCATTGAAGGCTCAATTTATTTGGCAGACTGTTGCGATCTTATTTTACATCATTTTTTAATGAATGCACCCGATCAGGGCTAAGAGGCTCCTCATCCGGGGTCGCCGTGGCTGGAGTTACCGTCATCAGGCCCTTCTTTTTCAATATCTTTTCGGAACATCACCCGTACCAGCACCACTCCCAGCACAATGCCCATGTAGGGCAGGCCCTCAAACAGCACCATCAGACCCTTACCCAAAATCCCGTAATCACCACGGCCGGCTTCGGTCAAAATGCGGTTTCCGGACTTCTCCACCGCATAGAAAATCATCTGGATGACGATGCCGCAGACGAATCCGATGAATCCTCCGAACCCGAAATAGAAGTATTTCATATTGCCCATGGATTGACCCTCCCCGGCACCGCTTTTACGTGCGATGATTGGAATTGTTGCGGCGAAATTGTGCTGGCATTCATTAGCCCCATTATTATATACATAGGACTTTGCAGTTATCCAGAAAAGAAGGGAAATCATGCGATTGAAGGACAAAACCGCCATCATCACCGGAGGGGGCACGGGCATCGGACTGGCCTGCGCCCGGCTGTTTGTAAAAGAAGGCGCTCGGGTCGCCATTTTCGGACGGCGGCAGGACCGCCTCGACCAGGCGCAAAAAGAAATCGGCGATGCAGTACTGGCCGTGCAGGGTGACATCACCCAAAAACAGGATACAGAACGTCTCGTCGAAACCACCGTCAAGCAACTGGGCAAGGTGGACATCCTCGTCAACAACGCCGGCACCTTTGCGCCCTCCCCTCTCCATGAAATGGATGACACCGTCTGGGATGAAACCTTCAACATCAATATGCGCGGCGTGTTTCAACTGACGCGCAAGGTCCTGCCGCAGATGATCGCGCAAGGGTCGGGAAGCATCATACACATCAGTTCCATTCTGGGGATGATCGCCGTGCCCGGGACGTCAGCCTATAACGCCTCCAAGGGCGCGCTCAACCAGTTCAGCAAATCCATCGCCGTCGAATACGGCGCGCAGGGAATACGTTCGAACTCCATCTGCCCCGGCATGATCGAAACCGAAATGACCGAAGAACTGCGGAAGGACACCGCCCTGATGGCCGAGTGGATGAAAGGTTATCCGCTGGGCCGCTTTGGCAAACCGGAAGAAGTGGCGCAGGCCTGCCTGTTTCTCGCAAGCGACGAGTCCGCCTTCATCACCGGCGCCACACTCCCCATCGACGGCGGGTATACCGCTCTCTAGAAACGGAGTTAATCTTTATGAAATTTGCAATTACCTTAACTCTATTATTATCATTTGTTTCTATTTTTGGATGCAGTTCCAAAGGTGAGTCATTAAACAGATTCCTTTATGGAGCCGGACAAAACTATGACCAACAGCAATGCCAGGAAAATCCTACAGCAGACTGCGGGACCAGGAAAAGTTATGATCAATACAAACGAGAACGAGAGGAATTGTTAAAAAAGGAAAACCCGCGGATAAAATAAAATATAGAAAGATTCCATATATTAACTTTCCTAAACATACAATCATGTCCACAATTATTTATCATAATCCGAAATGCAGTAAATCGCGCCAGACTCTGGAACTGCTTAAAGAAAACGGCGTCACGCCGACCGTTATCGAATACCTCAAAACACCGCCGACGGCGGAAACTCTCAAAGAGATTCTGGACCAACTCGGAATGGCGCCGCGTGAGCTGATGCGCAAGAAGGAAGCGGCCTATGCTGAACTCAAGCTTAACGACCCGTCCCTGTCGGATGACGCCCTGATCGATGCCATGACGAAGCACCCGATACTGATTGAGCGCCCCATCGTCCTCGCCAACGGCAAAGCCGCCCTCGGCCGTCCCCCTGAACAGGTGATGGATATTCTTTAATCATCTGGGTCCAGCGTCACGCTGGCCTCTCCACATCTCCCCTGAAAAAGCCGTAAAAATTAGCTCCGGCGCTTCGCCGGCGGTCCTGCAAACGCGGTATTGACTGGCTCTGTCCTGGCGTTTAGAATCCAGAGACGGTCGAGAAACTTGAATAAACCCTCCCCTTTCCAAGGGGAAGGCTGGGTGGGGTAGCTTTATGTAGTTGCCCCATTCATGGGGCTCATTTCAAAACCGCTCGATGAATCGAGCAACTACAAAACAGATAATGAAGAAGGTATCATAACCTCCCCTGTATCCCCTCCTTCGTAAGGAGGGGAGGTGTTTATGTAAAGGCCGCAAGTACACGAGCTGTTTTCTTTTGAGTGAAGCGCGCTATGAGCGCAGCAAAAAACTATGAACTATGAAGTGGTCATTGGGCTGGAGGTGCATGCCCAGTTGAAAACCCAGTCGAAAATCTTTTGTTCCTGCTCCACGGAGTTCGGCCGGCCGCCCAACGCCAACACCTGTCCGATCTGCCTCGGCATGCCGGGGGTTCTGCCGGTGCTGAACAAAAAGGTGGTGGAGTACGCCATCCGGGCCTGTCTCGCGACTCATTGCATTGTCCAGCCGATGAGCCGCTTCGCCCGCAAAAACTATTTTTATCCCGACCTGCCGAAGGGCTACCAGATTTCCCAGTACGAACTGCCGATCGGGCTCAACGGCTACATCAACATCCAGACCAACGGCACGCCCAAAAAGATCGGCCTGACCCGCATCCACCTGGAAGAAGACGCCGGCAAATCGATTCACGGCGAAAACCTGGGGATGCCCGGCAAGAGTTACGTCGATTACAACCGCACCGGCGTGCCGCTCATCGAAATCGTCAGCGAGCCGGATTTGCGGTCGCCGGCGGAAGCCCGCGAGTACCTCGTCCAGCTCAAGGCCATCCTCGACTACGCCGAGGTCAGCGACGTCAACATGGAAGAAGGCAGTCTGCGTTGTGACGCCAACGTGTCCCTGCGACCGACCGGACAAAAAGAGCTTGGCACACGTACCGAGTTGAAAAATATAAACTCCTTCAAGTTCGTGCAAAAGGCGCTGGAGTACGAAATCGAAAGGCAGGCCAAGGTCCTCGACCAGGGCGACGCCGTGGTGCAGGAAACCCGTTTGTACGATTCCGACAAGGGCGTCACGTTTTCCATGCGCTCCAAGGAGGAGGCCCACGACTACCGGTATTTTCCGGAACCCGACCTGGTGCCGATCGCTTGCGACGAGGTCTGGATTAAGGAGGTGCAACAATCGCTGCCTGAAATGCCGGAACAGAAACGGGAGCGGTTCGTCAGCGCTTATGGGATTCCGGAATACGATGCGGGTGTGTTGACCACCTCGAAGGCCCTCGCTGACTATTTTGAAACCTGCGTGAAACTGTTCGACCAGCCGAAAACTATCAGCAACTGGATCATGGGCGACTTGTTGCGGGAATTGAAAAATGATAACAAGGAAATCGACGATTGCCCGGTCACGCCGGAACGCTTGACCGATCTGTTGAAGTTGATTGACGACGGGACGATCAGCGGTAAAATGGCCAAGACGGTATTCGAGGACATGTACCAATCCGGCAAACCGCCGGCGGAGATCGTCAAAGCCAAAGGGTTGACGCAGATCACCGACGAATCCGCTTTGCTGAAAATGGTGGAGGACGTCATCTCCGCCAACCCGAACCAGGCGGAGGATTACAAAAACGGCAAGGACAAATTGATGGGCTTCTTTGTCGGACAGGTAATGCAGGCGAGCAAGGGCCAGGCCAACCCGGCCCTGGTCAACAAACTATTAAAGGAAAAGCTGAGCTCTTAATGACTGGATCAACGTTTTCATTAAATAGATTGCTTGCTGCTTGCTGCGTTTTATTGTGGATGCTCATGTTGGCCCTGCCCTGCCTGGCGGAGAAGACGCAAGCGCCGCCAGCAGGCAAAATCGAATCGCAGGACAAACGATTCGTCGACAATCAGGACGGCACCATCACCGACACGAAAACCAGTCTGATGTGGATGAAGCAGGAGTCCTACCAGCAGACCGGCCATTGGCTCACCTGGCTGGAATCATTTAACTATGTCAAAAAAATCAATGAAAACGGGTTCGCCAATTATTACGACTGGCAAATGCCGACCCTCAAAGATTTACAAACCCTGTACGAACCCCACAAGCTCAACAGCCAGCAGGTTGGACGGGAAATGAAAATTCACATCGACCCGATTTTTGCGAAAGAGGGATCGGGGGCCTGGTGGGCCCTGGAAGCCAACGGACATTTCAATGCATTCGGCATTGAGTTCAATAACGGGAAACGGTTTTCAGCGCCTAAAAAATCGAAGGCCCGCAAAGCGGTGCGGCTTATGCGGGTGGTCAGGCCCTGACGGCCTCTGAACACAAAAGGAGTTTGTTTTGAAGCGACACGATTGGAATTTTTTAATATTAAGTGTAGGGACATTCGTTGGTTTGATGTTGTTTTCCCAGTCCGTGGAAGCGCGGTTTCCCGGCAGGGACATCACTTTGTGGGACTCGCATCAGGCCAAGGAAGACCGCCAAAATCCGGTTTACCTGGAAATCCACCAACTTGTCGCGCAGAAGAAATATGACGAGGCCATGACATTGATCGACCGCGCCCATCAGCAAAATCCGCAAAAAGGCACACCCCTGATATTAAAATCCCTGCTCCTGTATGAATTGAAACGCTACAAGGAATCCTACACGATTCTGCAACAGGGCCGGAACATTCAGCGCCGGCATCCGGCCATCTCGTTCGCGCACTGCCGGATCTACCGCATCATGGGAAATGTGGAGCTCTCGGACCAGGCCTGCAAAATCGCGGTGCACCAGCACCCCAACAGCAAGGACGCCCATTACGAGTTTGCACAAACCCTGGCGGGTAGGGGATACATGGAGCTGGCCAACAAAGAGCTGGCCCGCGCCGCCGAACTGGATGCCTCCAACGCGATGTATCATTACGAGCGGGGCATGAATTTCTTTTACTTGAACGATCTGAAAGAGGCCGAGCGTGCGTTTCTCAAAGCCTTGTCCCTCAATCCCGACGACTTTGAATCCGGTTACCAGCTGGGATACCTGTATGCGTTGCAAAAAAACTTCCAGCAGGCCGAGGATCACCTCAACCGTATCTGGCAAACGCGGCAGGACCATCCCAAGGTGGAGGCCTCCCGGGCTTTGATCGAACTCATCAAAAAAGGCAACACCGGCAAGCTGCCCGCCAGGGTGGATCCCCACAGCTATCACCTCAACCGGTCACGGGCTCTTTACCAGTCCGGCAAGTACGGCCTCTCGCTGTTTGAAGTTCAAACCGCCGCCCGCCTCAAACCGGACGATAAGGCCACCCATCAGATCCTGGTTGCCATTGCCAGCCTGCTGTTGCGGCTGGACCTGACCGAAAAATCCGTCAAACAGCTGTTGAGTGCTCATCCCAGTGACAAAACCCTGCAAGCCAAGGGGTCCCAGGAATTGGGGGATATGAGGGTGATGCGGGGTCAACTGGACCAGGCGCGTGACTATTACAAGAAATCCGAAGCCATGGGCGACCCGGACGGCCTGGCCAAAACCAGCCTGGCGGAGATGCCCTCACAAACACCGGACACTCAGCCCGCGCTGGATACCAGTGAACCGTTTTTTGATCTGGTGGAGGCATTGAACCGGAAAGGGGAAGTATTCGCTCATTATGGTATGTACCAACGCGCCTTGGCCCTGTACGCCCTGGCCCTTCGAACCTCTCCCGGACATTTGATGAGCAAGCTCAATATGGCGGCGGCCTATTACAAAATGGGAACGCCGCACAAGACCATCACCCTTCTGGAACGCACCCTGATTTCTCATCCCGACCATGAGCATATCCTTTCCCACCGGGTGCTCCTGGCCAAGGCTTACGCGCAAAAAGGCGACCGCGAAGCGGCACTCGAGAACCTGAAACTCATCCAAAAAATCAAACCCTCCATTCTGAGAGCCCTGAGGAACGATCCCGCGTTCAAGGACCTGAAAGGTCATGAGTTATTCAGCCAATAACCTTGAAATTCCCACCCTTATTGCCAAATGCACCCGCGCAAAAGGGTTGTAATAATATAAAGTTTGACAACTCTCCCTTTTCTTGGTTACATGAAAAGATACGGGCAATTCGGTGCAATACCAGCAAGCCGATTGTCTACTTATAGCTAACCCAATAAATTGGGGAATTATCATGAGCTTGTTTCAAAACGGTAAAGCACGCGTAATCATGCGTTTGCGAATATGTTTGGCGGGATTGCTCTTTTTAATGCTCTTCACCCCCAATTGGGTATTTGCAGATGCCTGCCGGGACGCGGGCTCGGATCTTCGCGCCAGTTTTGAGGTCACTCAGGGCCGGGGGGGTATCTGGGGATACATGGAACAAACCTCTTCGTTAAGAGGGGATTCCATGATCGGATTCCAGGTGGATGGCAAATTACAGCGCGTCATCGTGATATTCGAAGCACAATGCAACAAGTCGAAGCAACCCTCCAAAAAGAATTTTCAAAAAATCGAGAACATTCTGGGCGACGCGCGGATGATCTTCAACCTGCGGCCGGGCAGGGACCCCGTCAAAAAAATCATGGCAAAAATCAACGGGCTTAATTCCAATCTGGACAAGCTGATTAAAGAACTGGAAGCCTGAAGCACCCCTTTTACTCTCTATGGTCAAAGTAGGAAACAAGGCCCCCGATTTTTCAGCCGCCGATCAAAACGGGAACAAAGTCAAGCTGAGTTCCTTCAAGGGCAAGAAGAATGTCGTCCTGTATTTTTACCCAAAGGACATGACTCCCGGTTGTACCACCGAGGCCTGTGATTTTCGCGATCACTCCAGGAAATTCAAAAATACGGAAATCCTCGGCGTCAGTATCGACTCCCCTGAAAGACATCAGAAGTTCATCGAAAAATACGATTTGCCGTTTACCCTGATCAGCGATGTGGATCAAAAGGTGGTGAACAAGTACGGCGTCTGGCAGGAAAAAAAACTCTATGGCAGGAAGTTCATGGGCATCGTGCGGAGCACGTTCATCATCGACAAGACGGGAGTGGTCCGCAAAATTTTCCCCAAGGTCAAAGTCAAA
Organism: Nitrospinaceae bacterium; assembly: GCA_024644405.1. Lineage (GTDB taxonomy): Bacteria > Nitrospinota > Nitrospinia > Nitrospinales > Nitrospinaceae > SZUA-226. Next base: position 160,150 of record JAHELC010000001.1, read on the forward strand.
GGGCACATCGATGAAGTGCTGGAAGCCTTAAAGGAGCTTTGATCACTTCCGGCGCGGACGCGCCATCAATCGTTCGATCTCCGCCACCCGCCGCGGTATGCCCCTGGACAGATTCGCACAACCGGTCTTGGTAATCAGCAGATTGTCTTCAATCCGAATCCCGATTTCCTCATCGTAAACCTTGCCTTTATGCTTCCACCGGAATCTGCCGTAAAGGCCCGGTTCATTGCTGATCAACCATCCCGGCTTCATAGGCTCGATTCCGTAATCGCGAAACGGGTCTCCGTCATGCTCCTGCTCGCCGATCAGATGGCTCACACCGTGGGGACGGCCTTTGTATTCCGTCTTGGATTTGCCGCCCAGAGCATGAAATTTCTCGTCCAACCCCTTTTGCAGAGTTTCCCAACACACATCATTCAGTTCCACAATGGTGACTCCGGCGCGCGCCTTTTTCTCCACCGCCAACTGCGCCTCCAGAACGACCTCATATAAGATTTTCTGCATGGGATTGAACTTTCCCGAAGCGGGAACCGTACGGGAAATATCCGCATGCATGGTCATCCAGCGCACACCGAAATCCAACAGGACCAACTCCCCTTTGCCGATGGGGTCGTCGTTTTTCATGTAATGGAGTACCGTAGCGTTGTGACCGGCGGCGATGATTCCCGGAAAACTGAGGCCATAAGGCGAGTTCATCAACATCTGCCCCTCAATAAACCCCTGCACCTGGCATTCGTTGTCGAATTTTTTGAAATTCCGCAAAGTTTCCTTGAATGCTTTGCCGGTGATCGTTTGCGCCTTGAGGGTGTTGGCAATATCGTACGCATCCAGGGGCAACCGCAGCTCAAAGTGGGACCGCATGATATTGTTGAGGCATCCCTTCGGCGCCTTCATTTTCTTCAACAGTCCTTCAACTCTCTTTTTGAATTTCCAGTTGTGATCGGTTTTGATGGTGCGCCGGTTTCCGGGGCGTGTGCTTTCGAGCCAGAACGTCCCTACTTGTTTCTTTTTCCGCTTGGCAAAACGATTCTTGAAAATTTCATCGAAGTCATCGATATCCTGCACGTCCTTGATCCCGGTCACCCGCTTCACTTCCCGAATGCTTGCCGGATCGCCCACACCGAAGCGGACACCGTCCCAGAACTCTTTTCTCGGATCCTTCTTTTTGACAAACAAAATTTCGTCCGACTCTTTGGAACCGGGATCCAGCAGCAGGATCACTTCCGACTGGTTGACACCGGTCAGGTACATGACCGTCGGTTCCTGGTAGGTGGGGGAATGGGCATAGGTCCAGGTCGTCTCCTGGCCCGGCCCGTATGGCACACCGGTCAACACCATCAGCCGGTTTTCCTTTTTCATCAGTTTGCGTCGGCGTTCCCGGAAACGGTTTTTGGCACGCGCGCCCGCACCTCCGTCACGGAAGATGCCGGAATATATTTTCTTGCCGTTTTTCACCTCACGGCCGCTGGATTTCACATGCATGGCATTTCCTGAAAAATAGGGACTCTTTATCTATCAGCAACAACTCATTATATGATTTAAAACGAAACTGCCCAAAAATATCTTTCACCCCCTACCGGGGGAGGGAGCTTGCTGACGCTTAATAGCAGTCGATGACAAGGGGCGCAGTTCAAGGTTTTAAATTTGCTCCTGGCCTTGCCCGGCCAGCGCGACGCTGGACTCAATTTTACCAAATGACAAGACACTTCCAACTTGTCATCCTGAGCGCCAGCGAAGGATCTTTGTTTGGTAAATCCAGTTAATCCTGAAAATCCTGTTATCCCGTCTGGTTTTCCGGTTTCTTACGCAGGACCGCCAGCCACTCCTTATCCTTGCGTTTTTCACTTGAAAACGAACATTTTTCAAGGCGCTCGATGTCAAACGCCCCGGAAAAATGGTTGCGGATATCAGCCTCCGTGGTGTTGAACGGCGGACCGCCCTCTTCCCCGGTCTCATAAAACAACCCGAACAACAGGCCGCCAGATTTCAAGATGCGGGACACGGTCTCGACATAGGCCGGCCTTTGATCGGGTCGAATCGCGCAGAAAAAAGTCTGCTCCAGCATGGCGTCGTAACCCTGATCATGCGCGGTTTCCAACTCAAAAAAATCCCGGTGCAGGACCTGTGCGTTCAGATCTTTGTGTTTCAGGGACTCCCCGAGCAATTTCACCGCTCCCGGGGAATAATCGACGCCGGTCACACGAAACCCCCGCTCGGCAAAATAGATCACCTCATGCCCCTGCCCGCACCCGGGAACGATCAGGGTTCCCGGCTGGAGCACGTTGTCTTCCCACAACCGGACGAACGGTTGAGCCACCTCCCCCAGATCCCAGGCGAGATCGTTGTCATCGTAATGTTTCTGCCAGTCAGCCTGCTCATAACCGTTGCGGATTTCTTCAGTCATATCGATTAATGTTTCCTCGCATCTTTGGCACAACGAAACCCACCGTTGATATGGCGGGTGTCCGGCTCGTGCGAATCTCGGTAGGCGTGCGCAATCTGTTCAGGTGTATTGCCCCAGGAACCGCCGCGGATCACTTTCAACGCACCCTTTGCGGGTCCCTTCGGGTTGCGTTGCGGACTCTTTGGATAATAGTTGGAATCGTACCAGTCCTGCACCCACTCCCAGACATTGCCCGCCACATCATAAAGCCCGTAGCGGTTGGGATTGCGCGTGCCCACCGGCCGGGTCCGTTTGCCGGCATTGTTCCCATACCAGGCGTAGAGGTCCCTATGGTCCCGGTCCCAGTAGTACCAGCCGGTGGTACCACCGCGAGCGGCCTTTTCCCATTCCGCTTCGGTGGGCAGACGCTTGCCCGCCTTCGCGCAGTATTGGGAGGACTGATGAAAAGTCACCCTTTCCACCGGGCACAACGGACATTCTTCGAAATAACTCGGATTCGTTCCGATCGCGCTCAGATACTGGAGCTGGGTCACCTCATATTTATCGATGTAAAATGCATCGAGAAACACGGTGTGTGCCGGTGCTTCGTTATCATTCATGCTGTTTCTGCCCATGACAAATTCACCGGCGGGGATAAGGACCATTTCCGACAATCGCTTCAGCTCTTTTTCTTCGCGTTCTTGTTTTTCCTGTAACTGTTCCAGCGCGTCTTCATGATCAAAACCCTTCTCATGATCCGCCCAAACCGGAAAACCGGGCACCGCGAACAACAACAGGGCCGAACCCGCCCACAAAAAATATTTCCAACGAGTCATCATTCCACTTCCTTATTTGTTGAAATAATCCTGCAAGTGTTGAAACGCCGCGCGGGCCATGGCTTCCACGGCTTCGATGGAGTTGCCGCCGATGTGCGGGGTACCCATCAATTGCGGGCATGCCAGCAATTCCGCATCCTCCGGCGGTTCCTGAGAAAACACATCCAATGCCGCGCCCGCAATGGTTTCGTTGACCAGAGCTTCTTTCAACGCGGTCTGATCCACCACGTCTCCCCGGCTGGTATTGATCAGAAACGCCGTCGGGCGCATCCGGGAAAGGGCTGCCACGTCGATCATCTTCCGCGTTTCCTCCGTCAACGGAACGTGCAGGGAAATAATGTCCGCCCCGCCCAGCACTTCCTCGAAACTTTTCTCAACGGCACCGGTCTCTTTACAAAATTCGGACATCTCCAATATATCGCGAATCCACACCCGGCACTCAAACGGATTTAACAGCCGCACGACTTCTTTACCGATGTTCCCGCACCCGATAATGCCCACGGTTTTGCCCTGAAGGAGTTGCCCGCCACCCTTGGCCCATTGACCCTGCTTGAGCGCCCATCCACCCTTGAACACATTGTGACACAGCCCCAGCATGAAGGTGAGGGTCAATTCCGCCACGGAGCGCCGGTTGACGCCGGCGGTCCATCCCAGCTTCACCTGGTGCCTGTGCAGGGCTTCCAGATCGATATTATCAAGACCCACTCCGTATTTCGCGATGATTTTCAATTGCGGCAGAGCGGAGAGAATCTTGTCTGTGATCCTGTCGCGCCCGACCAGCAGGGCGTCGGCCTCACCGGCGAACCGGATCAGCTCGTCTTCGGTCAAATAACGTTCGGTATCATTAAATATGGGTTGTGGAAACAGATCGGACAGTTCGTTCCGCAAGGTAGAGGAATTGCAAATGGGCGGAGGGGTAACCGCCACCCGAGAGGTTTTCTGTGTCATGACACTTAACCGAAAAGCTGGTAAACAATCGAAAATCCTGCCACGAAAGTTCCAATAATCGATCCGATACTGGCGAAGAGGAAGATCAGGAATATCCGGATCACGCCGTTTTTCCACCACATGGAAAAATGGGCGATGTCCTCGCGCATCGATTCAAAATCAGCCACCTTGGGTTTCCGGAGATAGGATTCCACGATGCCGACCACCATGCCGGCTCCTATGGTCGGGTTGAGAGAAGTCAACGGCGCAGCCAGAAACGCTGACAAGACCGAAACCGGATGAGCAAACGCCAATGCCGCCCCCAGGGCGCTCAACCCGCCGTTGAGCACTATCCATTGGAGGACCAACTGGGTGCCCATTTCGGGAGATCGCAGGTACCCCACCCCGAACATGCTGAGGATAAACAGACCGATTCCCCAGCCGACATAATAACCGGTTTTGCCGGGCGGCGGCTTTTGGTCCAGTTCTTCTAGTGATTCTTGCGTGGGAGGGTTTTCAAACGCAGGCAACATACCGACCAAATGCCCGGCGCCTACCATCGCCAGAATATTTTTGGGGCCCTCTGGTGATTTCGTCATTTCAATCAGTTTTCCGACCATGAACTGATCCCGCTCGTCGATCAACACTTTCTTGACGGACGGCAGGACTTCCTCGAACTCCTCGACCAGGGAATGGAGCATATCGCCTTCCTTGAGGTCTTCGATCTGTTGTTCGGTGACTTCCTCGCCGATAAAAATACTAGCGATGAGACTGGAAAACAGTTTGAGCTTCTGCCAGAACGAAACTCCCTGGTACATGCGTTGCAGGGTGGTGGTGATATCCCGGTCAATCACCTCCAACGGCAGCTTGTATTCCCGGGCCAATTCGATGGCCTTCATCATTTCCTGTCCCGGCTCCACCCCTATTTTATCGGCGAGACGCTTCTGATAGGCGGAGAGAGCCAGGTTCACCAGAAGCAGAGATCCTTTGCCCTGCCTCAGGACCTGGTAAATATTCAGGTTCTTCCACATGGACTTCTGCATCAGATTCTGATAACGGGGAGGACACAATTCAACAGCAATGCGGTCATATTCACCGGTCCGGATCTTTTCTTCGACCAGGTCGACACTTTTCTGTGAGACATGGGCGGTCCCCACCAGGGTGATGGCGGCACCGTTGACCTGAACTGTTTTGACAATATCCTGGGTGGCTTCCACAAATTCCTTTCTTGACCCGGCAGGGAGTGTCGTAAACTATGCGAGGGCGCACTCGGCGAATCCCACCTCCATCGCCGGACTCAAAGCCTGACGAAACGGTGGAGAACAGCTATAAGGGTTCTGGCTGTTTACAGCCTTCTAATGTAACATAACCTCATTTTTGTTCACAAGGACCATTACCCGGACATGCAACCCTTCAAACTGGTATCTGACTACGAACCTTCTGGGGATCAGCCCCAGGCGATAGAAACCCTGGCGAAAGGCTTTGAGAAGCCCAACGGAGTTCACCAGACCCTTCTGGGGGTGACCGGTTCGGGAAAGACTTATGCCGTGGCCAATGTCGTCGAGCGACTCCAACGCCCCACCCTGGTGCTGGCTCATAACAAGACCCTTGCGGCGCAGTTGTACAACGAATTCAAAACTTTTTTTCCGTACAACGCCATCGGATACTTCGTCAGTTACTACGATTACTACCAGCCGGAAGCGTATATGCCCACCACCGACACCTATATCGAAAAAGACGCGTCCATCAACGACGAAATCGACAAGATGCGCCACGCCGCCACCCATGCGCTGTTCGAGCGTCGCGACGTCTTGATCGTCGCCAGCGTGTCCTGCATCTACGGTCTGGGTTCCCCGGAAGCCTATCACGGCATGTTGCTGTTTCTGGAACCGGGGATGACACTCGAGCGGGACCAGGTGTTGCGCAAGCTGGTGGACATCCAGTACAAGCGCAACGACATCGATTTCCAGCGGGGAACCTTCCGGGTACGGGGAGACGTGGTGGAGGTGCTTCCCGTGTACGAGCGCAACGAAGCGATCCGCATCGAGTTTTTCGGCGACGAAATTGAAAAGCTCACCTGTTTCGATCCGATCACGTTGAAAACCCTGCGCACGCTGGAACGCATCGCCATCTACCCCGCCAGCCATTACACCACCCCCAAGGACAAACTGGAGGCGGCCCTTGTGAGCATTCAGGAGGAATTGCAGGAACGTATTCAATATTTTCGAAGCCAGAACCAGTTGATCGAAGCCCAGCGCATCGAACAACGCACGATGTTCGACCTGGAAATGATCCGCGAGATCGGCTACTGTCAGGGCGTCGAAAACTATTCACGCCACCTGATGGGGCGGGAACCGGGAAGCCCGCCTCCGACCCTGCTGGATTATTTTCCTGACGATGCCCTGTTCGTGATCGATGAAAGCCATGTCACCTTTCCGCAACTGAATGGAATGTACAAAGGCGACCGCGCGCGCAAGGAAACGCTGATCCGTTACGGTTTTCGCCTGCCCTCGGCGTTCGACAACCGGCCGTTGATGTTTTCCGAATTTGAAAGCCGAACCAACAACCGGTTTTACGTGTCCGCCACACCGGGCAAATACGAAATCGAACAATCCAACAACCAGGTAGTCGAAATGATCGTCCGGCCGACGGGCCTGGTGGACCCGGTCATCGAAGTGCGGCCGGTGACCGGCCAGGTGGATGATCTCTACAACGAAATCAAGCTGCGTTCAGATCAAAACCAGCGGACGCTGGTCACCACGCTGACCAAACGGTTTGCAGAAGACTTGACCGAGCATTTCACGGAAATGGGACTGAAGGTGAAATACCTGCATTCCGACATCGTGACCATCGAACGGATGCAGATCATCCGCGAACTGCGGCTGGGCGAATTTGATGCGCTGATCGGAATCAATTTATTGCGGGAAGGTCTGGACATTCCCGAGGTTTCCCTGATCGCCATTCTCGACGCGGACAAGGAAGGGTTTTTACGTTCAACCACTTCTTTGATCCAGACCGCCGGCAGAGCCGCGCGACATCTCGACGGGTATGTACTCATGTACGGCGACACCGTCACCCCCAGCATGCAAAATGCCATTGATGAAACCGAACGGCGGCGAAAAATTCAAATGGAATACAATAAAGCCCATAACATCACTCCGGTCTCCATCAAAAAATCGGTCCAGGAATCCCTGGTGGGTTTGGAACAATTCTCAATGGTCCCTGTGGTTCAGGAGGAAGAAGAGGAATATTTGCCGGAAGGGAACGTCATCGACCTGGCAGCGCGACTGGAGAAACAAATGCACGCCGCGGCCAAAGCCCTGGAGTTCGAGCGCGCGGCGCAATTGCGGGACCAGATCAAACGGTTACGGGAAAAAGACCTGGGAATTATCTAGAGGACCGGGACCGGTCGGCACGCCGCCGCTCGCCCATGCGCGTTCCCATGAATTGGCGCAGAATTTTGTCCTGTTCCTGGGAAAGCCTGGAAAATTCCAAACCGGTAACAAACGGTTCGGTTTTGCTGCCGGGGTTCTTGCGAACATTGCGCACCTGGGCTTTCACCCTGGACAATTCTCCGAAAGAGAGATTGACGGTGAGTTGAAGGTTATCGCCTTTGGTCAACCGTTGGGAATGTGTGATCAGGGCTCCGGAAAGGCTCAGGTCGCGGATGGTACCGGTAAATAGTGTTTCTGGGCTTCCGCCTTCAACAGAAAATGAAAACGGGAAATTGGCCTTGTGCCGATTGTTCTTCCTCAGCTTGTAAGTGGTGAAACTTTTCGGGTATTCAAGCACCATGAGGTGGACCGGGTGCGCCACGGCATACAACACCAAAGTTTTGAAATCGAAATAAGTGCCGTCAGAAGTAAAACTGAGGCTACACCCGGTGAGAGGAGCGATTTTGACAAGATCTCCCTGGAATTGCGGATAGTCCACAATGAGATATTCATCTTCCACCCAACCTCGAAGAGCAACCTGGTATTTCTCACCTCGTAGGGTGGCCCGTACCTTCTTGCCCAGGGACAGATGCAACCCTGTTTTGGTAACCGTTTTCATCTCAACCCGCCTTCCGTCCAACGACAATATCCCATACCTACAAAATCGGCAGAAACGGGTCACTATCTTTAGTTTTTTTAGTCGATCCGGGACACTTTATTATAAATAACGCGCTTAGGTCCCACTACCAGGCGTTTCAAGGGTTTCTCCATCGGCAGGGATCTGGGGGTAGTACTTATTGTAAGCTTGAATGATCTGGCGGACAATGGGCGCCGCCGCCGTACCCCCATGCCCGCCATGCTCCACAATGACCGCCACTGCGATTTCCGGGTTCTCGTAGGGCGCATACCCGACGAACCAGGCATGATCGCGGTGTTTGTAGGGAGTCTCCTCCTCTTCCTCACTTTTAGAGTTCCTCTTAATACGCACCACCTGGGCGGTGCCGGTTTTCCCGGCTACTTTTATTTGTTTCAACCGGGCTCGCCAGCCGGTTCCGCGCTTTTCATTGACCACTCCAAAAAGACCTTTTTGAATTATGGAAAGGGTATCGGGACGACTCTCCAGCCTTTTCTCAATGCTGGGAAAAATTTCCTTGATCACCCGTCCGTCCTTATCCTTGACCTGCCTCACCAAATACGGTTTCAGCACCATTCCCCCGTTCGCTACGGTCGCCAACAATCGTGCCTGCTGAATGGGAGTCACCAGGTTGAATCCCTGCCCGATGGAGGCGGAGATAGTTTCTCCCGCCAGCCATTCTTCCCCCCGGGCTTTTAATTTCCACTCCTGTGTCGGGACCAGACCCGGTTTTTCGCCGATCAAGTTGACGTGAGTCAGATTTCCCATGCCCAGCATTTTAGCGTAACGGGCCAACGTATCGATTCCCATCTTGTGACCGACAGTATAAAAGTAAACGTCGCAGGACTGGACCAGCGCGTCATGCAGATCAACCTCGCCATGCCCACCCCGTCTCCAACACCGATACACTCTCCGCCCCAACCGAAAGTATCCGGGACAGAACACCGTGTCCTCCGGATCCACGGCCTGTTCCTCCAAAGCCGCATAGGCGGCGATAATTTTGTAGACTGAACCGGGTGGGTACTGACCGTCGATGGCCTTGTTCTGCAACGGGTGTTCTTTATTAAATATCAGATTGCGCCATTCGGCGACAGAAATTCCCGCGGAAAACAGATTGGGATCGAACGAGGGCTTGCTGGTTATGGCGAGGATTTCACCGGTCTGTACTTTTATGACGACGGCGGAACCGTTAATCGGGTTTTCTTCGGTTCCGGTCATCGCTCGCTCAACCACCTGTTGAATCCTTAAATCCAGAGTCAACTGCAGATGATTTCCGCTTTGAGGGGGGCTCTTTCGCAAAACAGCCAATTCCCGGCCCGAAACGTCGACCTCGACTTCCTTATAGCCTTTCTTGCCTTGCATGTCCTGTTCGAACAAAAATTCGATTCCCTCTTTACCGACGATGTCCCCCATCCGGTACCCGGCTTCTGCCTTCATCAGCTTGTCTTTATTGATTTCTCCCAGATAGCCTAAAGCGTGTGCGGCAAGTTCCCCGTAATGATAATTCCTCAACGGTTCGACTTTCAGGTGAATGCCGCCCAACAACCGGTTGTTTTCTTCGACGAAGGCCACCTGATCTCTCTGGATGTCCGCCTTGATCAAAACATCCAGAAACGGTTGGGATTGGCGAATATCGTTTTTTACTTTTTGGATATCAAAATCGATTTTTTCTTTCAGGGTATTCAGAGTTTCACCCAGGTCCTGCACATCCTCAGGGGTGATGTACAAGTTGAAGGAAGGGCGAATGGAAGCCAGTGTCATGCCATTACGGTCAGTGATTTCGCCGCGGTAGGATGGCAAAGAAATCAGGCGCACCCGGTTGTTTTCCGACAAACCCATAAAGTCGGATCCCTTCAAGACCTGCAGATACCAAACCCGCAACAACAGAATCAGAAAACCGACGGTCACCAGAACTACGAAGATTTTTATTTTCCTTCGTATGCCATCGGAAAAATCCCGGGAATAACGCTCGGTACTCACTGCAGTGAACCCTCCAGTAAGGGAAATTTACGCAGCACCCATTGTTTGCTCCAGTTTATAAAAAAGAACAGAATGGGCCCGACCAACGCATTGTACATGGCGTAAATCAGGAGCGTGTTGAATAGAAAACTAAACGGAATCTGGGCCTTCTGAAGTGTAATCAAAATCAAATAATACACCAGACCATCGAAGAATGAGGCGGCGAGCAAAATCACGGAGATGGGAACAAATCCGACCACCAGCAATTTGTCCTTCAGGGTGGAAAAGGTAAAACCAATGATGCTTTTGGATAAGGTATTGACCCCCAGCAGACCCCCGGAAAGACAATCCTGGACCAAACCGATGGCGAACCCCACCCAGATTCCCCGGTCCCCTTTAAGCAGCACACCGCAATAAACCGTCAGAATCAGGGCCAGGTCCAAAGTTACTCCGCCCACGGAAAAACAACTCATCAGACTGGTCTGAAGAGAAAACAGGATAATGAAGACTACGGTAAAAAAGCCAACAATCATGTTTGCAAATTATCTCACGACAAGAGAACCAAAACTTCTTCCAGGCGCCCGAAATCTGCGCTGGGAGCGATGGTAATGTCCTGAAACAGCCCCTGGGTTGCCTTGGTTATACTGATAACCGTTCCCACCACCAATCCCTTGGGATAGACGCCTCCCAATCCGGAAGAAACAATCTGATCTCCCACATTGACCTCGGCGGTGATGGGCACATATTTCATTTCACAAAACTCCATACCCGTACCGACAACGATTCCAGAAACGCGGTCGTAACTGAACAGAGTATCCACCGAGCTGCGGCCATCCACGATCAGCATGACCTTGGACGTATTCAGGCCGGCTTGAATCACATGACCCACGACCCCCGCATTGGTGACCACTGCCAGATTTTCCTTGATCCCGTCCTGGGTGCCTTTGTTGATGAAGACCACACGGGCCCACTGGGTGGCGTCTCGCCCGATCACCTTGGCGACAACAGACTTCAGCTGGTGCTCTTCCTGGTATTCCATCAAATCGCCGACTCGGCCTCTTTGACGGAGTTCTTCCCGCAGTTCGTTATTCTGCCGGATCAACTTGTCGATTTCCTGTTTGAGCTTTTCGTTTTCTTCGGAGACTGACGCCACAAACAGATAATGGTCCACAACATCGTTCACGGAATCCAACGTATAAGTGATCAGGTTTTGAACCGGTGAGACCACCCACATCAGCACGGTCTCGAAAATGGTGGGAGATTGTGACCGCCGGATGTCAAAGGTCATCAAAGCGAATGAAACCAAAACCAGTGACACCAGAATAATTATATTTTTACGACCACTGAGTCTCTTTCGCCACACTTTAGAACGTTACTTTTTTAAGGAGTTTAAAATCTGACAGCAGTTTTCCCGCGCCCAACGCCACCGCTGAAAGGGGATCCTCCGCCAGGGTAATGGGAAGTCCGGTCGATTCCCGCAACAAAATGTCCAGACCTTTGATGAGTGACCCGCCCCCGGCGACCACCACTCCCTTGTCAACGATATCCGATGCCAGTTCAGGAGGTGTTCGCTCCAGCGCAATTTTGACGGATTCAACAATTGTACTGAACGTTTCCTGCAAAGCCTCGCGAATTTCTTCATCGGAAATCACAAGGGTTTTGGGAATACCCGCCACCAGGTCCCGGCCCTTGATCTCCATGGTGATTCGCTGCTCCAGGGGATAAGCGGAACCTATTTTCATTTTGACTTCCTCCGCCGTCCGCTCGCCGATCAAGAGATTGTATTTTCGCTTCACATAATTGACGATAGCCTCGTCCATTTCATCACCGGCGACGCGCACCGATTTGCTGTAGACGATTCCGGACATGCAGATAATGGCGACTTCGGTTGTTCCCCCGCCAATATCGACAATCATGTTTCCCGTGGCTTCCTGGATCGGCAAACCCACTCCAAGGGCAGCGGCCATGGGTTCCTCGACCAGAAACACTTCCCGGGCACCTGCTGACTCAGCGGAATCGCGCACGGCCCGTTTCTCCACCTGCGTGATACCGGAAGGCACGGCAATCACCACCCGCGGCCGGACCAGCGATTTGCGGTTATTATGGACTTTCTGGATAAAACTGCTGATCATCTGTTGCGTAACTTCAAAATTTGCAATCACCCCGTCTTTCATCGGGCGGATGGCTTCGATACTGCCGGGCGCCCGGCCCAGCATCTGCTTGGCTTCCGCTCCCACCGCCAGAACTTCCTTGGTTTGTGTATTGATCGCCACCACGGAAGGCTCGCGCAGACAGATTCCTTTCTCTTTTACAAACACCAAAGTATTGGCCGTTCCAAGATCGATGGCCAAATCGTTCGAAAACAAATCCCAAAAGAAGTTGAGCACAACTATTATCCTGTTGAGGTTGATGAGAGTTTATATAAATGATTGATTTTTATAATAATATCCTTATATCAAGGGAGCGTAAAGTTTGCAAGAGCCGATGGCCCCGGGGCCTTGAAAGTGGAGCCTCGGGATTGTTTTGTAATGAAATAAGGCCGGAATAAACTGGTTGCGAATTGATTCACGGTGGACTAACATACGCAGTTTAAATTTTAACATCTTTTTGCAGGACGTGGGAGTGTAAATACATGCTCGAATTCTTTCGGCACAGCGGATTTGCCAAAGCCTTTTTATGGGTGATCATTCTCGCCTTTGTCGCCACTATTTTCTATTCCTGGGGGGCGGGCGGCAAGATCGGCGGAGCCAACAAAACCGTCGCCACCGTCAACGGGATGGAAATCAAAGTCAATGAGTTTGAGCGTGCCTACGGCAATATCATCAATTTTTACCGCAACCAGTTTCGTGGCCAGTTTTCTGAAGAAATGGCGGCAGAACTCAAACTGAAGGAAAATGCCCTGGAGGCTTTGATCCAGAACCGGCTCGTGCTCCTGGAAGCGGAAAAAATGAACCTGCAGATCAGCGATCAGGAACTGGCGGAAAGTATTTTCAAGCGGCCTGAATTTCAAAGAGACAACAAATTCAGCAACAGTCTCTATAAAAATTTTCTAAATTTCAGTCGCATCAGTGCCCGGGACTACGAGGACAACCAGCGGAATACTCTTCTTCGCGAAAAACTCGAAGGGGTCATTAAAATTTCGACGCAAATCTCGGAAAATGAAATACTGGAAACCTATAAAAAGGAAAACGAGAAAGTAAAATTCAAATATGTGGGTTTTTCGAAGGATTTCTTCAAGCCCGCCGGTCGCCCTTCGGACGAGGACATCCAAAAGTACTTTGAATCACACAAAAGTCAATTTGAAGTGGCGGAACAAATACAGGTTCAGTACGTCAAACTGACACCAAAAATGGTTGAAGACACGATCGAAATTTACGAAGATGATATCAAGTACTACTACGACACCAACGAGGCCGATTTTTTCGTCAAGAAACAATACAAGGCCAGCCATATCCTGATAAAAAGTGACACAACCCTGCCCTTCGGCGAAGACTTGTCGGAGGAGGAAAAGGAAAAACTGCTAAACGAAGCCGACGAGAAATCCAGAATCAAAGCTGATGAAATTCTGAAGCAAATCAAGGAAGGCGCCGATTTTGGAGCAATGGCAAAAAAGCATTCCGCAGACACCGCGTCCGGAAACAACGGCGGCAGTCTGGGACAATTTTCCCAGGGAATGATGATCCCTGAGTTTGAAGCGGCCCTCGACAAATTAGTCCCCGGAGCGCTGAGCGATCCCGTCAAAACCATGTTCGGCTTTCATATCATTCGACTGGAGGAACTGAAGGAGGAATACACGAAACCCCTGTCGGAAGTGCAGGAGGAAATCAGAAAAACACTCAAAGCAGACAAGGCCCGGAAACGCATCCGGAGAATCGCCAAAAAAATCCGAAAGGCCGCCGGAGCCGGCAACGACCTTGCGAAAGCCGCGCAGGAATACAAAGCCGATGTCAAAACCACCGAATTCATATCAGGAAACGTCCACAACGTTCCCGAAATCGGGAACGTACCCGAGTTTTTCAATACGGCGTTCTTACTGGCGGGTGAGCAATTGAGCGAACCGGTCAACACGCCCGAAGCCTCATATCTGCTTAAAGTCGTGGCGAGAAAAGATCCATACATTCCGGAATTGAAAGAAGTGTTGAGCGAAGTGACCCAGGCGGTGGTCGAGGAGAAGAATAAATCTGCTACGGAAAATCAGTTCAAGGCACTTGGAGAACGCCTGAAAAAGGAAAAAAATCTGGAGCAACTAGCCCAGAAACTCAACATGACCGTGGAGGAAACCCCGTTCATCAATCGATCGGATTCCATTCCCGGGATCGGCAACATCCAGTCCATCAAGGACGCCGTGTTCCCGCTCCAACCGGGAGAGACCACCACCGGATCCAGCCGGGGGGTCTATTACCTGATTCAAATGATGGAGCGTGAACAGGCCCGCCAGCCCGACCCGGAACAATCGAAAAAAATCTATACCCGCCTCAAAAACGAAAAGGCCCGGTTGGTTTTCCAGGAATGGATGGAAAACGTCAAGGAAAAGGCCGAAATCCTGATCGACAAGACACTTTTATAAAATTTTCAGTTTAACGTACCCGCCAGGTATCCTTTTCACGCCCGGCAGGGTTGGCTTCGACCCAGCGGTGTATCTTGAGGATTTTTTCCACCAGTTCGCCGATATCCCGCGCCAGCACACGGATCATCTCCTCCTTGCCCTGCCCTCCCAGATCATAAATAATATCGGGCACGAAACCGCATTTTTTGATGGCCGTATGCGTTCCCCACTCCAACGAAGAGCCTTCCTTTTGTTTGACGCTTTTGGGTTCTTTGGCACGGTCAAACGAAGCGATCTTGAACTTCAGTTTCCTGCAGGCTCTTAAAATGGAATCGGTGAATTTGATATTCATGACCGCCCGCATTTCAGGATCAAAATGCATGGCAGTCAATACGATTTTGGCGACATGCTGTGAAGCGCCGAATTGCGGTGCGGCCACGGTAAAAATGTCGTTCCCGTTTTTGACGATCCGTCCCGGAACACCCGCCACATCTTCCGCTCCCCGGGCACCGGGCAGACCGATCCCGATATTCGACTGTACTTCCGGAATCAACAATCCGATCCGGTTTCCCTTCAGCACATCGATGGCAGCCGACAGGCCCTGAATCACTTCGAACCGTTTTTGAATTTTGAACAGAGAGGCCATGGGATCAACGCTTCCTGAGCCGTTCCCCAACCCAATGCCATTGGCAATACCCGCCGTCACCAACCCCTTGGCCTTTTGAATCGCCGAAGGCACATCCAATCCCAGCGCCAATCCCGAGGCGATAGCGGCAGACAACACACATCCAGTTCCGTGCCAATCATTTTTTCCGATCCGCTCGCCTCCAAAATCAAGGTGTTGTTTACCGTCAAAGAAAAAATCGTCGGCGTTGCCTTTGGCGTGCCCGCCTTTGATCAAGACGTTGCGGGCCCCGAGTTTGCAAATTGCCTTGGCGGCTTTCAGCCGGTCCTGCGGGCGGGCAATGCGAACGCCTGATAAAATCTCGGCTTCAGGAATATTGGGCGTCACCAGCAGGGCCAGCGGCAGGAGTTTCTCCTTGAGCGCCTCCACTCCTTTTTTGGAGAGCAGGGTTTTTCTGCTGGAGGATTTGATGACCGGGTCCACGACCAGATTCTTGATCCGTGCCTTCTTCAACTGGCGGGCGATACTTTCCACCAGCGCCTCATTGCCCAGCATCCCGGTCTTGACGGCGGCGGGTTTGAGGTCTGCCAGCACGGCTTTCAACTGCGCCTCCACCTGCTCAGGGGGCAAATCAAACGTCGCCTGCACGCCTTTCGAGTTTTGCGCGGTGATGGCGGTGATGACCGAAGTCGCAAACAATTCATGGGCGGAAATGGTTTTGATGTCCGCCTGAATACCGGCGCCACCGCTGGAGTCGGAACCGGCAATCGTCAGCACTGTTGGAACCTGTTTCATAATCGCGCAATCCTTTAATCGAAATTCAGCGAGTCTGTCAAAAGCCTCACCGATTGTTCTATCGAATAGTTTTATTGTACTCAAGCGTTGGGGGATGGTCCGGGCAACAGCCTAACCTACTGTTACGGATTTGGCAAGAGAACGGGGTTTGTCGACGTTCCTTTTGAGGGAAGTGGCCGTGAAATACGCGAACAGCTGGGCGATGACCATCTGAATCAGGGGTGCGATGACCGGCGGAACCGGTGGCAGAATCAATTCTTCGCTAAACAATTTATGGTTGCGATTGCCCTCGTCGAAATGAATTCCAAGTACAAATCCGTCACGGGCGCGGATTTCCTCCACGCTGGCCAGGGTCGCCTCGTACAGGGCTTTCTCGGAATTGGGAGGGATAAACACGATGGAATTGATATCGGAGTCGATCATGGCCAGGGTGCCGTGCTTCAAAAATCCGCAGGGCATGCCTTCGGCATGAACGTAAGCGACTTCCTTCATTTTCAGGGCGGACTCCAGGGCGATGGGATAATACATGCCTCGCCCCAGATACAGCCAGTTTTTGACATTCCGGTGGTTATGAGCGACCCGGTGAATGAAACCCGAGCGTTCGTTCAAAATACTCTCGATGATGCCTGACAGAGACCTGAGTGACTCCATGTGTTTGTCATACGTTTTTTTGGCAAGATTTTTGTTTTTGAGCCCTAGCTTCAAAGCGGTGCGGGTCAGCAGAATCATCTGCGCCAAAGCCGCCTTGGTGCTGATCACACAGATCTCCGGCCCCGATCCCTGCAGGACCGGGTAATCGACCATACGTGAAAGAGTCGAGCCCATTACATTCACTATTGCGCCGGTTTTGGCGCCGCGTGATTTGGCATGCTTGAGGGCGGATATGGTGTCATACGTTTCACCGGACTGGGACGCGGCCAGCACAAAACTGTCCTTGTTCACTGGAGACAACGATACAAATTCGTCCGAACTGATAGCGGGGATATATCTTCCCGCCAGCGAGGAAAATATGTAGTTGGCATACATCGTCACATAATAAGTTGTCCCGACCCCGACCAACTGGGCATTTTTACTTTTGTGGATCATGCTCACCAGACCGTCAATGGTTTTCTCATCCACCTCCAGGGCATTCACGACGGTCTGCGGCTGTTCGTAGATCTCCTTGAGCATATAATGCGGGTACCCGCCTTTTTTGGAGGTTTCGCTGTCCCACTCAATCCGCGTGATCGGCTTGTCGACCTCTTGCTTCGTAACGAAGTTTTTGATGGTGTAACCATCTTTGGAAACGATGGCGTATTCGTCGTCATCGATAATCACCGCGTTTTTGGTGTGGTCGATGAACGCGTTGAAATCCGATCCAATGAACTTGACTTCGTCTCCGATGCCCAGCAGCAAGGGCGATTCCCTTTTGGCGCAATAAATCTGGTCCGGCTCATAATTGCTGATAAAAGCCATCGCGAAAGTCCCCTCCAATAGACTGAGAGTCTTGACCAGGCTGGCCTCGACATCGCCCGTTTTCTTATAAGCATTTTCCAGAAGGTGGGGGATGACTTCAGTATCGGTATCCGATACAAACCGGTGCCCTTCCTTTTGAAGGCGGATTTTCAGTTCCTGATAATTGGAGATAATCCCGTTGTGGATCACGGCGAAATTATTGTCGCAGGATAAAAAAGGATGGGTGTTGTTGCGGGTGACCTGTCCGTGCGTCGCCCAGCGGGTATGAGCGATACCCAGGTGAGAGGTATGCCTCAGAATATTTTCTTTCTGATACACATCACCCACGCCCCCCACATTTTTTTTGACGATGATGCTCTTCCGGTTCATCAATGCCACGCCGCACGAATCGTAACCCCGGTATTCCAGATTACGAATGCCATCGAACAAAACGTTCGATATATCTTTCAGGCCGACAGCTCCGGTTATTCCACACATAACGTTGGCTTCCTATTTGCTGGACACGGAAAAATGGGCGGGCAAAGTCTTGCCGGGCGGAACAATCGTGCCGGGCTCGATGGAATTCCCAGCGCCGATAACGACATCATCGCCTATGAACGCGCCTAATTTCAGGATGCCCGTGTCTTTGACTTTTTTCTGATGCTTGACCTTGATGGTGCTCCAGTCCAACTGCCGGTTGACGGTCATCGATCCGGCACCGATGTCCACATTTTCGCCCAATACACTGTCACCAATAAACGACAGGCGGCCGATATGGGAATTTTTATGCACCACACAGTTTTTCAGCTCCACCCCGTAACCGACCGAGCAATTGTCCCCCAGGGAGGTGTAACTGCGGATCAGGGAATTGTTTCCGATATAACATCCCTTGCCGATGGAACAAGGGCCCTCCAGAACCGCCCCGGCCTTGATCACCACATCGTCTTCAATATGAACCGTTCCCTGAATCGTTACATTCGCTTCCAGAGTCACCGTTTTGGATATCTGCGAGTGCTCCCAGGAATCCATGATTATTTTATTAGCCCGCAGAATTTCCCAGGGATAGACCACGTCCAGCCATTCGTCTTCCCACATGGAAGCCCGAAGCCCCTCATCCTTGACCAGTGCCTTGATCGCTTTTTCCATGGAGCGGCCGTTTTTTTCCAGGAGGCCAAAGAAACTTTCCGGAAGAATATAAACTCCGGACAACACGTAATTGCCCAGGTTATCGCCCTTGGGCTTCTCAATGATTTTGGTGATGTTCATGTTGGCATTCAGAAACACGTTGCCGAACATCTCGTTGGAAGGCGGCAGGCAAATGGAGGCCACGGGCCCCTTGAACGCGTGAAACGATTGCTGGGTTTTGGAGAAGATGTTCTCTGCGGTCACAATATCCCCGTAAATCAGCAGGAAATATTCTCCCGGCAGAATTTTATCCTTGATCTTCAGTACCGCATCACCGATCCCGCCGGCCCGGCTTTGTACCATATACTGAAGGTTCAAGCCGTTGTGCACATGCTCGCCGATTTGCTGGACCAGTTTTTCCTTCTGATGGCCCACCACCACAAAAATGTCGTTGATCCCCGCTTTCTGGAGCAAACTGAGGTTGTGATCGAACAGATATTTCCCGGCCACACTGATCATGGGATTGGGACGGGTGTCGGTAAAGGGTTTCAGGTTGTCCCCTTTACCGGCGGCTAGGATTACGGCTTTCATGGTTTAACTTTCGAATTCGGGTGATTGGAGGAAACGATGGTGCCGGTTCGTCAGGCGTTAACAATCTGTTCGGCTTTTTTCAAATCTTCGGAGGAATTGATTCCCAGTAATTCATCCGCGTCCCAAGTGGAATGGCACACCACAACCTGCCCGCCCTGCGAGAGTATTCCAACCGTATCGGTTAGATAATACTCCTTTTGTGCGTTGTCGGAGTCGACTGAAGCTAAAGCTTTGAAAAGAATGCCCTTATTAAAACAATAAACGCCCGCGTTGTATTCGTCAATGGTTTTTTCCTGATCGGTGGCATCCCGGACCTCCACGATGCGTATGACCGCGCCGTCCGGACCGCGCACCACCCGTCCGAAATCCTTCTTTTCCTTGGTTTTAAGGCTCAACAGGGTGCACCCGGCGCCGGATTCTTGGTGCTTGCGAAGTAACGCCTGCAAGGTGGAAGATTGGATCAGCGGCATGTCCCCGCACAAGACCAGAACATCCCCCTCAAAGTCCTCCAAAGCGGCCTGAGTTTGCAGAACCGCATGTCCGGTGCCCAGCTGTTCTTTCTGCTCAACAAACTCGACGGGACGGTTGGCGCAGGCTTGCTTGACTTCCTCGGCCTGGTACCCCACCACCGCAAGAACCCGTTGAGGATCCAGGGTAGCCACCGTGTCCAGCACATGGATCAGCAACGGACGCGACGCCAGGGAATGCAAAACCTTGGCACGGTCGGACAGCATCCGGGTACCCTTGCCCGCGGCCAGAATGACGACGGCTAACCCTTGTCTCGGCATTTGATATTGTAGTCCTGAATTTTTTTGCGGAGGGTGTTGCGGTTGATTCCAAGAATGTTGGCGGCCTTGGTCCGGTTGCCCTCGGTTTCCTGGAGTACGATTTCCAACAGGGGTTTTTCCACTCCGCCGATGATCAAATCGTGAAGACCGCCGTTTTGACGGCAGTCCATATGCGACACGTATTTTTTAACACTGGTATCCAACCATTTTTCAAGAAACGTCTGGATATTTTTATCAACCTTCGGCATAGGTGCTAATCGGGTAAAATGAAGTCACAGATTGACTGTCTTGGGGTGGAGATGGCGCATCGTAGCAAAACCGCTTCGGGAGGTCAAGAACAGGTTCCGGTTCACTCGTTTAAAAATAATTTTCAGTTGATAAAAAACAATGGGATGGCATAAGATGGGAAATTATTGATTCAACGTATATGAGAGCAAGGATTTTATCGTGAAAGTCGCCTTCGCCACACTCGGGTGCCGGACCAATCAAAACGACACCGCAGAAATGCAGACCGTCCTGGAGCAGGAAGGATTTTCCATCGTCGGTTCCCAGGAACACGCAGACATCTATGTCATCAACACCTGCACGGTAACCGCCAAAAGCGATTCCAGTTCCCGCCTGGCGGTAAAAAAATCCCTGGCGATCAATGACGGAGCCATGGTCGTTTTCACGGGATGTTATGCCCAAAACAGCGCGGAAGAGGCGGCGCAGATTCCGGGACTGGATGTGGTGCTGGGAAACGCCAACAAGCTGGAAATTGCAGACGCCATCAAAACCCGGCTGAACCGGCTTCAGCAGGAAGATAGCTTCGGCCTGCCGCTGGTTCACATGTCCGACATTACTCAGAAATGGGATTTCAAGACCATCCCCGTATCCGGCTTCCATGGCAAGACCAAAGCGTTCATCAAAGTGCAAACCGGATGCGACGAAACCTGCTCCTTCTGCACCGTGGTGCGGGCCCGGGGACGGTCCATCAGCGATTCCAGGGAAAATATTCTCAACAACGTACGCCATTCGCTGGCGGCCGGGTTCCGGGAAATCACTCTCACCGGGATCAATCTGGGGACCTACGGCATGGATACACAACCGCCGGAAACGTTTTCCTCCCTGGTGGAGGCAATCCTGGACCTCGAAGGCGAGTTTCGGGTGCGCCTCAGTTCCATCAACCCCATGGAAATCGACGACCGGTTGATCGAGCTCATGGCGGAGCGGGACAACCTGTGTTCGCATTTTCATATCCCCCTGCAAAGCGGGGACGACACCTTACTTTCCCGCATGCGCCGCAACTACAACGCCCGTCAATACCGGGACGTGGTGAAGAGGGCCGTTGACCGGAATCCCGGACTGGGGCTGGGGGCGGACATCATTGTCGGCTTTCCCGGCGAAACCGAAGCGATGTTTGAAAACACCCGGCGGATGGTCGAAGATCTGCCCTTCACCACCCTGCACGTGTTCTCCTATTCTCCCCGTAAAGGTACCGGAGCGGCAGGATTCACCAACGACGTTCCCAAAGCTGTAAAAAAGGAACGCAATAAAATCCTGACCGAACTGGGAAACCAAAAAGCCCGGCAGTTCCGTGAGAGCCTGCGGCATCAAACCGTGCCGGTGCTGGTCGAAAACAGCCGCGATCCGCACACCGGACGCCTGCGGGGTCATTCCGACACTTATATCCCCGTGTCTTTCGAAGGCGGCGATGAATGGATGAACCGGATTGTTCCTGTCCGTATCTCTGAGATTTCGGAACAACAGGTTTCCGGATGCCTGCCGTCATAACCCTGACCACCGGTTCGGCATATCCACCACCCCTATTTCACGGGAAATGGGTTCGCGACATTACCCCCACTTTTAAAAATTGACTGTTAAACTGGAAAGACTGTCAACCGCGGTTGTAAAAAAGAATCCAGATAGCCCCTGACTCATGAATAAAAAAAGTCAAAACACCGACGGCATTAAAATCATCTGCCAGAACAAAAAGGCCCGGCACAATTACCATATCGAGGATACGATGGAAACGGGTGTGGTTCTGCAGGGAACGGAAGTCAAGGCGCTGCGCGAGGGCAAAGCCAGCATGGCGGACTGCTACGCGGTGGTGGAGCATGAAGAGGTCTTTATGGTGCACTGCCACATCAGCCCGTACACCCCTGCGCATGCCTTCAATCACAATCCCATGCGCAAGCGCAAGCTCCTGCTTCATAAAAAGGAAATTGCGCGTTTGATCGGCACCACCCAGGAAAAAGGCCTCAACCTGATACCACTGAAACTGTATTTCAAAAACGGCAAGGTTAAAGTGGAGCTTGCCATCGCCAAGAGCAAGAAAACCCACGACAAGCGGGATACCATCAAGAAACGGGAAGCCGACCGCGAAATCGCCCGCGCCATGAAACGCGAAAAGCCCTAGTCTTTACGGATCACCATCACCACTCCCAAAACGGCGGTGCAGGCACCGATATAGCCCCAGAATCCGATGGTCTCGGGTGTGACCCAACCCGGTGCCAACAAGGGAAGAATGTGCATGACGACCAGCGTGATGAACGGATTGAGTGTGATCACCACACTGAGCAGCCACAGGGGTATAGAGTTGACCGCTTCCGCCAGACACCCGTAGGCCAGCAGGGTATTCACCCCCAGGAAAACCATCAACACCCAACTGCCGAAGTGCGGATTGTTGAAATCGGTCCAGGTGACGGCTGGAATCAACACCAGGGCTGCAGTTCCATACACCAGCAGGTTCAAGTGTTGGGCTTTGTGCGCCGCCGCCAGTTTTTTCTGGAACACCATGTACCCGGTCCACAACACCGCGGCGGCGAGCATATAACCCGAGGTTTCCGTGTAAACTTCACTGCCCCATTGCCGGCTCTGATCCCGGTAGAAAAGTACAAATCCGAATACCGCAATCGCTAAACCGACGCCCTGGTTCCATTTGAACCGTTCCTTGAACAGCACCACTCCCAGGATCACCAGGAGTACCGGCGCGATCTGGATGAGAATGCCAGCATTGGAGGGACTGCTGGTTTCGACGCCCTTCAAAAAATAATAGTAATTACCCGCCAGAAAAATTCCGGCCAGAATTCCGAAACCCGGGGGCGACAGAATGATTGACTCCGGTTCCTTCTTTTGGAATTTCAGAATGAGGAAGAGCACCGCGAAAGCAAAGGTAAACCGGAACCAGACGATACTGCCTCCGGAAAATTCCTCAAGGGCGACTTTCATCAGGATGGGGAGCACACCCCACAGCAAAGCGGTGATCGCCGCGTAGGACAGGCCCCGGATGGTGTCGGTTTTCATCGGGCCCCGTCAGTTCAGGTGAGCAAACTTCTCCAGCATCGTCAATCCCTGCTTCTGGCTCTTTTCGGGATGAAACTGAAAGGCGTGTATGTTCTCGTGTTGGATGCCGGAAACAAACTCCACCCCGTACTGGGTGGTGGTGGCGACCATGTCCCGGTTTTCGGGAACGACATAATAGGAGTGAACGAAATAATAGTAGGGATGCGCATCCATCGAATCGAACAGCGGCGTTGGTTTGTTGATCGTCAGCGTATTCCACCCCATGTGCGGGACCTTCAGGGTGGGGTCATCGGGAAAGTGAAAACGCATGACTTTCCCCGGAAGAACCCCCAATCCCTTCACCGTGCCGAATTCGATGCTCTGCTCGAACAGCAGTTGCAACCCGAGGCAGATACCCAGAAACGGTTTGCCGGACCGAATAGATTTGTGAACCACCTCGATCAATCCCAGGCGATCGAGGTTGTCCATGCAGTCCTTGAACGCCCCGACACCGGGAAGCACCACCGAGTCGGCATCCAGGATGGTCTGCGGCCGGCTGGACACGACGGCATCGGCGCCCACGGCTTCCAGCGCCTTGTGCACCGACCGCAAATTGCCCATGCCATAATCGATTATGGCGATCATTCAGAGGGTGCCTTTGGTGGACGGAATCGTGTTGGACCTCGGGTCCAGGGAACTGGCCTGATCCATCGCCTTCGCAAACGCCTTGAAAGAGGCTTCGACGACGTGGTGCAGGTTGTTCCAGTAGGGAGAATTGAAGTGCAGGGTGAGCCCGCAGTTGGCGGAAACCGCCTGAAAAAATTCAGGCACCAGCTCGACATCGAATTCACCCAGTTTCGCCTTGGGCAGGTCGATATTGAACACAAAGTAGGATCGGCTCAGATCCACGACGCAATTCACCAGCGCCTCGTTCAAAGGCACACTGGATTGCGCAAACCTCCGGATTCCCTTCTTGTCTCCGAGGGCTTTTTCAAAGGCCTGACCCAGCGCAATGCCCAGATCCTCCACCGTGTGGTGAAAATCGATGTGGGTATCGCCTTTGGCTTTTACTGTGAGATCAAAGTAACCGTGGCGGGACAACTGGGCCAGCATGTGATCCATGAACGGAATCGGGGTTTGGATCTCCCCCTGCCCTGTTCCGTCCAGAACCAGACTGACTTCAATTTCGGTTTCGCTGGTGACACGTTTGATTTGAGAGCATCTATCCATTGACCGGCTGTATTTCTTTTCCTTTATCCTTTTTGCCATTGGAGGAATGTTTTCCATTTCCCCCGTTTTGGCCGTTTCCGCCGTTTCCATGGACTTCTTTACTCCCATTACCGGAAATCGGGACGGCCCCGAGAACGGTATTATTATAGAACTCCTGAACCGTGTTGAAAAGACCTTCCGCGTCCAATTGCAAATCTTTCCGGACCCGTGCCGGAGCTCCATGTTCAATGACTTTATCGGCCGCGCCGATGCATTTCACCGGAACACTGTTTCCCGGAAGAAGCGCGTTGATTTCTTCCAGGACCGCAGAACCGAACCCGCCCTGCAGGGAATGCTCTTCCAGCGTCACCAGACATTTCGCCGACCGGGCATAGTGGCAGATCAGATCGGTGTCCAAAGGCTTCACAAACCGGGCATTGATCACAGCCACACTGAATCCCTCCCCTTCGAGAGACTGGGCAAGTTTTTGAGCCGCCGGCACCATATGACCGTAGGCGATGAGGGCGATATCTGTTCCGTCCTGGATCACCTCGCCTTTACCGATTTCCAGTTCTTTCATATCCGGGTCAAGAGGCACGCCCAGGCCGGCACCCCGCGGATAACGCACGGCGGCGGGACCGGGATGATAGACGGCGGTTTTCAGCATATGGCGCAGTTCATTTTCATCTTTGGGCGCCATGATGACCATGTTGGGCAGTGTCCGTAAATAGGCAATATCGTATAAACCCTGATGGGTCGCCCCGTCCTCGCCCACGATGCCGGCCCTATCCATGGCAAACGTCACCGGGATATTCATGAGACAGATGTCATGCACCACCTGGTCGTAGGCCCGTTGCAGAAACGTGGAATAAATGGCGATGACCGGACGCAGGCCCTCCAGCGCCAATCCGCCGGCAAAATCGACGGCATGCTGCTCAGCCATGCCGACGTCGAAAGTGCGTTCCGGAAACGCCTGCCCGAATTTACTGATCCCCGTCCCCGAGGGCATGGCGGCCGTAATCCCGATAATCTTTTCATCCTGCTTCGCCAAATCGATCAGAGCGTCAGCAAACACGGCGGTATACGCCGGATTGGATTTCTTTTTCAGGAACGTTCCGGTTTCGATGTCGAAGGGAGACGCACCATGCCAGATTTCGGCTTTTTCTTCAGCGACCGGGTAGCCCTTGCCTTTACGCGTGATCACATGAACCAGCGTCGGGCCCTTCTCGCCTTTGAGAGCTTCCAGGTTTTCAATCAGCGTGTCGGGATTGTGACCGTCCAACGGACCCACGTAACGGAAACCCAAATCCTCGAACAACCTTCCGGGAATGAACACGCCTTTGATGGCGTCGTCGATTTTGTGGGCGAAATTCGATATATCCTTTCCCACTCCGGGAATCGATTGCAGCATCTCGTCGATTTGCCCCTTGATCTTCCGCATGACCTGGCCGGTCATGATCTGGCTCAGGTGGGCCGACATGCCGCCGACATTGTTGGAAATCGACATCTCGTTATCGTTCAGGATAACGATCATATTGCTTTTAAGATGGCCGGTGTGGTTCAAACCTTCAAAAGCCATGCCAGCGGTCAACGACCCGTCGCCGATCACCGCAACCACTTCGTTGTTTTCTTTTTTCAGGTCGCGGGCCTTGGCGAAAGCGATGGCGGCCGAGATGGAGGTTCCCCCGTGACCGCAGTTCCAATGATCGTGTTCGTTTTCTTCGCGTTTGGTGAACCCGCTCAACCCTTCGTATTGCCGGAGGGTATGAAACTGTTCCCGGCGACCGGTCAACAGTTTATGGACATAGCTCTGATGGCCCACATCCCATACAAACTTATCGCGCGGACTGTCAAACACGTAATGCATCGCCAGCGTCAACTCCACAATTCCCAGATTGGACCCCAAATGTCCGCCGGTTTTGGATATTGTTGATAAAAGGGTTTCTCGAATCTCTGTCGCCAATGCGGGGAGGTCTTCCCGTTTCAGTTTTTTTAAGTCCTGAGGACTGTTGATTCCATCTAAAAGCCTGCTCATAATAATTCCATATCAAAAGGTGCGTTGGACGAAAAAACGGGCTATCTCACGCAGGGGATCGGCTCGTTCGTCAAAAACTTCCAGGCATTCCAAGGCCTCGTCTACCAGAGATTCAGCTTTCTTTTTGGAATCCTCCAAACCGAACAGGGCCGGGTAAGTGGCCTTGTCCTTGTCAATATCGCTACCGATATCTTTTCCCAGTTCTTTTTTGTCGCCAACGATATCGAGGATATCGTCAATAATCTGAAAAGCCAGACCGATATGAGCGCCATAACGGGACAGAGCCCCCAGCTGGGCATGGGAAGCCCCACTCAGGATCGCGCCGGCACGAACACAGGCCTTGAAAAAGAAACCTGTTTTATAAATATGAATGTATTCCAAAGTCGCAGCATCGATTTTTTTCCCCTCCGATTCCAAATCCACCACCTGGCCACCGATCACCCCGGTAGAACCCATCGCCTTGGCAATCTCCTGCGAAGCACGAAGGATGTTTTTGTGGGAGTTGGCCTCCATCAGAAAAGGGTTGGTCATCGACACAAAGGCCTGCGTCAGTAATGCATCACCGGCCAGAATCGCAATCGCCTCCCCAAAAACTTTATGGTTGGTCGGCTTGCCCCTCCTCAGGCTATCATTGTCAAGAGCCGGAAGGTCGTCATGAATCAACGTGTACGTATGAAGAAACTCAACCGCTACCGCAAAAGGCAGGACGTTGTTTCGGCTTCCGCCTACGGCCTCCGCTGAGGCGATCAAAAGGCTGGGCCGCAACCTCTTTCCCCCAGCAAACAAACTGTAGTGCATGGATTCATGAATACTCTTGGGGTATCCATCCTTTTCCGGCAAAAACTGGGGTATCGCTTTATCGATATACTCTTTACATTCTTCCAAGTATTTCTTGGCGAGCACTCTTTCTGCGGATTGGGTCACCGGAACCATTTAAAAACCCCTAAGGTATCGTAATATAAAATGTTATCACACATCCTAACGCAGTCAACCTTTATTCAAAATACCGGCACACAGCTGCCTCTCCATTGTGTTAACCTCGCGAATATCCTCAACATTTGGGTCGAAATTTTACGTCAATCCTTACATTTTTTATGGTGGGGACGCGGGGCGCTCTCCTCTCCGGTCGCTCTTGGGTGAAAAACAGGCATGGCGGCACAGGCCATTCTCTATTTCAACACCCTGAAGCACCCCAAAAGAGGGGGTGAGGGAATTCACTCTATTCGGACACAAACTGTGAGCTTCATCAGTTATGATCCATTTCCTCAATAAATCAGTTTCTTTGCTTTAACGAAACACTTAAAATAGTGGATCTGTTTGTCATATTGACAACAGAGTGAATTGACAACGAAGTAAAAACCCTTTTTTATAGATTGAAGAATCCCATATCATCTGGAAACTGACGACAACTCCATGTTACACCCCAATCCGTCTGACCCGATCCTAAGGAGTACTGTATGGAAACGATGACCACCACATGGGTGGGGTATCTTTCTTTGATGATATTTGTTCTGGGCTATTCCCTGGTCGTCGTCGAAGAAAAAATTCACATGAGAAAATCCAAACCCGTGATCTTCGCGGGGTGCCTCATGTGGTTTTTCATCGGCCTTTATGAATCCCTGAACGGTCATGGCGACGGTCAGGCTCACGATTACGTGAAGCATCTCATCGCGGAGATCGGCGAGTTGTTTTTCTTTCTGCTGGCGGCCATGACTTATATCGATACCCTGGCGGAACGGAATGTGTTCAATTCCCTCCGTTCCTGGCTCCTGAGAAAGGGTTTGGGGTTCCGCTCCCTGTTCTGGGCAACCGGGCTCATTACCTTTTTCCTGTCGCCCCTGGCGGACAACTTAACCAGCGCGCTGCTCATGTCTACGGTAGCGCTGGCGGTTAGCGGCGGTAATTCAAAGTTTATCGTTCTTTCTTTCATCAACATCGTCGTTGCCGCCAATGCGGGAGGCGCCTGGAGTCCGTTTGGGGACATCACCACATTGATGGTCTGGACCTCCGGCAAGGTCGAAACCCTGCAGTTCGCTTACCTTATGATTCCGTCACTGATCAACTGGCTTGTGCCGGCGGCCTGTATGTTTCTCTTTGTCCCCAATGAAATTCCCGAAAGCCCATCAGATGAAATTCATCTCAAGCCCGGCGCCAAAGTAATTGTCGTGATGGGGATCTGCACCATCGCCACTGCCGTCAGCTTTCACCAGTTTTTTCATCTACCCCCGTTTCTGGGCATGATGCTCGGCCTGTCCGCACTCATGCTTTTCGGTTATTACCTCAAACGCTGGGGGGACAAACCCTTGAGGAAGGAGTTGGGTATCCCCGAAAACCGTAAGGTGGAACACCGCCATTTTGACATCTTCGACAAAATAGCGGCTGTGGAATTCGACACGCTCCTGTTCTTCTTCGGTGTACTTACTGCCGTGGGCGCCCTGCAATATATCGGCTACCTTGCCCTGGTCAGTAAAAATCTGTATCAAGCCATCGGGCCGACATGGTCCAATATCATCGTGGGCGTTCTTTCCGCGATTGTGGACAACATTCCCGTCATGTTCGCGGTGTTGAAAATGGATCCCGCGATGGGCGTCGACCAATGGCTGTTGATTACGTTGACTGCGGGAGTGGGCGGCAGTCTGCTCTCCGTCGGCTCCGCAGCGGGAGTCGCCGTCATGGGCGTTGACCGGCAGAATTACACCTTTCTCTCCCACATGAAATGGTCGTGGGCCATTGGCCTGGGATATGCGGCGAGCATCCTGACCTGGTACTGGGTCACGGAAAGCCTTCGTGTAATTCCGACCCCCTGATCTCAAGCTCTTGCCAGGGTAAACACCTGAACGGAACCCGCCCTGGCTTTTTTTAAAACCCGGGCCACTTCGTTCACCGTCGAACCGGTGGTGAACACATCATCGACCAGCAGGATCTTTTTATCGCACACGGTCTTCGGACTCACCACTTCAAATGCGCCGCGGACATTTTGAAAACGTTCCGTCCGGTTTTTTCGGGCCTGGGGAAAGGTTTCCCGGATGCGCGCCAAGGGTCGAACCAAAAGAGGCAAATCCAGGATTTCCGCTGTTTTATGCGCCAGAACAAACGACTGATCGAATCCACGCTCTTTCAGCTTCTTAACATGGAGTGGCACCGAAGTCACCGAATAGCCCTGATACTCTTCGCGGCAAGTTGCAAAATAATCGCGGAGTAAAGGTTCGAGCTCGTCGATCGCTCCCGGTTGGCTGCGGTATTTGTAAAAATGGATCAATTCCTTTAAAACCGAGTCGTACAATCCAAGAGACCGCGCCCGGTCAAATCGAAATCCGCACTTT
The DNA here is from genome assembly GCA_024644405.1 of Nitrospinaceae bacterium. Classification (GTDB taxonomy): domain Bacteria; phylum Nitrospinota; class Nitrospinia; order Nitrospinales; family Nitrospinaceae; genus SZUA-226. The sequence continues at coordinate 190,058 of JAHELC010000001.1, forward strand.
CGGCACCAACCGCACTCGAACCCTTCCGCCGGATAATCGTAGTCGATATCAGCAGGAATCCCGCAGGTATTGCATAATGGATCGCCGATCACAAAGATATCGTCGCGGCATAACCTGCACAGATAATCCCCGCCGTTTTTTCGACTGAGTCCGCAACTTACACAACTGCGCGGAAACACAACGTTCACTATCGCCTCGAGCATCTTCACCGCGCGAGGACTTTGGAGGAATGGGTTTATCATGTCAATCGCCAGGACTTTGTGATAAAGTTTTTTGCTTCGGCAGGATGCCGAATTATAGCACGAAAGCCGGACCCCGACCCGTACCAATAAATCCTTTAGTTTCAATAAGATGAATAAGAAAATCCTTCAACTGACCGAGCGTCATGTCGCTGCCACTTATGGCCGATATCCCATCGCTCTCGTCAAGGGTAAGGGCATGCATGTCTGGGACGCTTCGGGAAACAGGTACCTCGATTTTGTCGCCGGCGTGGCGGTGGTCAGCCTTGGACATTGCCACCCAAAAATCGTACAAGCGATCCGCAAACAGGCCGGACAATTGATTCACGTTTCCAACTGGTTTCATATTGAACCGCAGGCGCGGCTCGCGGCGGAAATCACCCGCTTGAGTTTCGGCAACAAGGTATTTTTCTGCAACAGCGGAACCGAGGCCAACGAAGGCGCCATCAAACTGGCACGGCGGTTTTATGCCGACCGCGGACAAAGGAACAAATCCGAAATCATCACCACCTACAACGCGTTCCATGGGCGAACCCTGGGCGCAATGAGCGCGACCCCGCAGGATAAAATTCAAAAAGGGTTCGGTCCGCTGGTGCCGGGATTCAAATACGTCCCGTTCGATGATCTGGCGGCGATGAAGAAAGCCTTAACAGCCAAAACCTGTGCCGTGATGGTCGAACCCATCCAGGGCGAAAGCGGCGTCAACATTCCGTCCAAAACTTATCTCAAGGAACTGAGGAAATTGTGCACCGAACGGGATATTTTATTGATCCTGGACGAAATACAAACCGGTTTCGGACGCACCGGTCACCTGTTCGCCTACCAGGCGTTCGGCGCCAAGCCGGACATCATGACCCTCGCCAAGGGTCTCGGCGCCGGGGTACCCATCGGCGCCCTGGTGATGAAGAACACGGTGGCACAATCGCTCGGACCGGGAACCCACGGCAGCACCTTCGGCGGCAATCCACTGGTGTGCGCCGCCGCACTGGCCGCGGTGGCTATCGTGAGTCAAAAGGATTTTCTTAAAAATGTGCGAGAGACCGGAAAGTATTTTTTTTCGCGGTTGAAAGAGCTGTCACGAAAATTCCCCATCATCAGAGAAGTCCGCGGCATGGGATTGATGCTGGCCATCGACATCGACGGCTCTTCCGCAGCTGTGGCGAAGGATTGTATGGAGCAGGGAATTCTGGTAAACAGTATTCAACCGGGAACCCTGCGGTTCATTCCACCTCTAATCGTGTCGCAAAAAAATATCGATGCACTGATCCGGGTCCTGACCCTGAGTCTGTCCAAAGTCACGTAACGTAAGTTACCTATTCAACCGAAGGTGATGCCCATGGTTGCTCATCCCCCCCAAGCGTATCCGGTGTTTGCCTCCGTCAAAGCATTGCTATTCAAAATATTTCTTCCGGTTTTTCTGATAGTGATGGCTTGCGGCAATGCTCCCGCCTTTTCAAAGGAAAAAGCGGTGGAGCCTGCCAGCGACCCGCAAAAGATTCGCCAGATTCTGCTTTTGCTTTCCGACCAGACTTTGAGAGTCCAGAAAGAGCTGGACAGCCTCAAGAACCTGCCTTCCACCAAAACCGTCAACAAACGGAGAGAGGAATTGATTCTGCAACTGGACGGGTTGAACCGGAACTTTGAATCGCTGGCAACCGAACTGCAGACTGATGATTTTTATCTGGATAAGAAGAAGGATTCAGGCTGGGCCAAGGAACTGGAAGGGCTGATCCTTCCACTGCTGGAGGCGGTCAGCGATGTCACGGCCAAACCCCGCAAAATAGAACGGCTCAAAAAAAGAGTCGCGTCCCTGGAAGCCCAACTCAAAATGTTTGAGGTAGGACGCAACAATATCAAGAACCTCCTTACCATGGATACTCAGGCCCTGGACCCGGAGAGCCCCCAAACAAAAAAATATCTGGCGACACTGAAAAACCTTAAGAACAAATACAATACAGAACTGGTTCAGGTCAAACTGGAGGAAGCCCGCCGCAACCTGGAAAGCGAATTGGAGAGCAGCGAATCCATCTGGGATGCGGCAACGCGATCGATCCAGGACTTTTTCAAGCACCGGGGACTTAACCTTCTGATCACCGTGGCGATCTTTTTTGCCCTGTGGTACCTGCTGACCAAACTGCGTATTTACATCGTCGGCGAAAAAAGCTTCATCAAAATCCCACCGTGGACGCGGAAGCTCCTGGTCACGGCCTACAGCGTGCTGGTGCTCATGCTCTGCGTGGTTTCAAGTCTGGTCGCGCTCTATTTTTTGAATGACTGGCTGTTGCTGAGTGTCATCATCCTGTTCATGCTGGCGATCTTCTGGGCTTCGCGCCAGTTCATTCCCCGGTTGTTTCAGGAGGTGCGGCTGGCTCTCAATCTGGGCACCGTGAAAGAAAAAGAACGGCTGATCTGGAACGGCGTTCCCTGGGAAGTGGTCAACCTCGGCCTGCAGGCCACCCTCGTCAACCCCCATCTGGAAGGCGGTCAATTGCAATTGCCCCTGGGAGAGTTGATCGGCAAGATCTCCCGTCCCGTTGTGGAAGGCGAACCCTGGTTCCCCACCGAGACGGGCGATTGGGTCACTCTTTCCGACGGCACCTACGGGCGGGTGAAACAACAAACTATGGAGCAGGTAATCCTGCAACTCAAAGGCAATACGTTGAAATTTTATGCTACACCGGAGTTCCTGGACAAAACCCCGATGAACCTGTCGAAGGGCTTTCGATACGATATCAATTTCGGGCTGGATTACAGTCTGCAGTCACGCATCTGTGATGAGATCCCGCAACTGCTCGAAATGGGAATGAGAACCCACATGGAGCGGCACTACCGGAAAAACCTGCCGGACTTCACCTACACGAAGGTTTCCTTCGACCATGCCGGGAGCAGCGCACTCAATTTAAAAGTGCTCGTCCATGTGGAGGGACGGTGCGCCGAACGCTACGAAGAATTCCTGAGGGATATCCAGTCCACGCTGGTCCGCATCTGCAACGAGAACAAACTGGTTATTCCCTTCAACCAACTCACTGTCACCCTTCCCGACAACTTTAATTCCAAAGCCTGATCGTGAATTCCTCCCATCGCGCCGTTTTCAATTTCGAGATCACTCACCAGCACAGTCATTCGCAGGCCCGGCTGGGAGTATTGACGACTCCGCACGGCACCATCGATACGCCGGTGTTCATGCCGGTCGGCACCCAGGCAACGGTCAAGGCGCTTTCCACGGAAGACCTCGAAGACTGCGGGGCGCAGATCATTCTCGGCAATACCTATCATCTTTATCTCCGGCCGGGGCATGCAGTGATCCAGAACCTCGGCGGACTGCACCGCTTCATGAACTGGGATCACCCTATCCTGACCGACAGCGGCGGGTTCCAGGTGTTCAGCCTCAACACGCTCTCCAAAATTTCCGAGGAGGGTGTGGCATTTCAATCGCACATCGACGGCTCGTCACATCTCTTGTCGCCGGAGAAATCGATAGAAATCCAGATGGCGCTGGGAGCGGACATTATCATGACCTTCGACGAACCGACACCGCACGACGCCGACCGGAATTACACGCAGAAATCTCTGGAGCTGTCGACCCGCTGGGCGAAACGCTGCAGGGAAGCGCACACCAAGGATGATCAGCAATTGTTCGGCATCGTTCAAGGCGGAATGTTCAAAGACCTCAGGGAAGAAAGCGCGAAGCAGATCATCGACCTCGACTTCCCCGGCTATGCCATCGGCGGGTTGAGTGTCGGTGAAGAGAAATCGCAGATGCTGGAACTGGCGGCGCACACGGCACCTCTACTCCCAAATGACTCACCGCGTTATCTGATGGGGGTGGGCACTCCGAATGATCTTCTGCAATGCGCGCAGATGGGAATCGACATGTTTGATTGCGTCATGCCCACCCGCAATGCGCGCAACGGATCGCTGTTCACCAGCGAGGGCAAAATCAATATCAAAAACTCGAAGTACAAAACCGAGGACCTGCCGCTCGACCCGCAATGCGCGTGCTACACCTGTCGCAATTATTCACGCGCCTACCTCCGCCACCTGTTCATAGCCGACGAAATCCTGGCGATGCGCCTCAACAGCCTGCACAATACCGCTTTCTTTCAAAACTGGATGGCCCGTCTGCGCCGCGCCATCCAGGAGGACAAGCCCATTGACTGGAGTTTTACAGAAATCAACGGTGAAAATTCAAATGGGGGTTGATCCAAATCGGTTGTACCTCAGTTTGAAATCAAATGTCTCTGAACGGCAAAAAGCGGACATTCAACTACCAACGAAGTTTGAGAACTATTGTCTCACCTCCTACCATTCCGACATTATTTATTCAACATCCGGTAATTCGCATAAAAAGCTGCCTGCCCACTCCGGTCCACCCATGGACGACATGATCATAATAATGAGTTATACTTTTTCTCTAAACGAGATCATTGTCTCGCACGAGTGGCCTGAATATACTTCGCTCCTAATGACACAAACTTTAACCATGGATAAGGGCTAGGAAAGAGGCCTATGGATTTTGAATTGATTGCAATAGCGTTGGGTGATGTTGCCTGGATCTCCCTGGCTTTTTCTCTGGGCTTTTTAGCAAAACATGTTGGCTTGCCGCCATTGGTTGGTTTTCTGGCAACCGGTTTTGTACTCAATTCCCTGGGTATCGGAAGCGGGGAGATGCTGCAGAAACTTGCTGATTTGGGCATTACACTGTTATTGTTCACCATTGGTCTGAAGCTGAACCTGAAGGTGCTGATAAGGCCACAGGTCTGGTCGGTTACTGCGCTGCATATGGTAATTATTATAGCCTTTTTCGGAGCGGCTATATTTGGTCTGGCCTTGATGAGTGTGCCGCTCTTCTCTAGCCTGGATCTCAAGTTTTCACTTATGCTTGCCTTTGCATTGAGCTTCTCCAGCACCGTTTTTGTGGTCAAGTCGCTGGAGGAGAAAGGGGAAATGAAGTCCCTTCACGGACGGATCGCTATCGGCATCCTGATTATGCAAGACTTGGCTGCTGTAATATTTCTGGCAGCATCCACAGGGAAACTCCCTTCACCCTGGGCGCTGCTACTGCTTCTCTTTATCCCTTTGCGACCGCTATTACACCATCTGTTGCATAAGACTGGTCACGGTGAACTGATGATTCTGTATGGCCTGGTTTTGGCCTTGGGCGGAGCCGAACTGTTTGAACTAGGCGGGGTGAAGGGTGATTTGGGTGCTCTCATTATGGGTGTGTTGATTTCAACCCACCCAAAATCGAAAGAGATGGCCAAAACAATGCTGGGTTTCAAGGATCTATTTCTGGTGGGCTTCTTCCTCTCCATAGGTATATCAGGCCAGCTCTCGCTGGAAGCATTAGTCATTGGGCTGCTACTGGTGCCTTTTGTCTTCGCTAAATCAGCACTCTTTTTTGCTTTGATGACCCGTTTCAAACTACGGGCACGGACTTCCCTGTTGGCGACCTTGAACCTGACCAACTACAGTGAATTTGGACTGATTGTTGCTGCGATTAGCGTAAACAATGGCTGGGTGGATGATGAATGGCTGGTCGTCATTGCCATCGCAATCTCTTTCTCTTTTATTGTTGCGGCGTTGTTAAAAAGTAGGGGGGACAAAATTTACAACACGCACAGAAATTATTTGCTTAAGTTTCAACGCAAAGAGGGGCTTCCAGATGACATGATTTTGGATACGTTCGGTGCAACCATTGCCGTCTTTGGCATGGGTAGAGTGGGAAGCAGTGCATACGACAAGATGCGCGAACTCCATGGTAAAAATGTGGTCGGTATCGACTTTGATGCCGAATTGATCAAAAAACACCAGTCAATGGGACGTAATGTTTTGCACGGCGACCCAAGCGATGCGGACTTCTGGGATAAAATAGAACAGGATCATAGTATCGAACTTGTCATGCTTGCATTGCCAAATCTGGAAGCCACCCTGGATGCCTTGGAACAACTGCGGGAGATATCCTTTTCCGGACGTATTGCCGCAACGGCAAGATTTCCAGATGAGGATAAAATATTGAGACAATCAGGTGCAATCAATGTGTTCAATATCTACACTGAAGCAGGTGCCGGGTTTGCTGAACATGTTGAGGATCAAAGCAAAGTCCGATGATGACAAGGTCGCTGGTAGTGCTTGAAGTCAGCTAAAAGTGGATCATTTGAGGTAAAAAGCTAAGAGACACCCGCATATTGATACCGGCACAGTTGAAGTCGCAGAGCGGAAGTGGTGGAGTTGACCCAATGCTGAGGAGTAGCGAATGTCCGCTTTGGGTCGAGTTCAGCCAATTAGATCTCTAACTGAGATACAACCTCGAATCAAGCGGTTCAAATTTCGTCCCGTCCATAATCGGACCTTGTGGAGCGGTCGCCGGGGCCCGGTTCGTCAATGATACCCTTGATCTTGAATTCGCGGATAATGTAGCCGGACCGCTCAGGCAGGGTTTCCTGGAACAGGCCTTTCAACTCCATCACTTTTTCGCGGTCCAATACATCAAGCAGGAATTCGAATTGAGCTTCGGGATAATACAGGGTGAGATCGAGCCCCGCTTTCTGATACTGGTATTGGGAACCTGACCGCATGGGATTGTTACGAATCGGTTTGTATTCGACATGGCCCAGCGGCATCACCTCGGCAATGGGAGCCCACGCTTCCCCGCCCTCCTTCAAGGCCTGCTTCACGCGGGACAACAGTTCCCGGGGATCCATCAACTCGTAGGTATAACTGCGGGATCGTTTCATGGAATGATCAATTCAGTCTGCCCACGGCACCGCGCGCAATGCCAGGAATAAGGGAATTTCCTGCCGCGCCCGATTTTCCGCTTTCGCACGCCTGCCCGGCTCGCTGGTCTTATGGGATGTCCACTCTTCCAATCCGTCCACACACAAACCGGCCTCGGTCAACGCCTGAAAATAACTCTGTAAAGGACGGTGGTAGGTCACGGTAAAAGACTGGGATTGCGCAAAGGGCGGCGTCAGGATAGGAATGGCCGATTCGGAACCGTACAAATCCACCCGGCGGTATTGAATTTTTTTCTGCTCGTCCCAACCCCAATGCGTTTGCCGGGGAATCCGAAAACAGGGGTGCGTCGTGACCATCACAAAACGTCCCCCCGGCTTCAACCACCGTTTTACATTGCGCATGACGGGAAGGAGGGATTCGATATTTTGAAGCGCCAGCAGGCAGACCACCGCATCGAAGGTCTTCCCCTGGAGCGCCTGGGGAGCCTGCGCATCCGCGTGTTCGAAGCGGAGAGAGGAATCCGACCGGGATTGCGCAAATCGAATCATCTCTTCCGAGGTGTCGAGTCCGGTCACCTTCATCTTTCGCTGGGAAAGATACCGGGAATACACCCCCTGCCCGCAGGCCAGGTCCAAAACCGCATCGCCCTTCTTAAGCTGCATCAACTGCAACGCACCGGGAAAAATAACCGCTTTCTGGTACTCGCTGCCCTTCAATCCGACCAAAGCGTCATACCATTGCGCTGCCTGGTCCCACACGGCGGAAGGCTTTTTCGATGCCGGTTTCCCTGTGCGCGGTGAAGTCTTTTTCGATTTCCCGGACGGGCGGGTCTTTTTTGTTTTCATGTTCCGGCTCATTCTGTTTTCACAAGTAGACCTTGCCCTATCGGGAAGGACACCGTATAATTTTGTAAGTTATTTCGCCTGAATCGATTCCGCCGACAATCTTACCACACGAGGACTTTCCATGAGTAGCAACAAACACTTTCTAAAAAACTGGATCGCAGCAATCTGGATCGCCGTGTCGCTGACCCTGGTCTGGGGATGCGCGACCACGACTGAAAAAAATCTTGAGCGCCTGGACAAAACTCTCCGTATCTACAATAATGCGTTTGAAAGCAAGGCCGAAAGCGGAGGTTCGTCCTACGTATTAAACGATTACCGGATGGACTACCTGCTGAAATACGGTGAAATCCAGGGCCGGGTTTCATTTCTAGAGGCCCAGACACTCAATATCGCTTACTTCAAGGGTGGCAAACCATTGGAAATCAGCGCAGAAGACCCCGAAGGTGAAATCGATGAAGCGGTGATTACCATGCGGTACAAGGTGACCGTCTCTCCCAGCAACCGGTTGAAAACCTTTATTCACGAGCAACACTGGAAACTCGATGGTGAAACCTGGCAGCTGGAACCCAACTTGAAACCGTTCCTCAATTGATCTTTCAGGCTCACAGAACCACTTCAACCGGATCGTTCAGGTTCACCGCCGATGCCGTCACCTTGCAGTTGATTCCGTAAAGCTCCACTCCCGCCCGTTTGGCTTCCCGCAACCGCTCGCCGAACTCAGGATCAATGGCATCATTGGAGGTGATCGATCGGGTATCGGATCTCTGGGAAACGAACACCACCGCCGCCCGGTTTCCTTTGCGTTTCAGTTCAGTTAACTCCTCGACATGCCTGCGGCCCCGTTCGGTCGGCGCGTCTGGAAATTTTCCCACCGTCTGCTCCACCAGGCTCACGGACTTGACCTCAACCCACATGGGGCCGTCTGAAAAGTTCAGTTGAAAATCAAACCGGCTGTGACCCACCTTGACCTCGGAAGAAAAATCAACGTAACCGGAAAACCCGGGCAAGGCACGGTTCGCCAGGGCGTCCCCCACCAGACGATTGGCGAACACCGGAAACACCGAAACCCAGATACGCCCGTGTTTTACCAAAGCCAGGGTGTAATCGGTCTTTCGCTTCGCACCGGGGTTGTGAATGAGTCGGACGCGGCGTTGGGGAATCATCAATCCGGGCAACCGGCCGGGATCCGGAACGTGCGCGGAAACCTGTTTCCCATCAATTTCGACATGGGCCAGATAACGGTTGGGCCGCTCGAGAAAAATTCCATCAACCACCCGTTCGCCCAGTTTCATGGTTGGATTCAATTCAAGATAAAAAGGAAAGGTTTAAAGATTTAACTGTTTACTGCAGCGGCGATTTTAATGGCCGCCCCCATGACCGGAATCCGCATCCAGACTTTTATATTTCTTTTCCATATGCAGAACATGATCCACCGCAGGCGATACCCGGTCGACAATGCCCTTGGGATACAATCCGATCATAACCACCAGGATGCAGGCTGGAACCAGCAAGCCTATCTCCCTCCGGTCCAGGTCTTTGACGTTGTCATGCATCTCCTCCACCGGCTCCTGCATGGCGCCCTGAAACATGAAGAGCATGTAGATCGAAGCAAAAACGATGGCCAACCCTGCAGCCAAAACAAACAGTCCGGCCATCCCTGCCAGCAGGTGCGAACCCCACACCCCCATGAGAATCAGGAACTCACCGACAAACCCGTTCAAACCAGGCATGCCCAGCGCCGCCAAGGTGATGAGCATGAACATGGCGTAAAGCACCGGCATCGGTTTTTTCAATCCGCGGAATTTATCCAGCTGGCGCGTTCCCAAACGGGTTTCAAGAATTCCGACAATAATAAACAGAGCGGAGGCGATAATGCCGTGGTTGACCATTTGCAACACACTGCCTTCCACACCCTGGCCATTGAAGGCGAAAATTCCGAGAGCGATGAATCCCAGATGGCTGATGCTGGAATAAGCCACCAATGCTTTGAGATCCCTCTGCGCCACCGCAATCCACGCGCCATAAACGATACCCCCGGCAGCGGCGGTGCCGATCCACAATCCCCAGTCGGCGATGGTTTCGGGAAACAGCGGCAGGCAAAACCGGATCAACCCATACGCCCCGGCTTTGGACATGGCCCCGGTGATCAGAATCAACGCCGGAATCGGGCAGGAAACGTAAGCGTGCGGCAACCAGCTGTGAAACGGAAAAATGGGAATCTTGATCGCGAACGCCATGAAGAAACAGACAAACATATAAAACTGAATGTCCGCCGGCATCTGTGTCTGCAACAGGGTGGGAATATCGAAGGTCAGGGTTTGCGTCAAATCATAATGAACGACCGTGACCCAGATAATGCCGACCAGCATCAGGAGACTGCCCACCAGCGTATAAATGACAAATTTGGTGGTGGCGTAGACCTTGTTGCCTTCGCCCCAGAAACCGATCAGGAAATACGCAGGCACCAGCATCAATTCCCAGAACACGTAAAACAAAATGGAATCCATCGCCACGAATACGCCCAGGGTTCCGCTTTCAAGTATCAGAATCAGCGCGAGAAAATATTGCAGGTTTTTCTTCTGGCCACGTGAAAAGTATACCGCCAGCACACCCAACAGTGATGTCAACACCACCAGCCACAAACTGATGCCGTCGACGCCCACCTTGTAATAAATATGCAGCATCGACACCCACTCGACGGACTGCACAAACTGCATCCCGTGATGGTGGGAATCGAACCGTACCAGAAGAACCATCGCTCCCAAAAAAGTGAGGAGGCTCGCCCCACCGGCGATCCCGATGACCATTCCATTTTTATCCCCGGCCAACTTCATCATCATAATGACGATGGCCGCGAACAACGGAAGGAAAACAATGCCTGTTAAAATGAAATCCATTGACGGTGTCACATGAAAATTACAAATAATAATACAGTCACCATGCCTGCAACCATGTTCAGGGCATAAAGTCGAACCTTGCCGGACTGCCAAAAACTGATACCGCGGCTCACTTCACGTACCTGTCTGCCCACCTCGTCGACGGAAAAGTCGATACCCAGTTTCTCCGCCCGCTCTTCCATGAACTTTCCAATGCCTTTCACCGGCTTCACGATCAGGAAATCGTATATTTCATCCACATAATATTTATTGAACAACGCCTCGTAAATCGGCGCCAGCATCTGCTTGGCGAACGCCAGCTGGTCCTTACCCGTCATGTAAATCGCCACAGCAGTGAGGATTCCCCCCAGAGCCGCCGCCACCGCGATGATCTCCAGCATGGCGTCATCGTGATGCACCGGCAACGCCCCGCCGAATACCGGCGACAGAAAATCGTGGGCCCAGGGTCCCAGAAAACCGCCCAGCAGGGATAAACCCGCCAGCACCATCAAGGGCGCGGTCATCACCATGGGAGATTCGTGCGGGTGCGCCTCCGGCGTCCTGGACTGTCCCATGAAGGTGTAGAAAAACAGCCGGAAGGTATAAAATCCGGTCATCCCGACCGCGACGATGGCCAGTCCCCAGAACACGAAGTTTCCGTATTGACCGTGGTAGGCGTTCATGACGATTTCTTCTTTACTGAAGAAACCGGCGGTCAGCGGAAACCCCGCCAGAGCGAGAGCCGCAATCAAAAACGTAATAAACGTAATCGGCATCGCGTAGCGCAGTCCCCCCATTTTACGGATGTCCTGTTCGTCCTTCATGCCGTGAATCACGCTTCCGGCGCCGAGGAACAACAGTGCCTTGAAAAACGCGTGTGTCATCAGGTGAAACATGCCGACACTGAACACTCCCACGCCAACCGCCAGGAACATAAAACCGATCTGGCTCATGGTGGAGTACGCGATGACCCGCTTGATATCGTATTGCACCATGCCGATGGACCCGGCGAACAGTGCGGTAATCACCCCGACCGCCGCAATCAGGTACATCGTGAACGGCGCCATCGTGAACAGTGCGTTGCACCGCGCCACCAGGTAAACGCCGGCGGTCACCATGGTGGCCGCGTGGATGAGTGCGCTAACCGGGGTCGGGCCTTCCATCGCGTCCGGAAGCCAGGTATGGAGCGGTATCTGCGCCGATTTGGCAAACGCTCCCACCAACAGGAGAAAGGTGATCAATAGAATCGAATCGTCGTTCGGAAAAAAAGCGGTCGGCGCGGCTTTGAACACGTCCACATAATTGAGAGTGCCGAATTGTTCAAAAATCATAAAAGCGGCGATCACCATGCCCACGTCGCCGATGACGTTCATCACAAATGCCTTGCGTGCCGCCAGCACGGCACTTTTCTTTTCCGTCCAGAACCCGATGAGCAGGTACGACGCCAAACCCACCAGCGCCCAGCCGACGATCAGGAAAAAGAAATCCGCCGCCAACACCAACAGCGACATGGCAAAAATAAACAGGTTCATGTAAGCGAAGAAGCGTCGGAATTCCTTGTCATGATGCATGTAACCGATGGAGTAGACATGAATAAGGCATCCCACTCCCGTCACCACCAGCAGCATGAACACGGACAAGGGATCGACCAGGATCGAAAGATTCAGACTGAACCCTTCCGACACGACCCACGGGTAAAGGGTTTGGATGTGATTCAGCCGGTCAGCGGGGTTTTCCGTATAGAGTTGGGCCAGCATGAGCAGGGTCACGAGAAATGCACCCCCCACCGTCGCGCAGGCGAACCACCCGGCAATAAACTTGGGCATGCGGTTCCCGAACCAGGACAGGACAAGAAATCCCGCCAACGGCAGAAACAATATGAGCCAACTCAATGAGTACAAGCCGATTACCCTTTCAGTGTATTGATATGGTCCACATCCAGCTCGTGCCGGGTGCGGAAAATAGTCAAAATGATGGCGAGGCCGACCACCACCTCCGCCGCGGCCACGGTCATGATGATGAGTGCAAAGATTTGCCCGTCCAGCGAATTCAAAAAACTCGAGTAGCCGACCAACAGAAAATTCACCGCATTCAGCATCAGCTCAACGGACATGAACATGACCAGCGGGTTTTTACGGATGACAAACCCCACCGCCCCGATCGAAAAAACCGCCGCACTGACAAACAATACAAATTCGCTTCCCATGATCATGTCCTCGTGCGTTTTCTTAAGGGTTTATAGGTAAACTTCGCCAGGCTGATGATCCCCACGGCGGCCACCAGCAACAGCAGAGATGCCAGCTCGAACGGAATGATATGATTGGAAAACAGCTCGATGCCGATCGCCTTGGCGCTTCCCACCTGCTGCACCACTTCCGGCGTCGCCTGCCCTTGCACCGGCTGGGTTTCTCCCACGGCCATAGTCAACAGCAACTCACAAAACAAAAGCCCGACAAAACCCAACCCCATCAAGTTCTGGAAAGACAAATCCCGCGGTTCCTTCCTGGCACCCAACAGCGCAATGATAAACAGGAACAGGATCATCACCGCCCCGGCGTACACGACCACCTGCACAACCGCCAGGAACTCGGCATTGAACAGAAGAAACAACAAGGCAAGGCACACCATGTTGCCGATCAGGTACAGCGCGCTGTAAATGGGAGTGGCGCAGAGGATGACCCCGAGGCTGGCCAGAATCGCTGTCATGCCGACAATGAACACGAGGCTCTGTTGAAACAGGCCAAAGACCGTCTCGCGATCCAGGTTGAATGATAATAATTGATCCAGAAATTCCATCATGTGTCCACTCTCTTCTCCACACCCGGCAAACCGCCGGCTTCAAACGCAAAAACTCCCACCCTGTCCGGTTCCGCACGGCTTTCGCGAAACTCCTGTATATTCGTCCCGGCAGAAATCTCACTGCCGTTTCTTGTACCTTTTAAGGAAAAGAAGGTGCAGCGTTATTGTTTGTTCACGATTTTCGTGTTGCCCAGAAAATTCACGCTGAACTGGTTCGGCTCGGGATAGACCAGAAGATCTCCCTTGGTCGCAATATATGTTTTCCGATCGTAATCGGCGAGCTCGTAATGCTCCCGCAGGACCACCGCATCCACCGGACACGCCTCCTCGCAATACCCGCAGTAAATGCAACGCAGGAGGTTGATCTCGTACACCTCCGCGTAACGTTCCCCCTTGGACACAGGGTTGTTGGGATCGTTCTCCGCCGAAACCACGTGGATACAATTTACCGGACAGTTAATGGAACACAGACTGCACCCGATGCACTTCTCCAAACCCTCTTCATCCCGGTTCAGGAAATGGCGCCCGCGATAGCGTTCCGGCATCACCCGTTTATGTTCCGGATACTGGAAGGTCACCGGCTTCGACAGCATATTCTTGAAAGTGACGCCCATCCCCACCAGCAGGTTGTACGCCCCTTTGATCACAGCTTGTATCATAAAATTTACCTCAGGCGGTTATGGAGTACACCTTGACCGCACTATAAAACAGCATAACGACCAGGGACAACGGCAGGAGAAATTTCCACCCGAACGTCATCAACCGGTCATACCGGATACGGGGAAACGTCGACCGCAACCAGATGAACACACATAACAGTAAAAACACCTTGAACGCGAATACCAGAATGGGAATATCCAGACCGATATAGGAATTCCACCCGCCCAGAAACAGGACCGTAATCAGGGCGCTCATGGTGATCATGTTGACATACTCGCCCATGAAGAACATGGCGAACTTCATTCCCGAATACTCGGTGAAAAATCCTGCGACCAGCTCCTGCTCCGCTTCCGGCAAATCGAACGGCGCCCGGTTGGTTTCCGCCACGCCGGCAATAAAAAACAATACGAACGCCGGGAACAGGGGAATCGCGTAAGGCAACTCACTCTGGCTTTTCACGATTTCGTACAAGTTGAGCGACCCGCTCATGATCACCACGCACAAGGCTGCCAGGCCAAGCGTCAATTCGTAACTGATCATCTGCGCCGAGGAACGCAAACCGCCCATCAGCGAATATTTGTTGTTCGACGAAAACCCCGCGATGACGATCCCGTAAATGCCCATCGACGAAATGGCGAAGATAAACAGCAGGCCGATGTTGAGGTTCGCACCCCACAACCCGATGCTCTGCCCCCCCACTTCAAACGGTTCACCGAACGGAATCGCGGAAAACGCCACGATCGCCGTGAACACCACTATGGCCGGAGCCAGATAGAACAAAAACTTGTCCGCCGAACTCTGGACGATATTTTCCTTGAACAGCAGTTTCACGGCATCGGCTATCGCCTGGCCCAATCCCAACGGTCCCACGCGGTTGGGTCCGAGACGCACCTGGAACCGGCCCATCAGCCGCCGCTCCAGCCAGACCAGCAACGGCACTGTCGACAACAACCCGACCGCGATGATCACCGCCTTCACCACACCGATGATCAGCCACCAGTACGGGTCCAGAAAATTGAGAATATCGTCGATCAATGCAACCCCTTTCGAACTCCGGAATTATTTTCTAATCGTCACCCAGCTCACGGCTTTCCCCGCTTCGGCGAGGGACATCACACCCTGCTCGTCGGAAACTTTCGGAAGCACCACGCCGCCCGGATTGCATCGATTAGACACGCGGACTTCGGCTTTCACTTCATGCCCGTTGCCGGTGACGCGCACTTCGTCGCCCTCCTTCACGCCGAACGTGGCGGCATCGCTGGCATGCAGATGCACGGTCGATGGCTGGAACTGATGCGCCAGATTCGACTCCGCATCGAGAATCTTATCGTGACTGAACAATACATTTGCCACCCGCAGGACCAATCCATTCCCCGTATTGACGCCATCAGATGCGGAGGCGCCGTTAGTCGACGCCACCGCCCCGCGGTTTTTGCCTTGCTTGCGAATGGCAGAGCGTTTGATTTCCTGATAACCGTTGACCTTTTCAGCGATCTCCGCAGTGACCGCATGCACGTCCTTGGGCGCCGTCTCCTGCCCCAGTTCCTTCGCGATCATGGAAACGATTTTCCAATCGGCGGGATTGTCAGTCGTCAATCCTTTGGTGCGTAACTGCACCCGACCGCCTACGTTGGTGGTCGTGCCTTCATCGAAACCGGGCCCGTTGGACGGCAGAACGATCTGCGCCAGTTTCGCGGTTTCAGTTTCCATCATGTCGTGGATGACCAGCAGATCAAGTTTCTTGAGCGCTTCGCCCACCTCATGGCCGCTGGGGAAGTCGACGACCGGGTTGGATCGGTACACCACCAGCGCTTTCAACTCTCCCGATTTGGCTTTCTCGATCATCTCCAAAGCCGACAATCCTTTTTCAAGCGGCGCGGTGTCGCCCCATTTGGCTTTGATAGTGTCGCCATCGGATAACGCAACGCCGCCGGGATAACTGTCCGGAAGGATCCCCATATCCATTGCCCCCACCGAGTTGGTAACGGGAGCCGCAGGCATCGCACCAACGGTGGTTTCTGCCAGCCCATCCGCCGTGGAGAGGCATTGCTTTAATATATGAACGGAAGATCCGGTCAATGCGGCGGGATTATAAATCACGCAGACTTTACCCGCGCTTTTGATCTTCTCCGCGAGAGTTTTCAGTTGGTCGACAGAAACACCGGTTTTATTCTCGAGGTCCGATCCCGCCGATTGCCCCTGTAATGCCGCGTTCAGTCCGGCGAGCACTGCGCCGTCCGTCCCAACGTTGTAGCGCAGGGATTGTGTTGCATATTTATCCATCAAGGTCTGCTGATCGTTTAAAACTACCATTTGAACGCCCTGCCGCGTCATCGCTTTTTTGAGACGCAGGTCGAGGATCGGCAGTTCCTCCGTCGGGTCGCTGGCGATCAACACCACCAGATCGGAGGTCTCCACGTCCAGCAAGTCAAAATGCGCCACCGGCAGGCCGGGCGTGTCGGTATAGGTTTTGTGATCGATGTTGTTGGTGCCGAGGTTTTGCCGGAACAGCTTCTGATAAGAGTACAAATCTTCATTCAATCCGTAACCGGAACCGATGAACCCGACACTCTGGGGTCCGTGCGCTTCCACAATTTTCTTGAGAGACGCCGCCACTTCGCTACAGGCGTCCTGGATGCTCACCGCCTGCCCCTGTTTCCGGGGTTGCGTGATCCGGTTTTTGCTTTTGGTGAAGTCATAGCCCCAGCGCGCCTTGTCGCAAATCCAGCCGTCGTCCACCAGATCGTTGGGCCGGGTGGTGATGCGTTTCATTTCGTTGAGGCGCGTGCCGAGCGTCATGTTGCAGTTGCAGGCACAATGACCGCACAGGGTATTGGCATTGGTGAGGTCCCACGCCCGGGCGGTGAAACGGAAATCGGTATTGGTGAGCGCGCCGACGGGACAGATGTCAATCACGTTGCCGGAGAACCGCGTGTCGTAGGGCTTGTCATTAAACGTCGCAACCCGGTTCTGGAATCCCCGGTTGAGCATGACCAGCGCCTGGTCCTTTTCAATAATGTCGCTGTAACGCGTGCACCGCTGGCAGGCGATGCACCGTTCGCGGTCGATGGTGATCACCGGGCTGAGCGGGGTGGCCTTATCGCGATGGAAACGGTTGTACTCCATGCGCGTATCGGGCGGGCCGAACTTGAACGTGTTGTCCTGAAGCGGACACTCGCCGCCCTTGTCACACACCGGGCAGTCCAGGGGGTGATTCAGCAGCGTGAACTCCAGCACGCCTTTCTGCGCTTTTTCGACTTTATCCGTGTTGGTCTTGACCACCATGCCCTCGCCGGCCGCCAACGTGCAGGCGGTGGTCAGCTTCGGCATCTTCTCCACCTCGACCAGACACATGCGGCAACAACCGAACGGACCCAGCTTTTCGTGATAACAGAAGACCGGGATTTCGATATCCACGGTTTTGGCGGCATCCACCACGACCGTTCCTTTGGGGACGGTTACGGTTTTGCCGTCGATGGTCAACGTGACAGTATCGGTTTGAGTTGCGGTATTCATTTAATGAGTCCCTACCGGTTGTTCGGATTTCAGGGAAGCAATCAGGTCTTCGTAATCCTCGGGAAAATACTGGATACTGCTGACGATGGGCGCGACGGCGGCATCGCCCAGCGGACAAAAACATTTGAATGCCATGTTGTCGCAGATGTCGTTGAGCAGTTCCACCTGCTCCGGCTTGCCCTTTCGGGTGATTATATCTGACAGAATCTGATACATCCAGCGCGTGCCTTCCCGGCACGGGGTGCATTTACCACAAGACTCATGCATGTAAAAATGAGTCAGCACCAGGGCTTCGACCACGACGTTGGTGGTGTCGTCCATAACGATGAGCGCGCCGGAGCCGAGCATGGTGCCCGCCGCCTGCAGGGATTCGTAATCGTAGGGCACATCCGCCTGGGACGCCGGCAACATGGGCACCGAGGAGCCGCCGGGAATGAACGCTTTCAGCTTGTTGCCGTTGCGGATACCGCCGGCGTATTTTTCAATCAGGTCGATGGTCGGCGTCCCCAACGGAATTTCGTAGTTGCCCGGTTTGTTGACATGACCGGACACGCTGACCAGTTTCGTGCCTTTGCTCTTTTCAGTCCCTATGGCCGCGTAGGCTTCGGCACCGTTCCGGACGATATAAGGCAGGGCGCACAGGGTTTCGACATTATTGACAATGGTCGGTTTGCCGTACAACCCTTCGACCGCCGGGAACGGCGGTTTCAATCGCGGCTCGCCCCGGTAGCCTTCCAGCGAGGTTAACAACGCCGATTCCTCACCGCAGATGTAGGCGCCCGCGCCCATGTGCGTGTGGATATCGAGATTGAATCCGGACCCCAGGATGTTTTTACCCAGGTAACCTTTGGCGTAAGCCTCTTCCATGGCTTTTTCCATGACCGGCTCGTATTCCCAGAACTCGCCGCGCATATAGTTATAACCGGTTTCGATCCGGCAGGCGTAGGAACACAGGATCATTCCTTCGATCAGGAGATGCGGGTTCTTCATGATCAATTCGCGGTCCTTGCAGGTACCGGGTTCCGATTCGTCGGCATTGCAGGCGAGGTAGCGCGGAAACACATCCTTGGCCAGGAAACTCCATTTAAGCCCTGTGGGGAATCCCGCCCCACCGCGTCCGCGCAAGCCGGAAGCCTTGACCATCTCCACGACCTCATCCGGCTCCATCGCGAACGCTTTCTTGAGAGCCTTATAGCCATCGAGAGTTTTCTCATACACGTCGATGGACGCCAGGTTCGGGGTATTGATGTCTTTAAACAGAATTTCAGTCATAAGTTTCTACTGGTACGACTCCAGAATCTGATCCACCTTTTCCGGAGTCATATTGACGTGATATTTATTGTTGACCTGCATCACCGGCGCCTCGCAACAGGCGGCCAGGCATTCCTCTTTCAACAGGGTGAATTTTTTATCCGGGGTGGTCTCGCCCTCCTTGATCCCCAGTTTTTTCTCGGTGTATTCCAGCAGATTGTCGCACCCGTTGAGATGACAACTGATATTGATGCAAAACTTGACGACGTACTTGCCGACCGGCTTGGTGTAGTACATCGTATAGAAAGTGCAGACCGATTCGACGTACGCCGGAGACACATCCAGACGCTTGCCGATATCGACCATCGCTTCCGGGGTGATGTACCCTTCCTGCGCCTGCGCCAGCGTCAGCAAAGGCAACAGCGCCGAGACTTTTCGTTCCTCGGGATACTTGGCCAGAATTTTTACGATCCGGGTTTCGGAGGCTTCGGTAAAAGCAAACATCAGCGATCCACCTCCCCCATCACGATATCGATGCTCCCGATGATGGCCACGACATCGGCGATAAACGCGCCTTCCATCATTTTGCACATGCCGGGAATGCCCATGAACGACGGCGCACGCAGTTTCATCCGGTAGGGCGTGTTGGAACCGTCGGAAACAATATAAAACCCGACTTCCCCGCGCGCCCCTTCGGTGGGCACATAGGCCGACCCCCTGGGCACCTTGACGCCGTCGGACACCAGCTTGAAGTGGTGAATCAGCGACTCCATACTCGTGTGGAGCGTTTCGCGCGGCGGCAATGAAACTTTGTTGTCTTCAATTTTGTAGGGCCCGTCCGGCAGGTTGTCGAGGGCCTGCTTGATGATTTCGCGGCTTTGCCGCATCTCTTCCACCCGCACCAGGTAACGGTCGTAGATGTCACCGTGATCCTGGGTGGGAACGTCAAATTTGAAATCGTCGTAACGCGAGTATGGCCGTTTTTTGCGCCAGTCCCAATCGAGACCGGCGGCGCGCAGTACCGGACCGCTCATGCTCCAGTTCATCGCTTCCTCTTTGGTCATGGTGCCGATGCCGCGGGTGCGGTCGAGCCAGATCGGGTTGTTGGTGAGCAGGCTTTCGTATTCATCAATTTTGGCGGGAACGTGGTCGACGAACTTCCGGACCCCGTCCAGCCATTGCGGCGTTGCATCCTGCGCCACCCCGCCGATACGGATGTAACTGGTCATCATCCGCACGCCGGAAATCATTTCGTTGAGATCGAGAATCATCTCGCGTTCGCGCCAGGCGTAGAGGAAGACCGTCATCGCCCCGATGTCCAGCGCGTGCGTCCCGAGCCATACCAGGTGACTGCCGATGCGCCCCAGCTCGCACATGATGACACGCAGGTAATCGGCACGCGCCGGCAATTCCTGAAGACCCAGCAGTCGTTCGACGGTCAGGCAGAAGGCAAGGTTGTTTTGCGGCGGACTCAGATAATCGAGCCGGTCGGTCATGGGAATGCAATGCACGTAACGCTTGTTCTCAGCGGTCTTTTCGATGCCGGTGTGAAGAAACCCGATGTCCGGTTCGGCGGTCCTCACGATTTCTCCGTCCATCTCCAGGATCACACGGAACACACCGTGCGTGCTGGGATGTTGCGGACCCATGTTGAGGGTCATCGTGTCTTTATCGCGCTCGAGTAAGCCCTGTTCGGTTACGCCCATGGATCGGCTTTCACGTCTTCTTGAGTTTTAATAAGTTCGCTTTTGTGGTCCGGGTTGAAGGAAAAGGCGACTTCTTCCACGGTCAACGGATAATCCTTGAGTAAAGGATGTCCTTCCCAGCCTTCCGGCATGATCAACCGTTTCATATTGGGATGGCCGGTGACGGTGAACCCGAACATGTCGTACAACTCCCGTTCGGGAAAATCGGCGCCCCGCCACAGATGATAGACCGAAGGAATCGTCGGTTCGTCCTCCGGCAAACCCACATGGATGCGGATGTGACGATCCTTCGTCAGGGAGTACAATTCATACACCACGTCAAACCGGGGTTCGCGATCCTGCTCCAGGTAATCCACCCCGGTGATCTGCGACAGGTAATCGAAATCCTTGTTTTGCTTCAGATCCTCCATCACCGCCAGAAACTGTTCCAGCGCGACATGAAGGATCAATTCCCCGTGGGACGTCATCTCTGAGTGGGTGATGGCGGAACCAAAGGTTGCTTCGAGTTGTTCTTTAATAGCTTCGTTGGTCATGCCACCCTTTGCCTGGCTTTTTCGCTCCCGGCTTCTTTGAGGATTTTTTCCTGCAGCTTGATGACTCCATACAGGAGCGCTTCCGGACCCGGGGGGCAACCGGGTACGTACACGTCGACCGGCACCACGCGGTCGACCCCTTGCACAATGGCGTAGTTGTTGAAAATACCACCGCACGAAGAGCAGGCGCCCATAGCGATGACCCATTTCGGTTCGGGCATCTGGTTGTAGATGCGTTTCAACACGGGCGCCATTTTCTGCGAGACCCGGCCGGAGACGATCATCAGATCCGCCTGGCGCGGGGAAGCGCGGAAGACTTCGGCGCCGAACCGCGCCGCATCCCAACGGGAGTTGGCCATCGCCATCATCTCAATGGCGCAACAGGCCAGGCCGAACGTGGCCGGCCACAGTGCATTCTTCTGTGCCCATCCGACCACCTTGCCCAGCTTGGTGGTCAATATGCTGTCGTACACCGCGCCGGAAAATTCCGCACCCAATTGGTCCAGCGCCTCTTTGGCGTTCAATTTCAGATTATCGATTTCGGTCTCTATGTTATCGACCGCTTCATCCATCAATCCCATTCCAAACCTCCTCGTCCCCAAATGAAGACGTAAGCGACGGCCAAAATAGCCACGAAAACCACCATTTCGATCAATCCGAACAGCTTGAGCTCATCCAGCGCCACCGCCCAGGGGTACATGAACACCACCTCGATATCAAAAATGATAAACAGCATGGCAATGGTGGCAAACCGTACCGGGAACCGGCCTTTGGCTTCCTCCGAGGGCAGCATGCCACACTCGTAGGGCAGATTTTTTTCAACCGTGGAGTTCTTCGGCCCGAGGATCGACGAGAGCACCAGCACACCGCCCACTACGGCAAGCGCGACAAGGGCAAAAATGATGACGAATAGATATTCACTCACAGAACTGTGTCCGTAATGGATAGGTTTCCTAATTGGAAATCCGGGGAATTGCTTTTAGAACAAGAGTTTCAGCCCGATGCACCAGGGTGGCCGGACCGCCCGGTTTTACTCAATCCGGTATTGTATCACTCCCACTTTTCCCACGCGGAAAAGTATTGGAGTTGGCGATTATATTCGGCCCTTAGGACCCTGTCAATTATTGATTTATTCCGTATCCCGGGCCATCGCCGCCGGACCCTGGAAGACCAAAATACAGGTTTCTAAAGGCTTTACGGGCAATCGGGTTCCTGCATATTCGTGAGAGGAATCGGCGAATTCCAAGAAGGCGAATTCCACCGGGATAAACCGGGTGTTCGTTTTCCGCAAAGGAAAAGACAGGCCCCACGGGAAAGCCAGGATTAAGGCTTACTCCGGCACTTCCAGGTGGAGGCGGTAGATGAGGCCGGAGGGGTTTTCTTCCGGCGCGGTGACGGCGGGGTTGGCGTAATTGATGACTTCAAACGTCACTGTATTGTCACCCTCCTTCAGGTACTGGTTAAAATCGACAATAAAGGGATCGGGAAAATCCGCGCCGCCGTATTCCTGCTTCAGCGACACATCGTTGACGGTGATGTGGCAGGTGTCGTCACTGCGGACATACAGTTCCGCCCGCTTGACGGACCGGGCCTTGCCGTTGGGGACATCAAACTGCAGGCGGAATTGGTTCTTGCTTCCGGTCTTGGCTTCTTCGAGGGTGATCTGTTCGCGGATCCATACCCATTGACTGCCCTTGATGCCCCGCCACTGGCTGAGGGGATCGCAGATGACCGCCGGTTTCCACGTCTTGGTTGCGGTATCGTAATATTCGGTCTCTTCTCCGCTCACAAAGACCTGGGTGCGGGTTTTTTGTTCGGATGCCGGGTGCGATTCCGGCGCCAGGGGTTTGCTCTCTTCCCAGAGCGTTTGGTTCAGTTCCATATAGTAATCGTACAAACCGTTTTTCTTTTTGACCAGCATCATGCTGGGACGCGGATGATTCCGCCCCAGGTACGGACCGATGTCGGCAATCATGAACCCGTTTGAATGACCTTCATCCACGGAAATGAAGGAATGAGAAGGAATGGAGCTGTAGGTATGAACCGTCAGTTTTGCTTTGCTGGATGACGGACTCATCTCTTCAATTTCATGTTGCAGTTTCTGCAGAAGCAGCAGGGAGGTCTTGATTTCGTTCTTGAAGGTCGACTTGCCGCCAATCTGCCGGGTGATCATTTCGACGATTTCCGAATCGGGGTCGATGACCAGCAGTTTGACATTAATGCCGCTCAACACCTTTTCCTTCAGCAGATCGCGGCTACCCGTGGAGATGGACAACAGCGACGTGCCGCCGATGAAAATCTCGTGCCGGACGTCTTTGAACAGTCCCTGAAAAGTAACCGCCTGTCCCAGTTCCGAACGGTTTTTATAAATGCCCTGGATGCCCAACCGCACGGCATGGGGATTGACAATATCCTGCAGGGCTTCCTTGTATTCATTGAAGGTGAGTTCCCGCAGAAACAATTCATAACCCAGCGACACCACACCGATCATGGAGATCAGCAGGGAAAACTCCTTGATCGGGTCCAGCCAGATGCTTTCGTGCGGAATCAATTTGCCCGCGCCCATATACAACCCGGCGCCGGTCACAAAGATCATCACCGCCAGAAACAGAACGCGGTCGCGTATCCAGGACCGGACTCGTATGCTTTTTTTATTGTCTTTTTCCATCGTTTCTCAAAAAATCAGGAATTTATTCGTAAGGGAAGGCTCGGTAACCGTTCTACCAACTCGATATTACAGGAAATACAGAGGTTGCACAACAAATGAGATGGTTAGAAATATATGAGAACTATTGGTAATTTTTCAAAAGCACGGTGGCGATAGAAATTTTTTGATCGCGCTCCCCCGCTCCAGCTAAATTCGCGCCGGGCCGCGCCCGGTTAACTCAAGCCGGTTTTGCGGCGTGTGAACCATTCCACCGCGAGGAATCCGACGATCAACCCATAGGTCCACCAGCTGTCCCACAGCGAAACCATCCGCGAACTGGATTTGACTTCTACATCCGGATTGGGGAATATCAAATTTTCAATCATTATTCCTTCTTCCAACACCCGGTAACTGCCGCCGGTCACTTTCGACACAGTTTGGAGAAGCGTTTCGTTCACCAACGGTTTTTGAAATTCGATCTGTGGGCTGAACACGATGAAACGGGTTTCCCCGGAAAGCACTTCACCGCCGGCAGTCACACCCACCCTCGCCGAATAAAACCCCTCCCGTCCCGGCGCAAATTCAAACCGCCCTACCCCGTGCTCGTCCGTTTTCAGGGATTGCCGGACCCGTTCCTGCTCCTTGGGAAGGGAGTTCATCACCAGATCCACCTCTGCACCAGGCAGGGGATTGTAATCCTGTCCGCTGACATTAAAGTGGACCACGACTTTTTCATGCTCCCGGTATTTTTCCTTGTCGGTTTCCACTTGAATGGGATTGGTTTCCGGTTCGCCGGTCATCCAGGCGATGACATTTTCCCAGAATTTCTGGTAGTACCGTCCACTGCCGCCCTCCCCCACGTGCAGAAAATTCCAGTTCCACGTGGAATCGGTGGCGATCGCCATGGTGCGTCCTTCCAGCACCTGGCGCGTCACCAGCACCGGATAACTGGCCTTGTTTTTGTGAGTCACTCCCAGCACATGGGCGCCTTTCGCCGGCACCAGCCCGATGTTGACTCCTTGAATGGGAGGCAGTGATTTCCAGGCCTTGGCATTTAGCTTCGGATCGTTTTCCAATCGGAGCACGGGATGATAAACCAGCTTCGGCTGCATTTTCATCTGCAGCTCTCCCAGCAGAAACTTTTTGGACCCACCCCGGATACGCATCGGAAGAATTTCTTCCACCGGGGTGCGGTCGTAACCACCGCCTTCAAACGAGAGATCGCCGCCGATCATCAGAAACGACCCACCCTGTTCCACATATGCTTTGATGTTGGGCAGGTTTTTCTTGTCGATGAACGGAGAAAATTTGAAGTTATGAAAAATAACCAGATCAAACGAATTGAGATAATCGCTGAACAGGAGATTGGACGGGAACGGGATCAAGCTCAACTCGGATGTAGTGGCGCCCACGTCGTCGGTCAGCGTCCGCAAAATGAAAAACGACAGCAAATCCACCTTGGGATTGTTGGCGAGCGTCTCCCTCAAAAAACGCGAATCCCACGAAGGCCGGCCGTTCAGGTGAAGTACGCGCACCCGGTCGCGGATCACCTTGACCTCAAAACTCCAACGGTTGTTGACCTCCACCGCCTCGCCCGCAAACACGGGAACCGAAAGCGTGTAAATGCGTTTCCCGAGAGATACCGGCGTGAACTGCAGTTCCGCGGTGTATTGCGAATCCTCTTCTTTCAGTGAAACGATTTTTGAAACCAGGATTTTGTCGCCTTCTTTGAGTACCAATGGAATATTTTTCTTGCCGATGGCCCGGGCGGAAACCGTTACCGTAATATTCAGCGGCTGATGAATGAACCCGAAATCCGTTGCATCCACTTTTTCGATGGCCAGGTCCTTGAACCCGTCGTTGCTTCCCGCCTGAAAAGTATGCACCGGCCCGTTCAACCGGGTCAGCGTTTCCGTAAACTCCGGAGAAATACCGGACGGGTCCTGGGACAGATCGGCACCGTCGGAAAACAGGAGGACCCCCTGCAAGGACTGGTCTTCGTAATTTTCCGTCATATCCAAAAACACCTGATGCAAATCGGTATTCACGGCTTCTTCCTGATAATCGGTGACCGCATTCGAGAGTGGAACCGGGTCGATATGATCCGAGACAAAAAAGAAATCCACCTCATAATCCTGCTTCAACGTTTCAAAATATTCCTGGTTGCTTTCCAACACCTTGCGCACCAGATCACCCCGGGATTTTTCGGAAGGAAAAGTTTTGATCGTCATACTTTTGCTGTCGTCGACCAAAACGGCGAGGGTGTTTTTCAAAGGCTGGATTTTTTTGAACTCCAGTTGCGGTTGCAGAACCACCATCGCCACCAACAGCAGGACGACCACCCGGAGAACGTATAGAAACGTTTTCTTCCAGGGAGAACGGACCCGCGAAAGGCTGGTCCAGAAAAACCAAAGAGACAGGACGATCAACACTCCCAGAAAAGCAAAGGCGCCCCCCCAGACGTCCGACGTCCAGTGCAGCTCCCAGGCGTTATATTCGCTCCACTCTTCACCCCATAGGGTCGCCAGCCAGTTCACTTTGGATTGACCCTTCGCAGACGTTCGAGAATGATAGGCAAATGCACCATGTCCTTCTTATAATCCAGTGTCAGCGCGTACATGACGATGTTGACACCCAGCCGGAGACTCAATCTCCTCTGCCGGCTGCCGCCGCCGATCATATCGAAATCCCAGTGTCCCAGCTTGCTCTTCGACCAGGCCCCGCCGAGATCGTTGGCGGAATACACCAGAACGGTGCGTCCCTTGGTGGTGATGCCTTCCAGATACGGTTTGTTCACCACCCGGCCCACTACCTGGTTGATCAGATAAAAAGACCGAAAAATGGAATGGTCCCGGGAAATTCGTTGCAGGGGAATGTGCGGGAACAGACGGCCGATCATTCGCCGGACCGATCGATCGAATTCGGAATTGGGCTTCGACGAATTGTCGTCGATCAGCAGAAATCCGCCGTAGGTCAGGTGATTGCGCAGGGCTTTCAGTTCCTTTTCACTGAACGGTTTGAATGCCTTGTTGCCGCCCATATAAATGAACGGATACCGGTACAACCGGGCATCCCCCGGCGCCAGAAACAACGGCGCCCGTTTGACTTCTATAGAAGTGCGTTTGGCCATCTGCGCCAGCAGGCTTTCCACCGCGTGCGGCCGGGGATTGTAGGTCCCCCCCTTGTATTTGATTTGAGGGATAACCACCTTCGAGGCTTCGCCCAATGCAAAAGCCGGCCAGGGAATCAGGATGCCCGCCTGAAGACAGACTGTTAGAATGAGAAGGTTCAACCGCACTCAAGATCCCCGGTAGCAAAGATGAATTTTGAAAAGGTCGACTGCTCTGCAATCATACCAAATTCCCGCTCTGCAGGGTGCCGGACCTTCTCATAAATTATTCTTGCGGAGGTTTGGAGGGGTGGTATAGTCATATCCAAATAATTGTGGTTTTAACCGGGAAAATTGATGAAACGAACCGTCCTACTCAATCCGGGGCCTGTCAATGTGACCGAGCATGTTCGCCAGGCCCTGCTGAAGCCGGACCTGTGCCACCGGGAAAAAGAGTTTTCGGACCTGATGCAGTCGATCCGCTCCAAACTGGTGCGCGCTTTCGGAATCCAAAACGATTACGATGCCGTGCTGACTACGGGTTCCGGAACCGCCGCGCTGGAAATGGCGGTATCCTCCTGCCTCGGCGAGGGCCAATCCCTGCTCGTGATCCGCAACGGGGTTTACGGCGACCGCATCGCCGCCATGGCGGAAGCTTACGGGTTCAACATCCGGTGCCTCGACACCCCCTGGGGCGTGCCGCCTGTCCTGGACGATGTCGAGCAGGCGCTGAAGCAGAATCCCAACATTGAAGTGGTCGCTCTGGTACATCACGAAACGACTACGGGACTGCTCAACCCGGTGCATGAAATCGGACAGTTGGTCCGGAAATACAAAAAACGGTTTCTGGTGGACAGTATCAGCGGTCTCGCCGGCGATGCTCTGGATTTCGAACGCGCCGGGGTCGACTTGTGCGTGGGCACCGCCAACAAATGCCTGCAGGGTTTGCCCGGGGTCGCGTTCGTGCTGGTGCGCAAAACCGAACTGACCCGGCTGGAGAAAATTCCGGAACGTTCCCATTATTTCAATTTGGTTAAAAACCACCAGGCCCAGGAAAAAGGCGACACCCTGTTCACGCCGGCGGTGCAGATTCATTACGCGCTGGATGCCGCGCTGGATGAGCTGCTTGAAGAAACGGTCAAAGGCCGGATCCAACGGTATCGCCAGGCGGCGACGATGCTTCGCAAGGGCTTCAGGGAAATGGGATTGGAGTTCATTGTACCCGAAGAACATGGGTCCAACACGCTGACCGCGCTGAAACTGCCGGAGGGGGTCACTTACAACGGGTTGCATGACCGCTTGAAAGCAAAAGGGTTTGTCATTTATGCCGGCCAGAAGAAACTGAGCGAAAGCATTTTCCGGATCGCCAACATGGGAGACATCACCCTGGAAGAATTCCGGCGCCTGCTCGACGCGCTCAAGAATTGTCTTTCGGCTTCCACACCCTCTTAGGAATGTCATGAATCTTTACCAGTTGATGAACAATTATGCCCAGAGCCGCGGTCAGCGCCCCGCTCCGGAACTGCCGGCCGGGGAACTCGGCAAGAGCCTGGCCCTGTTTCACAATTGCCTGATTGAATCGGGGATGGAGCATTCCGGAGAAATGGGCAACCGTATCGTTATTGCGGAACCGGAAAGTCTCCGGCCGATACACTTGAGCCGGTTTGTGGTGGGGTTTCTGCCGTTCAACTCCGTATCCACCAAAACTGAAACGAACGAAATCCTGTTCGACCTGTTTTCTTTTCTCCGCTGGCTGGAGAAAAAAGACATCCGGCATGGCCTGGCCGAAATCGATTTTCAGAAAACGGTGCAGGCGTTGAACGGCGCCCAGGACCGTTGCCTGCAACTCAGTCATTTTCTGGACGACGAAACCGGCCGCATCCTGGAGGAACCGCCCCGCATCATAGAAACCATTAATGATGTTTTTATGGTGATCAGAATCGACGGGGATTATATTTATCTTCAGGGCCGCCAACAGGAAGACCCCATCCGCGTGCGCCTGCCCGCTGAAATCATGAACCTGGTCCGCCTCAACGATAATCTCGATCTGGTCCTGGGCGACACTTCGGAACGGTGGGTGGTGCTGGAAGCGGGCCAGGTATTTCCCGAGTCTCAAACCGGTTAATCTTTCTATTTACTTTTTGTAAGGAATCCCACTATGAAACGCGTCGCCATTGGAATTACCGCTTTGATCATCATCCTGGTTGTGGGCGTTCTTGTACTCTATTCTTCACTGGGGGCGATTATTACCCAAGCCGTCAATACCAAGGGACCGGAAATCATCCAGGCCAAAGTAAAACTAAAGGAAACGGTGATCGATGCCACTTCGGGAAAAGGCTCCATGCACGGTTTGATCATTGGCAATCCCAAAGGATTCAAAACAAAAAGCGCCTTCAAAATGGATAAAATCGAAATAACCCTGGATACGGATACGGTTACATCGAAAACCGTTGTCATCAAGGAAATCGACATCCTTGCTCCCGAAATCACTTATGAACTGGGAGGTAATGGAAGCAATATTGACGCCATCCAGCACAATGTCGATGCCTATGTCAAAAAACATGTCGGAACTTCCAAGCCGAAAGAAGAGAGCCCGGCAAAAAAAAGCGGAACCAAAATGGTGATCGATCACGTGTATATCAAAGGCGGCAAGTTAAACCTCAGCGCCACTCTTATGGGAGGCAAGGCGATGACGTTGGCGATCCCCGATATTCACCTGCAGGACATCGGCAAAAAGGAAAACGGCGCTACCCCGGGGCAGGTGACCAAAGTCATTATCGGCGCTTTGAATAGTGCCGTCCTTAAAGCCGTCAACCCACTCCACCTGGAAAACATAGGAGGCGCGGCCGGCAAGGTGGTCACCGGCGCCAAGGATGTGGTCCAGGGAACCGCCAAAGGGGTGACCGATTCCGTGTCGAAAATCTTCGGAAAATAAATTCCCGATACCCAGACTGTAACCCGGGGTGGTAAGGTGTTTTGGTTCAAGTGCATGGCGGTATTGGTTTTCTTCCCTGCTCCTCTTAATACCTGAAAGTAAACCGGATAACGGATCATGGGGTTCCTCCGCTCTCTAACATTTCCTTGAAAAAGACCGGGAAATGTTTTAAAAAGCCCTCTACACAGAACCTGAAGGCCCATGGGTCTGCCAACACTCTAAAATCCAAGGATTTCCCAATTGACCGCTTCCATCAATTTTGAAGACATGAACTGGCAGGCCATCGCACCGGAACTGATTCTGGTGCTCACCGCCTTCACGGTTTTGTTGATGGGACTCCTCAAAACCTTCAACAACAATTCGTATTTGTCAAAGGCGTCCTCGGTCGGTATCCTGACCGCTCTGGTCTATACCTTTTACTTGTGGGACCTGGCACCTTCGATCAGCGACGGCACCAGCCCGGCGATGTTCAGCGGGTCGCTGTTGTTCGACCGGTTTTCGCAAAGCTTCAACATCATCTTCCTGTTAATGTCCCTGTTCGCGGTCATGGCGGCGGTGCGCTATCCCAAACCCAACAACGAGAACAAGGCCGAATATTTCTGCCTGGTACTGATGACTGTGGTCGGCATGATGTTCCTGGCCAAGTCCGGCAACATGATCACCGCGTTCATCTCCCTGGAAATCTTTTCCATTTCCCTGTATATCCTGTGCGGGTTTTCCGCCAAGCACGGCAAGGGCACTGAACAGCCGGGCGATGCTCAACACCTCGACTGGGAGACGCTGGCCTCGCAGGAGTCCACCGTTAAATACCTGCTGATGGGCGCGTTCGCTTCAGCCATCCTGGTGTACGGCATGGCGTTGATGTACGCCGGAACCGGCACCACGGAAATCCGGGAAATCGGCCGTCTGCTGGAGACCAACCCGTACACCCAGAACAAACTGCTTTATATCGGCATGGGTCTGATGTTTTGCGGCCTCGCGTTCAAGGTATCGCTGGTGCCGTTTCATGCGTGGACGCCCGACGTCTACCAGGGCGCGCCGACACCGATTACCGGCTTCATGTCGGTGGCGACCAAGGCGGCGGCATACTCGCTAATCGCCCGCATTTTTTTCATCGCCCTGCCCAGCCTGGAGGAAATCTGGATGCCCTTCCTGTTCGGCATCTCGGTCATCACGATGCTGGTCGGCAACACGGCGGCCATCTTTCAGAATGACGTCAAACGCATGCTGGCCTATTCCGGCGTGGCGCACGCGGGATATCTCCTGATCGGCATCGTCGCCAACAGCCAGGACGGCGTGGCGAGCATTCTCTTTTACCTGGGCGTCTACCTGTTCATGAACATCGGCGCGTTCGCAGTGGTGTACATGCTGGAAGGTGAAGGCGAGCAATCGAACTCCATCAACCGGTTCAAGGGACTGGCCAAACGCAAACCGTATCTGGCCGCCGCGATGAGCCTGTTCATGCTGTCACTCGCCGGGTTCCCGCCCACCGCCGGGTTCTTCGGAAAACTCTACGTGTTTGTCGCCGCCATCAAACAGGGCTATGTGTTGATCGCCATCCTGGCCGTAGTCGCCAGCATGATCGCCGTCTACTTCTACCTGCGCGTCATCGCCATGATGTACTTCCAGGAAGGCGAATCCGAAGAAGCCATCCAGACAAGCCGCGGTATGACCGCCATTGTCGCCGTCAGCTGTGTCGCCATCCTCACCATCGGCTTGTTCCCCTCCAAACTCATGCAACTCGCCCTGGCTTCGATTCCTTTCTAGCGGAATTTTTCCGCTGGAAATTTCGTTTCAGTTGTACCAACCTGATTTTCCTGCGACAATTTATATATGAGAACTTTTTATCTTTTTATGGCTCTGTGTGTGTTGTGCGCCTGTGCGCCGGACACCGAGCAAAACGAAAATAAAATCAAAAAATACCAGGCACGGATCGCCATCGACCCCAACAACGCGGAGGTTCATTACCAGCTGGGGCATTCCCATCTGACACTGGGCCGGTACGAACAGGGGATGAGCCACCTGCAGGACGTGGTGCGCCTCAGCAAAAAGCACATGATGGCCCACCGCGACCTCGGCTGGGCGTTGGTTCAACTGAAAGAATACCGGGCGGCGGAACCCTGGCTGCTCAAGGCGCTGGAGATGAAACCGAGCGACCGCGCCACTCTTTCCACCCTGAGCGCGGTGTACATCGGCCAGAAACGGTATCGCGACGCGGTCGATCTGTTGAAACCGTTTGTCGACACGGGACGGGGGACGGTAAAAATCCACAACAACCTGGCGGCGGCTTACCGGCATCTGAAATTGTACCGTCTGGCGATGGAGCAAACTCAGAAAGCATTGAAGAAAAATCCGGACTCGGCAGCATCGCACAACAACCTGGGAGTCCTGCTGGAAAAAACAGGACAATCCGAGCAGGCGCTGGGCGAGTACCGAATCGCGTTGACCCTCGACCCCGGACACGGTTCGGCGCACTTCAATCTGGCTGTGGCTTTGACACGGCAAGGGAAAAGGTTTGAAGCTTTGAATCACTTTCGCATTGCGCAACAGGCATATCCCGGCGATCCGGAAATTCTGGCGGGGCTGGGCTGGACCTATCACAAGCTGAACCGGTACCGGCCCGCCATCGATTATTACGAAGAATCGGTGCGGTTGGCGCCTTCCAATCTACAGGCACAGCAGGCCCTGGGTGAGTTGTGGGACATCACCCAACAGTACGATCGGGCCATCGACGCCTACGAAACCGCCGCCGGACTGGACCCGGAAGGACCGGACCATTATTATCACCTGGGCCGGTTGAACGATCATTTGAAAGAGGGAGAAAAAGCGGTGGCGTACATGGCGCTGGCGGAAACGTTGTACCGGAAAAAACGCGACACGGAAATGGCGGCGCATTGCCGTAAAAACGTTACCATCCTGGCGAGAAAGTATAAATTCAAAAAAGGAAAGTTGCGCCGATTAACCCAGTCCCGCCAATCCCTGGCGGGTTGAGCCACAACGGTCATCGTTCCAGAATAAATGTGACGGGTCCGTCGTTGACGATGTCGACCTGCATGTGGGCGCCGAACCGTCCCTCCTGAATATTCAGTTTTGACTCAACGAGTTTTGCTACAAAATTGTTGTACAACCGTTCCGCTTCTTCGGGAGCGGCGGCGTTGTCGAATCCCGGCCGTCGACCGCGGGAGCAATCGCCGGCCAGCGTGAACTGGGACACCACCAGGATTTCACCTTTCACATCGAGACACGAGCGGTTCATCTTGCCCTGATCGTCGGCGAAGATTCTCAGGTGGAGCACCTTGTCGGCCAGAGCGCTCACGGCTGCGTCGCCATCCCCCTTTTCCGCACCGAACAGGATCATCAAACCCTTGCCGATCTTACCGACCACCTCATCATCGGCGGACACGGAAGAGCGGAGAACTCTCTGCACTACGATTTTCATAAAAGAAAAGATTCAGGAAATGTCAGCGGGCATTAAAAAAACGCTGATCGGTGCCCTGGGGGCCGATAATAACTTTGACTTTGCCATAACAGAGAGGACACCGGCCCTCGTAGGCATTGCCGTTTTTATTGATATAAATGCGGCGGTACACCTTGCAACACTCAAACAGGATGCCGATAAATTTTTTGCCCTTCTGGGGTTTCATGCCTCACCCATGACTGGAACCACAATATCCCGATGGTCGTATTAGTTTTTAATCCTCAAGATGATTTTAAATGCTTTAAAAATTTCTTTTTGGATTCCTTGAAAATCTGATGCGGGATATGCATGGCCTTGGTGATGCGGCGGACTTCTTCGTTTTCCGCGTGAGAAATTTCGCCATCGGCCACAGCGATGGCCCAGAAGCCCTCGACCGCACTCACCCGGTCGTTGTAGGATACGCGGTTGTTGAACTCGGTAACGACTTCATGGAAATCAAATCCGTGCCGCGCCTGCTCTTCGATGACCTCGAACAATAATTCCTGCTCATGGGTGGACAACTCAAACCGTTCCTTCAGGATTTTTCGGAGCGCCTTTCTTTCTTCCTCGTGAAAATGATCGTCCACCTGCGCCACCGATGCCAACAGGGTTCCAAACAAACAAATAAAGTACACATGGTCGTTTTCGAGATCGATCTTCTGATCCGACCCTTTCATCTTCAATTCCAGTTTTTTGAGGATCGTGTTCTTGAAGTAGCGGTTCACGGCAGGATTTTTTTCATGAGCCGGCTTGAAAATCGTGGCCTGGAAAAAATTCCGGACTTTTCCGAACGACCGTTTGGTAAACGAAGTTTTTTTGAGCATCCGGATGAATTCCTCCACCAGTTCGTTTTCCTCGGTTTTCATATTGCGATGAGCGTTGGCAATAGCTTCCAGCTCCGCGATAATCTCATCCTTTTCCTTTTGGGAGCTGAGTTCCGCCGCCAACTGTTTGAACAGGTGCTCCTGTTCTTTTTTCGGAATCGGTGCCAACAGGTACGGGTTGAGTTGCCGGATATCATCTTTTCCCAGGCCGAACTTCCGGTAAAACTTTTTCAGGATGTTTTTCTCCGATTCGGTCATTTCGCCGTCGGCCCAGGCGATCACCGCCAGCACTTTCAGAAAGGTCAGATGTTTAAAAGAAGCCATGATTTTTCACTGTCACTTTACTCGAAGGTGTTCATCCACAGCACGCCGCGCCCCTCCCTTTTGGCGTACCCGAAAATATCCAGAAAGGAATCCTGATCGATGTCGGCGAACGTCAACGCGTGGAACTTGTCATTGAAAGGAAGCCGTCGGCGGGATTCTTTCCAGAACCGCCATTTACCCAATCCTCTCAAATAATGAATTCCCTTTTTGCTCAATAAAATAATATCGGGAAACTCACTGCCGTTGGCGTCCAGCAGGTACACCGCCTGGAAAACGGTCTTGGGAGATGCCTTGAACGGACCTTTTTTGAAATACCCTCTCCCGTGATTGACCAGGAAATAACTGGACTCACCCGGAGAAAGTTCTTCCCGGTTGACCACCAGCAAATCGTTGTCGCCGTCCTGGTCGAAATCGGCCCAATCGGCAGAAGCGCTCCGGTCCCGGATGGCGGGAAGCAGTTCCGAGGTCCGGTCTTCGAACTGGCCCAGCCCATTGTTGGTCAACAGGGAGTTTTGCCCCTCGCCGTTGACCAGGAAGATGTCCAGGGTTTTGTCGCCATCATAATCCGCGAAGGAAGTGCCGACGATTCCCGGTTTCAGCGGGGGCATCAACAACTGCGTGGCATCGCGAAACTGGCCCTTCCCGTTGTTGATCATGAACTGAGTCTGGTACTTGTGGAGTTTTCCCTGGTCATTCAGAACCCGTTGCCCGGTAAAAAATAAATCAACGTGGCCGTCTTCATCGATATCCCGCATATCCACCCGGTCCACTCCCGGGTTGACGTAGGGAAAGCGAATTTCTTTTTTCGTGTAAAAATAACCTTTGCCGTTGTTGAATAAAAATTTTGCCGACGCACCGTCGCTGAACCGTCCCACCAGCACCAGGTCCTGCACCCGGTCGTGATCCACATCCTGTAAAGCCATGAACACAATCTGATCGGAGGGCTGCCCTTCCCACCCCACTCGTTTGACAGGAGTGAATGTTTTTCCCGCTTTATTATTCCAGATCCGGATCACCGGTTGGCCCCGGTCGCCGGTTCGCAGCAGAACCAGGTCCGGCAACGCATCCCGGTTGATATACGCCAGTTGGGCTTTCAGTATTCCAGGCTCCAATTCCGGCAGGTACGCCCGGGTTCGGTCCTTATATTTTTGAAGTTTCGGGTCTTCACCAAACATCGGACCCTTGCCGCAAGCCGCACACAAGAAGGCCAGCAGACACATCATCGCCGGAAACCTGATCACTGTTTTTGTTTTAGAAATGAAGTTCATCAACCGCCCTTATATTGACGATGGTATTGGTTCACAAGTCTTGATTTTGTTTTCGCTCTCGGATGGTATTCCATATACCCCGTGCAACCATCATCCCAGGGGCCACCAAACGTTTTTTGAAACCCTCCCCACAAAGCATTGCAAATTTCCTCGAAGATGAGTTCGCGGCCACAAACCCGGTTCAAACCGGTGGTCGCATCCAACAAACGTTGCCGGGTATTAATTCTCTGCCTTTCATCGTCAAACTTGAGAAGAGATGCAAACAACTCGTGGTCGGATTCGATGACCAGGGACCCGTGCTGTAAAAATGCCTTCGAGGTTCGCTTCTGAGCGCTCCCCACCAGCTTTTTGCCATCAACGGTAATTTCACAATGATTGAGCGAGGCATAACAGGCTGGAGATCGCACCGGGCCAGACCGTTGTTTGCTTGTCTTGATGTCGCCATAAATGCCCAATCCTTTGAGCGATTGGTGAAAGACCGGAGACTGTACAGGCTTAAACTTTTGATTACGGGTATTGATATCACCTTGAACACCCAATCCTTTCAGGCCAAGCAACAAAGCCTCGCTGATCGCCTGAAATGTGGCTTTCAGTCCCCGGTTGAACGGAGCCAGGGTTACCGGCGCCACCACCGCATAGGTTAATTCGTTATAATGCAACAAGGCGCGCCCGCCGGTAGGCCGCCGGACCACAGGGATGGCCAACTCCCGGCAACGCTCCAGGTCCAACTCGGCTTCTGCATTTTGAGAATACCCCAGGCTGATCGACGGTTCGGACCAACCGTACACCCGTAGAGTCGGGGGAAGGAGACCCTGTTCACAACGAGCCAACATTGCGGAGTCCTCTGCCATATTGTTCTCCGCTGTCTGAAATCCGTCAATATTCAAGCGCCAATCTAGGTCAGACATTCTTTTCCCTGGTTGAGATTTACCTTTTGACTCCACTCCGTGCATTTTATAAACTTTTCGAAGAGCCGTCAGGAAGATTTTGCACAGACGCGGAAATCCCGCGGCCGCCCTATTGTCAACCAAATCAGAGGAAATATCAAAAGAATGCGCAGACACTATTGTTTGGCCTGGGGTTGTTTACTTTTCGCGATGGCGTTTGCCAAGCCGGCAGCGGCGTTCGAACACCTGCGGGATTCCCTTCATCAGATGGTAACTTGTGAAACCGCCTGCCACCTGCCGGAAAATATCCGACAGGCCCGCGCCGAAAAAAACCTAAAAGCCGAATGCACCTCCTGCCACCAGGGAGACATGCCGCTGGAAACCTTAAGCCCTTTTCAGAGCCCGGACCCTTTTCTGTTGCCGGAAAGCCAACAGCCGAACCGGCGTTTGCTGTCGCCGCGGCCTCCGGCTCCAGCCGGGCAAATCGTGGCCTCCTCCAAAATCCGAAAGTCGAAAAAAAATTCGAAAATCCCAGACATGGTTTTCATCGACGCCGGGGAGTTCATCATGGGGTCCAACGAACGCTGGGATGACGAGTCGCCGGAACACATCAACCAGACCGGCGCATTTTACATTGATCTCTATGAAGTCACCAACCGCGATTACCAGAAATTCGTGGACACCACGAAACGCAAACCACCGCACCACTGGGCATATGGAAACATCCCCAAAGGCAAAGAAGACCACCCGGTCACCTATGTCAGTTGGTTCGACGCGAATGATTATTGCCAATGGGCCGGCAAACGCCTGCCCAACGAACAAGAATGGGAAAAAGCCGCGCGCGGGGAAGCCGGCAACATTTATCCCTGGGGCCACCTCTGGTCGCTCGACAAATCCAACAACCCGTACAAACATTCCACTGGAACGATGCCGGTGGGATCCTACCCCGACGGACGAAGTGTCTACGGATTATACGACATGTCGGGGAACGTGTGGGAATGGGTGGACGCCTACTACCTGCCCCACCCCGGCAACACCATCCCAAAATCGGAGTATGGCAAAGACAAACGAGTGCTGAAAGGCGGTTCGTGGTTCGACTGTCTGTCTTACGGATGCGGACTCAGCGCACCCACTTTCAACCGCAGTTTTTTCAATCCCGAGGTGAAAAACAACAGTTTCGGCTTCCGGTGCGCCAAAACCCCCTGACCGGCTTGAGCAAAGGCTCCGATGAACAAAAAACAACATGCCAGTCCAACCCGTCGCCTTCTTGTCTGGGTTCTTATTATTGCGTTTTGGTTGCTTTACTTTTGGTGGCGTGAATCGTAATGAAAGACGGGCGGAGCTTTTAGCGGAGCTTATTAAACCGGTCCTGGTTGAGTGTTTCATTGCCATTCATCAGATCCAGACGATTTTTGGCGGGAGCCAGGGTCACACGGGCATTGGGCTTGGCAGACAGGTAGACCTGCGTCTCAGGAATCGGCGAGAGCTCCAGTCGGGTTTCATAAGCTGGTGAATGTCCGGTAGCCGCAGCATCTGCCGGAAGCTGGTGAGCAAACCCGGTGGCCCCGCTGTGAAACACAAGCGGCTTTCGGCTTTTGAAAGGCCCGGCCATCGGCTCCAGATGCTCCGACGCCTTGGAATAGGGTTTTAGAGCCACCGTCGGAAAATAATAATTCGCATCATCAAGATGCACGCTTCCCGGTGGAGCCATCTCCCCAGCCGCAACCCCAAACCCTTTCCCTGCCCGCACCCAATATTTATCGGCAAGCGTCCACGAATCTGCGTGGGTATCACCCTCCGAACTTTTCCGGGTTTTGGGATCCTTCAGCAGGGCGGGCAGAAATTCATAGCGTTTGACAGCACGGTAAGCGCGATCCTGTGAATAGTTTTCCAACTCTGTCAAAGCAATGCGCCGGGCAACCGGCACAGGATTCGCAGATTGCCCGGGATGATCCGGACTCTGTTCAGCCAACAAAGCAGCGGACACATCCGGCGTTTCGGGGAGAACGAGGTCACTGCGCAGTTCCACCTGGGTTGCCCCGACCTCCACCGGTTCCCGAGCTTGCTGTGAACAGGCGGAAGCGGCCAATCCGGCGAGCGCTATCAGTCCATAACGGATCCACGTCAATTTTTCCAACATCATGCCTCAAAAATCCTAAATATTTGACACTGGCTGAAATGAAAACTCCTGCTATTTATTAAGTTAACGCATTGGCACGAAGATTGCTTTTATTTTTTAAAATGGACTTAATCCCAAATTGAACACAAAGGATGGGCTTGTATGGACCTGATGAGAGGAGAACTCAGAAGCCACCTGGATCCCACCGCTCTCCGGATTTTGAAAAAGCGTCTGGTTTCCGGAAAAATCACGCCGCAGGTATTCAAAGATATTCTGAAACGGCAAATGGTCAAATATTTCTTCCAGACCCACCGGCACCCTCTACTAATATCCTGGGGAAACTGGAGACAACCGACTAAAAAGCGCCAGGGAAATTACGGAAGCACTGCGCCGGGTTTCGAGAAAGATAAGTTCGAAATATACAATCACAAACAGTTTTGACTCCTGTCGAGGATCTGACTGTCTCGAAATTTGCCCCCTTCTGCCGGCCACCCCGGCCCAATATTTTTATTCTCTAAAGGCCGTTTCTGTTGCTACAATGATCTTCGCCCAGACCCACATGGGAGATTTTTAATAATAACCGCCAACACACCTTTAATTGACGATGAATTGGGAAGAACTCACACAACTGCTGACGCAACAGCATAGCTATATTCTGTATGCGTTTCTGGTCGTTTTCGCTTCGCTGGTTTTAGATTTTACCCAGAGAAAAGTCTTGAATCGACTCTATGTTAAAGCGTTAACAACCAAACGGATGTGGGACGATGCGATCATCGATGCCCTCAAAAAACCGGTCTCCCTGATCATTTGGGCGATGGGCATTTACCTCGCAATGGAAATTATCAGTGAAGCCACCGGCGCGGTGATTTTTAATGTGGGCAAACCCTTGCGGGATACGATGGTCATTGGAGCCATCGCCTGGTTCCTGGTCCGCCTGATCCAACAAGGCGAGCGTAAATTTATCGAAGGGGAAAAGGAAGTTGACGCGACCACGGTCGACGCCATCGCCAAACTGTTGAAAGTTTCCGTGGTTATCACTTCCATTCTGGTGGTTCTGCAAACACTGGGATTCAGTATTTCCGGAGTGCTGGCTTTCGGCGGCATCGGCGGCGTCGCGGTGGGGTTTGCCGCGAAGGACCTGCTGGCCAATTTTTTCGGCGGACTGACGATTTATCTCGACCGACCGTTTGCGGTAGGCGACTGGGTCCGCTCGCCGGACCGCGACATCGAAGGCACGGTGGAACACATCGGTTGGCGCCTGACGCGTATCCGCACCTTCGACAAACGCCCCCTCTATGTGCCCAACTCCACGTTCACCACTATCGCGGTGGAGAATCCGTCTCGCATGCTCAACCGGCGTATCAAGGAAACGGTCGGCATTCGTTATGATGATGCGTCAAAAATGGAAGCCATCGTCGGTAAGATTAAGGACATGATCGCCAACCACCCGGACATCGACCACGAGAAGAAGCTGATCGTCAACTTCAACACGTTCGCCCCCTCATCTCTCGACATTTTCATTTACACGTTCACCGTAACCACCAACTGGGTGGAGTTTCATGCGGTCAAACAGGATGTTCTCCTGAAAATCATAAGGATCATCGAAGGAGAGGGAGCCGAGGTCGCTTTCCCCACATCCACCCTCCATCTGGCCGACAAGGACATCTTCAAAAACCTGGAACCCGGAATTTAAACAACTCCTCGAAATTATTCCCCTGGACACTTCAAAGCCCCTGGATTTCGCACAGTACAGCACATGGATTCAATGTCTTGTCAGCTGAATAATGGACTTCATAAAACGAAGGGTGATTTGCGTTTGACAACCTCAGAGTCGATTTGTAAACTGTGGCGGCTTTGAGAACTTTCATCGCCATTAACGTTCCACCGGCTGTACTCGATACGATCATCCGTATCCAGAATCGATTCAAATCCCTGGGATTACACGCGTCCTGGGTCAAACCCGGAAACATTCACCTGACCTTGAAATTTCTGGGAGACACCGATCCCGACCGAATCCCCGGTATTCAAAATAAATTAACCGCAACCCTGGCGCCGTTTGCGCCGCTCCAGCTGTCTCTGGACTCAGCCGGGGTGTTTCCGGACTTCAAAAGTCCCCGCGTTTTGTGGGTCGGGTTGCAGGAGGAGGAGACGCTGGAAACGCTCCAGTCCGAAATTGAGAAAACTCTGGAAAGCGTCGGATTTCCCGGGGACCAGCGGCCGTTTTCGCCGCATCTGACGCTGGCGCGGATCAAGTCGCCCAAGGGTAAAAAGGCATTGAAGGACGAATTGGATGCCGTGAACCAGGAAGGCATCGACCCCCACCCGTTTGAAGTGGGTGATATCCATTTATACGAAAGCCAATTGACGCCCAAAGGCTCCATCTATACCGTATTGGCGAACTTTAAACTGAATCCCTGACCCGAAGGA
The DNA here is from genome assembly GCA_024644405.1 of Nitrospinaceae bacterium. GTDB lineage: Bacteria > Nitrospinota > Nitrospinia > Nitrospinales > Nitrospinaceae > SZUA-226. The sequence goes on from JAHELC010000001.1 coordinate 231,218, forward strand.
TGGAAACCGGATCCACATTCAGCAAGGAGACGTGAATCATGGCAGTAAAAGACGAAAGAGAAAAAGCGCTGGACCTCGCCTTTTCGCAAATCGAAAAGCAATTCGGTAAGGGAGCGATCATGAAACTGGGCCAGGCGGGAGCCCAGAAAGGAGTTCCCGTCATTTCCACCGGTTCCATTTCGCTCGACAGCATCCTGGGCATCGGCGGCATTCCCCGCGGCCGCATCATTGAAATCTACGGACCGGAAGCCTCCGGCAAGACCAGCCTGACGCTCCACATCATTGCTGAAGCGCAGAAAGCCGGCGGCACCGCGGCCTTTATCGACGTCGAGCACGCGCTGGACCCCAAATACGCCGAAAACCTGGGCGTGAACCTCGACGACCTCCTGCTTTCCCAGCCGGATACCGGCGAACAAACGCTGGAGATCGCCGAAGTGCTGGTGCGCAGTGGCGCCGTGGACGTGGTCGTCATCGACTCGGTCGCAGCCATGGTGCCCAAGGCGGAACTCGACGGCGACATGGGCGACTCGCATATGGGCCTGCAGGCCCGGCTCATGTCCCAGGCCATGCGCAAGCTGACCGGGGTCATCAACAAATCCAACACCGCGCTCATTTTCATCAACCAGATCCGCATGAAGATCGGCGTCATGTTTGGCTCGCCGGAGACGACGACCGGCGGCAACGCCCTGAAGTTTTATTCGTCGGTGCGTCTGGACATCCGCCGCATCGCCGCTCTCAAGGACGGCGACAAGGTGATCGGCAACCGCACCCGCGTCAAGGTGGTCAAGAACAAGCTGGCACCGCCGTTCCGCGATTGTGAATTCGACATCGTGTACGGCAAGGGCATTTCCAAAACCGGCGACCTCCTGGATCTGGCGGTCAATCACGAGATCGTCAACAAGAGTGGAACCTGGTTTTCCTACGGAGATACCCGTATCGGACAGGGCCGGGAAAACTCCCGCAATTTCCTGAACGACAATCAGGATATTCGTCAGGATATCGAAAACCGCCTGCGTGACAAACTGGAACTCCCCGCACCCCACATCGACATGGGAAACGAGGAGGAACCCGCCGCCAAAGGTAAAAAATCTTCCAAGACCGAGGCGTCCTGACCGGCGCCATGTCCGAGGCGTTGAAACAGGCGCGGGCCCTCGCCTACCGGTATCTTTCGCACCGGGACCGCAGTACCCGCGAAACGGCGGATCATCTCAAGAAAAAGGGGTTTGAGGAAGCGGTCGTTCAGCAAACGCTTGAGGATTTAAAACAAGCGAATTACCTGGACGACCGCCGGTTCGCCGAGCATTGGGCCCGCACCCGCGCGGAGAACCGTCAGTATGGGAAATTCCGCCTGCGTCAGGAATTGATCGGCAAGGGACTCGCCCGGGATCTCATCGACGAAATACTGGACACCCTGTTCGAAACCGTCAAAGAGATTGATCTCGCCCGGGCCGTGGTCGCAAAAAAACAGCCTGCGATGCAGGACCTCGATCCCGACAAACGCAAACGCCGCCTCGTCGGCCTCCTGCAACGCAAAGGCTTTTCCACCGACATCATCTACAAAGTTCTGGATTGACCCCCACCCTTCCCAAAAAAATCAATTCCGTGTTTTGAAAGTTCCGGTTTCCCCCTTACAATAATAGGATGATCGAAAACATCTCCCAGCTCCCTCCCTGGATATATTCTCTTGTCGGTTTGGTCTTCGGCCTGATGGTCGGCAGTTTCGCCAACGTCTGCATTGCGCGTCTGCCCAAAAAGCAGTCGGTGGTGTTCCCGGCGTCGCACTGCCCCCATTGCAACAAGCCCATCCATGTGACCGACAACATCCCGTTGATCAGCTATATTCTGCTGAAAGGGAAATGCCGCAACTGCAAACAGAAAATAAGCCTCATCTATCCGGCCATCGAATTGATCACCGGCCTGCTCATGGCGGCCTTGTTCTACCGGTTCGGGTTCACCTGGGAGTGCCTGATTTTCGCCATCGTCGTACCGGCACTGGTCATCATCACCATGATCGACATCGAACATCAAATCATTCCCGACGTCATCACCCTGCCCGGCATCCCATTCGGTCTGGTGGCGGGCAGTTACATGAACGGCATGTGGGACTCGTTTCTGGGACTCCTGGTGGGCGGGGGGTTGTTCTGGCTCCTGGCGGAGGGTTATTTCCGGATGCGGGGGAAAGTGGGTATGGGGGGTGGCGACATCAAATACATCGCCGCAGCGGGGGCGTTGATGGGCTGGGTGCAGGTGCTGTTCATCATTTTCATCGGGGCGCTGGCAGGTGGTATTTTCGGCGCCATCGGCATGGGCGTGAAAAAACTCGACTTTTTAAGCCGGATACCGTTCGGCCCTTTTCTTGCGCTCGCGACCCTGATTTCAATTTTTTTCGGCGGTTCCATTATCGACTGGTACCTCGACACCTTTATGCCGAAACCGTTGTGACCCCCGCCCGCGGGTGTTACACTATTTAAACTTCAAACCAACAGGAAACTTTTTTATGGCGTTCGGTTTAACTCCCAAATCAAAAGACGACGTGACCCCTCCCACCGAAGATATGGAGAACCTGGTCCGGAAAAGCAAAAGAGATATTATCGGACTCAAGATCATGATTTACACTGCGGTGATTCTGCTGGTGGGCGGTTTTCTGTATTACAACAATGAACTGCGATCGGCTCAAAAGAATTTTCATCTGGAAATGCAGGGCACCCAACATCAACTCGATACGTTGTTGCAGGAACGGGCCCTGGGCGCCGGCAACCAGTTGGAAGGAATCGTGGAAGAAATGAACGATACCATCTCCCGCCTCGATAATAATTCCCCGCAGGTGCAGGAATTGATCGAACGGGTCAAAGAGGATTCAGGCGATTTCCTGCACACCTACCGGAAATATTCCGAAAGCAAGACCGCCGATTTGCCACGGGGATTCGAATAGCCTCCAGTCATTTCTCTACGGCAAAGATTGCATTGATTTGATCGCGCACCGGAGCATCCGCCTGCCAGCCGACCGATTGTAAATTCTCTTCGACCTGACGATCGTTTTTCACCCCGACCAGCGCCGAAGCCACTCCCGGTTGATGAATCACCCAATTGACGGCCATCTGCCCGCAGGTTTTGTCCTGGGACTCGGCAATGGTTTTGAACCGCTCCACTTTTTCGACGTTCTTCACGAACGCCTCGCCGGTGAACTGGCCTATGATGCCCTTGCTCCGCCAGTCCTTGAATTTCGTGTTTCGGTCGTACTTGCCCGTCAACACCCCGGAAGCCAGTGGGCTGTAGGCGATGATACCGATATCGTGGATCAGGCAAAACGACACAGTTTCCTTTTCAATCGAACGTTGCAACAGGCTGTACTCCGGTTGCAGGGAAACCAGCGGACCTGCTTTCAAACACTCCTGCATCTGCGCGACCGAATAATTGCTGACGCCGATGTGACGTATCTTCCCCTGCTTCTGAATTTCCAGCAGGGTTTCCATGGTTTCCGCGTGAGGCGTCTTGCCATCCGGCCAGTGCACCTGGTACAGATCGATATAGTCGGTGTCCAAACGCTCCAGGCTCTGGTCGATCTCTTCCAGGATCGACTCCCGCGTTGCGACTTTCGAGATGGACCCCAATTGCTCCTTCTCCCACCGCAGGCCGCACTTGGTGGCCAGAATGACCTTGTCGCGCACCGGTTTCAACGTTTTGCCGATCAAGCGTTCCGACAGGCCGAACCCGTATACGGGCGCCGTATCGAAAAAGTTGATGCCCAGATCGTAGGCTTTTTGAATGGATTTGACGGACATGTTGTCGCCCTCACTGCTCCAGAACGGCGCCCCGCCGATCCCCCAGGCCCCGAAGCCGATCACCGACACCTTTAAATCGCTGGAGCCCAATTTTCTGTATTCCATATGCAGCCCTTTGCCTATATATTGAGAATACCGTTTGCAGACCCACAGAGGTCTGTTTTATAGTGAATGGAAACCAAAATATCATTTCTAATGAACCGTGTCAGGTGGAAATACCGGCTGAACGGTTTTTTCTTACGCAAAATCAATGAAATCGTTAATTCGCGTTTTAGGTTACCTGAAACCGTATAAAAAGTTCGTGGCGCTGACCCTCGGGTTCGCCATCTTCACCACCCTGCTGGACCTGGTCCCGCCCTGGCTGATCAAGGTGATCGTCGACCGGCTGGTGGACCAGGTCGACGACCTCTGGGTCTATGCTTTCGTTTTGGCGCTGGTGCTGGCTTATTTCGGTAGAAATTATTCCAATTACAAGCGGATCCTGATCAACAACCAACTGGAGCAAAAAGTGGTGTTCGATATCCGTTCGCACGTGTACCGGGCCCTGCAAAAACTATCGCTCAATTATTTCGAGAACCGCTCCACCGGCGAAATCATGTCGCGTGTCAACGATGATGTCACCTACGTTGAGCGGATTTTCATCGATGGCGTGGAGCAGATCGTCACCGCCGCGCTGACCCTGATCGGCATCATGATCATCCTGCTCAACCTGCACTGGAAGCTGGCGGTCGCCTCGCTGGTGCCCATTCCTTTTCTGGTGATCGGTGCCTGGAAGTATACGATGCGGGCGCACAGTCTGTACCATCTGGTGCGGGAACGCGCCGCCAAAATGAACGGCACGCTGCAGGACGGCATTTCCGGAATCAAGGAAACTCTCGCCTTCAACCGCCAGCCCCATGAGGTGCAACGATTCGAGCGGCGGAGCGACGACTACTGCAAGGGCACGCTGGAAGTGATGAAATTGTGGGCCGTGTACTCCCCGGCCATGATGTTTCTGGGATCGCTGGGCACTGTCTCGATCATCCTGTACGGCATCGGTCTGGTGCAGGTCCAGGAGATCACCGTGGGCACGCTGGTCGCATTTATCGGATACCTGGCCTTGTTCTATACCCCGATCAATCAATTGCACACGCTGAACCACATGCTGCAGCACGCTCTGGCGTCCGGCGAACGGTTGTTTGAAATTATCGACGCGCAACCGAATGTGCAGGAAGACCCGGACCCCGTACATCCCTCGACTCCGATCCGAGGAGGTGTCACGTTTGACGCAGTCGATTTTTCCTATGTGCCGGCCAAGCAGATTCTGCATCAGGTGTCGTTCAGCCTGCACCCGGGAGAAAAAGTGGCGCTGGTGGGTCATACCGGAAGCGGCAAATCCACACTCGTCAAACTGCTGATGCGGTTTTATGATGCCGATGCCGGACAGATCCGCATCGACGGTCACCCGATCCAAAAATTGAGTCTGGCATATTTGCGGGAGCAGGTGGGACTGGTGTCGCAGGAACCGTTTCTGTTCAACGGCACGGTGCTGGAAAATATTCTGTACGGCAAGCTGGAGGCCAACCGGGATCAGGTGGAACGGGCGGCCCGGGCCGCACACGCACACGAGTTCATCGAGCAGCTGCCCAACGGATACGAAACATTGATCGGGGAACGCGGTGTGAAACTCTCCGGCGGGGAAAGGCACCGGCTGGCCATTGCCCGCGTGTTTCTGAAGGACCCGCCCATCCTGGTGCTGGACGAAGCCACCGCCTCGGTCGATGCCGAAACAGAAGTTAAAATCAAGGAAGCGTTGACGCAGTTGATGGCACTCCGCACCACGCTGGTCATCGCGCACCGGTTGTCGACGCTGGAAGGAGCGGACCGGGTGCTGGTGCTGAAAGGCGGACGGCTGGTCGAATCCGGCTCGCACAAGGAATTGATTCAGAACGACAGCGAATACGCCAGTCTGTTCAAATCACAACTTCATTTGTAATGAGGGGACAATCGCGGAAGGGCGAATTATTCCTTTTCGGTATTGAAGACACCCATGTTGCGGAATTTATCCTGCCGCTGTTCGATCAGTTCACTCGGCTTTAACGCCATCAACTCTTTCAGATTGGACCGCAGGGCTTTTTTAAGCATAATGGCCGCCCATTTATGATTGCGGTGCGCCCCGCCCAGGGGTTCGGTCACGATTTGATCAACCACCTCCAGCTTCTGCAATTCTTTGGACGTTAAATTGAGGGCCCGCGCGGCCTGCTTGACCTTTTCCTTGTCGCCCCACAAAATGGAGGCGCATCCTTCGGGCGAGATCACGGAATAGACCGAGTGCTCGAGCATGAGAACGCGGTTGCCCAACCCGATCGCCAGCGCTCCGCCACTTCCGCCTTCCCCTATGATAACGGCGATGATGGGAACCTTGAGACTGGACATCACAAACAGATTGTAAGCAATCGCTTCCGACTGCCCCTGTTCTTCCGCATCCACGCCGGGGTAGGCGCCGGGTGTATCGATCAGGGTAATGATGGGAATGTTGAACTTTTCCGCAAGCCGCATCAACCTCAGGGCTTTCCGGTATCCGGCGGGTTGCGACATACCGAAATTGCGGCGAATCTTCTCCGGGGTATCGCGGCCTTTCTGATGGCCGATGACCATGACCGTCTGGTTATCAAACTTGGCGAAACCGCCCGCGATCGAAACACCCGCTCCCCCATGCCGGTCACCATGCAGTTCCTCGAAATCCGTAAACATGTTGTGGATATAATCCAGCGTGTAAGGCCGTTCGGGATGGCGGGCCACCTGGGTTTTCTGCCAACCGTCAAGACCATTGAAAACATCCCGCTTCATGTGACGAAGCTTTTTCTTCAGCTTGGCGATTTCGTGGGTCAGATCGCCGACACTGTCATACATATTCGACAGGGAATACAACTCCTTGATTTGGTTTTCCACCGCGAATATATCTTTTTCAAAATCCAGAATTTGTGCCATGGTTTTGCGAGTACCTTTGAGAGGTTATCGATCAATAAAATCCGAAAATCGGATAAATTAAATTTTTAAGAGTTGCGGATTCGGCCAGGGCTTTGGCGCCCTCCGATCCAATCTTGTTCTGCCCCAGACGCAGGGATTCCAGTTGAGCCATCGTTTGCGACTGTGCCAACGCCCGCGCGCCTGCGTTGCCGATACGGTTGTAATTCAAATCCAGGTTTTTCAAATTACCCAACACTTTGGATTCCGCCAACGCCCGGGCTCCCCGGTCGGTAATACGGTTCGCCGCCAGGTGCAGGGAAACCACATCCTTTAACTTGGGCGATCGGGCCAGCGCGATCACGGCATCGTCGCTCAGATTGTTGTTATTCAGGTTGAGCTCCCGGATTCCTTCAAGGTGCGGAGACTCCAGCAACACCTTCAAGCCGGAATCACCGATATAAAAATTTTCAAGGTTGCCGAGCGTTTCCCGGGTTTTCCAAAGCTTAATCTTTTGCTGAAATTTAAATATCTCCAACGCCTGGCGTCCGGCATCATCCAGGGGATTGTAAGCCAGCTCCAACTCGACCATACGATTCAAACCGGAAGAGTGAGTGAGCGCCCGGGCACCGGCGTCCCCGACCCGATTGTAGTTCAAGTTCAACTCCAACAGGTGAGGAAAATTCTTAGACCGCGCTAAGTCCTGAGCCCCGGCATCCCCAATGCGGTTGCGGTACAAGTTGAGCACCTCCAGCTGGCCCAGCGAGGTTGACTCCGCCAAATAGCGTGCCCCTAGATCGGTCACCTGGTTGTTTTCGATGTACAACTCTTTCAGGTTGCCCAGGTACTGCGAGTTGGCCAAGGCACGGACCCCGGCATCCCCCACATCCCCTTTATAAATCTTAAGCACTTTCACGTTTTTCATCAGAGGAGATTGGGCCAACAGAACGGCGCCTTGATCTCCGATGATTTTTTCGTTCAGGCGCAGGGCGTGTTGATTCCGGCGCAGTTTCTTTTCGATATATTTTTCAAGCGCCTCGGGGGGCATCTGCTGTGCTGCCGCAAAAGAAAACAGAAACACCAACAGCAGACCCAGAGCCCGCCAACCTGGCTTACACATAACAATCGGTCAATTAGATAACGATATTGAATTTAAAAGGGTAATTTCTCTGTATTCTTATTGTAACAAGGGAGGTTATTCTTTTTCAATCGCATTCAGCCGTTTTTCGAGTTCCTGAATTTTGCGGGACAGCTCCGGCAACTTGGGTAAAATGGTCGTATATCGTTTCCAGCTCATGGCCGGAACCGCCGGATAACCCCCGTAAAACCCCGGTTCTATTAGATCTTTGCTGACCCCCGCCTGCGCCGCCACGATCACCTGGTCCCCGATCTTCACGTGGTCGGCCAGTCCCACCTGCCCGGCCAGAACGACATGATGCCCCAGAGTGCAGGTACCTGCCAACCCCACCTGGGAAACAATAATGGAATGCGGACCGATGTCGCAGTTGTGGGCGATCTGCACCAGGTTGTCGATTTTAGTGCCTTCCCGCACCACGGTTTCCCCGAAGGCGGCGCGGTCGATACAGGTGTTGGCCCCCACTTCCACATGATCTTCGATGACCACCCGGCCCACCTGGTTGATTTTGACGTGCCGCCCCTTTTCATCCGGCGTATAGCCGAATCCATCGGTGCCGATCACCACCCCGGCATGCAGAATGACATGGTTTCCGATGACCGAATTACGATACAACGTGACATTGGCAAACAAAGTCACATGGTTGCCGATGCGGCATCCGTCGTGCACCACCACTCCGGGATGCAGAACGGTGTTATCGCCGATCACCACATCCTTTCCGACGGCAACCAGCGGACCAATGCTGACATCTTTCCCCAGCTGGACGCCTTCGGCGATGGAAGCTTGGTCATCAATACCAGGTTGGGGTCGCGGCTCAGGATAAAATTCCGCCAGTAGTTTGGCAAACGCCAACGCCGGAGCGGGATGAACGATCTGCGCCTTGTCCGTCTCCAGAGCTTGTTTTACGATCACCGCCGAAGCGTTGCAGGTTTTTAATTGGTCTTTGAATTTCTTTTCCGCTAAAAACGTGATCTGGCCCTGTTCCGCCAGTTCCATGCCGTTGGCTCCGGTAATTTCCAGGGAGCCATCTCCTTCGACGACGCCGCCCAACCGTTCAGCGATTTCCTGTAATTTCATAACCAACTCTCGTGTTGTGGTTTGGATTTATAAAATCAATTCCTTGCCGATCGGTTTGACCTGACCGTCGGCCAATTGCAAAACCCGGTCCAGGCTTCGGGCGATTTTCGCGCTGTGAGTCACAATGACAAAGGTTTGATTGATTTCTTCATTCAATTTGCGGGCCAGGTCCATGAAATGTTCGCTGGCACGACTGTCCAGGTTGCCGGTGGGTTCGTCGGCCAGGACCATCTCCGGCTGATTGACCAGACTGCGCGCCAGGGCCACTCGTTGGGTTTCGCCACCGGACAGTTCACCGGGCTTGTGATGCAGTCGGTCTTTCAGTCCCAGCAGACCCAATAACTCTTCCGCTTTATCCTGCACGGATTTTTTATCGCGATTGGCAATCAATCCCGGAAACATGGCATTCTCCAGCGCGGTGAAGTCGGGCAGTAAATTAAATGTCTGAAATACAAACCCGATATGCCGGTTGCGAAACTGCTCGAGGAAACCGTTTTTCTGTTGGAAAATATTTTGTCCCTTGAAAAAAACATTGCCCGCTACCGGCCGGTCCAATCCTCCCAGAATGTGAAGCAACGTACTTTTTCCGGAACCGGAAGCACCGACAATTCCCAAAATCTCTCCGGCATGCACTTCCAGGCTGGCCCCCGCCAGCACCTCGACCGCTTTGGACTTGCTGTTGTAGGACTTTTCCAGCTCGACAGCTGAGAGCAGGGGCTCGGTGTTCATCAACGATTTACTCATAACGCAATCCATCCACCGGGTCAAGGCGGGACGCCCGCCAGGCGGGATACAGGGAGGCCAGGAAACAAATCAGGATCGAAAACAAGACAATCAGAAACGAATCGAGCCACTGGATTTGAGAAGGCAGCGCATCCAGGTAATAGACATCTTCAGGAAAAGCCTTGAAATCGAACACCCATTCGATAAACCCGACAATTTCATTGAGATTCGGAACAATGGTGAACCCGGCGATACAACCCAACACCGTGCCGCAGATACCGATGATCAGACCCTGCATGCTGAAAATGTGCATGATGCTACCCCGGGTGGCGCCCATCGATTTCAAAATGGCGATGTCCTTAGCCTTGTCCATGACCACCATGAACAGCGTACTGATAATATTAAACGCGGCAACCAGGATGATCAGGATCAGGATAATGAACATGGTGACTTTTTCCACCTTGAGCGCGGAAAACAGATTTTTGTTCATCTGCATCCAGTCCCGTGCAAGATAGCCCCGACCCAGTTGAGTCTCGATAGTCCTGGCAATTTCGCCGGCCGCGTCGATATCGGCCACTTTGATTTCGATTCCCGTAACCCGATCCCTCATCCCGAACAGCGACTGGGCGGAGGAAAGGGAAATAAACGCCAGGTTGGCGTCGTATTCATACATTTTCGATTCGAAGATGCCGACCACCTCCACCATTTTGATCTTGGGGATGATGCCCAGCGGCGTCATGCGCACCGAAGGGGACATGATACCCAGAATATCGCCGGTGTAGGCGCCAAGCGAACGCGCAAGATCCTTGCCGAGTATAATCCCCTTGCGTTGAATACCGGACTCCTGGTCTGCGGCACGCGGCGGCGCGTGGTCGAGATGAGCCAGTTCTCCTTCTATCAGGTTTTTTTGGAGATCGGAGATATTGGCTTCGCGTTCCGGGTCGACACCGCGGACCACCACTCCGGAGCTGCGTTGTCCAAAAGTCAGCATGACCTGCTTGAGGATGAACGGCCCGGCGTCTTTGACCTGGGGGACGGCTTTGACCTGTGCAAGCACGCTTTCAAAGTCCTCCATCCCATTGCTCATCAGTTGGGTGACCACGATATGGCTGTTGGTTCCCAGAATTTTATCGCGCAGGTTCTGGCCGAAGCCGGTCATCACCGCAATCACCACGATCAGGGCCATGACGCCCAACGCCACCCCCCCCATGGATATGAAAGTGATAAGCGAAATGAATTTCTGGGATTTCCGGGAGCAGAGGTGACGCCAGCTGATTCGTAGTTCGTAGCTCATGGGGCTCCGTTGAAAGGAAAGGATAATCCGGACCGGGCACCGGTTTTAACAGCTTAACCCCTTCAGGCTTCCTTTTTCAACTGCGGGAATAAAATAACGTCGCGGATCGATTGGGCATCGGTGAACATCATGGCGAGGCGATCGATCCCGATGCCCTCGCCGGCGGTCGGCGGCAGGCCGTATTCCAGCGCCCGGATGAAGTCGTGATCCATCCAGTGCGCCTCTTCGTCCCCTGCATCTTTTTGCTCCACCTGCTGTTCGAAGCGTTCTTTCTGGTCGATGGGATCGTTCAGTTCGGTATAGGCATTGGCCAGCTCGCGCCGTCCGGCAAACAATTCGAACCGCTCGACCAGATCCGGATCGTCCTCTTTCTTTTTGGACAGGGGGGACAGTTCGAGCGGGTAGTCGATAATAAAGGTCGGCTGCACCAGCAACGGCTCCACAAAATGGTCGAACAGTTTGCCCAACACCTTTCCAAAAGTGTCCCTTTTCTCCAGCAGCACTTTGTGCTCCAGGGCATAGGCGACGGCACTTTCCTGTGTGGCTACTGCCTCCGGCGGGATTCGACCGACTTCGTTCAACGAGGCCTTGAACGTGTGCACGCGGAAGGGTTGTGAGAAATCGATGGTCTCTTGTCGGGTCGCGCCGTTTTCTTCATAAGTGCAGGGAAAAATCTGCTTGTCAAAAACCGTCTTTCCGATATAGCGGAACAATTCTTCAGTGAGCGCCATCAAATCCCGGTAGTCGGCGTATGCCGTATAAAACTCCAGCATGGTGAATTCCGGGTTGTGCTCGGTGGAAATACCTTCATTGCGGAAGTTGCGGTTGATCTCATACACCCGCTCGATACCGCCCACCACCAGCCGCTTCAGATAAAGCTCCGGAGCCACGCGCAGATACAGGTCCATATCCAGGGCGTTGTGATGCGTCTCGAACGGTTTGGCGGTGGCGCCGCCGGGGATGGATTGCATCATCGGGGTTTCCACTTCCAGATAATTCCGCTCATTGAGAAAATCCCGGATCGCCTGGATGATTTTACTGCGAGCGATAAAGACTTTTTTGACTTCGGGATTGACGATCAGATCGACATAGCGCTGGCGGTACCGCAATTCGACATCCTTGAGGCCATGCCACTTTTCCGGAAGCGGCAGGAGCGACTTGGTCAGTAGCGTGATCTTTTGAGAGAATACCGTCAACTCGCCGGTCTTGGTCTTGGAGAGCCGGCCTTCCACGCCGATGAAATCGCCGATATCGAATTTGGTAAACAATTCGTAGGACTCAGCTCCGATATCATCCTTTTTGATGTACACCTGAATATTGCCGGTGCCGTCCTTGATATTGCAAAACGTGGTCTTGCCGTGTTTGCGCCGGGTCATGATGCGTCCCGCAACGACGTACTCGCGTGGCGTTTCTTCCAGCTCCTCTTTCGAGAGCTCGTGGAACTCGTTGGTCAGATCTCCGATAAAGGCATTGACCTTGAACCGGTTGATGTAGGGGTTGATCCCTTTTTCGCGAAACTCGGCGACTTTGTCGCGGCGCAGTTTAAGCAGGTCTGTGGATTCTTCCATGAAAGGTGTGCAGGATTTTGGTTGTGGATTAGACAATCACGAAAACGGTACCCCGATAAAACCGGCCCCAGTTTGAATGGGAGCCTTCGCGTTCGGGTTTACCGGGCCATCTGAACGTAACGGGCTTCGCGGACCACCGTTATTTTGATCTCACCGGGATAGGTCACTTCTTTTTCTATCCGCTTGGCCACATCTTTGGAAAGCAGATTGGCTTCGTCATCGGAGATATTATCGGGAACGACAATGATGCGGACCTCTCTGCCCGCCTGAATGGCGTAGGTTTTTTCCACTCCCTTGAAGGAGTCGCCGATTTCTTCCAACTGACCCATTCGCTTCACATAGGTTTCCAGCATCTCCCGCCGTGCCCCGGGCCGGGATGCGGAAATGGTATCCCCCGCGGCGGTCAACACCGCGTACAGGGACTCCGGCTCTACATCCTCATGATGAGATGCGATGGAGTTGACAACATATTTATGCTCATTATATTTGTTGGCGATTTCCACGCCCAGTTGCGTGTGCGTCCCGTCGGTGTAGCGGTCGATGGCCTTACCGATATCATGAAGCAGGCCGGCCCGCTTGGCGAGTTGGACATCCAACCCCAACTCTGCGGCCATGGCGCCGCACACCCACGCGACTTCCTTGACGTGTTCGAGAACGTTCTGGGTATAACTGGTCCGGTACTTGAGCCGCCCAAGCATTTTAACCATTTCGGGATGCACGTAGTCGACGCCGACATCCATGACCGCCTGTTCGCCGGCTTCCTTGATGCCCTGAGTGATTTCCTTTTTACATTTGGCAACCACTTCTTCAATACGTCCGGGATGTATGCGTCCGTCGAGGGTTAACTTTTCCAAGGCACGCTTGGCGATCTCCCGGCGAATGGGATCGAATCCGGAAAGGACCACGGCGCCGGGGGTATCGTCGATAATCAGGTCGATACCGGTGGCCTGCTCCAGAGCCCGGATGTTTCTTCCTTCACGACCGATAATCCGGCCTTTGATTTCATCGTTGGGCAATTCCACCACGGACACGGAGGATTCGGCGACATGGTCCGAAGCCAGCCGTTGGACAGCCTGGGAAATAATTTTGCGCGCCTCGTCCTCGGCATTATTTTTGGCGCTCTCCTCGATCTTCTTGACTTCACGGGCCACTTCCACCCTGGCGCTCTGAATCACCTGGTTTTTAATCGCTTCCTTGGCTTCTTCCGCTGAGTAGGAACCGATTTCTTCCAGTTGTTTGATCTCCTCGGCAATCAACCGATCATATTCTTCCTGCTTTTTTTCCAGCTTTTGCTGTTTTTCATTCAACTCCTGTTGTCTGCGCTCGAAACTTCTTTCGGCTTCCCGGTTTTTATCCACCAGAGTGTTCAGTTCATTTTCTTTGTGGCGATTATCTTTTTCCTTATCGCGCAGTTCGGCCTGTTTGTTTTCCAAATCGGTTTTGGCTTCACTGATCAGGGCGAGCTTTTCTTCCTTGGCCTCGATTTCGGCTTCCTTCTTGAGGGTTTCCGCCTCACGTTCCGCTTCCTTGACGATTTTCTCGCCGAGTGCCTCGGCTTCCTTGATCTGGAAATCGGTAAAAATCTTGCGGAGGAAATATCCGAGCAGATACCCGGCCACCAAAGCCAGGATAATCCCGATAATGAGGGTTACTAAGTTAACCTGAACATTCTGAAAGGCTTCCATTTTAAAATCCTCTTTATTCTATGGTAAAAATGAACACCCCACGCCCTAGATGCCGGAGCAGTTCATCGTGCTTTTCTCGGTAATGATGGCGTCGACCCGGATATCGTTCTCGTCTTGAGGAACGTTATCCAATACCTGATAATCAAACGCCAATGCGATCCGGGGCACCTGCGAACCCAAACGGCTTAACAGCCGGTCGTAATACCCCTTGCCGTATCCGATACGGCCTCCATGCCGGTCAAACGCCAGACCGGGAGTCACCACCAGGTCAATCTGATCCGGCGGCACAATATTCAAATCTGCTTCTTCCGGTTCGCGAATCCCGAAGGCCCCCAACCGGAAACTGATCTCGGGACCGGGTAACTGAGAAACATGGAGTTCATCGCTGTCCCGATCCACCACTGGAACGCAAACCCGCTTTCCCAATTCGAACGCCTGGCCCAACAACTCATCAGTGACAACCTCCCCATCCCTGGAAAGGTAAATCAGAATCTTATCCGCTTTTCGAAATTCCTTGTGCTTCAACAGAGTCCTGATAATACTTCGGCTTTGCGCGGCCCGACTCTGCGGATCCTGGGACTTGCGTTTCTCTAGAATTTCTTTTCGGATCGTTGCTTTCCGCTGAAAAAGCGTTTCCGTTGCCACATCCGGTTTCCCAATCTCACCCCGAAAACCCGGGATAATTTTTTTGCGTCACAGTAAATCCCTATTCGTTGCGGGAAAATTCCGGCCACACCGGACTTGTCCCAAAAGAACTCAACCGATCGTTGAATCAGGATCGGGTGACGCACACAGTTTGATTGGACGGCTCTAGATCTAAACGGAAGAGTTAAATATCAAGGCAAGATATGGGTATTGACCACTGGTCGACCCGGCGGGAGAAGGTCGCAATTTCAAAAATTCCAGAAGACACCAAGTATCTATATCGATTAAAAACGTATCCTTGACTCGTGATCCGTTCATTATTGCCATCATCCAATCGGGGTAGCCAATTCCCACTCTCTACTAACGCCACGGCTCTTGAAACAATTGATTGTAAAAAATGCTTCCCCGCGAATGCCGTGCAAAAATCACTTCTTGAACCTGCCAAGGACAGGTGGGATCTCGGTATACTGCTTTAGGCTTCCTCCGAAAAGGCATGCTCACCACAGCTAGTTTCGACCCCTGGTTTTAATGTTGGCTCAAGAATGGATCTTCTACTCGAGCACCACAGGGAAGCACAATTTCCCTTCTACTACTGATTATCCTATCATAATTTCCGAAGCCCCCTCAAGGGATAACTCACTTGGCGGCCCCCCGGGAGGACTTGATCTGGCTCAATTCTTTTTCGACCATTTGCACCAGATGGCGGGCTTTTTGATCCTCCTCCTTCTGGCTCGATTTTTTGTGCGTCATTTCCTGTTTGATCGTCTCTTTAACCTCGAATAGTTCTCCGGCAATGTTCAGAGCGGTCAGAATGGCGAGGTCGATCGTCGACGGTTTCGTTTTACCGCTCGACAACTCGTGCATCTTTTCATCCACGTAATCCGCCAGATCCTGCGGGTTGACTCCGGACAAATCCGTTTTGATTTTATACGTTTTCCCGTAAACGGTGATCTGGCTATGGTCATTCATAATTGTTAAGGGGTAAGACCGATTTTTTCGATTCCCGCCAAAAGGTTTTTCACAGTGGACCGGATTTTAGTCTGATCCTTCTCCAGTCGCTTTTGTACATTTTCCAACTCCCCCAGCCGTTCGATTTTGCCTTGAAGATTCGCTCCGTTTTTCTTGGAGCGTTCCAGATCAGAACGAAACGTTTTCAATTCTTTCTGCAGACGCTGATTATCCTCGCGCAATTGCCGGGTTTGCTCGACGAGTTTGGGGATCAATTCTTCCAGTTTGTCTATGGCATTCTTGGGCATGGGCGAATCCTACCACCGCCGCCGGGAGGTGTCAATCCACGTTAATCGCCTGAAAAAGAGGTGAAATTACTCGCGGAGGGCCGCTCCCAACTGTTCTGAAAGGCTTCCCACGATTTTCTCGAAAATGGGGTTCACTTCGTCGTCGGTCAGGGTTTTTTCGGGAGACTGAAAAGACAGGGCAAAGGTCAGGCTTTTCTTGCCGGGAGGCAGTCTTTTGCCCTGATACTGGTCGTACAGTTCCACTCTGCGGATCAACGGCCCGCTGGTCTGGCGAATCAGATCTGAAATCGTCTGGGCGGGCACGGCCTGGTCCACCAATATCGAAATATCCCGGAAGGTTTCGGGATATTTGGGAATCGGTTGGAAACGGGTCCGGTCCGGAATCGCCGCCGCCAACCCTTCCATATTCAACTCGAAGACACAGGTTTCGATGTTTAGATTCCAACGGTCTGAAAGGATGGGCATTAGCCGGCCGAGATAGCCAATAAACTGCCCCTGGGCAAATATGTCCACCGCTTGCTGCCCAGTGTCAAGAAAGTTGTGGTTGCCGGAACGATACTCTAGCTCTACCTGAAAATGAGCGGCCAAAGATTCCAACCCGCCTTTCACATCATAAAAGTCGAACGGCTTGCTGTTGTCCTTCCACACACTGTTGGGATACGGCCCGGTAGCCAGCGCGGCGAGGCAGGCGATTTCGTGCGAGCCTTTCCCCTTTTTGAAAAAAATATGGCCCTGCTCGAACAGTTGCACGCTTTTCTGTCTCCGGAGGAGATTGTGCGCGGCAGATTTGATCAAGCCCGGCAGAAGACTGGGACGCATGGTGCTCATATCCTCACTGATGGGATTGTCCAGACGGATTAACTTCGACGTGCCATCGCCGAACACAGTCCGAAAGTGTTGCGCTAACCCCTCCTCGATAAAACTGTAGTTGATCGCCTCCGAATAACCGAGGTTGCGCAAGATTTCCTTACTCTGCCGGACGGCGGTTTGAAGTTTGGAAAACCGGACCGGACTCACCGATGCTACCGGATGGGAAACTTCCACCCCGTCATACCCGTCGAGGCGGGCCACCTCTTCGATCAAATCGATCTCGCGGGTCAACGTGGGACGGGACGACGGCGCCTCGACCTGATAACACTCTCCCGATTTTTTTTCCTTCACCACCGTAATGCCCAGGCCTTTCAAATATTTTAGAATCTTTTTGGCGCCCAGTTGGGTGCCCAGAACCTGGTTGGTGCGTGAAACCCTGAAGTCAAACCGGCTGGGTTTGCGGGAACGGAAATATATGTCGATCCGCCCTTTGCAGATGTCGCCTCCCGCCACCTCCCGGATCAACACCGCAGCCCGGCTCGATGCAGTCGCCACCGCTTCCATATCGACTCCCCGTTCGAAACGATAGGACGAGTCGGAACGCAGTCCATATTTTTTCGAGGCTTTGCGGACTGCCACCGGATCGAAAGCGGCGCTCTCCAAAACCACCGTCCGGGTCGACTCAGTCACCTGACTGTTGGTGCCGCCCATGATTCCGGCTAAAGCCACCGGCTTTTCGGCATCGGCAATCACCAGCGCATCGGTTCCCAGTTTTAATTCGGTGCCGTCCAGCGCGGTGAACGGTTCCCCCTTACGCGCGCGGCGGATGACGATTTTTTCTCCCGCCAGCAGGGCTTTATCAAAGGCGTGCAGGGGCTGGCCGTACTCCATCATGACGAAGTTGGTGATATCGACAATATTGTTGATGGGACGTAGACCGACCGCCTTCAACCGGTCCGCCAGCCATTTGGGTGACGGTCCGGGCGTGACATTCTCGATGACCATTGCCGTGTAGCGCGGGCAGAGCTCCGTCTCCTCGTTCACCACGGTGATTTTTTTCTTCACGGGGACCGACCCCATGGCTTTGGTCAATTGCTTGTCCGGCGAGGGGAGTTTGCATTTTTTATGAATCATCGCCCCCACTTCGCGGGCCACGCCGATATGGCTCAAACAGTAACCGCGGTTGGGAGTCACGTTCAATTCGATCACCCCGGTGGTGCGGCCGCCGCCCAGATCGACCGACTCCATTCCCTCGATTTCCAGACCGCCCATGGTGAGCAGGTTGCTCAGTTTCTGTGCGGATAATCCGTGATCGATGTAGGTTTTCAGCCAGTCGAGTTGAATCTTCATTTCATTCCTTTGAAAAATACCTTATATAATAGGAACCGGATTATAGGTGAACTTCCGGGAAAAATCAAAACAGCATCCGGTACCCCAGATCCCTCCTGGTACGGTTCCATTCAGCACAACGTATAAATGAATTCCTTTTAATAGGCCTCTCGACAAGTTTATGGATCTGTCTGAATCAAAAATATTAAAACTCCTGCGCGCCAAAACCAATAGGCCCATGAAGTTTTCGGAGCTCATGAAGATCATGAACATTCCCGAAAACCAGCGGCGGGAGTTTCGTGCTCAGCTCAAGGAGATGGCCGCCGAGGGGTCCATTGTCAAACTGCGCGGCGGACGATACGGTCTGCCGGACGAGATGAACCTGATTCCCGGCGTGCTGTCAGGCCACCCGGACGGCTATGGTTTCGTCATCACCGAGGACGATTCGGAGGATATTTATATCAGCCGGCATAAACTGGGCGGCGCCATGCACAACGATCACGTCCTGGTGCGTATCGAGTCGCGCGCGCACCGCTTCGGGCGGCAGGAGGGGCGGATCGTCCGCATCCTGGAACGCCGCACCCCCACGCTGGTCGGCCTGTTCGAAGCCCTGAACCGGGACGGCTGGGTGATCCCCTCCGAGCACAAATATTTCCAGGATGTGTTCGTGCCCGGCAAGGAGAAGAAAGGCGCGAAGCCGGGCCAGTTGGTCTCTGTCGAAATCATCACTTATCCCACACGGCACCATCCGCCGGTGGGACGCGTCATCAAAGTGCTGGGCGACGCCAACGACCCTGAAGTGGAATTGCGCTCCATCATTCACAAGTTCGGCGTGCGCCAGGATTTTTCACCCAAGATCAAGAAACAGGTCCAGAAAATCAGCGGGAACATCAGCGACCGGGAAAAGAAGCAGCGGCGCGACCTCACCGGAGAAATGATTTTTACCATCGACGGCGAACGCGCCAAGGATTTCGACGACGCCGTCTCACTCGAAACCACCGGGAACGGCTACCTGCTGGGAGTCCATATCGCCGACGTCAGCCATTACGTGACGGAAAACAGCCCGCTCGACAAGGAAGCGCTGGAGCGCGGCACCAGTATCTATTATGCGGATGGGGTGGTCCCTATGCTGCCGTTCGAATTATCCAATGAATTGTGCAGTCTCAAACCGCGGCAGGAACGCCTGACCCTGAGTGCTTCGATCACCTTCGACAAACAGGGCAACGTTCTGGATTATGAGATTTTCAATTCCGTGATCAAAAGTAAATTCCGTTTCACCTACAACCAGGTGGCGGAGATGCTGGAATCCAATTCAGCGGAAAAAAAATATGAAGCGGCCCTGCCGGTGTTACGGAACATGTTCGAACTCAGCCAGATGTTGCGCAAGCGCCGGTTCCAGGAGGGCAGCGTCGATTTCAACATCCCGGAGCCGGAAATTGTGATGGGCCAGAAGGGCCAGGTTGAGAATATTGTCAAGGCGGAACACAACGTGGCGCATGAGTTGATCGAGGAGTTCATGCTGGCCGCCAACCGGGTGGTGGCCGAACATCTCGATAAGAAAAACCTGCCGGGCATTCACCGCATCCATGAAGCACCGGACCAGGACAAACTGCACCGGTTCCAGGAATTCATCAAGGACATCGGCTTCCGGCTTCCTTCCCTAAGTAATGTGCAATCAAGCCACCTGCAAAACCTGCTGGTGCGGGCCCGCGGGCATGCCGAGGAGCGGACCCTCAATCTCCTGCTGTTGCGTTCTTTGAAAAAGGCGGTGTACTCGGAAAAGGATCCAGGGCATTTTTGTCTCGGGTTTGAGCACTACACGCATTTCACTTCGCCCATCCGCCGCTACCCGGACCTGGCGACGCACCGGATGATCAAGACCTTTCTCACGAAAAAGAAGGCAACCCAGCAGGATCGGAAACAACTTCTGCCGCTGTCGCGGAGTCAGGCCGAGCAATCCAGCATGAGGGAGATCAAGGCGGTGGAGGTGGAGCGGGAAGTCGCCAATCTGCGGCGGGCGCAGTTCATGGCCGACAAGGTGGGGAAAGAATATTCCGGCCATATTGTATCGGTCACCGGTTTTGGACTGTTTGTGGAACTGGACGAGGTGTTTGTCGAAGGCCTGATCCACATTTCCAGCCTGGGGGACGATTACTACGTGTACTACGAACACGAACACATGCTGAAAGGTCAACACAAGTACAAGACCTACCGCATCGGCGACCCCATAAAGGTGCGGGTTACCCGCGTCGATATCTCCAAAAAACAGATCGACCTGGCCCCCGTATTTAAAAAGCGTTAGCCCTCTCCCGCCGATTTTCTTCCAGATTTTTTCAGTATTCAGGTCCGGATTGAGTTACACTCTCCTCGCTTTCCCTATACGGATAACCCCCATTCAACGGACTGGAAAAGGATGATGCCTCTGCTTCCTTACTTTCTGGTTTACCTGTCGGGCATTTTCGCGGCCCTGCCGGCGTCGCAGAATTTCCTGTTCCCCTATTTTCTGTCACTCGCGACGGCCATCGCCGGCGCGGCATTGTTTGCACAGTCACGCCATAAATTTTCCATCAAGGCCATCGTTCTAGTGTTGTTGTTTCCGCTGGGACTCTCCGCTCCCGGCTGGCAGGAACGACTGAAGCCCGATCATCATATCCTGAACCATGTGCAGGAGGGTCAACACGCGGTCGTGGAGGGATGGATCGAGGAGACACCCACCGTGTATGCCGACAAGGTGCAATACCGCCTTCACCTGCAACAAATCACCTATAAGGGATCTGCTCCCGTCGGCGTCACCGGCACCGCCCGCATCACTTTGTACCAGCATGAGAATCCGTTTCGCGCCGGCGACCGTTTGCGGTTCAACCGCATCAAGCTGAAGCGCCCGCGCAACTTTAAAAACCCGGGACGCTTCGATTACGTACACTACACGCGCTCGCAGGGCATCGATGTGCTGGGGGGGTTGTCGAAGACGAAAACCATCGAACGCCTGGGAACCGTTCCCCTGGGGACTTTCACCTCCCTGCGCGGCCACCTCCGGGAACGCATGCTGGGATTGTTCGACCGGCACCTGACGGAGAACTCGGCGGCCTTGTTAAAAGCCATGTTGCTGGGGGAGAAACAATATCTGAGCGAGGAGTTGCGGCAGGCTTATATCGATACCGGGCTGGCGCACCTCATGGCGGTGTCCGGATTACACATCGGTTTTGTGGCGGGCGCCTGTTTTCTCATCCTGTATCCGCTGGTATTTTATGCGCTCTGGAAATTTCGTTACCCATGGGCCCTGCTGGGTTACGCACGGAAAATCGTCGCCCTGCTGTGCGTCTTCCCGGTCCTGTTCTACATGTTCCTGGTGGGCGCAAAAATCTCCGCCCTGCGCGCGGGCGTCATGATCCTGGTCTATCTCTTTGCGGTGTTGATCAACCGGGAAAAACATCTGCTGAACGCGTTGCTGGTCGCCGCGTTTCTGATTCTGATCTGGAATCCGGAAGCAGTGGTCGGACCCGGCTTCATGCTTTCCTTCGGCGCCTTGTTGACCATCGTGCTCGCCATCCGGTTCATGGAAAAACCCGCGGAAGACGCGCTGGATCAAATGGGCGAGGTGCCCTGGTACCGCCGCCTGCCGAAACCCCGTCTGAACGAAGCCTCATGGGGCGCACGACTCTATGATGTTTTACAATCCACAATCTTCATCACCCTGGCCGCCTTGTTGGGAACCCTGCCGATCCTGATTTATTTTTTTAATCACATCAGCGTCGGCGGCATCTTCCTGAACCTGCTGTTGGTTCCGCTGACCGCTTTATTGATTCCGCTGGGATTACTGACCTCCCTGCTGGCGTTGCTCTATGAACCGCTGGGCGCTCTACTGATGCCTTTGACCGCGGGACTGCTTCACATCTATGTCAGCCTGCCCCAGTTAGCCGCCCCCCTGCCCTTCATGTCCTTTTATGTCCCGACGCCGCCTGCGATCTGGCCGATTCTTTACTATGCATTACTGATCGCGATTCCCACATGGCTTCGATCCCGAAAATCGATCAAAGAACCGGTCCCCGACAATCGCGGCCCCTGGAGCCAAGCGGTTCCCTGGGGGCTGGCGTTGGCTTCGGTGACTTTGATCGTCAGCTTTATCTGGCCGCGTTTTCTTTTTTTTAAAAATGGTGAACTTTCGGTGTATCTGCTGGACGTAGGACAGGGTGAATCGATTTATGTGGAATTCCCCAACGGTGAAACGCTGTTGCTGGATGGCGGCGGGTATTTCCGCAACAGCCTGGATGTCGGCAAGCTGGTGGTCGCACCGTTTCTCTGGAACCGCGGCCTGTGGGGACTCAGCTATGTCGGCGCCACCCATTCCGACCACGACCATATTTCCGGTCTGGAATCGCTGGCTGGACTGGTTTCCATCAGACATTTTCTGGACCGCCGACCCACTCTCCCCGACCGCCGTATTAACCGGTTGAAGGACCGTCTACGGGAGCGGTCTGCGATCCCCCTCCCTCTGCAAACGGGCCAGCCCTGGAAGATCGGCGGGGTGCACCTGACCCTGCTCCATCCCACGCCGGAATTTATCACTCAGGAAAAAACGGCCTCTCCTCCGAGGATCGGCAACGATTTGTCGATGGTCTGGAAAATCGAATACGGCGCGTTCAGCCTGCTATTGACAGGCGACATCACCGAAAAAGCCGAGCGTTATCTGGTGGAACATCAGGCCCCCCTGCAAGCTGAAATCCTGAAGGCTCCCCACCATGGCAGCCGCACGTCGAGTCATCCGGACTTCCTCCGGGCGGTCGGGCCCAGGGACGTCATCGTCTCCAGCGGACGCTTCAATGTCTTCCATCATCCGCATCCCAGCATTGTGGACCGCTACCGCCGGGCAGGAGCCACCCTGTGGCGAACCGACCTGCAGGGCGCCATCCGCATCACCACCGATGGCGCCGAGACCCGGATCACCCACCATAAGGATTTATAAAATAGATAATTGGGCATTTTGTGGCTCGATCCGGTGACAGCTCAAATTAGTGTTTTCTTATAGGACTCTGAGTTGGCCTTTGCAAAAAAACCTGTTATCCTTTGATATACGCTGTTTACCGTCACATTCGTGGGGACTCGTTTGTCCAAATCCAATAAAGTCTATTTGATCTATGCCGGTCTCGGGCTGATTCCCGTTTTCCTGGATTTTCTTATGCCCACCAAGGTTAACGGAGAGACCCTCCACGTCCTGACCAGTTTTTTCCAGTACCCGCTTTATATGGGATTCGCGCTGGTGGGCTTTCTGGGTTGGAAACTGAATCAGAACCGCATCCTGTTCTCGGTCCTGCTGTTCCTGGGAGCCTGCTACTGTCTTTTCAATCCCATATTGGTTGAAACCTGGAACACCGGGAGAATGGTCCGGGGATTGAATTTTATCGTTGCCATGGCTTTCCCACTGACGCTGGCAATGGCCTTCAGCTTCCGGGAAACCCGTTTCATGGATCTTCAACATCTGCGTCAGTTGCTTATGTCACTGTTACCTATCGCCATCCTGGGTTACTTTCTTGCGCGGGACAAAGAGTTTTTCATAGAAATCGCCTACTACAAGTTTTTGCCCCTGAATGGTTTTCTGCTTCCGCAATTGACTTTGGTTTCTCTGGCCATTTTTGCTTTGGTGGTCTTTATTAAGAGGGACCATAAAATCAAACCTTATCTTAATGTGATCGCCATCAGCCTGATCCCGCTGATGGCCGCGATCTGGGCGGGGCTGAAACTATTTTCAGATATTTCGAGAGAACACCCGAAAGCTGACCTGCAACCGTTTGTGGAGGCCTCTTTTCCCTCTCTCCACATGGTGGTGGCCTTCACTGTGATCTGCGGTATTCTGCTGCATACGATCTTCCAGATGTACTGGCATAGGGTTTACGTCGATGAGCTGACGGATATCCCCAACCGCCGCGCCCTGGACGAACGGCTTTCTCATCTGTCCGGCGAATACGCCATCGCCATGATGGATATCGACCATTTCAAATCCTTCAATGATAATTACGGTCACGATGAGGGAGACAATGTGTTGCGACTGGTGGGGAGTGTGTTGCGCCAGGAATTGGGCGACCGGGTCTACCGTTACGGCGGCGAGGAATTTTGTGCGGTGTTCAAAGGGGTCTCGGCAGAAGATGCTTTCATGTACGCCAACAAGGTTCGCCGGAAACTGGAGGAACGGAATTTTTACATTCGCAAGCCCAACTCCAAACGCGTGCCGACCTCCTCTTTCGACCGGAGAAAAGCCAAAAAGAACGGCAAGAAAGTCCAGATCACCATCAGCATCGGCCTGGCCAACCCCAACTCAAAAAACAAAACTTCCCGCCAGGTCGTTGATCTCGCCGACAAGGCTCTCTACCAAGCCAAGAAAAAAGGCCGCAACCGCGTCGTGGTCTGGGAAATCGAAGGCGTAAAATCTGCGGTCTAGTCCTCCTCCGGCGTCCTGTTTTCCCATTGAGAAGCCCGCTGAAATCTGATATAAACGATGCTTTCCAATACAATATCCACCCTTTTGAGGAAGTTACATGGCAACATTGGAGCAGTTGAAAACCCATATTTCCACCACCAAAACCAAACTGAACGAAGTCCAAAAGAAGGCGGGCGATGCCAAGTACGATCCGGATGTCCGCAAAATCCAGAAAAAATACAAGCGACTGACCCGTAAGGCGGGAAAGATCGTTTATATGGAAAAGAAAAAAGAGGAAAAAGCGAAAAAGAAAAAAGCAGGCGGCGGCGAATAACTCTCCCGCTTTGTTTTTTTTGTTTCCTTCCCGGTCCCCATCATGTCTTCCGTCTCATTTGATATTGAAAAAATCGCCCTCCTGGCCCGCCTGAAGCTGACCGAAGAGGAACAAATCCGCCTCGCCCGGCAATTCGAAGGCATCCTCGAACATATCGATCAGTTAAACCAACTCGATACAGAGAACGTGGAACCGACGTCACACGTTCTGCCGCTCCAGAACGTGTTCCGCGAAGATGAGGTGAAGCAAATCTTCGAAGATGGGAAATATCTTCCACTGGCCCCCAGGCAGGACAAGGACCACTACGAAGTGCCGCAGATCATCTGACATGCATCAGCCCACCATCACCCAGGCCAGGCATCACCTGCTCGAAAAAAAATACTCCGCGGTCGAACTGCTGGACGCCGTCTACAAACGCATCGACACAGTCGACGGCAAAGTGCAGGCCTATATCCACCTGACACGCGACATCGCGCGCCAACAGGCGGAAGCGGCGGATAAAAAACTCGCCGCCGGGGAAGACGCGCCGCTGTTGGGCGTGCCCATTGCTCTCAAAGACCTGATCTGCATGAAAGACACGCGCACCACCTGCGCCTCGCACATCCTCGAAAATTTTGTGTCGCCTTACGACGCCACTGTCGTCCAGCGGTTGAAGGAAGCCGGGGCGGTGCTGATCGGTAAAACCAACATGGACGAATTCGCCATGGGTTCGTCCAACGAAAACTCCTGGTTCCACGTCACCAAAAACCCGTGGGACCTGAACCGGGTACCGGGCGGCTCCAGCGGCGGCTCAGGCGCGGCGGTGGCGGCCAATGAATGCATGGCCGCACTGGGAAGCGATACCGGCGGGTCCATTCGCCAACCGGCGGCATTCTGCGGCATCACCGGACTCAAACCGACTTATGGCCGGGTGTCGCGGTTCGGATTGGTCGCATTCGCCTCGTCGTTCGACCAGATCGGACCGATGACCAAAACGGCGGAGGACGCGGCGGTATTGATGAACGTTATTGGCGGGCACGATCCGATGGACTCCACTTCCGCCAACGTACCGTTACCGGATTTCACCGCGGCATTATCGAACGACGTCAAGGGAATCAAGATCGGCATCCCCAGGGAATACTTCGGCAAGGGATTGAACGCAGACGTCGAAAAGGAGGTGCAGGCAGCGATCCAAACGCTGGAATCGATGGGACTGCAAACGGTGGAAGTGTCCCTGCCGCATACCGAGTACGCGGTGGCGACATATTACATTCTCGCCTGCGCCGAGGCCAGCGCCAACCTGTCGCGTTACGACGGCGTCAAGTACGGCTACCGCTCGCAGCACGCTGACAACCTGATGGACATGTACACCAACACGCGCGAGGAAGGTTTTGGCGAAGAGGTGAAGCGACGGATTCTGCTCGGTACGTTCGTTCTCAGCTCCGGTTATTACGACGCGTATTACCTGAAGGGGCAGAAAGCGCGGACGCTGATCAAACAGGATTTCGAAGAAGCATTCAAGCAGTGCGATTTGATGGTGAGCCCAATCGCGCCGGCGCCGGCCTTCCAACTGGGCGAGAAGCTGGACGATCCCCTGCAGATGTACCTGTCGGACATCTTCACCATCTCTGCCAACCTGGCGGGCATCCCTGCGATGTCGATCCCCTGCGGTCAGTCGCAGGACAATTTACCCATCGGCCTGCAATTGATGGGCAATCACTTTGACGAAGCCACCCTCCTCAACGTTGCCCACCAGTACCAGCACACCACCGAGCACCACCTGCAACATCCAACGATTTAAAGAACCTTATTCATTTTGCGCCCCACCATCATCGCCAGCTGTTAACGGTCAGCCAGTTGCCCCCTCGGTAGATTGCCGGACAGGAGGCGAATCGCCACGGATAAATTTAAAACCTTATTTACTGTGCGGCCAGAGTTCATCATTGGCAGTGAACGGTCAGCAAGTTCCTCCTCCGGGAAGGAGGCGGGGAATCAATTCTTTAATGAACAGATCGAGGTAATGGGGAGACGCGGCGGAGAGATGCGGCTGGATGAGCACGTTCTCCATGCTCCACAACTCGGAGGTTTCCGTCAGGGGTTCGGTTTCGAATACGTCGAGGTAAGCGCCGGCGATTTGTTTTTCACGCAGAGCATGGACGATATCGCTTTCGCGGTACACGTTGCCGCGGCCGATGTTGTACACAATACAATGGCGCGGTAGTTGTTTAAAATATTCGCGGGTGAACAGGCGGTCGGTTTCCGCCCCGCTGGGTAGAATGATGATCAAGTGATCGGTCTCCGGTAAAATATCCATGAGGCGGCCAACGGTCACTATCCGGTCTTCGGCATCGAAATAATCCGGCGGATTGACCGCCTGCCGCTTCACTCCCGTCAGGTGACAGCCGAAGGGTTTGAGAATGCCCCCGAGGATCTGGCCGATGCGTCCGAATCCAAGAATCGTCACTTTCTTTTGATTTAAAGAACTGATCTTTTTGGAAATTTTTACGCGGGCCCACTTTTTCTTTTTCTGGAGATCGCGGGACAACTGAAAGGCTTTACAGAAATACAGCATAGCCCCCAGAGCACTTTCAGCCATCATCAGGCCGTGAAAACTGCCAAACAGCACCTTGAGGCGCGTACCGGGTTCCAGATCGATTCCCTCCTTGCCTGCGGCGGGGGTGGCGATCAACTTCAGGCGGGGCGAAATTTTCTGCCACTCACGCTTGAAATACCAGACCAAAACCCCCTCCGCCTCGGGCAAGCGTGCCAGAAATTCCTTTGAATTTCGGCAAACTACTACTGAAATCCCGGGCAAGTGTCTACTTAATTGCACCTTATGGCGTTCCTGGAAGTTCCAGGCCTCAACATGGGGGTGGGTCAAATAGATCACAATTTTCATTTACCTTGATAACTCCTCATTTAGGGGTAGTACAGCTTTCCATACACCGATTTACGAAAAACCATACAATTTTGAAACAACCCACCTAACCTCCAATTTTTAAATCATTCTAAATCAATCACTTAATATTTCAACTCCTTTTGGCACGACTCTTGAAGTAACACAGATGAGATTGATAAACCTTAACCCGAGGAAGCCCATGATACGCTCCGACTTAGCCAATAAACTGGCCGCCAAGATGAACATTTCCAAGCAGGAAGCCGATCGAACCCTGCTGGCCTTCATCAACGGCATCATGACCAATCTGGAAAAAGATGGCCGTGTCGTCATTCAGGGATTTGGATCCTTCCGCCTGAAAGAGTACGAAGCCCGTGTCGGCAAAAAGCCGGTGACCGGTGAGCCTATCCAGATTCCAGCCCGCAAAAAGCCGGTATTCCACGCCAGCAAGGAACTGAACCAGCTCATCAACCGGGAGCGCACCGAACGTCCGGTTTACGTGGAAACGGTTCAGACACCCGTTTTCGCGGCCTAAGGGAAGAAATTATAGTCAAATTCCGACCAGCGGTATTTGTGCTATAATTTCCACACCTGACCGATTTTCGAACCGAGGGAGGTTTGGGAAATACCAGGCCTTTCCCTCAGTCCGGAATCCCTAACAAGGAGGCTGGATATGAGTGAACCCAATACCTGCAGCAAATGCGGCGCGAATAGCGTCCTCAAGGGGGAGATCGGCCTTCGCACCAGCAGGGACCTGGAATTGATCATGGTCGTCCGCAAAGATCATGGCATCGAGAAAAAGGTTCCGCTCCAACCGCGGGTCTGCGGCCAATGCGGATTTGTCGACCTGTTCGTTGAAAACCCCGAGAATTTGAAAATCACCTCCGGCGACAAACCGGTTGATCCCGGTTTCAAGCAACGCCCCCTTCTCGAATACGATTTCTAATTCCCATTCTCCCTTTCTTTACTCTGCTGAGGAATTTTCTCCCGAAAACCCTTGTCTTCAATATGCGATTAAGTAAAAATACAGAGAGTGTCACCAAATCCCCAAGTGAAACGCTCACGCTCGCAAACAGGGGTTCCAGATGGGCAGCATCTCCAAAGGCCAGGTTCATTTTCTCCTTCTAAAAATTCATTCCCTGACCGGCCTGGTTCCTATTGGCCTGTTCCTGACGTTCCACCTTCTCGTCAATTCCCTGAGGACCGTCGGCGTGCTTCCTTACCAGTGGAGCATCGACGTGATCAACAACCTGCCTTTCCTGATCTGGATTGAAATATTCTTCATTTACATCCCGCTCCTGTTCCATTCATTCATGGGTATTTATATCACCCAGGTCGCGAAGCTGAATGCCATCCGTTACCGCTATCCCCGCAACTGGATGTACGTATTGCAGCGACTGACCGGTGCGGTGGTGTTCGTGTTTCTCATTTACCACATGGGAACGACGGTAGCCCCGAAAATATGGAACGGTCACCACCTGTTCGAGGCCGCGCCATTTCTGATCGACGTTATGAATCAGGAATTCGCCACCTGGACGGGACGCATTATTTATCTTGTGGGTATCCTGAGTGCTACTTTTCACTTCGCCAATGGCCTCTGGGCGTTCTGTATTTCCTGGGGCATCATCGTGGGTCCGAGGGCGCAACGCAACGCCAGCATCGTGTTCATGTTGTTTGGCGGGGCGCTGACCGTTCTCGGGTTTGCTACGGTTCTCGAATTTTCATTGCACCCGGTGGACGTCGTACCCACTTTCAAGGGAGCCTCCTGATGCGGAAACGGAAGCCGCAATATATTGTGATCGGCGGAGGCCTGGCCGGACTGGCCGCCACCATGAAGCTGTGCGAAGACAAAGCGAAAGTCACAATCGTTTCGTACCAGCCTGTGAAGCGGTCCCACTCCGTCTGTGCCCAGGGTGGCATCAACGCCGCCATTGACACCAAGGGCGAAGGCGATTCACCGGAAACGCATTTTTATGACACCGTCAAGGGCGGAGATTTTCTGGCGCATCAGCCGCTGGTGCGCGACATGTGCCACCAGGCCCCGGCCATCATTCACCTGATGGACCGGTTGGGTGTAGCCTTCAACCGCACTCCGGAGGGGCATCTCGAATTCCGCCGGTTCGGCGGCACCCTCTACTCGCGCACAGCGTTTGCCGGGGCCACCACCGGGCAACAACTGCTGTACGCCCTCGACGAACAGGTCCGCAGATACGAACACGACGGGCAGGTCAAAAAACTGGAATGGCATGAATATCTGTCCGCCGTTCTCGATTCCAAAGGTATCTGCCGCGGCGCGGTGTTGCACGATCTCCGGACCGGGGAGATTTTTACCGCCCGGGGCGATGCCGTGGTGCTGGCCACCGGCGGTCCGGCGCAGGTTTACGGCAAAACCACCGGCTCTACCGTATGCAACGGCGTCGCCACTACCACTTCTTACCTGCAGGGAGCCAAATACGCCAACGGCGAGTTCATCCAGGTGCATCCCACCGCCATCCCCGGCCGGGATAAACTGCGGTTGATGAGCGAATCGGCGCGTGGCGAAGGCGGCCGCATCTGGGTTCCCCGAAAACCGAAAGACGACCGCGCCCCGCTCACCATCCCGGAAGAGGAACGCTACTATTTTCTGGAGGAAAATCATCCGCGCTTCGGCAATCTGGTGCCGCGCGATGTTGCCAGCCGGGAAATCCACGATGTCGTTTACAACAAGGAACTGGGTATCGGCGGACAGCCCATGGTGTACCTCGATCTGACGCATCAATCCGAGGGATTTCTGGAGCATCGGCTGGGCGGCATTCTCGACATCTACACCAAGTTCACCGGCGACGACCCCAAAAAAGTGCCGATGAAAATTTTTCCAGCCGTGCATTATTCCATGGGTGGCATTTGGACCGATTACGAAGACGATGGTCACGGTTTGATCGACCATCAATCGCCGCGCAACCAGATGACTTCGATTCAGGGATTGTATGCGGCCGGAGAATGCGACTATCAATTCCACGGCGCCAACCGGCTGGGAGCCAACTCCCTGCTGAGTTGCATCTACACAGGACTCATGATGGGTCCGGGAATGATCAATTACAGCAAACATCTTGGCTCTCATTTTGAGGATGTGCCGTCAACCGTGTTCGACCAGGCCCGCGACCAGTGGAAGGAGCGGTTCGAGATCATAAAAAAAATGAACGGCAAGGAAAATCCTTACTCGCTCCACCAGGACCTGGGAAACATCCTGCTGGCGAGCGTACTGATTGTCCGGGAAAACTCCAAACTGGAAAAGGCACTGATTCAGATCAGCGATCTGGAAACCCGATTCCGTGACGTAAAATGCCTGGACACCACGCACTGGTCCAATCCGGCGCCCAGCATGATCCAGCAGTTGCACTGCCAGATTCAACTTGCCAAAATTATCACAAAGGGCGCATTGATCCGGAACGAGTTCCGCGGGGCGCATTACAAACCGGAATACGACTTGAACCAGCCCGCTGACTTCGATCCGCACGAATATGTCGAATACATTGAGAAGAAACAATACGGCGAAATCCAGGAGGAGGAATTCTCTCCTGGACACGCCGCCTATATGAAGCGATACGAGGAGTGCAACGAACAATGGTTGAAAACCACCATTGCTGAACACAAAAACCATCAGCCGGAGATCAGCTTTGAAGAGGTGAACACATCACTGGTTCAACCCCGGCCTCGAAAATACGATTGAAGGTGACTCATGCCCGACCCTAAAAACATCCGTTTGAAAATCAAACGTCAGGACCGACCGGACACCAAACCTTACTGGCAGGAATTCAATCTGCCCCACAAACCCCTGGCCAACGTCATTTCCTGCCTCATGGATATTCAGATGAACCCAGTCACTCGACAGGGGCAAGCAGTGACCCCCGTGGTGTGGGAGTGTAATTGTCTGGAAGAAGTGTGCGGATCCTGCACCATGAATATTAATGGAAAAGTACGCCAGGCCTGTACGGCGCTGGTGGACGCCCTGCCCCAACCGATTGTGCTGGAACCTATGTCCAAATTCCCCATCGTCCGCGACCTGCAAGTGGACCGGAACCGCATGTTTGAGAACCTCAAGAAGGTCAAAGCCTGGATTCATATTGATGGAACCTACGACATCGGCGAAGGCCCTGTTATTCCGGAGAAACAGCGGGCCAAGGCCTACCTGCTGTCCGAATGCATGACCTGCGGCTGTTGCCTGGAGGCCTGTCCCCAGTTCACCAAGGACAACGATTTCATGGGAGCTTCCACCTTCAGCCAGGTCCGCCTGTTCAACATGCACCCGACAGGCGCCATGGAGCAGGAGGAACGGCTGGAAGCCGTTATGGGTGAAGGCGGCATTGCCGATTGCGGCAACGCTCAGGTGTGCGTCGAGGTGTGCCCGAAAAAAATCCCACTCACCGAATCGATCGCAGAAATCGGACGGGAGACCACGTTACAACTGTTGAAAAACCTGTTTTTAAAGTGATTAAACCGTTCCCGGTACCCGATTTTTATTTAATTCCCTCAGTCAGTCTGATATTATTGAGAATCAGGACTTATAGATATTTACCGTTCTACAACGGTTGATCCCCATATTCATTTCGAAGGAAAACCCATGAAAGTATCACTCGCCAGCGCTCTTGGAACCTGCTTCGGGGTCAAGGACGCCATCAATCTTGCTCTGGAACCCCAGTTCAAGGGAGATCTCACAATTGTCGGCCAACTGGTTCATAACCGGCAGGTCAATGAATCGTTGAAAAAAAACGGGGTCTCCGTCGTCGACGGAGCCGATGATCTCGGCAAGATCAAAACCAAAAAAGTCATGATTACGGCACACGGCGCGGCTGAAAAAATGAAAAAGAAACTGACCGATGCCGGGCTGGTCGTGTTCGACGCCAGCTGTCCGCTGGTGATGCGTGTCCACAATACGATTAAATCCATGGTGGATAAAAATTATTTCCCCGTAGTGATCGGGCAGGAAGACCACGTCGAAGTCAAAGGCATTGTCGGAGATCTCGATGACTATGTTGTGGTGGGAAGCGAAGAGGATTTGGAAAAATTGAGAGCCACCGGAAAAAGAAAATTCGGTATTGTCAGCCAAACCACCCAACAGGTGGAAAAGGTAGAACAGATCGTCGGGAAAATCCGGAAAATGGATTGCGTCGATGATGTCGCCTTCGTCAACACGATTTGCCAACCGACCCGCGACCGTCAAATTGCAGTGGGGGATCTGGCGGACCAGGTGGACCTGATGATCGTCATCGGGGGTTACAACTCATCGAATACCAAAAAACTGGTGCAAGTGTGTGACGAAAGAAATGTGGAAGCCCATCACATTGAAGCGTCTTCGCAGTTGGACAAGCAGTGGTTCATCAACAAAAAACATGTCGGTATCACGGCGGGAACCAGCACGCCGGAATACATTATCAATGACGTGCATTCGGCGATCCTCGAAATCGCCAGGGAAATGGGCGAACTGGAAATCCAACCGGTTCATTGAAGAGGGTGATGGGGGATTGGGAGTATTGTCAGAAAACGCTGCCAAAAGTCAGCAGGACTTTTGCGCTCAATATCTCCGTCCTCAAGGGCGATTTGCACCGAAGCATCCTGACCGCCTACCTGTTCTGCCGCATCATCGATACCATTGAAGACGCCGCCCGACTCGATCCCAAAATCAAAATCAAACTGTTGCTCGAATTTTCCCGCCTGATTCAGGACGCGGATTACCGCAAGGGATCTCTGACCTCCTGGGTGCGCGAATGTGAAGCCGTCGACGGCAATCCCAACGACCTGGAACTGCTGTCCCACACCCAGCGAGCGTTCAATGTGTTTGACACTCTGCCCGCAAATCACCAGGCGCAGATTATTCCTTCGGTCTCGGAAATGGCCCGCGGCATGGCCTACTTTCAGAAAAAATTCGATGCCAACGCGCTCACCCTTTTGGAAAACGAACAAGAGCTGGAGGAGTATTGTTACTTCGTGGCCGGTGCGGTCGGTGAAATGCTGTGCAATTTGTTTCTGGAAGAGATCCCTCATGTGAGCCCCCATGCCCGGCAAACCATGCGCGACACCGCGGTTTCGTTCGGTCTCGGCCTGCAAATGACCAATATCTCCAAGGACATCATTGTCGACCGGGGCCGCGGCTGGTCCTATGTGCCACGTTCCTACATCGAATCCAACGGTCTGACGGTGGAAGAGTTCAGTGCCGGAACCTCGGAGGAAAAAAATCTTCAAATCCTGGAACAACTGCTCAACAAAACCATGGGACACCTGCTGGATGCCTTGAAATTCACCCTGGCGATTCCCCGGAAAAACTCACGCATCCGGCTGTTTTGCATCTGGCCGTTATGGATGGCAGTGGAAACGGTGGCGGTTCTCCATAACAACCGGGAGCTTTTGCAATCGGACGACCCCGTCAAAATATCGCGGAAGACGGTCAGGCAGATTCTGCGCCGGACACCTCTACTCTGTTATTCGGACACTCTGTTGAAACTATCTTTCGAACGCATCCAGAAACGCGCGGAATTGATCCACCCGCCGACATTCGATCTCCAAAACCTGAAATCTCGCTTATCCGCGTTGGCCTTGGACGACCAGGCGGCTCTGCAAACTTGATTCTCATGACAGACGATAAACCCCGCTTCACCGATAATAACGATAACACCATCACCGATAATCTGACCGGCCTGATGTGGGCCAAAGAGGACTCCTGGCAAATGGAAACCCGATGGCTTTCCTGGGACGAAGCCAGCGAATATTCGAAGAATATGGCTTATCAGCAATTGGCCGGGTACAACGACTGGCGGCTTCCGGAAAAGGAAGAAATGTTGACCCTGATAGATCCGGACCATACCATCCAGGACAAATACGGCAAAGACATGAAAATGAATCCGGTCTTTCCCAACGGCCCGCTGGCCACCGTCTGGACGGCCGATGGCATCGGACAGGACGGATATATCGTGAATTTCACCACCGGCAAGGCCGATACCCTCTATAAAAGCAAAAGCGGCCGGATGGCGGTCCGGGCGGTCCGGGGCACCAAGATGAGCGAACGTCCTTCCCAACGGTGACCTTTCTCTGGTACAATCCTTTTCGAATTCCCGTCATCTTAATTTGAGTCGCTAACCGCTTTTGAGGACATTGCTGTGAATAAAAACAGTCTTTATGCCCTGGCCGGTTCCATTTGGGGACTGGTGGGATTATTTCTGGTGATTCGGGGAGCAGTCATGTACCAGGCCGCCCTGGATACACAAAACGCCACCCAAACCGCCCTGATGATCTCCATCGCTATTGCCGTTATCATCGGCGTAGCCAAGGGCAAGTTTGTGCTCTCCAAAACCGCGCGCCGCAACAAATCGCGCATTGACAGCATCGAAGGACCGTTGAAGGTCCATCACGTGTACGCCAAATCTTTTTATATTCTGATCGCCGGCATGATCGCTCTGGGCGTCTCCCTGCGCCACTTCAACGAATACCTGGGAGGTTACGTGGTGGTGGCCGCCATCTATTGCGGCATCGGCCTGGCCCTGATGGTCTCCAGCCTAACCTACTGGAAACAGGACGCCCAACCCGCAGTGGAAGAAAATTCCTGAGACAGGCACTTCGATCCTTATGAAAAATTTCTTCCTGACGCTCCATATGGTTTCGATGTGTCTCGTGGTGGGCACGCTGTTCCTGCAATCGCTGACGGTCGTGTTCCGCCTGCGGCTCAAATCGGCGCACGAGCGCGAAGGTCTCAGAAAAACGCAGGTCCGTATCCACAAGTTCATTTATTACCCGATCCTGTTTGTGACGGTCGCTTCCGGCCTCTACCTGGCGATCAAAACCGGGGTATTTGACGAGGCCCAATGGATTTATCCCAAGCTGGGCCTGCTGTTGGTGTTGGTGGCATTGGGATTTCAGAACGGCCGGCAGATTAATCAGGACCAGTTACCCAAAAAATACGCTATGATGGTGCATATCGCCATATTCATCATCGCCGGCGGCATGATCTATCTCGCCACCGTCAAACCGTATTAATGAGCCATGGATATCATTCTCACCATCATTGCCAGCGTGCTTCTGCTCGTGGGCTTCCTCGTCGTCTGCCGCTCCAGCCTCGACGATGAGGACGAGTATGAAGAGGAAGAAGAAAAAACCACCCCTCCCCCCGCCACCCATGACAAAAAATCCTAAACATTCGCATGCACCGCTCACATAGTGAATTTGAACGCCTGACCCGGAAGGCCGCCGAGTGCACCACCTGTCCGAACATGGCTAACCAGAGCGCCGTCCTGGGACCGGCCAACGGTTCGATCGATTCCGACATTCTGTTCGTTGCGGAAGCCCCGGGACGCTTCGGTGCCGGGCGCACCGGCATCCCTTTCTCCGGCGACAAGTCGGGTAACAATTTTGAAGAGCTGATCGCCCATATCGGGCTCACGCGACAAGACATCTTTATCACCAACGCGGTGTTGTGTAATCCACTCGCCAACGGCAACAACCGGCGCCCAATAGCGCAGGAAATTAATAACTGCTCCTCTTTCCTGGAAAAAACACTGGAACTGGTAAATCCCAAAATCGTGGTCACCCTGGGAGGCGTCGGATTGGACGCGATCAACCGCATACTGGGCACCCGCTACAAGTTGCCCGAAATCATTGGAAAGCCACAGCGCACTGGGCGTTTTACGCTCCTGGCCCTGTACCACCCCAGCCCGCGCGTCACCCACTGGAAGCGTCCATTAAGCGCTCAAAAACGCGATTTTAAAAAGATTTTGAAAATCGCCCTGAGTCCGGCCTGAAATACCGATTTCCGTAACTCCGCCTTGACCCAAGGTCCGTAAAATCTTATATAAATAAGGACATAAGGGAACAATCCCCCGGCCCCCTTTACAAGGGGGAAATTAGCCCGGCCCTTGGCCGGAGGAGGAATCATGTTTGAACACAATTCCAACAACAAAGACATTTTCGAAGAGGGCTACAAATCCCTGCAAAGGGGTCTGTGGGTTTTCGGCGGTTCGCTGGTTGTGCTGGCGGTTTTGATTTTCATGTTCCCGGCATTGATCGGTTATATTTTCGCCGCGTTTATCCTGTTCGCGGGTACCGCAATCCTGGCCGTCGGCTGGAAGGTGTGGCGGTTTAAAAAGCGCCTCGAAAGCTCCGGCAAAGAACCGGAACCTTTCAAGGCTTCGTTCCGTACGGAAGGCCCGCATTACTCGCGCCGACGCATCTTCGTGGTAATGAAATAAGTGGCGAACCAGCGTGACGCTGGACCCATTTTTTTTTAAACGCGCCCTATGACCTATCGATGGCCCTTAACCGTTAGCCAGTTGCCTCCCTCGTTAGAGGGGCCGCGGATAATTTTAAAACCCAGACCCTTCGGTCGCCTATGGCTCTTCAGGATGACAATACATAGCTCTCTGTCATTCTGAGCGTTAGCGAAGAATCTGGGTTTTGGTTTCAAATTAGGAGATAAGATGCGGAGCGTTCCCTGCAAAGGCTTGGACAAACCGTGGAGCGTCATCACCTTCGGGTGCTGGCAGATCGCACCGAGCGGCGGCTGGGGAGACTACTGCACTCCGGAAGATGCCGACCTGTCGGTAAAGACCGCGCTCGAGGGCGGCATCACCGCTTTCGATACGGCGGAAGGCTACGGCGACGGCGAATCGGAACGCCGCCTCGGCAAGGCCCTCGGCTCTAAAAAGAATGATGTTTTGATCATCTCCAAGATATGGCCGGACGCGGACCTGACCCTCGCCAGCTATCAGGAAAGGCTGGAAGGCACCCTCCGCGCCCTGGACCGGGACACCGTCGACGTCTACCTCGTCCATTGGCCCGGCAGTTTCTTTAATACCTCCGAAAAATCCAAGAAACTCGTAGAGATCATGATGTCCCTGCGCGACAGCGGCAAGGCCAAAACCATCGGTTTGTCCAATTTTGAAACAGAAGATTTAACCCGCCTCGGTGCCGGTTTGTCCGAGTTCATCGTCAACCAGGTTTCCTACAACCTGCTGGAACGCGAATATGAAGACCAGGGCCAGCAGATGTGCCAGAACGCCGGGGTCGGCACCATGGTCTATTCCCCCTCGGCACGCGGTCTATTGGGCGGAAGGCTGAAAGCCGACTCCCCCACCCGCCGGGAGTACGAGGTGTATCAGGAACCGCTGTTCAGTTACTCGAAAGAAGTCCTGAAAACCGTCGAGGCGATCGCTGAAGAATTGAATACCGCATCCATCAACGTCGCCGTGGCGTGGGTGCTGTCCCGTCCGAATATAGTGACCGCCGCGGTCGGGTCGCGCAAACCCGAACAGATCAAGCAATTCTGCCGGGCGGGAGACCTCGAACTCAGCCCGGAGCATCTCACCCGGTTGACCGCCGCCAGCGACGCCTTTCACGCGCACAAAACCTGACCGCTTCTCCATTTTCTTATCATCTGATTGGGAGTATGATTGGGCCATGAGCGAAGAATGGCAGGACATTCCGGAAGACGACGGCATCACTTTGGGCCCGGAGGAAGCGCTGGAGCGTGAGATCGCCAAATCCAAATCCCTGAAAGTGGAGCGTTTGCAACTGAAGGACCGGGTGGAGCGGCTCACCGCCGAAAACCAGGCCCTGCGCAAGGAAAATGAAGTACTGAAACAAAAGCGGCAGGGCGATCCCGGCCATCTCGAACATCCACTCGATGCACCCGATATTCCTTATACAGGCGCTCCACGGCCCTTCAGCCGCTTTCTGCCGGACCGTTGGGCTTTTATTCTGCTGATATTCAATCTGGCCGCCATCGGTGTGCTGTTGCTCATCCTTCTGCAAAGACCGGCCCCCTAACCGGCCGGGCAAAGTCCGGCTCCTGCCCGGAGGGGGAACTGGCTGACCGGTAACGGCCTAAAAGAATCTTTAGGACGCAATTTGGAATTTGGGTCCAGCGTCTCGCTGGCCTGCTGAGGTGCTCCGCCTGCCCAAATATACTGAATTTATTACAAATTAATTGAATCCCGGTTATCATTTCCCCATCTTATCCAGTAATTGAGAGGGGTTTCCCTACTGGTTGTTGACCCGGATTTTCAGGTTTACCATACACCAATATTAATTTGGAACTTTAGGAGGGCACTTATGTGGGTAGCTGAATTTTTTCATGTACTGGTTGGAATTCTTTGGATCGGGCTGCTGTACTTTTTCAATCTGGTGCAGGTGCAATCCATGCCCAAGATGACTGAGGCAGGCGCGGCCAAAGCGTACACGCAGATCATTCTGCCGAGGGCTTTATTCCTGTTTCGGCACGCGGCCTTGTGGACGGTGATCACAGGGATCGTCTATTATGTGGTCGGACGCGGCAAGGTGCAGGGCATTCCCAGTCCTGAGATCATGGTCGGAATGCTGTTGGGCATCATCATGGCATTCAATGTATGGGTCCTGATCTGGCCCAACCAGAAAAAAATCATCGCCGGAGAACTGGAAGGCGACGCCCTGGCGAAAGCCAAGCGGACCGCTTTTCTCGCCAGTCGGACCAACGCCTGGCTCTCTATTCCCATGCTGATAGGCATGATTGCGGCTAATCACGGCGGGATCGGATTTTAATCCCGATAATTTCTTCTAAAAACCAATCGCTGTACCGGAGACGGCAGGCTGTACCCCAGTCCTGACCGTCTCCTTATTTTTTTTCATTTCCCATTGAGCCTATAAAAGCAGACCTTTCCACCCCCCGATCGCCAACCCTCCCGAAATCCCCCTTCCCTGGAAGCGTTTCATCAGATAATATAAGATATCTCCTATGAACCGCGTTTACAAAGACTCTAAGTACACCCCCTGGAAAAAATCACCCCCTAAAAAGTGGAAAAAACTTTTTAAGGTGATGGCACTGGGATGCGCCCTGTTCTTCCTGGGTGTTTTGGTGAGCCTGATGTTTCTGGACATGGACACGCTCCGGGAATCGCTCGCAAAATCCTTATCGGAAAAAACCGACACGCAGGTGGAAATACAGTTTCTCGACTTGGGATATTCTCATGGTCTGGGGCTGGAAGCCGGTGGCTTGACCGTTCGCAATAGTGAAGGAAGTCACCAACTGCTTTGGGCAGAAAGCCTGTTCCTCGAGGTCAAGGTACTTCCCCTATTGACCGGCGAGGTGGTGGTCGAAAATGCGGCTGTTATCAAGCCGAGGATCAAAGTGTATAAGGACTCCAAGGATCCTCTCACAACAGAGTTTAAAAAAACTTCTTTGTCTTCCCCGTCTTCCTCTAAGAAAAGAACCGTGGGGGACTATTCCATGGCTCAGGTGATAACGCCCGAGACCCCGGCCCAGGCTGAACAAAAACCTGCACAGGAAACTTCGTCAGCACTGATCGACCGCCGTGTCATTGATGAATTCCGAAACCGGCTGAAAAAATTTCATGTTACCGCTGAAAATATCCATGTGGAGCAGGGAACCCTTCAGGTCATACACAATGCTGCGGATGAACCGAATGGAAGTGAACCTCTCGGGTTTACGTTTGACATGAAAATCCGCCGACCCCGTGCCGAAGTGATCGATGTGATCCTGGAAGATCTCCACCTGGATATGGGACCGCTGTTTCTGCTGGGAAGGGTTGAGGCTGATGATGTGCTTTCGAAAACTTCACGGCTTGAACTCCAGATCCGCACCAAGCCTTTTGCCATCGCAGAATTGATCCAAACGTTTAAGCCCTTCCAGGAGGCTCAAGGCGAAGCCTTGGAAAAGAATGGAATCCCATTTCAAATTGAACAGCTGACCCTTCTTGCCTCCTGCCCGCTCAATTCCCTCGCGGATACGAAAGCCTTGCGGCGCGACTTGAAAGCGGAAACCCGCTTCGTGACCCGGGACGCCCAAATTCCCATCGGAGACCGTGAATTGTTGGTTTCCCAGATCAAGGGAACAGCCAAGTGGGAGGGAAGCTATATCCTGTACGATATCCAGGGGGAAACGCTTAATGGGAAAGCACGTATCGACGGTCAACAGCCCTACCCCTTCAAGACCCTCGAAGATCCCAACCCTTTACTGGAAACGGAAATTCAATTGACCGCACTCGATTTTTCCCGGCTGATGCCCCTGAAAGGCTGGGAACAATCCAAAGGGCTTGTTTCCGGGGTCCTGAAAGTAGCCTTCCCCTGGAGTATGAAAGGACCCCCACTCGTTACCGGTACACTGCTCGGTGAAAACCTGGAGTTGGCAGATAAAAATTTTAATTTATCCTCTCAGAAAACCGAGGTCGAATTCAAATCATTCCCTGACAAGCCCGTATCCATGAATTTGATTTCAAACCGGGTGAAGGTGGATAACGTCCGTTTCAAAAAAGTCACGGCGCAGGTATCCCTGACCCCCAGCCAGGTGGTTCTTAAACGATCGACGTTTACTCCGGGTCACGGCACTCTCACCGCACATGGGACCTACAACAGGCAATCAAAAAAATATAAATTGGAATTTTTAGGGAAAAAGCTTTCGGCAGGCGATTATACAAAAAACCAGGTGCAGGGAATCATGAGAACCCACGGCTCGGTGATCGGTCACGTGCCTGAGAAACTTCCGGGTATCCGCGGGTTGTTTGGAAACGTTTCATTAAAAATCTCCCCTGTCAATTTCGAAAGAGCGGAAGAAGTCAAAACCATTCTGGCCGTCATCGATCCAACTATTTTCCGAAAACAAAATACCCGGGGATTGCGCTTTGATTACCTGGGAGGCAATTTTAAAATCACCAACGGAAAATTCAACACCCGCAATCTCACCTTGAAGGGCGAACCGATGGATGTTTATTTCGAAGGCCTCTTCGACGGTTACACTCAATCGCTGGACATGCTGGGGAAGGCTCTGCCCAAATTCAACATGGGTAAGATCTTAAAATCCTCTTCGCAAGTGGCTCAAATTGTATCGAAATCGCAATCCGAAGAAGGGTTGATCGCTACCCATTTCAAACTGCAAGGCACACCCTCCCGCCCACAAATGACCTTGACCGGAATCAAGCCGCAAAAAGGCAAAACAGGTCAGTTACTCAAAGGCTTGAAGGAATTGATAATAAAGTAGGTAAGAATTAAACGGATTTAACGGAGAGGTCGCCATCGAGCTGTTGTTTGATCAGGCGGTCGATATGCTGAAGGGTGCCGGTCAGGGACGATGGGCAATCGCCGCAGGCGCCTTGATAATGTATCTGAACTTCATTCCCTTCCAACCCTTTGAGATCGACTCCGCCGCCATCCTGGGACAATTGAAACCGGATGGAACGGTCCAGCACCATTTCGATGGCTTCCAGCTTTTTTTCATGCGGGAGCGCGTTAAAATCGGAAACATCGATATCGATTTTCTCGGCAGCCAAATCCGACGGGTACACGTGAACCTTCTCGTCGATGATGTTCCATATCGGGGTCTTCAGGTGGTGCCAATCGGCCTCGTTCCCCACTGTCACGGTGACGAAATTTTTCATGATGTAAACACTCGTGATTTCTTTATGGTCCAGCAGGGCCGTCGCCAGGGCATCGCCCACCGAGTCTTCCT
Organism: Nitrospinaceae bacterium; assembly: GCA_024644405.1. Classification (GTDB taxonomy): domain Bacteria; phylum Nitrospinota; class Nitrospinia; order Nitrospinales; family Nitrospinaceae; genus SZUA-226. Next base: position 273,547 of record JAHELC010000001.1, read on the forward strand.
TGCTGGTGAAGGACCGGTAACCATTTTCCAGAATCTGCGTGTTCAAAACGAACTGCAGGGCCTTGGGGTTGGGGGTCTCGCGGGTACGGATCACCTTGAGTGCCTTTTTATCGACCGGCTTGCGCGGACGATCCTCCGGCGGCTTCCCGGCGTTTTTCTGTTCGGCCTTGCGGGCCAGGACTTCACTGATTTTCACGATTCGTACCCTCGGTGGACGTTGAACACCCTATCATAATACATTTCAAAAGAAAATCAAGGCGGCGAATCGCCGCAAATATTTTTAAAACCTTGAAATTCGAAGCAGTTTGAAGCTGGCGAAAGAAACTTCCCGACCGCGCCATTTCGCCCCGGCCAAATTAGCTCCGGGCCTTGCCCGGTCAGCCCTCTGCCTCCCTCCCTAGAGGGCCTTCCCCGGTAGGGGACGGCGGCGAATCGCCGCAGATAATTTGAAAATCATAAATTGCGCATGAGGATCATCGATTGGCGTTAACTGTCAACCAGTTGCCTCCCCCGGTAGGGGGCGCAATTTATGCACTTTCAGGGCTTGCAAGCCCTCGTATCCGACAAACAGCGCCAACCCGATCAACACCACGGACGTGCTCCCCAGAAACCAGTTCGGCTGGGGTGCGGTCATAAACCGGTAGGCCTGCCACGCCAACGCTCCAATGGTGGTGACCACCATGAACACGGCCGGCACCAGGGTGTAGGTGGTCGGTTTGCGGACCCCGATCAGGTAGGTGGAAATCACGAACAACGCCACCGCCGCGATGAGTTGATTGGTCGCACCGAAAATCGGCCAGATTTTCTGCCAACCGTCGGTCGCACCGATCAGATACGCCAGAACCACGACCAAAGCCGTCGTCGCATATTTATTGAGCATGATCGGCACTCCCGCACCCGCACTTTCCTGCACGATAAACCGCGTAATCCGCACCGCCGTATCCAGCGTCGTCATGACGAAGGTGTTGAGAGCCAGCACTGCCACCATGGAGGCGACGGTGAATCCCAGAAACGGCAGCATCTGGCTGACCACGTTGCCGTACCCACTGCCGAACGCGTGAATCCAGCCCCCGGCTTTTAATGTTTCGCGGAACCCGAGGGCGTTCATATCAATACCGCCCGCCACCGGGGCCACCCAGTACAATCCGCCGCCGACCAACAGCACGGTGCAGACGGCCACCACGCCTTCGGTCAGCATGCCGCCGTAGCTGATCAGGCGGCCTTCGGTTTCATTGCTTATTTGTTTGGATACGGTGCCGCCCGCCACCAGGGAATGGAACCCGGAAACCGCGCCGCAGGCCACCAGCACGAACAGCATTGGCCATACCGGCCCCTGCTCTTCCGAATAGCCGCCGAGATATGCGGGAGTGTTGAGTCCGGGATGTACCCACAACAATGCGACAATCCCCAGGGACATGCTGCCGAACAACACGTAGGTCGAAAGATAATCGCGCGGCTGCAGGAGCAGTTGCACCGGCATCACCGAGGCCACGCCTGCGTACAGCATCAACACCACAAACCAGAACATGAGCGGCGACAATCCGAGAACGCCTTCCGCCGGCAAGGGCATGGGATATTGGAATCCGAGATAGATGCTCGACAAAAGGGCGGCAATCGCCAGCACCGAAGACAGGCCCAGGGGAAATCCCCTGCGGTAAATGGCCCAGCCCAACAGCATCGATACGGGAATGATCGCCAAGGTGGGAATCACCATCTGCGGTTGCGCGATCAGCGTTTTGGCCGCCACCACGCCGAACACGGCGATCACCAAGAGCATCGCCAGCACCAGGAACACGGCAAACACCGATTTGGCGCGCGGGCTTATGGTGGTTTCGGCGATGTCGGCGATCGAGCTGCCGCGACTGCGGACGGAAATCATGAGTGTCAGATAATCGTGCACCGCGCCGATAAACACGTTTCCGAGGAGAATCCAGACGATCGTCAACGCCCAGCCGAAATGGTGCATGGCGATAATCGGGCCGATGACCGGTCCCGCCCCGGCGATGGACGCGAAATTGTGGCCGAACAGCACCACCGGTTTGCTGGGAACGTAATCGACGCCGTCGTTCTGCTGAATGGCAGGGGTCTCAAAACCGGCGTCGGGTTGCACCACGTCGCGGTCGATCCGCGCGGCGTAAAACCGGTAGCCCACGAAATAAAAAAACAGGCAGGAAAAAATGAGTATGACCAGCGTCCACATGGTGAATCAATCCGGGGGAATAGTCTTAAATCACTAAAATTAAAGGCTGATTGCTATTATAGTACAAGGTTGACGCCGGACGCTTCAACTTTTTTGAAGGGGCCGAAGCCGGTGAGGAACAACTTGAGGGTGCCGCCGGTGCGGAGCTGTTTGGACAGATAACTCAACAGGTTGTCGGTCATCTCGATTTCACAGCAACTCTCCGCGCATAATCGTTTCCTCGCGGCCCGGCCCGGTAGAAACCAGGGGAATCTCCACCCCGAGGTGATCCTGCAGGCTATCGACATAGCGTCTGGCGTTGTCCGGCAGTTTCTCGAACGACCGGATGCCCGAGGTGCTCTGCTGCCACCCCGGATACTCTGTATACACCGGTTCGCACTGCTCCAGCACCGCGAGGCTGGCCGGCATGCCCGCGACTGCTTTGCCGTTGTGGCGGTAGCCGGTGCAGACGTGGATCGTGTCCAGCTGATCCAGCACGTCGACTTTGGTGAGCGTCACCTTGTCGATACCGTTCAACTCGACCGCGTACCTGCCGACCACCGCATCGAACCAGCCGCAGCGTCGCGGCCGCCCGGTGGTCGACCCGAACTCGGCGCCGTCGTTGCGCAGTTGCTCGCCGTAACCGTCGTGCAGCTCCGTCGGGAACGGCCCTTCCCCCACGCGCGTGGTGTAGGCTTTGATGACCCCGATGGCGCGTGTGATCTTCCCCGGCGGAATCCCGAGGCCCGTGCACGCGCCGCCGGCGGTGGAGTTCGACGAGGTGACGAACGGATACGTCCCATGATCGACGTCCAGCATGGTGCCCTGCGCGCCTTCGCACAGGATTTTTTTGCCCTCAGCGATCTGGTCGCGCAGAAAACTCTGGGTGTTGCCGACATACTTCACGAACATCTCGCGGTGCGCCAGCATCTGGTCGACGATTTCACACAGGTCCGGCAGGTTTTCACCGTACAGGTTCTTCAGAATCTTTTTCTTTTCTTCGTAGTTGCTCTTGATCGTTTCCTGCAGTTGGGAGGCGTCGATAAAATCGCAGGTGCGCAATCCCACCCGCGCAATCTTGTCGGAATAGGTCGGCCCGATGCCGCGTCCCGTCGTACCGATTTTGCGCGAGCCGGAGTCGCCTTCCTTCTGCTGGTCGGAGATGCGGTGGTACGGCAGGATGATGTTGGCGCGGTCGCTGATCAGCAACCGCCCGTCGTAATCGAACCCCAGTTTCTTCAGCATCTGCATCTCTTCCGCCAGCGCGGCGGGATCGATCACCACCCCGTTGCCGATGACGCATTTTTTGTCGGCGCGGAAAATGCCGGAGGGGATCAGGTGCAGGATGTACTTGTTGCCGTCGAAGATGATGGTGTGCCCGGCGTTGTGACCGCCCTGGTAACGCGCCACCACGTCCGCCTGCTCGGTCAGCAGGTCGATGATTTTCCCCTTCCCTTCATCTCCCCACTGCATTCCGACAACGACAAAAACAGACATGGCTCTCCCTCAGTTGGTTTCGATTCAAAAAAATATTTCGAGTTCAGTAACAGGCTGGGTGGCGGAATTTCGGCGACCAACCGGGTATTATGAAGATTTACGACGCAAAGTCAAGCGGAGCCAGCGTGACGCTGGACCCAAATTGCTCCGGGCCTTGCCCGGTCAGCCGCGGAAATCTTTCAGGCGTTGTTTGATTTCTTCCGGTGGGATAACCGGCCCCTGGCCGATGCCGGGGCAGAATCCGGCGGTCAGTTCCCAATGGTTGCGGGTCCGCAGGTTTTCCTTCCAGAACGGATAGGTCTGGCACTGCCTGGGTTTGGCGGGATGAATGTTACAGCCCTGCATGGTGAGGAACTGGCACACCTGCCCCTCCTCCAACTCCATCTCGTAGACACCGAAATCTTTTTTCAAAAATTTTTTCTTGAAGTCGGAGGTCTTGATCTCGAGGAACTTCGCGGCGTTATAAATATCCCCCCGGTCGAAGTTCACCACACCGGGCTTCATACAGCACTTGAAGCAATCGGGCTGGCACTCAAACCGGATCGGCTCTGTTTCCCACCACTTGGGCATGGTTATATCAACACGAGGTCATCGCGGTGGATGACTTCTTCGTAAAAGTTGGCGCCGACGAGACTGCGCACGGCGGCGGTTTTCATGCCCTTGATCTGGTCGAGGTCGCGCGAGTTGTAATTGACCAGGCCGCGGGCGATTTCTTTCCCCTTCTCATCCAGTATACGCACCGCGCTCCCGAATTCAAACTTTCCGTCGACTTTAATGACCCCCGCCGCCAGCAGACTCTTGCCGTGCTCCACCAGCGCCCTGCCCGCGCCCGCGTCGATTTTGATCGACCCCGCCGGCTTCAGCGTGTGGGCGATCCAGTGCTTGCGGTCCTTGATCTTCGCCGCGCCCGACCAGAACAGCGTGCCGATGTTGCTTCCGGCGAATACCTTTTTCAGGTTTTCGCCCTTGAGGCCGTTGATGATGAGCGTCGGGATGCCGAAACTCATGGTCTTCTTCGCCGCCAGCACCTTGGTGTACATGCCGCCGACCGCCAGCGGATTTTTACTTTTGCCGGCAATGCGTTCGATCTCCGGCGTGACGCGATCGACGTGCGAAATCAGTTCCGCCGGGGGGGCCTTATGATTGGTTCGCGCCGGGTCGGAGGTGTACAAACCGTCAACGTCCGACAGCAGGATCAGCAGATGCGCCTCCGCCATGCAGGCCACGTTGGCCGACAGCGTGTCGTTGTCGCCGATCTTGATCTCGTCGACCGTCACCGAATCGTTTTCGTTGACGATCGGGATGACGCCGTGCTCCAGCAGGGCTTCCAGCGTGTGCCGGATGTTCAGGTAGCGCTTGCGGTTTTCGAGGTCGTCGTGGCCCAGCAGAATCTGCGCCACCTTGAGGCCCTGCTTCTCGAACGACCGCTCGTAGGAACGGATCAGCGAACTCTGGCCGATGGCGGCGCAGGCCTGTTTCTCCGGGATGTCGAGGTTGGGCCGCTGGAGGTTGAGCCGTTCGCGCCCCGCCATAATCGCCCCGGAGGAAACCAGGATCACCTCGTACCCGGCGTCGACAATCGCCTTGATGCGTTTCGCGTAACTGCGGATGCGTTTCAGGCTGAGGCCGCGCTCCAGCGGCGCCTTGCCCGACTCGTGGTCGGAGATCACCCCACTGCCGACCTTGATGACGACCCGCTTCGCACTCTTCAGAATATTTTTTCGTAGTTCCCGGCTCATGAAAAGTCCTTTGTTTATAAGCCCCTAAAGGCAACGCAGTTTAAACTATTCAGGTTAAATGAACAAGAAGGAGTTTGTGAGCGGGGATACACTTTCGACATGGATATAAGGTCTATATTAAAAATATACGGCCAAATTTACAGCGGCCAATCGTAGCGGTTTCCTCTATACCGCAAATCTAAAACTATTTTCTCACCAAACCAAGTATTTTCTATCAATTGACCTTTTCTCTGATCATATTCAACATTTTTGGGAAGCATATCTAATGCTTTTTTTTTGTTTTTACGTGCAGAAGCTTCAAAATTATTCCTGAGATGATCAAAAAATTCCCCTCTAAACCGCACTGCTCCACGATTATCCTGCGGAGCTTCTTGCTCATAAAGACCCAAAATATCAATTAAAAGGGCCGTGATGGGCGGATAATATTGATCATTTAAGTTTTGCTTAACCTTATCAAATAATAGAAGTTGAAGCCTTTTTTGAATCTCTTTAATAAAGGGTGTCTCTAAGCCTTCGCTTACTGTGAAAATATCCAGCCAAATTCCAATAGCCAAAGTTCTAACATCATGGCCTTTCGAAATCATTGAGCTTAATCTCTCAAAAAAATCATAAATCCCTTTTGCCAAAAACCCATAAAAAGAACTGTCTTTTAAAGAATCATACTCCTGGGAATTGAAAGGATAGATGGGCAACTTATCACTATATTTTTCTCCTAATTCAATTTGTTTTTTAAAAATACCTTCCATTCTACTAAGAACTTCATATTCTTTTGTTTGATAAACTTCATCCTCAAGCTTTGTTTTTAATGAAAATGTTTGTTGCAAAGAGATCCCATCGAGTGTCCTAAACAAATTATTCAAAGCAAATGAATGTTGCCAAAAATCTCTTCCACTTTGAAAATATGCTTCTACAACGATTGTTGCTATGTTCTCAAAGGCTTCAATTTGCCAAATATGAATCTCATCTTTCCAATAACCCCAAGGTTGCAATAACGTATTAAAATTGTTATTAAATTGGTCATTTCCAAACATTATTTGAGTAAATCCTTTCCAATGACCTAATCCAGAATATTTATTTTCTCGATAGAGGATGGAATCAGGATTTATTAAGGCCTGATTAATAATTTCCTGTACTAAAGCATTAGCTCCAGAAAATCCACCATGCCCTTTTTGTAATTCTCTAAATATATCCACAACAGTAAAGGGGTTATGAATCACCATAAGACGACAGAACTTTTCATCTGACAATAAGTTAAGCAAATCTAAAGAAATCACTACATGATCTGGAACATAATATGGTTTATCTTCATCTTTCGCTTCCTTGGCCTCCCAATAATGGTATTGCTTGCTGAAATTAACAATTTTTTTTACATTTGGACGGATCTCACCAGATAATTCAATTAACTCCGAATCATTCCCCTTGGATATTATCCTAAAACACTCATTAAAATACTTAGCACAGTTTTCCCATTCATAGCGGCTTTGTCTATTAATTCCCCAAATTAATCCCATTATGCTAGAAGTAACAAAAATCCCGGCAAGCAATTCCCAAAAAACCGGGTACCCAATAACTGGCTTAGGCGTTAAAGGCAAAATGGGAACCACATGAGAAACAAAAATGAAAATTATTGACAATAAAAGAAAAACGTAGGCAACGTTTGCATTAAACCAAAAATTGGAGAGCCTGAACTTTTTAATGGGACTAAGTAATTGGGTTAAGGCTATTAGTAGTGCTGTTGCTGCAATTACTTCGCCAAAAGAAAAATAAATATGAGGGGGAAGTTTGGGGTCATAAAAACAAGTTTCGAGGGAACTTAGGCCTAAAAGACATGGAAAATTTTGAGACATAATTCTTACTAAATCCTTTTAGACTAAAAGTAATAATAGATATTTTTTAAAAATATTCCGAAATTAGTTAAATCTTTCCTTGACCACATATATTCCGCATCAATATTAGCATAATCCTCCCTCAGTCTCACTTCGACAAGCTCAGGGTGACAACATTGAGTCCAGCGTCACGCTGGCCCACGGCCCCCTTCACAAAGGGGGAGGCTATTTGGCTTTGGTTTGCAGGAATTCCCGTAGGGCGGGGGAGTTGGCGAGGTGGATGGGGGTGATGCCGGGCTGGCGGGTGAACGGGTCGAGGCCTTCGGCCTTTACATCGGCGCCCTTGGCGATGAGTAATTTAGCGATGCCCTTCTGTCCGCTGAGTGCGGCGTAGTGGAGCGGAGTTAATTTGAGATTGTCGCGGGCGTGGATGTCCGCGCCTTTTTCGAGGAGCAGTCCCGCCATCGATTCCGGTCCGAACTGGGAAACGAAATGCAGGGGCGTCTTGCCCCAGGATTTTTCCTTCGCGTTGAGGTCGGCACCGTGCTGGATAAGCAGTTCGGCAACGTCGCTCTGCACCAGTTGCGTGGCGAGATGCAGCGGGGTGAACGCGTCGCGGTCTTTCGCGTTCACATTGGCGCCTTTTTCGATGAGGAGGCTTGCCACCTGCCCGTAGCCGCGGTTGACCGCCCAGTGCAGGGCGGTGCGCTGGAAGCCGTCCCTGGCGTTGATGTCGGCGCCCGACTCGAGCAGGCCTTTGACCTGCGTCAGGTTCCCCATCTTGGCGGACTCGTGCAGGTAGGTCGTCTCCTCCATCGAACAGGAGGCGAGAAAGAGGACCAGACCAAACCCCAGGATCCCGTATTTCATTTTTCCTTTTCTCCCTTTTTCCATGCGCCCTGTTCCGCCGATTTCTCATTGGTCAAAGTACGTGTGATGAAGGCTTTGATCGCATCAAAGTAATCCCTGCCGCCGATGCGCCAGGTATTGTTGTGCCCTGCGCCCACGATCGAATAAAACTCTTTCGGTTCGGCGGCGGCTTTATACAGTTCGCGTCCCAGCGTAAAGGGAACCAGGGTATCCCGCGTGCCGTGAATAAACAGTTTCGGCATCTTCAATTGGGAAACGTATCCCTGCGTGTTCAATTCCGCACTGATGTACCATCCTGGAATAATGGGAGCGATCTTATCGGCGATGTCCACCGCGTTGGTGAAGGTCGATTCCAGAATCAGCCCCGCCGCGGGGTTGCGGGAAGCGGTGTACGCCGCAAAAGCGCCGCCCAGCGACCGCCCGAAGATAAACAGGGAGTCGATCGATACTCCCGGCTGGTTCATTACGGTATCATACGCCGCCTGGGAGTCCAGGCGAATCCCGTCTTCATCGGGGTCGCCCCCGCTGCGGCCAAAGCCCCGGTAATCGAAAATAAAGACGTTCAGATTCAGGTGGTGCAGGAAGAACAAATTCTCGAGGCGGTGGGTGATGTTGCCGGCGTTGCCGTGGAAAAACAGGAGGGACGCGATCGCTTCCTCACGACTGGGAATATACCAGCCGTGCAGTTTGACGCCGTCACTGGCCTCGAACCAGACATCCTGGACCGGGAGCGGCATCCTGGACGTGTCCCACAGGCCCTCCGGATATTTAACGGGATGATAAATAATATCATTTTCACAGCCGGTCAGCAGTACGGCAAACAACGCCAGCACCCCGACCAGGCCCGCCAGCGTTGCGGGCAGAGTTTTTCGGGTCATAAGGCGGCGTTGGCTTTTTTGACCTTTACCTTGAGGCCGTCGACCTTTTCCACCACCACGGTTTCCCCGGCGGCGATGGTGCCGTCACACACCGCGCTCCATATTTCTCCGTGCACGTAGACATTGCCTTCCGGGTCCAGCGTTTTTTTCACCACGCCGGTCGCACCAACCAGCCCTTCCGCTCCGCTGACGACTTTCAGCTGGGAGGATTTGGTGGCCAGGTACAGGGTACCCAGCGCGACCAGGACGCTGGTGAACAGAGTCGGGTACAGCACCGAACGCGAAATCTGCATGGCGGGGTCGTCGGTGTCGATCAACATGAGCGACCCAAGGAGGAAGCACACGACCCCTCCCGCGGACAGGAGCCCGAACGTCGGGGTGTTCAGTTCAACGATGAACAGGATACCGCCCAGCAGGATGAGCAGCAGGCCGGCGTAATTGATCGGCAGGGTCTGCATGGCGTACAGGGCGAGGATCATGCTGATCCCGCCCAGGATACCGGGCAGGATGAGGCCGGGATTGGACAGCTCGAAGTACAACCCCACCAGTCCGATCATCATCAGGATGTAGGCGATGTTGGGATTGGAGATGGTATCCAGAATATTTTCCCGCGGCGACATTTTGTGATAAACGACTTCTTTGCCTTTGGTCGCGAGCGTCACTGTGGCGTCATCCCCCATTTTTACCACGCGGCCGTCGACCGCCAGCACCAGGGCGTCGACGTTGTTGGCGATCAGGTCGATGACGGCGAGTTTTTTGGCTTCCACGGCGGAAATGGAGACGCTTTTCCGGACCGCCTGCTCCGCCCAGTAGGCGTTGCGCCCGCGCGCTTCGGCGAGGGAGCGGATATAGGCCGACGCGTCATTGAGAATTTTCTCTTCCATGGGGGAAGGCTCGCTATCTTCACCCTTCTCCCCTCCGCCGCCCATCATGTTGACCGGGTGCGCGGCGCCGATATTGGTGCCCGGTGCCATTGCCGCGATGTGTGAGGCAATGGTGATAAACGTTCCCGCCGATGCCGCACGGGAACCGCTCGGCGCGACAAACGCCGCCACCGGAATTTTCGACATTTGAATGGACTTGATGATCTGGCGCATGGAGGTGTCCAGCCCGCCCGGCGTGTCCATGCGGATGATGATCAGCGCCGTTTTTCCGGCATTGGCGTCTTTGATTTCGGTACTGACAAATTCGGCGACTACCGGGTTGATGGCGCCGGAGATTTCGACCACGACCACCCGTTCCTTCACCTCAACCTCCGCCTGATCCTCCGCCCACGCCGTGGCGGACAGCAACACAGATCCGATGACACATCCCATAAACCATTTTTTCCAGATCATAATCCCTCTATAATAAAGAGTTGAATACCATCATTTTTTCAGACCGGACCCGTAAAGTCAAACGGATTCGCTGGTCCATAATGGCAATTGAGAACGCCTTTTATTTTAATTCATCCGGAAAGGGTTTGATGATAGACTAGACTGATTGATTATCGCGGGCCAAGAGGAACCATGGATTACAAAACCGTTTTTATTGTCGATCCCATCAAGGGCGAGCGCCTGCAGTTGGCCAAGCTCCTGAAGCAGGAGAAAATCACCATCGCCGGGTTCGTCAAGCTGACCGACTGCTTCAAGAAGAACAATCCCTTGAGATGCGATGTGGTGATTTATGTCCTGCGATCGGGCCGGGCCGAGTTGAAGGAACTCCACAAGGTGAATCACCGTGAGAAAAATATTCCCTTTGTCATTGTAACGACCCCCGACGCCGCGGGGATCGAGCTGGACGAATGGAAGCAAAAGGGGTTCAAGTCCATCGACCTGGCCGTCGGCAGGGAAAAAGCCAAGGAAATCACCTATAATTTAATATCACCGGACGGACCGGTGCCGGAACGCAAACCCCAGCAAGCGGTTCCTCTGCCCTGACGGCGTGACCCCGTCTCTTCCAACGCATTAACACTATGACTTCACCCGTATCTCAAACACGAGAAATAAAGATCGGTCCACTGACCGCCGGCGGCGGCAACCCCCTCGTGGTCATCGCCGGACCCTGCGTGATCGAATCGGAAAAACACGCGCTGAAGACCGCCGAACAACTGAAACGGACTTTTGCCGACGCGGGAATTCCCTTCATCTATAAATCGTCTTACGACAAGGCCAACCGGTCGTCCATCCAATCGTTCCGCGGACCCGGCTTGAAAGAGGGCCTCCGGATTCTGCACAAGGTGAAAGAGGAACTGGAACTGCCGATCCTGTCGGACATTCACAAGGAAGAAGAGGTGGATCCGGCGGCGCAGGTGCTGGACATATTGCAAATTCCCGCGTTCCTGTGCCGGCAGACCGACCTCGTCGTCAAGGCCGCCAAAACCGGCAAACCGGTCAACGTGAAGAAGGGACAATTCCTCGCGCCGTGGGACATGAAAAACGTCATCGATAAAATCAAGGAGTGCGGCAACGAAAACATCATGCTCACCGAACGCGGTTTCATGTTCGGGTACAACAACATGGTGGTGGATATGCGGTCGCTGGTGCTGATGCGCGAGTATGGATATCCCATCGTGTTCGACTGCACCCACAGCCTGCAACTGCCGGGCGGACAGGGCACGACCTCCGGCGGGCAACGTGACCTGGTGCCGCACTTGACGCGCGGCGCGGTGGCGGTGGGATGCGACATGCTGTTCATGGAAGCGCACCCCGATCCCGACAATGCGCCGTCCGACGGACCCAACATGCTCAAGTTCGAGTCGCTCCCCGCTCTCCTGAAACAGATCAAGGACCTGGACCAGCTTCGCCTGAAATAGTGTCACCCTGAGCCGATTAGCCTGTCCTGAGCTTGTCGAAAGAAAGGGCGATACAAAGGAGTCGTCACACCATGCCCCTTTCCATCAATAAATTCGTTTTCCTTATACTAGCTTTCGTATTGATACCAGTTGCAACGGTTGCGCAAGAGTCAGGCACGTGGAAAATTCTGCCGGCGACACCTACGGCGCGCACCGAAGTCGCGGTGGTCAACCATCAGGACAAAATCTATCTCATCGGCGGCTTCACACCCAATGGGATCTCAGAACAGGTGGAGGTGTACGACCCGGCCACTCAAGTCTGGTCAAAGGCCGCGCCCCTGCCCGCTCCCCGGCATCACACCACGGCGGTATCGACCAACGGCAAAATTTATGTGGTCGGTGGATTTTCCTCGGGCATGTGGACTCCGGTGAATACCGTTTACGCCTACGACGCCGCTGAAGATAAATGGACGCAACAGGCGCCGATGCCGACTAAACGCGGCGCGCTGGCAGTAGGAGTGATCGACGGCAAAATCTACGCAGTGGGCGGTGCGCTTAAAAAATTCTTCCGCCTGAGAAACACCGACGCCAACGAAGTGTACGATCCGAAAACCGACACCTGGAAAAAATTAACACCTATTCCCACACCGCGTGACCATCTTACCCTATCAGTCGCCTACGGATTACTGTACGCCATCGGTGGGCGCGTCAACGTCAATTACAATCAAAATCTCACTGCCAACGAAGTCTACGATCCCAGGTCCAATCAATGGAAAACCCGCGCACCCCTGCCGACAGCGCGTTCCGGCATCACTTCACAATTGTTAAATGGAAAAATTTATGTGTTCGGCGGCGAGTCAGGCGAAGGCACTTTCGACGAAAATGAAGCGTACGACCCGAAGACCAATCAATGGACCACCATGCCGCCCATGCCCAAATCCTGTCATGGACTTGGCTCAGCGGTGGTCAACGGCGCGATCCATCTCCTGAACGGCGGCCCCCACCCCGGTGGAGGCGGCAGTAAATTCCATCAAGTGTTTAAACCTGAATAACCTTACCGGCAGTTGGATTCGATGATTTCGTCGGGGTTGGCGACGGTTTTACACAGGTAAGGAGGTTCGTAATCCCAGAGCTCTTCGGGCAGGGTCACGTCCTGCGGCAGGGAATAGACAATCACTTCGTTATGAAGGACGTGGGCGGCTTTTTTCGCCGCGGTGGTATTGATGCGGGTAAAATTTCGCGGCCGGCTCTTCCAGCTGATAAACACCTGATGCTCATGAAACTGCACCCAGGCCACTTCCGGAATGGCACGCAGATAGGTCAACGTTTTATCCAGCTTCTTCCACGTCGGTGTGTTGTCCAGCGCCTCGGACTTGAGGGGCATCCCAAATACCAGCGCCAGCAGGAGGATGAATCCCACCCCATATCTCATGAGCCTTTGAATTCTTATCATGACTGTTTGCTGATAAAGTACGGTTTCAGAAATTCGGTCAGATTCGCTGTGGCCATTCTGGCGTGCTGTCTCAACTCGATCATGCTCTTGAGGTCGCCGAGATGGGTCAGAACGTGCCACCCGGCTTTAAGCTTCGACACGTCGCCATCTTCCTCTACCAGGTGCGTGCAATCGATCAATTCCTGATCCGCGGTGTCCGTGATGGCCCGCACCGAAACAAAAGAAAGGTTGCGCGCCTCAGCCTCCCCGGCCAAAGCCGAAGTTTCCATATCCACCGCCACGGCGGAATACTGTTCCCTCAGCCGCTTTTTTTCCTGGGGCGTGGCCGCTATGCTATCAACCGTCAACAGGATTCTCCCGCGTACAGCCGCGGTGGTATTGAATATTTCCTTATTTAAAGAATAGCTTTTCACATCCTGATCCGTCTGGGAAGTATTCTTTTCAATAATTTTATCGGCGACCACCAGGTCACCGACCTCCAGGGAGGGATCCAGCGCCCCGGCATAACCGATGGAAATCACTTCCTTCAGATCCCATTTATCGGCAACCTCCACCAGCGCCCGCCGTGCCCGTTCGCGTCCCATGCCGGAACGCACGAGAACAACCGGCACCCCCTGCCACTCGCCGACAAAAGCGTTGCCGGTTTGCCAGCGCAGGGTATGAGTTATCTGCATTTCCTGTTTGATGCCGGCGATCTCATCTTTAATGGCGCCGAGTATGGCGATTCGTGGTTCCATCTTTAAAATTGTACCCGTTGTCGTCCTCTGAAAAAATTTTATTTTAGGCAAAGCCGGGGGCCTGTGCTATCTTTCTCCATCCTTCACCGGGCAAGGCCCGCCCCCTACCGGGGGAGGGAACTTGCTAACGACTAGTAGTACGCGATAACCACTGAAAGCTCTATGTCCAAGGAAAAACATATCTTGCCCGTCAAACTCGGCGACCGTTTGGACCTGAAAGTGGAAACCCTGGCCTCCAGTGGCGACGGGTTGTGCCGTCATGAGGGCTACACGCTGTTCATCCCAACCGGACTGCCGGGCGATGTCGCCCAGTGCGAAATCGTGAAGACCACGCCGCGGTTCGGCGTGGCGCGTGCGATTGAATTTTCCGAGCGATCCAAGAACCGCGTGGAGGCGCCCTGCCCTGTGTTTCCGGAATGCGGCGGGTGCAAACTCCAGCATCTGAATTACGACTCACAGATGGCGTTCAAAGCGCAGTCTGTGACCGACGCACTGGAGCGAATCGGGAAAATAAAGATTCCCGTGCCCATCGAAACCGTGCCCGCCGAGCGCACCCTGCACTACCGCAACAAGGGAAGCTTCGCGCTGGGCCATCGCCGGGGCAAACCGCGCATCGGTTTCTACAAGGAAGCCACGCACGAAGTGGTGGACTCCACCACCTGCGACACCGTGCTGGAGCCGATCAACACCATCAAGGAGTGGCTGCGCGGCCTGATGCAACAGCACCGCCTTTCGATTTATCACGAGAAAAATCATAAAGGGCTGGTGCGCGGGCTGGTGGTACGGAACTCCCCGGAAACCGGAGAGAGTTTACTCGGCTTCGTGACCACCACCGGGGAGTTTCCGCCGAAGTTTGTTGAACAACTGTTGAACCGGAAAAGTCTGATCGACCTCGGGATCGTCGGCGTGGTGCGCAACATCAATAACATTAAAACCAACGTGATCTTCGGCAACAAAACCGAAACGCTGTGGGGTCAGGATTTCCTGACCGACCGCCTCGGCGATCTCAAATTTCAACTCTCACTCACTTCCTTTTTCCAGGTGAACCCATTTCAAACGGTGAAACTGTACGAGTGCATCAAAGAATGGGTACTCCAGAAACCGGGCCCGGTGCTGGACACGTATTGTGGCAACGGCGGCATCAGCCTGTGGCTGGCGCAGGCGGGCATTGGCGTGACCGGTGTGGACAATTCCGCCGCGTCGGTGGCCGACGCCAAGGAAAGCGCAAAGCGCAACAACCTGCCCAACTGCCGCTTCGTACAGGGCTCGATCGAACAATTTCTGGAGGATCCGAACGCCCTGGGCTCCGCGCAAACGCTCATCGTTGATCCGCCGCGCAAGGGTTGTTCCGAACAGGTGATCGACGCCATCTCAAAAATGAAGGTCGAACGGCTGATCTACGTCTCGTGCAACCCCGCCACACTGGCGCGCGATCTGGCCCGACTGACCGATTACAGCATCAAGGCGATTAAAGTAATCGACATGTTCCCGCAAACCGCCCACGTCGAAACGGCAGTGTTACTGGAGCGAAACCTGTCTTCCTGAGCCTGTCGAAGGGTGACAAAAGGAAGAATCTCCCAACTTCCTTTACAAGGTGGAGAAATTTGGTCCGGCGCTTCGCCGGTTAAAACCCGGCGTGTTTGGGGGTGCGGGGGAAGGGAATGACGTCGCGGATATTTTCGACGCCGGTGGTGAACTGCACCAGCCGTTCGAATCCGAGTCCGAATCCGGAATGCGGGGCGGAACCGAACTTACGCAGATCGAGATACCACCCGTACTCCTCGGGGTCCAGTTCCTTTTGCTTGATGCGCTTCATCAACGTTTCATAGTCATCCTCGCGCTGACTGCCTCCGATGATCTCGCCCAGCCGCGGCAGCAGCACATCCATGGCACGCACGGTTTCACCGCCCTCGTTGAGCTTCATGTAGAACGGCTTGATGGTCTCCGGATAGTTGTAGATGATCACCGGCTTCTTGAACACTTTCTCGGCTAGATGGCGTTCATGTTCCGCCTGAAGGTTACACCCCCATTCTACTGAATATTCGAACTTCTCGCTGGTCTTTTCAAGCAGGTGAATCGCCTCGGAATACGGCAGACGTTCGAAATCGTGACTCACCACCTGGTTCAGCGTCTCCAGCAGATGCTTGTCGACCCGCTGGTTGAAAAATTCGAGGTCGCCGGTGCAGTGTTCCAGCACGTCGTTGAACAGAAACTGGATGAACTCCTGCGCCAGCTCCATGTTGTCATCGAGATCGTAAAACGCCATCTCCGGTTCGATCATCCAGAATTCGGAGAGGTGGCGGCTGGTGTTGGAGTTTTCGGCGCGGAATGTCGGGCCAAAGGTGTAGACCAGCGACAACGCCATGGCGTAGATTTCAGCCTCCAATTGACCACTCACCGTAAGGCTGGTCTTCTTGCCGAAAAAATCTTCGTTGTAATCAATGGACCCATCGTTCTTCGGAGGGTTGGTCATATCCAGCGTCGTCACCTGGAACATTTCCCCCGCGCCTTCGCAATCGCTCGTCGTAATAATCGGTGTGTGCAGGTACAGGAACCCGCGGTCGTTGAAGAACCGGTGGATGGAATACGCCAGCCGGTTGCGCACGCGCATCACCGCGCCGATGGTGTTGGTGCGGGGCCGCAGGTGGGAAATCTCCCGCAGATACTCCAGCGAATGAAATTTTTTCTGCAGGGGGTAGTGCTCCGGATCGGCGGTCCCATACACCTCGATGGACGCCGCCTGCACTTCCACCGACTGGCCTTTGCCCTGCGACGCCACCAGGTTGCCGTGCACGGAAACGCAACTGCCGGTGGTCAGCGGCTGGTTCCAATCCTTGAACGAGTCGAGCTTGTGATCAGCGATGATCTGGATATTTTTCAGGCACGAGCCGTCGTTGACCTCGATAAACGAAAACCCGCCCTTGGAGTCGCGCCTTGTCCGCACCCATCCCTGGACCAGAATGTCGTCGCGCGGTTGATCCGCCAGCAGGTCTTTAACTCGATTGCGTTTCTTTTTCGCCATTGGGTAATTGCTCCCTCAATTGATAGCCGGCGCCGTGTGACGCCGATGCCTACTATAAGCTTTTTTTCAATTCCTTGGGAAGGCCAAAATTCATCGGCCCTCTCCCATTGACAAGGAGACCTTTGCACAATGCAGATAATTCAATATTCCTCCCCTTACAGAGGGGAGGATACAGGTGGGGTGGGGTTTTGGGAGGTAATGAAAACCTTTAAAAGCAAGGAATGAGGCACCATAACCTCCCCTGTATCCCCTCCTTCGTAAGGAGGGGAAATAAAAACACGACTATACTTATTACGTATGCAAAGGTCTCATTGACAAGACCGGCCTTTTTCGATATTTTAGGCTTGCGCCACTGTTCCATTTAGAAAAACTCTTTTAGTTATAAATATTTATGGCCTTCACAGGCCGACAGGAAGCCCGCCGTGTCCGGTTATTTATCGTTATTTTTACATGCCCTTGCCCAGGTGCTGAGTATCGCCTTAACCCTGTATATGTGGATTATCATCATCCGGGCGCTGCTGTCCTGGGTGAACCCCGATCCTTACAACCCGATCGTGCAGTTTTTACACAGCATCACCGAGCCGGTATTGTACCGCGTCCGCAAAGCGATACCGATGCCGGGGATGGGGCTCGATCTGTCCCCCATCCTCATCATACTTGTTATCATTTTTTTGCAAACGTTTCTGGTAGGCTCCCTGGAGCACGCCTCCCAATCTCTACGTTGACTTATGAGACTTGATTACGACAGCATTCTGGCGCAAACCTTTAAGAATTCCCTCCGCGGCTACAGTAAAGAGGAAGTTCAGGACTTTCTCAAAATAGTGGCGAAGGATTTCAAGGAAATGAAGCGGGATCTCGCACGTCTGCGGGAAGAATTGAACCTGAAAGACCGACAGGTTCGGGAGCTGGATGAAGCATTGACCTCCGGGAAGAACCAGCCGATGTCCAATTTTGAAAGCTTTCGCTCGTCGCTGCAGGAAAAGGCGAGGAAGTTCGTGAATCAGGCACGCGATGAGGCGGACCGGCACAGAAAAAAAGTTGAGGCCGAAGTCAACCATCTCCAGGGCGATATCCGCCGCCTGAAAACAGAGAGACAGCATTTGATCGACAACCTCAAGGCCGCCACCAAATCTTTCTCCAACTCGCGAAACAAATAGAAGCCGGGCAAGGCCCGGAGCAAATTTCGCTGAGGCGTTAGGGCGCAACCTGTGAGGAGTCTTCGCATTTAAGGGTTTTAAAATTCGCCCCGCGCGGAGCGGGCCCGGCGGGTTCATGACCATTCAAATCAAATCATGCAAGGAAGGCATCCAGTTTATGGCGGCCATTCAACCGCGGGCGTCGCGCAACCAGATTCTCGGAATCCACAACCATCGCCTGAAAATCAAACTGACCTCGCCGCCGGTGGACGGCGCGGCCAACCAGGCCTGCATCAAATTTCTGGCGAAAGCGTTCGGCATCAGCCCCTCGCGCATTGCCATCGTCAAGGGCGAATCCAGCCGGAACAAAACCATCCAGTTCGAGGGAATGGACCCACAAACTTTTTTGAGCACACTCACACCCCTGATTTCAGAGACGGATTGAGAAAGTAGAAAATGGTTAAAACGATTGAGTACATCGACGGCGTGGTGCGGATGATCGACCAGACCCGCCTGCCCAATGAAAAAGTATTCGTCGACTGTAAAACGGTCGAGGACGTCGGCCATGCCATCAAGACCATGATCATTCGCGGCGCGCCGGCCATCGGCGTGGCGGCGGCGATGGGCATCAGCCTGGCGGCAGACGCCATCGATGCACCGGACTTCGACACGTTTTACGCGGAACTGGAAACCAAATGCGCCGCGCTGGGACAATCGCGGCCCACCGCCGTCAACCTGGCCTGGGCCATCGAGCGTATGCAACGCATTGCCCGGGACAACAGCGCGATGAGCGTATCCGACATCAAGATGCGCCTGAAGCAGGAAGCCCTGTCGATCTGCGAGGAAGACATCTCCGCCAACCAGGCGATGGGCAACCACGGCCAGACCCTGATCGCCAGCGGCCAGACGGTGCTCACCCACTGCAATGCGGGAGCCCTGGCCACTGCCGGGTTCGGCACGGCACTGGGGGTGATCCGGGCGGCGATCAGCGCCGGCAAAGATATCAAAGTGCTGGCCAACGAAACGCGACCGTTCCTGCAGGGTGCGCGGTTGACCGCCTGGGAACTAAAAGAGGAGAACATCCCGGTCAAACTCATCACCGACAACATGTGCGGATTCTTCATGAAGAAGGGGGAAGTCGACGCCGTGGTGGTGGGAGCCGACCGTATAGCGGGCAACGGCGACGTCGCCAACAAGATCGGTACCTACATGGTGGCGGTGCTGGCGCAGAAACACAACATCCCGTTTTACGTGGCGGCGCCGGTGTCGACTCTCGACCTGTCGCTCGCATCGGGTGACGACATCCCGATTGAAGAGCGGAGCACGGAGGAAGTGGTGACGCTCAACAACAAACGCATTGCCCCGGAGGATATTGAAGTGGCGCACCCGGCGTTCGACATCACCCCCAACGAACTGGTCACGGCTATCATCACCGAACGCGGCATCGCGAAACCGCCCTTCACCCAAAGCCTGAAACAACTCGCGGAAAAATCATAAGGGCCACCTATGTATAACCAGGGACATCTGAGCTTGCCCCTATTCCTCCCCTTACCAAGGGGAAGACTGAGGTGGGGTTGATTTTTTAAATCTCTCAATGAAATCAAATATTATAAAAGCAAAAGGGAGAATCCCCCCGGCCCCCTTTACAAGAGGGAGACGACAACCTCCCCTGTATCCCCTCCTTGGTAAGGAGGGGAAAGAAAAGGCAAACTCATGAAAGCCATGATCCTGGCGGCGGGCTTCGGCACGCGCCTCCGGCCCCTCACGAACAAAGTGCCAAAGCCGATGGTGCCAATCCTGAACCGGCCCATCCTGGAACACACGATTCACCTGCTTCGCAGTCATGGCATCCGCGACATCACCGTCAACCTGCACCACCTGCCGGAGATGATCAAAGGATATTTTGGCGACGGCAAGGATTTCGGCGTCAATCTGCACTGGTCGCACGAACCGGAAATCCTCGGTACGGCGGGCGGCATCAAAAAGGCGCAACAATTTCTGGAAGGTGAAGCGTTTCTGGTGATCAACAGCGACGTGGTGGTGGACATCGACCTCAACAAGGTGATCTCCTTCCACAAGGCGCAGGGCTCGGCGTTGACCCTGGTGGTGCGCGAAGGCGATTCGCCCGAGCAGTGCGATCCGATTGAGATGGACGACAACGATCGCATCGTGCACATGGTCGGCGCGTCTTCCATGAACCTGCCGGACGACACCACGCGCGTGCTGTTCACCGGCATTCAGGTGATGGAACCGGAGATTTTCGACCGTATCCCGGATAATAAGTTTTACGGCACTACGACGGACGTGTTCCCCGGCATGCTTGAGGACGAACTTCCGATGTTCGTGTACTGGCACACTGGTTACTGGAAAGACATCGGTACGATACAGAGCTACCTGGATGTGCACAAGGATTTGCTGGACGGGAGGATGGCAGGCGGGCTACCTATCGAAAACAACAACCCGGCAGGCGGACACCTCACACAACCGGTATTGATCGGAAAGAACTGCAAGATTGCCGACACCGCCAACATCGGCCCCTACGCCGTGCTGGGCGACAATTGCACTGTCGGCGACCACGCCGTGATCGAACACTCCATCTGCTGGGATAACGTGACGTTGGGAAAGAACAGCCACGTCAAGCGATCTGTACTTGGAAACGGTGTGGCGACGAAAGAAAAAGAAACCCTCGACAAAATAACCCTGGCTCAATAAAAAACCCCGCTCTGTTGCCAGAGCGGGATTTTGTTTGCACGAGATGGTGTTTAAAGCATTTTGTGATTGCTGAGGGTCATGGCATTGACCACGACGTTACCTTCCTGGCAGTCGATGATGCGGCGCTGTTCGGGCAGATCGTACGCGTCAACGCGAGTGTAGTGGTCGGTGTAGCTCTCGACGTTTTTCAGCGCGTTGGTTTCCGGATTAAAATAAAATACCGAATACTTCTTGGTCAGAAACTTGTCCTCGGCGTTCTTCACGCTTTCCTCGATATTGATGGAAAACGAAAACCGGGGCGTCTTGCGGTTGATCTGCTGGATGCGACCGTCCTTCACGCGGTAGAACGAACCCATGCCGTCGCCGCCCATGACGATACTGCGTCCCAGCGGATGCGTGCCCTCGTCGCCGAACGCCAGCTTGTATTTGCCGTCGGACTCATCGAACGAGCGCGGTCCGCGGTGCATGGCGATCGATGCCAAATTCTCTGACGCGAATTCCTTCGCCGCTTCGCCCTGAATCGTCGTTTCGATTTCCTTGGGACCTTTGACGGTCACCGTCCCGGTTTCTTCCTTGCCGTTGATGTTCACGTTGATGTCGGCGGTGAATCCCTTGAAGTCGGCGTTCCACCGCGCGGTATTGCCGAACACCTCGCGCAGGGTTTCGCGTGCTTTCGGATCGTCCTCCTGCGTGGTGGCGACGTCCTGTTCCTTGGTATAGGTGGCCATGTATCGAGCTCCTTGATATATGAAAAGGTTATTTGTTGGTCTTCAAATGACCGGCACGGTCCATGCCGGCCGGCTGTTTCTGGAAGCGGTCATTGTATCACAGCGGAGGGCGGGTGCCCCTACTGCCCCCGGTAATACACGATAATATCGGCTTTTTTCCGTAGGCTCTCGATATAGCGCCCGACCAGCTTCTGGGCTTCGGTCATAAACAGATGTTTTTGAATGGATTCCTCCACCTCGGCGAAGGGGGCATAATCCGACGGCTTGGTTTCCATGAGCTGGATGATGTGGTAGCCGAACTCGGTTTCAACGATGTCACTGATCTCGCCGACTTTCAGACCGGCCACGGCCTTGTCGAACATGGGATCGAACACCCCCTTGTACATGAAGTCGAGGTCGCCGCCCTTACCCGCGCTTCCCTCGTCCTCCGAATATTGCTTGGCCAGATCTTCAAAGTTTCCTCCGGATTTGACTTTGCCATACACTTCGTCGATTTTCTTTCTGGAAGCCGCACGGTATTCACCAGCCTTTTCCTTCATTTCCTCCGGCGGCGTGTTCTGCACCACGTCAAATGGAACGTAGGCGACAAAAATATGGCGCGCCCGGAAAGATTCGGGCCGCTTGAAACTTTCCTTCTTGTCGTCATAAAAATTTCTAACCTGGGTGTTGGTGATGTGGACCTTGCCCTTGACCCGCTCGTCGAGCAGATTTTTGGCAATGAGGTCGACTTCGATGCCTTTTTTCAATTCATCTTCGGAAATCCCCCGATCTTTTAAAGCCTGTCGAAAATCTGTCTCTGACCCATAAGATTTTTTGAACTCCTGCAATTCCTTCTCAACCGTTTCCGGAGACACCCCGCTCCCCCGGGCCTGGCCTTCCTGGTACATGAGCTCCCGCACGATTTCCTTCTCGATGATGGCCTCCGCCAGCTTGCCTTTCTGCTGGGCGGTCAGGTTCTGGCCGATGCGGCGTATATCGAGGTTCAACCGGAAGCGTATGTAATCAGAGCGCAGTTCGGTGCTGTTGACCTTGGCCACCACCCCGGGGATATTCATGTCCCCGGTGAGGTCTTCGCCTCCCAGAGGTTCGGCCGCCCCAACAAGTGCGCTTAAGATCAAATTGACAAGTAAGACGAATCCAAAAATCCTGCCTGATGGTTTAAACATGCGTGTGGCTCCAAAAATATTAAAAGTTGGAACGGCGCGGTTCCCGCCGATGATTCCTTACAACTTCCACAAATAATCGATCAACGCCTCGATCTCTTCGTCCGTGAGCACGACTTTCTTGCCGATAACCGTGGCCATGAAGCTTTTCCGTGGTTTGGGTCGGCTTCCCCGGTAGCGGAAGTAACGTGCGTTGATGTCCTGCACGTTGGCGTCGTTCGTAGCCCAGACGGCGGCGGGATCCTTCAGCCATTGGCGGACCCAGTCCTTGCTGTGCCGGTGCCGCACGCCCTTCAATCCGGGACAGGCGGGAGCAAATACCGTTCCGGGATTATGAATGTTGTGGCATAACGCGCAGTGCTTTTCCTTGAAAAGCTTTTGCCCCGTTTCGGGATCCGCCAGGACAGGCGAAAAGGCTCCGGACCCTGAAAATAAAAGCAGGAAACATATCACTCTTTGCGTCAATTTCATAGCGGAATTTAAGTGAAGCGGAGTACCTCCGCAGGTAACGTAAAACTCGTTCAAACGAATATGAATTTTCGGGTCGCACCGTTCCGCCCCAATGAAATACGCACAACTCCTGGCCGATGAATATGCTAAAGGCTACCACCGTTTAAGCCGGGTTGCAACGGGCCAAGTTGACTCCCCTTCCGGCCTGTGTGACAATCCCGGAAACCTTTTGCCGATTCTTCCCGATGCCTTTCGTTCGCCCATTTTCATCTAAATTCATTCCGTACTTCTGCCTGTTCCTTTCCGGCTTGACCAGCCTGACCTACGAGCTGATCTGGATCAAGCAGTTGCGGCTGGTGTTCGGCGGAACCCTGTATGCCATCAGTGCGGTGTTGTGCGCGTTTATGGCGGGACTGGCCCTGGGCGCGTGGGGTATTTCAAAATTCCTGCAGAGGCCCGGACGGGAGAAGACCCGCCTCGTACGGCTATACGGCTTACTGGAAGCGGGGATCGGTCTTTATGCCCTGCTGTTCCCCTGGCTGCTGGAGGGCTTGTCAACTGTCTATCCCCATCTGATCGACCCGGCCACGGGATCGGGAGTGCCCCGGCACCTCATCGAATTTAGTCTCAGCGCATTGCTGATGCTTCCCGCCACATTCCTGATGGGGGCGACCCTGCCGGTGATCGGAAGCTGGTCCATAGGCGCCCAAAGTTCGAAAATCTTTTCCAACCTGTCGCTTCTGTATGCTCTCAACACCTTCGGTGCGGTGGCGGGAGTTTTGTACACCCAGTTTATCGGAACCGCTGTCCTGGGAATCCAGGGGACCAACCGGAGTGCAGTGGTACTGAACGGCCTGGTGTTCGTACTCTGTTGGTTCTGGAAACCGGGCGGCGTCCAAGAGCCCGTCTCCCCACGGCAATCGGAGCCCGCGAAGGACGAAGAAGATGTCCCCTCACGCGGACTGGGCCTGCTTCTGCTGATCGTGTTCGGTTTTTCCGGACTGGTGGCGCTGGCGAGTGAAATCCTGTGGACGCGCGTGCTGGTGTTTCCTTTGGGAAGTTCTCTGTATTCCTTCGCCATCATTCTTGCCACCTTCTTGTTCGGCATTGCACTGGGAAGTCTGTTGGCGGAAAAACTTCTGGGTCGGTCCCGTTGGGTGGTCAAATTCCTCGCGGTCGAATTGAGCATCGGTCTGCTCTGCCTGTTGATGTTTCCGGCGTTTGACAATCTTACAGAATGGACCCATAAAGCCGATCAATTGTTCTATTCCGTGGACAACACCCCCGGACGCACCCTGATGATAAGATCGCTGGCGGCATTCGGGCTGATGATTCTGCCGACACTGGGATTCGGCCTGGTGTATCCTCTGGCCAATCATATTCATTTTAATTTTTTCGGAAACGTGACTAGAACCCTCGGCAACAGTTACGCCGTCAACACCATCGGCGGTATTCTGGGAACCTTGCTCACACCTTTCCTGCTCTTGCCTTTGTGGGGAATTCAAAAATCACTCTTCATTTTATATGCCGTGCTGATTGCGTTAAGCCTGGCGGGGCTGGCCTGGCATCTCGGCAACCGGTTCAGGCAATGGGCGGTTGCGCTGGCTGTGGGAGGAGGGGTTATTTTCGGGACGTATGCCGTATTCACGCCATCGATGGCGGGACACCGGCTGGGCGAAAGCAACCTGGCCCGCGTGGAAATCAACACGGCACCTGAAAACCTGAAACTGCTCGATTACAAAGAAGGTAATTTTTCAACCCTGAGCGTGCTGGAGGACCGGCAATCGGGCGCACGCACTTTGTACGTCGACGGGTTCAGCACGGCGACCGTGTCCCACTCGGTCGGCGGCAGCGCCTATATGCAGGCCATGGGATTTGTGCCGATGGTATTGCATCCCGATCCGAAGCGCGTGCTGGTCATGTGTTTCGGCACCGGCAATACGCTGGGCACGGTGGCGCGTTTTCCGGGGGTGACGGTTGACGGAGTGGAGATCGACCGCAACGTCGTTTCAATGGCGCACTGGTTTTCCAGGTGGAATCACGACGCGATCAACCGGGACAATGTGCGCCTGTCTTATCAGGACGCGCGCGGGTTCATCCGCTGGACGGACGAAACGTATGATGTGATCACACTGGAACCGATGTCGCCGGTGCAGGCGGGAGTCAACAATCTGTATTCCAAAGAATTTTACGAGCAGTCCCGACGGAGGTTGAATGCGGGAGGGCTGATGATGCAGTGGCTGCCTCTGCATCTGGTGGGACCGGAAGACGCGCGAGCCATTGTGAAAACGTTTCAATCGGTGTTCCCCCACACCAGTGTATGGAACAGTTATCTGACGCGCATCGTTCTGCTGGTGGGATCGGACGAACCGCAGGCGCTCGACAAATCCCGTTTCGAAACACTCCTGGAAAATGAGGGAGTGCAGGAGATGGGAGAACAGATCGGAATTTTCAATTTTCTGGATATGATGGATTTTTACCTGGCCGACGGGGCATCATTGGCTGCGCTGGTGGATCGCGCTTCGATCATCACAGACGACCGCCCTTTACTGGAGCATTCCCCGGCAACACTCGTCCCGCCGCTGAAGCGGGAGACCGATGAATCGTTTTTAAACCTTTTGCAATTCAGAATGGGACGATTTCCTCCCACAAGGGGATTAAAGCAGGAGGAGGTATATTTCTTCCAGAGGAATTATGAAATGCGGACGGCGCAGAGGTTATCCATTTTTTCGCAGAGGTACCGGGGACCCGGAGCGGAAGCGTTTGCCCGGAAAAATTACCGGGCGGGACTCGAACAGGTACAAATCTTTCTGGAGACCCGCGAAGGGCCTTTTATTCACCTGACCGGTTCAGGCTGGAAGTAGACACACTCTGCCCGGACTCAACCCACAGTGAAGCGGGTTTTATTTTTTTCGGAAAGAGGGCTTTTCGTATCTTTCATCCACTTTGCCTTTGATCGCTTCATTGAAAATATTGAAAATCATTTTACCGAAGAACACAACACCCACGAAGAGCAACAGGTAAAAAATCCCGTTCACCACCATCGCGACTCCACTGCCATTTTCCATGCCCCACATTTCATTGACCGCGTCGGTGACACCCGTGACCCAGCCCGTAATGCTGCTGAAAAAACCACCCTCACTGTCAGACGCGCCGGACGATGGATCCTCCCCCTCGGCTACTTCAGAAGTGTCAGCCCAGGCCGTGGCCGGCTCAAAAACTACATTTGCGGTAACTGTAAATGTAAAAACCAACATTAGACTCATTGCGAGTACTGCGCCTTTACTCCATTGGGTAAACAAGATATTTTCCTCCTACTAAATTAATATTGTGAAGATCAGGCCAGGATCATGTCCTGAACTTTGCCCAACCCTTCAGCGTTCTTCAACAATTCCTGACCTTCCGAACTGATTCCATTACCGAACACATCCAGATATTTCAGATCGGAAAGGGTCAACGATTCCGACAGGGCCCGAGCCCCTTCATCACCAATATGATTCTGCGCCATATCCAATCTCACCAGAGAGGACAGGGACAATGATTGAGCGAGAGCCTTGGCCCCTTCCGGCCCCACCTTGTTCTTCCACAAGTTCAAATATTTCAAATTGGAGAAATTGGAAGATTCCGCAATGAAACGCGTCCCTTCATCTCCAAGATCGTTGCGTTCCAGGTGAAGCTCGACCAGTCCGGTAATGACCTGGGATTCCGCCAAAGCCCGAAGGCCTTCCGGACCGATATCGTTGCGCTCCAGATTCAGCACCTCCAAACCCCGGAGGGTTTCGGTCCCAGCCACAATTTTCATACCGTCATCCCCGATATATTTCAGCCTGAGGTCCAGGGATTTACCATCCTCGGACAACAATTTGGGGATCAGCTGTTCCACCGGTTGATCATTAAAAGGCTTGCTCATAGGCAATTCGATTTCCCTTACTAATTCTTTACAAACACCCCTTATTGAGTGGTTTTTCAGTGTAACATGAAAGCTGAAAACATGGATACACCTGATTCACTTTTCCCTTAAAATCAAATAGTTATGGAAGGCTCAGACCCAGTCAGGCAAAGGGGTAGAGAACGGTATCCGGGTCCGAACTCACCGGGGTGACCCCGCCCCTTCCAGCGTGTGATTTCCGGCTCACTCCTGGCTTGATGTCCGGCCCGGAAAGCAACATAATGTTCTCAGGGCCGGACGCTAATCGGCCGGAGACCTCATGGCGGAAAACACACAATTCAGTTACGGGCCGGAGACCCTTGCCGAGGTTTCCTCCCTCAGCATCCGGGCCATCCAACTGGTCGAGGGACTGTTGTCAGGACATCACCGAAGCCCTCACAAAGGCTCCAGCGTTGAATTTGCGGAATACAAGGACTACTCGCCCGGCGATGATATCCGCCATATCGACTGGAAAGTGGTGGGAAAGACGGACAAATACCATGTCAAACAGTTCGAGCAATCGACCAATCTGAAATGCACGCTTCTGCTCGACGCCAGCGGCTCCATGGCCTACCGCTCACCTGATTCGAAATCCCCCGGCATGGACAAACGGGATTATGCCCGCACGCTGGTGGCGGCCATGGGATACCTGCTCTTGAAACAATTTGACGCCGTGGGCCTGACCCTGTTCAACGACGAAGTGGTGTCGCACCTCCCTCCCCGGTCCAAACCTTCGCATTTCCAGAATATTCTGCATGGGTTGCAGGATATGGAATTCAAGGGCGTCACCCGGGTGGAAGAAGTGGTGGGGGATTTGATCGAACGCCTGCCGGGGCGCGGCATGCTGATCCTGGTCTCCGACCTGTTGACGCGCGAAGACGATATCTTCAAAACACTCAAAATGCTCAAGTCCCGTGGGCTGGAGGTGATCTTGTTTCACGTCCTGCACCCCGACGAAGTGAACCTGCCCTTCGAAGGCGACCTGGTGTTTGAATCGCTGGAAGACGATCCACCGCTGGGACTGGACCCGTTCGACGTGCGCCAACACTATCAGAAAGCCATTCAGGAACAGATCGAGTTCTACACAAAGAACTGTCCGACTCTGGGTATCGATTATCTTTTTCTGGAAACCACCACGCCTCTGGAACAGGCGTTACGGTATTATCTTCTCCGCCGAAAAAGTCTGCGAAAGATATGAATTTCAGTTTCACATCCCCGTGGTACCTGCTGGGACTGATAGGTCTGGCGCTGCCGATCCTGATCCATTTGCTGACCCGCCGCCAGCAGACCCGGCTCAAGTTTTCAGCGGTCTACCTGTTGCAACAGGCGCAGAAACGGTCGGTTCGCAAATCCCGGCCCAACAAGCTTCTCCTCCTGCTCTTGCGTTGTCTGGCGATCGGATTTTTGTGTCTGGCGCTGGCCAATCCCCTGCTTTCGTCCGGCGGCCTGGAGAATGTTCTGACGTCACGTCCTTCTGCCCATGTGTTTATACTGGATGATTCCTACAGCATGTCTGCGGCGAGCGACCCGGGAACTTTGTTCGACCGGGCGACGGAGACGCTGGCGGAACTGATCGAGAAGCTTCCCGGCAATCACTCCTTCAGTATTTTACTTGCGTCCGATCCCGCCCGCATGATTCAGGACTGGACCGATGACCCGGGTAAAGCGCTGAAATGGTTAAAGGCGGCGCAACCGTCCCATCGCACCACCAGCATCGGCAAAGCCGTGACCGGGGCGGTCGAGCTCCTGAATGCTGCGCCGCAGGAAAACAAACGGATGTTTATCCTGACCGATAGGGATCAGAACGGATGGGACCGGGATGAATTCCCCACAGCGTTCGTGAAAGATGCGCGAACCCAGATCAAAATCATCGATTTTTCAGGATATCAAAAAGGACTCAACCGGGCGCTGGTGCAGAGGGTCAAACTGAAGCAGGAGTTCCTCACCAACCGCCGGATCATCCGGGTGCAGGCCACGATCGCCAACCTGTTACCGGATCGGGCCATCATGCAGCTTCCCGTCACCCTGTTCGTCAACGGCAAACGGCAGAGCGAAAGCACCATCGACTTGCCCGCCAGGGGAGAGTCGACACACGAGTTTGCTTTTCCTTTATTGAATAACGACCCGGTTTCGGGCCACGTTGAAATTCAGGAAGACGCGCTGATGGCAGACAATCGGCGTCTGTTTGTCTATCAACCCGACCGCAAGATCAAGGTCCTGGTGGTGGACGGTGACCCGCGCGGTGTGGCGCACCAGCACGACTCTTTTTATGTCGAAAAGGCCCTCAATCCATTTTCTTCCCCCATGGCCGATATCGAACCCTCGGTGTCCACGCTATCGGAATTTTCACAGCGGGATTTGAAACAGTATTCCGTAATTATACTGTGCAACGTACGCGACCTGGCGATCGGCCTCGAACAGGAGCTGGAAAAATTCGTCCTGCGGGGCGGTGCTCTGTTCATCGGCCTGGGAGATCAGGTGGATCCCAAATACTATAATGAAAAGCTGGGTATGCTCCTGCCGGTTACCCTGAAATCCATCAATCAGGTGAGAACCGAGGACAAGCCGTTTCACCTGCTGACGCAACCCAGTGAGCATCCGGTCTTGAAGGTGTTTACCGGAAACATGTTGAAGGAAATGGCGCGCATTCCTTTTCGGACTCTTTACACCATCGAGTCCCGGCGCGGCCGGCCGTTTGAGCAGCCGATGCGGTTCACCAACCGGTTTCCCGCACTGATCGAATCGAAATTCGGGGAGGGTAAGGTGATCCTGTTCGTTTCTTCCCTCGACCGGGACTGGAACAATTTCCCCATTCACCCCACGTTCCTACCCTGGATCCAACGATGGGTAAAATACTCCGCGCAGAGCCTCGAAAATATTTCCCGCCATGACGTGACCGTGGGCGCTCCACTGGTGCTGGAGGAGATGGAACAACCGCCGTTGGTGAGGTCGCCGGGCGGCAAAATTTCCGTCGCCCGGAAAAACCCTCAATCGCCTCCGGTGTTTGAAGACACTCACCGCCCCGGAGTTTATGAATTGTATCAATGGACAGGGACACCGGCTGCCGGCGCGGCAGCGGACTCTCCATCTCCGGAACCCAAACAATTGCCCGCCGACGCCAGACGGATGGGAAGTTTTACCGTCAATTTTGATCCGGCCGAATCCGTTCCCGGTAAAGTTCCTGTAAAGGAGTTGTCGCCCTATTTTCCCGGAGCACAGGTAGATTATTCCCCAGCCGATCAGGCGCTGAACGCGGCCTCGGTCGGCGCCGGCGTGCCTCTGACCACCCTGTTGTTCCTGATGCTGGCGGTCATGATATTCTGGGAAGGCTGGATCGTCCGCAAGGAATGACCCGAATTCCTCCCGTATGTTTGCGAAACTCATTCTGATATAATAAATATACCCATGCAGTCTTAATCCGTATAACTATCGAGTTTTCAATGAATTTCAGAGCACTCTGCATTGCCAAATTTATCGGAGCCCTGGTTCTGTTTCTGGCTATCGCCGGAGCGGTGCCCTCGCAAGCCGCTGTCACCCAGATCTCGGTCACAGAAGAACTGGTGGCTACTCTGGCCTTGCCGGAAGATAAAATCGATCTGACTGAAACACTCCTCTTGATCTCGCGCCATTGGGATCCCCGGCTGGACACGGCCCCACTCAAGAAAACGCTGGACCGTTTGACCGAGTCGGCTCGCAGTCAACTCAAGGGTAACCCTTCCCCGAAACAAACCGTCGAAATTCTGCGCAAGGTCATCCATGAGGAGGGACGGTACCGTTACACCGAGGCGTTGGACCCGGCGGGCATGCCGGTCAACCCTGCCGAATTGTTTCTGCATGGGCTGTTGCAGACTCATCGGGGGTATTGCATGAACCTGTCCCTGTTGTATCTCATTCTCGGGGAGCGGTTGAACCTGCCGCTGGTCGGGGTGCCCCTGCCCAATCATTTTTTCGTGCGCTACGACTCGCCGGAGTACCGGGTGAACATCGAAGCGACCGAGGGAGGAGCGGCATTCCCCGATTCGTTTTACGAACAACGGTTTGGTGTGGCGAAAAGTTCAAAATATTTCCTGACCAACCTCGGCAAGAAACAAACGCTGGGAGCCTATTTTTCCAATGTCGGGCTGGTGATGTACCGCGCCGCCAAACCCCAGATCGCCATCTTTTATCTGGAACAATCCGCCAGCATCAACCCGCAATCCATCGACGCGCTCAACAACCTGGGCAACATTTATTCAGAACTCAAACAACACGATCAATCGATCCGCGCTTACGAGCGGGCCTTGAACGCCGATCCGGGAAATTTTTCCACATTGTTCAACCTGGGGCTGGCCTATATGGAAACGGATACGCTTGAAAAAGCCGAGGAGGTGTTTCTGCAGGCGGCCCAGATCAATCCCCGGTATCTCCAGGCACATGAAATGCTGACGCGCATTTACCTGAGACAGAAAAAGTTCGCGAGCGCACTGCTTCATTTGAAACTCATGAAACGCCTGCAACCGGGACAGCTGCAGACTGAATTGAATATCGGCACGGTACTCCTGGAAATGGGTCAGGCGGAACTGTCCCTGAAATACTTTGAAGGTTTGCAAAGCCGCTACCCGCAGGCGATAGAGGTCAACCAACGCATGGCGGAGGTGTACTACCGGCAGAAGGAATACAACAAAGCCATCGTTCAATATGAGTTCGTCATCAAGCGAGCGCCCCGGTTCATTGAAAACTACATCCAGCTGGGATGGATTCATTTCCAGACGGGAAGCGTTGCGAAAGCGATTGAAGTCACCCAACAGGGACTGCGGGCCAGCCCACGGACCAACCGGTTCACCACTCTGGCCTACATGAATCTGGGGTTTTATCACGTGCTCGAAAAAAAATTCGATGCCGCCGAGAAGTGGTACCAGAAAGCGCTCGACGCCGATGACCCGAAAGCGGTCGATGCAATGGTCGAGGATTTGAGCGGCGCCTTCAAAAATTACCCCGGCATTCCTGAAATGAATTACTTCGGCGGATGGATTTTGTTCCAGGGCAACCAGAAGGACAAGGCCCGGCAATGGCTCAACCGTTTCCTGGCGCACAGCCCCAAAGGCCCGTTCGCCGAAAAAGCACGGAGCTTGCTGTCCAAGGTTGCGCTTTCGGTGCCGGAAGACATGATCCTGATTCCCAAGGGATTTTTCATCATGGGGGCCAATGGGCACGGGGATGACGAAGCTCCGGAGCACAAGGTCTACCTGGACGCCTACTTCATCGACAAATATGAAGTGACGGCGGCTCAGTTCGCCGCGTTTTTAAACGATGTCAAAACCTTCAAGGAATTTTACAAGGACAGCAAATTCGGCATGCTGGTTCTGGAAAAGGATTTCAGGCCGCGCAAAGGATTCGAGTCCTATCCCATCAACAACGTGACCTGGTTCGGGGCGGCGGCCTTTTGCAAATGGAAGCACAAGCGCCTGCCCACCGAAGCGGAATGGGAAAAAGCCGCGCGTGGAACCGGAGGTAGTTTCTTCCCCTGGGGAAACGATCCGATCAGCCCTCAAAAAGCCCGGTATCGGCAGGACTGGACCGAGGAGATCGCCCACCGCGTCATGGTTCCCGTCGATTCGATGCCGGATGGCAAGAGCTCATTCGGACTGTTTCACATGCTGGGAAATGTCAAAGAATGGGTGGACGACTGGTATGATCGGGAGTATTATAATGAAGAAAATCACAACTTAAATCCTAAGGGACAGATCGGGGGGGAATTCAAGGTCCTCAAAGGCGGTTCGTGGAGAGACCTCAGGTCCTTTGTCTACGCCTCTTTCCGGAACAACAGTTACCCGAATACGGCGCTGGACGATTACGGGTTCCGGTGTGCTCAGGACGGTCCGGAAGGTTCCGCCCCCAAGCGGCTGACCTCTCTGGAACATTTATTCATTCCGGTGCGGCTGGAACAGAAGTCTCAGGAAGGCTCAGGGCACAACCCATGATCGGCGCCATCGAAATTCTGATCATTGCAATCATCTTCGGCATCATCTACGGCCGGGACGCTATCGACAAAACGTTCAAGAAACACGTGGATGAAGGCGTGGTGGAAAGTTTTGCAGTGGACGTCAAGGATTTCTACAAGAAGGATCCGAAACGGCTGATCTTTCTGGTGGCCGGGGGCCTGGCCGGTTTCATCTTTGTCGGACTGGGAATCTACTGGGTGCTGACCCGGACCGACTTTATTAAAATGCTCGGACTGTAACCCCCTACCCGTCTTCAGTAATTGAATCCATTGTCGCGGACGTGAAAATAAGGGTCTCCCCCCTTCAACATTTTGCCGCTGACGATTTCTCCGACATACACCACATGATCTCCAAACGCAGTCTGTTCCCGCACTTCGCATTCCATAGAGGCCACGGCATCACTCAGCACCTTGATACCGTGAAACCCCTTGCTCACTTTTAATCCGTCAAACACCGATACACCGGGCTTTGGAGCTTTGAAGAAATGCTTCATCAAATCGTTGGAATCCTTGCCCAATACGTTCACGATGAACGCTTGAGACGCTTCGACCAGGAGCCGCGCCTGGCGCGCCACTCCCAGCGCCACCGTCAGAGCGGGCGGATCGAACGAACACTGGTTGACCCAGCTGGCCAACACAGCGTCCTCTTGATCTTTATGTTTTGCCGTCACCACAAACAAACCACTTGGGACGCGTCCCAGAGCTTTACCCACCTCTTTTTTATGTTTCAATGTCTTCTCCTGCCAGCGTGACGCTGGACCCAATTGAGCTGGAGCGTAAGGAACGAATCAATGAATCACCTTCGCCAGCTGAAGTTATAAAATTACCCTTAGCGATTCGCCACCTGTGCGAGGCCGGGAACTGAATTTATCAACCTATGGAGTCACACTGATTCCTTCGGCAGGTTCAGGATGACGCTGGAGCAATATCATCTCAAATTTTCACTAGTTTTATTTGTTTTTGTTTTGTGCCCGGAATTTCTTCAGGGCCTTGATCAATTCCATCTGGGACACCCAACCCTGTGACACCAGAATCTCCCCCAGCAGGCGGTTGGTGTGCGTTTGCCGCTCCAGCAACGTCTCCACCTGCTCCTGGCTCAGGTATTCCAGCTCCACGGCCAGCTTTCCGAAACTTTTGTCTCTTTCCTCCGGCTTCCTCTGGCGGGATAGAATCCGGAACAACTGTTTGTTGTCGATCAATCCTTTTTGCAACGCCAACTGTCCCAGCGGCACCCGGTCGGTTTTTTGGATTTCCAGCGCACGGGTCAGGTCTTTTTCCCGGATGATATTCTGCTCTACGAGATACTCACCAAAAATCACAGACCGAATTCCTCCCTACTTGGTACGCATGGCAAAAACACCGTCCCAATCCGGGGGCGGCGAATGATACTGAAACGTGATACACCGCTCGAAATAAGTCAGCGACGGGCCGTCATCTTCGTACAGATTCAACGCATTTTCAAAACAGGTGATGCCCTCCTCCCACCGCTGATTTTTATAATGGCCCAGACCCTCCTGGAAATGGGGAAGAATCAGGCGGATGTGATCCTCCATCTCGCCTTTGCGCCCGAGCAGTTCGTAAATTTTGATCGGCTCCTGTTTGCCGACCACACGGATGGAATCCAACTCGCGCACCTCAATATCGTTCTTCGCCAACTCGTAGGTAAATTCGCTGAGTATGGTGTGCGTCTGGTATTGTTTGTTGGCACCTTCGAGCCGCGCCGCCACGTTTACCGGGTCGCCGATCATGGTGTAATCGAACCGGTTCTCGGAACCCATGTTGCCCACCGTCACCTCTCCGGTATTGATGCCGATGCGCATAAACAATTCATGCCGGCCTTTCCTTTTCCAGCTGTTCCGCAACTGGGCCAGCCGTTTCTGCATATCCAGCGCGGCGTAACAGGTTCGGGTGGCGTGATCTTTAAAATCGATGGGCGCACCAAAAAATGCGATGATGGCGTCGCCTTCAAATTTGTCGACCGTGCCCTCATATTGCATGACAATGTCTGTCATCTCGGTCAGATATTCGTTCAACAAAATTACCAGTTCCCCGGCGGTCAGCTGTTCAGAGATCGAGGAGAAATTCGCCAGGTCTGAGAAAAAAGCCGTTAATACCTTATCCTCCCCTCCCAGGTTCAATAGCTTGGGGTTTTCCACCAACTGGTCCACCACCGCCGGCGCCAGGTACTGGCTGAATGCGTTCTTGATAAACCGCTTTTCCCGTTCTTCAAATGTGAAGCGGTACAACGTAATTCCAAAATACACCAAAAATTGGGACAACACGGGGGACACCGTATGCACCCACAATCCCAGCCGGGTGAACAGCAGGTAATCGCAGATCAGGTACCCCCCCACGCCCACCACCAGCAGGACGGCGGTGCCGACGGCTTTGAAGTATAGGGCCACCAAACCCAACAAAATACCGGTCACCAGAATCATCGTCATATCCAGAACCGGGACCCAGGACGGGCGCTCGAGATAATCCTGTTGAAGGATGTTTTCAATCACATTGGCGTGCACCTCCACCCCGGGATAAAGGGGACCATAGGGGGTGGTGTGCAAATCATGCAGGGCGGCGGCGCTGGCACCGACCAGGACGATTTTATCTTTCAACTGGACCGGCCCGACCGTTCCATCGATGACATCGGAGGCGGATAAATAAGTAAACGTCTGTTTCGGTCCGTAATAATTGACCAGAAAATCCCCTTCCTCCGTCACCGGAATCGGGGAATCCCCCAACCGTATTTCCCCCACGCGGTCAGGGAAGATGCGAACCACGGCACTCAGCTGGGTGGCCTCCCGCAACAATTGCAGACTGAACGGCGGAAACACTGCCTCTTTATGAACGCGCACCATGGGCATGAAGCGGATGACCCCGTCCCTCTCCGGCGGAAACGAAACGTAACCCGCGCTGTTGGCGGCATCCATCAACGAAGGCAGACTGAGTCCTACCGCATAAATGGGTTGTAAAAAATCCGGGATGATTGAGTGATCGCTGGACTGCACCATCGAGTACTGGGAAAAGTCCAACAGTTCAAATTCCTTAGGCCCCATCATCGCCGCTGAATCTTTAGCCGCCTGTTCCGCGGTGGCGTACACAAAATATCCCAGCACCGTCCGCTCCGACCGGCGAATCGACTTGGCGAATTGGGCATCCGAATCTCCTACTGCATCCAGCCAATTCGTCAGTTTTTCCCTGTTCAAACCGGAAAGATCTCGCTTGGCAATTTCATGTTTAACCTGATCGAGGGAAACGGA
Organism: Nitrospinaceae bacterium; assembly: GCA_024644405.1. Taxonomy (GTDB): domain Bacteria; phylum Nitrospinota; class Nitrospinia; order Nitrospinales; family Nitrospinaceae; genus SZUA-226. The sequence goes on from JAHELC010000001.1 coordinate 309,875, forward strand.
GGTTTCCCTTTCGGGAAACAAAAAGTCCAATCCGATCACCGCCGCACCGGATTCCGTCAACTTGTCCACCAGCTTCGCCAAGCGGGCGCGCGGCCAGGGCCAGCGGCCTTCCCGTTTCAGGCTGGGTTCATCGATGGCGACGATCACCACCTGATCCGAAACCGGCCGTGGATCGCGCAGGGACATTTTAAAATCGTAGGCCTTGGACTCCAGAAGTTCTAAAAATGGAAGCTTGAGGGAATAAACATAAAGGGAAAGCAGGGTGATCAACACCGAGACTGTAAAGGCGTTCAGCCAGCGAATTTTCATGGGAGGATTTTAACACAAGGGGAATCGACGGGGAAAAGTCAGATAAAAGAATATCGGTCAATCGGATTCGATGATTTTTAATCAACAGCCGCCGGCACCACCGTTTTCGAAAAATTCAGTGAGAAAGGCACTCAAGGATCCCTGCTGGACGGAATTGGAGTCGAAGGAAGGCTGTGGACTGCTGCCCCCTGTCACATTGCCATTCAGGATCAAATTGCGGGTCTCACTGAACGACGACTCCTCGGCGTTGATATTGGGTGCGCTGATATCAATATCCCGTGCCGACTTGACGACCGCGCCGGAAGCCAGGTTGAAATCGCCTTTGCCGTTTCCCTCGTTATCGGCCTTAGCGATAAAATCACCCTTTGTTGTGGTGACATCGGCGTTCACGTTGATATCGTTGACAGCCATCAAATTCAAGGCCGGGAAGGCGGAAGCCGTTTGTTCAAAAGTTATGTCCCCCCCTGACATCAGGATCACGGTGTCTGTAATTCCATCAGTTTCTTCCTCGGTTATACCTGTAACGTTGATGTTGCCACCCGTCTTGATTTTCAGGTTTTCAGCAGTGATATGCTTGATGTCGTTGGCGCCCACCCCTCTACCGGGATTGTTGCCGGACTTGATTTCCAGATCGCCACCGTTCGCGAGAGTAAAAGCGACGTCGCCTGTGCCACTGTCCAGATCACCCCTCAGGTCAAGATCCTTAGCCAGGAAATTGATATTACCATTGTTGGTCGACAAAAAATCGTTTGCGGCCACTGCGACTACTTCTCCGGTGACAAATATATCGGGAGCGTCCAGCGTTCCGGAAAGCTTAACAGTGCCCGGGTTTTTAGCAGAGAGGATGATTTTTCCGCCTTTCTGCTGAACTGTTTGGGCTTCGATGAGTCCGGAATGATTGACCACATTGCCGATCACATCGCCGACGGATTTAGACGTCAGTAGAACCTGCCCTTCATTGGCACGAATGAGCTTGGAATTATTGATCCGGCCATTGAGGACTTTCACATCTGCGTCGGCAACCGCAAAACTGATCAGGCCGTCGCCATTGAAATCCAATGTGGCCATAGTTCCAGAAGCCAACGCGATGGACCCCAGGTCCGCCACGATAATGGTTCCATTGGTTTCGACTTCCGGAGCCAACAGACCGGCATAGCGGACGGCCTTGATGGTCCCTTCATTCATGATTTTAGTGAGGGCTTGATACGGGTCCTGGGAAAACTGATAATTGCCGTTCAGAAAATCCTTGTCTGATATGTTGAGGGTGGTCGCCAGGAGTCCATGAACATCCACCACAGAGCCCTTGCCGAACAACACTCCGGAGGGGTTGGTCAGAAACACCTGGCCGTTGGCGGAAAGTTTTCCGAGAATGATGCTGGGGTCCACGCCGATCACCCGGTTGAGCGCTATGGCACTGGAGTCCGGTTGCTTGAAGGTAACCGATTCCGTCGCACCGATGCTGAAGGACTGCCAGTTGGTGATCAACTGCTGGCTGTCCTGCTGGACCACCAGATCCTGCTTTGAGGGTTGTTGGATGCTGCCGCTGCCAGCGACAATCTTCCCGTCGCTGGGCAGGGCGTTCACCCATCCCGGTGCCAGCGCCCATAGGCCCACCAAAAGACTCGCAGCCAGACGGTTCACCCGGTGACTTTGTTTCGGATGGTATTTACGCATGATGCACTGTCCCCCTTGACCCTGCCTCAGCCTGAGGTGCAGGGATCGGATGAATCTTCCTCGAATAAATCATATTCTTCTTTTAAGGCGTCCGTCACAATGGAACCCTGCCGGGGTTTTTCACGATAACGCGAACCCACCCAACCCATGATCACCTGCTGGATCATGTTGCGCTCGGGACCTGCCAAAGCCTCCGGTTCCGTCGGCGGCTTGCCTTCTTCAATGACCGTTTTCATCATCGGCCCGACCATCACGTCCCCGATCACGGCGGGATCGGCATTGAGCGCCCGGATAAAACCGGCCTGATTGGCGACCAGGGTTTTGAGTTGCGAAACGCTCAAATAACCCTGGGTGCCGCGCGCCGCCACATTTGCGGTGGGGGAAAGAATCTTGAAATGGGATTTGGGGTGCTTCTGCTCCTTATTGACGATATACATGGAAATGCCGTGGCCGATGCTGATCACACCCTGGCGGAGCTTCTCCTTGGCGTCAAACAGATAGGACGAAATCGTCATCCGGGAGTTGGGACCCAGGGCCATCAGGCTGGAATCCTCAAATAGAATGCGCAGGCGGCTCTTACGGCCGGTCCGAAACTCATCGCTGGCATACACCATTTGCTTGGGTTGCACCTTCTGCCAGGGGTTCAATGCCACCGGAACCACCTGGCCGGGTTGGGCATCGGCGACCGGCACCTCACCCCCAGGCAGGTATTCCGCACTTCCAATAATGGCGATAATCCTCCCCACCGGTTTATTATCTGCCCAGGCATTCCCCGGAAGAATCAAAACCGCCACGGCCACCAAGGCCAGTCCCTTTCCAAAAAGTCTGGTCATTCCTTTACTCCTGCAATTTTCAATATTCCTGCATAGAAGGAAATATTATATGCGTAAATGTAAATAAAACCACGAGAAATTGGGAAAATCCAATAAAATACCCCAATAGGGTTGTTTTTATCCCTGTAGGGCTTCAAAAAATGCAATGTTTTTTAGGTATTTCGGGCAAATCCAGGCAAGACTTGAACCTGAATTAAAAAAAAGATGCGATAGCAGAGCTAAAAGGAAATCATGCCATTGAGGTAGAGTGTGCTGGAAGACCCGTCCGAGGGCTCTGGTCCTCCGAATGCGGGGAATCCGTAGGCAAGAGAAAAGCTGACCGCCGGGTAGTTCGTCCCCAGAGGAGGTATATTCAACCGAAAACCAAGCCCCAGACCGTTTAACTCCCGGTCATTCTCACCGGCCTGCCGGTTTTTGACAAATACTTTTCCATGGTCCAGAAAAGCAAAAAGGGACAGCACCTGGTCAAGCCGTATCGTCCGGGGATTCTTGAGTACGGTCATTTTGAAGGGAAAGGGAATGACCAGTTCCGCGGATATGAAAAATCCATTGTCCCCTGCCGCTTCCGCCAACGGGTATCCCCGTACCGATCCGAACCCACCGATCGCGAACTGATCCGGCGAAAGCACCCTTTTGGAAGCGACCTGGCCTCTAGACTTCAACATCAAGTAGGTTTTTCCAATGAAAGCGGACTGGAACCGGGTGACATCGAAACTGGAAATCAATGTATCACCCCGGCCTTGAAACCGCGAATTAAGCGGGTCGGAAACGTCGCTTTCGCTGAAACCCTGTTGCAAGCGTAAATTGTAATACGTGCGGGCACGCAACGGGTCCTTGAAGAAACCCCCAGCCGCGAGATAGGCATCCCGCAGCTTGTCATCACTGGAGGGGGACCCGGCAAGGTCGTTTTTAAAATTTCGGATCTCCCCGCCCAGACTCACTTGAAATTCGGAACTGCGCGTCCGGATCACGGAATGGCTCACGTCCAGGGTTAATATGTTGGCGTCACCGCCGGCGTTGAGTGCCGATAGATTGCCGCCCAGATTGAAGTCGGAGAAAGTGTAGGACAGAGTGAAGGTGGTGCCATAGTGGCCGATGGGGATCGAATAGGAAGGGTTGATGAACACCTGATCCTCGTTGGACGTGACCCCGCGCACATACAAGCGGTCCCCCAAGCGCAACAGGCTGCCGGCTTCTCCCGTCAAACCGTACCGTTGCTCCCCGGTAAACCGGGAACCGAAATTATCCGCGTCGAAAGCAACGCTGTAGGTACGGGATTCCTCAGCCTGCAAGGTCAAGTCGGATGTGCCGAATACCTCCCCCGGTTTCAGGACGGCTTTCACTTTCAATCCCTGGATGGCGTTCAATCCCAGAAGATATTTTTCCAGGGTGCTTTCCGTGAGAGTCGGGTCCTCCTGGAGCGGCTGTAACCGCGCCAGGATTTCGTCCCGCTTGAATTTCTCGTTCCCAGCCACTTCAATTTTACCCAACCTGCCTTCCACCACCTGGATGGTTACAAACCCGTTCTCAATTTCCTGCTCCGGAACATAGGCGCGAGTCAGGATGTATCCCTCCAGGGCATACAGGGAGGTGATTTCCTGGGCAATGAGGTGGAGGATGCCAAGGGTCACTTCCAACCCGTCCCCCACTTCCAGAATGGGCGCCAGGGTGGCGTCATCGATCAGCGTGTTGCCGGTCACTTCGATTTTTTTGACGATGAATTTGGGACCCGCCCCCGGGTCGATGATAGTACGGCTGTCCTTGATGGAAAGCGGCGGGAGTGTTTCTTCAGGAGGTTTGAAATCCGGGCGGGATTGCTCCAGCGCTTTTTGGCCCACGCCGGATTCTCCCGCGGGAGGAACCGAAACCTGCGCCTGCAGGAGCGAAGGGAACATCAACGCGCTCCCCAGGGAACCAAGAGCAATGATTAGCAAATAGAGTTTGAACGTGGTCCGGTTCGATTGGATCATTCAGCGTTCGGTTTTGAGACGGCGCTAGTATCGCCGGTGGGACCAACCGCCGAACCCTCCCCAAACCGTCCTCCTCAGTTCGGCATTTCCCTTTAGTGGATAACTCATTATATATCATTTAGATAGAGGAAGCCACCGGAGACTTGGGTTTTCCGGGAAATGGGTACCTTTATAAAAGCCCGCATTTATGAATATCGCTAAAGGGTGGGGAGAGTCTAAGCCTGAGAAAAAAGCGGTCCCGAAGGACCGCCGCTGTGTTTCATGTATCGCCCGGCTTTACGAGCAAGATGCGGATGAACAATGCATCGGGCAGTACGTTCGCCGGTTTGAAGGATGGGTGACCTCAGCCTGGCCTCATCTTTAGGGACCTGGAACTTTAATACAGCTTACCTGCGCTCCGGCGGACGATGAGTCGCTTGAGGGTTTGTTCCAGATGCATATCTGGCGCGCAAAATTGATCGAGTCAGCATTGGATCCTATGCCTGCACGGCTTAGGCTCCAATTCAGGTTGCCGAAGCATTGCCCTGCGATTGCGATGTCGTTTGCGTCCACACAAAATGCAATAGCGATAACTTGTATGGAGGTGGATTGCACTGGCTCCGATGTTGTAGTGTAAATTTCTCCGTCGGCCGTTAATTGTTCTTCGTGACTGTCCCCCTTGCCTGTCAAGACCCCATTGAGCCCATCATTCCCATCCGCGCCGGGAGGTCCGGGTGTCAATTGGATATCAGCCAAATCGTTTTCCAAGGCATCCACTCTGTGCTTTAATCCCATTTGTGCATTATCCTGATCATCATCTCGATCAGCATAGGCGGAGGGTGCTGCAAGTAAAAAAATGGCAAGAAATAAAGCTAGTGACATGAACTTTGACTTCATCATAAAGAATCTCCTCGTTTCGTTGAACTGTTTCCGATAGGAATAAATCAAAAACACTACTATTTAGGTAAGTGTGGAAACTATAGTCCTAATAGGCGGCGGGGGCAAACAAATACTTAAAGAAATGGGTCCTTTAGGAGGCGCTCGGGGAGCGTTGTGAGGAAGGGGTTGATTCTAATAAGTTTATGCCAGGATCAGCTAAAACTATCATGTAAAGGTACTCTTAGTTTTCTTTAGCCTTATCCAACTCCAAAAGGAGTTTACGGGCCTTGATGCGGATGGTGCGGGCCTTCCCGGCATCGTTCATATCTTCCGGAGAATGGATGTCGTACTGTTTTAAATATTCTTTGATCGCGGAATCTTCAAACAGTTCCTCGGCAAGGGGTGTGTCCAGTTTGCCTCTCGCCAACTTGAGGAGTTGCTTCCGTTTCAGCTCTGCAGAGGATCGCCTGTCCGCTTCTGTGATTTCGGTGTTCGTTGGCGGACGGCTGGAACGGACCCTCGCGGTGTCCACTCGTGATAAAACGTGGATTTCGGTCAACTCCAGCTGGGGATTCCACAACTCCGCCCGGCTATACGGTTCCAGAAGCAATTTCATCGCAGCTTGCCAATCGGGAGCATTCAGGTTGACCGCAATTCGATCATTCAGAACTGAAGGTGAAATGTGGAAATGAATGCCGGTTTTGCTTTCGATGGATTCCAACACTGCGCCCAGGGGCATATCATTCACCCGAAGGGTTATGCCCTTGTCATTCTCATCAATATGGATGTTCTTTGAAGTGCCTGCTATGGATGAGTCAGGAAACCATAGAATCGGTACAACGAGAATGGATAAAAGGAGTCGTGACATAATTGGGAAACTATACTCCATCTTGCGAGAGAGGGGAAGTCTCTAGGCGGACCATTTCCCGGGGATGGGTTCCCGGCAGTCGGGGCAGGCATCATTTTCGATTATGTTGGCGTGAACCTGAAATCCGCTGCGTTCAATGAGGGTTTTGCCGCATTGCGGACACATCGTGTTTTCGGTATCGCCCACCTGGCCGGGCCGGTTGCCGGAATAAACGAACTGGAGACCCGCCTTCAATCCAATCTCCCGGGCGCGCAGAAGGGTTGTCACCGGGGTGCTGTCCCGGTCGTTCATTTTGTATTGCGGATAAAAACCGGTCACGTGCCACGGGATGTTCCGGGATACGGAGGCAACAAACTCGGCCATCTGGGTCAACTCCTCATCCGAGTCATTGTAACCGGGAACCACCAGCGTCACGATCTCCGTCCAGAATCCCATGGCGTACACCTGCCGGATGGTTTCCAGTACCTCTTCAAAGTTTCCGCCCAGTTTCAAATATTTTTTGCGGTCGAAACATTTGAGATCGATCTTGAACAGGTCCAGCCACGGCCGCACGTACTCCAGCACTTCCGGCGTACCGTGGCCGTTGGAGACATAACCGGTGACCAATCCCCGGCTCCTGGCTTCCTTGAACACCTCGACCGCCCATTCGGAGGTGATCAACGGTTCGTTGTAGGTGGATACCACGGTGCGGGAACCCTGCTGTTCGGCGAGGTCGCACAGACCTTGCGCGGTTATGGTGTCAAACTGGAGTGTGGAGGCATCGTCGCGCAGGGTTTGGGAGGTAAACCAGTTCTGGCAGTAGGCGCAACGGAAATCACACCCCAGCATACCGAAACTCAACGCCTGGGTTCCGGGCAGGGCATGGAAAAACGGTTTCTTTTCGATGGGATCGTTATGGATGCCGGCGGCGTAGTTGAAAGGAACCCGCAACACGCCATCAGGATCATTGAAACGGACTTTGCAGACTCCCTGCTGGCCGGGGCGCAGTTGGCAACGGTGACCGCAGGCGGTACAAATCAGCGAACCTTTTTCAAGGGGGATGAACAGATCACCGGGCCGGGTGTTCTCATTCAATACGGTTTGAGCTGTGGGTGTCATAACCCACCTCCTTGCCCTCACCTGACGTGCAGGTCACGAAACCGAGGGCAGTATGCCGACCGAATTTATTCGGTCGTCACATTTTCGTCCTTTTCCAGCGCGCCGATCATGGAATGCCAGGACAGGCTGGCGCATTTGATCCGCGAGGGAAACTCCCGGATCCCTTTAAACAGAGCCAGTTTGCCGAGATGATGCTCCTGCTGGTCCGGGTCCATTTCTCCCAGAACCATTTTGTGAAATTCTTCGAAGATCATTTTGGACTCGTCAACTTTCTTACCCTTCAAAAATCCGGTCATCAGCGATGAACTGGCCTTGGAAATGGCACAGCCCGAGCCCATGAAGCTGACTTCCTCAATCACGCCTTCGTCATTGATCTTAAGATAAACCGTATAATCGTCGCCGCACAACGGGTTGAAACCGTGACACGAATGCGTCGCTTCCGGCATTTCACGGAAGTTCCGCGGTTTCTTGTTGTGATCGAGAATCACCTGTTGATACAGCTCGTTATCGTATGACATTCAATAATTCCTTTTCGTCCAGGCCCACAAACCGGGAGCATCGATGCCTCGATCCCTATATATAAATATAGTCCCTCCCCGTCAGTATAAAAGACCAGGGAAGGATATCCAACTGAATCGATACGGGGTGTCAGGAAAACAGCTTGATGGCCCGGCGCACGCTGGCGGCCAGGGCGTCCAGCTCCTCATATTTATTGTAAAACGATGCCGAAGCGCGGGAGGTTGCGGGCACCCCAAACCGTTGCATGGTCGGTTGCGCGCAATGATGCCCGCCCCGAACCGCGATACCGTCCTGGTCCAGCAAGGTCACCACATCATGCGGATGGATGACGTCGATATAAAAAGACAGGATACTGGCTTTGTGTTCAGCGGTGCCGATGATGTTCAATCCGTCGATTTCGGACAGTACCCGGGTACCGTATTCCAAAAGCGCATGCTCGTATTCGGCGATCTTGTCGAGGCCGATTTCCTGGAGGTAATCGACGGCTTCGCCGAGACCCATCACCTGCGAAATCGCCGGCGTTCCCGCTTCAAACCGGGCGGGCGGATCCGCATACAGGGTTTTTTCAATCGTGACCTGTCGAATCATGTCACCGCCGGTGACATAGGGCGGCATCTCTTTCAATAAGTCGTATTTTCCGTAGAGTCCGCCAACTCCGCTGGGGGCATACATCTTGTGACCGGAAAAAGTGTAGAAATCGCAGCCGATATCCTGCACATCGATTTTCATGTGCGGGGTGCTCTGCGCCCCGTCAATCAACACCCTGGCCCCCGCTTGGTGCGCCAGCCGGGTGATTTCTTTTATCGGGTTGATCGTCCCGAGGGCGTTGGACACGTGATTGACCGACACGATTCGCGTTTTGGGCGACAGGAGTTTTTTATATTCCTCCATGAGGAGTTCGCCCCGGTCGTTGACCGGAATGACTTTGAGGTGGGCTCCCTTGTCCTCGCACAATACTTGCCAGGGCACCGTGTTGGCATGATGCTCAATGTTGGAGATGATGATCTCATCGCCCTCTTTCACGAACGCTTTGCCGAAACTGTACGCCACCAGGTTGATGGCCTGGGTGGTGCCGCTGGTAAAAATGATTTCTTTTGTGTCCGCCGCGTTGAACAGAGCGGCGACTTTTTTCCGGACGTCCTCGAACATCTGCGTGGCGTGCTCGCTCAACTTGTAAGCACCCCGGCGGACGGTGCCGTATTCCTCCGAGTCGAACTGGCGGACCTTTTCGATGACGCGCCGCGGCTTCTGCGTCGTGGCGGCGTTGTCGAGATACACCAGCGGTTTGCCGTGCACCTTCTGGGACAATACGGGGAAATCCGCGCGGATTTTATCGACATCGAAAGGAGGTTTGGCGGTGGTCAGGGTATCGGACTCAGGCATGTTTCGCCTCCAATTTTTTTAAAAGAATTTCATCCAGGTCAGCCACCACATCCGGGAACGGAATCGTCTGAATCAGGCTGTCCACAAAACTGGTGGTGAGCAGGGACTTGGCCAATTCCTGGGACAAGCCGCGGGTCTTCAGATAAAACAACTGGTCTTCATCGATTTGCCCGACGGTCGTCCCGTGGGTGCATTTGACATCGTCCGCGAAAATCATCAGGTTCGGCTTGTTATCGGCATGGGCCTCGTCCGACAGCATGAGGTTGTTGATCAATTGATCCGAATTGGTCAATTGTGCCCCCTTATCGACAATCACGGTGCCGTCGAAACTGGACCGGCCTTTGTCGTTGATGACGTTTTTGAACAACTGGTTGCTGCTGCAATGGGGTGCTTCATGATGGATTCGGATGAAATTGTGGACCTGCTCCTGATTCACCAGCACCGAAGCTCCACTCAGATGCAATTCCGCGCCGTCCTCTTTCAGGCGCACTTCGTAATGATGTCGGGTCAGCCGGTTTCCCGAAGAAGCATTTCTGCCGAAGAACCGCGCGTCGCGATGCAACTGCACCCGCGTTTTCGAACAATGCCAGGATTCGGCGTCGTCTTTCTGCACCTGGGTGAAGGTGACACCCGCGCCGTCCTTGACAATGAAGTCGTTGACCGCGTTGATGAAATAATTTTCCCGCGTACCGGCGTAGGCGACAATCATCTTGAGCTCCGCCATCTCTCCCAACCGCATGATCAGACGGGGATGAGAGGTGACCGGAGCCGATGCGGAACCGGTAGAGACATAAAGCAACTGCAGAGGACTCCCAAACGTGGCCTTGGCGGGAATATCGATCCACACGCCATGATGCACAAACGCGCTGTTGATGGCGGCGAACACGTCGTTTTCATCTTCCAGCGAATCCAGCAGGGTCTGTTTTATTTCATCTTCGGCTACGGCTTCGGCCAGGCATCGTATTTTAAATGAATCACCGAGACCAGACAGGTCCGACAGGTTTTCCTGAAACGCACCGTTGACGAACACCAACACGCTGTTTTTACAGGCGGGATAAATTTTACTCTGCACCCAGGCGGTATCCACGGGACTGTCCGCGGCCAGTTCGAACGCCGTGCCGGCCAGTTGATGGGTATTGACGAACGTATACATCTCGTGTTTCTTATGAGGGAACTTCAGCAACTCGAAGCGTTCAATCCCGGCTTGATTGACGGGACGCAGGGACGCCTTGGCCTGGTCTCCTCCCAGAAATTTCTCATGGAGGGCAAGTACGGCGGTTTCCGGGGATTCGGTTTTTTTGACTGCTGATTCGGACATGTGATTCCTTTACTTCGCCGGAGCGGTGACCCAGTCGTAACCCTGCGCCTCCAACTCGTGCGCCAACTCCTTACCGCCGGACTTGATAATCGTTCCGCCGCTGAACACGTGCACGAAATCGGGTTCAATATAATTGAGCAGGCGCTGGTAATGGGTGATCAGGATTAACGCGTTGTCCTTGTTGTTCAGTTTGTTGACGCCCTGCGCCACCACTTTCAAAGCGTCGATGTCCAGGCCGGAGTCGGTTTCATCCAGAACCGATAATTTGGGACCGAGCACCGCCATCTGAAGAATTTCATTTTTCTTTTTCTCGCCGCCGGAGAAGCCCTCGTTTAAAAACCGGTCCTTGTATTTCCTGTCCATCCCGACCAGCTTCATTTTCTCATCGAGGATTCCATCAAAATCCAGAGGATCAACTTCCTCTTCCCCCTGCTTCACCAGTTTGGCGTTGTAAGCCATACGGAGAAATTCGGCGTTGTTGACGCCGGGGATCTCCACCGGATATTGAAATCCCAGGAAGACACCGGCGAGGGCGCGTTCTTCCGCGTCCATCTCCAGCAGATCGTTGCCGTTGTAGGTGATGCTGCCTTTGGACACGACGTAAGACGGGTGGCCCGCCAGCACTTTCGCCAGGGTACTTTTGCCGGACCCGTTGGGTCCCATGATGGCGTGAACTTCGCCGGCGTTGACCGTTAACGAAACGCCCTTGACGATATCGGTGCCTTCGAACCCCGCGTGCAAATCTTTGATTTCGAGTAATGACATGGTTTTATTCAGCCTTGATATGAATTGAAAATAATATCTATTAAAAAAGCCACCCTTCGACAAGCTCAGGGTGACACCGGCGAGCCGCCGGGGGCAAATTAAACCCCGGCCGGCAAAAGTAACCTAACAAATCGATCCATTCTGCCAAAGCCAAGCTGGGTCCAGCGTCACGCTGGCGGCGATTCGCCGGTTAGCCGACGCTGTTTTCGAGCTTGAGGGTCAACAGTTTCTGCGCTTCCACCGCGAACTCCATGGGAAGCTGTTTGAACACTTCCTTACAGAATCCGTTGATGACGGCAGTAATCGCGTTCTCCCTTGAGATGCCCCTCTGCTCAAAATAGAACAGTTGTTCCTCGCTGATCTTGGAAGTCGACGCCTCATGTTCCAGCTGGACTGAATTGTTGGCGGTCTCGATATAGGGGAACGTGTGCGCACTGCACTGATCGCCCACCAGCATGCTGTCGCACTGCGTATAGTTGCGGGCATTCGTAGCGCCCTTGTTCACCTTGACCAGCCCGCGGTAGCTGTTGCTGGAATGATCGGCGGAAATCCCCTTGGAGATGATGCTGGACTTGGTGTTTTTACCGATGTGGATCATCTTGGTGCCGGTATCGGCCTGCATGTGACCATTGGTCAGCGCCACCGAGTAAAACTCACCCTGGGTGTTGTCGCCCTGCAGGATACAGCTGGGATATTTCCAGGTGATGGCGGATCCGGTTTCCACCTGCGTCCACGAAATCTTGGAGTTGTCCCCAGCACACTTGCCGCGCTTGGTGACAAAATTGTAGATGCCGCCCTTGCCCGTTTCCGGATCGCCGGCGTACCAGTTCTGTACGGTGCTGTACTTGATCTCCGCATTGTCGAGCGTCACCAGCTCCACGACCGCCGCGTGCAGTTGGTTGGTATCGAACTGCGGCGCGGTACAACCTTCCAGATACGAAACGTAACTGTTCTCGGCGCATATGATCAGGGTGCGCTCGAACTGTCCGGTTTCTTCGGTATTGATGCGGAAGTAGGTGGACAGCTCCATCGGCGAAATCGTGTCCGGCGGAATATAAACGAACGACCCGTCGGTGAACACGGCGCTGTTGAGCGCGGCGTAATAATTGTCGCCGATCGGAACAACAGTGCCCAGATACTCCTCAACCAGTTCGGGATATTCCTGTAACGCTTCGGAAATGGGACAGAAGATAATGCCCACTTCCATCAGTTTTTTCTTGTGGGTGGTGGCGACGCTGACGCTGTCGAACACCGCGTCAACCGCAACATTGGACAGGCGCTTCTGTTCGTCCAGCGGAATGCCCAGTTTCTCAAAGGTGCGGAGCAGCTCCGGATCGACTTCGTCGAGGCTTTCCAGCTTCTTCTTCGGCTTCGGCGCGGAGTAATAGGAAATATCCTGGAAATCGATTTTCGGGTAACGCACGTTCGGCCAGGCCGGTTCCTTCATGGTCAGCCATTTCCGGTAAGCCTTGAGCCGGAAATCGAGCATGAACTGCGGCTCTTTTTTCTTCAGGGAAATAGCACGGATCACGTCTTCGTTCAGGCCTTTCGGCAGGGTATCGGCTTCAATAAGCGTCGTGAACCCGTACTTGTATTCGCCTTTATCCAAAACCTCGTCAACGCTTGCGGTCTTCGAGTTCGTTTCATTGGTCATTATAAAAACTCCTTAATTCCCCGAGGGAATCAGAATGTCGTATCCATGTTGGGCGTGACCTGGAGATCTTTGTAAATCTCCCTCCGCAGGGTCTGCTCGATAAACGACAGAGTGCCGCCTATGGAAGACCCGCAACTGCCGCAGGCGCCCTGGTATTGGATGATGACTTTTTCGCCATCCACCACTTCCTGCACCTGCACGTTGCCGCCGTCGTTCATGAGCGCCGGACGGATTTTCTCGTCCAGCACGATGTTGATCTGCTGTATCTGTTCTTCCTCGCTCAGCCCCATCCAGGCCTGTTCCTGCAGGTTCAGTTCCTTGATCCCGGCAGGCTTGCCTGCTTCCTTGTTGATCCCCGCGGCCGCCAGGGCAACTGCTTTGGCTGAGGGATAGTTTTCTTTAATGAGTTTCAACAGCTCCGGCACGTTGCCGAACGCCAGTTTTTTCGATTCCGGAACGGCGGGCTCATCGGGATCATCCCGCAACGCACGCTCGATATCCGCCCCCAACAGGGAACAGGCCTCGTCCAATGTGAGGTTCTGAACCATGGTGGACAACATCTCACCGATGGCCACGGACACCTTGCCGCCATAAGCAAAAAACTTGGCGCTGTAGATCCGGTCTTCTGCGGGATCCACCAGCCAGTAAAGCTTCATGTCCTTGAACTTGGCCTCCACCAGAGCCATCCCCTTTTCAGTGGCTTCTTCCTGGTAAAAGGCGCCCCGGTTCTTGGGACTCTTGGCGGCGGCTTCGAATTTTTCGGAAAATTTCTCTTCGGTTACGGACATTTATATCACATCACCGGGGGGCACCTAAATAACGATAATTACGGAGCTTACCCCGGACCTTCATATACAGGTTAAAGCCTTATTTTATATCAAAATTCAATGGATTACGTGAATAATAAATCAATTATCGGTCGATAGCAATCGAACATTAGATGCGTCCCAGAGGCGAAAGGTCTTATAAATTCAAGGAAAATCGCGTTTTTCAGGCTATCACGCATCTGGATAGACACCATTTGTACAAGGGGGAACCCACTAAAAAGAGGAAATTTTCTTTTTCTCAAGGGACTTGGCAGCTAGCCCAAAGAGAAACGGATTATGCTGTATCGACACAAATTATTGTTTTATTGATTATTATTGTTTTCTGGACATAGCCTGACCCCTCCTTCTATTTGTTCCATTTATTTAGCATCTAGTATGAATATCGTGGATAAGCTATTGCTTTTCCTGGGAAATAAGATACAATATTTGTAACTTCAAAATTTGCAATTTTAAATCCTGCCTGTTCTCTAGCAGCAACATCGATAAACCGGAGTCCACAAAATGCCAAGCGTAACGATCACACGCGAGAAGTTCCTCGAAGACCTTCAGGGCCGAACATTTTCCGATGTAGTGAAGGACCCTGAGCAACCTTTCGATGAAGTTCTTCAGTTCTTTAATGATAACAACAGGCAACGTCGGATGGAGGAGTCTGAGATTCACCACGACCGGCCTCCTTTGGCTGGCGTCGTCCGGGAGCTGGAATCACATCCAGCCATCGATCGGTCTCTGGCAGAAACACACACTCAAAGAAGCAAACGATTACGGCAAGCGGTTGGTGTGGTAGTGCGCATCATTATGCAAGCCCGTGGTTGGCAAAAAGCGGGTCGTAAAGGATCGCTGGGTGTCCGGGTCGGCAGGAATCCGTCGGAACCCTCCCACAACACAGGCGGACTGGCATTCTGGTTCATTCGGGCCGAGCGCTATGTGCGTGCCGAGGGTATGCCCTACCGATCGGTGCGAGATCGCTACCAAGAAATCGAGTCTGCTATACCACAACAATCACATAACGAAAGTTGAATGCAAATTCAGCAAAAGAAAGGCCACAATGATCCAATATGAAACCACGTTTGCCAAACGACAAAAGAAAGCACAAAAAGAATATAAGCCTGACCTAATAAAAAAGACGGCTCTGGTCTACTGTGAAAATGAATTCGGCTTAGTGGACGGAAAAACCGCCTCAGCGTTAGTTCGGCACTCTGAAACCTATATCGTCGTTGGGATCATTGACAGTTCATTAGCGGGCAAGGATGCAGGAGAAGAATTAGGAGAAGAAAAGAATGGTATCCCTATTTTTTCAAATTTAAAAGACGCTTTGAGTAAAATTCCTAAGGTCCCGGATTGCTACATTTACGGAAAGGCTCCCTTAGATACTTATATATCGACTGAAGAAAGGTTTCTGATCTTAGAAGCCATGAAAAAAGGAATGGACATCATTAACGGTCTTCATCAATTCTTTTCCGAAGACCCAGAGTTTGTCCATATAGCCGCTCAGAACGATATCCAAATTAAAGATATTAGAAAACCTCCCCAATTAAAAGATTTGCATGTCTTTACGGGTCGAATATCCAAAGTAAATGTTCCTGTCATAGCCGTATTAGGTACCGATTGCGCCTGTGGAAAAATGACGACTGCCGTGGAACTCAGCAAAACCCTGAATAATCTCGGCATAAAGTCGGTACTCATCGCTACCGGTCAAACCAGCTTGATGCAGGGCGCAAGGTATGGCGTGTCGACCGATGCCCTCATTAACCAGTTTGTGGTCGGTGAGATAGAAAACTCCGTCATGCGGGCGTTTGACAACGAACATCCCGATATCATTTTAGTTGAGGGGCAGAGCGCCGTCAGCCATCCCGCTTTTATGAGTTCTCTGGGTATTTTGAAAGGTAGCATGCCCGATGGCATTATCCTTCAACATCCCCCTGCCAGGGCCTTCCGGTGCGACTTCCCTGATTTGGCGATGCCTTCTGTTGAAAGTGAAATTAAACTGATTGAAGCGATTTCTAAAGCCCGGGTGATGGCTATTGCATTGAGCCATGAAAACCTGGAAGACGAAGAAATCCTGAAAATCATAGCAGCTTACGAGAAACGGTTTCAATTACCGACAACCGATGTATTGAGCCATGGTTGCCAGAAACTTGTTCAAACTTTAGGTGATCATTTTCCAAAGCTGAATCAAAAAATCCAGCGGAAGCATTTAGAAACAATTCCCGTACTGGCAGCGAGCTAGACCATACCGTTTGGAAAAGATAAATGAAATCGTTCATGCCGAGAATAGAGATTGACCTGTCCGAAATACGAAATAACGCCCGGATACTATCTGATCTTTATGGGCAAAAAGGTATTTCCTTAATGGGTGTCACTAAAGCAGTGCTTGGAGAACCCTCTATAGTTGAAGCAATGATTCAAGGAGGAATCAGGCTCATTGCCGATTCTCGCATTGAAAACATTCAAAAAATGAAAAGGGCCGGGATATCAACTCAGTTCGTTCTTCTCCGCACTCCCTTAAGCCAGGCGGAATCTGTTGTTCAAAGTGCCGATATCAGCCTGAACACAGAGATCGAGACTCTTAAGAAACTTTCCCATTACGCAAAAACACAGAATAAAAACCACCAGGTCATTATTATGGTCGAATTGGGTGATTTGCGTGAAGGGGTCCTGCCTTGCGATCTTTCCCAATTTATCAGGAAAACGCTTTCTCTCTCCCATATAAAATTGATCGGCATTGGCTGCAATTTGGCTTGTCATGGTGGAGTGAAGCCTAATCGAAAAAATATGCAAGAGCTGTCCGCACTGGTTGATGCCATTGAAAAGGAGTTTCAGATCCGTTTGGAAATAATTTCGGGCGGCAATTCGGCAAATTACGAGTGGTACCAATCTGCCCAGGACATCGGTAGAATTAACAACCTTCGCCTGGGTGAATCCATTCTTTTGGGCTGCGAAACTGTGAGCCGAAGGGCGATTCCAGGATTACACACGCGTGCATTCCAACTCTTTGCCGAAGTAATCGAGTCCAAAAAAAAACCATCTCTCCCGACCGGAGAGATATGTCAGGATGCTTTTGGCAATCTCCCCCGTTTCAAGGATCGAGGCATTCACCAGAGAGTGATTATTGCTTTGGGGAGGCAGGATATCCCGATGTCCAGCTTGAAACTTAACAACAAACTGGAAATGTTGGGGTCCAGCAGTGACCATATTATTCTCGACAGCAATAACCACAAATTACAGGTTGGAGATGAAGTGAAATTCGACCTGGATTACAGTGGTCTTCTCTCGGCCATGACCTCTCCTTTTATTAGAAAGCAATTTACTAATTGCAAGGATCACGCGGTGGCCTGACGGCAAATACCCAACAATATCAATTGCAAATGGAAATTTGAATACAAATGAAAACCATCGACCCTTCCTCCCTTGAAAAGAAATTGCTCAACTATTTAAAAACAATTGGCGTGTATTTCAATTATTTACTGGCAAGCGCGTTGATCATCGTCGCGCTGTTTGCCATTGGATTATTCGGATATGACGTTTATCTATTATTCATAGGGCAGACTACTGTAGAAAAGGGTATTTTGACAACATTAGGCAGCCTCTTGATCCTTTGGGCGGCGATTGAATTGATTGATGAAGAAATCAAGCATCTACGCGGAGGACACTCTGCCCTGGCGGCATTTGTAGCACTTGCGATTGCCACATTGATTCGCAAAATATTGATTGTTTCCCTTTCACCTGAGAAAGCCCAAGAAATCCTGATGTATGGAGCATTGGTGCTGTGCCTCAGTATTGCTTACTGGTTGATTTCGCTAACGGCAAAATCTGCCAAAACCAAGGTGATTTGATCTAAGCCGGATCCCCTTGAATGATCAAGGTCGACTTAAAATTAGTAATCCGCATTATCATGATGGAAAAGGCTGAAGTGAACCCGAAAGACAAAATTCAGAAACTCATTCAGGCAGAGTTACAAAAATGGGAGGACTACGATAGAAAAAACGAGGGCTTACGTGCCCGTCAGGTGGCCCGTTTCCAACCCCTTCGCAGCCTCCTCGATGAACTCACCGCCTCAATTGAACCTGAATATATCAAGGCAATTATTTTAGACGACCGCGCCACGATTGAGGTGAGTCATGAAAACAACAACTCAAGCATGAAATGGACAATCGAACCAAACTATAAAATCCAGGGGAGGCAGCAGGAGTACTGGCGCCTCAATTTGTGGCAAGATAAAGTGAGCCTGGAGGAAGCTCCCGGATTCAAGGTCAAGGAAAAACAGGGGGATGATGGCGAGCGGGCTCTGGAGTTTGGGACAGCGGATGAAGTAATCCAGTGTCTCGCTCAGGAAATGGCTAAGAGAGTGGCTTTCTATCGATACACAAAAAAACAGTGCGGGAAGTAATGCCTGCCCGTTTTTGACCCCCCCCCCACATTTTTTGTAATGAAATAAGCTTTAGAGCCGTTCGCAATGGAATACTCTTCTTAAGAGAGGGCAAGATAGAATTTAACGCTTTTTACATTCTGGTCACTTCTGATTGCCAATTTTATCGTATTGGGAGTTTCTCTCAACCGGCCGGATTCCTTTATACTCGTCAGCCTGTCAGCCATTTCGATTTCCCTCCAGGGATCCGCCCTGCTTAAAGTGATCGAGCAGACCCCCTCAACGAACTGGCCGGGTGACGAGAAGTGAGCGCGGAAGGGCTTGCATATGTCAGATGTTGATCTTATTAAATGATTGTGGAAAGGAGGCGAACCATGAAAACCATGACAAAAAACAACGGCTTTTTTAAGTATCTGAGCTACAAAAACGAGCCTCGATGGCTTAATATTTTCATTCACATCGGATTTGGGGTAGCACTCTTGTCGGCGCTCGTTGCCCTGATCCTGACTTATCTATAAACAGGATAGAGTTGTAAGACGTTGTCCTGAAAGGTTTAAAGAATCCCGGAGGGGTTCCCTCCGGGATTTTCAAAATAGAATACAAATTTTATAAATTTGCAACACACAGTGGTTTTACTTTAATTCATCGGTTAATCCACCCGCGATGCGCTTGTCTTCAGTTTGCCTCGCTGATTCGAGACGATTGTAGAGACTTCGCAGGTGTTCGTCGTATTCCTCTTTTTGTATGTTGGCTTGATAACGCTCGAATATTCTTCCCAAAAGATAACCAATACCTTCCATGACCTCCAGCAGCTTGGGATCAGGTTCCAAAGCCTCTTCTGAAAAAAACTCCATCACACCCACCACTTTGGTTCCAATTAATATGGGGAACGCAAACCCGGCATGAACCCCGATTTCTATGGCTTGGCGGGCTCGCGGGAAGTTTTTATCTTTCAAAACATCAATAATCCACTCGGCGTTTCCACTGTTAACGACTCGACCGGGCAAACCTTCGCCCAATGCCAGAGGGGTGGCTTCGGTAACTTTCTTAAAGGGGGCAAACTTCTCTGGATCCTTCAAGTACCAGATCTTGGTCGGATTTAAAATATCCTGCTCTTCGTCTCTCAAGTACAAATGCCCCACTGGCCAACCGGTGTGGTAACAGATGACTTGCATGGCATCCGCCAGATCATCCTCAATTCTCTGTTTGGAGTTGGCCAAAACTGCAATAACACGGTGCAGCTTGACATAGTTCACTTCTTCTTTAAGCAACTGATATGCCATTTTAATTTCTTCTGACTCCTCCCTTACTTCAATAGACCGTATTTGCAACAGGGAAAAACCCGCGGTGAGCCAAATCAAAAATATTGAAAGAATGCGATTGACCCACACAATCCATAGTTGGGCCTGGGGAGGCGACAGCCAGACCCCAACTAAAGTCAACACTGTTCCCGTGATTGCTGAACCTATGATCAATTGCTTGTCCCTGGCCAACAATCCCACCAACACCAAAGCACAATAGGCTTCTCCCACCGAAACACCCAGAGGCAGCAGTTCATCCGCAATTAAAATGACTGCGGCCAGAATTACGGAAATAATCCTGTATATGATTTTAGGTTTTCCTAACAGGGGACTGTTTTTAGATAACATGGCCGTAAAATTCTCTGGTTTGCTAAAATACCCATCCGCACACAATATTTCTTGCAATAACCTGAATGAAGGAGAATATAGGACAATCGCTCACTCAGGTCAAATCAACCGGGTCATTTTCTTCGACTTCTCAAATACAAATTTTTGTTCCAATGACCGGACACATTCGAAAATATCTTCAAATATTCTATCCTGGGAGATGATTTTGGGGATCAGGCCCGTGTCCCGGAACATCTTCAAAGGTTGGCCGTTAATATTGGCCAACCAGACTTCGATATCCTGTTTCTTTAAATCCTGAATAACGCTTTCATAGACATTGGCGGCCGATTGGTCAATATAGGGGACGCGGTTCATTTCAAAAATGATCGTGGTGATTTTGGGTAACTTCTTTATGTTTTCCTGCAAACTATATGAAAAACCAAAAAACACAGGGCCGCTGATGGTCTTCACATAAACTTGATCCGCCAGATCACGCGGCAAAATAAATTCTTCCCGCAAGTTGCAGGGCTTCATGACTTTCAGCATATGGAGAGGGAAGAGTTCCACTTTGCCCTCTCCAATATCACCCATTTTTTTCATGAAGATCACGGAAGACAGGATCATTCCCACAGCGACCGCTTCAATCAAATCGACGAACACCGTCATCACCAACACAGTAACCAATATGGCTCCTTCAGCCCGGTTTACCTTCGCCAGTTGTTTTAATCCACGGTAGTCGATGATATCGAAACCAACCATTATTAGAATCGCCGCGAGCACTGGAATGGGAACATACTGAACATATTGTCCCAAGCCGAACAAAACACCCACTAAAAAAATACTGGAGATGACCCCTGCCCATCGCGTTCGGCCTCCGGCTTTGATGCTGACAATGGTTGACATGGTGGTGCCCGCTCCCGGCAATCCCCCGAACAATGCAGAGGTAAAATTACCCAATCCCTGACCGATCAGTTCACGGTTGCTTTTGTGCCGGGTCTTGGTGATCTGGTCTGCCACCACCGAAGTCAACAGGGTATCGATACACCCCAATGCCCCCAAAGTTAGGGCGGCACTCAACACAAATGGAATTTTATGGATATCAAAGTTCGGCAAATGCTGTATTTGAAGGCTGGGCAATCCCTGGGGAATATCGCCGATCACCGGAACCGATAACCCAAAAAAAACAGAAATGGAAGTTCCTATAATCAGAGCCGCCAGAGATGCAGGAATGGCTTTCGTTAATTTGGGCAGAGCAAAGATTATAAAGAGGGTCATTCCCCCCAACGCTACAGCCTGAATATTCAGCTGAGCAAATGCTTGAGGCAAATTCAAAAAAACTTTGATTATGTCCTTGGGTGATACTAGGCCCACCAGAGGATAGATTTCCAGAGAAATCAGAATGACACCAATCCCGGTCATAAAACCGGAGAGCACCGGGAAGGGAATATATTTGACATAACCCCCAATTTTTATAACTCCAAAAATTATCTGGAAAACGGCGGCCATCAAAAATATCCCGATAATCGTTCCCATGCCCGATTCCAGACTTCCCGCGCTGGCGATCACCTGTGAAATTACCAGCGTCGCCACGACCGTCATGGGACCTGTCGGGGTACTGATTAAAGTGGGGGTTCCTCCTAATACAACGGCGATCAATCCTAAAATGATGGCACAATACAGGCCCGATACCGCCCCCAATCCCGATTGAAGCCCAAACGCCAGGGCCAGGGGTAAGGTCACAATCCCAGCCGTCAGGCCTCCCCAAAAATCTCCTTTTAAATTGCTGAAATTTAATCCCAAATCACGCATTCCCATATTCCCTGCATTAATTAATGCAACAAAGAGCCTTCATTGTATATGAAGGTCAATACTGCTGTGGATACTATAGGAATCTTTAAAAATACTCAATCTGGGTTTTAATGGCATACGGGCATTAAAGGGAACGTGAGGCATGCCCACGGAGTTTTATAAAGTGGGGATGATGAACCGGTTAACGTCGCGTTGTAATCCTGGCCCCGTACCGAGCGCTCGGAATCCTTGAACTCTTCCTAGATGCTTTTCAAGCGCTTTCCCGGTCCAAAAACCTGAAAAACATGTAACAATTCCGTTTCGGAGGGTGTGTGGCCGGGTGAACCCCCAGTTTTTCTGCTCAGGGAAAGGCTGGGAATTTCCACTATTTTGGTGCATCGGCCCGAAAAAAAAGAGTATAATTTCCTCAACTTTTCCGATAGGTTATCAAACGAAAGATCGACCCCCGCGGGGTTCTATCACAGACAAATAAAAGCATACGAGAAACAGGGTTATGAGCGAGGCAACTCAAAAAGAACGGCCTATTTTGATCGACGGCATGGGGCGGAAGATCGTCAACCTGCGTATTTCCGTTACCGACCGCTGTAACTTCCGCTGTACCTATTGCATGCCGGCGGACAACGTGGAGTTCATGGACCGCGGGGAATTGCTGTCGTTTGAGGAAATCACCCAGGTGGCCCGCGTCGTATCCAAAATGGGCATTTACCGCCTGCGCCTGACCGGCGGTGAACCTCTGCTGAGAAAAGACCTGCCCACTCTCGTCAAGATGCTGGACGAGCTGGAGGATATCGAGGATATCGCATTGACCACCAACGCCTTTTTCCTGACGGATCAGGCGGCGGCCCTGCGCGCAGCGGGCCTGAAGCGCCTCAATATCAGTCTCGACGCGTTGGATAAAGACAAATTCACGCACGTCAACCGGCGCGATTGCCTGCAACAGGTGCTGGACGGCATTGCCGAATCCCGGAAAGTCGGATTTGACTCCATCAAAATCAACGCCGTCGCAGTTAAAAATTTCTCGGAAGATGAAATTCTGAAACTGGTTGAGATGGGCCGGGAGCAGGACCTCGAAATCCGCTTCATCGAGTTCATGCCGCTGGACGCCGACCAGACCTGGGAGCGCGACAAAGTGCTGTTCGGCCACGAAATTCTGGACATCATCAATCAGAAATATGAGCTGGTGCCGATCAAGGATTCATTGGAGATCGGCCCTGCCAGCGAATATTCGTTCTCCGACGGCAAAGGGAAAATCGGTATCATCACCGCCGTCAGCAATCCGTTCTGTGACTACTGCAACCGCATCCGCATGACGGCCGACGGCAAACTGCGAACGTGCCTGTTTTCTACCAACGAACATAATCTGAAAGAACTCATTCGCGCCGGCGCCACCGACTCGGACATCGAGCAGAGAATCCGGGCCGCCCTGGTCTCCAAGGAGCCCGGCCACAAGATCAATCTCGACAGTTTCGAGCGCCCGGTCCGCGCCATGCACGCCATCGGCGGCTAACTCCTCTAGCGAGGAGAAGCAAATTGCTGACCCTTAACAGCTAGAGAAACTCCTTGAGCGCAATTTAAAGTGAGCACTGGACCATCGGCGGCTAACCCGTCTAACGACGGGGAGAAATTGGCTGGCTGTTGACGGCTTTCGATGATCCCCATGCGCATTTCAAAGTAAACGCTGGCCATCGGCGGCTGATCCGTTTTCCGAACTTCCTGCGTAATTGCCCGCTTCCCTGCACTTTTGACCACTCCCCCGGCCGACCTCTTGATCTATAACTAATTGATTTTAAATAGATTTCATAAATTTACATTTAAATAATCGGGAATCCGGTTTGAGGTAAATCTAACAATCCATAGATTTACATAAAATCTGTTTTTTCGGAAAAGTGGTGGTATACTGATTTTAATAAATCGGTAGATGTTATACCTTTTTACCTCCTCTTAAAGTGTCCGAGAGCAGACCCTCCTGCTCTCGGATATTTTTTTGCCCCGATTTGTGTTAATTTGGTCCCACTTTCAAAACGTTCGATCCTGAAACCCCTCATGGCTCTGCAAGAAAAATACGAGAAATTGAAATCCCTGTTCCGCGCAATGGGCAGTGTGGCCGTCGCTTATTCCGGAGGAGTCGACAGCGCCCTGGTGCTGGCGGTCGCGCATTCGGTGTTGCACGGCAAGACGCTGGCGGTGACAGGCAACTCGGCCAGCCTGGCACAACGGGAGCGGATCGCGGCCACGGACTTGGCGGCAGCACTCGGAGTCGAACATTGCGTCATCGATACGCAAGAAGTCGCTTCCCCCGACTATGCGGCCAACCCGGTCAACCGCTGCTACTACTGCAAATCGGAACTGTACTCCAAACTGAAAGAAGTCGCCGACCAACGCGGACTGAAACATATCGTCAACGGCACCAATGTCGACGACCTGGGGGATCACCGACCCGGGCTCGACTCGGCACGTGAAGCGAACGTGCGCAGTCCGCTGTGCGAAGCGGGGTTTACCAAACAGGATGTGCGTGACCTGGCCCGGCAATTGGGACTGCCCGTGTGGGACAAACCGGCCATGCCCTGCCTGTCCTCGCGCATCCCTTACGAGCAGGCCGTCACCCCCGAAAAACTGGCGATGATCGAACAGGCGGAAGATGTCCTGATCGCCCTCGGCTTCACGCAATTGCGGGTGCGGCATTATGGCGAGTCGGCCCGCATCGAATTGCCCTCAAAAGACCTGCCGCGCTTTTATCAGGAAAACCTGTTCGAGCCGGTACGTCTTCGGTTCTTGGAAATCGGTTTCCGGCAGGTGACGGTGGACCCGGAAGGATTCCGCTCCGGCCGTTTGAACGAGGCGGTGGCATCCGCCAAAGAGGAAAAGTAATATGTTTCAATATAAATTGAAACCCGAATTCCGCAAGCAATTGAAAGACCCGGACCTGTTCGAGAAGGGGATGGAAAAAGTGTACTGGGGACTGATCATCACCATGGCGGGAGTGGGGCTGATGCTGATCCTGTATTTCCACGATCCGGAAAAGGTCCTGCATCCCACCTGGGTGCTGTTCTCGGGTCTCGGCCTCGCCGCCTGGGGCGAATGGCAGAAATACAAGGGTAAGGGGAGCTTATAAAACGACGACTGTGTCACCCTGAGCCTGTCGAAGGGCGACACAAAATTTCAAGTATCAGGCTGGACCCCCTTTTGCACCGGGCCTTGCCAGGCCATAAAAAAAGGATCCTCTCTTTTCGCGCACGCTACTCAGAAAAGATCCCGCGGGGTTGCCTTCTAATTCTTACTCTTTTTTACCAAACATTTCGGAGGCAACCCCAACCAGCTTATAGCCGATTAAACTTACTGTACTTCGGTTTAGCCCCACTTGCCTTCGGCTATAACAGGAGGCGGCCCTATTGTCTCCTCCCATAATAAATATGGGCCGCCCCGCCACCCCTGTCAATATCCGGCTAAGCCAAAATCGAAAGGCGAAATAATCCTTTAAAAATTTACTTTTTTTTCTTTTCCAAAGAACAGGTCAATTCTCCAGAAAGGTGAATACCTGAAGGGTTTATAACCCACAGTTTTCGGTCACCTTCTTTTTCTAACATCTGCTTAAGTTCCTCTTCAGAGAATTCATGGATAATTTCTCCTTTCCGCTTTATAACCAGTTTCAAGAGGCCGGGCGCTCCAGCTTTGGGTTCAATTGGACCTGTATTTATTACACGGCATGGAGGCATCAGCCCGGACGTCTCTTTTCCATCTTTTTTTAAACCCTATTATATTAACATCCTCTTTAAATTCGTTTCTGAACGTTGGCCCAAAAAAGTGTCACATCCAAACCCAATGAAACATGCTAGGAAAATAGCAAATTTCTTTACCATGAAAATGGGGTCAAGTCTCTTCTTGACTACATAAGGTTTTAACTTTGGCAATTTCCTTTTTATCCTCAGAGAATAAGGACCAACCCACTACCCCTGTTAATAGCGATTACTCCCCCTTTTTTTTAGGCGGGTGGTGGTTTTCGGAATTTTTGCCGAGCCATTGGGATCGCTTGGTGGCTTCTTCGACGGCGTTCATCAGGGTGGTGCGGAGGCCGCCTTCTTCCAGGGTATGCAGGCCGGAGATGGTGGTGCCGCCGGGTGAGGTCACCTGGTCCTTCAACTCGCCGGGATGCTTGCCGCTTTCCAAGGCGAGTTTGGCGGAACCGAGAACGGTTTGCAGGGTGAGGATATTCGACACGTCGCGGGACAGGCCCATCTTGACGCCGGCGTCGGACAGGGCTTCAATGATCATGAAAATGTAGGCGGGTCCACTGCCGCTCAACCCGGTCACCGCGTCGAGATGCGCCTCGTTCACGTCGACGGTTTTTCCGACGGCTTCAAAAATCCGGTGCGCCACTTTGAGATCGGCCGCGGACACCTTATGACTGGCCGCCAGCGCGGTCACCCCCTCATGCACCAGCGCCGGGGTATTGGGCATGGTGCGCACCACGCCCAGTTTTTTCTTGCCGTCGGGACTGAGGCATTCCGCAATGGTTTTGATGGGAATACCGGCGGCGATGGAGATAATCAGTTTTTTGTTGTCGACCTCATCGGCGATGCTTTCCAACACCTCTTTCATGGACTGCGGCTTGACCGCCAGAAGAATAATGTCGCATTTTCTGGCCAGCTCGGGACTGTCGTCGGTGGTTTTGACGTGATACTCCTGCTGCAGCCATTCCCGCCGTACCGGACAGACGTCGGCGGCCATCAGGTTTTTGGCCTCGATGAATCCTGCGGACAGGAGTCCCTTGATCATGGCCTCGGCCATGTTGCCGCCCCCGATGAACCCTATTTTTTTACTCTTCAGCACAACCGCGTCTCCTGCATCAATTAAAATTAAACATTCAGTGGGCGTCCCGCGCCCCGAAAATGGCGGTGCCCACCCGTACCCAGGTGGCGCCTTCTTCAATGGCCACTTCGAAATCGTTCGACATGCCCATGGACAATTCGTCCATCGTAATATTTTCGATATTCACCGCCCGCATCCGGTCCCGTAATTTTCGCAACACGGCAAAGTGTTTGCGCGACTTCTCCGGATCCGGATCGAACGGGGGAATCGTCATCAACCCCCGGACTGAAATCCCATCCAGGGATACCAGCATGTCCAGCAGTTCTTCCAGATCACCGGGAGCCACCCCGGACTTGCTGGTTTCGCCGGACACGTTGACCTGGATCAACACCGGCGTGACCACATCATGCTTCAGGCTGTGCTGGTGGATTTCCTCAGCCAGTTCCGAATTATCGACCGAATGGATCAGTTCGAACAGGCCGGGAATATACTTTACTTTATTCCTCTGCAAATGCCCAATGAAATGCCAGTGATAGGACTCCGTTCCCAGAGCCTCGATTTTGTCCCGGGCTTCCTGAACCTTATTTTCCCCCAATACACAGCCTTCTATCCCAGCGACTTCGATGCGTTCAGCGGGAACAGTTTTGGATACCGCCACCAAACGAACTGCATCCGGCTCGCGTCCGGATTTTCGGGCAGCTTGCGCCATGCGTTCTTTAACGGCCACGAGGTTATCGGCAATCAAGGACATGGATAGGAACCGGTGTGGGGAGTCGAAAGCTTGCCGGATTGAAACTGATAACCCCAATACGGAATTAAAATCAATATAAAGCCTGCGTGCCCTTCTCCCCGGTGCGTACCCGGATGGCGTCCTCCACCGGCTGGACGAAAATTTTGCCGTCGCCCAGGTTGCCGGTACGCAGGGTCGTTACCATCCCTTCAACCACCTCATCGACGCTTTCATCCTCCAGGACAATGGTAATTTCGATCCGGTGATGAAATTGCGGCACCTTGCTTTTTTCGGGATCGGGGTGGGATTGCATCTGGCTCAGGGGTTTGCCGATGCCCTTAACCTCGGACACGGACATGCCGGGAACCCCCAGGGCAAACAGCTTTTCCCTGATCTCATCCAGCTTCTCGAATCGCATATAACATTTGATCATTTTCATAAGAAAGACCAATTTAGACGAAAAAAAAAGGCTTTGCAACCGTACAGATTGCAAAGCCTGGGGTCACTCCACCCGGAGATGGGTCCCGTTTAAAAATCAATCGTTTTCCCGGCGGAAATCTGCTCTTCCACCACCGATAATAATTTTTCCTTTTCCACCGGTTTGACCAGGTAATCCTTGACGCCTTTCTTCATCAAACCGATGGCCAATTCTGTATCCGGATAACCGGTAATGACAACAATAGGAATCCCCGGGGCCTCCTTTTTGAGGAACTCAATGGCTTCTACCCCGTTGACCTTGGGCATCCGTATATCGCAAAGGATCAATCCCACATTCACCAGATTGTCGCCTGACTTCAGGGTGTTGATGGCGTTTTCACCATCCACCGCCTCGAGCACATTAAACCCCTTCTGCTCCAATTGAAGTTTGATTACATCCCGAACGTCATTTTCATCATCCACAACCAGAATTTTTCCTTTACCCATACGTCAACCTCCTTATAAAAGTTCCTAATGGTATCAGCATTAGTGTGGTGAGGACTGTCGGGGATTGTTGCTGGAAGAACTTGATGATAATTTTGGGCTCTCCCCCCTCTGCAAAGAAACTCACCAACCTTTTGTTTAAAATAGGCCCTGTTCCGAAAACGCGCCACTTTTTTTGTAAAAGGCATGAAATTCAAAGGCTGTGGGCGTATATTGATTGCGATGGGTATCGAAAAATCAAGCTCACTCTAAAAGGGTGGCCCATGACCAGGAAACGAAAATCCTCGCGCAATATTTTTTCTTTTTTGCGTATGGGGTTAAAAAACAAATTGATTGCGATCGTGATCGGGGTCGGAACGGTACCCTTGATCCTGGCCATGATTTTCTCCTACCTGCAGGGCAACAAATCACTGACCCAGGTGATCGGCTCCAGTTTCCAGGCGCTGGCCTACGAAACGTCCACCAAAATCGACCTCCTGCTGAAGGAGGAAATACATAAAATCACCCACCTGGCCAGCCACCCCACGCTGGTGCTTTGGGTTACCGAGCAAAACAAGTTCCTGGAACAAACCCCACTTCCTAAAATCAAACAGGAATTACGCGAACAATCCCAGGCTTGGAAGGAGCGAAACCCTCAACCCCTATCGCCCACGACTAATAGAGCCAATAAAGTATTGAACGGTTTTTTGAAAAACGAACCCCATGCCCTGGAGAATACCTTCGCCCTGTTCGTCACCAATTCCAAGGGCACCCTGGTTTCCAGTATCAATTTCCGTCCTGATTTTATGAATTCCAAACTGCCTTCATGGAAAAAAGTGATGTCTGGAAAACTGGAAACCTTTATCGGCCCCCTGATTCAGGACCCCCGGACGGACGAATACACATTCGAATTTGCGGTACCCATCAAGGATTATACCGGCCGGGTGGCGGGAGTGTTGCATCGGGTGTATTTCGCCGGGGAGTTTTTCAACAATGCTCTCGAAACCATCACTTTCGGCGAGACCGGCCATGTCATGCTGATCAATTCCGATGGCGTGGTACTGACCTGCCCGATTTTACCGACGGGACACCAGCTGGCCGACCCCAAACTGGTTAAAGCCGTCACAGGTCCGTCGAATGCCTGGGCACAAACCCAGGGAGACGGCCATGGCAGTGAGGATATTTCCATCATCGGCTATTCGCCCCTCGAAAAAACGAGCAGGCACACGACCGCCTCCACCCGTCACCGTTGGTACACATTTGCCTGGCAGGCGTCCGACGAATTGTTTGCGCCGACACAAAGCCTGTTGTCCTGGGTTCTGGGCGCCGGATTATTTTCCCTTCTCCTGATCGTCATCATGGGTTCACTCGCTGCCAACAAGATCGTGCGTCCCATACGGCAAGTGCAACGCACGGCCGAATCCATCGGCCGGGGGGAAACGGTGGAACCGCTCGACATCAAAACCGGAGACGAGATCGAATCCCTTGCGGAAGAAATCAACACCATGAGCGGGCTGTTGCAGAAAACGTTTTCCGGCCTGGAGCACCAGGTGGAAGCCAAAACCCAGGAAGTGATCTATCTTAAAAAATATACCGACAGTATTTTGATGAGCGTCCCGGAAGTTATTTTGATATTCAATTCGGATTTGAAAATCGAATACGCCAACGCCGCATTCGAACATTTAACGTGCTGGAAATCCTCGGAGTACCTGGGACAGGGTTTGAACGATGCACCGTCCGAGTTTCACGAAGCCTGGGATTTGCTGATCAAGGAGCTGGGAAAATATCAATGGGGAATAAAAAAGGACCATCCCCAACCCGCCGTCGGGGACCAACCTTATCAAGCGAAGGACCCTCTGGCGCCGTGCGGTGAAGCGTCTCCCAAGGAATCCCAGACTACGGTCACCCTGGGCGACCAGATATTCGCCTACAAGTTTTTCGACGTGGTGCTGGAAGAGGAGAAAGCCCGGCGCATCGGAATGATCATGAAGAACATCACCGAAGAAAAGAGATTGTTGGACCAGTTGACCCAGGCGGACAAGCTTTCGGGGCTGGGAACCCTGGCGGCGGGTATCGCTCATGAAATGAACAATCCCCTGTATTCCATCATGGGTTATACCGAAGCCATCCTGGATGAAAAACAGATTTCAAAAATCAAGCCCCTGGCTCAAAAAGTACTCGACCGTTCCAAACATATGGCATCGGTCATCCTGAACCTGTCAGGTTACGTTCGGACGAATGAGAAGGATGCTTTGAAAGAAGTCGATATCAACGAGCGACTCGAAGCGGCTACGGAAATGGCCTTGATGGCTTCTTACACCGACGGCATCGATCTGGAAAAAAATTTCAGTGCGATTCCAAGCATAAAAGCCAAGCCGGAGGAAATCCAACAGGTGTTTCTCAATATCATAAGCAATGCGGTGCAGGCGATGGAAGGCAAGGGTAAACTGACTCTCTCCTCCCAACAGGACAACGGTTTCATTATCGTTCAAATTCGGGACACCGGTCCGGGCATTCCTCCTGAATATATTTCCAAAGTGTTCGACCCCTTCTTCACCACCAAGGAGCAGGGCGAAGGCACGGGACTGGGACTCAACATCGCTCATCGGGTGATGAAACAAAGTGGCGGAGATATAAAAATCCAATCCGAACCCGGCCAGGGAACGACATTTGTGATTTCATTTCCCTTCAATGGACAAGGAAAAAAATGAATAGGAGTTAGGAGAGTTGTTCGGGGGCGGGGGCCATCAGTTTAATCCAATGCTTTTTCTCCCACTGCATGGCTTCTCGGTAATGGCGGTATTCTTTTTCCTTGGACTTGAAATCCTTATGGTGCATCTGCCACTGACCATTGCGTCGGACCGGCGGCATTGCCTGGTGGCACATTTCATGGTAGACCGTCAACTCCAGCACAATCACCGGAACAAAACCCTGCTTGAGCCGTGGGTGAATCCGGATCAGCTTGTTTTTGGAATCATAGGAACCGAAGCTGAAGGAACGGCGGTTGGGGACTTTGACGTTTTTCCCCCACTCCACCTGAGCTTCCACCCTGCCGTTAAAATATTCTTCGTTGATACGGTCAAAGATCGCCTGCAGGTCCCGTTCATCCACCGGCGGTACTTCCACTAACTCCCGCTCCGCCTGGCGGGCCTGGGCCCGGCATTCCTTGAGAAAATTGCGCACCAGCGTACGTTGCGACTCCGAGAGGTGTTCCAACTGCGCTACCTGACCCAGCAACCGGCTTTGCAGGGACTCCTGCACATCCGATGTGTCGCACGGAAACAAATCGTAATAACCTTCGTTGAACACCTCCCACCTCACCCGTTGGGAGGTGGAATCGACGCTCACCTGCCCTAAAAATTCCTGGCCCTTTTTGCGGCACCGGAACAGTTTCTTGAATACATCCCCCGCCTGGGCAAAGGAACCGGGTACTCCCAAAGTAATCGTACCGGGGTTAACAGTTTGCTTTTTTATACCGGGCATGGAAGAACTCACTTTCAGGAAGGCAACTGAGAAAATGCTTGAGGCGATAAAACCCAACCTTATGATATTACACTCTCGCCCGGTGTAAATTCAATTCCTTTTTTCCCGGGTTGCCGAGTGTCTTTACTTGCCTGGGAATTCGTGTAATGATTAATCTATGCGAAATATATTATCCGCTGTTTTAATGCTTTTTCTGGCAGGCGCGTGTGCCGGGCCTCCGTCTACCGATAATGCCTCCACCGCCTACGATCCCGGCCCGGATATCGAGCGGTTTTTAGACACCGCGGACCCCGCCGAAGAAACCCGGATTTTGACGCGACTGAAGGAGTCCAGGGTTTCCCATGATTCCATTAAAGCCTATTTGCGCGAGAGTGCCAAAGGCTCCCACGGACTTTCGGGTTTGTTCCTGGGCGTTCCCGTCAAACACATGGGAAAGGAATTGACTTATTCATTGTATGTCCCCGACTCAGCCCAAAAGGGGAAACCCTTGCCACTGATTGTCATCCTGCATGGCATGGGCGGACGGGGAGATATGACGCTTCAGCGTTGGCGGAAGCGGTTGAACGATGAGTTCATCATCCTCTGCCCCTCGTATCCCATCGGCGCCTGGTGGACCCTGTCCGCGGAGGAGCTGGTTCTGCAACTGATCCGCGAAACCAAAATGCGGATCGCGGTCGATCCCAACCGGATTTTTCTGGCGGGACTTTCCAACGGCGCGCTGGGGGCTTACATGATAGGAACGTTTTATCCCGATTACTTCGCGGGGGTCATCCCCATTGCCGGGGCGATTTCGGAACCGCATTATCTGCATTTCCTGATCAACCTCACCAACACGCCGGTCTACAGCATTCAGGGGCAGTACGATCCCATCTTTCCCATCCAGTTCAGCCACCGTATCAATAAAATCCTGAACGACATGAAATATTCCCTGACCTATCGCGAACACACTGAAAAGGGCGCGGCGCATGGCGGACATTTTCTGCCCGAATCCGAGGTCCCGCCGCTTCTGGAATGGTTGCAGGAGCAACAGAGGGAACCGTATTCCACCCTCATCCGCATGATACGGGAAGGCAATCATCTGGACCGCATACAAT
The DNA here is from genome assembly GCA_024644405.1 of Nitrospinaceae bacterium. Classification (GTDB taxonomy): domain Bacteria; phylum Nitrospinota; class Nitrospinia; order Nitrospinales; family Nitrospinaceae; genus SZUA-226. The sequence continues at coordinate 342,767 of JAHELC010000001.1, forward strand.
GGGCGCGTGTGACACGTGGCTTGAATATGGCCGCCCTGCAGATACCCGGTCCCCTGCCGGAATCCATGAACATCAAAGACGGCAAAGCCGCCACCCTGATCGCTGTTCACAAGGAAGCCAACCTGTTCGAAGTCGTGGGAAAAAACCTGTTGGAATTGGAACTTTATCTGGATGCCGACCGGGTGGATTTCGATCAACCGGTCATGGTGACGTTTCAGGAAATGAAAGAGTTGGAGGGCAAAATCATCACCAGTCAGAAGCTGGTCAAGCACCACGGAAAAGTAATCAGGGATACCGCCCTCCTGCTCCGGGAATTCAAATTGCGCCGGGATCCGGAACAACTGTACGATGCCAAAATCACGGTGATCCTGGAAGAGGGTTCCCAATTTGCCATGAAGCCATGAACCGCTCCGAACCTCCTTCCCCACAAAGTACGCAACAGAACAGCAGGGCGCATATCGGATGGACCGCCATCCAAAACGCATTGGCCGGTCTGGCCGAATCTCCTGTAACCCGGAAACTCTGTGCCACTCTGCATCCCGAATCCGATTTTGAGTCGGCCCAGCGTTTATTGGAAGAAACCTCCGAAATGGTTTCTGCACTGGCAGGAGTCGAGCCCTTCCCTCTCCGGTCATTTGACGATCTAAACCCGATCCTCCAACAGGTGGCAGAGAGCCTTTTGGTGGAACCGGCACCCTGTCTGCAGGCCGCGCATCACCTGCGACTGGCCCGCGATCTCAAAAAATATTTCAAGAAACAGGACGCCACACCCCTTCTCAAACAAATAAGCGAAATCCTGGATCCCATACCCTCCTTGCTGAAAGAGATCGAACGTTGCCTGGAGGTGGACGGGGAAATCAAAGAAAATGCCTCGCCGGAACTGAAACAGGCATTGCGCCATGCCGCCACGGCCCGGCAAAACCTGGAAACATCTCTCAAGAAAATCATGGCTAAAACCGGATCGAGAGATGCCCTCCAGGACAGTTACTTTACAGAACGGGAGGGCCGGTTGGTTCTGCCGGTCAAGGCCGAAGCCAAATCCCAGCTGGACGGCATCGTGCACGACAGTTCCGGCAGCGGTCAAACCCTGTTTGTGGAACCCGCCTCTATTATTCCGCTGAACAATAAAGTCAAAATCGCGCGGATGAACGTAGAACAGGAAAAAATAAAAATCCTGCAGGCGCTGGCAGGCGGCCTGCGGGAACACCAGGAAGTGTTGCAACGCAATCAGGATCAATTGAAGGCGCTGGATGCGATTTATGCGCGAGCCCGGCTGGCCGGAAAAATGGATGCGCGCCGCTACCTGTTAAGAGACGACGGCCTGGTGAACCTGCGCCGGGCGCGCAATCCCGAACTGGTCCTGAACGGGCAAGAGGTGATTCCCAACGATATCCAATGGGACTCGGCGACACGAGTGATCATCATCTCCGGTCCCAATACCGGCGGCAAAACGGTAACATTGAAAACCGTAGGACTGATGTCGCTGATGGCGCGGGCCGGATTGCTCCTGCCGGTGGCGGACAACTCGGAAATGGGGTTTTTCCCGGAAGTGTACGCCGACATCGGTGACGAGCAGAGTATTCAACTGCAATTGTCCACATTCTCCGCGCATCTCGCAAAAATTATTCATATCCTGAACAACGCTTCCAAAGGGGCGTTGATTCTGCTGGACGAACTGGGAATCGCCACCGACCCGCATGAAGGAGCGGCCCTGGCGGAATCGATTCTAATCGAAATGAAGCGGCGCGGATTGATGGTGCTGGTCTCCACGCATTACCTGGCTTTGAAAACTCTGGCGCAAACTGAAGAAGGCTTTTTAAACGCCTGCACCGAATTTGACGACCAGACGCACCGGCCCACGTACCGCCTGATCTTCGGCGTACCGGGAGACAGCGCCGCGATGGAAACGGCGGAACGGCTCGGGCTCGATCCCGGCACCCTCGACCGGGCCCGCGCCATCTATGAACAAAAGGATCACCGCGCCGAACAGCTCCTGCAATCGCTGAGCCGCCAGAAACGGGAAATGGTGAAAGACCAGGAAAATCTTCAGCAAAAAATGGAAGAGACTGACCGAATGCTGAAAGAACAGAAAACCCTTACCGAAAACTTAAAGGAAGAGGAACGGGACTTCATCCAAACCAAAGCAAAAAAAGTGCAAAGCTTTGTCCGCGACGCCAAGCGGGAAATCAAAAAACTCATGGACAGTCTGCGCGAGACCCGCGATGTCTCGCAGGTGCGCAAAGCAGAAAAACAGATCCACCAACTGGGGCAAGTCCCCTTATCCGCACTGTCTCCGCAGGAAGCCGGTTGGGAAGTGCCCGCGAACCAGCTCAAATCCGGTGACCGGGTGCGCGTGGAACACTACAACGCTTACGGCACCCTTCTGGAAGACCCCGAGGGAAAAAGCAGGGTACGCATACTATTGGGGAATCTCGAGACCACGGTGGACATCCAAACACTGAAAGGAAGCCGCGATCCGGCCCCGGCGAAAAACACCAGGGCGGAACCGGAAATACGAATCCAGACGGAGGCCCAAACATCTTCCCAAACCACATGCGACCTGCGAGGGAAAAGCGTGGACGAAGCGAAAGAGGAAATGGAGGTGTTTCTCAGTCGCGCCATCGTCAACAAACTGGAGAAAGTGATCATCATTCACGGACACGGCATGGGCAAACTGAAACAGATGGTACGGGACACGCTGGATGCTTCCGGCATTGGCAAAAACCATCACCCCGGCGAGCGGCACGAAGGCGGCGACGGCGTGACGGTGGTAGAGTTGTGACGTGTTATTAAAACAATAATTATCTCAAACCACATTTCGTGAGGACCTGATAATGAAACGTATAATTCCTATAAGCCTGGCAATACTTGTTATGTTGACCGGACTTTCCCATGCAGGTGGCGGGAAGGTGCAGGTTACGCTTCACGGTCAACCATTGACCCTGCTCGGCAATCCTTTAAAGGAAGGACAACCTTTCCCTGCCATAACGATTCCCGACAGCGGGTTGAAAATGACCGACCTGCGAACCTTCAAAGGCCAAGTGACCATCATCAGTATCGTTCCTTCCATAGACACCAAAGTATGTGAAAAACAAACCCATATTTTAAGTGAAGAGAACGGCGGACTGGACAAAACCGTTCGCCTGGTAACCGTCAGCCGGGATCTGCCCTTCGCGCAAAAACGTTTCGCGGAGGAAGCAAAGATCCACAACGTGCTGTTCCTTTCGGATTACCGGGATGGCAAGTTCGGTACTTCTACCGGACTGATGATTTATGAGAACCGTCTGCTGGCTCGGGCGCTGGTCGTTGTGGACAAAAAAGGGGTGATTCGGTATCTGGAAATCGTGCCGGACCTCGGACAGTTACCCGACATGAAAAAGGCGTTTCAACTGGCGGGGTCTTTATAAGGAGACAGACCAGCTTCAGGGGAAAATTTTTATACCGCTTCGGTTTCTTTCCTGGGTTGCAGGTCTTCCGGTTTGAGTACGGGACGCGCGATGCACAAGGTTCCAAGGAAGGTTTTGTCCACGCCGCGCGTCTGTACGAGTTCGTCGCTCTCCTCCCACAGGCCGCAGGCATCCACCGCAAACTCGATCGCGGGAATATCGTTGGAGATCACGGAGTTCGGGCTGGTCCTCAATTGAACCGGGAGGTGGTAGGTTGCCCGGTGACCGACTCGCTTGGTCATGATTCGGGGAAGCATTTCGTCCTTGTTATCCATGAACAGAAGATCGCCGACGAACTCTCCGATAATTTCTCCATCCTCGTATCCCAGCAGTCGCACGGCAGGGTTGGCGAAGACCACGATGCCATGGTTGTCCAGTTGAAAGATCAGATCATTGGTGGATTCGACAATGGATTTGTACCGGCGTTCGGTCTTGCCCAACTCGATAATCGTTTTCGTTCCGGACTCCCGGAACCCTCCCATCAAACTGGGAACGGTGAAGATCATCGCCAATAAGACAATACCGATATGCACCGCGGTATCAAACCAGGGCGTTTCACCTGGTGAAATGGCGGACTTGATCACGCCTTCCAACCCGAATTCCCACAACAGGGACAATACCAGAACCAAAAAAAGTGTCGCACCGAAGTGGTTCCAAAGCTTTTTTTTAAAATCTTCCGGACTCATAAGGATGCGTTCATGAAACGGCCTCAAAAATGTTCCGAACTGGCACATGTATTAGATAGTCATCAGATTACCATTTATCGGATAAACAATCCAGTTTTTCTTGACTGAAAAATGATCAAATCAGCCATATTCCTTATAGGGATTAATGGAATACCTTGACCAGGTTTTTGAAATGAGAGGAGGATTTTTTGATCTTGCCCTCGTTTCCCAGGGCACATACCGTTCCCAGGTCGCGGACTTTTTCAAACATCCCGGCATACTCCCGGATATCGCTCATCCGAGTGGACAACAAATCCTCCAAACGCCGTTGTTTGAATTCATGAGTCATGCCGGTCAGATGTTCATTTTTAGCGAGGGACCCTTTGCGGTCCGGAGTCAGGGGAGGATCGATCTTGCCGGCGCAACCGATGACGATCTTCTCAAACTCCTCATCGGGGATATCCAGCCGGCTCAAAAATTCTGGGATGTCATCGTACACCTCAAGGGTTTCCACCAGGTTGGGGTCGCGGTAAGACACCAGCGCCAGGTCCCCCGTATACAGGTCAAAGTTTAACGAGCTTCCATACGCCCCGCCCTTGACACGCACCCGGTCCCACAGGTAAACCGTGCGCAGCAGAGCCTTGAGAACGTCGAACTGTCCGGAAAACTCAAACCCATAATCATAAAGGTTGGCGGCTTTCCCCACATATTGAACCGTGCTCGCCGTCATGAAGGCTTCGTTCGAATCCACCGGTCCGAATTCCAGATCGACGGTGGGGTGGGACACGTCAGGCAATACGTCAACCATTCCCCGCAAACGTTTTTCCATCTTTTTATATTCCTTGCCGGTGCAGGTGACGTTGACCAACAGGTTTTCGCGGGTGAACACATACTTCGCCACTTCCCGAAAACTGTCCGCCACTTCCTGCGGATTATGTTCGACACGCTTCAGCAGATCTTCGAGAAAACGGAAATAGGTGATGCCGTCCAGCAATTCGTCATACCGGCCGAGGCGGGAGTGATAGGACTGGAGCCGCGACAGGACATAGTGGCTGCCGTTCGGAACAATGGAGGCTTCCATGTTGGCCTTGGCGCTTCGGATTATTTCAGTCAGCCGATTGTGGTTGTCGAAGTTCCGCTCGCCAAACAATTCCTCGAACAGGTCGAACAGTTCGTCGGCTTTTTCCACCAGTGCCGTGCCGTTGAAGTTGAGATAGGAAATTATCCGGTTTCGGTCCCGTAACGGAACAGCGGAAAAATCGGTCGAGGAAATTCCGCCGGTGCGGATGCCGATCTGCTGGCCCATCTCCACATAATCGCGCTTGTTGGTTCCCATGCCCAACACCAACCGGCCCAGCAGGGACAGATATTGAATCTGATCCTGAGGCACTTTCTCCGTGGTGAAACACAGTTGAGTGTAGGCGATCTTGTTGGTGAACAGATCGTGGAACAACGTTTGAGGCGCACTTTCATTTTTAATCTCGCTTGGGTAATGCGGCGCTTCTTTGCCCACGTCCGCCAGTGTCAAACGGGGCAAAGTGGCCAGAGCTTCCGGAGGGTCCGGCTCCATCTGCCGCGCTTGCAGCGTTTGGGTGTTTTTCACCAGCTTCTCGATTTCCGGCCCGGCCAGAGAGGCTTTCATCTGCCGCAACTGCTTCCGGACTTTGGCCTCCTGCTTCTCTCCCAACCCCGGTTTGGGCACCAGCGTCACCACACTGCGGTGTTTGTTCTCCAGCAGATATTTGCGGATGAGCTTCTCGAAATGCCCTTCCTTCGACTTCTTTTTAACCTTTTTCATCAGTCGGTCGTATCTCAGATGGCTCAGCGGATTGGCATCGTACAGCCAGGAACCGAGAGCTTGAATATTGTAGATGATGCCTTTCGGGAACCCCCCGAAATTGGCCTCGCGCAGTTTGAAGTCGACCGTATTGACCGAGGCCAGCACCTGGTTTTCATCGATTCCATTTTCAGCCAGATTTTCCAGAGTGTTGAAAATGAGATCAACGATCTTTTGCGTATCCCCCTTTTCCGCACCTTTCATGCCCACGGCGAACATCGTCTCAATGCGGTTGTCGTCGAACCCTCCGCCGATCACCTCGGATCCCAGGCCGGATTCCATCAGCGCTTTGCGCAAAGGCGATCCGGAGGTCCCCAGCAGAATGTGACTCAGAATATCCATGAACAGGCAATGCTCATAATCGGTTGACTTGTCGAGTTTGAGACCGACAACGATGAAGGTTTTTTTCTCCAGCGATTCGTCTTTGGAAACCGGGTAAGCAATTTCCTTCGACTTGGGCTTGCTGAACCGCCTTTGAAGACCCACCTGGGAATCCACTTCCATGCGGTCAAATTCATTCAGGTATTCTTCATGTATGAATTTCAGATACTCGTCGGTGTTGCCGTCTCCGTACAAGAAGATTCGGCTGTTGGAAGGATGGTAGTAACGCCGGTGAAAATCCTTGAACTCTTCATACGTCAACTCGGGGATGACCAGCGGGTCGCCGCCGGACTCGTAACCGTAAGCGGTTTTCGGAAACAAGGAATGCGCCAGGTAACGGTCGAGCACGCTTTCGGGGCTGGAGAAGACTCCCTTCATCTCATTAAACACGACGCCCTTGTAGGACACTGGACCGTCTGGATCTTCCAGTTCGTAATGCCAGCCTTCCTGCATGAACGTCTCCCGTGTGATGGCCGGATGAAACACGGCATCGAGGTACACGTTCATGAGATTGTACAGATCCTTCTGGTTTCTGCTGGCAACCGGGTATATGGTCTTGTCGGGATACGTCATGGCATTGAGAAACGTCTGCAGACTGCTCTTCATGAGTTCCACGAACGGCTCCTTGACCGGATATTTCCGGGAACCGCACAGCACACTGTGCTCCAGGATGTGCGCCACACCCCGGTCGTTGGTGGGTGGGGTCCGGAAGGTGACGCTGAACACCTTGTTGTCGTCGTCGTTCTCCATCACCAACAGCTCGGCTCCTGTTTTTTCATGCTCGAACTGGAGCGCGACGGAGTTGAGCTCTTTGATATCTTCCTGATGCGTGCATTTAAAACCGTGATAGGTCTGGTGAGTTTCAAAACTCATGGAGATTCCTTTCAGGATATCGAAACCCGCTGGGCGGCACCCGGCGGGAATGGGGATTGAATTGAAGGAAAAGAATACCACAGCAGGGTGGAAAATCCTTATCCCGTAATCTCCAGGCCCACGGGACAATGATCGGAGCCCATCACCTCCGGCGTAATATACGAATTTTTAACGCGTTTCATGAGGCTCTCGGTGACAAAAAAGTAGTCGATCCGCCACCCGATGTTGCGTTCGCGCGCATTGGCGCGATAGGTCCACCAGGAGTACTGGTCCGGCTCCTGATTGAATTCGCGGAAGGTATCAATGTATCCGTGGGCGACAAACTTGTCCATCCACTCGCGCTCGATGGGCAGGAACCCGGAATTCTTTTCATTGGGCTTGGGATTTTTCAGATCAATAGCCTTGTGTGCGGTATTGACATCCCCACAGATGATCAATTCCCTGCCTTTCGCCCGCAGAGCTTCACAATGATCGAGAAACGCATCGTAAAAGTCCAACTTGTATTGCAGGCGCTCTTCCCCGCTGGTGCCGTTGGGGAAATAGATATTGAGCAGATCAAATTTGGGAAACTCGTGGCGAATGTAACGGCCCTCGACATCGAACCGTTCAATCCCCATTCCCAAGTGGACGTTTTTGGGTTTCTTCTTGGTGAACGTGACCACACCGCTGTAGCCTTTGCGCTGGGCGGGATTCCACGTCGCATGATAACCGCTCAGTTGCGCCACCTGCGGAGGCACCTGCTCGGGATGCGCTTTGGCTTCCTGCAGGCACAACACGTCCGGAGACACCCGGTCGACCCACTCCAGAAATCCCTTTTTCACCACGGCGCGGATGCCGTTGACGTTCCAGCTGACAATATGCATGAAAGAATCTCCTCGCTCAGCCCATTTCTCCGGCGGAAACCCTCCGCCAAAAGGGGAAAGGATAAGTCAATTCACCCGTTGGTTCAAGAACGTTCGCTTAATAATGCTTAATCAGGAAAGGAAGGAAATCAGGAGGTTTCTTCCGGGGTCACGGTGGGCAATGCGGCGGCGTGGTGGAGAATCATTTTCCATTCCCCTGCCACTTTCTGAAACAGGTTGGTGGCGTGTACCTTGGAGCTCTGAACGCCGGTCATTTTGATGGAAAACAGGTTTTCCTGGCAACTCACCCAGGCAAAATCATCATGAATCATGACATCGGCATCGGACACTTTGATTTCCATATGCTGGTTGTGGTGGAAAATATCCTCCCAGCTCTGGATGATCTCCTGATAGCCCTTGAGCACCGGCCAACCGGGATGAATACAGCGGGCGCAGACATCATCCTGCCACACGTCTTTCATCATGGCCAGATCCTGCTTGTTGAACGCATCGTAAAAGTGCTGATTCGAGGATAGAATTTGCTGATCGGTTTGCATTATGGGTTTCGTTTCCGTTTGAGATTGGAGAATGAGTGCGTGATGATCCCTATACTCCTATTAGAAGGTTTTATCCCGGAGCTTTCAACAAATATTCGAGGGCCTTGTATGTTTCTTCCGATTCCCAGTTTTTAGCGCCATCCACTTCGGCCACCACCATGCCCTTTTTATCGATCACGAAAGTGGTGGGAATCGTGAGGGTTTGATACCGGCTTTCCACCTGTCCGTCCGAATCGAGCAATACCGGGAAGGACAACCGGTACTCGTCGGCAAAAGTCTGTACCTTGTCGGAGGACCCCTTGTCGAGACTGACCGCCAGTATTTCCAGGCCCTGCGACCGGTACTGGCGATACAGGTTTTCCATTCCGGGCATCTCCACCCGGCAGGGCCCGCACCAGGTGGCCCACAGATTGAGAATGACCACCTTCCCCTTATGGTCCGCCAGTTGCACGCGTTGGCCTTTCAGATTGCGCACGGTAAAAGCCGGCGCCTTGAATCCCACTTCCGATTTTTCGGAATCCACTCCGGGCGGCAGTTGGACATCCGCCAGGGTCACCGGAGTTTCATAGTAATGATCCACCATGATCAGAATCGCGGCGAGCAGTAACACCGCGTAAATCGCCACGTACTTTTTAGTGAGAGTAAAGTCGCTCTTTTTTGATACGGTCGATTTCATCTTTCATCCGTTCGAGCCGCACCCGCAGGCTCATCAATAGAAAATACAGCAGGGTGAACGCGCCCAGGGCAATCAACAGCGTAACATTCATCGAAGGATCATTGCCGGCACCCAGGCCTTCGGTCGTAATAAATTTTGGCTGCGGATGAAACCCCCGCCACCAGAGGACCGAAAAATGGATCAAAGGTATGTCGAGAAACCCGACGATTCCTATCACGGCGGCGTATTTGGCGCGGATGGAGCCGGCTTCGCTCTGTGCCCGGAGCATCAGGTAAGCCACATAAATCAGCCACAGCACGAGGGTCAAAGTCAGGCGCGAGTCCCACACCCACCATCTGCCCCAAATCGGCTTGGCCCACAGCGGACCGGTGATCAACACCAGGGAACAGAAGACAATGCCAATTTCCGCCGAGGCGTGCGCGTAGATGTCCCATTCCCGTTCCTTCTTCCACAGGTACAGAATACTGCACAGGAAGACGATGAAAAACGCGAAAAACGCAATCCACGCCGAAGGCACATGAAAATACATGATGCGCTGGACCACGCCTTCGGTTTTTTCTGTCGGGACATAGAGAAAGATCGCCACCAACGCGGCCAGAATACCGATCCCCGCCAGCGCCATCAAACTATAACCAGGGCTATCATTTTCTTGAGAAGCCTCACTCATGGCCCGAATCCTTCTTGAGGGTTTCCTTGAGGAGGTCGAGATCCTTTTTAAGGGAATGATTCCGCCGGACGAGAGAAAACACGTACACAAAAATCCCGCCCCAGACAAACACGTTTACCGCGAATAAGTATTTCAGGTTGTCCATCAAATCACTCCTCTAAAATATGATCGATCGTCATAATGGATGCGCTGATAAAGATAATATCGAAACAGAGGATCAATCCCACCCAGTTCATCATATCTGCGAGGGATTTGCCATCCAAAACCTGCCCGGTCAACCGAACCGATCCGATGGCAATCGGCACGATCAGCGGATACAGCAGAATTGGAAGCATGATCTCCCGCGTTTTCAAATTGGACGACAGGGAGGACAACAATGTCCCCAAGGCGCTGAATCCCAGTGTTCCCATAAAAACAACCGCCAGCAAGGGCGTCAGATGCGACACCAGATCCACATTAAAAAATATCATGAACACCGGCAACAGGAACGCTTCCATGATCAGTAGAAAAGCCAGATTACTCAACATTTTCCCGAAGTAAATCGCCGAGCGGTCCACCGGCGCCAGCATCAAACCCTGCAGACAGCCGTTTTCCTTTTCCAGAGTAAACGAACGGTTGAGCCCGAGGGTGCCCGCGAACAGGATGGCGACCCACAAAACTCCCGGCCCGACTTGATTGGCGTCTACGATGCTGAGGTTGATAGAGAAGATGAAAATCAGCATCACCAGTATCGCGAACACGAACATGGAACTGAACAGCTCGCGGGTTTTCAGCTCGGTGACAAAATCCTTCCAGACAATCGCCTTGACCTGAGACAGATAAGTGTTCATCTCAACCCCTTCCTGCCTGTGCCACTTTTTCGAGATACAACCGTTCAAAACCGGCGGGATCTAGTTGGTCCGCCGATTCCCACAAAGCCAGTTTGCCGCGGACCATGATCGCCACCCGGTCGCACATGTCCAGCCCGCGCGAAAAATCGTGGGTGGTCATCAATATCGTTCGCTGGTCCGTGTGCAGGGCCTGCAGTTGCTCCTTGAGTATGCCCGACGCGTGCTGGTCGAGGCCCGTGTACGGTTCATCCAGAAACAGGATCGACGGATTGTGCACGATCGCCCGCGCGATGGACAATCGTTGCAGCATGCCCCGGCTGAACGTCCGCACGCGGTCGTGCATTCTCGGTTTCAGCCCCACCTCGTCGATCACCGCGATGGCCCGTTCCTCCGCCGACTCCACGCCATACATCGTGGCGAAAAAACGGATGTTCTCGAGCGGCGACAAATCGGCATACAGGAAACTGGCATGAGAAATCACCCCGATCTCCCGCCGCATTGCCGGGTCCGCTTCCTTCACGTCATAGCCCGCCACGAGGGCGGTACCGGACGAAGGCCGAGACAACGCCGACAGAATGCCGATCAAGGTCGTTTTACCGGCACCGTTGGGACCGAACAGACTCAGGAATTCGCCTTTCCTCAATTCGAAGTCGACACCGCGCAGGGCTTCCAGATGTCCGAAATGTTTTCGGATGCCTTGCACCTGAATGGCTTGGCCGGGATTCGGCGAAGGTTTGGATTCGGTCATGAGGGATCGGGAAGTTGGGGACGACTCATCCGCGAATCAAGCCGCACCCGCGGTCTTTTTTTTCTTCTTCAACTGCTTTTCCAATGCGTCTATTTTTTCCAGGAGGCCCACCGCCTCCTCCTCCAGCTTGTGGTGGAGCGCCTCGAAATCCGGTTGGGATATTTTATCGGTCTTGAAATCGAATTCCAGTTCTTTAATGGCCAGCAACACTTCCTCTTTACGGACCAGAAGATGCTTGTACTCTTCCTCGGCAGGGTCCAGAGGTTTGAACAACCGCTTGGGGGGAATCCTCGAAAACAGGGGAATACCAACAGCCACCAGAATCAACACAACAAGAATCAGCTGTAGGAAATTCGCACCGGTCATAGTGTCAGGATTCTAACCGGTCGAGTTCGTCTTGCAGCCTCTTGGAAAACTTTCCGGAAGGAGGTGCGGACGCCGATTCCTCTCCACTTGCGTCGGCATCCTTTTTGGTACGAACCGGCCGCGTCCAGGACTGGACCACTTTACGCACCCCGAATCCGCCGATCGCCAACGCTGCAAATGGCATGATCCAGGCCGAAAGATTGAAGCCTGACTTGGTCGGGGCCGACAGTACCGTTTCGCCGTACTTGTCGACGTATTGTTTGATGATCTGGTCCACCGTCAATCCGGATTCCAGTTTCGACGTCAAGGTTTTGCGGGTTTCCTTGGAGGTGTCGCAGGTGCAGTTGATCAGCACCTTGCCGCACTTGTCGTCGCATTTGCACATCAGCGCGTTTTCCAGATCGGCCAATTGCGACGCGGCCCAAACGGTCGCCGGCCCTGCCAGCACCAGCAGTGCGGCCAGCATCATCATAAAGGTTCTCATCGTTTTCATAAGTTTCACTCCTGCGCCGGCATGAAGATCTGTTCCTGGCGTTTCAAACGTTCCGTGCGGCGGCGGGCTTCCAGCCGATCCGGCCACACGGCGATCATGGTCCCGAACGCGATGACCCAGCCGCCCAGCCACATCCATTTGACCATCGGTTTGACGTACACCTTGATGGTGGCGGAACTGTTGTCCGGATTAAAATCCGCCAGAATCATGTACACGTCTTCTTTTAACGTGGAGATCAGATCCACTTCCGTGACCGGCTGGTTTTGTCCTTTATAAAATTCCTTCTCCGGCAAACCGGTCCATACTCTTTTGCCGTCCCGCTCGATTCCCAACTGGGCGATGACCCGGGTCTTGGTGCTGTTCTGCTCTTTTACCAACAACTTTTCATAAGTGAAATCATAACCGCGCAGTTGAAACCGGTCGCCGATGTTGAGCTGTTTCTCCACGTCGGTGCTGTACGACTGCGACCCGGCGATACCGGCAAATATCAGGACCACGCCCAGGTGTACGATATAGCCTCCGTACCGGCTTTTATTTTTCCAGACCATGCCGGACAACGCGCTGACCGGGGACTCCCCATGCGCTTCCATGCGGGCGCCGGTGCCCTTCCTGAATTCGATGAGCATTGAGCTCATCACAAAAATGCACAGGATGAAGGTGATGTAAGTGAAGATTTCCGATTTGTCGGTCAGCGGAACGAAGGGAAATAAAACAGCGGCACCGATAACTGCCGCCAGCACCGGTTTGGTGAAATTCTTTTTCAGGTTCGACCAGCTGGACCGGCGCCACGCGATGACGGGTCCGATACCGATCAACGCCAGCAGGACCATGCCGATAGGCACATTCACCTGGTTGTAGAACGGCGGACCGACGGTGATCTTCACCCCGCGGAACGCTTCGGATACGATCGGGAAAATAGTGCCCCAGAATGTAGAGAACGCAATCCCCAGGAGCACCAGGTTGTTGAGCAGAAAGCTGGCTTCACGGGATAAAAACGAGTCGAGTTCATTTTTACTTTTCAACAGGGGCAAACGCAGTAAAATCATAGAAATTGAAAACGCGATGATCACGCCCAGGAATCCCAGGAAGTAATAACCGAGTGTCGCTTCGTCAAAGGTATGCACCGACTGGATCAACCCGCTGCGGGTGATAAAGGTGCCGAAGATGGTCATCACGAATGTCAGCAGGACCAGCGACATGTTCCAGACCTTCATCATGTCCTTCTTCTCCTGGATCATCACCGAATGCAGATACGCGGTGGCGACAATCAACGGCATGAACGCCGCGTTCTCCACCGGGTCCCACGCCCAGTAACCGCCCCAACCCAACTCGACATACGCCCACTGCGCGCCGAACAGGTTGCCCATGCACAGGAAGAACCACGACACCAGCGTCCATTTCCGGGTCAGGCGAATCCAGCCGTCGTCCAGGTTCTTGGTGAGCAGGGCTGCGGTGGCAAAGGCAAAGGGTACGGTGAACCCGACATAGCCCAGGTACAGGGTCGGCGGATGAATCACCATCCAGTAGTTTTGAAGCAGCGGGTTCAAACCCCGTCCGTCTTCCGGCGGTACCGGAAGGCGCTCGAAAGGATTGGTCGAAAAGTTGAGGAGTACCAGGAAGAACAGGGTGATGACCATCATCACCGCCAGGGCGATGGGCACCAGCCGGACGTTCTGCTTCCGGTTCTGAACATGAACCACCATCATGTAGGTGGTGAGAATCAGCGTCCAGAACAGGAGCGATCCCTTCTGCCCGCCCCAGAATGAAGAGAATTTGTAGAAGAAATCGAGGTCGATGTTGGAATAGGCCCAGACATACTGGAGGCTGAAATCGTTGACCAGAAACGCCTTCCACAGCGCGACGGAGGAGACCATCACGCATCCCCACACGATGATGGGGGTTTTGTCGGCACTCATGTAGACATCGACGCGGTTGCTCCGGAAGGCCATCACATAAGAAACCACCCCGTACAGGGCCGTCGCCAGGGCCAGCAATAATGCAAATTCACCGATATCATTCATAGACTATCCATCCTGTCCTACCCGGCGCGGCGGAACCCATAGGAAATCGGAACCGCAGAATCTCAAATACTTGATTGTGGAATTAGATCGTCGTTTTTCCGGGCTGGATTTTAGGTGACTCCAAAGTGGGCGTTTTGTCTTTGCCATAAGGGATGTTTCCCGGATGGGTTTTGCCCGCTTCCTTTTCCGCTTCGTACTTGGAAGGACAACTGGTCATTAACGTGTTTGCATGGAACACCCCGTCCCTGCCCAAAGTGCCTTCCACCACCACTTCCCGGCCGTCTTCAAACATGTCGGGCGTAACCCCTTTATAGGTAACGGGCAACGTCGCCTTATTCTCTTCAATCCGGAAGGAGACATCGAGCCTGTCGTTCGGGTTCCGGTTGATGGAACCATTGACCACGGTGCCCTTCACTTTGATCCCGGCCCCATGATAATCGGCGGCAGCAACCGTCAGCTCGTCCACCGTCAGGAAAAATTTGGAGGTGGTGCTGATGCTGGTGGTAATCAGGTACCCCACCGCCAGAACAATCAAAACACTGCCAATGACAAATTTGATCTGCTTGTGTTTCATTTTATATGCGCTCAGCCCCGAAACCGGGTTAAAGGGTTTAAAAATAGGCTACTTTCCAGCATTTGACCTCATAGTATCACTCCCAAAATACCCCTGTCAAAGCAATTCCCCCGGCGAGCCGCCGGTGGCAAATTTGGGTCCTGTACCATGCCGGACAGGCGAGCCATCCCCTGTCACCCTGAGCCTGTCGAAGGGGGACAAGACAAATATACCGCAGAGTTCGCAGAGAGCGCGGAGAAACCAAAAATGGGAAATAACCCAGGTCGGCGAAAGGCATTTCCCACCCCCTGCCCACAACGCCCACCCAGCTGGGTCCAGCGTCACACTGGCCGGACGTTGCCCGGGTAAATTGACATCCGTGAATTGCGTCTAAGGATCATCGCTTGCCGTGAACTGTCCGCCCGCTCCCCCTCAGGCTGGCCAGTGTATATTTTTTGCTTTTTTTGTTGACAGAATGTCGCACTGTGTTAGCATAGTGTCTTAATGTGTCATAAAGTGTTACGAACGGATATCACAGGCACCATCTCCTGGCAGAGAAGCAATGAACGGTTTTTTAGGGACTTACAGCGTAAATATGGACGAAAAGGGGCGCCTCAATGTGCCCTCCAAGTTCAAGGCCATATTGGAGAAGTCTTATGACTCCAATCTGGTGGTGGCTGTCATGGATAATTTTCTGATCGCCTTTCCCCAGAAGGAATGGCAGATCAACGAAGAGAAATTGAGCAGTTTGTCCGGGCTGGAACGGGAAGATCGGCAAAAGATGAGGGAGTTTTACTCCCGCGCCAGCGAGTGTGAGTTGAAGTCCGGCAAGATATTGGTTCCCCAGTTTCAGCGGGAAATCGCCGGATTGAACAAGGAGGTCGTACTAGTCGGGATGTCAAAATCGTTTGAAATTTGGGCGGGGGACCGGTGGAACAAACTCTGACCGCCCAAACCATGGGAGGGCAACCGCCATGGTGGATTATCACATACCCGTACTGAGAGAGGAGGTCCTCCACTATTTAAACGCCGGGGACAAACGCCTCATCGTCGACGGAACCTTGGGCGATGGGGGCATACCGAAGCGATCTTGCAGAATTCCGGGCCGCAATGCCGGGTTCTGGGAATCGACCGGGATGCCGAAGCCCTGGCCCGAGCCCGCAAGCGATTGGCTCCTTTTGGAGGGAGAGTCATTTTGGTGCACGGGAATTACAGTGAAATCCAAAGCATCCTGGCTGAACGGAACATCCAGGGAATTGACGGCTTGCTTCTGGATCTCGGGGTTTCGTCCCGGCAGTTGGACACCCCGGAACGCGGGTTCAGTTTCACACACGACGGCCCTCTCGACATGCGAATGGATCGGGAGGAGACAACGACAGCGGCAGACTTACTCGAAACGCTGTCGGATAAAGAATTAGAAGACATCATAAAAATTTACGGAGAAGAACGACACTATAAAAAGATCGTACGGTTTATCCGCAAAGCGCAGGGCAAAGGCCCCCTAAGCACTACCGCCTCACTTGCAAGAATCCTCTCCAGCGCGGCCAAACAACCGCGTCCCACGAGAATTCATCCTTCGACACGAACCTTCCAAGCCCTGCGCATTGCGGTCAACCGTGAACTCGATCATCTCCGAACCTCTCTGACCGACTCCCTGCAAATTTTGAACGACACCGCCCGAATGGTGGTGATCTCCTTTCACTCCCTGGAAGACCGCATAGTAAAGCGTTTTTTCCAGGATGAGGCGAAAGCCTGTATCTGTCCTCCCAAAACGCCGATCTGCATTTGCGGAAAAAAGAGCCGGCTGAAGATCATCACCCGCCGCGTGGTCACACCCCCTGCGGAGGAAGTGAAAGCCAATCCCCGTGCTTCCAGCTCCAAGCTGAGAGCGGCTGAAAGAATTTATGCTTAAGTTCGCCCGCAAACTGGTGACCCAATGGTTTCACGTATCGCCCCGGGAGTTCGGGGTGGTGGTGCTGGTGGGCTTTTTGTTTCTCGTATGCGCTCTGGTTTATGTCTGGCCCAACGTCAAGATGGTGAACCTGGCCTATGAATTCCAGGAGCAGAAACGCCTGCATCAGGAGCTGATTCAGGTCAACAGCCTGCTGAAACTCGAGCGGGACAGCCTGATGTCGCTGGACCGCATCCAGTATCTGGCGGAAACCCAAATCGGCATGAAAGAGCCGCAACCCGGGCAAGTGATTACTATTCTGTTGAAATAACATCATGCGAAATCACAAATCCAAATCCAGCCACACCTCCGCACAGGCCGTCAAAGGCAGGCTGGCGATGGTTTCCTTTTTGCTGTGGGTTATGGGGCTGATATTGGTGGGTCGTCTGGTTCACCTCCAAATCATCCAGCACGACCACCTGGCGGCGCAATCGGACAAACAGTATCTGCGAACCGTGGAAATCACTTCCGGCCGGGGCAATATCTATGACCGCAACCGGAACCAGCTGGCCACCAACATCCGGGTCGAATCGGTTTACGCCAACCCCAAAAGCGTTATCGACAAAAACAATACCGCCCGCATACTCGCCAGCGCGCTGAAGCTGAACCCAGGGACGGTTCTGAAGAAATTGAAATCCGACCGGCATTTTGTCTGGATCAAACGCAAAGGCGAAATGAACGCCGTTGAGAAACTCAAGCAGTTGGATCTCGCCGGAGTCGGATTCATCGCCGAAGCCAAGCGCTATTACCCAAAACGCAAACTCGCCGCCAGCACTCTCGGTTTCGTGGGCCTCGACAACCAGGGTCTGGCCGGTGTCGAGCATTATCATCACGCCGTCCTGAAAGGCAATCCGCAGCGATCCGTACTGGAAAAGGATGCGCGGGGGCGTTATTTGTGGACCACCGCCTATGCGCAGGAGATCAACAAGGGAAAACGGGACGTCGTGCTGACCTTGGACGAAGTGATTCAGTTTATCGCCGAGCGCGAGCTCAAACAACAGGTCCGGGAATACCAGGCGAAGAGCGGGCTGGCGATCGTCATGGACCCGTATACCGGTGCCATCTTCGCCCTGGCCTCCGCCCCCGAGTTCAACCCGAACAACTATTCAGCCTACCCCAAACACTTTTGGCGCAACGATTCCGTGGCCAGCGCCTACGAACCGGGGTCGATTTTCAAACCGATTGTAGCCGCGGCCACTCTGGAAGAAGGCCTGGCGGGACCGGACGACATCTTTTTCTGTGAGAACGGATCATTCACGGTGGGCAAGTCACGCATCGGCGAAGCGTCCAATCATCAGTTCGGATGGCTGACCCTGCGCAACATTATCGCCAAGTCGAGCAATATCGGCGCCATCAAAATCGCCCAGGAGCTGGGCCGGAGCCGTTTCCATGACTACATGCAAAAGTTCGGGTTCGGCGGCAAGCTGGGGATGGATCTCCCCGGAGAAGCTTCGGGGTCCCTGCAAAGTCTCCCGCAGTGGTCGGGATTGTCTCTGGCTTCCATGTCCTTCGGCCATGAAATTGCCGTGACCCCCATCCAGATGGTTTCCGCCATTGCCGCCATTGCCAATGGCGGAGCGCTCATCCGCCCGCGCATGACCCAGGCCATTCTCAAAAACGGAGCCGTTGAAAAAACATTCAAGCCCGAGATTATCCAGTCGGTAGTCTCGGAAGAAACCAGCCGGCAGATGATCAACATTCTCAAATCGGTGGTGAAAACCGGAACCGGGGCCCAGGCCGCGATTCCCGGTTTTGAGGTGGCCGGCAAAACCGGCACCGCCCAGAAGATCGACCCGGCGACTCAAAGTTATTCGAAAACCAAATACCTCGCGTCGTTCATCGGATTCGTTCCGGCGGACGCGCCCCGGCTGGTCATCCTGGTGATGATCGACGAGCCGCAAAAATCTTATTGGGGAGGCGAAGTGGCCGCCCCGGTGTTTCAAAAAATCGCCCGGAAAACGTTGCGGTACCTGCACGTCCCTTCCAGTCTGGATCGGGTGTTCGTACTCGACCGGGTGTAACGCAAGTCCCGAAGGTGAAGCCGGTGGTTTCCGAACCACAAGCCGCACTTTCATTTGAGTGTTTATGGGTCAAAAACTCTTAGACCTGATCGATGGGTATCCCATGGCTGACGTAACAGGAACGCTGGACCGCAATATTTCATCCATTGCCTACGACTCCCGCAAGGTGGAGCCTGAGGGTTTGTTCGTCGCCATGCCCGGCCACCACCACGACGGCAGCCGGTTCATCGGGCAAGCCATCGAAAAAAAAGCCGGAGCATTCGTCACGGAAATGCCCCGCCAACAGATTGCCGAAGCCGGTTTTCAGAACCCCGGCGTCACGGCTATTCACGTGGACGATTCGCGCCATGTGCTGGCCTGGGTGTCCGACCGGTTTTACGGACGCCCCTCGGACCGGCTGGATTTGATCGGCATCACGGGAACCAACGGCAAAACCACGTTGACCTATCTGCTGGAACGGATTTTTGAAACGGCGGGACATTCCTGCGGCGTCATCGGTTCCATCAATTACCGCTACGGCGGAACGGAATACCCCGCTCCCATGACGACGCCGGAAGCGCTGGAGATCAACCGCATGCTTTCCGAGATGGCCGGCCAGGGAGTCGAGAAATGCTGTATCGAGGTGTCTTCCCATTCGCTGGCACTCAAGCGGGCGCGGGAGTTGCGGTTCGCGGTCGGAGTGTTCACCAATATCACGCGGGATCACCTCGATTATCACAAAACATTCGAACACTACAAGGACAGCAAAAAGATTTTGTTCCGGGATTGCAAAATTCAAAAACAGGTCATCAACATCGATGACCCGGTGGGACGGGAAATTGTGCAGGAAAACTCCCTTGAAACCCTGACCACCGGTTTGGACTCGAATGCAGACGTGACGGCGGAGGATTGTGTTTTGTCGCAAGGCGGCATCCGGTTCACCCTGAAAACGCCTTCAGGCACCCAGGCCATCCAGTCCCCTCTGCTTGGGCGGCACAATGTTCACAACCTGCTCTCCGCCTCTGCCGTCGCGTTGGCGCAGGGAATTTCCCTGGCTCACATCGGACAGGGGATTCAATCGCTGGAGCGCGTTCCGGGGCGATTCGAAAAAGTACAGCAGGGACAGGACTTCATTGTCGCGGTCGATTACGCGCATACCGACGACGCGTTGGCCAACGCCCTGAAGGCCGCCCGGACCCTTTCCGAAAAACAAGTGATTGTTGTATTCGGATGCGGCGGCGACCGGGACCCTGGCAAACGCAAGGAAATGGGTCGCGTCGCACTGGAAATGAGCGACTTCGCCGTTATCACTTCTGACAATCCCCGCACCGAAGACCCGGAACAGATCATCCGGAACATTTGCGAAGGCATTCCCGCGAACCGGAAACCGAACGAACATTACACGATCCTTCCCAACCGCCGGGAAGCCATCGACTTTGCCATTCAACGGGCGCAAACCGGCGACCTGGTGCTGATCGCCGGCAAGGGACATGAGGATTACCAGATACTCAATACCGGGAAAATTCATTTTGACGATCGTGAAGAGGCGGAACGAGCCCTCAAAGAAAGACTCGGTGTTAATGGATAGCGACTTGAAGACTTTAGTGACCGCGGTTCAAGGAGAACGTTTGATGGGAGAACCTTCCCAAAAATTCAAAGGGGTTTCAATCGACTCCCGAACACTGAAGCCTGGCGAGCTGTTTTTTTGCATCCAGGGGGACCGCTTCGACGGTCACAAATTTTTAAACGATGCCGTCGAAAAAAAAGCGGCGGGTGTGGTGATTTCCGATCGCGAAAAAATCACCGGATCTCTACTTCAACACACGGACCTCTTTGCAGTGATCGTCCCGGA
This sequence comes from Nitrospinaceae bacterium, assembly GCA_024644405.1. Classification (GTDB taxonomy): domain Bacteria; phylum Nitrospinota; class Nitrospinia; order Nitrospinales; family Nitrospinaceae; genus SZUA-226. The sequence continues at coordinate 363,525 of JAHELC010000001.1, forward strand.
TACCACCCACGCTCTGCAGGAACTGGCGGGTTACCACCGAAACCGGTTCACGCCCCACATGATCGGCGTCACCGGCACCAACGGCAAATCGACCACCAAGGAAATGATTGCCAGTGTTTTAAAAATGCGATATCCGACACTCAAAACCGAAGGCAACCTGAACAACCACATCGGCCTGCCGTTGACTCTGTTGGGGTTGAAACCGTCCCATGAAGCGGCGGTGGTGGAAATGGGAATGAGCGCCGCCGGAGAAATCAAACGCCTGGCGGAAATCGCCAAACCCCGGATCGGTGTCATCACCAACATTTCCCAGGCCCACATGCTCCAATTGAAAACTTTGAAAGACATCCAGGCGGCAAAGGGCGAGTTGTTTCAGTCCTTGAGTGAAGAAAGCACGGCCGTCGTCAATGCCGACGATCCGCTGGTCTACGAACTGGCTGAAAAATTGCGGGCCGGGGTCATTACGTTTGGAATCAACAACGAGGCCAATGTGCGCGCCACCGATATTCGCGCCAATGAGGATGCCGGGTATGACTTTACCTTAAATGTTTGGGACAAAGCGATTGCCGTCCACCTGCCCTTTCTCGGCCGGTTCAATATCTATAACGCACTCGCGGCGGCCGCGGTCGGCCATGCTCTGGACATCTCTCTGGAGGAGATCAAAACCGGGTTGGGCGTTAAACACAAGCTCTCTCAGCGGGGTGAAGCAGTTCGTTACGGGAACATCGAAGTTCTCAACGACACCTACAACGCCAATCCGCAATCCATGCGGGAGGCCATGCAGACTCTGAAAGAATATCCCACCGAGGGCAGAAAATTTCTGGTGATCGGCGACATGCTGGAGTTGGGCGAAGGCGAACAGTCTGCCCATCAACAACTTGGAAACGAGGCTGCCGGATATGGGTTTGACTATTTGATCACGGTCGGGGAACTGGCGGGTCTTGCCGGCAATGCCGCCGTGGAATCGGGAATGGCGAAAGACCGGGTGCACTGCTTTGATATCCATCGGGCGGCGGCAGAATTTCTGAAAACGGCGATCCAACCCGGCGATTGCCTGCTGTTCAAGGGATCGCGCGGGTCGCATATGGAAACCGTGCTGGAAGGTTTAATGAAGCAGGAATAAAGGAAACTATGTTTTATCACATTTTTTATCCACTCAGCTCGGACTATACATTCTTGAACGTGTTTCGGTACATCACGTTCCGCTCGGCCTGGGCCGGGATTACCGCACTGGCGCTGTGCCTGCTGATCGCTCCGCACCTGATCCGCTTTTTGCAAAGACTGCAGATCGGAGAAAAAATCCGGGACGACGGTCCGGAACGTCACTTGAGCAAGTCGGGAACGCCGACGATGGGCGGGCTGTTGATTCTGTTTGCATTCGTCCTGTCCACCCTGCTGTGGGCAAACCTCAGCAATATCTATATTTGGGTGGTGGTGATAGTCGCAATCGGATTCGGATTGATCGGGCTGTACGACGATACCCTGAAATTCCGCAAAGGTGACGGCCTGCGGGCGCGAACCAAGCTCATTCTCCAGGCCCTGCTCAGCGTGGGCGTGGCGGTATTTCTGGTTTATTACGATCCGGTCCGTACCGGTTACGCCAGCCAACTGTTTGTTCCCTTCTTCAAGGATTTCACTCCCGACCTGGGCTGGGGTTATCTGATCTTCATCGTTTTTATTGTCGTGGGCACCTCCAACGCCGTAAACCTGACTGACGGGCTGGACGGGTTGGCCATCGGCCCGATCATTATCGCCACCGTCACGTTTACGGGCATCGTATACCTGACCGGGCATTTCAAGTTTGCGGATTACCTGAACATTCAGCACATCCGGGAAGCGGGAGAACTCGCTGTGCTCACCTCCGCCATCATCGGAGCCAGCCTGGGGTTTCTCTGGTACAACACCTACCCCGCGCAAATCTTCATGGGCGATGTCGGCTCCCTTTCCCTGGGCGCTGTGCTCGGTACCATTGCCTGTATTTCCAAACAGGAACTGCTGTTGATTCCCGTCGGCGGGATTTTTCTGATCGAAGCGCTGTCGGTCATCATTCAAGTCGGATATTTCAAATACACCGGAGGCAAACGTTTTTTCAAAATGGCGCCTCTGCATCACCATTTCGAACAATTGGGCTGGCCGGAACCGAAAGTGATCGTACGGTTCTGGATCGTCGCGGCGATCCTGGCCATCGCCAGCCTGAGTACACTCAAACTGAGGTAACACGTGAAGTTTAAGGATCAGAATATTTCCATCATCGGCATGGCACGCTCCGGAATCGCAGCCGCGAACTTCCTGGCGGCACAGGGCGCGCGAGTGACCCTGATGGACGGCAAGCCCAAAGAAATGCTGGACGATGTGCTGAAGCAACTCGCGTCCGGAGTGAACACCGTCTTCCAATCGTCCACGCCCCTGCCCGATGCGGATCTGGTGATCCTGAGCCCGGGAGTGGATATCGACTCGCCGGATTTGAATTCCGCACGCGCCAGCGGAACCGAAATTATCAGCGAACTGGAGCTGGCGTACCGGGTCGGTAAAACGCCGATCATCGCGATCACCGGAACCAACGGCAAGTCAACGACCACGTCCCTGATCGGTCACCTGCTGGAGCAAGGCGGCAAGGACGTGCGGGTCGGAGGCAATATCGGCGTCCCTTTTATCTCCCTCGTCCAGGATCCGCCCCGGGATTTCATGGTTCTGGAAATCAGCAGTTTTCAACTGGAAGGCGCGGTGGAGTTTCATCCCAGAATAAGCGTGCTTCTGAACATCACTCCGGATCACCTCGACCGGCATAAAACGATTGAGCGCTACGCCGAGTTAAAAGAAAGAATTGCCGAGAATCAAACCCGGGACGATGTTCTGGTCCTCAACCACGACGATCCCTGGGTGCATCGCGTCGCGGCGGGGAAACGATCGCAGAAATGGTACTTCAGCATGACCGGCCCGGTGGAGCGGGGTTGTTATTTAAACGGGGACCAGGTCCTGTTTAAAGACAGCGGGAAGGAAGAAGCGATTTGTCGTATCGGCGAATTGCATCAAGCTCTGCAGTGGCAGGCGGAAAATATTCTGCCTTCGGTGCTGGTTGCCCGGCTGGTGGGAATAGATGCCGCCTCCATTGCCAAGACCCTGCGCGAATTTAAAGGACTGGAGCACCGCCTGGAATGGGTGCGCTCCCTCAACGGTGTCGATTTTATCAATGACTCCAAGGGCACCAACATCGGCGCGCTGGAAAAATCGCTCAACAGTTTCGATCGGCCCATTGTCTTGATCGCGGGCGGACAGGATAAGGGCGGAGATTTCCAATCATTGAAACCGCTGTTCAAAAAGAAAGTGAAGCACATGGTGTTAATCGGGGAAGCCCGGCCCAGGATTCAGGCGGTCCTGAACGGATCGTTTGGGTACGAAAATGCGGACGACATGGAATCCGCGGTACGCCGGGCTTACGCCCAGGCGCAACCAGGCGACGTGGTTCTGCTCTCTCCGGCTTGCGCCAGTTTCGATATGTTCCGGGACTACGCGGACCGGGGCAGTCAGTTTAAAGGATACGTGCAATCTCTTTGAGGTTCGTAAGCCTTGAGTATTAGAGAAACACATTTAAAGGAAATGCGTGAGCACTCATCGAAAAAAACAATACGGATGCGATTCCACCCTGGCGTGGACCCTCGCAGCGCTCATTCTGGCGGGGATCGTCATGGTCTTCAGTTCCAGCGCCGTGCACGCCCAGGAGACCTATCAGGATTCGTTTTACCTGCTGAAACGACACGTCACGTGGGTCCTGCTGGGAACGGCGCTGCTCGTCTTTGCCCGCAAATTCGATTATCACCGGTGGGAAAAACTGACGCTCCCGATCATGGCGGTCACCTTTCTGTTACTGCTGGCGGTCATGGTGCCTGCGCTCAGCAAGGAAGTGGGCGGCGCACGGCGGTGGCTGACGCTCGGCGGGTTTTCCCTGCAACCGTCCGAGATCGCCAAGTTTACCGTCATCCTGTTCATCGCCAAGTCGATGGTGAAACGTGCGGAAAAACTGAAAAGCTTCGCGTACGGGTATCTGCCCAACCTGATCGTTCTGGGAATTTTTTTCCTGTTGATACTTCTGCAACCGGACTTCGGCACCGCCATGATCATTTCCATCGTGGCGTTCGTCATGTTGTATGTCGCCGGGATTCAAAAGAAGTTCCTGTTGTATTCCGTGCTGGCGGTCATTCCGTTTCTGGTCACCGCAGTGATGGGCGCGCAATACCGCACGCGGCGCATCCTTTCATTTCTCGATCCCTGGGCCGACCCCTCGGATACCGGCTTCCAGGCCATCCAGTCCTTTCTGGCCTTCGGGCGTGGCGGCATCTGGGGACTGGGACTGGGCGACAGCCGGCAAAAACTGTTTTACCTGCCGGAAGCGCATACCGATTTCATCTTCTCCGTGATCGGGGAAGAGCTGGGAATTATCGGCACACTGGGAATCATCCTGCTGTTCGGCATATTGATCTGGCGGGGATTCACCATCGCGTCGCACGCCAAGGATTTGTACGGCACGCACCTGGCCATCGGATTGACTCTGCTGGTCGGCGTGCAGGCGTTCACCAATATGGGCGTGGCGGTCGGTGTTCTGCCGACCAAGGGATTGACGCTTCCATTCATCAGCCTGGGCGGATCGTCCCTGCTGATCACGCTGTTGTGCATGGGAGTGCTGTTGAACATATCGGACCATTCGGTCCGGCGTTGAACATTTATTAATGACGAACTCAGTCGTCATAGCGGGCGGCGGGACCGGAGGTCACCTCTATCCCGGCATCGCCCTGGCAAAAGCGCTTATGAAGCATGATGCAGACATTCAAATCACGTTCGTCGGTACCCGGCAGGGGATCGAGTCGCGCGTCCTGCCGCGTGAAGGACTCCGGCTGAAAACGATTTTGTCGGGAGGCCTCCTCGGGAAAAAGGGAATCGGACGTTTGGTCAACTGGCTCAAACTGCCGGTCAGCCTCCTCCAGTCGACGGGGTATCTGCTCATGAACCGTCCGCGGCTGGTGGTGGGGGTCGGCGGTTACGTCTCCGGTCCAGTGGCGTTGTCGGCGTGGGCGCTCCGCATCCCTCTGTTGATTCAAGAACAAAACACGGTGCCGGGCGCCACCAACCGCTGGCTCGGCAAAATCGCCGACAAGGTGGCGATCACTTTCGAGATGTCCAAAAAATATTTCCCTGCCCACAAGGTGGTGGAAACCGGCAACATGATCCGCGAAGAATTTACAGTAGCGAAAGCGGCCAACGTCCCCACTTCCGAAAAGTTCACGGTACTGGTGCTGGGTGGAAGCCAGGGAGCGCAGTCCATCAACCGCGCCCTGCTGGATGCGCTGGATCCACTGGAGCCGGTAAAAGAGCTTTTGCACATCATCCACCAGACCGGTCAATCGGGGGAAACCGAAGTGCAGGCCGGTTACGAACACAAAGGTTTTTCCGCCGACGCACGGGCGTTCATCTACGACATGGCGGATCAATATCGCAAGGCATCGTTGATTATCTGCCGGTCCGGCGCCACCACGCTGGCGGAAATCACAGCGCTGGGGATTCCCTCGGTGCTGGTGCCCTACCCTTACGCGGCGCACAACCATCAGGAACACAACGCGCGGGCGCTGGAATCCACCGGCGCGGCGCGGGTCATCCTCGATAAAGACGTGAACGGCGAAATTTTAGCGGAGATTATCCTCGACGGCATCGAACATCCCGAAGCCTTGCGGGAGATGGGCAACAAAAGTTTTCAAATGGGACGGCGCGACGCCACCGAGCGTGTCCGCCAATTGTGTATGGAACTGATGTCCGGTTCCAATTGATTGATTGCAGAAACACGCAGGACCCAGGGAATTATGAGGTCGTATGTTTTTAGGCAAAACCAAGCGGATTCACTTTATCGGTATCGGAGGTTCCGGCATGAGCGGCATTGCTGAAGTGTTGATCAACGAGGGTTACGAAGTCACCGGCTCGGACAAGTCCAAGTCGAACGTGACCGAGTACCTGGAGAAGATCGGCGCCCGCATCGCCTACAAACACGAGGCGAAAAATGTGGACGGGTGCCAGGTGGTGGTGACCTCCACCGCCGTCAAACCGGACAACGTGGAAGTGCAATCGGCCCGCAAGCAGACCATTCCCGTGATCCGACGCGCTGAGATGCTGGCCGAATTGATGCGCATGAAGCAGGGCATCGCCATCGCCGGCACGCACGGCAAAACGACGACCACCTCGCTGGTCGCGACCGTTCTGGCCGGCGGCAACCTCGACCCCACCGTCATTATCGGTGGCAAGCTGAAAAGCGCGGGCAGCCACGCCAAAATGGGACAGAGCGAATTTCTGGTGGCGGAAGCGGATGAAAGCGACGGTTCTTTCCTGAAACTGACACCAACCATCGCCGTGGTCACCACTCTGGACGAAGAACACATGGACTTTTACAAGACGCTCGACAACATGAAGGAAGCGTTCCTGACATTTCTCAACAAGATACCATTCTACGGAACATCGGTGCTGTGCCTGGACGAACCCAACATCCAGTCCCTTATTCCCAAACTGGAGAAACGGTTCATCACTTATGGGCTGGTGAGCCAGGGGGATTACACGGCGCGCAACATCCGGGTGAAGGGATTGGACACGCAGTTCGACGTGTTTTACCTGGGGAACGAGTTGGGAACGATCCACTCCGTCGCTCCCGGCAAACATAACGTGCTGAACACGCTGGCGGCGGTCGCGGTGGGCATGGAGCTCAACCTGACGTTTGACAGCATCGCCCAGGCACTCAAACAATTTACCGGTGTTCAACGCCGTTTCGAAATCCACCACAACACCGATTCCCTGGCGGTGGTCGACGACTACGGTCATCACCCGGTGGAGATCCAGGCCACGTTGAAAACGGCCAAGGAAGTGTGGCCGGACCGGCGGCTGGTGGTGGTGTTCCAACCGCACCGCTATTCGCGGACCCAGACCCAGATGGAACATTTCTGGTCCGCGTTCCACGATTCGGACTATTTGATCATCAATGACATTTTCCCCGCCGGTGAGGAACCCATCGAAGGCATCCACTCCAAGGGAATCGTGGACGGCGTTCGGAAATTCAGACACAAAAACGCCGAGCACGTGGCAACACCTAAAGAAACTTTGAAACGCCTGTCCCAAATCCTGGCCCCCGGCGATGTCTTCATGACACTCGGCGCGGGTAATGTGTGGGAACTGGGGCGCGATCTGATGGCCAACCTTCCCGAGCGGCTCCGCGAGGGAAAACCTGGAAAGGATAGTTAATCCATGCTGAACAATCCTTGGAAAACCCGACTCATCCGCTTTGCTCATCTACACCAGGGACAAAGCGTACCGATGGCAACATTGACCGGATCATCCCGAACGATCCTGGGAAGAACCATTCACAAGAGAACCTTTATGAGCCCCTCCACAAACTGGTTGAACCGAATCAAGGGAGAAATCCGTTACGACGAACCCATCTCCCATCATACGTCTCTGCGCGTCGGCGGTCCGGCGGATGTATTCATCGTCCCCAAGGATGTGTCGGACCTGCAGCTCATATTCAAACATCACGGGGATATGCCGTTATTCATTCTCGGAGAAGGCACGAACCTCATCATGAACGACAAAGGGTTCCGGGGCATCGTCATTGCCACCAAGAACCGTTTCAAGGAAATCGAGCCGCCCGTGTTTTTCAAAAACGCAGAAGGCGAAGAAGGAGCCGTGGTCACTGCCGGCGCTGCCACCAAGATGTCTTATCTGGTCAAAAATCTTGCGAAATACTCGCTGACCGGGATGGAAAATCTGGTGGGCATTCCCGGTTCTCTCGGCGGGGCGTTGATCATGAACGCCGGAGCGGACGGTACGGAAATCTGCGATGTGATTCGCAGCGTCACACGCGTCAACGCCGAAGGCGATCTGGAAACCCTGAAAAAATCGGAACTGAAGTTCGAATACCGCAAAACCACCTTCCCCACAAAGGGCGGCATCATCGTATCCGCGGAACTGGAATTGAAAAAGGGCGACCACGCGAAAATCCAAAACACCATCGACAGCCATCTGGTCCGCCGCAAAAACAAGCAACCGCTGTCTTTGCCCAACTCGGGCTCGGTGTTCAAGAACCCGGAAGGGGATGCGGCGGGACGCCTCATCGAGGAAGCGGGACTGAAAGGATTCAGCATCGGTGACGCCGGCGTATCGATCAAGCACGCCAACTTCATTGTCAACAAAGGAGACGCACAGGCCTCGGAGGTGATTGAAATCATCGAACATGTCCGGGCCACGGTTCTGGAAAAAACCGGCGTGGAGCTGGAAACCGAAGTGATTATCGTCGGTGAACGGTAAAGGGCGACCTGGAGAGCGCCTGATTTAAAATTTTGATGAACATGGTCCGTACGCAAAGGTACCCCTCCTTCCTTTGTCCCCGGTCCTTGGCCAAGGACCGGGGGCGGACCGTTACATTTGATGCAAGGATGTGCTGTTGAAGTCGCTGAAACAAAAAACGATCGGCGTGCTGATGGGAGGGCTCTCCCCGGAGCGGGAAGTTTCATTGACTTCGGGGAAAGAGATCTTCAACGCCATCCAGAAGAAAGGGTTGAACGCTGAAATGATTGACGTGGACCACAACATCGGAGCCACCCTGGCGAAGCAGAAGATCGATCTGGCTTGTATCGCACTGCACGGCACCTGGGGCGAGGACGGCACGATTCAGGGAATTCTGGAGTATCTCAAAATCCCTTACACCGGCTCGGGTGTTCTGGGAAGCGCTATCGCCTACAACAAGGTGGTGTCCAAGGAGATATTCATGGAACGCGGCATCCCCACGGCACCCTATCAGGTGATCACCCTTGAAGATCGCAGCCGGGTGAAAAGAACGCTGGATTTGCCGGTGGTGGTGAAACCCGCCGATCAGGGATCGAGCATCGGCGTCAGCATTGTCCGCACCGAACCCCAATGGGAAACGGCACTCGACGAGGCCTTCGAGGTTTCCGAGGAAATCCTGATTGAACAATATATCGAGGGCAAATTGCTGGCGGTTGGGATGAATGGACCGCAACCCATGCCGATCGTGGAAATCGTTCCCAAATCGGGTTTCTATGATTACGAAGCGAAGTACACCGAGGGCAAAACGGATTATGTGTGCCCGGCGCAACTGAGCCCGGATGAAGAGAAACTGTGCCACGATGCGTCGGTCCGGGTGTTCAAGGCCCTCAAGGGCCGGGGATTCCCGCGCGTGGATTTGATTCTGGACCAGGGCACCCCTTACGTCCTCGAAATGAACACCATACCGGGAATGACGCCGACCAGCCTGCTTCCCATGGCGGCACGCAAGTCCGGTCTGGAATTTGACGACCTGGTGATCGAAATTTTGAAGAACGCACGACTGGATTACAAAAACTAAAACACCATGATGAATTACACCTTGAAAAAACCCAAAGGATCCCGCCTCAACTGGGGAGAGGTTCATTCGCGTCAGCGGAAAAACCACAAACGTCCGGGCAAGGTTCTGAAAGGGCGCAAAATCAAAAACCGCCAGAGCGGTTTCCGGGAACGCGCGAAAGCCTTCCTGGACGTCATCGCCAAAGCGGTCCTGGTCATGATCATGGGTTATGGAGCGTTTCATGGTTACCGGTTTGTCACCACCGCGCCGCAGTTTACCGTAGCCCAGATCCATTTTTCCGGAAACGAGAAGGTCAGCCTGCATACCCTGGAGGGTATAGCCCGGCCGCTGTTGGGACAAAACATATTCCAGCTCGACCTGCAGTCCGTCACCGAACGGTTCAAGGCCAATCCCTGGATTGAAAATGTATCCGCCGTGCGCCGGTTGCCGCGCGGAATCCGTATCGAGGTTCAGGAACGAACCCCGTTCGCACGGATCCAGCTGGACAAAACTTATCTGATGGATCACTACGGAGTATTGATCGTTCCCGACAACAAAAAATACGGCGCTCTGCCCCTGATCACGGGAGTGAAAGTACGCCGGGTCGAGCTGGGCAACGAAATCCCGGTGGCGGGAATCGTGCCGGGGTTGCAGGCCATGCACTTCATGAATCAACTGGGCGCGTTCAAGGACGATCCCATTCAGAAATTTCATATGTCCAGTCCACGCAAGCTGGTATTCACCACCGAAAGCCGGGGGATCGATATCTATCTGGCGGTGGACCGGATTCAGGAAGGTTTTGAGAATTTGAAGATAATACTCGACGCCATGGATTCCAATCTTTCCGGGATTCATTACATCGACCTGTCCTTCAAGGACAAGGTGGTGGTCAAGAAAAACCGGATGGAACCGCGGCGCGGGATCGTACACAAGATTTAACCGTTTTTTGAAAAGGGGACACACATGTCCAAAAAACAAAACTACATCGTCGGCCTGGACATCGGCACAACCAAAATCTGTTGCATCATCGCCGAGGTCACGCCTCAGGGCGAGATCGAAATCATCGGTCTCGGCCAGTCGCCCTCCCGCGGCCTGCGCAAGGGGGTGGTGGTCAATATCGACGGCACGGTCGAATCAATCCGCAGTGCGGTCGAGGAGGCGGAACTGATGGCGGGAGCGGAGATTGATTCCGTCTTTGTGGGAATCGCCGGCGGCCACATCAAAAGCATGAACAGCCACGGCATCATCGCGGCGAAGCACAAGGAGATCAACCACCACGATGTGGACCGCGTGATCGAAGCGGCAAAGGCCATCGCCATTCCCCTGGACCGCGAAGTGATCCATGTCCTGCCGCAGGAATATATCGTGGACAACCAGGACGGTATCAAAACGCCTCTCGGCATGGCGGGGATACGGCTGGAGGCCAAGGTGCATATCGTCACTGCCGCCGTCACTTCGGCGCAGAACATCGTCAAATGCGTCAACAAGGCGGGACTGGGCGTACAGGATATCGTGCTGGAACAGCTTGCCTCAAGCGAGGCGGTGCTCTCCGCCGATGAAAAGGAATTGGGCGTGGCGTTGATCGATATCGGCGGCGGCACTTCCGACCTGGCGATTTTCTACCAGGGCGCGATCAAGCACACCTCGGTGCTGGCTATCGCGGGTGCGCAGGTGACCAACGACATCGCCATCGGACTCCGCACCCCCAACGCCGAAGCGGAAAAAATCAAACACGCGCATGGATGCGCTTACTCCAGCCTGATCAAGCACGACGACACGATCGAAATTTCCACCGTCGGCGGGCGGAGTACGCTCAAGGTATCGCGGCAGATTCTCAGCGAAATCATCGAAGCGCGCATCCGGGAAATGTTTGAAATGCTCAACCACGAAATCCAGACGTCCGGATTCCAGGACAGCATTTCTTCCGGCATCGTCATCACGGGCGGCTCGGCCTGCGTGGAAGGCATGGCGGATCTGGCAGAGGAAGTTTTTCAGGTGCCGGTCCGCATCGGCACTCCCATGGGTCTCGGCGGCCTGGTGGATGTGGTGACCAACCCCATCTACGCCACCAGCACGGGGCTGATTCATTACGGAGAAAAAAGTTATAAAGCGGGCCGCACCATGGACCTGCAAGGCAGGAATCTATTTGAAAAAATCTTCAGCCGCATGAAGGGCTGGACTGAAGAATTCTTTTAGTCACCAAGGAGGAAACAATGGGCATGATTGAATTTGAACCAACCAATGATTATTCGGCGAATATCAAGGTCATCGGCATCGGCGGGGGCGGCGGCAACGCGGTCAACGCCATGGTGCGTTCCAACATCCAGGGGGTGGAGTTTATCCAGGCGAACACCGACATGCAAACGCTCGACGCCTCCCCCTGCCAGCACAAAATACGGATCGGGACGGAATTGACGCGCGGTCTCGGCGCCGGGTCCAATCCCGAGACCGGGAAAATGGCGGCAGAGGAAAGCCGCGAACATTTGTACGACGTGCTGGAAGGCTCGGACATGGTCTTTCTCACCGCCGGCATGGGCGGAGGCACCGGTACCGGCGCCACGCCGGTCATCGCGGAAATCGCCCGGGAAGTGGGGGCGCTCACCGTCGGTGTGGTCACCAAGCCTTTTATGTTTGAAGGCAGCCGGCGTCAAAAGCAGGCCGAGGAAGGAATCGAGGAATTGAAGGAAGCGGTCGATACCCTGATCGTTATTCCCAACCAGAAGCTGCTGAGCTTCATCGGCAAGCAAACCTCGCTGGGCACCGCGTTCTCCCAGGTCGACGACGTTCTGCGTCAGGCGGTGTGCAGTATCTCGGATTTGATCGTGATTCCGGGATTGATCAATCTCGACTTCGCGGACGTCAAAACCATCATGTGCGGCATGGGAAAAGCGCTGATGGGCGGCGGTATCGCCTCCGGTGAAAACCGGGCCATTGAGGCGGCCCAGCGTGCCATCTCCAGCCCGCTGCTGGACGAGGCATCGGTCGAAGGCGCCCGCGGGATTCTCATCAACATCACCGGTGGGGAAGACCTCACCCTGCACGACGTCAACGAGGCGGCCATGCTGATTCAAAAAAGCGCCCACGAAGATGCCCATATCATCTTCGGTGCGGTGGTGGACGAATCGATGAAAGAGGACATGCGCGTGACGGTGATCGCCACCGGATTCGAGAAGGATGAGCGCCAACGGCTCTTTCTCGCGCCACAGGAGCCCAGCGCCATGCCCATGAAAAAAGTGGTGAACGGGCCGGATGTGGAAGCGGATATGGAAAATCATCCCGCGTACCAACAGGAAAGCTTGAAGGAACTGGCGGATATCATCCGGAAAGAATCTCCGGACACGCTGTCCAACAGTTCAAATTTCGATATCCCGACGTTCCTGCGGAAACACGCCGATTGATCCGCAGGGCGGCGAACCGCCACGGGCCAGCGTGACGCTGGGCTCAATTTCTAAATTGCGCTCAGTTGTATTCTCTAGAAGTCAACACCCTGCCAGATCCCCCTCCGGGCAGGAGCTGGCGAAAGTAACTTTACAATCGCGCCATAACGCCTCAGCAAAGTTGGCTCTGCGCCGAGCAGGGTCGCCCAGAGAGGAGAGGGAGCCGGTCTTCCGGTTTCCTCCCCTCCCTCCTTCAATTCCTCTTGTTCAAATCCCAGTTGTAATCCAGATAGGAAACGTCGAGGTTTCCCTTTTTCAGGAAAGCCCGGTCTTTCTCCGGTGCGTAGCGGGAGAGGAACGGCAGGACCCCGCCTTTCGGTTCAAAGTCTTCTTCGAACCAGTCGAAAATTTTTGAGAGCGTCACCCGCCCCTTGCTACGCTCGATCTGGAGTCCCTTACCCCTGTTTTCCAGAAACCGCTTGAACTGATCATCGAGTTGCGCATCCAACCGGTCCGCCGTGTAGGCTTCCTTGCGCAGGTCGGGACAACTCACCGATGCACAGACGATGGCGACATGGATGCGCGGGTCCCCCATCTTCCGTAAAGTTTCGTGCTCGATGTCATTCAGGGTGACCTCCTGGCCGCCGACCACCCCCACCTTCTTTTTCCAGACCGATTCGAACAGGCTCCCGGCGTCCTTGATGCTGTCTACCGGGTAATGGTCCACCACCATTTTGACCGCCATGATGTTGTAGACGTTGATCCAGAAGGTCATTTTTTCTTTGGAGGTTTTCAGCGTATCGGGAGCAAACGATTTCAGATCCGCGATCAGTTGCGCATACGCCGGGTCCTTCTTCATACCGGGATAATCGACCCCGGCCAGCCGCACACCGGCGATGGTGGTCGGTCCCACGTGTTTTTTCACCAATCCGTCCCAGCCCAGGAAATCGAAGGCCCAGGCCGAGGACGGCGCCAGCACCAGACATAGGATCAACACCCAGAATTTTTCGAAGAAGACGCGTTTCATGGACATTTCCAAATCCTTTAAATGCATTTTAAAATTTAAGCGGTATAATGACATGGTTAACACTCCCAGGGCGAACGGTAATTGTATTCATAGAAATGGTTCCCTGTTTAGTCCCTCCCGGAAGCGTTCCCTTACACTTTTTTGATACCCGCATGAATCCCGATCCCAAAGAATTGCTGTATGTTTCCGACCTGGACGGCACCTTGCTGGACATGCACGGCGAGTTTCCCCGTCCCTGGGTGGATCGCCTGAACCGCCTGATCGACCGCGGCCTCAAATTCACCATCGCCACGGCCCGCAACTACGATTCGGTCCACCCCATTTTACACGAGGTGAACCTGCAACTGCCGGTCATTCTGTTCAACGGGGCCTACCTGACCCATTTCGAGACCGGGGAGAACCTCGAGCAGTCCAATTATATCCAGCGCGACGTGGTCTATGAACTGCTGGAACGGGTCGCCCCGCTGGAGCAGGATCCGTTCGTCTATACGTTCGATGAAATGCACCGCCTGTATTACCGCAACGCCACCAACGCGGGCTCGCAGGCTTACCTGAAAAGCCTGGAAGGCGACGACCGACTGCAATATGTCGATGAATATCAATTCAAAGACGGCGAACAGATTGCCGGCCTGCTGCTGATCGACACTCCGGTCCTACTGGACCCCGTCCACCGGCAACTGCGCGAGCGGTTCCCGGATCACCTCAACCTGTACTTCGCGAAAGACATCGCCCATCCCAAATTTCACTGGCTGCAGATGTTCCACCACCACGCCGACAAGGGCAAAATGCTGCGCACCCTGTCCGAGCATCTGCATACCCCGTTATCGCAGATCGTGGTGTTCGGGGATTACCTCAACGACCTTGAAATGTTTGAGATTGCCGGGAAAGCGGTGGCCATGGGCAACGCCCTGCCGGAGCTGCAGGCGGCGGCTCACCAGGTGATCGGCACCAATTCGAAGGGCGCGGTGCTGGATTATCTGGAATCCCTGGGATTCTAAATACCACTGGCTCCAGGGAGCCCATTGGAGTAGAATCAAACCATGACTGATAAAGAACAGCCGCAGGAACCGGAAAAGACAGTCTACCAGCGCGACAAAACCGCGCCGGAACCGAAGGTCCCCGACAAGCCGGAAGGCGAGGCACCGAAGCGCCCGGTTGTCAAACCGCGCAAGGTGTTCCAGGCGAAGAAAGTCAAAATCCAGTCGAAGAAACCGCTGGAGCATCGCGTCCGTCACATCCTGGTGTCCAGCGTTGAAGCCGCCAACCTGATCCGGCAGACGGTCCAGGATTTCCAAATGGAACTGGCGAATGAGCCGACGGACGATCCTGACAAGGAATATCAGGATTACGAAAAGATCGAAAAGTTTTTTGCGCGCCTGGCGAAAAAATACAGCGTCTGCCCCAGCAAGGCGGTGGGCGGCGACTTGGAATGGATCTACCCCAAGATGCCGGAGATTGAAGGCATCCTCTCCAAAGAACTGCGCGATGAAATCCTGAAATGTGAAAAATTCGTGATCCCCGAGCCGATCAAATCGAAATTCGGGCTACACATCGTTCTGGTGTGTGAAACGCAGATCTGCAAAAAAATGGTGGAAGAACAGGAAAAACTCGACCCGCGCTACGAAGCCCTCGCCGCCAAAGATGCCCCCCGAACACAAGCTCCCCCTTCCAGTATGGATATTCCCTCCTGACCGGCGAGCCGCCGGTGGCAATTCTTTTCCCTATTCCCTTTTCCAGATTCATCCGTGTTTATCTATGTTGATCTGTGGTTAATTTGGGTCCAGCGTCACGCGGGTTACATCTTGAACCAAAAGAGAATGCCGGCGAGCACAACGATCGCCAGTGTTCCGTATCCCATGATCTTCAGCATCTTGTCGCTTTCCATGTACCCGCTCCCGTACTGGTCTAAAAATTGATCTTCGAGTTCATCTGGTTTTTGAGGATGAGTTCCGCTGCCGTATAGTATTTCTTGTCGCTGTTGCACGGCTTGCACGCCACCACGACATTCCCCCTGGTGCTCTTGCCGCCGCGCGACACGGGCACGATGTGGTCCATGGTGAGATCCTTCTTGGCGAAGTTCTGCCCGCAATAATAACACTCGCCCTTTTCGAGCTGGTTCTGCCACCATACCGACGCCTTGAGCGCCTTCGCCTTTTCTTTTTCCTTTTTGACGCTCTCCGGGCTGGGCGCGGCGGGTTCCCGGCCCTTCTTACCTCGTTGTCGTTTCGCCACCATTAAACCGTTTAAGATCAAAAGAGTTCATATTCAGCCAAAGCTCACGTACCGTCGCGGAGCGACCGCTTTTCTTCTTATTGCGCTGTTTCTTTGTGGCCATAGGTTCGTATCAGTTTAAAGGGATTCATATCCAACCGCACCGCGCGCACCGTGCCCGACAGACTGCCCTGCGGGAACCAGAAATTCTCGCCAACGTCGAAGGCAAACCCCATCGCGCCGGAAAGCCGCGTCTGCCAGGTCCAGAAACAACTGCCGTAGCCGATCTCGAAGATGGGGTCTATATGCAGGATAAAGGTCTTACCGCGCGATTCAAACTCATACTTCAGCTCGTACAGGCTTTGCAGTTCCAGCTTGTTGGGCAAACGCCAGTCGGAATGACCCCCAAGCTTTCTGCGGTTGAGTTCCACGACGTATTTCTCGGCATCGTACCAGGTGACGTAGTTCCCGGTCTCGGCGTAGCCGTAACTCTCCTGCCACATCAGGCCGGTCACCGAATCGGTCAGCGTGCCGTCGCCGTTGTCGGTATAGCGCTCGGTCATGCCAGGCGTTCCAGCGGAGTTTGACGCTCGAAGCTGTAACCGCAGGCGTCGATATCGTTCGGCGCATCCGGGTACTTGAGGCACAGCAGGGGTTTTTCGGGAGAGTCGTGGACCTTGCACCCGTTGTCCTCCGTCAATTGACTGCACGGGATATCGACCTCGTAAAACAGCGCGTTGCCTGGAATATCCTCCCCCACCACACGAATCCCCCGGTAGCCGAGGTAACGCTCCAACTCCTCCCGGTTGCCATGCTGGCGCAGAGTCACATCCCTTACCACCGTCATATTCACCGTCCGGCAACACTCCCCGCATTGATGGCATTCCCCGGTTCGATTAAGCATATTGTTTTCCATTTATTCGTTGTTCACTCCCCACTTCAGGCCATTATCCTAACATATCTTTTAAGGGATACTGCGGGAGGTAGAGTGCTGGTAGTGTCTCAATTCGGCCCAAAGCGGACACTCGATTAAGGCAAGGAAGACGCCTGCTCTTACTTCAACTTCCATGGAGAAGGCTTAACGCTTCATGGTCCCGGGAAAACATAAAGACGTGAATCCAGGAAAAATGGGTCCGCTCCGTTGATCAACAAGAAAAGACAACCTAAAAAAATGGAAACGTCCGTTCTGGAAGCGTGCGCCATTTCCCAAAACCCTTTTTCAAGGCCAGCCCTCCAAAAATTAATATTTGACAATAATAATGAAATTGATTATCATTATCATATTGAAGGTGGGAGCTAATCTATCTAAAGTAAGGAGAAGCAAATGGTTGATAAATACAACGAATCCAGCCAATTACGAGTCCGTTTGGCAATCCTTGAATCTCAGCTGAAGATCGCAAATAAAAAAGTCCAATACCTGGAAAAAATAAACAAATATAAGGGTGGAAAGTATGGAATACGTTCAGGAATTAAAAATATTTGAGAATTATCTTGCGGAAAATAATATGCATTTAACCCGCCCCCGTAAAGTCATTTTGCAGGTCTTTTTACAGACTGAGGGTCATATGGAAATTGAGGAGCTTTTTGAGAAAACCAAAATGGTGGATAAAAATATTGGCCGCGCCACAATATATCGTGCCATGAATCTTTTGGTCGAAAGCGGATTGGCCCAGGAAAATTCTCTTATCGAAGATAAGAAATGTTTTGAGAGGGTTTATGGACGAAAGCATCATGATCACTTGGTATGCACACGATGTAAGAAAATCGAGGAATTCCACCACCCTATGATCGAACGTTTCCAGGAAAAAACCGCCAAGAAACATCAATTCACCCTTATTTCCCATCACATGACGTTATTTGGCGTTTGCCAGAATTGCAATTGTAATATGTGATAAATGGGTCTTACTAAATTTAGGCGAGCGTCCGCTTTGGGTCCTTTGTGGGCTAATGATTAGCTCACCCAAACTCCCTCAATTCCTTCCAATGTACCCTGTTTATGTTCCCTGTTGTCTTATAGACCGATTTATACAAAACTGCCTATCCCCATATCTAGGATGTTGTGTCATCAGTCTTATTGTTGAGAATTTTTGATTGAACGGACGCAACGAAAACCAATGCCATCGGTTTTCAACGCGAATCCACCTTTGCCCCGTGCCGCGGGTCGAATGTCCGATTTAAAGCTGTGCCAGGAGCCTCCCTTGATGACTTTCAAAATTCCTGTCCGCGGACCTTGCGGGTTCGTGCTGGGGGCCTGCGCATAGTAATCTGGGGCGTACCAGTCCTGAGTCCACTCGCGGACGTTTCCGGACATGTCATATATCCCATAAGGTGAGGAGGTTTCTTTATGGGATCCCGCTGCCCAGAGTGTTTTGGTTCCATTCCAGTCGTGCTCAAAATTAACCGTTTTGATACGGGGTGATTGCGATCCCCATGGGAAGAGGGCGCCGTAGTTTCCCCGAGCCGCTTTCTCCCACTCGGCTTCTGTGGGAAGACGTTTTCCAGCCCAATGACAATAGTCAACCGCGTCATACCAGGTCACCTGAACGACCGGTAAGGTGTCAATATCAGTGACTTCAGAAAGCAATCCGCCTCCATAAGGATTTGAGGGTTCCTTGCGTCCGGTGGAATGGATGAAATGCAGATACCGTTCGTTGGTGACTTCATAAATATCTATCGCGTAGGCATCCAAATAAACCTTTCTCTGAGGCCGTTCATCGGGTCTTCCTTCCGAGGGCTTGCTGCCCATCAGGAACTCCCCGACAGGAATAATCTTCATTTCAACCGGATCACGGTTTGTCGACTTTACGTCATTCGCATGAACCCCGGTTTGTAAAGGACTCAATGCCGAAATTAGGACTAAAAGAACAGTCATATGAAACATTTTTTGAACAATTGTCATTGTTTTTGTTCCTGACTTTTTGTGATTACTTTCTGGGTAATTTCCAATATTTGTTTGATCAAGTCCTGAGTTTTTTGTATGTCGCCTCCTTCTTCGGCGGCATATGCTTCCGCCAGAAGTGCGCGTGATTTGTGAAGGTTCATTTCCAGTTCGCTTTGAATACTGGGAGAAGCCAGAGTTCCTCCCAGGGCCGCGTGATGGTACATATCCCAGGCCAGTTCGACTGATAATCGTGCATGAGTTGTAGTGTGTACAGTTTTTTCTTCAGGGAGGTTGTTACAGAATCCAAGGTCTGGATTGATGAGTGATAAAGCCACCCCGATAAGAAGAATGCTTATCAAGGCTAAAAATTGGTTTTTGTGTATGCTGTGTTTCATGGCTTATCTTTAAGGCAGTCTGGATGTTCTCCAGAAATTTGATCTAAGGAGGAGGGGGATGACCCCCCCCTCTTTGATCAAATAAAAATGATTCAGTTACCGAATCTGTTTATGAATCATTTTTTTCAGCTCGAGATATTCCATGTTATTGCTTTCCAGGCTCAATGCCTTTTCAATAGACTTCATGGCCTGGGGATATTTTTCCGCACCCATTTGAATCAAGGCGTTCATGTAAAAAGTACGCCCCTCAAGCATGGAATCGGTTTCTGCCGATCGTGCACAACGAAATCCCAATCCAACGCCGTAACTGTTGTTCATGGGATCGTTCCAGAATCGATGGGTCGTTGTTACGGTTGCGCTAGGGGCATACCAAGAACCCCCGCGGATGACTCTTTTTTTCCCGACAGCAATACGGTCCACGTAAGTGCCGGTAGCGCTCAGAAAGGCTCCTTCTTTTGGGCCGTTCGGATTTAAGGCATGCCTGGAAGCTTTGTAGTAATGAGGGTCATACCAATCCTGCACCCACTCAAAAACATTCCCGCTCATGTTGTAGGCCCCATAAGTACTTTTACCATTGGGAAAAGAGTCCACATCCGCGGTGAATTCTTTCTGGCGACCGAAGTTCGCATTACTGGCGTTGAGTTCATTGCCCCAGGGATATTTGTAACCTTCGGGACCCCGCGCGGCTTTTTCCCATTCCGCTTCGGTCGGGAGCCGTTTATTGGCCCAATTGCAGAAAGCCTTGGCGTCGTGCCAGTTCACTCCGCTGACCGGTTGTCTGGGCTGATTGCGTTTGTGGTCATCCCAGTAAGCGGGAGCCGGATGTCCGGTGGCTTTAATAAACTCTCCATACTGTTGGTTGGAAACTTCATACTTGTCGATAAGAAACGAATCCAAAATAACCGTGTGGGCAGGACCCTCATCGTGAAACGCTTCCCGTGAAACGGCGTATTTGAGTCGTTGCCTTTTTGACATTTTCTGGGTTTTGGGATTGACTTGCTTGTCCACCCCCATAAGAAAGGAACCCCCCGGAACTAGAACCATGTCTTCCGGTACTTGAGTCTCAGCCCAAGAGGTGGGAGCCCCCAAAAGGGCCGTCGCCAAGCAGGCAACCAAGGTGAGTTTGAGTTTTTTTTTCATGGTCATGCCATCCCTCCTTTTTATAATATTTTTTCAATGAATATACATGGGCTTAATGTTTGTTTATAGTATTATCCAATAGATTAAACAAACTATAGACATGGCTGATAGTATTATGCCCATGTAAAATTACAGAATCAAGCAGGGTTCGCTTCGTTCTTCGCGATTTGCCTTTGAACGCCCAGGCAGCGTGACGAACGCATAAATCCCCCTCATTCAAATAGACCGCATTTGGAGGAAAATATTCGAATTATTTAGCAACTAAGAGGTCTAAAGGGGCTAACTGGTAATGTGGACGGTCCGCCGCCAAGGCGAACCATTGCGCCGGCGTGCAGGGCATGTACTGGCAGGTGCACAATGCCCTATTCGAAAACCAAGACAAATTGAAGCAAGGTAAATTGAAGTGATTGCCGAAAAAATTTCACTAAATAAGAAGGCGTTTCTTTGGTGCATGAAAGGTGATCGCTTTAAGGAGAAATTCGGCAAGGACGTTTCTGATGCTGTCAAAGCTCAGATCACGGGCGCGCCGAACTTTGTTCTGGGCATGACGACAAACAACTTGGTCAATGGAGCCCGCCTGGTGGGGGCGCAACCCCTTGTCGCGTTTGAGAGTCATGTTCAAAAGCTTCTCAAAAACACTGAGAGCAAAACAAAAACCAACTAATAACGGCTTCTCTATCAGATATATTCAAGTGACGTAAATGTCCGCTTTGGGCCGTCAAAAGTCGGTCGAAAACTGACATTCGGTTGTGGTACAACTTAAAGGGGCAGGTCAGCTGGTTGTTTAGTTAGGGCCACTTCCCTGTAACAAGTGGCGGTTTTTCCCAACAAAGGGTAACAGGAGGATAATTTTGTATATATTGCGAATAGTCTTTTGCGTTGTAACCTTGTTGTTATTAGTTACTGATAAAGGATTTTCGGAAAACCTCATAACTCTGGATAAAAGTAGGTCAGAAGCTCGCCAACTATACCACTTGGTAGTTAAGGAATATAAAAAGAGGGCAACACTCGAAGACCCAGACGCACAGTGGTGGTACAACCTCGCAAAACCTTTTGGTAAAATTGCTTACTTAAACTCAACAGTCCTCCCACAAGCTATCATTGAATTTGAGGAACTTATTCGCCAAAAACCCAATATACTTATGGCTCAGCGGGGATTGAAGGTGGCACAGTTAATGCTAAATTACAAACCGACAAAAATACCCTAAAAGAACATGTAGAGACTTTTTTTATTTTGCCAATATGCCTTAATTGATTTGAGAGCGTGACGCTGGTGTAGGCATAGTATAAAGGGAGGTGCATTTAAGGGGCCGGCCAAGGGAAAATGTCTGAATTTTGGATGCACGGAAATATAATTTAACGGCTCTGCTTTATAGGAGAGAGAACATAAGGTCCATCATACCCAAGGCTGAAACTCTGGCTTAATTTATGATATAACGTGCTGGGGCAGCTCAATAAAATAAACAACTAGTAGTTTTTTAACCTTTAGTCATGAAAAAACTTATTTTTATATCTACAGCAACATTTTTTTTAATATCTTATTTAGGGTGGGCCAAAGCTCAAGAAAAAAATATTTTTTTGGGATATGAAGGCGGTACTGGCCCCATGGATTGGGTGGAACTTGCAGATTTTCTAACACTAGACCTTTATCTGTGCCGAGAAGGCGCACATCAATCTCCCATAGACATAAAAAATGTTCAAGACCGCAATATTCCAGGCCTTAAGCTAGAAGGTATAGTTTCTGACTATTCTGCAACACCTATTCGTATTATAAACAACGGCCATACTATTCATTTAAATTATAATTCTGGTAGTAAGATTAACTGGAAAAACAAAACTTTTGAATTAATTCAATTCCATTTCCATTCCCCCAGTGAGCATACTATTAATAAAAAACACTATGACATGGAGATGCATCTAGTTCACAAAACACAAGATCATCAATTTCTAGTCATAGGAGTTTTAATAAAGAAAGGAAAATACAACTCACATATTCAAAAATTTTGGGATCGAATTCCTAATATGAAAAACAAAGAAGTGTCTTATCAAGATGATCGTTTTAATATTAAAAATCTGCTGCCCACAGTAAAAGAATACTTTTATTATTCGGGCTCTCTAACTACTCCACCATGCTTAGAAAATGTAAGTTGGTTTATTCTTAAAACTCCAATTGAAATATCGAGTGATCAAATTAATTATTTTCAAAATTTTATTGATCATAATGCTCGCCCAACACAAAAGTTAAATGACCGCGTTGTCACGAATGTGAAATAAATTATTTTGAGATTTTGTATTTGAAATCTGGGCATGAGTACCATTTGACTTTGCCGGTTAATTAGTTTTATTCGTTGATTTCGTGCTGGCAGCAAAGAAACAAGCTGGATGGGATAGTGCGAGTCTTCCTGCGGGCCCATTTAGAGCCACTTCTCAGTTGCAGGGAATGTCCGCTTTGGGTCGATTCCAGCCATTTAGCTTTCAAATAATCCACCCTTTCAGGCCATTATCCTAACATATCGGTAACAGGGGGAGGACGGGCGTTTATGGCGTCTCCGTTCGGCCCAAAGCGGACATTTGACTTGGCAGGCACAACCAAACCTCCCCGCGGGGTCATCTCCGGTAAAACTGAAGGGAATAAAGCCCATTCCATTGGGGTCTTAATTAAAAGAAGCCCTATAAATCGGAGGTGGCTCAAATGCCTGACCAGGCAACGGGTTATTACATGGCGCGCAAAGAAACCCTGCTGAGAGAGTTCGATCACACTGTGTCTTTGATTGAAGATTTGTTGATCACACGTTTTGGCAAGGAATTCGCCAGCAGTTTGAAGATAGAGGTCCATCAGGAATTTGAGAAGCTCATTCCGGAGATCCCATTCATTTCGGGAGTCCGGGGCAAGCCGCTCAACACATTTCTCCTCGTCACCGCCCAGGAGCTTGCAGTCTATAAGGTCATGAAGAAACATGGCAAACCTGTTGGCGAGGCGTGGGAGCTGTGCCACGAGGCGATCCGCTTAAGAGCGGCAGAGATTCCGAAATGGAAAAGATGGCTGTTGAGATATTTCATGTTTTCTCCGCTGGTGAGGATGATTGTGAAGAGGCGGGCCAGGAATCAGGAGAAGGCACATTTGGGGGACTTTGAGATTGAGTATCTTATTGGCGAGGGTGGCGATTTCGACTTTGGCGTCAATTACCTTCAATGCGGAAATCTGAATTTTGTAAAGAAACACGGTGGAGAGGAGTTCGCCCCATACGTCTGCATGTCAGACATTGCGTTGAGCGACGCCCTGGGATGGGGGCTCATCCGGACACAGACCCTGGCAGACGGCTGTCACCATTGCGATTTTCGTTTTAAGAAAGGGGAAGCAACGCAAATTTCCTCCAAAACTCCTGAGGTGCAGGAAACGATTGAGAGAATATCATCCCGTTCGTAGCTTTCGCACCGGCCACATTCACAGCATACTCTTGCAATAGGCTTTGTCGATACAGGGCGGACATTTCACACAGTACGGAGGGGTGCCCTCTTCGACGGGTTGGCCGTTCCTTAAAGCTCATGTTCCTTGACAATGAATGCCGAAGATTGAGAGTGATCAATAAAATTCCCCTCATCTTCCAGGAGCGCGGCGCTCAATTTCTGCCCCTCCGGTGAACTCATAGCCTCCACCAGGTCTGCTTCGGATTCAAACCACACCTCGGCAACGCCATCGTATTCCGGCAACATGCCTCTCGAATTCCTCAGCCCCTCGTTTAAAGGGGTATCGACCGTAAGGGATTGCACGTATTTTTTGGCCCTCATAGTGCCGGCATTTTTCATAAAGAAAGGGCCATGTTTATTCATCCAGTAATCCTGAAACTGCTCGCGAGTCATATCCGGGTGCCGACGCAAACACATCACAAATTTGATCATTTCAATAGACTCCTTTGACGGTCTCGTTTTTCAGGCGCTATCCTAACATAACGGAAACGGTGGAAGGCGGGGCCTCCGGTTTACGGCATACGGGGCGTATGTTAACATTGGCAGACGAGGCTGTGTTGATATCCGGGGCGGACCAACCACAGGGAGTCCCGTTTTCAAAAGAGGAGGAACCCGCAGTGATCCTGCAGAAAGACAACCAATATGCGGTGGAGTGCCAGACCAAGGTTTCCAAACATTGCGTCCAACAGGGGGAGTATTGTGACAGCGAAGAGGATGCCCTGCTATGGGTCGAGTACGAATGCTGGATCGATTCGGGTGAGGGCTGGATCTGCACGACCTGCCACGAAACCATTATGAACAACATGGTGAAAATGCGAATAGAAAAGGAGTCGGCCGGACCCAAAAAACCCGACCGGGGGGATGGGCTGGATAATGACCTGGAAAAAGGTATTGAGACAGTACTATAACCGGCCGGAAACGAGTGACTCAGCTTTGTTGATATTACCCCAGATACTTTACTTGAAAGTGCGTTTTCTCACGGTTGCAAGCGCCACAGCAATCGACAAACGTCTCAAATACCTCTGGTGCCTGTTGTTTCCATTGCTGCGTATTCGAAATGACAAGCTCAAAGGTATCGCCGTCCACAAGGTTAAATCGTGTCAGGCCCTCGTGTTCGCCCGCATTGAACATATCGGTCATGCATTCGATCCACGCATTGAGATTCCAACCATACCCTTCGTAAAATCCCATTTTGGCCTGGAACTCGTTGTGAAATGAATCGAAGTCCTCAATCATGGCACCGTCAATTTCTACTGAATAATGCATATGGCGACTCAACTATAGGCTAAGTAGAATTATTTTTGCCTCGAATATACTTTAAGACGACCCAAAAAGCCAGTCGGCGATCACATTCAGGGCAAACACTGTCTTCACCAACAGCCAAAAAACAATTGTTTCTCCTTAATAATTAAGTTCCGCAGAAGGTCTTGTAGGAGGGGTCCGGCTTCGGTTCGGCATAGGCTTCGTTGCCGGCGGCCTCGTCGAAGGGATGGTTCAACACCTCCAGCAATTTCGAGAAGGGTTGCATGTCTCCGTGGTAGACCGCGGCGGTCAGTGCCTCTTCGACCTTGTGGTTCCGCGGGATATAGATCGGATTGACCCGGTCCATGGCCTGCGCACACGTCTCGCCGACAGCACCCTCCTGTTCCAGGCGCTTCCGCCAGCGCCGCGCCCAGACGTCGAAGGCCCCCGACTGGTTGAACAGCTGGTGCACCGCGTCGCTGTCCCCGCGCACGGCCCGGGAGAGACGGCGGAAGACGAGGGTGAAATCCGCCTGTCCGTCTTTCATCACCCACAGCAGATCGTTGACCAGATCCAGGTCGTGAGGATCTTCCGTCGACAAACCGATCTTGGACCGCATTCCGGCGAGCCAGTGAGTCTCATAGAGGGGCTGGACCTTCTGGATCGCGTCGGTCAGCATTTCAATGGCCCGGTCCTGGTCCGGATCGACCAGCGGGACCAGCGTTTCCGCGAACCGGGTCAGGTTCCAGGACAGGATCTCCGGCTGGTTGGCGTAGGCATATCGGCCCCGGCGGTCGATCGAGCTGAATACCGTGCCCGGTGCGTAGGTGTCCATAAACGCGCAGGGGCCGTAGTCGAGGGTCTCGCCGGAGATCGCCGTGTTGTCGGTGTTCATCACTCCATGAATGAAACCGATGTGCATCCACTTCGCCACCAGGGCCGCCTGGGCCTCGGCGACCACCTTGAAGAATGCCAGATAGGGATTTTCCGCACCGGTGGTATCGGGATAGTGCCGCGCCAGGGCGTAATCGGCGAGTTCGCGCACTTTGTCGACGCCGCCGCGCGCCGCGAAAAACTGGAAGGTGCCGATGCGGATATGGCTCGCCGCCACACGAGTGAGCACCGCCCCGGGCAGAGGGATATCGCGGTACACGTGCTCTCCGGTGGTTACTGCCGCCAGGGCGCGTGTGGTCGGGATGCCGAGCGCGTGCATGCCCTCCCCGATCAGGTATTCGCGCAACGCCGGGCCCAGAGCCAGCTTACCATCCCCGCCGCGAGAGAACGGGGTGCGGCCCGATCCTTTCAGCTGGATATCGCGGCGGCGTTGCCGGGTGTCGATCACCTCGCCAAGGAGCAGCGCGCGTCCATCTCCCAGTTGCGGCGCGAATCCGCCAAACTGGTGCCCCGCATAAGCCTGGGCCAGGGGCTCTGCTCCCTCGGGGATTGCGTTGCCGGAGAAAATTGCCGCTCCCGCTTCCGAATCGAGGGCGGCCGGATCCAGGCCAAGTTCCCCGGCCAATGCATGGTTGAATTGCAACAGTTTCGGCGCGACCGCAGGCTCCGCCTTGCCGGGCACGAAAAAGCCTTCAAAGGTGCGGGCGAAGCTGTTATCGAAGTTGAAGTGCGGGTGCATACGGTCGTTTCCAGTCATTTAGATTTCCAACGAGACATTATCCAGCGCTACACACAGTAAGGTGGAATCCCCTCTTCGACCGGTGTGCCGGGTTGGCCGTTTTTGATGTTCTGGAGGTTTTTGGCGGTGCCGGTGATCATTTTCTGCCGCGAAATTTCGATCTGCCGCATGATCTCGTCCGGTGAATCGGTGAGCAGGTTGCCGAACTTGGGCTGGCATTTCAAATTGCCGACGTCACAGCACGGCGTCATCTCCCCGGTCTGCTGGACGGTCATGATCTCAATCGTGCCGCGCGGGATGGTGCACTCCAGCGTGTTGACGTCTTTCGGGAACGGCTGCGACACCATGGCCCGCTGGCCGTGCTCGTCGACGTAAAACCCCAGGATCATATTGACCCCGAACGTGAACCCCCCGGCGGTGGTGTAGCTCTCGATGTCTGCCATCGCGTTGTTGAATTCCGCTTCCGTGCATTCCGGCTTTTCGTTCAGAAGTTGTTCGATCCTCTCGCGATGTTTTTCCAGCAATGTGAGTGTTGGATGGAATTTCGCTCCCTGTTCCCCGAAAAATTGCTTCATGGTTTCAATCTGGGTCACCAGGTCCGGCACCTGTTCGAAAATCATGTTGACGATCAGTTCGTTCTGCAGTCCCAGGATTTCCTGCAACAGCGGTTTCTGGTGCTTTTCCCACACCGTCGGGTACAGGGTGAAATCGACGCGCCCGCCCAGCTTCATGATATCCACCAGCCTGAGCCAGCGCGAGTGCGTGTTCGACTGGATGTCGAGGTTGGTGTGCAGGCGCACGTTGGGCGAGATCTTGCGGAAGATATGGAAAATTTCGACCAGGTGCGGGTTCTGCGACGGCTCGCCGCCGGTGAAGTTGATTTCCTGCTGGGCCAGCTGGTTGAACAGGTCGATCTGCCGGATCTTGTCGGCCATCACCTGCGCCTGCGCCGGCAGGAGGTGCCACTGACTGCGGTCGATCTGCATGAGCGGCTCGTAGACGTGGCAATAGGTGCACTCGTCCCGCACATAGCGGTTGCAATTGGCTTCGACAAAAATGTTTAACATATCTTATCCATTTCCTCCGCCAAGATTGTTTTCACCGCCTCGGCGCCAGCCTGAGGCGGAACTGGGAGCGGAGCCTCTCCGCTCACTTCTTGCGTTTGGCTTTGGCCTTTCGCGGTTTGCCGTGGTGTTCGACACTGACGGTGGTGTAGATGCCGCCGCGCACGAAAAACTCCCCCACCACCTGCATCCACCGCGGCTGGCAGGCGGCCACCAGGTCGTCCAGGATCTTGTTGATCACCGCCTCGTGGAACGCGCCCTCGTCGCGATACGACCACAAATACAGCTTGAGAGACTTCAACTCGATGCATTCGTGATCGGGCACGTAATGGATATCGATATGGGCGAAATCCGGCTGGCCGGTGCGCGGGCACAGACAGGTGAATTCCGGGCACTCCATGTGGATCTCATAATCCCGGTCGGGATAGGGGTTGAGGAACACTTCCAGCTCTTTAGCGGCTTGTTTTTTCATAATTTTCGGATTTTTCCAAATTTTTGAGTTTTTTTTCAGTCCCGGCCTTGCTTTTCGGTTCTGGCGTTTTATTTATGTTAGTATCTATTAGCACTTGCGGCCGAGGAGTGCTAATTTTCGGTACCCCCAGCGGCCAAAACCACACAACTTATTATTTTAAAAGGGTTTATAAACTTAGCGCTGTCATTCTCGTTTTGCACCAAAACGTTTTTGAAATAGTCATTCATCAATAACAGGAAGTTTATCACTAATTCAAGGAGTTGTTATGAAGATTCGTCCTTTGCAAGACCGCATTCTGGTACAACCCATCCGCGAGAAGGAAGTTCGCAAGAGTGGCATCATCATCCCCGATTCGGCGCAGGAGAAACCGATCGAAGGCCGGGTGAAGGCAGTAGGCGCCGGCAAGGTGGGAGAAGACGGTAAGCGCGTGAAGCTCGACGTGAAAGTCGGCGACAAGGTGCTGTACAGCAAGTACGGCGGCACCGAGATCAAAATCGAAGGAGACGATTTCCTGCTGATGCGGGAAGACGACATCCTCGGCATTGTCGAGTAACCCACCCGAACTCAAAAAATACTATTCATCTACTATTAGGAGATTGAGATAAATGGCAAAGCAAATTGTTTACGATGAGAAAGCACGACACAAGATTCTGTCCGGCGTCAATCAGCTGGCGGATACAGTGAAGCTGACGTTGGGCCCGAAAGGCCGCAACGTGGTGATCGACAAAAAATTCGGCTCCCCCGTCATCACCAAGGACGGCGTGACCGTGGCCAAGGAGATCGAACTGCAGGACCCGTTCGAAAACATGGGCGCGCAGATGGTCAACGAAGTCGCCAGCAAAACCAGTGACAACGCCGGTGACGGCACCACCACGGCGACGGTTCTGGCCCAGGCGATTTTCCGCGAAGGCATGAAAAACGTCACCGCCGGCGCCAGCCCGATGGTCATCAAGCGCGGCATCGAAGACGCTGTCGCCGCCATCATCCCCGAAATCCAGAAACTGGCCAAGCCGACCAAGGATAAAACCGAGATCGCGCAGGTCGGTACCATTTCCGCCAACCACGACACCGCCATCGGCGACATTATTTCCGAAGCGATGGACAAGGTCGGCAAAGACGGCGTCATCACCGTGGAAGAAGCGAAGAGCATGGAAACGGCACTCGAGATCGTGGAAGGGATGCAGTTCGACCGCGGTTACCTGTCGCCCTATTTCGTGAGCGACGCCGAGCGCATGGAAGCGGTATTGGAAGATGCCTACATCCTCCTGCACGAGAAGAAAATTGCCAACATGAAAGACCTTCTGCCGATACTGGAGAAGGTGGCCAAAAGCGGCAAACCGCTACTGCTGTTGGCTGAGGATATCGAAGGCGAAGCGCTGGCCACCCTGGTGGTCAACAAACTGCGCGGCACCTTGAACGTGTGCGCCGTCAAAGCCCCGGGCTTCGGCGACCGCCGCAAGGACATGCTGAACGACATCGCCATTCTCACCGGCGGCCAGGTGATCACCGAGGACATCGGCGTGAAGCTGGAAAATGTGACCCTGGACGATCTGGGCCAGGCCAAGCGCATCACCATCGATAAAGAAAACTCCACCATCGTTGACGGCAAGGGCAAAGCGTCCGAGATTCAGGGCCGGGTCAAGCAGATCCGCAACCAGATCGAGGAAACCACTTCCGACTACGACAGCGAGAAGCTGCAGGAGCGGCTGGCGAAACTGGTCGGCGGCGTGGCGATCATCAAAGTCGGTGCTGCTACCGAGACCGAGATGAAAGAGAAAAAGGCTCGCGTCGAAGACGCTCTGCACGCAACCCGTGCCGCGGTGGAAGAAGGTATCGTAGCCGGCGGCGGCGTGGCATTCCTGCGTTGTCTGAAAGCCCTCGACAAAATCGAAGGCGACCATGACTACATGCAGGGTGTGAAGATCATCCGGCGCGCTCTGGAAGAACCGATTCGTCAGATCGCGGCCAACGCCGGCGAAGAAGGCACCGTGATTGTCGAGAAGGTCAAAGGCCTGAAAGGCAACATGGGGTATGACGCCCGCACCGGCGAGTATGTCGATATGATCAAGGAAGGCATCATCGATCCGGCCAAAGTCACCCGCACCGCATTGCAGAACGCGGCCAGCATTTCGGGACTCCTGCTCACCACGGAAGCATTGATCGCCGATCTTCCGGAAGAGAAGGAAGAGCATTCCCACGGCCCGGCCGGCGGCGGCATGGGTGGAATGGGCGGCATGGGCGGTATGCCCGGCATGATGTAATTCCGCTTTCATTCAAGCGTGAAACACCGACCCCCGGTCTTCGGACCGGGGGTTTTTCTTTTACATTTGACTTTTGGGCGTGAACCATATAATATCCTATAAATCAATAAGATAGATGCAGCCCGAAGACGGTTTTCGGATGGATGGCTTGCGCTGGAGAGGAGCTTCAACCACCCCGGTCCAGGGACACCCCTGCCTTTTTCATCCCCTCTAAACTTTTTTCTCCAGTTGTGGTAAATTCAGGAGCTCGATGCGGCCAGGCATCGCCGTTTGCTCCACAACCGACAACCAATTATTGATTATCAACCTCCCCTGCCGGTTTCCATTGGACTGCCTGCTTCCCACTCACCGATACCCCAGACTCCGCCGCCGATTTATTGTAATGGTGTTTTGGATTCTGCTTCCTGGGTCCCTGTTCCCGTCAAACCCGGTCAAGGCGGAATCGCCGTTGTCGCTGGTGTTCGAAAACCAGACCTATGTTTATAACCAGGAACGCGCCAAAGAAGTGGATTTGAGCCTGCAGACCGAAGGCTTCACTTTGATCGGAAACCTGTCGAAGGCATTTTTCCAATACGAAATCAAAAAAGGTTTACGGATCGAGGCCGGGGTTCTGTGGAATTTCGAGTTTGGGGAGGACAATGTCCCCGACGAGGTGGACCCGATCATTTCCCTGCACTATGCCTTTGCCCCGGACTGGCTGTTCACCGCCGGAACGATCGACCGGAACCATCCCCTGCACGACGCGTTTTTCAACGACAACCTGCGCTATCTTGAACCCATCGAACAGGGGTTTCAAATCAAGGCCGATTCCAGACATATCCGGCAGGACTTGTGGCTGAGCTGGGAGGAACGGGAAACCGACACCCAACGCGAAAAATTTTCTGTCGGTAATGTCACCCAATTGAAGGCGGGGGGATTCATGCTGGAGGGACAGGCTTACTGGGTACACCTGGGCGGCCAGAGAAACTCCGGTCCCGGGGTCTTTAACAATATCAGTCTGGGCCTGGGCGGCGGCTACACCTACCGCCCGTCAAAACCCGGCGGCAGCCTTCCCTGGCTCGATGAAGCCGGGTTTACGATTCATTACCTGCAGAACAGCGACGACCCGCCGGCATTGTCCCGGGTGGACGACGAAGGCATGGCCTACCGCGCTTTTGTGACCGTCTGGGATACGTATATTTATTATCAGCATTGGCGGGGGGGCAGTCTCAATTTCAATTCGCCCCGCGGAGACGCCGCCATGCCGGGCGTACCACTGGCCAAGGGCGACCCCCTGTACCGCGCGCGGATTTATGATGAAGTGGGTGCGGTCAAAACCTGGGAGTTGGCGGATGAAGTGATCGCGACCGTGGATCTCCGGGGACAGTTCATGTTGGGGCGGTTTCAACCGATCATCGCGGTGAACTTCACCTGGAGGCCGAAATTTCCATTGTTTGAGGATTATTTCAAAAACCGCACCCGCCCGACCCCCGAGCGTATTGAGCCTCCCATCGGTCGGCCTTACGGTTTTTGAGTGAAGTCCGGTTTGCCGTCGAAGTTGCGGTCCTTTTCCAAACGAATGACCTTCCCGTTCTTATCCAGGAATTCCCAATAGTCGGCTTTGCCGTCGTGATTGGTATCATACGCCACGCGTTCTAACTTTCCCGCAGGATTGAAGTACTGCCATTGGTCGGGCTTTTGATCGGCGTTGGTGTCGAACGCAGCTTCCGCGATGGTATCCTGACGAAACCGGTCCCAACGATCCACCTTTCCGTCATGGTCCGTGTCGTACTCCGTCCTTTCCAGGCCGCCCTGTTCGCCATAAAACTTCCAGATATTGATCCTGCCATTGTGGTTGTCGTCGATTTCGCCGCGCACCAGTTTTCCCGCCGGGCTGAAAAATTCTTTCCAATCGATTTTACCGTCGTTGTTGGAATCCTTTTCGATGCGGTCCACCACATTCCTCGAGTAATACTGGACCTGATCGAACGTCCCGTTATGATCCGTATCAAATTCGATGCGGTCCAGTTGCTTTTCAGACTTGAAAATTTGCACCTGATCGACAGCGCCGTTATGGTTCATATCGTACTCCACCTTGAGCACCTGACCAGAGGCGGAGACATGATGCCATTGATCGATTTTGCCGTCGAAATTGGAGTCCACTTCCATCCTGCCGGCAAACAGGAGAGAGGACCAGGCCAGGCACCCTCCCACTACTGCAAATATCCAAAATATTTTTTTGCGCACGATCACTCCCGAAAAGAAACAATGCGCAAATTGTAGCATGACCCGCCGGAGGATGATTTACTTTTATCGAAAGGAGATAGGGGTGGGTTGTTCAACTCAACTGATTGATTTTGGCTTCAATCATTTTTTCGGTGACGCCGCCGCCGAACACCTTTTCCCGCACAATACCGTCGGGAGTAATAAAAAAAGTGACCGGCAAGTGAATCACCTTGTATTCCTGGGAGACATTCCCATACTCATCCAGCAGAATTGGAAAACTCAAGTGATGGGCCTTAATAAATTCACCAATCTTTTCTTTGGATTCAGCCAGGTTGATCCCAATGACTTTAACTTTGGGTTTTAAAGACTCATGAGCCTTTTGGAATTCAGGCATTTCCTTGATACAGGGAACGCACCAGGTAGACCAGAAGTTGAGGACAACGAACTGCCCTTTCAGATCGGTTAATTTGACAACCTGACCGTCGACCGCCTCCAATTTAAAAGACGGGGCCGGCCCGCCCACCAGGGGCGGGGACGCGGCCATTCCGAATAAAAAGAGACTCAAAAACACTACGGGAGCACATCGTGATTTTACAAACGATTTAAAAGCCATAAGATATCCCTGCCATTAATCCAAAATTAGGAACCAGATTCACATCGTTCACTCTCTGGTAGATTGGAATTTGAACATGCGTGTACAGCGATACGCTATCAGACGCCGTCAATACAACGCCCGGCGTTACATTAATGAAAGTGACTCCGGTATTCGGCACGTCCATACCCAAAAACTCATCGCGCCGGGAAATGCGGGTGTTGATCTGGGTGATCAGATTGATTTTCTCGTTTAACTGATAACTGACTCCGCCGTCAATAAAGGTGCTGTCTCCAAACTCGTAATCCAACGTGTTTTCGGTGGTGAACCGGTGCGATGCCGACGCAAAAAAACCCAGTTTGTTGGGAATCAGGGAATAACTGTAAAGCGCTGACAGGATCGGGTCGTTCGAACCTGTGCCCGGCATGATGGTCGGCTCATTGATGTCTCCTTCCGAGTTCTTTAATTTGAAATCTCCCGAGGCAAACTTGACCCCGATACCCCCGATGAACTGGTGTTTGGTGGTATGCAACAGGGCATATTTGGCCATTAACGTGATGTCGCCAAAGCCACTGGTCCCATCCTGATTGGTGAACTCACCGCCGGCGCAACTGCCACCGCCGCAGCCATCAATATGCTCGTGTTTCCGGTCATTCAAAAAGGGGACGCTCATGGACAGCGTGAAGCGTTCCGTCACCCCATAACTGATATCCAGTTGGGCGAGTTCGTTAATGGTTCGAAACTCCCTGTGGTGGGCCGGCTCTATCACACCCGTTTCAAATTCAACTTTGGCCACGTCCACATTCCCGTCAAAATTACTGGAACCCTTTTTTTTGTCGGTTTGCCGGATATACCGGTAAGACAGATCCACCACGAACCGGCCCTCGTTGGCCAGTCCGGACTGGGATCCCCGGATTAAAGTACAATTGGACGAACCGCAACTGGCTTCGGCCAATGAATTGAAATTAAAAATAAAAAACATTAAAACAATAAACAGACTCAACTTTTTCATTGCTTTTTCCTTTCTCAAGACCTGGTGGAATGACTGTCGATCCTCAGGCATCCGCCACCCCTAAAAGCAAATCCGCGCCTCTGCAAAATGAGATGCAACACAAGTCGGACGGGTAACGGTTACGAACTGAGGATTGGGGTAAAAAAAGGTGGGATTAGAGTGCCCGGGGTGGGCGGTCGAGAGAAAAGGTAAACGTTGAATCGTAAAAAACGGTACTGCTGAAAACATGCAGAGCGACCGGGACATCTTCTTCAACAGTTGCCACAGGAATCAGAAACCGGGGGGAATCCCCAAAGGACCGGTAAAAGGGTGCCTGGAAAGGCCCGCCGCCACATCCGTTGGACAAATAGAAGTTGTCCTTTCCCTCCGCCGGAATTTTATGGTGTGGACAGGGTAGCAGCGGGTTGTGCCCCAGCAATTCACAATGGAGACGTTTAGCCTCCGGTTTGACCCCAAATGGAGAAACGGCATGGGAGGCCTGCGGATTCCAGGGAGCCCCATCGGTAATCGCCGCAGGGTGGGCGTGCGAGTGCATCGTCCCAGCGGTGGCGGTTGACGCCAACAGGATCACCCAGCAACAGGCCATCAATACTCCGATTCGTCTGGTATTCATGCGCCCATCTTATCAATCCCGCGTATTTTTGCAAGATGTTTGTGGTTTCCGGTCATTGAACCCCCCCGGTCATTTATGAGACACTAGATCCGCAGTTCCAAACCCATAACCCCGAGAGTATCGGGCGTCCCGAACAGGAATGGATGAATATACTGGGCATGATCATGGCCGGCGGCGAAGGCAGCCGCCTCTATCCTCTCACCATGGACCGCGCCAAACCGGCGGTCCCATTCGGGGGCAAGTACCGCCTGATCGACTTTGTGCTCAGCAATTTCATCAATTCCAAAATTTTTTCCATCTACGTCCTCACCCAGTTCAAATCGCAGTCGCTGACAGAGCACCTGCAGGAAGGCTGGCGGTTCAGCTCGATCTTGCCCGACCATTTCATTTTGCCCGTCCCTGCCCAGAAGCGTACCGGTGAGAGCTGGTACCGGGGCACCGCCGACGCCATATATCAGAACATCAATCTGATTCAGGACAAGGAATATGATCTGGTCGCCATTTTCGGAGCCGATCATATTTACCGGATGGATATCCAGCAGATGGTCAATTTCCACATATCCAATGTGGCGAAGGTGACCATCGCCGCGATCCCGGTCCCCATCAAAGAAGCCCGGCATTTTGGAATCATCCAGGTCGATGCCACCGGCCGTGTCGTCGGCTTCCAGGAAAAACCGGAAAAACCGCAATCCATTCCCGGACGGCCCCACGAAGCCTTCGCTTCCATGGGTAATTATATTTTCAACGGACCGTTTTTGACCGATGTCCTGCACACCGACGCTAACAATCAGGATTCGTCACACGATTTCGGAAAAGATATCCTGCCCTCGCTCTATAAAGACCATCCGGTGTTCGCGTATGACTTTGCCCGCAACCGGGTGCCTGATATTACCCCGGAGGAAATCGGCTATTGGCGCGATGTGGGAAACATCGGCAGTTACTGGGAAGCCAACATGGATCTCAGAAACATCAAGCCGGTATTCAATCTATACAATCTGAAATGGCCGATCAAAACTTCAAGCATCGTCCTGCCGCCCGCCAAGTTTGTATTCAACCAGGACGGGCGGCGGGGACAGGCCATCAACAGCCTGGTATCCGAGGGCAGTATCATCAGCGGCGGCATCGTGCAGGATTCCGTGGTGGGACGCAGTGTCAAGGTCGACACCGGTGCCGCTATCATCAATTCCATTCTCATGGACCGGGTCCATGTCGGCGCCAATTGCAAAATCAACATGGCCATCATCGACAAGGATGTGATCGTTCCTCCCGGCACGGAAATCGGTTATGATGCCGAGCAGGACAAAAAAAGATTCCATGTCGATGAAGAATCCAGCATTGTAGTCATCCACAAAGGTTATAAATTTCCTAAAACTTCACCTCAATGAACCCCATCCCTGATCAATTATGAAGAAGGTCACCCCCGGACTGGAACGGCTGTTGGCCGAACCCGGAAAATACCTTAAAGGAAACCACATCGGCCTGGTGGTCAACCATACCAGCGTGGCGGAAGACGGCGTCCCCTCCTTCATCCATTTCCACCGGCACAAGGATTTTAATCTGGTGAAACTGTTTGCGCCGGAACACGGGCTGTACGGCGTCGATCAGGATATGGTGGACGTCGGCCATGGCAGCGAACCCGCCACCGGGGTCCCCATTGTCAGTTTGTACGGGAAGGATCACGCCTCACTCACCCCGGAGGTCGGGCGGATGAAGGATATCGATACTCTCGTGTTTGATATCCAGGACATCGGATCGCGGTATTACACCTTCATTTATACACTGGCCAATTGCATGCAGACCTGTCAGCAGGCGGGCGTGCCCCTGGTGGTGTGCGACCGGCCCAATCCGATCAACGGCGTGCAGATGGAAGGCAATCTGGTGCGGGAGGGTTGGCACTCTTTCGTCGGCCAGTACTCGCTGCCCAACCGCCACGGCATGACGGTCGGTGAACTCGCACGATGGTTCAACGATGAAATCGGCTTCGGCTGTGACCTCACGGTGGTGCCGATGCAGGGCTGGAAGCGGGAGATGTGGTACGACCAGACGGGTCTCTTGTGGGTTTCTCCCTCCCCCAACATGCCGACGGTGGCGACGGCGGCAGTGTATCCCGGCATGTGCCTGATCGAAGGCACTCAACTGTCGGAAGGACGCGGCACCACTATGCCGTTCGAGTTGTGCGGCGCCCCGGGAATCGACGCCCATCAACTGGCGGAAGCATTGGCGGTCGAGAACCTGCCCGGCGTGCTGTTTCGGCCTCAGTATTTCAAACCCACGTTTCAGAAATGCGCCGGCGCACTCTGCGGCGGTGTGCAGTTGCATGTGACCGACCGCAACGGTTTCAAACCTGTCCTTACGGGCATCGCCGTAATCCGGGCCATCGCCCGCCTGTTTCCCAGGGTATTCAAATGGCGCACGGAACCCTATGAGTTTGTCAGCGACCGGCCGGCCATCGATCTCTTGTACGGCCACCCCGAATTGCGTGAGACCCTCCTGCCTGAAAACCAGTCCCTCAAGGAAATTGAGGCGTCCTGGCAAACCGACCTGGCCAATTTTCAGGCCATCCGCAAAAACTACCTTTCTTACTGAACACCCCCTCAGCCTGAGGCGAATACCTCCAAAGTCCTTGCAAAATAATAAGTTGTAATCAGTCGTTAATAATGATACATTTGATAACGATGTAAATTAATTATAATATCATCACCGTGTCTTGCCGAAAACCGCAGCAAAAAGTGTCAGGGGCATACCCGCTGCCCATTTATTTGATCGACTCATGTTACGGAAAACAAAAACAGACCCTTTCAGGTTTTAGAGGATAATATGCGTTCATTATTTTTGCGGCTGCCCATTCGGCTCAAATTGATATTCTTTTTTGCGTTTGTTCTCCTGTTAATATCGGCTTTCATCTCCTACTATTTTCCCAACCTGACCAAGGAAAATTCCCTGAATTATATGAGGGTTCAGGCGCGCGCCACGGCAAATATGGTCGCTTTGGGTTCCGGTGTCGGTCTGGCCACGGGTAACCACAAAGCTATCAAAGAGGCCTTCAAGC
The DNA here is from genome assembly GCA_024644405.1 of Nitrospinaceae bacterium. Taxonomy (GTDB): domain Bacteria; phylum Nitrospinota; class Nitrospinia; order Nitrospinales; family Nitrospinaceae; genus SZUA-226. Next base: position 401,534 of record JAHELC010000001.1, read on the forward strand.
TGGCCGAGAACGATTACCACCTGAACTTTCTCACGGTCTACGACACCCGAAATACTGTAATATCCACGTTCAACCCCAATAAGATGAATTTGGATCCGACCCAGTTGTTTGCTGACAGCGACATGGTGGTTGTGGGCGATAACCTGTTTGCGACGATCCCTATCAAATATCAAGGCGTCACTCGTGGGAAGCTGGTATTGGGAAACACCTTGACGGAGGTCAATTCCCAGATCCAGAACTACCGTTTTATCATCATCATGGTCAGCTTGGGGTGTGCCGTGGTCGGCATCATCCTACTCATGATCTTCAGTGACGCCATCACCAAACCCCTCAAAGACCTGCGGCAAGCCACCAACCAGCTGGCACAGGGCAATACCGATGTTCAGATCCAAGTGAAATCGATGGACGAGATCGGGAATCTGAGTGAAGATTTCAACGAAATGGTCCACAATCTCAAAGAAAGCAAGCAAAAGGCTTTGTTGGCGGAACAAACCACTCTCAGGTTGGCCGAAGAATTCCAAAATGTGGTCCAAGCCGCCATTGGGGGCGATTTGACCCAGGAGATCAGCCAAACCGGTGCCGGCGCTAACGGCCATGAAGCGGTGGGCAAAATGCAGGAAATCCTCGACAAATTCTTTGCGCAACTGCGTGAAAATATGGCCACCATCGGCGGCAGCGCCAGCACCCTGACCGATTCTTCCGAAAAGTTAATGGGAGTGAGCGAGAAACTGAAAAGCAATGCGGAGATGACTTCCGAACAAGCCAACCAGGCATCTGTCGCGGCTGAAGAGATCAACTCCATCGTTCAAACGGTGGCCAGCGGCACCGAAGAGATGTCCACCAGCATTAAAGAAATCTCAAGGAGCACCCACAGCGCCATGGACGTCGCAAAGAATGCTGTGGAACTGGCCAAGACCACCAACAGCACGATCACTAAACTCGGCCAGAGCAGCGGGGAGATCGGTGAAATCATCAAAGTGATTGACGACATTTCCGAGCAAACCAACCTGCTGGCCCTGAACGCCACCATTGAGGCCGCCCGGGCGGGCGAGGCCGGCAAAGGGTTCGCCGTGGTCGCCAATGAAGTCAAGGAACTGGCAAAGCAAACCGGCAAAGCCACCGAAGACATCATTAAAAAAATCGAGGCCAATCAAAAGGATACCGAGGAAGCGATCAACGTTATTGGTGAAATTTCCAAAACCATCGATAAGGTCAGCGAAATCATCACTTCGATTGCGGGTTCGGTGGTGGAGCAGACCGCGACGACCAATGAGATCTCCCTGCAGATTGGAGAAGTCGCCAAAGGCAGTAACGAGATTTCCCAGAACATCACCAACGTGGCGGAATATGCCAAAAGCACCACCAATGAATCCCTGGAAGCCCAAAACGCCGCCCGCAAGGTTGCGGGCATGGCCGAAGACCTGCACAAACTGGTCAGTTATTTCAAATACGCCTGATCTTCCTTAGGCTCTAAGAAAAAACCCGCGCCCACGCAGAAGACTTTTCCTGCCTTAATTATTTTTGATCCGACTCTGCCCTGCCCCTGCCCGCAGTGAAACATCGGGAGAAAATTTGGAAAGTTTATAGCGGAAAGTGGAACGGGTAAGGCCCAGCAGGTGAGCGGCTTTGGTTTTATTATTACCGCATTGTTGGAGGGCCCGGAGCATGAGCCCCCGCTCGTATTCGTGGATCAGATCTTCCAGCGACCTGCCTTCGGCAAGCTCCCCCGTGGTTTGGGAATAATAGGGTCGCATTCGGGCGGAATCCATCAGGTATCCCGGCAGATCGGACACTTCGATGCGGTCCTCCTTGCAGAGAATCATCATCCGTTCAATAACGTTCTGCAATTCCCGAACATTGCCCGGCCAATGATATTTCATCAACACCTCCAACGCCTCGGAGGAAATTCCCAGAATGCTTTTACCCATGGCATGATGGAATTTCTTCAAAAGGGATTCAATGAGTTCGGGAAGGTCGCCGATGCGTTCGCGTAACGGCGGGAGTTCGATCGGATAGACAAACAACCGGTAATAAAGATCCTCACGAAACGTCCCTTCCTTGACCAGCGGTTCCAACTGCTTGTTGGTGGCGGCGAGTATCCGGATATCCGCGCTTTTGGACCGGACCGCTCCCAGGGGTTCATATTCCCGCTCCTGAATCACGCGTAATATTTTGACCTGGGTACTGGGGCTCATGGAAGTGACTTCATCCAGAAACAGGGTCCCCCCCGATGCCAAAGCGATTTTTCCCGGCTTGGATTTGTCGGCGCCGGTAAACGCTCCCTTTTCATAGCCGAACAATTCACTTTCGAACAAGGTGTCGGGAAATGCCGAACAGTTGAGCGCCACGAACGGCCGGGACGCGCGCCGGCTGTTGTAATGAATGGCTTTGGCCAGCAGTTCCTTGCCGGTGCCGCTCTCCCCCACCAGCATGACCGTGGTGTTCTGCGGCGCCACCTGGGACGCCAGTTTCAGCGCCTGTATTATCTTCGGGGAGTTTCCCACGATGCTGGAAAAATCGTACTTCGATTCCAGCTCGCTCCGGATGGTGACCAGTTCCTTCTGCAAACGGTCTTTTTCATCCTCCATCCGCTTCAGTTCAGTGATGTCTTTGATCACCCCCATCACATAGGCGATTTCGCCGCTTTCCTTGTCGAAGATCGGGGTGTAGATCGTTTCCACCCAGACCTTTCGGCCCTCTTTATGGGTCAAAACCATGCGCTCGGTTTTAGCACCCAGTTCCCCGTAGGAAATTTTGCCGCTCTTATTTGAAATATTGTCCAAGGTTTGCTGGAAATCGGACAACTTCCAGCAGGCCTTGTCCACCACATCTTCGCGGGAAATATTGTACAGCTCCTCGCAGGCGCGGTTGAAAAGCACTAGGCGGTGGTCGCTCGCTACGATGAAAACACCGTCTAACGCGCTGTCCAGAACATATTCGAGATCGTAATTCATAAAATGTCATTACCTGAAAAAATGTTGCTGACAGGAAAAAATTTTTCCTTGTGGCTCAGGATGTTGTCCCAATTGAAGATTAATATTTGCCACCCGGCGAATTTTCGCCACTAAATTTTTCCTGATAAATAGAAGAGTTACTTGATCCCCGGCGAAAACGGCAGATTTTAGCCACAGCAGGAACCGTGCCTCCCTTCCCAGGTTTTAAATAAACCCTTATAAAATAATAAGTTATACGAATGGGGGGATTGGCATCAAACTTGCCTTATATGAAGATCATAAGAGGAGTTCGAGTTTTACCTCGAGGCGGGAAAATCTTTCCCGCCGCAACTAACACATTCTATTTTCATATAGAGCAAAAGGAGAAAAACAATGAAAGGTAACAAATTATTTTCAATCGGGTTGGCAGTTCTGATCGCCGGTATTTTTGGGGCGGCTCCGGTGTGGTCTGCAGATGAAGTCACAGCCGACCCTTGGTTTGTTGAAACCATGAAGAATGACCAGGCTGTTTTGCAACCTGGCACAACGACTTACTGTAATAAGAATTTTACAGTAGAAAACATGGGCAAGGAAATGGCCGAAGTGCATATTATCCGTGGCAACGGAGACAACTATGATATCGACCAAATTCCCGCCGGCGGAAAACTGGGTTACAAACTGCAGGACCGGTCTGTCTTCGCCACCGATGCAAGTAGCGGCAACTGGGTGGATGAAGCCCGTATCGTGAATTCCACGCTCGGGGAAGCCAACCTGAAGATTTACTGCAAATAACCATAAACCGGTCTGTTCACAGCCTGATTGTCCATCTCGTGTTTTAAACCGAAACGAAGGGATATTCTAGCCGGGTTGGAACAGGCCGGTTTACCTTGCAGACATCCAGAAAGAATGCAGGCTTCTCCCACCCGAAGCCCTTCTAAGGGAAAGACGTCGGGCGAGGCGGATTCAGAATCGGCCGACGAACATGGGGCTGGTGAGAAGCCTGTAATTCAACTTCACTCAAAAGCACACTGGGAGTGATGCTGGCCACCGGCAGGACTCCCGATTCCGCCGTGCAAAATCCGTTAATAACTGTGGGATCGTCACCGGTGATCAGGATTTTACTGATCATGGAAAGCGGTGTCCCGACAAAATCCACTCCACGGACCAGTTCCTCCCTGCCATCCGGAAATACTTTGTACAGGTACAGCGGTTTTCCCTTGAACACCTGGAACTGACGGGTGTCGGTCTGGGTTTCCCCTCCTACGATTTTCTTGACGAACAAACCGTAAGGTTTGTTTTGCTTATTGACTTCCTCGATCAGGCGTTGCTTCAAGGAAGCCGCGTCCAGGGTGAGATCGGATTTCACCACAAAGTTACTCATGCGTGACATGGGGGCGTGGGCGCCATCGCTTCGGGCGTGACCATTGGTCCGGTTGAACCCGAGAACCGGCATCCGCGAAAGCAGAAAACTTTTCAGCACGCCATGGTCGATCAGCACCACTTCCCGGCTCTGCTGGCCCTGATCGTCGGTGCGGTAATTTCCAATTAGAGGTGTTCCCTGGAAACTCTCCAAGACCGGATTGTCCACCACCGTGACAAATTCCGGAAGAATGCGCTGACCGATTTTCTTCAAAAAAGTCTTGCCGTTCTTGTCCCCTCTCAGCCGGTCCCCTTCCAAGCGGTGCCCGATGGCTTCGTGGAACAGAACGGCGGTTGCATCCGGGCTGAAGATGGCGGGGCCCACGTAGGGGTCCATCTGGGGAGCCGCCTTGAGTGCTTTCATGGATACGATCAACTCGCGGGTGGCGCGCATCAATTCCGTCTTCGGGGGGATCTGGCCGATCTTTCTAAAATAGAGAGTCTGTTGGTCGTGGATTTGGGAGCCCTCGATTGTTTTGGTCCAGGCCTCCAGATTCACCCCATATTCCAGATGCGCATCGCGGATTTTGTTACCTTCCGAATCGTAGTAATACCGGATAATGCGGTTGGAAAAAATCTTGACCCTGGATTTTTCAATTTCAGGAACTTCTCTGAACAAACCGGACACTTCACGAGCCAGGCTCTCCCATCCGGGCATATCCAGTTTCCATTCCGGAATCGGATCAATCTGTTCGCGGGTCGACTTTCCCTTGGTGAAATCCGGAAGATCATGACTTTCCACCCCACTGATGAAGCGGCCTTTTTTCCGCAGAAAACTGACGATCGCCTGCTTGTACCTCAGATCGGTCTCATACCACAATGCCCGCCTGAGGGAATCCAGGTGGTTGTCTACCGGGATTAACTGCTCCACGGAATAACGGTGACTGTGCGGGGTGGAACTGTCAAATTCAGGGTCACCCACCTTCACATCCACAAACAAAGTGCGGTGTTGTTGGGTGTCGGAATGCACCAGGGCGCCAAAACTCGCCGCCACTTCCGCCCGGTCATGGTGACGAATTTGATAATTGACGAAATACGGAGGTTCAAAAACATCCACCTTCAGTTGGGAAAGCGAACGGGCCATCTCTTCTTCCATGGCCTGGAAGATCACGGCATCCTCATCAAGAGGAGCGGCAGGGACCGAAACCGCCGTGACCACAAGGCTGATTAGGATTACGGTGAATTTTCTTAAAACCATTGGTATATTCAACCGGAAAATTGAGGAAAAGAACCTTCTCTTATAAATTAACATAAACTTTCAATTATAATCTATATGTTTTATAATAGATTCAGAGCTCAAAGTACAAAAAATCGTGACATTATATACGTTTCTCTATAAATAAAGAACCCAAAATGCCCCAATCGTCACCACGACCCAAAAAATTCTTTTAAATTCAACAATTTGGGTAAAATCCTGCAGAAACTGTCCTTAAAATGATTATTTCCAACTTAATTGCCCCAAACTATTGACAAAACCGGACCAGGTTCCTATATTTGCGTTTTGGTTGGTAAAAGCAAGCCTATGGAATTAAAACAAACGCTCCTGTCGGACTTGAAAGGAGCCATGAAGTCCAAGGACTCCTTAAAGGTCGACACCCTTCGGTTAATTGTTTCAGAAATCAAAAACAGAGAAATTGACCTCCGCGAAGAACTGGGAGACGAAGCGATCACTGCTCTCCTGACCACCCAGATTAAAAAACGAAAAGAGGCCGCCAGTATGTTTGAAAAAGGCGGCCGGACCGACCTGAAAGAAAAAGAAGAAAAGGAAATGGCCATTATCCAGGTTTATCTTCCCGAACAGGTGGGGGAAGAGGAACTGAAACAGCGCATTCAGGCCGTCATCGCAGAAACGGGGGCTCAAGGCCCCAAAGACATGGGCAAAGTGATGAAAGTGGTAGTCCCCGAATTTAAAGGGAAAGCGGAGGGCGACCAGATCCGTAAAATCGTCACGCAATTGTTGGCCCTCTAAACCGTCAACGAAATTTTCGGCTTACATAAACAAATTGAAAAAAACGATTCCTGACAGCATCATTGAGGAGATTCGGTCGCGCGCAGATATTTTCGAAGTCGTTTCCGAATTTGTCCCTCTCAAGAAAGCGGGCAAAAACTACAAAGGTTTGTGTCCCTTTCACTCCGAGAAAACCCCCTCCTTCAGTGTCAGTCCTGAAAAACAGATCTACCATTGCTTCGGTTGCGGCGCCGGGGGCAATGTATTCAAGTTTCTCATGGAAAAAGAAGACCTGCCGTTTGTCGACGCGGTGAAGCGGCTGGCGCTCCGCTTCCAGGTATCGATTCCGGAATCCTCTTTCAATTCTCAGGGAGGTGCCTCCCGCAACGAACGGGAAACTTTGTTGAATTGCAACACCTTGGCCACGCAATACTTCGCTTCCCTGCTCAAACATCCACAAGCGGGAAAATCCGCCCGCGAATATTTAAGTTCAAGAGGTTTTGACGATCAGGCGATCGAGGATTATCAAATGGGTTGGGCTCCTGCCGGTTGGCGGAACCTACTCGCCCATCTCGAAGGCCAAGTCAAATGCTCCCGCGACACTCTGGCAAAATACGGATTGGTTTCAAAAAAGGATGCCGCCGATACCCGGGACAAGAAGGATGCTTATTACGACCGGTTCCGCGAACGCCTCATTTTCCCGATTCAGGATTCCCATGGCAACATCATCGCGTTCGGGGGACGCGTGGTGGGCGATGGCGAGCCCAAATACCTGAACTCCCCGGAAACCCTGGTCTATAAAAAAGGCCGTCAACTGTTCGGTTTCAATAAAGCCAAAGAGGCTATCCGCCGGGAAAACCAGGTATTGATTGTCGAGGGATATTTCGACCAGATGCGCGCCTGGGTCAACGGCGTGCAAAATGTTGTCGCCACCTGCGGCACGGCCCTGACCGCCCAGCAGGCATTGCTGTTGAAACCGTTCACCGCCAGGGTGGTTCTGGTATTCGATGCCGACCCGGCAGGACACGCCGCCGCGGAACGCGGATTCGAAGTGTTGCAGGAGCACGGACTGTCGGTATTCGTCGCCGTCCTCCCCGAAGGGCACGATCCGGATTCCCTGATCCGGGAGCAGGGAAAAGATGCCTTTCTCAAACTGATTCAGGACGCCCAGCCATTTGTCCATTATGTGCTGGACCGCATCCTGCGTTCGGCGGAGACCCGGACGACGGAGGATAAAGTCGGCGCCATCAACCGGGTGCTGCCGGTGCTGGCCAAAATCAACAACAGCGTGGAGCGGAGCGAGCACATCCGTTATGTTGCGGAAAAAGTGGGAGTCGAAGACCGGGCGTTTCTGGAGGAAATGAGAAAGTCGCTGGCGCAAAACAAGAACCGGGTGGATGCACCGGTCTCTTCCAAAAAGGGCAACCACGATCCGGAATGGTATCTGATCCAACTGATGCTGGCGGATACCGAGGCGGCGCGGGACATTGCCGCCAACGTAGCGTTGACCGAATATGAAAATCCTGTCTATCAGGGAACCGCAAACCTGCTCTATGGGCTGATCGAACGCGATCAACCGCTCCGGGTGGACCGGTTGATCGACCGCACGGACCAGCCTGAGGTGAAATCAGTTTTGACGCAGGTGGGCATGGAGCCCATATTATTTGATAACGTGAAAAAAGCCGCCGCCGACTGTATCCATGAAATTCGGAAACGGGCTATTGATAATAAAATCAATGATTTAAAGAAACAACGGAACGAAGCGGAGCGGGCCGGTCAAACCGACCGGTCACGGGAACTGCACCAGCAAATGCGCGAAATTCAAGTCTCCCTGCATCCGCAGTAAAGTTTTCGCATCTAAATACATGAAATCTATCAATATATCTATCCAGCAGGAGAATATTCACTGATGTCTAATGTCGAAAAAATCGCTGATGTAACTGAAGTCAACCAATTGATTTCCTTAGGTAAAGAAAAGGGCTATCTGACCTACGAGGAAGTCAACGACGTCCTTCCCGCCAATCTGGTCGCTCCGGAACAAATCGACGATCTGATGCACATTTTCGGGGAAAACGAAATCGATATCGTGGACACCGCCGCCAAAAACGATAAACCGATCGAGTTGGAAACCGAAAAAGAGGAAGAACCGGCGCCCGAAGAAGCCGCGCCCGCGGCCAAACCGGACAACGTCACCATTGATGACCCCGTGCGAATGTATCTGCGGGAAATGGGGACCATTTCGCTTCTGACCCGGGAAGGGGAAGTGGAAATCGCGAAACGCATCGAATCCGGACAAAACGAAGTGCTTGCCGCCGTGGCCAACTGCTCCGTCACCCTCCAGGAATTTGCCTACCTGGCGGACTTGGTGAAAAAGGCCGAACTCACCGTATTCGATTTTATCGTACAGGTGGATTCCGAAGATAAAAAGGAAGTTTCCGAAAAAGAGGAAACCAAGCGGGTGATGAAAGCCATTCGGGCCCTGACGACGCAATTTAAAAAAGTGGACAAACTGCATCAGCGGAGCGAGACCAAGCTTTCTGAAAAAATGCAAGCCAAGGTCACCAAGGAGTTGGAAGCGCAACGAAACCTTCTTGAAAAAATGGTTCGCGATCTAAACATCCACACCGATGTCATGGACGGTATCATTGAAAATATTTATGAGATCGCCGCCTCGATCCGTGAGGCTGGAAAAGAAGAGCGCCTGCTGGAAAAAGAACTGAAAATGTCGTTGGCGGACATCAAAAAACTGGCCAAAAACTGGACCAAGCAGAAGAGTGTCAAATTACCCAGTGGCAAGGTGGTGACGAAAAAGCAATTCGACGGCTATACCAAAATGGCACAAGCATGCCGCCGCAAAGTCCGTAAAATCGAAAAGGAAACTTACACCACCAAGGATTCACTGTTGTCGACGGTGCGCACCATTGCGCGAGGCCGCGTGAAGGACAAAACCGCCAAACGCGAACTGGCCGAAGCCAATCTGCGACTGGTGGTCAGCATCGCCAAGAAGTACACCAACCGCGGCCTGCAGTTTCTGGATCTCATTCAGGAAGGCAATATCGGGTTGATGAAGGCGGTGGACAAATTCGAATACCAGCGCGGTTACAAGTTCAGTACTTACGCTACCTGGTGGATCCGCCAGGCCATCACCCGCGCTATTGCGGATCAGGCCCGCACCATCCGTATCCCGGTTCACATGATCGAAACGATCAACAAATTGATCCGGGTTTCGCGGCATCTGGTGCAGGAATTGGGACGGGAACCGGCTCCGGAGGAAATCGCCACCAAGATGAGCCTGCCGGTCGACAAGGTCCGCAAGGTTCTGAAAATCGCCAAGGAACCGATTTCTCTGGAAACACCCATCGGAGAAGAAGAGAACAGTCACCTCGGCGATTTCATCGAGGACAAAAAAGTGCTGTCGCCGATCGATTCGGTGGTCAAAAAGAACCTCAAGGAACAGACCATGAAGGTTCTGGGAACGCTGGCCAGCCGGGAGGAAAAAGTTCTACGAAAACGGTTCGGGATCGGGCTCGATTCCGAACACACGCTGGAAGAAGTGGGCCAGGATTTCGCCGTCACCCGGGAACGCATACGGCAGATCGAGGCGAAGGCTCTGCGCAAACTGCGTCATCCCAGTCGCTCCAAGAAACTGCGCAGTTTCATCGAAAGCTAGCCCCGCGGGCCCATAGCTCAGCTGGTTAGAGCTCCCGGCTCATAACCGGGCGGTCCCAGGTTCGAATCCTGGTGGGCCCACCATATTTTCCAGAGCTCAAGCCTTGTCGATTTCCTATCCTGCGTCGGTAGAAAGAAGCAACCCTGTGATCAACGATACGATAACCCGTCGCCTGAGAATAATCTTCAAAGACCTATTTGGAGCAGGAATTAATAAAGAGGTTGAACCCACTATCTGCCAAATACCTGTTTTAAAGTGTCGGTGACCCGGGCGGCGGGGTTCGTCCTTATTTTCGCTTCCTCTTCTCCCACTTTGAGGAACAATCCCCCGAGAGCCTTGTCAGTCACATAATTGTCCAGATCCAAAGATTGTGCGGACATAAAAGGTAAAGAAGTGAAGGACGACATCATATCCTTGTAAGCCTTGGTGGCACCCACTTCATCCAGACTGGAGGAAATGACCGGCTTGAAAGCTTCGGTAATTTTAGTGCGAGTCTTGGAATCCAGGTATTGCGTTGCAGAATTATCCCCACCATTTAAAATGCCTTTCGCATCCTCAAAAGACATTTCTTTAATGGCATCCATGAAGAATCCCTTGGCTTGAGGCGCTGCGTTCTCCGCCGCCCGGTTCATCGTCAAAACAAAATGGTCCACCTGCTCCCCCATCCCGACATTCTTTAACATGTCGGCAACATTTTGGATTTTCTCCGGCATGAGGATTCGGGTCAGCTCATTTCCAAAATAACCGTCAGTTTCGGAAAGAAAAGATACTGCGTTCCCCGTACCAACGGACAGAGCCTCTTTCAGGCCGGAGACGGTTTCATCCACACTCAAGGCTTCCCCACCGGCCACTCCACTGTCTCCCCCTTTTAAAACCGGATCGACTTTCTCCAGGATTTCATCCAAAAATCCGGAGTGGACAGGACCAGCGCTTATCAGTAAAACCAGTAAAGTGAAAATTATTTTTTTCTTCATTGTTCCTTCCTCTTATTTAGATATGATTGCCTCCGACTTAGAAGCTTATCGCAGTCTTTACAGTTCAACAAATAATATCCGGCATTATCGGTGTTTTGTCCGTAAACGTATTTCTATCAGGCTGCATTTATCCCAAAAAGAAACTTGAAATACGCATGATTTATATGGAGAAATTGAATCGGATTGCAAATTCCGGCAATTTTTAAAGGGCCACAACCGGGGGACCCGGGCACGAATCCTGGTGGGCCAGCCGGGCCAGGCCCAGTTCAATTTTTACTGGGACGGAATGGCCTCCTCCGCAAGTTATCTTCGCAAATCAGAATTTAAAAATTAACCGCGGCGGTTCGCAGGCTACTTTCTTTACAGGGGGAGGGAATTTTGGAGGGGAGTGATAGCCTGATCTATCAGTTTTGCTTTTCAGGTAATTCTACAATATACAAAGTACCCTTTCCCAAGGAACTCTTCACTACAATCTTTCCATGGTGGCGCGTCACGACTTTCAAACATATTGCCAGCCCCATCCCGGTCCCGGGAAATTCGGAGGAACCGTGTAGCCGCTCAAATGGTTTAAAAATGCGTTTAATATGTTCCTCTTTCATTCCAATGCCGTTATCACGGATCATTATTTTCCAATATCCGTTATCGTTGTACATACTATCGATCTCAATCTTGGGCGCCTCGGTTTTATTGTGGAATTTCAAGGCGTTGCTGATTAGATTTTGAAACAGCTGGCGCATCTGGGTTTTGTCCGCTTCAATTTTTGGAAGGTGCTTAATATCTATGATTCCCTTTGTCCGCTCAATACTCACTTCGAGATCAAGCAGCACTTCCTGGACAACGTCTTTCAGATCAACAGGTCCCATTTCCGGAGCTAACGAAGAAATTCTCGAATATCGAAGGAGGTCCTCAATAAGCTTTTGCATCCTAACGGAAGAGTTTTCCAATCGATGGAAGTATTCTTTTTCTCTTTCATCCAACTTTTCTCCAATGGAGTTACGCAATCGATCAGCAAATGAAATAATTTTCCGCAATGGCTCCTGGAGATCGTGCGATGCCGTACGGGTAAAATCTTCTAAATTTTGATTGGCTTCAGCCAAATCTTTGACCAGATTTTGCAGCATTTCTTCAATTTCTCTTCTTTTGGTTATGTCCTCTATAAATAAAATGAAATACAGGGGATCGCCGGAAGGCGAAGAAACAGGCGAAATCGTAACATTCACCCACACCGGAAGACCGTCTTTTCTCAGGAATTGAGTTTCCCTGGAAAAATACTGGACATTTCCCGTCAAAAGTTCATCAATCATATTGCGGGTATTCTGGGACTCCTCCGGAGGGGTGATATCAATCATGGATATCTTCAGTAATTCGTCTTGCTCATAACCGATTATCTGGCAGAATTTATTATTACATGTGAGCCACATTCCTTTTAAAGACAAGTGAGCAATGCCAATTGCCGCTTGATTAAAGGAAGCTTTTATCTGCTGTTCGATTTCACTTAAAGTTCCTTCCATGACCTGTTTTTCTTTAAGCAGGCCAATTTTTTCAAATCCTCTGCGTAGCGTCGCCAACAGTTCCCCCGGATTGACCGGCTTCCTGAGGTAGTCATAGGCCCCACTATTCAGAGCCTCGACCGCGGTTTCTACAGATCCAAACCCAGTGATCATGACACATAGGATATTGGGTTGTATCTTTTTCAACTTGGGAAGCAACTCAATTCCATTATCCTGGCCCAACCGGATATCAATCAACGCCAAATCCACAGTATTCTTTGTTATCGATTCCAATGCTTCTTCTTCACTGTGCGCCAACACCGTTTGGTAATCCTCATTCTCGAGAATCAGCTTCAAACTCGCAGCGAAGTCCTGATCATCGTCTATTATCAGAATTTTATAATTCCGCTGGGTTTCATCTGCAGTATTTTGTTTTTCCGGCATATCCTTATATTCCTTTTTTAGCGGGCAACCACAAATTAACTTTTGTTCCTACGTCTACTTGGCAAACGAAGCAACCCCGGTCTAACGATTGCTCCAGGATTCCTTTTACAATCAGCAATAATCACTTTCACTCTACCTTGATTGAAGCGGTTATTCATTGTCATCCTCATTCCTGTTTGTTCTTGCCTGCCTTTCTTTAATCAAACGAATTTTTTCAAAACCTCTGCGCAGCGTTGCCAATAACTCCTCCGGATTGACCGGCTTCCTAAGATAATCATAAGCCCCATTTCTAAGGGCTTGAATGGCTGTATCTATGGTTCCAAATCCGGTAACCATGATACAAAGTATACTGGGCTGAATATCTTTTAGCTTAGGAAGCAAATCAATCCCATTGTCCTGCCCCAACCGGATATCAATCAGTGCCAAATCCACAGCATTCTTCTCAATGGATTCCAAGGCTTGTTCTTCGCTGTGCGCCAACAACGGTGTGTAATTTTCATTTTCAAGAATCAGCTTTAAACTAGCCGCAAAATCCAGATCATCGTCGATAATCAGAATTTTATATTCCGACTGGTCAGTATCTGAAATCTTCTTATTTTCCGACATGTCATTAATTTCCTTCGTTAATAGGCAGCCATAAAGTAACTTTTGTCCCTACGCCGACCTGACTATCGATGTTAATGCCACCTAGATGTTGTTCCATGATTCCCTTTACTATGGGTAGACCCAGCCCAACCCCGAAACTTTTAGTGCTGTACAGAGGCTCATAAATTTTCTCTAAATCCGCCTGTGGTATCCCTTCACCGCTATCGGTAACAACCACTTCCACTCTGCCTTGATTGATACGACTTTCAACCGTAAGCCTCATATCTTTTTTTTCGGACTGATCGGATTGCTTACCGGGCTTAACTTTCGTCATGGATTGAACTCCATTCTGGATAACATTGATAACAGCCCGCCGAAAACTTTCGCTGTCGATATTAACAACAGCCTCTGATTTTAAACTTGTCGTGATAATGACCTCGTCAGGCGTGGGCTGCTCATCAACCAGCTCATTGAGCCACGAGTCGATCTTGGCAGGCTCGAGGTTTTTTTCCTGCAGTCTTGTAAAATCCAAAAGTTCTTCAATAATATGATCGCAGCGGACCACGTTTCTTTCAATTCTGTCAAGCTCAGGCTCCAGGGCGTAGTTGCTTTTGCTGATCAATTGCTTGATATTGAAAACCGTATTACGAATTGTTCCCAAAGGATTCCGAATTTCATGACTCACCATTGCAGACAGGGTACCCATAACCGCCAGTTTTTCCTTACTCACAAGTTCTTTTTGAGCCGCCTCCAGCTCCCGGGTTCGCTCATTGACCAACTCTTCAAGGTTAGAACGGTACTGCTCCAGAGTTTGGTCTCTATTTTGAATTTGAGTCAACATTTCGTTAAATCCCGAGTATAGAACCCCCAACTCATCTTTCCCGTCATAAGTCGCCCTTAACGAATAATCCGTGAGCTTCGATACTTTTTGAGCCGTTTGAGCCAATGACAGAATGGGTTCCGAGATAAACCTTTGCAGTAGAACGGAGATGGGTATTGAAATCAACAAAATGACGGAGAAAATTCCAATAACCAATACCAATTGGTTTTCAATCTTGGATTCCATTTGATTCAAATTCGCTTTGATATAAATTTTTCCCAGGACTTCATCTTCCAAAACAATATTTTTTATAATTTCGATCCCTCGTTTCGTAATCATCTGTCCTTCATGATCGAACGGCGGCGGTTTGAGTTTTTCGGTTTTATTCCTGGAATAAGTAGCGAAAATCTGGCCATCGGTCTTATAAATGACAGCAAAGTCAATCTGCCTTTCATCCTCCAAAGAAGAAAGTATCCTCTTTCCTGTCCTTGCGTCTTCAAAAAGAATAGCGGCTCGACTCATGGAACCAATGGCCAGCGCAAGCACTGTAAGACTCTCCACAATATCCGTTTTCAGGTTCTTGATATCACTATAAACCAGAATACTCCCCTGTAAAAGCAACGTTATCGTCACCAGGGCAACCAGCAACAAGACCAACTTTCTTTTAATGGAATAGGCGCTAAAAAATTTCATCGGCAGTTCCCTCCGCGAACAAGGGCTGCCAGATCCAAAAGTTCGGAGCTGACATTGAAATCCTTAGCCTCCAAACATTGTTTATTGATCTCAAGTTTGACTCTGTTTTCAACAACCAGAAGATTGATGTCGATCCCCCGCTCGGCAAAGCCTTCCGTATCCCCAACGGTTAGGATTGGATAGACTTTTGCCTGCTCGGCAATTTGCTCGACATTGAACCTTTCAGAAAAACTCACGAAAAGAATTTGGCATCCCTGAAAATCACTTGGGGATACATCGAGTTTGATTTCAAGGGGACGTTCTTTGGAGCGGTGTTTTTCCTCAAGACGTTGCAGAATAGAGCCAAAGGGGTTGTCGCCTATAACGCAAATATTATACTTGGCTGAAAATGTCTGGGACGGCCATTTGACAAACCGGGTGAAATTGTAAATAAAACCGGCCTTGATCGCATAGGCCCGCCGACTCGAATCCTGGGCAAGGGCTAGCGGAGATAAAAGATGGATGGATAAGGTTAAAAACAGAGTGAATACAACAAAACAGCCAGGGAGGGTTTTGAATAATTTGAGTGGGAGGAGTTTTGACATGAGATTACCATTAATTTCAGCAGATCTTTGCAATATGTTTGTTCCTTGGTAATTTTCTGTGCCAAACACTCCTGCTTTATTTGATCAACACTTTAATGGGGTAGGCCGTATTCCTGTGAACCGTAGAAAGATAAGCTCTCTTTAGAACTTAAGGGTTGCCTTAACGTAATAACTGCGTTGGGTTTCCGATGCCACTTCCAACAATTCACTGAGCTCCGGGTGAGACTCATCCAGCAAATTCTGGGCGACAAAAGACAGGTCGACATTTTTCATGGGTTGCCATCCCAGGCGCACATCCAGACGGCCGTATTCTGGAATGGCTCGGGAAATATTGTCATCCACGAAATAAAAAAAGGTATCCAGTTCCAGATTGTAAGGCAGGTTTAGATAAGAACGGATATTGAAAATGTGGTTCGGTTCACCCTCGGCTTCAAACCCCTCTGCGAAACCAGCATTACCAACATTAGCACCCGGGAAGGGATGCAATTGAATTTCGGCGAAAGTGTAACTCCCGGAAATCCGCCAGTTCCGAAGCACCTGCCATTCTCCACTCAATTCCACACCGTAGACTTCCCCTTTCACTGAATTATCTTGAAAAACGGGAAGTAAGTCGTGAACGGGCGGTCCGGGCTGGAAAAATAACGGGGTTCCGTTATTACTCTCAATAAGGTTATCGTAATCAAAATAATAGGCGGTGACATCGAAATTTAATTTACTATTGATTTTAGCTCTGTAGCCCAACTCATACGCCAGCAATTCTTCCGCTTTCGTCCCGCTATTGGGGATTTGTTGAATAAATGTTGGATTCCCAGTGCCAAAGATACCCGGCGCAGGAACGACGACCAGGTTAATCGTTGCATTTTCTTCATCAATATTCGGTAAGCGAACCGCCCGGGAGAATGCCGCCCATATCGTGTGATTCGGATGCGGGTTCCAGGCCGTTCGGACACTGGGTTGGAATTCAAATCCCGTAAAAACGTTATACTCAATCTTGGTTCCTAAAATCAGGCTTAACTTTTCGGGAATCAATTGGATTTCATCATGCAGAAACAGGCTCGCCAGATGAGTCGTGTCCTTGGCGTTTTGAACAATATTGGTGGTTTCCAAATCGAAAAATGCATAACGGTAATTCAACCCCCAGGAAAAATTATGAATATCGGCAATATTAAAATTGTGTTGGAAATCGATATCCAATTGATCCACTACATTATCAAACGGCACGCCTGATTTCCGTTTCAAGCGATCATAATAAACCTGTAATTGATAGGAGGATGCGTCCTCGAAGGTGTGAGTCCACCGGCTCAAGACATTGGCCCCTTCCTGAACATTGGTTCCCTGAAAAGGGCTCGACCCGGCCGCTAAAGAAATAAACCGGCTGGTGAAGTCCAGATCGGAATTCAACCGGTAATAATCGCCCTGCAGGGTGAGTTGGTCCCGCTTGTTGATCTGCCAGTCCGTCCGGAATCCTCCCTGACCGATTTGCTTGTCATCAAAGGCATCATTGCCGTTCGCGGCGATACCGTCATCCCGGTCCCGGTATTTGCCATAGACCCGGTATTTGAGACCATTATCCAATTTCCCCCCATAACGCAACGTGCCAAATCCCTGTTCTTCCGTACCCACCCCTCCTGCAGCCAACCCCCCCTGAGTTTCTCCGGCGTTTTTGGTGATAATATTGATCACTCCGGCCACGGCATTGGAACCCCAGAGCGCGGCTCCGGGACCGCGGATCACTTCAATGCGGTCGATATCTTCCAGAACCGTGTCCTGGCCAATCCAAAACACGCCTGAAGCCACGGGGCTGTATATAGACCTTCCGTCCATCAGAACCAGGAGCTTGTCCGAACCCAGCCGCTGGTTGAATCCTCGAATGGAAATAGCGTACCGATTCTGATTGATCTTTGATACCAATACCCCGGGCACCATGCGCAGGGCTTCCATAATATTCACGGCCCCCGACCTTCGAATATCCTCCTGAGTCAATACATAAATGGCGGACGCCGCCTTGTGAACCAGTTCCGGCCTTTTACTGACGGAGGTGACCGTGACCTCCGTCTGCATCAGTTGGTGAATATCCATTTCCAAAAATTCATCTTCTTCTGCCAGAGATTTCTCATTGGCTGAAAAAGCCGGATTGGGGGGAATCAATACCAACAGAATGATGAAAATGGTAAGGCAACTGATTTGAAAATCGAATGGCCTAAAAGACAGGACTTTTGTTGAAGCGTTTTGTGTGGAGTCTTCAGGAAGAGGGGATATTGGTTCTTGGTTTTTTTGTGCGTGGAACCAACAAAGGCCACCCTGCAAAATCAACCGTTGAACCCCTCGTAAAATACCTGTAAGCTTGTTGAAGTCTTTAATTCCTGCCATACGAGCTAGACCTTATAAGAAGATTTTCTTCCATTTACCAAGGCACTGGGAATATTGAGGTTGTTTAAATTCTTTTACATTTTCTTTCAGAATAAATCTATTATAAGGATGAAACTCACTTTTTAAAAGGGTAAAAACAATAATTTTTCTCCAAACCGATATCATATTTACACCCAAACCCGTATCTCATTATAAATAAATGAGTTGGCCTATACCCAAAAAAAAGAGTTACAATTACACTTTTTTGTAGACAAGGTTCTGTAATTTTGATACAAAGGGGCAAATTCGATCTACCGTAATTGTGGTGATTCAAGTAAGGTTCTTTTTATCAAGGATTTTAACTTTTTAAATATAGGGGGAATTATGGTTCATCAAAACATTCAAGAAGCCATTGAGGAGCTTTCTACTAAAGAAGATGTAAATCTCAACATAATCCAAAGCCAGTTCAACTTGAGTCAGGAAGATATGATGGCCATGACATCATGCGATACTCTTATGAAGTCGGTTACGCCGCGGCCCACTCAGTATTGTTGTACCTGCACTCAAGCTGACAACTGATCGAAACGTTTTGTTTGGAACAAGGCATTACTCGATTTCGAGTAATGCCTTTTTTTTATTTTTGAGAAGTTAAGGATTCAGGAATCATGGCTGAAGATACCTCTGGAGTGGTAGATTACGTCACCGTTTCATTACCCAGAAAACCGCGATTGGCTCCCTGGGTCACATTGGTTGACCTGGGCGACAACCGCATGCAATTGCGTGGCGCGGAGTTCTCTTTAACCTTACAGCATCCTTTGTTCATCGAAACCTTCCAATCCGTCCACCCCTTGCTGGACGGCCAGCGCACCGTCGAGGAAATCGTCGCATCCAGCGACCCCAAATATCTGCCTACCACGATTACTTTTTTGCTCAAGATGCTGCGCGCCAACGGTATTTTGCAGGAGGGAGTTATTTCCCCTCCGCCGCCCCTGACCCCGGAAAATCTTAAGGAACATGAAAACCTGCTCCAGTTCTTTTCTCATTTTGTGCTGGATCCGGTGGGCACACTGGCACAGTTGCATCAGGCGCAGGTGGCATTACTCGGTTCCGATTCAATCAAAGACCGGATTCAACAGGGTCTCCAGAGCATGGGTTTTGGTTCCCTGGTGGAAATTGAAGGCCTCAGCAAAAAGACCGATTATGATTCGTCTCAACTTCATAAGGAGATCATCAGGCAACTGGAAGGCGTGGATTTCCTCATCGCCTGCCAGGACACGACAGATCACCGTTTCTTTCAGACCCTGAACGCAGTCTGTCTCGAAACCCAGACCCGTTGGATGCATGTGACTATTTCCGGAACCAAGGGCTTGATGGGACCCACGATCATACCCCATCAGTCGGCCTGTTATATGTGCTACGACAAACGCCTGGCATCCAACGCATCAGAACTGCAAGATTATCTGGCCTACCAAAAACAAACCGGCCCATCCAAAAATGAAGGGTTTTTAAATCCCCTATGGTCAACCCTGGCGGAACAGGTCACTCTGGAAGTGGCGCGGATTATCTCCGGCTTTGCGCCGCCTAGAACCATTGGACGGCTCTATGAATTTGAAGCGACGACCCCTATGGTGGAAGGACATGACGTTCTACGACTTCCGCGATGTCCTGCCTGTAATTTGAAAGAACCGAAGCGCGAGCCGTGGGATTTGATCTCATTAAACCAATGATTGCCTCGAACCATGCTCACCTGTCTCTCAAAAACCTGCAAAACGCCCCCCCTAAAACCCTGACCGACGCCCTGCAATCCGCCAGAAAATTAATCAGTAAACGTACCGGCATCATTTCAACGGTAGAATTTGAAAATTTGGCCTCCGGCGATCCGTCGTTCTATTTTGCCCGAAGCACTCCCGCGAATTCTTTTGCCCTGAATGGTATGGAAACCCTGAATTACGGGGATGCCGCCTCCATCGATCCCAAACGAGCCATCATGAAGGCGGTGGGGGAAAGTATTGAACGCTACTGCCCCTCCCATTTCAAATATGAAGATTTTGTTTTGGCTGCTCACAACGATTTGGACTGCGAAGCCGTTCATCCGGCGGAGTTTGCGCTGTTCAGCGAAAAACAATATGCCGAGACCGGTTTCCATTTCTCCCGACCGACGGACTCCACCCCATTGCGCTGGGTTTCGGCCTATTCGATCAGTCATGACCGGCCGGTTTTGATTCCGGCCTCTTTTGTTTACATCCCTTATTATTCTGATCTCTCGCACGAGCCTCTTGTTCATAACCCCATTTCCACCGGTCTGGCTTGCGGTTCCAGTCTCGCACCGGCTATTTATAAGGCCATTCTGGAAGTCATTGAGCGCGACGCCTTTATGATCATGTGGCAAAATCAACTGCCCTGCCCAAGGATTGACCTCGGCACCACTCATGATCCAATCAATCAGTCCATGTTAAATGAGTTGGAAATCTTGCCGGTTGAGTGCCAGGCTTATCTCCTCCCCTCGGATATCGAGGTCCCTGTGATCATGGTGGTACTCAAAAATACTGCAGGCCATCTCCCCCATACGGTTATGGGGATCTCGGCAGACCTCAATCCCGACAAAGCCCTCATGCTGGCTCTGGAAGAAGCGTGTATGACTTGGGTGGGAATGGGAAGATATGCCCGGGCTCAGAAAGACTACAAACCCTCGGAAGATTACCAACATATAAATACCGTGATACTTCATGCAATGGCTCATGCCCTGGATCCGGCTCTCGGCAAGTCTCTGGAGTTCCTCAATAATTCCAATGACCTGCTTGCCATTCAAGATATAAAAAATGCCTATACTGAAAATATGGTTAATAATATTCAAACCCTGGTGGACAAACTGAATGAAAAGGATTTAAATGTAATCCTCAAGGATTTGACCACCGTCGATGTGGATGAAGCGGGGTTCAAAGTGATCCGTGCGGTGGTTCCCGGAATGCAGCCTCTGGATATCAATCATACCCGCAGGCATTTGGGAGGCACCCGGCT
The DNA here is from genome assembly GCA_024644405.1 of Nitrospinaceae bacterium. Lineage (GTDB taxonomy): Bacteria > Nitrospinota > Nitrospinia > Nitrospinales > Nitrospinaceae > SZUA-226. The sequence goes on from JAHELC010000001.1 coordinate 422,461, forward strand.
CTATGAAGTTCCATGCGACATGGGTCTGAGGAGTCACCCTGTTTCGGAAGAAGATATAAACCCTTATCCACATATGTTTCCTTAATTGTAAAGAGATTCGGCCATGTCAAAAATAAGAGCAAACTCGATTCCCGCGCTGGAATCCCAACTGGACACCCCTCCCCCTTCCCTGTCCGAGCTGTATCACGAAAACACCAAAATACATCCCCTGACCGCTAAAGATCTAAAGATGATTCCTTCGAGTGATTATTCCACTGCCGATCTGCAGGCCATGTCAAGGGCCTACAAGCAATACCCTTCTTTGCCACGGGTCAAGCTTCCTCCGATTGAGAACATCACTCAAAACGGCCGTACGTTTGATGAGGTGGTTTCATCCCGGAGAAGCCAGCGGGATTTTGCAGATCTTGAATTGGACCTGGATGAATTGTCCAAAATCCTGCACCAGAGTTATGGCATTACCGGGGAAATTTCTACCAACAAGGGATTCCGTCAGGATTTAAGATCCGCTCCCTCAGGGGGTGGCCTCTACCCGGCGGAAATCTATATTGCGGTCCGCAGGGTTACCGGAGTCGCGCCCGGAATCTATCATTACAACGTACCGAATCATGAATTGGAATTATTGATTCCGGGCGATCCCACCGAGAAAATGCACGAGGTTTGTTGTGGGCAGGAATATGTTCACCAAGCCTCATTCATCATCCTGATCTCAGGAGTCCTGGAACGGACGAAGCTCAAGTATGGCGAACGCGGATACCGGTATGTCTTACTCGACATTGGGCATCTCGGTCAGAATATTTACCTCTCCTGCACCGCTTTACAGCTGGCTATCATGACCACCTGCGGCTTTTTTGACGACGAGGCCAACAAACTCCTGCGTCTCGATGGCGTGGACGAAACCGCCATGTACGTGGCCTTCGTCGGAAAACGACAAGCGCTGAACAAATAGGGCAGGATTCGAAGACCCTGCACAAACTGCAGCATCCCGGACGCCGCCAGCCCTCAAGGCGCGACAGCGCATTTTTTACCCCCCACCTTGACACGCCCTGCCGGCGATTCTATTTATAGATCAGAAAAGATGGTTCGGTACCGAACTGGAATATCTGTAACCCTGAAACCTGTTCCAGGAGGATCATCATGAACATTGTTAAATATGCACCCAAAACCTATATGGATCGGATTTTTGATTCCGATCGTTTTTTCAACGAGTTCTGGCCATGGTCTCCGGCGGATGACCGGCGTAGTTATGGCCAAGACCTGAAAGTCAACATCGTTGAGAATAAGGACAACTATACCCTGACCGCTGAGGTTCCAGGACTGACGGAAAAAGATATCGACCTGGAGGTCAAAGAGGGTCGAATGACCCTGAAAGGCCACGTTGAGGAATCGCAGGAGAAGGAAGAGGAACATTACCGGATGCGGGAATTCAGCCGCAGAAGCTTTGAACGGTCCTTCACCGTCGGCGAAGGTGTCGATCAGGACAATATTTCCGCCAAACTGGAAAACGGCGTCCTGACGGTAGTTTTGCCCAGGAAGGAAGAGGCCAAACCGAAAACCGTCAAAGTGGAAATCGGTTCTTAATTCCTCAAAAATAAACCCACGTTTCTTCGGGAACGTGGGTTTTTTTTATTTTATTCTGTTATATAATATTAAACTGACTTTTGAATCATTAACCCGGCTTTTTCAAGAATTCGCCGGAGCGATGCCTTTATAGCCTTGTATTATCTGGAAGGAATAACCATGAAATCGCTTGCGTCGATCAACACGAAAGACATCGAAACCATTAAAATGGCTCTGAACGACGCTATTTCGGATATCAATATGGAACTCAAAAATGCTCTTTCAGAAGCGAAAATGAAAGAGGTCATGGAATATAAAACCCGCTACACCCGGGTCTATGACAAATTGAGAACCAACCCCTCCATTTACGCCCTGGCTGAATACGAGCTGGATATCGCGGCCGGCGGCCTCAACGACGCCATTGAAATGCTCGAGGAAAATATGGCGGACGATCTGGACGACCAGGAAAAATCTGACATCCTAACCTATAAAAACGATTGTCAACGGGTCATCGACATCCTCGCCGGCTAACCCTCTAGCGAGGGAAGCAACTGGCTAACGGTTAACGGCAACCGACGAATACCGTGCGCAATTGAAACATTGGGTCCAGCGTCACGCTGGCCGGGCAGGAGCGGCGAACCGCCGCAGGTAATTTTAAAACACCAGCTGGCGAAAATACCTCTCCGATTCTAAGATAACGCTCCCGCTAAATTTGCTCCGGGCCTTGCCCGGGCTTAGAAGTTGACGTAATAGCCGTAGGCAAACAGCCAGCCCGTAATCCCCGTCCCCGCCGCCATGCACAACACCCAGGCGATCCGACTGTTGCGTTTCATTTTAGGGTGATCGTCATACATCCATGCAGCGTGGATCATCATCCCCATAAAATACGAGATGACGAGAAAAGCCAGAAACAGCACCACCAGCATGAACGGCGTAAATTCCAGCGATTCCAAACTTAGACCTCCATCCGCAACGTGGGTGGGACTTATAAAATAAAACCGGATTTAGAGATCCCCAGGGCGACCAGCAGATTGGACAGACCCCACAGGGCGAGGACAGTACCCACAAACCCCAGGGTCACCTTGAGAAGTATTATGGAAAATTCCTTACGCGTCCGGGTTTGTTTGACCCAACTGATGAGTATCGTCAATCCCATGACGATCAGGAAACTGATCCAGTAAAACCTAGCTGACATCTGCGTATTTTAGCAATCTTTTCAGGAATTGGGTAAAAATCCTGCCCTCTAGCGAGGGAGGTAACTGGCTGACGGTTAACAGTAATCGATGAGTGCCGTACGCAATTGAAAGGCAGTTCCGGGCCTTGCCCGGTTAACGCGTGCTTCGAAAAGGCATGAGTACCAGTTTGGGCAGGGACACCTGCTCCGGCGTGCGAAATTCGGGGATACCGATGACGATCTCAGGCTGGGGTTTCTTGCCGTCGTGGATATAGGTCCCCAGCAGGCGGTCCCAGATAGACAAATTGAACCCGTAATTGGAGTTGGTCTCGTTCACCTCGACGGAATGGTGGATGCGGTGCATATCCGGCGTCACGAACAGCCACCTGAGGGTGCGGTCCAGCCCCAGAGGCAGTTTGATGTTCGAATGGGAAAACTGTGCCATGCCATTGAGGATTGCCTCAAACACCACCACTGTCATCACTGACGGCCCCAGAGCCACCACCAGCCCCAGTTTGTAGATCATCGAGCCCAGGATCTCCAGCGGATGAAAGCGGAAGCCGGAGGAAACGTCCAGATCCAGATCGGAATGATGCACCTTATGGAACCGCCAGAAAAACGGAATCATGTGGAGCACCACATGCTGGAGATAAATCATCAGGTCCAGAAAAACGACCCCCACCGCCATCTCCAACGCCACCGGCCAATCGAGGTAATTGAGCAGACCCCAGCCCCGCTCCCCGGCGAAATGGGCCATGCCCACCGCCGCCCCGCCCAGAGCCAACCGGACCAGCAGGACATTAAAGCCGGTGAGGGAAAAATTAATCGCCAGGCGCCGGGGTTTGGAGTCCACCGTCGGGTGCCGGGGTATGAGGCTTTCCAGGACCAGCATCAACACGAGCACGCCCAGAAATATTGAAAGACGAATTTGATCGACGGTCATGAAAACTCGCAGTGAATGAGGTTATCTTAAATCGGGTCTCTGGCGCACCAGATTGATCACACCCTGGGTCATGAGGCCCAGAAACCAGATGGTCGTGAAGCAGATAAACCAGAGAAATACCGCGTTGAACCAGTACTGGGCCGGACGGTAATCAACGGAATTATGAATTTGGGTGTTTATGTCTTTCTTCTCATTTTCCGAAGCCCGCACATAGGTGCGATAGAAGGGGTGTGTCTGCCGGGCCGCAAAGGCCTCCATTTCCTCCCGCGGCAGCTTGATGAAGGTCGTGACCTCCATCCCGTTTTCGCGGAAGAAAATGCGCATCCTCTGCACCTCTTCGGAATCGGGAGGATTGGCCACACAATAGATGACGGTGGCCAGGGTCGACAATAGAAGGGAGCCCCACAGCGAAAACCGGCCCACCCATTGGTCAATTTTATCTTCCAACTCGTGCGGTGTTTCTTCCATAATCCCCTTCAAAAAAAACGTCGAGTATTAAAATATTATCATAACCCCTCCTCTTCCGGTAGACTTCCGGGCTGGGGGGCTTATTTTTATTTTCTTTTATCATGATCGTTGTCCAAACGTCCCCGGCCAACAGGATGAGGTATGAATTCCCAACGCTCCACCGGCTATGTCCGCCTGCTGAAAACCAATCGCCCTTTCCGCCATCTCTGGTACGGACAGGTGGTCTCCGAACTGGGTGACTGGCTGAACAGTATCGCCATCTACACGCTCGTCCTCAAGCTCAGCGGCACCGGCATGGCCATGGCCTCGGCCATGATGGCCAAGCTCCTGCCTATTTTCTTCGTCAGTCCGCTGGCCGGGGTCTTGATCGACCGGATGGATCGCAAAACCATCATGATCACCAGCGATGTGCTTCGCTTCGTGGTGGTGCTTGGGTTTCTGTTCGTGGATGACGCCGGCGATCTATGGCTGCTGTACACCCTGGCGGTGGTGGAGATCGCGTTGGCCGGTTTTTTCGAACCCGCCCGGAGTGCCATTATCCCTTCCCTCACCCCGCGTGAGGACCTGGTCACCGCAAACGCCCTCAGCGGTTCCACCTGGTCGGTGATGCTGGCCGTCGGCGCGGCGTTGGGCGGGGCGCTGGTGAGCTGGTTCGGCATCAAAACCGCGTTTGTCATAGACGCGTTTACGTTTCTCCTCTCGGCCTGGTTCATTGCCCGTATCCAATATCCTAAAGAAGCGCTGGCAAAAGAAAAAGCCGAACGCTCGGAGGTTTCAGGATTCAAAACGCTGAAGGACGGCATGAGTTACCTGATATCGCAACCGATGATTTTCGTCCTGGCTTTAATGAAATCCGGACTGGCGGTCGCCGGCGGTGTGATGACCCTCATCCCGCTCTACGCCAATAAAATGTTCACCACCGCTTCCGGGATTTCGATGGCCATCGGCGCCATGTATTCCGCAAGAGGATTGGGCGCGGCGCTGGGACCCATCCTCGTCAAGAAATTTTTCGGCGATTCCACCCGGGTACTTCAGCTCTCCATCCTGTTCGCGTTCTTTCTGGGCGCCCTGTCCTATTTTCTGTTTGCCCAATCGCATAGTTTGTGGTCCGCTTCGCTGAGTATCGCCCTCGCCACGTTTTTCGGCTCCATCATCTGGGTGTTCAGTTCCGCGCTGATCCATCTGGAAGCCGACAGCCGGTTTCTGGGACGGGTGTTCAGCACCGAAATGGCGTTGTTGACGCTGGTGATGGGACTCAGCAACTGGTCGGCCGGGTTCGCCGTGGACCACTTGAGTTTGACGGCTCACCAAACCAGTATGTGGATGGCGGGCCTGTTCGTGATTCCGGGAGTGTTGTGGGGAGGGTATTTACTGTTCGTGAACTCCCAGTTCAAGCAGGGGGAAAGCGTGGACTCCGTCTGCCCTGTGGAACCCAGCGATTCGAAAATCCCTCCAACTTCGGTTTAAGCCGGAAGAAGAATGGTCACCCGCTGATGAAATGATCCGCCAGGGATTTTCCTATATCGAAATGGCTGGCGATCTGCCCACCGTTGTCCTGCGATTGCGCCCAGGCGTAAGCCTCCTCTACCTGTTCGCTGAAACCCAGGGCATGCAGCACGCCGACGGAAACATAGCTGGAAGCAAGATCGGGGGATTGCGAATAGCCCGCCACCAGCTCCCGCATGAACTCCATTTCCTCCGGCTTGAGACTCCGGTATTTGTTGACGAGGTTGACCAGATTCTCCTCACCATAGGTGTTGTTGTAATTTGCCCCGACAATAGGTTCCCGGTACAGGCGGAGGATGTCCTCCTCCAGAAGTTTCCGATCCATACTCATGAGTTTAAATCGCCCCCGGACTTTGAGCGGATTCCTTTTCGGTCCAATAGGTTTCCCATTCTTCCGCCCAGGCCAGTTGCGTGAGATCCGTCATCCGGTCAAGAAACACCTTGCCCTGCAAGTGATCGATCTCATGCTGCAAGACCACCGCCAGAAACCCCTTGGCTTCCACCACCATTTTTTTGCCTTCGCGCGAATAGGCTTCCACCGTTACCTCCCGGGGCCGCGTCACGAGTCCTCGCAGGTCTTTCAAACTGAGACATCCTTCCCAGAACGAGGCGGTTTCTTTTGCAGAACGGGTGATCACCGGATTCACATAAACGGTCAGGGGAATATCATCCTGTGAAGGGTAGCGCTCATTCTGCTGGTATTCCACGATGACTATTTGCAGCGAACGGGCAACCTGAGGTGCAGCAATACCAACCCCGCCCTCTTCCCGCATGGTATCGACCATGTCGTCGATCAATTGTTGCAGTTCATTGTCTTCGGATGCGGTCAATGCTTTCAAGTCAACCGGCTTGGCTTTTTCCCGTAATATCGGATGGCCGAGTCGAGCAATATTCAAAACGGACAATTTTTTTCTCCTGAATTTAAATTACTTTTGCAATCGAAGAGTTAACTATCAAAAGCAAATTTTCTTCTTAAACCTGAAAAAAGTTTTCCACAAGGGAGCGGATCCATTTAACAAAAATCCATTCCCTGCAAACGCTTTGGAAACGTACACGTTATCTTAACACAAATGGAAATGTTCAAAAACAGGCATACCCCCTTTATCCCCCGCCAATACTAGACGAAAAGAGGGTTGCCGTCACACTTTTTGTTTGACTTTTACTTGCCATTTTTTATAATTGAACCCGCTTAGACCCTACCCACCTCTACCATCCTCGAAAGGAGGGATTCCCTTGACAAAAGACGAGTTGATCGGCGCCGTTGCAAAAAATGTAAAGGATTCCGCTTTAAGCAAACGATTGACAGGTGACGTCCTGGATGCAGCATTCGATGTAATCGGGAAGTCCATCAAGAAAGAGAAACGTTTCGCCTATCCGGGTTTTGGAACCTTCACGGTACGTTCCCGAAAAGCGAGAACCGGACGCAATCCACAAACCGGGGAAGAGATTAAAATCAAGGCGAGCAAAACCGTTGGGTTTAAACCCGCCCCGACTCTCAAAAATACTTTGTAAATCGACGCAAGCTTTCCAAAAGATTCAGATCCATTAAATGCAGAACGCCCAAAGGTTGGATAGCCTTTGGGCGTTTTTATCTCTTCGGTTTTATTGAACCATTATTTTTGCTTGGCTCTTTGAGCCTTCAGGAAATCCAGTTCAAATTCCCTGAACTTCCCTTCATTAGCCTGTTTGGGCCTTCTTGTTTTTCGGGTAAAATCGTTGAGGGAAAACTGTTTTTCAAGGTAATGGCAGGTCCGGCACTCCGTCGCATACCGGAATACTTTCCGCCTGTAAAGCAGGGACTTCTCTTCAACGTGGCCGGTCGAGTCAAAATCCCTGTGGATGTGACAACTCCGGCAGTAATCATTGATAATTTTGTTGCTGTCTGCCGCAACAAAATCTCCATCGAAGGCCTCTTCGATTTTCTGGGTATAACACCCCACACTCATACCCATCAGGACTAAAATCCAAAACCACTTCATTTGAATAAAACCTCGCTGTCACCGGTTTGCAGGTACCGCACTCTCTATCATGTACCAATCAAGAAATTATACCAAAACCATTATACATTCACGCCGGGAACAAACAAAAACTTTACAATCCGAGAAGAATTTAGGGAGAATACAGTGGAGGCAGGGAAAACGTTCTCAGGCGTTGTTGGAGCGAATCAAATCGTAGATTTTCAAAACCTTATCGGAGTAGTCTGCCGGGAGCCGCTTGCCTTGCTGGATGTAGCGCTCTAATTTGGTGGGACCATGATTATAAGCTTCCAACGCCAGCTTGACATCGTTATTAAAACGATTCTGCAGCTTATTGAGGTAGTATGTCCCCAGGGCAATATTGGACTCCGGCTTGAAAAGAGTCGGTTTCCCCTCCCACGGCAGGTTGACTTCGGTGGCCATGGCATGCCCCGTCCGCGGACGGATTTGCATCAACCCCAAAGCACCCCGATGGGACTTGGCCCAGTTGTTGAACGAACTTTCGGTAACAATAAGAGCCGTCAACAGGAAGGGATCATAATCATATTTCCGGCTCGCTTCATAGATCCAATGAGGAATTTTATTCAGGGAAGCACCGTCCAACCCGGTGGAATAAGTGGAAATCACGTCAAAAATCTTGTTTTTGATTTTCTGCTTTTCACGGAGGGTGATATGAAAATCCTGGTACTCCTGTTCCCGGTTAATTTTCAAAAAGTGGCTTTCGTCCAGGGAGGTAATTGCCGATGAGTAATGCACAGGGGTTCCTTTGAGATTAGCGATACTCCCGGAGAGAACACCCTGGAACCCTAAGACGACCAATACCGATAACAGGGTAGTTAAATTTTTCATAGAAGCATTGATATCCATCTTACTTAACCTTTTGTCAGTCACAAAATTTACATCGGATGTTTTCTATGTAAATATTAGAAAAACTTGGACTTACCCGCCAGATCCTTAAAAAAACCTTTGTTTATAAGGGTTTCAAAAGCTTTGGTCGGTGCAAATACCAAATTCGGACGGAGTATACGGAGGTCCAGATTAATTGTCAAACCACTTTTTAGCAAACATTCGGGAAACCATTGATTTTTGGCTCAGAATTACTATAATGGCTTCCTATAAATCATTAATTAAATTGGTATTATGAAAATTACTTGCCCTAAATGTCATTCTACCTACAAGGTCGATCTTCCTGATCCAAGTCAGGCTGGGATCGACGTCCAGTGTGGAAATTGTCTTTATATTTTTCTATTTAGCCCTGATATCGAAAAACCCGGTCCTGAAGTAATCCAAAGGGGTACCTCAGCGGGAACCGGGAATTCTGATATAAAAAACCGCTCTTCCGAACCAATATTACCACCCCAAAAGGATGAGGATCAAGAGGTTTCTGGCTCTAATAAACCTTCTCTCGACTCCGAAGACCAGGCCACCCCCTCACCGGAATCCTCACCGGAAACGGACCGGGAAACCCTTGAGGAGTTGGAACTGGAACCTCTAGTAGACGACCCGGAAGCTATTGAAATTATTGTCGAAAATGACGCCCCTGATGATTCCCTGGAAGAGGTGGCTCTGGATGATATTTGGGATCAGGCGATGCAAGAAGGGACCCGCGCAACCGGCAAATCCAAAGAAAAATCGCCCTCTACGTCTTCCAGCAAGCCGGGTGAGGAACCCAATGATGAGGAAACCCTCGATGCAACGCCGACTCCACAGGATAAAAAGTCAAAGCCGCTGCCTTCTCTAGAGGACCGACAACGGGAAATCGACCAGATTCTCGCTTCTCACCGGGACAGACAGGGAGCCTCCGGAGAAAAACCCCCGGCTGAAGGATCACAACCTCTCTCCACCCAGAAGGACCGACCCCAGGAAAAAACCCAGGAAGAAATTGACCTCGAGGAACAGGTTGTCATCAACGAAGAAGAAGCTATGCCCAACTGGGAGGAGGCCTTCACGGATCAGGCCAAGGTAGAGGCCGGTTGGAAAAAAGCACAGGAGCAAGACCGAATCCTGGAGGAGCAACAGCTGGTAGAAGCTTTGGGCAAGAAAGGGGAACCCACCCCGGAAGAAAAGGCCGCCCCCCCGGAGGACAAACAGAGCCTCGTTGATGAGATTTTTGCCGAAGCCAAAGGTTCTCATGAACCCCCGAAAGAGACAATTCAAACGCCTCAACCGAAATCCGGGGTAGATCAAAAGCAGGACGAGGTCGACCAAATCTTCGCCGAAGCCCAGGCCCGAAAGGCAAAAGCCCAAGAGGAAAGTGACCTCGAAGAACAGATCTCCGCCGAAGAGAATACCATGCCCAGCTGGGAAGAAGCCTTCGCTGATCAGTCCGAAGTGGAATCCGGATGGAGAAAAGCCCAGGTGGAGGATCGTATCCACGAAGAACAACAGCTTTCCGACGCTTTGGGAGAGGAGTCTGCATCCTCGAAACTCTCCGCCGAAGAAATACCGGAAACGCAGGAAAATAAACAGGACCTCGTCGATCAGTTATTCTCGGAAGCGCGGTCTCAACAGGAATTCGCTAAAGAGCCTGAAGCGATAACGCAGGACGAACCACTGGAAATTTCTGATGATATGGTTCCCTCCTCAGAAACTCAGGAGACTCACGTCGACCAACACACGATTCCCGGCGGGATCGATCTGATGACCGATCTGGATGACTTGAATATGAAGCAATTGGTCACACAGGCTTTTAGGGAGGAATCTGAAGCTCAAGAGAAAACCGAAAGCTCAATACCTGAAATCCCCGCCATGGAGGAGGGAGGCGAAGAACCCCCCTTAACGATGGAATCCACTGCCGAGACCCCCCAGGAAGCCGAACCACCGCCATTGGAACCCATTCCCCCACTGGAAATGGAATCGCCCCCGGAAACGACTCCCGAAGCTGAAGAAGTAGAACCGGAACCGGTTGAGGCGATTGCTGAAGCGGAAGATTTTGAAGTCCCGTCGACACGCGAAATGGAATCTCTCCTGGCAGAAGCCGACGCTGTGAAACAGGAAATACCAGAGGTCCCAGAACCCCTGGAAATGGAATCGGAACCCGAACCCACGCTGGAAACCCAGGAGACGACCGCTTCCACCTCTTATGATAATGAAGCAGAACTCTGGGCCGATCTCCTTCCCGAAACCCATGAAGAAGGACAGCCCGTCGAAGAGGAGGCGCCCGTCGCCTTTACCGGGAAAGAGGAAGAAGGACCTTTTGGAGGAGACGACTTCTGGGATCAAGTACTGGAAAAAGACACTCCGGAATCCCAAACGGCCGAAATCGGTCCTGAACAACCCCCTGTCGCAGCCGAACCTGTGGCTCAGGACGCAGCCGAGAGCGAAACCCTGACAGATGAGGAGCTCTGGAAGCAAGCTTTTCCGGGAGAGACAGAGCCCGAGCAGGCCGCCTCCCAAGACTCTGGCGAGGAAGCAGAGGATTCCCAATCAAAAGTAGCTCCCCTGGTCATTGGAGCCAGCGCCAAACCGAACGTCGAGTCGGAAGACTTGCCAGAATATGACGAAGCGGCCTACGCCGATTATGATGATGACGATGACGAATTCGAATTCCAACCCAGAAAGCGAAAACTCGGCCCCTTCACCCTTCCCCACGGGCGGCGTGGCGATCTGGTAATTGGCGGAGCCATGGTGGTATTTCTTTTGCTCGCAGGAAGTGTCTACTTCACCCTGCAAACCTTTGCCCCTGGCGAATTGACCGATATCGAGACGGCCAAAACCGAAGTTCCTGAAGGCCTGAGCCCGCGCGAGGTGCCTTTGGATGAACTGGCACAGGAGCTGACATCTCCCAAGCCCCCCAAACCGGAAAAAATCCCAGCGGCGGACACACCGGGAGACAAGGGCGAAGCGATCCTTTCCGACCCCGCCAAAATTCTGGAAGAATCTCCGGAAGAGAAGGGAATCTTGAAGGACCTGGCTGAATCCAAAATACTGAAGGACACCGGAAAATCGCAGACCGCCAAAATCGACCAATCCGCTCTCGAGGCCTTGTCCGGCCACTCCGTCACCATGAGCACCATCATGCCCGTCGCCTACAATCCAACGGATATCCGCGTGCTCAGTTTCAGTGTAGAGATCCAGTTGAGCGATGCCCGAAGCGCGAAACGGGTGCGCGAATCCCTGCCCGTTTACGAAGACATCATGAACCAGACGGTGGAAGATTTCCTGCGGCGTAAATTTTATAACGATATTCTCTACGTTAAAGAAAAACTGCAAAAACGTCTGCAAACTGCGATGAACAAATCCCTCAAAACCGGCCGTGTCCGAAAAACCAAGTTCACAGAATTTGCGATTCAGTAACTCACCCAATACCCTGCGGATTTCGTCTGTTTATTTCTTTTCTTGGCGGGCGGATTCCAAAAGCCCGTAAATTTTAAAGACCAGTTCCTTGAGACCCTGGCCGGTAACAGAAGAACAAGCCAACAGGGTGGGGTTGATGGCTGCCAACCGTTCCCGGTATTCGGCAAACTTCGCCTCGGCTTCCGGGTGGTCGATCTTGTTGGCCACCAGGATTTGCGGTTTGCCGTACAAATCCTCACTGAAGCGTTTCAACTCGTTCTGAATGATCTCGTAATCGGCGATCGGGTCGCGGTCGCTCGCGATTGAAAAATCGAGCAGGTGCACCAGCAGGCGGGTGCGCTCGGTGTGTTTCAGGAACCGGGTGCCAAGTCCCTTGCCCAGGTGCGCGTCCTGGATCAGCCCTGGAATATCGGCCGCGATAAAAGATTGGTAGTCACCCACCTGCACCAACCCCAGATTAGGCACCAGCGTCGAGAAGGGGTAGTCGGCGATTTTGGGCCGGGCGTTGGAAATTTTAGAGATCAGTGTGGACTTGCCGGCGTTGGGGAATCCGATGATGGCGACGTCCGCCAGCAGTTTCAGCTCGACGAACAACACCTTGTGCTGGCCCGGCTCCCCAGGATCGGCCCGGCGCGGCGCACGGTTGGTCGACGATTTGTAATGCTCGTTGCCGAGACCGCCCCGGCCGCCCCGCGCGACAACAAATTCCTGCAAATCTTCGGTCAGATCGGCCAGCACCACCCGGCTTTCAAAATCGCGCACCACCGTGCCCACCGGCACCTGGATGACCAGATCCTTCCCGCTCTTTCCGGTTTTGAGTTGGCCGCTTCCCGCTTTGCCGTGCTCGGCCCGGTACAACTGCTGGTATCTCAAATCGAGGAGGGTGGACAAATTGCCAACAGCCCGGAACACGACATCGCCGCCTTTGCCGCCGGTACCGCCATCGGGTCCGCCTTTGGGGATAAATTTCTCGCGCCGGAAACTGCAACACCCGTCCCCGCCGTTGCCGGCCTGAGCGGTGATCTTGACCTGATCAACAAACATGGGGTTGGGGCGCTCACCGAGCGGCGAGCGTTATCAGTTGGAGGGATAGATACTGACTTTTTTCTTGGAACGGGTCAACCATTCGAACTTGACCACGCCGGGGGCTTTGGCGAACAACGTGTAATCGGTCCCGACACCGACATTCAACCCCGGATGAATCGAGGTGCCGCGTTGCCGCACAATGATTTCTCCGGCTTTGACCGCTTGTCCACCATACCGCTTGACGCCCAGGCGTTTCCCGATACTGTCTCTTCCGTTGGACGTACTGCCTTGTCCTTTTTTGTGTGCCATGACGTCTCCTGTTACTTCTTCGAAATATCGGTAATTTTCAAATGCGTGATCAACTGCCGGTGCCCGTTGGTCCGGCGGTATTTTTTCCGGCGCTTTTTTTTGAACACCAGGATCTTGGGGCCCTTGGACTGATCCATAATTTCGCAGGTCACTTTACTCCCACCCAAAATTGGAGAACCCACGTCCACCTTGTCCTCTTCGCCAATCATCAGAACCTGGTCCAGAGTCACTGTGTCCCCCACGTTGCCTTCCAGTTTTTCAACTTGAATGACATCGCCCTGGGAGACTTTGTACTGCTTCCCGCCGGTTTTCAATACAGCAAACATTTCGATTCAATACTCCTGAAAATAGATCGGCGGGAACGGCTGGCGCCCGGCCTTTTCAATTAATTACGTGGAACGAACCCGATATAGTACTGAATAAGAAAGACCAAGTCAATACAAACTCCACCGGAACCGCATCCCCAAACACGAAGCCGCTGTTTTCCCCGCTTGCACCTGTTTCCGGGGAAATGCTATAACAAGACCGTCACCTGCCCGGGAGGATTATTTATGTCGTTGAAAGACAAGGAGAAATGGAACGCCAAGTACGAGTCGACTGCGGACTTGGCGGGACGGGAGCCCAGTCAGTGGCTGGCGGACCACGTGGGTCTGCTCGACGGCCGGGGCAAAGCCCTCGATATCGCCATGGGGGAAGGCCGAAACACGCTGTTTGTGGCTTCGCTGGGCTATGATGCCTGGGGCGTCGATATTGCCGAGGTCGGCATCTCCCGCGCCGAAGCCCTGGCCCGTGAAAATAATCTAACGATTCATACCCAGATTGCCGATCTGGATCATTATAATATAGAAGAAAACGCCTACGATTTGATCCTGTGCTTTTATTTTCTCAACCGCCGCCTGTTCGAGGGTATTCGAAAAGGTTTGAAAACCGGCGGCACCTTGATATTTAAAACGTTTACAGTGGATTACCTGAAATACAGTGGATTCAAACGGGAATGGGTCCTGGAGAAAAATGAATTGCGGGAGGCCTTCTCTGACTTTAAAATCCTCGATTACCAAGAAGCCGACGAACCCGAAAATGAAATAGCCTATGCCGCGCTGGTGGCCCGGAAAGAATAATCACTCATCGATGAAAAAACTCATTCACTCCAATATCACCGGGCACCTTAATATCCTTTTCATTGTCGCCATGATGAGTGCGCTCGTTCTTGCAGGTTGCAGCTCCACCCATAAGTCGGCGGGCAAAAAGTTTACTACTGAGGACTTCACGCTCACCTATACCGACAAGGCACAGGCCGGCGGGGAGATCAAAGCATTGGTCCTGCAACACCCGTTAGCCATCACCGAACGCCAGATGGTGTTTCATATGGTGGCCCTGACCTATGAAAACTATTCTTTGCTGGGCGAGGCCGGTCCGGTGTTCACCAAAGACGATATCAAGAAAACGAAGCGATTGCTGACCAAAGCACTCAACAAAGCGAATTTGCAAAACATCATCGGCTTTGAAGTGAAATCCGCGGACGGCACTACCCAGGGTGAGTTGTTCGCCAGCCAGGGGAACCTGCATTGGCGGTTTTTCCAAATTCAGGGAGTGAAATATTCGTTAACGCGCAACCAGATGGCGCGGTATGGAACCGCCTGGAAGATGGTGCCCAGGAAAGGTCAGAAGTTTCACGTGACGGACAAGTTTCTGGGCGCCAAACAGTGGACCAACTGGATCGAGGCCCAAATCAACCTCCCGGCTCCGGCGAATCTTAAAATCGCCCGCCCCAAGAAGAAGCGTTCGAATTCCGGCACGGCTCAATCGGCTCCACCCCCTACTCAACCGGGTCCGCCGCCAGCACCCGTTCCCGGAAAAAACCCCGCAGATTTGGAAGAAAAGCTCAGGTTTCTGAAATACCTGTATGGCAATCAGCTGATTGACAAACGGGAATATGAACAGAAACGCAAGGACCTGCTGGATCAATACCTCTGATTATTTTTTCCTCAGACAGTACAATCCATCGCGTACAGGCAGCATGAGCGCCTCCACCCGGTCATCCCGGCACACGGTTTCATTGAACTGATGAATGGCATGATCGGACTCCTCCTTGGGAGATAACACCCGCCCGCTCCACAACACGTTGTCCGCCACGATCAATCCGCCGGAACGCAGAATCGGCAGAATCGCATTAAAATAATTCAGGTAGTTGGTCTTATCGGCGTCGATGAACGCCATGTCAAATGTTTCATTGAGATCGGCAATGGATTCCAGGGCATTGCCTTCGAGCAGGATGATTTTACTGCCATGCGGACTTTCGGCGAAATATCGCTTGGCGACGGCAATGGCCGCCGGGTCTTCGTCGCAGGTATAAAGACGACCGACTTTCGGCAACGCTTCGGCCATGGACAAGGCACTGTAACCACTGAAGGTGCCGACTTCCAGAATGCGCTTCGCTCCCAGCAACTGCGCCTGCAATTTGAGAAACCTTCCGACCGTCCGCCCCGAAACCATCTGCGGATATTCCAGGCTGTCCTGCGTTTCTTTCTGCAGGCGCGCCAGAAGTTCTCCTTCGTGTCCGGTATGATCGCAAACGTAATTTTCGATCTCTTTATCTATAAATTCCATGATTTCCTCATAAGGTTATTTTAGTAATTAACGATATCCGCATTCAAACTGCGCCAGGCATACCAGGTCGCCACGGTTTCCAGGGGATTCCACTTTTTCCCGATGGTGCGCAGACGTTTGGCATCGGGCCGGGCTTTCATGCCATAAATATTCTGCACCGCCACACGCAAACCCAAATCATCCACGGGCAGAACATCGAGGCGATTCAGTGAAAAAATCAGAAACATTTCCGCCGTCCATCGTCCGATGCCGTGCACCAGTGTCAGCCGGTCGATGACCTCTTCGTTGCCCAGATAATTCAGTTGGTGCGGACGGATGGTTCCGTCGAGGAAGCGGTGACTCAAATCTTTCAGATAAGCGGCCTTTTGCCGGGACAATCCGGCGCCGCGTAGAGGGGCGTCTTTCAACCTTGCCATGCGTTCCGGTGTGGGTGCATGGCCGTCGAACAATTTTTCGAAGCGCGAGTAGATGGTCTCTGCGGCCGCGGTGGAAATCTGCTGGGACACGATGGACCGGCACAGCACCACAAAATATTTTCGGTTCCGCTTCAGGCGGAACGGCCCAATGGCTTGTATCACGCGTGCTATTTTAGGATCACGTT
Organism: Nitrospinaceae bacterium; assembly: GCA_024644405.1. Lineage (GTDB taxonomy): Bacteria > Nitrospinota > Nitrospinia > Nitrospinales > Nitrospinaceae > SZUA-226. The sequence continues at coordinate 438,924 of JAHELC010000001.1, forward strand.
TCCTGAAATGACTCAATATCCGGCGACGGGTCGGCAACTCCTGGGCGGATGCGCGATGTTCAGCCATAAGCGCTTCAATCCATCTGGAGGAATTTGAACCGTTTCAGTTTGGGCGACTGCTTCAGCCGTTGCGCGGTACTTTGGGAAATACGGTTTCGATACAGATCGATCGTGACCAGATTCGGCAGGCAATCGCTGTCCGACAGCAGGTCGATGGCCGCATTATCCAATTCGTTGTGCGGGAGGCCCAGCTTTTCAACCGTCAGCATGATTTCGGATTCGCACAAGGCTTTTAATCCTTCGCACCCGATCTTGGCCCGATCCAGATACAATTCAGTCAAATGCCGCAGGTGCGGCGACCGGGCCAGTTCGATGGCCCCTTGCGGCCCCAAGGGATTGGCCTTGAGGTACAGGAATTGAAGATTTGCCAGGGTTTCCGACTCCGCCAGGGCTTTCATGGCTTCGGGCCCGAGTTGATTGTGCTGAAGAAAAAGCGTGCGCAAACTTTTCAAGTGAGGTGAGGCCGCCAGCGCCCGCATGCCCTTATCGGTCATTTCATTTCCGGCGAGCGACAGTGTATTGAGCTTGTGCAGCGCCTCGGTATCCGCCAGCCGTATCACGCCTTCGTCCTTGAAGCTGTTCTCGTCCAGATAAAGCATTTTAACGGTGCGCAGGCGGGGGAAACGCATCAATTCTTCCAACTCCTCCAGGATGATGTCTTTGTCGTTCAGTTCCAGTTTGAACTTGGGATCCTCGCTGGCTTCGGCGCGGGCGAACATGTCCCCTTCGTGCACCACCATCGATTCGCTTTCGTCGATATCGGTAATCAGCGTCAGGCTGTTCCGCACCAAACTTTCAAACAGGGAACCGCTCATGCTTCCACCCAGGATTGTTTTTTAAAATATTCGATGATTTCGTACACCGTTTCATCCGGCCGCTTGTCGGTGGTATCGCACACCAGGTCGGCGGCGGCTTTGTATTTGTCCTCCCGCTCGGCGAAAACTTTGCGGTGTTCATCCTCCCAGGACAGGTCTTCCTCGAGGCGCGGCCGGTTATTTCGGTCACGACTCAATCGGCTGAGCAGGGTTTCAAATGTAGCGGTCAGTAATACGGCTTTCCCGTTTTCCTTGAGCTTTTTGATATTTAGGGGATTCAAAACAACCCCCCCGCCGCAATCGATGACGGCATCCCGGGCCTCGCCGACGGCCTGCTCGACGATTTTGGATTCGATCTCCCGGAACTGTGCCCATCCCCACATACTGACGATCTCCGGAATAGGGATACCCACCGCCTCCTCGATCATCGAGTCAAGACTGAACAAGGGGCGCTTCAGTTGTTTGGACAGAAGCCGGGAAATCACCGACTTGCCGGTTCCGCGATAACCTAACAGTATGATATTCATAAGGATACTTCCGTATGGTTCCGTCACAAGTGCTTGGGGGGCAGGTTATAATGTTTCGATCCGGGATGCAAACGAAACTCCCCCGGCCGGTTCGGCGCTGATTATTTGATTCTGGACCGAGGCAAATATGCTACAATTTCAAAAATGTCACTTCCTGCTAACCGTTATGTGACTTTCCCGGAAAGGGACCTTATCGTGAAAACTAAATCTGTCGCCTGGATCATTGCATTGGTATTGGGATGTTTGCTGACTACCAGCAATGAAGTTCGGGCCGAAGAGGATAAGCTTTTGGATTTATGCAATAACGGCAATTCTTCCGCCTGTTTTGAACGGGGGAAGAAATATGTAACCCTGGACAGGGACAACAAGAAAGCCATCCCTTTGTTCCGAAAGAGTTGTGCGGCGGACCATATGACCGCCTGCCTGTGGGGCGGCAATCTCATCCAGAACACCGGAAAACAGTACAGCGCCCAGTGGAAAGAAGCCTCCAAAATGTTTAAAAAAGCCTGTGAAGCGGGTGAAGACGCGGGTTGTTTTAACCTTGGCGCTTTGTTTTACAAGGAAGGCCGGGCCAGCAAAGCCAAAAAACTTTTCAAGCAGGCCTGCGACATGGGAAACCAACCCGGCTGCGATAACGTCAAGTGGCTTTCGAAATAACGATCAACGATTAAGAAACTGGCAATGGCAAGTCCTTCCAAAAAGCTCAAAAACTGGGAAGAGCTGATCAATGACGGTCAAAATTACGGGGACGAGGGCAAGGATTTCTCCCCGTTTGAAAAAGCCGTCTTTGAAAGCATCAAAGACAAGAAAGTTCTGAAAATTCAGGACAGCTTCGTCTTTGTGAAAACCGGACACAATGCGGAAGATCCGGACCATCCGGTTCAACTGGCCACCATGCTGGCCGCCTTCGAACCACTGAAAGTCATCACCAGCCTGATCATCACCCACAACCGGTTTAACGCGGAAGCCTTGAAAATTCTGGTCGCCTCTCCGATTCTGAGCGACATCGATTATCTTCACTTGGGCTCCAACGATTTGGGCGACGCAGGGGCGAAAATCGTGGCCGAAGCTCCTCTGTTCTCTAAAGTCCACACCCTGAACCTGGAATGCAACGGCATCGGCCCGGAAGGTGCGAAAGCATTGGCCACTTCCAAAACCCTGACCGAGGTGACTTCGCTCAGCATGGTCGACAACCAGGTGGGAGACGAAGGAGCGCTGGCGATTGCGCAATCGGACAACCTCAAGAACCTCACCTACCTGCATCTTGGCGGCAACCGCGTCAAATCCGAAGAAGCCAAACAAGCTTTGCGGGAATCACCCAAGCTCACCCAGATCAAAACACTGAAAGTATTTTGACCGGCCTGCTCGGCGCAGGGCCAATTTCGCTGAAGCGTTATGGCGCGATTTAAAAGTTATTCTTGCCTGCCGCGGAGTGCTTCCGCTCGCAATTTAAAACTATGAATTGCGCTCAGTGATCATCGAAGGCCGTTAACCGTCAGCAAGTACCCTCGCCCGGAGGGGGCGGAACACTATTTCTCTTCCTCATAATCGGGGCGGAGCAATTCGGGGCGGGAGTAGTTGACGAAGGCAGGATTGGTTTCGACGCCGTCTTTCAGTACCAGCGTTTTGAGATTCGTCAGAGTTTTAGTGTTGTACAGGGCGTCACCACCGGTATCTCCAAAATAATTTCTACCGATGTACAGTTTTTCCAGATTGGTCAATTGTGTGGACTCGCCGAGCGCCTTCGCGCCTGCGTCGCCGATGGTGTTGTTGGTCAGTGACAGCACCTTTAACGGCGGCAGGGATTCGCTTTGCGCCAACGCCACGGTCCCGTCATCGCCCAGTTTGTTGGAGGACAAATTCAATTCTTCCAATTGAGACAACGCCCCGCCACTGAGCAGACCTACGACTCCCTCCTCGTTGATGTAATTGCGCTCCAGGTCGAGAATCTTTAAATTTTTCATCATGGCACTCTGGCCCAAAGCCTTGGCGGTTTCATTGCCGATTTCGTTCCAGCCCAGGCTGAGCGATTCGAGACGGCTGAGGTGGGCCGAGTTGACCAGCGCGGCCGCCGCGGCATCTTCCAGGCCGTTGTCTTCCATGGACAACTTTTTCAAATTTATGATTTTTACGGTATCGGATTGCGCCACTTCCTGAACCCCGGTAGTGGTGATGAAGTTGATGGACAGGTTGAGTTCTTCCAGTTGCTCCAGAGTGGCGGCTTCGAACAGCGCCTTCAGGCCGGCATCGTCAATCTGATTGTCGGACAAATCCAATATGCGGACGGAACGCATTTGTTCGGATTGGGCGAGGATGGTCATCTCGTCGGCTGCATAATAACGGCCCCTTAATTCCAACTGCGCAGGGGTCTGCTCCAGTTGCTTTTTGATGTCCTCTTCCAGCCGGGCCGCCTTCTCCTCGAAGGCGGGCTCGTTGGATACATATTCGCTGTTGCCGTCCCGGGAAATGGCCATCGGGTACTCCTTTTCAAAACACAGGGATTTCTAAAGTCGGGAGATCATTGTATCAACGGAGGTTTCCGTTTCTCAAATGATTTCCTTGGTTCTCATCGAATACGGCCTGAGAGGGGCTTCGGAGCCCGATTTCGCTCACTGATCCGATCTCGGGAAAACCCATAAACTATTAATTTTAAAAGGATAATTTTCCTCTTACGAGCTCGAATGGGTTCCCGGAAGCGACTCAACATTAAAAAAAATTAATATGGGATTAACCCGCTTTTAATTTTGAAATCCTATATTCATAGGCAGATAGCAGAAAAATCAGGCGGATGCCCAGGGCATCGGTCCACATTATGGGGGAACAATCATGCACGTATTCAAAACATTGGATATCCGGGGGCTTTCCTTCTTCAGCGCGTCGGACAAAACGTCGAAAGCGTTCAAGGGAGTCACCCGCAACGGCATACTCGAAATCATTCTGGACAAAAAGAAAAATTTTACCGATGCGTTTCAGCAGTGGGCCGAAAATCGGGGCTATTCCATTTTCAACCGGGATGAAGATCCCCGGATGGTCCGCTTGTTTATCAAAAAGGGCAACCGGTAATCCTTCGGAACCGTTGCCGTAATAATATTTCAGGCCGGCTTTCCCGATAATAAAACCTGGGTGCCCTCCTCTACCTGGGTTTGATGCCCCTCCTCAATTCGGGAGAGCCGGTTTGTTTTCGAAGATCCCTCATCCTACCGAACGGTTTCTTTGATACAGAATCCGTAACCCCTCCAAAGTGAGAAACGGGTTTACTGTTTTGATACTTTTCACCTGTTTCTGAATCACCGGTAGAACGCCCCCGGTGCCGATCACCTGGGCGGGCTTGCCGATCTCGCTCTGCATTTTGGAAACGATGCTTTCGATCACCCCCACAAAACCGTACACAGTTCCCGACTGAATGCTTTCCTTGGTCGATTTTCCGATCACATGTTCGGGAAGAACAATATCGACCGGTGAAAGTTTGGCAGTGTTTTTGTACAACGCCTCCAGCGATATATTCAAGCCGGGAAAAATCGCACCCCCCATGTACTCACCCTTTTCGGATACCGCGTCAAAAGTGGTCGCCGTTCCAAAATCGACAATAATCAGCGGTCCTCCGTATTTTTCAAAACCGGCAATCGCGTTGACAATGCGGTCGGCGCCCACTTCTGCGGGGTTGTTGTACAAAATAGGAATTCCGGTTTTTATCCCGGGGCCGACCACCAAAGGATCGTTTTCAAGGTATTTACGGGACAACTCCTCAAATACAGGGATCAACGGCGGCACAACGCAGGAAATCACAATGTCATGGATACTCGCAGGACCGATTTCATTGAGCCTCAAAAACTCATTGGCGAGCACCCAGTATTCATCCGTCGTACGGTTGCGCTCAGTACGAATGCGCCAATGGGTTTTTAGTTCATCCCCATCGAACAGCCCGAACACAATATTGGTGTTTCCTATATCAACGGCAAGCAGCACTCTGTTTCCTTAGACTACCAATGATTAATAACCGATGGAGGCATTATACATGAGGCCCGGTCAGTGATTCATGCGTGGAGCCATTATTACAGACGAATCCAGCACACAAAAATTCCATTTGTTCTTTGGCTCTTTAAAGAAAAACTTTTCCGTCTCACTAAGATAGGATTCTTTTCGACCGAAAAAGCTTATAGCCAGGTGAAGGTTGAAATGAGATTCGGTTTGATTCTGCAGCGGCTGAAAATATTCCATTTAATTGTTTTTTTGAGGGTTAGCGGTTTATCCAACTCCGGCGCCCCAGGCTCTAAAACCTTTAATCATAAGGGTTTTAGGCATTTAATTTAAAGAATTCCGGGGGAATTCCAGGGTGCATCTATTTATAGTATTGATTTTAAAGGGACTTGGTCTGATAATATTTTTATACTCTAGTTATAAATTAAGACAGGGGTTCGGTCCCAAACTGTGGGAAATCAACGTTTTCCTCTCCCTATTTATCGGGGAGGATTGCCTCGGTTAATCCATGGGGAGACAGGTCCTTTTGGGTTTTCGCTCTGCAGGAGGAGCCATGCGTAAAATAAGGTTGGAGCAATTGACACCGGGGATGAAATTAGCCCAGGACGTGGTCAATTTCTCCGGTCAGGTTCTACTTTATAAAGGAAATCCTCTTCAACCCAAGGACATTAAAAACTTCAAAGCCTGGGGCGTTCTCGAGGTGGTGGTGGAAAGCTCTTCGTTGAATTCTTCCAACTCATTAAGCAACAACCAAATCGACGGCAAGCTTTTGGTGGAAGCACAAAACGAAATGTCCAATCTGTTCCGGCATTCCAATCTTTCCCATCCAGTGATATCAGAATTGATGCGGTTGAGTACTCTGAACAAATTGAAGCAAAAACCCGGTATGGAGAACGTGAATGTCTACTAGTCCCAAAGCTTTGCGACCCAAAGATATGATCACCGGGTCGACCCGAACCTCTTCTCTCCCGGAAATATTTATCATGATCAACGAAGTGGTGAACGATCCCACCAGTTCATTTTCGGATATCGCCCAAGTAGTCAATCTGGACACGGCCTTAAGCGCGCGGTTGCTAAAAATCGTCAACAGTTCATTTTATAGTTTTCCATCCAACATAGAGACAGTCACACATGCTATCGCCGTTATTGGAACGGAACAATTGCACAGCCTGGCCCTGGCGACCACCATTATTGCCAACTTCAAGGGCATTCCCGACAAAATGCTCAATATGAATTTATTCTGGCGGCATAGTATGGGTGTAGCCATTATTGCGCGAAACCTGGCGATTCATTGCCGGGAAACCAACCCCGAACGATTTTACCTTGCCGGCATCCTCCATGACATTGGACGGTTGATCATCCTGGAGAATCTCCCTGATGAGGCCAAGGAAATCATCACACGCCAAAAGGAAATTGGCGGTGTCATGTGGCAAATCGAACGCGAAGTTTTAGGATTCGACCATGGCGAGGTGGGGGCGGCGTTGTCACACAGTTGGAACCTCCCACTCAGTCTTGAGGAAATCATCGGCAATCACCACAACCCGGGCCGCTCCAAGCGGTATCCCCTGGAAACCACTATTATTCATTTGGCCGACATCATCGCCAAAGCCATGGAGCTTGGGTCCAGCGGGGATATACATGTTCCCCCTCTGGATGAAAAATCCTGGGAACAATTAAAATTACCCACCGGAATTTTTTCGGCTATCTGGAATCAAACGGAAACTCAATTCAACGAAACCATCGATATTATCTTGTCAGGTTAAACACCCATGGATAAAACCATTACTAAAAAGAAAACCGACACCAGGGAATTAAAAGACAGAATCAAATTTCTGGAGAAAGAAAACCAGTGGTTCTTCTCAGCCATGGAAATGATCGCTTCGATGGGGGACATTCACCGGGATATTCCCCGTTCGACGGATCCAGACTTTATTTTCAGCATGGCTCGCCGTTACCTGAACCAACTGTTGAATTTGAAATCGCTCGCCTTTTTCCTGATTCACGAAAAAGACAACAGCTTTTATCTGGCCAGCGGAGAATCGGAGGAAGAAAACGGACGGTTTCAGGTGGAGTTGGATCATCAGGTTGAAAACGGAACTTTCGCCTGGGCGTTGAAGCAAAACCGTCCCTTGCTGGTGGAAAGTGAATTGTTCAAGGACAAATTATTTCTGCATGTACTGGGCACGCGCTCACGCATCAAGGGAATGGTCATGGGATGCCTGAACCGGAAGATCTCAAAGATTCCCCCGGAAATGAGCCATCTGATTTCGATCATTCTACACAACACCGCCAACGCCCTCGAAAACGGCGGTCTGTACAAACTGCTGTCGGAACAAAACAAAAATCTTGAAGGTATCGTCAAGGCACGCACTCTTGAGCTGGAAAACAAGGCATTCGAACTGAAGAGGAATATCCAGGAGCTCAAAGATTTTACGTTTATCGCGTCACACGATTTGCAGGAACCGCTACGCAAGGTACTTTGTTTCGGAGAACGCCTGCGGGTCAATTACGAGGAACTGCTGGATAACCGCGCTAAAGACTATATCTCGGTTATGGAAAAAGCCTCGCTGCGCATGCAAAAGCTGATCGACGGCCTGCTGCAACTTTCACGGGTCACCACCAAAGGCACTGAGTTCGAAACTACCAATCTTGAAGATGTCGTCAAAGATGTCTTGAACGATCTGGAAAGCAAAATTGCCAAGTCTCATGCACAAATTATTGTGGGTGATCTCCCCATCATAGCCGCCGATGAAATCCAAATGCGGCAGATGTTCGCCTACCTGACCAGCAATGCAGTGAAATTTCACAAGAAAGGCGTGACTCCGGAAATCTCCATTGCCAGCCATGACCTGGGCAACGGGTACTGGGAAATCCTGGTAAACGACAATGGAATCGGGATCGACGAAAAGTATCACGACCGCATCTTCAAACCCTTTGAACGTCTTCATGGACGAAACGAGCGCGAGGGTATTGGGATGGGGTTAGCCCTATGCCAAAAAATAGTGACACGTCACGGTGGAACCATCTCCGTCAAAAGCAAACCTGACAAAGGCGCCACGTTTATCATCACGCTCCCGGAAAAGGGACCCGAAATGGTTTACTGAGCGGAACCCTTCGGTATTACCCTTCGAATTTCAAACAAACCAACGCTTTAATCTTTGCGGGACAAAACCTTACAGAAAAGGTACTATTAATTTGTTCATCTGGCTTGACTTCGGTGAAGCTCCCGCGCGAATCATCCATCCGGAGAATTAAGAACCATGCGTGTTCAACTGATTGAAATGATAGGTTCCGAATGTATTTCACTCGATCAGGGGGAAAAGGTGTATCACCTGCTTTTGGGTGAGTTGAAAGAGAAAAAAACCGTCGAGGTGGATTTTCAGGGGGTTCAAACCCTGTTCTCGCCTTTTTTAATGGGGTGTCTGGGGAAACTGCTGGGACATTTCGAGAAAGAAGTCCTGATGCAGAGGTTGGCATTCTGCAACATTTCTCCCGACCATCTGAAAACGGTCAACGAGTTTATCGATCGCGCGGAAGCTCGTTCCACCGAGCAGGGAGACCTGCAAACGATGAAGGAACTTTTTGAGGAAGACGAGCTGGGAGAGTTTTAGAACCTGTGGTTTTCAGCCGGCAACACCGGCCTCTACCCGGGTTGCTTAAAGACCTTCCTCACGCAAGCGGGTCAGAAAATCTTCAATCTCCGTAGCACTGGGTTCCAGTTTGTAAGGGGCGTTCGCCTCCGCCCGAACACTAGAACCTTCTCTCGGGTAACCGAGGTCATAATCGGCTCCCCGCTCCCGGTCTTGCTTGAATTCTTTAATCTCTTTTTCCTGTGAACGGCCTGCCATAGCAACGCTCTCCATTCAGGTTGAACCCAAATCGCATCCCTTTTATTAGAAATACCCTCCTAAGTGGGCCTGCAATCAGGGTAAATTCTAATTCATCCGTAAAAATAGGGCAAGTCCATTTTAAGTTGACGGCATAACTCTATTAATAATATATATTTATAAAAAAGAATGACATTAAGTTACTTCCTTTAGGGGATGCCGGTGGGTACAAAAACCGACTTGGAAAATGCATGTAAAGGTATATGAAACAAGGGGATCACGAGAGCTCTGGACATTCTTCCAGAAACCATAGTATTTTGGTCCCTATCCAATTACGCGCGTCTGGTGTTTGCTGATATGAACCAACCTGAAAAAGAAGACGAGCTTTCTGAAGAAAAGCGAAAGAAGGAAGGCTACTCCATTATTGTTGCGTTGATCGCTGTTGTGATCATAGGAGTTTCCTTTGTCTGGCATTTGTGGTCGGCACTGTTCCCAGCACCATCGCCCTGATCAGGCCAGAACGCCGGCGATACAACCGGTCAACACGGTGGCCAGGAACGCCGTCCACAGGGCCCGAAACCCCAGCCGCGAAATATCCTGAATGCGTGACGGGATCAATGCCGACAGGCCCCCCACGAAAATCCCCATACTGGCAACGTGAACAAATCCACACAGGGCATAGGTCATGACGATCAGGGAGCGTGGAGTCAGGGCAGGCGAAGCCGTTCCCTGAACCGCCGCCAGCTTGAAATAAGCTGTCACTTCCGTTTCCACAAAGCGCGCACCGAGAATCTGCGAAGCGGCTTGCCACTCCTCCGGCCTCAGTCCCATGAACACCGTAAAGGGCCACGTCGCCCAACCCAGAATCCGGTTGAGGGAGAGCGGCGCCTCTCCCATCTGCGGCAACAGTCCTAAAACCAAATCCACAATCGCCTCCAACCCCAAAAATACGATAAGCAAGGTCGCGATCCCAACCGCCATCTGTACCCCCTGCATGCCGCCAGCGATCAACGCCGCGATCAAATTGGAGGGGGTTTTCACATCGCTCTCCGGAGAATCAATTGCTTCAACCGCCGAAGGCGATTTACCCAGAGTCGCGGGTTGCCGATCTTCGGGCAAGGTGAGTTTGCTGATTAAAATGGCGCAGGGAATGGAAATGATGGAAGCGGAAACCAGATGTCCCGCGATTTCAGGAAAAACACCCTGCAGCGCGATCACGTAAATGGCCATGACCGTACTGGCCACCGTCGCCATCATGCAGGTCAACACCGTCAACAACTCGGAGGGCGTCAATGCCGCAAGATAGGGACGAATGGTCAGGCTGGATTCGATGCCGACAAAGATATTGGCGGAAGCCGAAAGCGATTCTGCACCGGAAATCCCCATCATCCGGTAAAACAATCCGGCAAACCCGCGGACGATAGCGGGCATGATCTTCAAATAGTACAACCCAGCCACCACCGCTGAAAAAAAGATCACCGCCGGCAGCACCTGCATGGCCAACACAAACCCGATCGAAGCGGTGCCGTCGGGAAGCGTCTGTCCGGGACCGATGGCCAGCGGCCCGAATAAAAAGACATTCCCCTTCTGGTAGACATTTAAGAGGGTGATTAAAATATCGTTCAGCCCACTCAAGGCCCGCCGCGACCACGGAAGCCAGAACGTGAGGCCACCCAGTATCCATGCCAGCGCAACACTCCCGGCAACCGTTTTCCAGTTCACGGAACCCCGCCGGCCCGTCAGCCAGGCAATGAACCCGACGACCCAGAAACCGGCAAACGCGATGAAACGATACAGCCCCTCATCCATAAATTATTTCTCAACTTTTTTGTTCGATGTCCAACAACGCCCTTAAACCCGCCTTGAAATCAGGATACCGGAGTTGTATGCCCAGTTCCTCTTTGATCTTATGATTCCGCACTTTTTTATTGGTCAGGTAAAACCCTCGGCCCATTTTCGAAAGTTCCGCGTCCTCCAATGCGATCAACGGCGGCACTTCGACCTGCAACAGTTCACAAGCAAACGCCACCGCTTCGGCAGGAGAAGCCGGAAAATCATCACTGACATTGTAAACGGACCCCGGGTGCGGATGGTCCATCGAAGCGCACAGCACCTGTACTACATCCTCCACGTGAACGCGATTGAACACCAGGCCGGGTTGATCGATGCGCCGCGCGCTGCCCTGCCGCACCCGTTGCAGAAGATTGCGCCCCGGTCCGTAAATACCGGCCAGGCGAAACATGTGAACCGGAACCTGATGTTCCCGGTAAAGGTCGCGCCACTGTTTTTCCGCTGCCACTCGCCTTTGCTGATGATCAAACTCCGGCCGCAATTCGGAGGTTTCGTCCACCCAACCCCCATCACGGTTGCCGTAGACCCCCGTAGTCGACAGATATCCAAGCCAGCGAAGTTGCGAACTATCGGCCAGTATTTTTTTGAAATGGTTGAGCACCACATCCCCAGCATCTATTTGTGGAGGAATGGTGACCAGTACATGACTGGCCTCGCGCACGGCATTTTCCACGGCTCCTAAAATATCTTTGCCGTCAAAGCAATACGTTTGAACCCCCGCTTCGACCCAATATTCTTCTTGAGTATTTTCACGGCAGGTCCCCGACGCCGTCCAGCCTTGGGCCCGGACCTCCCGAACCAGCGCCGAACCGGTGAATCCCAACCCGAAGCAAAACAGTTTTTTTTGTCGTGATGTGTCCTTCATGAATTCCTAATTGGATCGCAACCCAACCCGAAAACCCTCGTCCCGCAGGGCAAGCCTACCTCACATAAATTCAAAATTTAAATCAACTTACCTTATACTATAGGCAATGTTAATTGTAACCTCTAGTTCAATATGAATATTATGGTGACCGGCGGAGCCGGTTTTATCGGTTCCCACATTGTCGACGCTTACATCCGGGAAGGCCACCGTGTCGTGGTTCTGGACAACCTGTCGACCGGGAAGCGGGAACAAGTGCACCCGGACGCGACGTTGTACGCCCTGGATCTGATGGATCCCAAAGTCAAAGAGATATTCCAAAAGGAGAACATCGAAGTCATCAATCATCACGCCGCGCAAATCTCGGTCACACAATCCGTCGCTGATCCGGCATTCGATGCCGAGATCAATATCGTGGGCAGTTTAAAACTCCTGCAGCTCGCCGTTTCTCACCAGATACACAAATTCATTTTTGCTTCGACGGGGGGCGCCCTTTACGGAGAGCAGGATTATTTTCCGGCGGATGAGGAACATCCCACGCAACCGATGAGTCCTTATGGCATTGCCAAACTTACGGTGGAGCGATACCTGAACTTTTATCGGGAAAATTTCAATATCCAGCCCAAGATCCTGCGCTACAGTAATGTGTACGGACCACGGCAGGACCCGCATGGAGAAGCCGGCGTGGTCGCTATTTTCTGCAAACAACTGCTGAAAGATCAACAACCGGTCATCTTCGGGGACGGCGAACAAACGCGTGATTTCGTTTCGGTCTTCGATGTGGTCAACGCCAACCTGAAGGCATTAGCGGAAAACTGCGAGGGGACTTACAACGTCGGGACCGGAAAGGAAACATCGGTCAATTCCATTGCCGCAAGCATCATCAAAGCCTCAGGCAAATCCTTCTCCCCGCAACACGACCCGCCTCGCATGGGGGAGCAACGCCGAAGTTCCATAGATTACGGAAAATTCAACAGGGAGCATGGATGGCAACCGGCTCAGCCGCTGGACGAAGGCCTGAAAAATACGTTCGACTTCTTCGCCCACCCCAGCCGGGCGCAAGTAAATCCCGACTGATTGCCTACAAGTAGAGAAGCGGCATAAGAAACTAAATTCAAACTACCGCAGTACGCAATGCCCAGAAAGGACATACCCCTAGTTTATCTTTCTCCCAAACCTGTTATAACCTTTTTTCTCCATACAAACCTCCATGGAAACTCGTATGTGATCTTTTTGCTTGATAGGGCTTTGATACTTCGCCATAGCTTCCTTCTCCGCCGAGGCGCGGCATTCCTCCCGCGCCGCTTTCAATTCAGGAGTTTCCTCCCCGGTACCGAATCTGTGCTTTAAGGGGCTGCAACCGATCAAGCTGGTAATCAACACGGCAAAAATTATTCTCTGGCACATAATCCCTCCTCTTTATCTCACTTAAACCTGGCTAGAAATGCAACTTTTGATTCTATCAGCCATTATTATAATGATATATCCCACATAATTAAACTTTAACTCCTTCAACCTTCGATTTTGCGGATGACTGGATCTTTTGCCTTGATATTCTATTAAAAAGATATAATTTTAGGTATGTGACTATCCCCCTTTATTAATAAGGAACTTATCATGTCATCCAGAATTCCGGCAAAGATCGCAGGATGGGATTCCATCCTGTTTTCGATGAAACAGGCGTTCAAGGTGGGTCCCTGGGCCATGTTGAAATCCCTGCTTTCCAAAAACAGCTGCAAGAGCTGTGCGCTGGGGATGGGCGGGCAACTGGGGGGAATGCGCGATGAAAAAGGTATCTTTCCCTCGGTTTGCAAAAAAGCCATTTGGGCACAGGCGTCCGATCTGCAACCCGCCATCCCGGAAGACTTCTTTCAACGCCATTCCATTACAGAACTCAAAACCCGTACACCCCTGGAACTCGAATACAGCGGACGCCTGACCACCCCGGTTTTGTGTGAACCGGACAATGCGCATTATCGTCCAATCTCCTGGGAGGAGGCACTGGACCGTGTGGTGAACCAACTGAAAACCACTCCCGCGGACCGCTCCTTCTTTTACGCCAGCGGCCGGTCCTCCAACGAAGCGGGATTCATTTTACAATTATTCGCGCGCGTGTTCGGTACCAACAACGTCAATAACTGTTCCTATTACTGCCACCAGGCGTCGGGAGTCGGTTTATCGCAAAGCCTCGGCACCGGCACTGCCACCATTCAGCTGGAAGATCTCGATCATACCGACCTCATCTTTTTAATAGGCGCCAACCCGTCATCCAACCATCCGCGTTTTATGCGCACCCTGATGGATATCCGCAGGCGCGGGGGCAAAGTGGTGGTCATCAATCCCGCGCGCGAACGGGGCCTGGAAAAGTTTTACGTGCCTTCCGATGTCCGGAGCCTCTTCCTCGGTTCCAACATCGCCAGCACTTATGTGCAACCAAACATCAACGGCGACCTGCCGCTCTGTACCGGCATCGCCAAAGCGTTATTTGAGATGGCTGACAGCCAACCCGCCATCCTGGATCGCGTGTTTATCGACGAGCATACCGATCAATATAAAGAGTACCAGCAATACGTGGAAACCTCTTCTTGGGATGAACTGGAATCGCTGTCCGGCGTGCCGCGAACCCAAATGGAACAACTGGCACAGCAATACGCCAAGGCCAGGAATGTGGTGTTTGCCTGGGCGATGGGCATCACCCATCACGCCAACGGGGTTGAGGGCGTGCAGTCCATCGTCAACCTGGCGCTTCTGCGTGGCATGGTGGCACGCGAACATGCGGGCCTGCTCCCCTTGCGCGGACACAGCAACGTGCAGGGCATCGGCACCATCGGCTTCACCCCGCAGCTGAAGCAGGAATTCATGGACAACCTGGAGTCGGCCTACGGTATTCACCTGCCCACGGGCAAAGGCATGGATACTCTGGCCTGTATGGAAACGGCGCATGCCGGGGGGTTCGATTTCGCCTGGAACCTGGGCGGCAACCTGTACGGGTCCAATCCCGATTCCCGTTTTGCCGAGGAAGCGATGTCGAAGATCGGTTTCGTTCTCTACATGAACACGACCTTGAATCCGAGCCACTTTCAGGGACGCGGCCAAACCACGCTCATTCTTCCCGTGCTGGCACGCGACGAGGAACCGGAGCCGACCACGCAGGAAAGCATGTTCAGTTACGTGCGGATGAGTAACGGCGGTCCGTCACGCTATCCCGGATTGAAGAGTGAAGTAGAGGTGATCGCGGAAATCGCCGGGCGGGCTTTGCCGGACAGCCTCATCCCCTGGAAAGAATTTCAGCACACGTCGAACATCCGGCAGGTGATCGGATCGGTTGTCAAAGGGATGAAACAGATGCAGGAGATCGACCGTACGCACAAGGAGTTTCATATTGAAGGCCGAACCCTGCATCGATCGCAATTCCCCACCTCTACCGGCAGAGCCACTTTCAAGGTACCGCAATCGCAGGTCGCTCCCTTAAAGGAAAATCATTTCCGGTTGATGACGGTGAGGTCGGAGGGACAATTCAATACCGTGGTCTATGAAACGCAGGACAAATTTCGCGGCGTGGACTCCCGCGACGTGGTCCTCATAAATCCGAAGGATATGGAACAAAGAGGATGGCGGGAAAATGACACTGTCACCGTACACAACCCGACCGGATCATTGCCGGGGCAGAAACTGACCCCCTACCCGATCACGCCCGGCAACATCATGATGTACTTTCCCGAAGCCAATGTACTGGTACCGCGCGCTGCCGACCCTCAGTCCCGGACTCCCTCCTTCAAATCCGTCGAAGTATCCGTGGAAAAAGAATAAGAAGTGCTGACGGACAACAGCCATACGTTCAAAACGCTTTTTTCAGTTCGTTGATCAACGCGACGTAAATAGTGTGGCAGAAGTCACAGGCGTCATCCCTGGGAGCTTCCCAGTGCGAAGACTATTCGATGAGGCAGGTATCGTTGTCCGTGATGGGGATCAACCGGACCTCTCCAATGTAATCCTTCACGTCGATCTTCGATACCGGCGCCGGCCCATCCTCGGGGGAAATCCCTTCCACATCGGGCCGGGCGAATCAGAAATGGTACTGCAGGACCAGTTGCAGCAGATCGTCATCGCGAAAAGCAAACAGGAAGGCGGTCGGGGGTTGATCCAGAAACGTTCTGAGTTCGAGTTCCAGAGTCCATTCATCGCCCAGGCGGCGGCTGGCTTCGAGGAATAAGAAACGGGCGTCGGTGTCGATGTCCTGCACCCAGCCGAACAACAACTCACTGCTGGCGGCATCGTTCACCGCCAACCGCAAAGCACCCGCCACATCATTTTCGAAGGGGGTCAACGCGAAGTCCTTGCGCTCGTCAAACAAATATTCTGCGACTATCCCGAGGTCCATCCTGGACCCAAAAACTCCGGTGAGGGTGTATTCGAACCCGCCGGTGGCGGCGACGTAATCGTTGCGCGTCAGTCCCCGCCGGTCGCCCTGACCTTTGCGGTACAACGCTTCCAGTTTCCACAGCCAATTGCCTGCCACGTACGACACGTCCAGTCCGGTTTGTTGAATTTGCTGATACACGGGTAGGATGACAGGGTTGCCTGCGCCGTCGGTTCCGGGAATAAAGGAAGGATCGCGGCTGGTGCCGATGAAATAATAAATCCCGGCATCCCAATCGCCGAGGGTATGAGTGTAGCGTGCGGCCCAATCGGTGTGCCATTCTTCGGCAGCGCTTTCGTACTGGGCCTGGTCGGTGTCCACCACCTGCCCAAAACGCAGGCGGCCTTTCTGGCCTGGAAAGGTGCGCTCCCGGAAAAACGGCAGAACGAAGAGATCAAGGGTTCCCCAATCGCGGGCAATGGACAGGTTCGCCATCGGCTGACCGAGCTTTTGCTCGCCGTCGAAATTTTCCACCAGGTCGGTCTGGTTGATAATGTCGACCAAATGCAAAACCTCGGTCACTCCCCAGAATACCTTGCGCACGCCGAGGCGTAATTCGAAATCGTCGTGCAACCACAGGTAGGTGAGTTCTCGCACATCAAAGTGAGTGCGGTCGGAGTCAGCGCTGTCCAATCGAAAAAACGGGACAAAGGTGAAACTGCTCCCGCTTTCGAACTCATGATAGTATTCCGGCTTGACGGCGAAGGATGCCGACTGGTCCCGTTGACCAAAAAAATTGGGGTTCTCCGGAAACAACCGGACTTCCCCCTCCACATAACCGGAAAATTCATGACCGGACGCTGTGTGTACCCCCACCAGCACCAGTACAACGGCCAACACACAACAGGACAAAAGAAATCTGTTCATAAGAGATGATTGTTTGTCAATTGAGCGGTCCTCAGTCTACATTCCGGAGTATTTTGCCATAATTCGTTCCATCTGTATTCCCTATTAAGTATCTTAACCCGGATGAAAGTTTGATAATTGTGTCTCCAGAGCCTTGGGATCGTCAAAGTAATCCTGACGAAACTGAACGGCCATCGGATCGATAAAGATATCCTCCTCGCCCTGTTCAATCGCCTTCAATGTTCCTTCAGCTATTAAATCAGGCGAACTTTTTTCCATATCAAAGTCTTTCGCCATATCAGTTTCTATGGGACCCGGAAATACCCCGAACACCTGTGTGCCCTGCGCGGCCAGCTCCGCCCGTATGCCCTGGGTCAGGGAATGCAGAGCCGCTTTGGATGCCGAGTAAGACCCCAGCACCGGAAAATTTCCCAGGCTGGCGACGGAAAGAACATTGACCAGCGCGCCGCCGCCATTCTTTTTCAGAACGGGAGCAAACGCCCGGCTCACCTTCAGCGTACCAAAGTAATTCACTTCCATTTCCTGGCGGGCGGAGTCCAGATTGTCGGCTGCGATCAATCCCGTAAAATTGGCGATACCGGCATTGTTGATCAGCAGATCAACGTCTCCCGCCTGTGCCACCGCGGATCGGATATGTCCTTCATTTGTGATATCGATGATCACCGGCTTCACTTTTCCCCGGTGCTCTTCCGGCCATTCGGAGGCAATTTGATTAAACGCCCCGATATCGCGCATGCCGGCATAAACTTTTTTCGCGCCATGACTCAGCAAAGCTTTGACATAGGACTTGCCGATTCCTCTGTTGGAACCGGTGACGAATATTACAGAATCTTTAATTTTCATGATCTTTTCCTTCCCTTCAAATTTAAATGGAGTATCTCCATGGGTAAACGACTTCAAACGGTGACCACGATCTTGCCCTTCTGCTGATTGGATTCCATATAGCGGTGGGCCTCAGCGATGTCCGCCAGCGGAAAAGTGCGATCAACGACAGGTTTGAGGGCGCCGGATTGAAGGCGCTCCGAAATGTACTTTACCCCGCGAGCCCGCTTTCCCGCATCCTGTGCGATCTCGAACAACGTATACCCGCGAATGGTCAAACCCTTCGCCAGCGCAGGGAACAGGGGAAACGGTGTGACCTCCGGAAACAACGCACCGTACACGAAGATGATTGCTCCGGGGGCCGCGGCATCCGCCAGTTTTTCCAGGAACGGCCCGGCAACCGGATCAAAAACAAGACGCGCTCCTTTTTCAGAGCTAATGGACATCACCCTGGCGGACAGATCTTCCTGGTCCGTCACAATGACATGGTCCGCCCCCGCGTCGAGCAGAAACGGTTTCTTATCGGCGCCACGGGTGGTGGCGATGGCCGTCGCTCCGGCCGCCTTGGTGATCTGAATGGCGGCCAATCCCACGCTGCTGCTGGCGGCCGTGATCAATACCGTATCCTCTTTCTTGAGGTGACCGTATTCCACCAGAGCGCCGTAAGCCGTAAAATACTGCATCCAGATCGCAGCCCCTTCGATGGCCGTCAGGTTTTCGGGAAAACGCACCGCGGCGTAGTCCGGCACGATCGCACTTTCACCGTAAACGCCGTACTTTCCAATTGAGAAACAGGGAATGGTGCTTACCCGGTCGCCCACTTGAATCCCCTTCACACCGGGACCCACCGCGTCCACCACCCCGGACGCTTCATAGCCAAGCCGTGAGGGGAGTTGGGGTTCCTCCAGGTACTGTCCCCTGCGGAACATCACCTCGGCACGGTTGATGCCGATCGCCTCTACCTTCAGGCGGACTTCGCCTTCCGCAGGTTCGGTAAGCGGCAAGTCCTCGAGCTTGAGCACATCCGCGTCTCCTGTTTCATGAAAGCGAACGATTTTTGGCATGACGGACCTCCTTCAATGGTTTGGGTTCATTACATTTTGTGACAATAGATATAAACCATTTCCTCTATTTAGTGGGCCCTTTTCAAGCTATTTTTGTTGAAATGCTTGTCCGTGAGCCCGGTTTGAAATGTGTAGTTTTTCCAACTGAGCAGAGTACTCTTGCCGGTTTGATGGTTCACCATATACATTTCATCCGGATACCAGTATTGATTCAGATATTTCTGGTATCCCTTGTAGCTCAGGGTTTTGAGCAGGGAATCCTTGCGGTCATAGAAATCCACCTTGAGTGTGCGGTATTCGTTCGCATCGATCCACACCACGCGGCGTGTATAACCTGAATTCTCATACGCCGGGATCTGTTCGACCACAAAGGTTTTATGTCCCTGGTACTCCTCATCGCGCAGCCATTTGTAGGTGTACTTCTTGACTTCCTGGCTGGTGATGTCTTCGTAGGCAAACTCACTGCCCACAAACGGCCCCGACTTATTGGAGGAACTGATTCGCTTGACTCTTTTGAGAGCCGGCAAATACAACCATTGGTCATCGTCACCCAACGAGTGTGTAAAATTCAGAAAAGCGGTTTTTTTGATGTCTCGCGGCTTGTCGAAAACAGTCAGGTTTTTATCTCCATCGCCCTGCACCTCGAGAGTTTTGAAGCGAAGGTGCCGGGCGCTTTCATCCCCGTGGCGGTTTTTCAGGATCATAATGGCATCCGCTTTATAATCCTTAAAACCATTATCGCGTTTGTCGTCCTCCACCGCGATCGCCAGCCCCTTTTCCTGGGGGGTCATGGCGACCGCCGAAAATGGAATGCCGGTACCAACTATTATCAAACTCATGATTAAAATCTTTAAAATGTTCATGATAATCTCCTTTTTTGTTATTTTCATATTTGTGAACAGGTGTCCATCCCGAGTCCGGTTTTTACGCCGTCGACGGAACAGGGTTTATTTCTTCCTGGATTTCAATACCCTTTCCAGATTTTTCCTCGATCTTCATCAATAGCGGCGGCAGGAACAGGAAGTCCGCCAACAGCGCAAACCCGATTGTCATTGCCGTCAGATATCCCATGTGGGAATTGATGGTGAAACCGGATGACGCCAGTACCAGAAATCCGGTGACCAGAACAATGGAAGTCACCCACAAGGCTTTACCCACTGTATGAAAGGAATAGCGCACGGCCTCGGCGGGGGTTTTGCCCTGTTCGCGCCGCGCCAGCAGGTATTTGCTCAGGAAATGTACCGTATCGTCGACGATGACCCCGAGAGACAGGGCAATCACCACCGAAACGGCCATTCCGATTTCCTCAAATACCAGGGCCCATAAGCCAAAGGCCATGAACGCCGGCACCAGGTTGGGCACCAGACTGATGAGGCCGAACTTGAAACTGCGCAGGGCCACCATCAGGATCCCGGAGATCAGGACCAGGGCCAAAGCGGTGCCGGTGATCATGCTTTCGACGTTTCTGAGAGCGATGTTGGAAAACATGATCAAGGGACTGGCGCCGTGCGTCTGCATACCGGGCAAACCGTTCTCCTTGAGCCAGCCCTGGGCTTTCTCTTCCAGCGCCAGAGCGGTTTTTGTGTTGATCTCTTTAAAGACAACCGTAAACCGGGTGGCCGATTTGCTGACGTTGATCTGATTGTTCAAATCCAGGCCATACGGCAGACTCATTTCAAACAACAGCAGGTATTGCGCCGCCAGTTCCCGGTCTTTTGGAATCTCGTAATACAGGGGATCGTCACCGCGCATGTTTTTGTTCAGCCGTTTCATGATATCGGTCAACGAACCCACATACATGACGTTGGGTTGCTGGCGGTACCATGCCTTGAATTCCTCGAGTTTGGCAAGGTATTGCGGTTGGCTGATGCCTTCGGCCTCCCCCGCCCCCAGCGAATACTCAATCGACTCAAACCCGCTGAGGTTCTGGGTCACAAAATCTGTGTCGGTGCGGAAAGTATAGCGGTGATCAAAATACTCCTCGAACAAATCGTTGATCTGAATACGCGGGATGAATACGGTCAAGGCAACGATCACCACCATCATGCCCCAGTACAAACGGTTGCGGTGGTGAATCACGAAATCCGCGAGTCGGTCCATGGTTCCATTGTTCCTAGGTTCGCTGGTTTTTTCAGCCAGCGGAAGCACTGACATGAGCGCCGGCAAAAACAGGACGGAATACACAAAAGCCGCCATCACTCCGACCGCCACCATGTTTCCCAAATCCCAATAGGGAGGCGAATCGCTGAAATTCAAACTCAGGAAACCGATCGCTGTGGTCACGCTGGTAATGAGCACCGGTTTGAAGTTGACGCGCAGGGACTCAATGATGGCCTCGTTTTTGGTTTTTCCGTGACGCATCTCATGAAACAAAGTGATCAGAATGTGGATGCTGTCCGCCACGGCCATGGTCAAAATATAAACCGGGGCGTTGGCGGAAACCGGGGTCAGCAACACCCCCCACCAGCCGCCGATGCCCAATGCCGTTGCGGTGGCCATGCCGATCAACAGAAGTGTGGACATCGTTCCCGCCACGGACCGCAGTGCCACCCACATTCCCACTGCAATCAACATAAACATGACCGGAACCAGCGTTTGCATGTCCTGCTGACCGGCTTCCACAAACTGGTTGTTGATCATGGCGACGCCGGTGAGGTAAACCTTGAAACCCGGATGTTCGGCACGAAAATCAGCGGCCAGGGTGCGGACATAGGCCGCCACCTCAGGAACTTCGGTAATGGTTTTGCCAGGGAGATTGATGGTGACATTGATCCCGGTCACGTGTGCCGAAGGCGAGATCAGACGATTGACCAGTAGCGGCTCGGACAAGGCGATCTTTTTTTTCTTGTCCAGGTAGAGATCGGGCAGGCTCATGGCATTTTTGACCAGGTCTTCCACCACAAGACCATCCCCATCCGCCCAGGAATGCTGAAAGTTGGTGATTGATTCCACACGAATGGAATAGGGAATCTGCCAGGCCTGTTTCGTCAACTCCTCGACCGCGGCCAGATTCTCACGTGTGAACACCTGCCCGTTTTTCGGGGCCAGGGCGATCATCACATTGTCGTTTTTGGTGTAGGTATCCTGCAGGGCATCAAAAGCCTGTAATTGCGGATTTTCATCGCTGAAAAACACCCGGTAATCCGAGGAAAAGTCGAGATACCGGGCACCGCTTGCGGCGGCGGCCACGAATATCAGGGTCGCCAGAATGATCCACCAGCGGAAGCGGACCACCCATTCTCCATAACCGTATTTGCGTTCCATCTTGTCTCCTTTTAAGGGTCTAATTTCTTTTTTGTTAGTTAAATAACTAATATATAAGCCAAAAAAAATTTCTAGAGTTTACCGATCCACACCTTCAGCCGCGCCATTTCCAACTCAACAATTTTAGGATCGTTCAATGCGTTGGCAACCACACCACATCCGTGTAGCGCCGTCATTAGCTGTACTCCCATCTTATCGGCCTCTGCTTGCCCCATAAGCCGAAATTGTTCGGTAATCCATTTCAATTGCCAGTTCACCAATCCATCGGCCTTTTCTGAAATAGGTTGCCGGTCTTTGTCCAATTCCTGGCACATACTGCCGACAGGACATCCGTATTGGGCAATCTGTTCTTTCATGCTCTCCTGCATATCCAGGAGGCTGAGCAGGCGCGCCTTGGGATCCGGGTTCTCCTCCCATTGCCTGGCGCATTCCTTGATGGTTTCCGCCCGTTGGTCAATGACTGCGGCGGCCAGATCATCCTTGGTTTTAAAATAATAATAAACGTTCCCCAGGGGAACGCCGGAGTCCTCGGCAATATCCGCAATCGAAGTGTCTTTAAATCCTGCCTCATGAAACAATTTGCAGGCGGATTCAATCAATCGTTCTCTTTTGTCGCTGACACGTCCCATACGAAACCTATAGTTTAGTTAAATGACTAACTTAAAATAATACCAAAGTGGAAATCTGTCAACCCTGTTTCTCAATTATTTTTAGATTTTTTTCTTATCTGACTTAAAACATTTAAAATCAATCATTTAAATAATGGATTTTTTCAATACTATTCCGATTGGCCCATCCACGGCCCCCTCACCCAGTCCGTCACCCTGTGGGCGTTCCTCAAGGAAAGAGGGATTATTAGGGTATATCTACGCTTGTAGTTGAGTAAAACCTGGCTCTGGCGAAGGTAACTTTAGGAACGTGTGCTACGCCCCGGCCAAATTTGGTCCAGCGGCACGCTGGCCGGGCGTTGCCCGGCTAGCGGGCGCGCTTGAGGCTGTTTTTGTTGAAGTCCCTGTCCCTGAATCCTTTTTTGAATTCGTACTCGGACCATTTCAACAGAGTGCTTTTTCCGGTCTGGTGGTTTTCCATGAACATTTCATCCGGGTACCAGTACTTTCCCAGATACTGATGGTACCCGCGGAAGGTTTGGGTTTTCAGCAGGGAGTTTTTGCGGTCGTAAAAATCGATCCTCAGCTGGCGGTACTCCTTCTTGTCCAGCCAGACCACCTGCCGGGTATAACCGGAATTCTTGTAGGTGGGGTAACGTTCGAACACGAAGCACTCCATGCCCTCATAGGTTTCGTCGCGTATCCATTTGTAAGTGTATTTTTCCACTTCCTGGCTGGTCACATCCTCGTAAGCAAACTCACTGCCCATAAAAGATCCCGACTTGTTGGCGGAGCTGATGCGCTTCACCCGTTTCAGGGCGGGGAGAAACAGCCATTGATCGTCGGTCCCGGTTTTATGGGTGAAGTTGAGGAGGGCAGTGCCTTTGACATCGCGCGGCTTGTCGAACACCACCAGGGATTTGTCACCGTCGTTTTTCACTTCGAGATTTTTGGTGCGGAGGTAGCGTACGCTTTCCTCGCCATGACGGTTTTTCAGAATCATCTCCATATTCGCCTGATAATCGACAAATCCATTGTCGCGCCTGTCATCTTCGACGGCAATGGCGAGCCCCTTTTCCATTGGGGTCTCGGCCAGGGCCGGAGCGGAAAACCCGACCAGGATCAAAGCAACCATTCCCAAAACACGCATCATATTGTTACTCCCAAATAAGAAAATTATGCTTTTTGTTTTTAAATCAAGCTCAAGCCGTTCTCGTTTCTTGTGCCGGTTTGAAACCACTTTCCCGGGCATATTTTTTCTCTTCCAGTTTCATGAGTAAAGGCGGTAGAAACAGAAAGTCCGCCACCAGGGCGCATACTACCGATATGGTGGTCATGATGCCCATGTGGGTATTCATCTTGAACCCGGAAAACGCCAGCACGGAAAAACCGACCACCAGAACAAGCGATGTCACCCACAAGGCCGTACCGACAGTATGAAACGAATAGCGCACGGCCTCGGCGGGACTCTTACCCTGTTCGCGGCGGGCGCGCAGGTATTTACTCATGAAATGCACGGTGTCATCGACAATGATACCCAATGCCACCGGGGCAACGATGGACACAGCCAATCCCACTTCTTGCACAAAAATGCCCCAAATGCCGAATGTCATGAATATCGGCGCCAGATTCGGAATCATGCTCACCGCGCCGAATTTGAAACTGCGCAGAGCCAGGATCAGAATCATTGAAATCAGGAACAGAGCCAACAGGACACCCATGGTCATGCTCTTCATATTGCGTTTGGCAATATTGGAAAACATGATCAGCGGACTGGCGCCGTGAGTGACCATACTGGGCAGTCCGTTTTGCTTCAACCAGTCCTGCGCCTTGTCCTCCAATTCCAATGCGTAACGGGTGGACACGCTTTCCAGAATCGCGGTAAAGCGGGTCGATGATTTGTCGACGTTGATCTGGTTGTTCAAGTCCAGACCGAAAGGCAGAGACAGTTCGTACAATAAAAGGTACTGGGCTGAGAGGTCACGCTGATCCGGCAGTATGTAATAAGACATGTCGTCGCCGTGCATGTTTTTATTCAGCCGTTTCATGATGTCGGTCAGCGTGCCCACATACATCACTCCGGGCTGTTTCCGGTACCACTGGGCGAATTCCTCCACTTTGGCCAGGTACTCCGGATTGCTGATGCCGCCCGATTCACCTGCACCCAGTGAGTATTCAATGGCTTCAAATCCCGTCAGGTTGTTGATGACAAAATCGTTGTCGAGGCGGAACTGATAACGTGTATCGAAATACTCGTTGAATTTCTCGTTAATTTCCACCTGCGGAATCTGGGCGATGATCAGCACGATCACCGTCAGCATGCCCCAGAAAAGCCCTTTGCGGCGCTGGATGACAAAATCCGCAAACTGGTCCATCACCAGTGTCTTGTCCTCGGGGTGCGGCTTGATTCGGAGAGGCAGCACCGCCATCATGGCCGGCAGAAACGTCACCGAATACACATAGGCCACCATCACCCCCATGGCGACGAGGTTGCCGAGGTCCTGAAAAGGGGGCGAGTCGCTGAAATTCAGGCTGAGAAAACCG
The DNA here is from genome assembly GCA_024644405.1 of Nitrospinaceae bacterium. Lineage (GTDB taxonomy): Bacteria > Nitrospinota > Nitrospinia > Nitrospinales > Nitrospinaceae > SZUA-226. The sequence goes on from JAHELC010000001.1 coordinate 464,433, forward strand.
ATGGCGGTGGTGATGCTGGTGATGAACACCGGCTGGTGGTTGACCCGGAGCGATTCGATGAGCGCCTCGCGCTTGGTTTTCCCCAGCCGCATCTCGTGAAACAGGGTCACCAGAATGTGGATGCTGTCGGCAATCGCCAACGTGAGAATGACGGTGGGCGCGGTGGCCGAAACGGGGGTGAGCAAAATACCGAGCCACCCGCCCAGGCCCATCGCTGTCAGGGTGGAAAAAGCAATCACCAAAACAACGGTGAACGTTCCCCAAAAGGAACGCAGGACCACCGCCATGACCCCCACAATCAGGAGATACATGATGGGGATCAGGTTTTTCATGTCGCCCTGACTCGACTCGGTAAAAGAGTTGTTCATGAACACGATACCGGTGAGACGGAAATCGATATCGGGGTATTTAGGGCGAAGCTTATCCACCATGGGCCGGACGAAACTGACCACTTCCGGCACTTCCTCGATGGATTTCTCTGGCATATTGACGGTGACGTTCACCGCCGTCACGCTGGCATCCGGGTTGATCAACCGGTTGAGCAGAAGCGGCTCCTTCAGCGCAATGCCTTTTACCCGCTCCAGATCCTCGTCGGACAACTTTTCAGCGCCTTCCACCAGATCTTCCACCACCAGGTCATCGCCATCCGCCCAGGTGTACTGGAAATTGGTGACCGAGTCGACCCGGGTGGAATACGGGATCTGCCACGCCTCTTTGGTGAGCTCCTCCACCGCCGCCAGGGTTTCGCGGGTGAACACCTTGCCGTTTTTGGGGGCCAGGGCGATCATCGCGTTGTCGTTTTTGATGTACTTGTTCTGCAGGGCGTCGAAGGCCTGCAGTTGGGGATTTTCTTCGCTGAAAAAAACGCGGTAATTATTGGAGAATTGAAGGAACCGTCCGCCGCTCGCGGCGGCCGCGACCATCAGGAGTGTGGCTACAATGATCCACCAGCGAAACCGTATGACCTCTGCCCCAAAACCTGTGTCCGTTTTCATGCGCGCTCCTGTTATAGGCTTCCGATCCTATCCGGATGTTGGCACCGGAGTGTACTCAACAGGCTAATTTAAACTACCGGCCAAATCAAAAGTATTTTCCCGCGACAAAACCAGCTACTTCTTTTAAGGTATTTACACGAGGAGAGTTAGATGCAGGAGTGCTGAAACGGCCCTCTCCATGGGGAGGGCCGTTAACGCTTTTAATTACTCCTTATGGCACTCATTGCCGGATTCAAAACACAGGCCATCCGGCTTTTTGCCTTCTGCAGCATCCTTGAGGAGTGGCAGGGCATGTTCTTTCCAACCTTGACTGAAGGAGTCGGCGCTGGGTTTCAGACGAATATTGTAATGCCTCAGGGTCAAATGCGTGGCTTTACCCCGGGCTTTCAAGAGAATCTCGACCGTGGAATCACCCGGCTCCAGATCTTCAATGCCGCCCCAGGTAAACACCACCTTTTCGTGCGGTACAATTTCGACGAATTTTCCATAACAGTGATTGCCCTTCGGGTTATGTTCCCCGACATGAAAGATTCCGCCGGGTTTGGGATCGGCCTCCACCACTTCGCCGAACCATTGTTTCATTTTGGCTTCCTCGGTCAGAAACGAAAATACCGTTTTCGGCGATGCTTCAATAACTATCTCACGGGTTAACTCATAGGTTTCGCTCATGGTTTCCTCTTTCTTTGTTTTTCAGCGGCGGCTTTCAGCCGTTCCAGTTTGGAATCCCAGAAATCTTCCAGCATGGATTTCAATGGACCAAACCCTTCCGGCCGCAGACTGTATAATCGGCGTGTCCCCTCCCGCCGCTCAGTCACCAGACCGGCGTCCTTCAGAACGCGCAGATGCTGGGACACCGCGGGACGGGTGATGCCCTTAAATTTTTCGGCGATCGCCCCTGCCGGCATCTCCCGGCGCCGCACCATTTTTAAAATTGCGAGCCGTGTCGGCTCGGCCATTGCCTGTATCGTTTCAAACATGACTATATGTTAGTTTATACTAACGTAAGTGTCAACTAAAATTTATATCGCATATAACTCATTATAAACAAAGGATCTATGACTCCCTACTCCAGCCTTGTCAAATTCGTGGTTTCAAGTAATTAGAGGGATTTCAATTCGGGAGGCGGTTGGAATGTACGTGCGGATTATCGGGCCGCTGTTTTTTCGATGGTTTTATATAGTTTAGGGCCGGATTTTTCGAGGAAATCTGTAAACGGTTCAGGTTCGGACATCGGTTCCAGGTAAGGCGCCAGGTTGGCCGGATACGAAGGATTGCCTGAAAATTCAAAACGAAAATCCTGAGAACCCCAGGCCGAGAGCAGAATAAACAGGAGGGCGATCGATGTCAGCTTCGCCAGGTCGGCCCATTTGACCAAATCTTTTGTCAGTCTTGCGCTGGCCCAGAACATGGCTGTCATAAAAACCAGAGTGGGGAAATATTTTGCAACAGCCAGTATTCCTCCACTTGATATCCAAAACATAAGAAACGGTTCACCGCTCGAGTATACAAACGAGACTAACATTCCAATATTAAAAACGGCCAGGTGGCGTTTAAAATAAGCTCTATGGAGTTTGACATAACAAATAAGACCAACGATACCCGCATAAAATCCGGCAATCGCCAAATATCCCACAATCGCCGATAAAGTTTCACTATCCCAAAATTTTTCTCCCGGCCCTGCCACATAGACCAACCAGGCGGTTAATGCCGCCGCCAAAAGACTGAGCCCGATGGCAACGGAGCTCCTGTCGAGAAACTGACGCAAAACGACCAGCGAACCCAGGCGCCGTGCGGGTTCCACCGGGTGCTCGGGCAGAACAAATTTTAACTTTGTTTTACCAATACAAATTTCTTCTCCCGATGCAATCCTGGCTCCCTGGTCCCGAAGAGTTGTTTCTCCATTGATCTGCGTCCCGTTCTCACTCGCCAAATCCTTTACATATAGCCCGGTACCGTTACGTGAAACCGAAAGATGCGTCGGGGACACAAAGGGATCATCCAGAATAATATCATTGGCATAGGATCGGCCGATGGTTGCACTGCCTTTATCGAATACATACCGTCTTTCGACACCGTGACCGTGTGCAGGAAGCAGTTCAATAATTAATCGATCCATTGAATGCCTCCCAATAATTTTTTTAGAAAAAGTTTCGTCAGATTTTCATCAATACCAGCCAGCCCGGTGCGAATGACATGCCCGCGCTTGGGTTCCCCCAAAACGGCCAGGCTCACTACCACATCATGTAATTTAGGATATTTTTTGTATTGACGGACACAATAAGCGGCTTTCCAGTCGCGGTTGGCAAGTTTTACAAAATTATTTTCACAACGGAATTCGGTGACTTCTTTTTCTGTGGCATACGGATAGAATTTACTTTTGGAAAATTTATTGGCATATTTCTTATAGAACTCCAGGGCATTCAGGCTCTCGCTCTCCATCCAGACGAATGAATATCCATACGACCCGGTGAATAAACCCGACGAAAGATAAATATCGCCCTCGCTTTGGCACCATTTGCGTCCGAAGGAATAGTATTGGTTTTCTTTCAAATTTTCAGGTTCGCTGCTGCCCCAGCACTTGATACCGGAGGGCAACAAACTATCAGGCACCCTCAGAGAACTGAACTTTTCCAAAGACAGATCCGCTTTAACGATTGCGCGAATCGAATGCGCCTGCCTTTCCAAAATTTGATCTTGAATGATCTTACGCCATTCTTGCGATTTTTGTTTTTTGATTCCTTCTTTCACCAGCTTCTTGAGATACTCCACTGGAACCAGATAGCTCAGATCATTCCCCCCCACTGAGACATTTATGCCGATCACTTTTCCCGAAGAACTGAACGCCGGCCCTCCGCTCATGCCGGGATTAAGAGGGGCGGAAAGCAAAATTTGCTGATATGAACCAATCCCAACCCGTCCGTTGAAGGTGCCCTCTATAATAGTCATCCCCAGATCGTAGGGATTACCCATGGGATAAACGCGATCTCCCTTCAAACGGTTCGATGACCCGAGGGTGAGAACGGGATCGCTGCTGCTCTCTCCCTTTAATAGGGCAAGATCATGCGCTACATCGAGCGCCAGGATGGACAACTCACCTTTCTTTTCATTGTCTTTGTGAAACTCAATGCGGTAGCGCTCCGGGGTATCCACGACGTCTGAGATCACGTGGTAATTTGTTGCAAATAATCCATTTTTGGAGATTCTGAAACCGGAACCGATCACAGATTTTTCATCCGAACTGATATCGATGATCTGAATTTGATACACCGAATCGCTGTGGCGTTTATATATTTTTTGCGCCGTTTCCGTCAAACCCCAGGCAATGTCCGCTATTGGCGAAAGGATGAGCAACGAAAAAGAACAGATTATGATGATGGCCCTACTGAAACTTCTCATAAATTGTGAAGTGGCAATTTTTAAAGAGTGCTTAGTCAGTGACGCTGTTTTCTCAGGATAAGGCCCAATATGAAGGAAATAAATCAAAAAAAGTCTGTTCTCAAATCTGTTCTCTCGAACGGGAATCGGCAGGACCCGACAGGACAAGATCCGTCAAACACATCCCATTGATAAAGCGCTCGATAAAAGAAGCTGGCGTGGAAATGCCGTAATATTGAGTTGGAAAGATTCTGATGAGCTAATCTGGCAAGCTGAATCCTGCCGAACCTCTGCCTTATAATTTAAACAAACTTTCATCCCCATCTTTCGGACAGAAAGTGGACTGAAATCCGTCGCCGTGAGTAAACACTTTGCCGCCGTCGCAATCCGGTTCCATCGCGGGCACCCATTTCTTGATACCGCCATGATCGTTCTGCAGGGGCAGGTAATATTTAAGATATTCCTCTTTGGTGCTGAAATGATATTTCGCGGGCTTCTCAGGCTCATCCGAGCAACCCCCCATCAGAAATGACATTAAAATCAAGGGCAGGAATATTTTCATAGGAACTCTCCATCCACAAGGTTAACTTGCTCTCCCTTGTATCAGGATAACCGCTATATCAAATTAAACAATGCGTTTGTTTAACGCAGGAAATCCCTTGATTTAGAAGATTGGCAATTCCTCGGGATTTTATTTCTGGGGGGTTTTGGTCAATAACGAAAGGTCGAAGCCATTTTTCTTGAGTTTAGCGGTCAGTTGCTCATAAAGCGATGTGTTCATCTTCGGATTCCGGCTCAATATCCAAAGGTACTGACGCTTGGGCTCACTGACGACAGCGTATTGATAATTGTCATCCAAGTCAATGACCCAGTAGTCTCCGTAAAAAGGCCAAAAGAAGGTGACTTCGAGCTTGGCATTTGTTTTGGAATCGACCACATAAGCCTTGCCAACCGCTTCTTTTAATTTTCCATCCAGCCCGCCCAAGCGGCAACGGTTGATCACTTGAATTGATCCATCTTCCTCCAGCTTATAGTCTGCTGTAACCGCGTAACAGTTTTCTTCAAAGCTATGCGGGTAACGGGCGATCTCATACCATTTCCCCAGGTATTTTATTTTATCAAGATGCGCGACAACCTGGAGCGGAGGATCCTCTTGCACCGGAACGCTGGAGCAGGAGACTAACCCAAATCCAACTAAAAGGATTGAAAAGAAAAAATATTCGAATTTTTGAATTTTCATTCTTCTGCCATGTCTTCGGATAAATCGGCAATCAGCCTGAGGGCGCCCAAAACACGAAGGCGTTCGTCCTGATCGGAACCCTCAAGCCATTCTTGATAACCGCTTTGCTGTAGAACCGTTTTCGCGGACTGTCCATCTTCGAGGCATCCTTCCAGATTTTCGAGACACGAAATATCTTTATGGGCCTGAGCGGCAATCTCCTTAAACTCTGCGGCTTCCTGAATAAACCGAAACGTGCAAGCGGAATCCGGCAGCTGCCGGGAAAGCTCGGTTAGAATCGGATGGGCGTTTGAGTTCATTGCTGTTCTCAACTCCTATTCTATCCGGTTCAGGTTGTCGCGTAACATGATCAAGCGATCCTTCAAAGCCAGGGCCCATGGCATCTCATGAAAGGTTAGAATATCTTCGGCCCTATCGAGGTAGAAGTTGACACGCTCATGGATTCGCAGGCGGTAATAGGTATCAGCCAGATCCACCAAAAGATGTGCTTCTTCTTTTCGATTTTCCAGATATTTTGCGGCATTTAAAGCCAACTCCAGATATTCTGCCGTCCGTTCCAATTCTCCCGACTTTTGATAATTCAGGCCGATGCCCACCAGCAGTTCCAATTCCTTTTCATGGTTTTCAAATTCCCGGTAAATCGCCAGGGCTTTCAGATAACATTCGATCGCGCGCGAAATTTTATCCTGCTTGACATAAATATATCCAAGACCATTGTAAGCGCTACCGACGAAAGCGCGAAGGCCCTGGGAATCGGCTCGCAACAATTGTTCCTGGTAATACCTTTTAGCGGTTTCGATATCTCCTGATATCGCAAACGCATCCCCCAGGCTTGCCAGCAATCCGCACTCTTCCTCCACGTTATTGGTTTCACGCGCGATTGCCAGTTGTTCCTGAAAACATTGAATCGCACGCTGAGTCTGACCCAATTTTGTAAAAGCCAAACCCAAGGCGGATAACGAACTCTTTTCTCTGGCACGGTCTCCCATGCGGCGTGCTTCTTCCAAGTTGAACCGTTCCGACTCGACCACCCGGCGCAGTTCCAGCGTTCCAGAAAACTTCAAGCCCAACTCAAGGGGTTGCAGTGGCCTGCCTTCCGCATCCGTTAGATCCTGATAATTCTGGTAGATGGATTGGGACAGTTTTTTCTCCAGCTCTTTTTTAAAATCCAGTTCCTCTTCGATATCCTCAAGAAACTGATGCAAATCCTCGGACCAAAATGCATTTCTCAACCGATACGACTTGCATTCCACCAAACGTTTCCAGGCACCCGGTGCGTTCTTTTTTTCCGGGAGCATTGCCTCATCAATCAACAACGCAACGATTAACAAGTCCAAATTCATCGCAGTAACGATTTCAAACCGAAGGCACTCGTTCAACAGCCGGTCACTGGTGAACGTTTCGGATCGTCCTGTAGAGGACGATTCTGCTCCAATCACCACGAACAAGGCGTCACAATCGGCCAGGATTTTTTTGGTTTTTTCCCGGACAAATCCGTCACGCTCCCCTCCTGACACGCACTTCCCTTCCAGGAACGATTCGCACGCGGCGGCTATCCGTTCCGCCACCGGTTCATATTCTCGGGAAACCCAACTGAAATAAAACGTCGGCATTTTGAAACCGGATTAAGGTGTGGAAAGGATTTCAATACAATCTTCTATCTTTTTCTCCTGACCCAGGCGACTGACGATTTCTTTTTTCAATTCATCACTGAATTCGTTGATTCCGCCATCGTCGCATCCTTCAATTTTCCATTCATACCCTTCAAACAGGTTGTCACTGTTGCACAGGGTATCAATTTCCTTGAGAGCTTCTGTTTTCGAATGGGATTTCAGCGGGACCTCCAAATGAGTATTCACAAGAACATGAGGCACATTGAGTTCAAATTGTATCTTCGAGCCATCCCAGAAAACGCTGTCCTCGGGCTCTTCCTGCTCCAGACGCTCAAGGATGCCTGCCTGCAACTGGTCATTAAATTCATGGATGCCTCCACCCTCACATCCTTCAATTTTCCATTCATACCCCTCGAACAAGTTATCGGCTTCCATCATCCGGGTTACTTCCTTACACGCTTCTTCATTGGTGGTTCTTGATTTTAAGATCACTTCCAGGTTGGTATACACCGGTATATTGCGCACTTTTAAAATATATTTTGAATGGTTTTCCATCGTTGGAGTTTCCCTTTGTGGCAGATTTCATAATACTTTCCTATAAACGAATGCCTACTATACAATTTAACCCATCCGGGATCAGCCAAAATCTCTAATCCCTTGTAAATTCAATAAATTCCAGCGATTCAACTGACTGTTATGATAATGGACCCAACCAGCCGCGTCGAACCATCCACTTGGCGCCCTCCAGGATAGGAATGATTGTAAACGCTAATCCGGTAACAAGGGTCCAACCCTCTACACTCAGACTGTAGGTGCCGAAAGGACGATGGAGAACGGGCAAATAAACGATTAGACCCAATAGCATCAACTCCCATATGACTGCCAGATTCAACCATTTATTCGCAAATGGCTTGTGAAACACCGGGTATCGATCAGAGCGGAAATTGTAGGCTTTTAAAAATTGTATAATGACGAGACACAAAAATGTCAGGGTCATCGCCTGCTCGACACTGTGTTCTGATTTCAGAGCCCAGGTGAACAGACCCAAGTTGACCACGGTGGACCAAATGCCGCCGACCAGCATCAGAAAAACGACGGGACGGGTGAAAATTCCTTTTTGCGAATCCCGGGGCGGATGGCGCATCAGGTCCGATTCCGGTGGATCGACGGCCAACGCCAGCGCCGGCAAGCCGTCAGTCGCAAGGTTGACGTAAAGAATCTGCACTGCCGTCAATGGCAGGGGCAGGCCGGTCAGCACCGCCCCTGCAATAAGGCCGATCTCACCGATGTTCGACGACAGCAGATACATCAAATATTTTTTAACATTACCGAAAATGCCGCGCCCCTCTTCGACCGCCCCGACGATGGAAGCGAAGTTGTCATCAGTCAAAATCATGTCGGCGGCTTCCCGGCTGACATCCGTACCGGTAATTCCCATGGCGATACCCACATCCGCTTTTTTTAAAGCCGGCGCGTCATTGACCCCGTCGCCCGTCATCGCCACAACTTGATTTTTCTTCTGCAGAGCGGTAACTACGCGAAGTTTGTGTTCGGGAGACACACGGGCGTAGACTTCAATCGTTTCCACTTTCTGATCAAATTCAGCGTCCGACATAGCTTCCAGTTCGGATCCAGTCACCACATGGCCGGTGTTGAGAAGACCCAGTTCACGCGCCACCGCTTGTCCCGTGCCCGGGTGATCGCCGGTGATCATGACTGGCCGGATTCCGGCGGCGGAACAGGTTTTGATCGCCTCCGCAGCTTCGGGCCGGGGTGGATCGATCATGCCTGCCAAACCGAGAAAAACCATGTCCTGTACCACGCCATCCAGCGATGCCGTCGATTTGCAGGCTACGGCTAATACGCGCAATGCTTCTGTAGTCATCTCCTTTGCAGCATCCAAAATAAGTTGAACCGCTTCTTCATTCAAAGGGCTTTCCCCCTCCCCGGTTCTCTGTCGTGTGCAGGAAGCTAAAATAACTTCCGGCGCCCCTTTCGAATACGCCACTATTCCATCCGGCCCCTGATGCAGTGTCGTCATGCATTTTCGCTCGGAGGTAAAAGGAATCTCATTGATACGCGGCCATTCCCGTTCCAACGACTCCTTGTTGAGGCCGGCCTTGGCCGCGGCAACCACCAGGGCGCCTTCAGTCGGATCACCCTTGATATCCCAGTCTCCGTTAACTTTGATCAGCCTTGCGTCGGAAGCCAGTGTACCTCCGCGAAGGAACTCGGTCAGTGGATGAAATATTTCGTTCTGCTGCTGGCCGGCACTAAAGGTTCCCTTCGGTTCATAGCCCGTACCGGTGACAACAACCCAACGTCCCCCGACCCAAATTCGGCGGACGGTCATCTCGTCACGGGTCAGGGTACCGGTTTTGTCCGAACAGATTACCGAGGTACTGCCGAGCGTCTCAACAGTGGGCAGATGACGCATCAACGCGTTACGTTTAACCATTCGTTGGACACCGATGGCGAGCGAGATGGTCACCACGGCAGGCAGGGCTTCCGGAACCACCGCCACCGCCAGCGCTATGCCGAACAGGAACATTTCTATCAGCGGCTCTCCGCGCATGAATCCTAGAAAGACAATCAGCAACACCACAGCCAGCGCAGCGACCGCTAAGGCTTTTCCAACTCTATCCAGGTTTTCCTGGAGCGGGGTCTTGGTCTTTTCCACCTTTTTCAGCATTCCGGTAATCTTGCCGAATTCAGTGTGCATTCCGGTCGCGGTGACAACCCCCTGGCCCCGGCCGTAGGTAATCGCAGTACCCGAGTACACCATGTTAATACGGTCGCCTATAGGGAGTGCTTCCTTGCCGAGAGAGGCGGCTTGCTTTTCGATGGAGACGGATTCGCCGGTAAGAGAGGATTCGTCCGCTTTCAGATTCATCACCTCCACCATACGGGCATCGGCGGGTACCCTGTCCCCTACTCCCAGCCTGATGAGATCGCCGGGAACCAGATCACGCGCGGGTATCCTCTCCTCATCGCCATCGCGCAACACGGTGGCAAAGGGCGCGGCCATTTTCTTGAGAGCTTCGATGGCTCGCTCCGCGCGATATTCCTGGATGAATCCCAGCACTATCGCGAATAGAACAATCACCGCAATTGCTATGGATTCGATGGCGTGCCCCAGAAAAGCTGACAGAGCTGTCGCAAGGAGTAAAATAACAATCAACACATTCTTAAATTGGTTGGCTAAAACCCCCCAGGGCGAAACATGACTGGCTGATGTCAATTCGTTCGGTCCGTGCTCGGCCAGCCTGCGGCGGGCCTCCTCAGTCGACAGGCCGGAGCTTGTGGTCGATAACCGCTCCAATACCTGTTCGGTCGAAATTGTATGCCAGACTTGTGGAGTATTCATGAGTGATTAAAATATAGGGTTTAAATTTTCCTCTAGTTATATCACTTGCGCAGTCGATGTGTCTAATACCTGTATTATACAAGAAAGAGGTTTGCCGTTAACGGCAAACCTCTTATTGTTTCTGGGGAAGTTGATGGGAATACTCTTAGCTTCTCGTCTAGTGGTCAAAAATACCACATTGGTCCGGAAAAACCATCATGACAGTAACCAAAGACAAAGATAAGTGGCATCTCGAAATGCGAATAAGAAGAAACTGGAAACCCGGGGATTTAAGGAGTCAGGGAAGGTATTGGAAACTCCAGGTGGACAACCCGGTTTTTTCCCTGTTTTTTAGCTTCATAAAGAGCTTTATCGGCTTGGTCAATGAGGGCTTTTGAAGTTATATTTTTTTGGCCTTGGGATATTGACACTAACCCCAAACTGATAGTGATGCGCTGGATTACTGATTTTTTAGAACTCTTCAATTTCAAATTTTCAACTAGCGCTCTTAACCGCTCTGCAATGATCAACCCTCCATTAAAATCGGTTGAAGGGAGGATCACCGCAAACTCTTCTCCTCCATATCTCGCCGCCAGGTCATGAGACCTTTCGACCGATCTCTGCAATACTTCCGCTATTTGCTTTAAGCATTCATCGCCCACCAAATGGCCATAGGTATCGTTAAACTCTTTAAAATAATCAACATCCAAAAGAATTAATGACAAGGGGGTTTTATCCCTGGAGGAGCGGTTCAATTCTTTTCCAAGGTTTTCATCAAAGCATCGCCGGTTAGCCAACCCTGTCAGCGAATCCAAGTTTGAAAGCTGCTCTAATTGCTGGTTGCTTTCAAATAATACTTTATGACGGATACGGAAATCATTAATCTCAAAAACTATTGAGATCAGTAGAAAAAGCAGAAGCAACCCGCCGGCACTGGCAATAGGGGGGTGCCATTTAACTCCATCCTGAAAACTTTTATCGCCCTGAAAAAGCACGATCCAGGATTTTCCAAAAGCTAAAATCTCTTTTTTATAACTTATTAAATCCGCATCAGCTTTGGATAATTCAAAGAGCTTGTTCTCGCTTGTAAGTTTCTTGCCGTCAAATAGTTTTAAATTCATACCCTTTTCAAGATAAGGATTGACTGCATGATTCACCATATCTTCCAGGCGATAGACTCCCACAACAAAGCCTTTTAATTTCCTGTCTCTATGAGCAATGCCACCATAGTAGGGAGCAAAAACCAATAAACCATCTTTCTCCGGTTGACTCTGAACTAAGTGGATCTTGTTGGTGGCCAATATTTCTCCGGATTCTTTTGATCCCACAAGCGCCTTAAAACGTTTGCTCTCACTCGATAAATCAAATCCCAATGCAAGCTCATTGCCAACGAGGGGTTCAACAAAATATACCGGATAATATTCGGGGCGTTCACCAGCCTGAATCATGGTTCCTGGTTTCAGGCGTTCGGTAAACTGAAAGTGCACGAAGCCTTCACTATGTGCTCGCTCTTCCATTTTTTTTCGATTATCTATTGAAATTCGGGGAGCCCATTCCAGGGCTTGAATAAAAATATTTCTTTTCAAAATAGGAGAAACGTAAGACTTGAATGATTCACGAGTTACATTATTGGAGGCGTCGTAAAATGAAAGAATATCCAAGAGAATTCTTTCATTATTCTTCATTTCAGCTTCTAATTTGATTATTGTTTTTTGAGACTGATTTACAAAATCCTTTTTCCATAAATCCACTTGATGATCATAGACAATCTTGAAAATGAGAGCAGAAAGAATTAAGCCACACGCCATCATTCTTAAAGTAATCTTGGTAATCGTAGGCATATAGTCTGGGATTTCCTGCAGATCTGGCAATTAATATGATATTTCTAAGTTTAACGGCCTGAATAGGGGTTAGCAAACGATAAATTTTCCAAACCCCGGCACAACTTTCTCCTCTGGCAACACAAGCCGGGAACCCTACGCAGGTATCGGATATCTGAACATGGAATATTTAAAGAAAACTCTTGGAATGCCGTCGATCAGCCAGACACAATATTGAAATTAGGAAGATGGTGTGCTTCCGCTGGCAACCCAGTCTGATCGGAAAAAGTGACAGCTTACACAAACGCTGTATCTACCGGCACCAGACCTTTGGTCCACGCCGAGCGGCTGAACAATTGTGCCTCCGAATGTCGGTTCATTGATTACCGTGTCGGCTTAATTCTGCTGAATGATTTTCTTTGAGAAGGCTGGCAATGGCGGCTTCTGTTTCCCGGTATCCCCTTCACCGAAATGCGTATACCGGACCACCCCGTTTTTATCGATTAAGTAAAAAGCCGGCCAATACCGGTTGCCATAGGCTCTCCAAAGTTTGAATCCATTGTCCAAAGCAATCGGGAAGGTGAGTTTGTGATCTTGTACCGCCTGTTTTACGTTACTCAATTTCCGCTCAAACTGAAATTCCGGCGCGTGAATGCCGAGAACCACCAAGCCGTTTCGGGAATACTTCTCATGCCAGGATTGGACGTAGGGGAAAGTGTTGATACAATTGAAACAGGAGTAAGTCCAAAAATCCACGAGGACCACTTTTCCTCGCAGTTCTTTCATCGAATTTATTTTCTCTGAGTTGATCCAATGAGAAAGGCCCGAAATTTCCGGAGCTTTATAAAGAGTGGGGAGGGAAGAGTGTTGAGGTTTGGCAGAATGCGCCATCGGACGAGGCACGAAAGCAAGAAAGAGCGACACCCAAAACAGTCCAACAGCGAGAATACCAAGGAAAGGCAGCCTGCAGATCAATGCCCGGTAGCAGCCTGGACTCTGGCTATAATTTGCAGTGGATGGCGTGCTTGACGGATTATTCTTCAGAGTGCACATTTCATCAAATCCTCAATTGCGAATAACCATATTTCCTTAGTCGAAGAGGTTGATCGAACCTTTCAATGAATATCTGCATTTAAGTAACGCCCTCCTTTTGAAGCACTTATCCCCTACTCTTGGTATAATGAAAATCATCTCAACCCTGCCAAATAGCCGTGTAAGGTAATTAAGAGACCTGCGACAAATCCTAAAATTTGGAGGAACCTGAAAATCCACAAATATCCAGGGGGGAACCATCATGAAAGAAACGGCAGCAGATTCAGTCAAGAGCAATTGCCCTGAATTGACGATGGATAATTTTATCAATGGAATGAAGCGAAGGAATCCCGGAGAAACAGAATTTCATCAAGCTGTCGAAGAGGCCATGACCTATCTCATTCCTTATGTCCAGCTTCACCCAAAATATCAAAAAGCACAAATATTGGAACGGCTCACGGAACCCGATCGAATTGTCATTTTCAGAGTATGCTGGCAGGATGATCTGGGCTCGTTCCGCACCAACCGGGGCTATCGGGTCCAATTTAACAATTCTATCGGCCCTTATAAAGGGGGGCTCAGGTTTCACCCGACCGTGAATTTAAGTATTCTTAAATTCCTGGGCTTCGAACAGATTTTTAAAAACAGTTTGACAACCCTGCCCATGGGAGCAGGCAAGGGAGGCTCTAACTTCAACCCCAAGGGGAAATCTGATGACGAAGTCATGCGTTTTTGCCAGGCCTTCATGACCGAACTGAGTAAACACATCGGAGAAAATGTGGATGTACCTGCCGGTGACATCGGTGTCGGTGCAAGGGAGATCAGCTACATGTTCGGTCAATACAAGCGGTTGATAAATGAATTTACCGGAACCCTAACAGGAAAGGGTTTGGAATTCGGCGGCAGTAAAATCAGGAAAGAAGCAACGGGATTTGGCTGCATTTATTTTATGCAGGAAATGCTGAAACACCGAACAGATGGATTGGAGGGAAAACGGTGCATCGTTTCCGGCTCGGGAAACGTCGCTCAATACGCCGCACTAAAACTTATTCAACTGGGTGCTAAAGTGATCGCTATTTCCGATTCCTCAGGTTTTGTTCATGATCCGGAGGGCCTAGACGAAGAAAAACTGAACTTTATTATAGAATTAAAAACCGTTAAAAGGGGCCGAATTTCCGAATTTGCCAACCATTACCAACTGAAATTTTACGAAAACCAAAAGCCCTGGAAAATTGCATGTGATCTGGCTTTTCCCTGCGCCACACAAAATGAACTGGATGAAGCGGATGCGAAAGAGTTGATAAAAAATGGTTGCACGGGCATCGCGGAGGGGGCCAATATGCCCACCACCCTTGGCGCGATAAAGGAATTCCAAAACGCCAAGCTTCTGTTTTCTCCAGGGAAGGCATCCAATGCCGGTGGTGTGGGTGTTTCCGGGTTGGAAATGACTCAAAACAGCATCCGACTGTCCTGGTCCTCGGAGGAACTGGAACAGCGCTTGAAGGAAATCATGACCAATATTCATCAACAATGCATTCAATATGGTTCTGAAAAGGATTATGTAGATTATGTTAAAGGGGCGAACATTGCAGGATTTGTAAAGGTTGCTGACGCGATGCTGGCCTATGGAGTACTTTAGATTTTCTGGTGAAAGATTTTAACTCTTCATCCGTTTTTAAAGGTGATCCCTTGAGTTTGCTCCAGACAAGTAGGCTTATGACAGAAAACAAACAATTGAGGGGGGGGGTAAATGAAAAATTTTAAAACAATTATTATTCTTTCTGTTATCGCTGGTTGTATATGGACTTTTTCTCACTTTAACCTCGGCCAATACCTGAGTCTGGAATATTTGAAAGAACAACAGGCTGGCTTCGCTGCCTTTTATGAAGAAAATACCGTCTTGGCCATTGGTGCCTATAGTCTTGTTTATATTATCTCAACCGCCTTGTCCCTTCCAGGGGCCGCTTGGTTAACCCTGTTGGCCGGCGCCCTGTTTGGATTGGTCACGGGAACCATTCTCGTCTCCTTCGCAAGTACTATTGGAGCAACTCTGGCATTTACAATTTCTCGATTATTGCTCCGCGACTGGGTTCAAAATAAATTCGGAAGTTATCTCAAGTCGTTTAATGCCGGCGTTGAAAAAGATGGTGGATTTTATCTCTTTACTTTAAGGCTGATTCCGGCGTTCCCATTTTTCGTCATTAATTTAGTGATGGGATTGACTCCCATGAAGACGTTTCAATTCTTTTGGGTGAGCCAGATTGGAATGCTGGCAGGGACCATCGTTTATGTGAACGCCGGAACGCAACTTGCTCAAATTGAATCCCTGAAGGGCATCCTCTCTCCCGGACTCCTTCTCTCCTTTGTATTATTAGGTTTATTCCCACTCCTGACCAGAAAACTATTGGGCTTCTATAAAGGTAGAAAAGTGTTGAGCCGGTTCAAAAAGCCTAAAGTCATTGACTACAACATGGTGGTGATCGGGGCGGGATCGGGCGGGTTGGTGACCAGTTATATCGGTGCAGCTACCAAAGGAAGGGTTGCTCTGATCGAAAAACACAAAATGGGCGGAGATTGTCTGAATACCGGATGCGTCCCGAGCAAAGCCCTTATTCGATCTGCCAAATTCATGGCGGATACCAAAAAATGTCAAAGCCTGGGTTTCAAGAATGTCCAAGTGGAATTTAAGTTTGCCGATGTCATGGAGCGGGTTCAGCGGGTTATCAAAACGGTGGAACCCCACGACTCGATTGAACGTTATTCACAGCTTGGAGTCGAGTGCATGACCGGAGCAGCAAAGATACTGTCTCCTTATGAAGTTCAAGTAAACGGTAGAGTCCTCACCACAAAGAACATCATCATCGCCACGGGTGC
Source organism: Nitrospinaceae bacterium (assembly GCA_024644405.1). Classification (GTDB taxonomy): domain Bacteria; phylum Nitrospinota; class Nitrospinia; order Nitrospinales; family Nitrospinaceae; genus SZUA-226. Next base: position 480,728 of record JAHELC010000001.1, read on the forward strand.
CCGCCCGGCAATTCCCCCCATTGAGGGCATTGAAGAAGCCGATTACCTGACTTCAGACTCGGTTTGGAGCATTCGTGAAAAGCCCGAAAAACTATTGGTGCTCGGAGGAGGACCGATCGGTTCGGAACTCGCTCAAGCGTTTTGCCGGTTGGGGTGTCAAGTCACACTAGTGCAACGCGGGGAAAGACTGCTTCCCAGAGAAGATTACGAAGTCGCACAAATGGTTTTAGAGAGCTTCAAAAAAGACGGCATTGATGTTCTTCTTAATCATACCCCAAAGAAATTTTTCAAAAAGGACAGTCAAGACTATTTGGAGTGCGAACACCAGGGTCAACGCATTACAATTGGCTTTGATAAAGTTCTGGTCGCTCTGGGACGCAAGGCTAATACAACAGGATTTGGGTTGGAGGAACTGGGAATTGAGTTGACTTCCAGGAAAACAATTCAGGTCGACGAATACATGCGAACCAATTATCCCAACATCTATGCCTGTGGCGATGTGGCCGGACCTTATCAATTCACGCACATTGCCGCCCACCAGGCCTGGTATTGCGCGGTCAATTCATTGATCAGCCCATTTTACGGTTTCAAAGTGGATTATCGCACCGTACCCTGGTGCACCTACACGGATCCGGAAGTAGCGCGATCAGGTTTAAACGAACTGGAAGCCAAAGAACAGGGTATCCCTTACGAAGTTACCACCTATGGCATTGACGACCTCGACCGCGCCATAACCGATGAAGCGGCTTATGGAATTGTCAAAGTCCTGACAGAACCGGGTAAAGACAAAATCATTGGAGTGACCATTGCCGGACTCCATGCCGGAGATATAATTGCAGAATATGTAGCCGCAATGAAAAACGGTTTCGGCATGAAAAAAATCTTGAACACCATTCATATTTACCCGACATTGGCCGAATCCAACAAGTACGCCGCGGGCAATTGGAAAAAAAACCAGATAACAGAGAAAAAGCTGGCCTGGGGTGAGAGAATCAATAGGTGGAGAAGAGTTTATGTGTGAAGAGTCTGCTTTCTGATCACAATCAACCCGTGACATTCGCGCCTCTGTTAGATCAGCGTTTTATCCTTTGACACATATAATCTGGCGCAGGGTGTGCGCGATTTCCACCAAATCCTTCTGGGCTTCCATGACCGCGTCAATATCCTTGTAAGCCGCAGGAGTTTCATCGATCACTTCATTATCTTTTCGACACTCCACACCTTCGGTGGCCTTGATATGATCGTCCACCGAAAAACGCCGCCGGGCCTCGGCCCGGGACATCGCCCTGCCTGCGCCATGACTGCAACTTTCGAAACTGTCCTTGTTACCCAGACCGCGAACGATATAAGACTTCGCCCCCATGCTTCCGGGAATGATGCCCATATCTCCCAACCGGGCACGCACCGCCCCCTTCCGGGTAACCAGCACATTGCTTCCAAAATGATTTTCCCGTGCTACATAGTTGTGATGACAATTAACCACTTCCAGGTTAGCTTCAAAAGGCGGGATGCCCTTGGAGCTCTGCACCGCCTGGATCACAGCCTGCATCATTAACTCGCGGTTGGTCTTGGCAAACGTTTGCGCCCATTCCACCGCCTCCACATAATCGTCAAAATGTTCGGACCCTTCCGGAAAATAGGCCAGGTTGATATCCGGTACATTGATATGCCACCGGCGCATATCCTTCTTCGCCAGCTCTATAAAATAAGTCCCGATCCGGTTGCCGATGCCACGGGAACCGCTATGCAACATGAACCAAACCTGATCCCTCTCATCCAGACACACTTCGATAAAATGATTGCCGGTACCCAGGGTTCCCAGATGATTGACGTTATTGCTGTGCTTCCTCATCACCTTGGGATTCTTTTCGGCAATGGAATCCAACCCGGGCGCCAGGCCTTTCCATACTTTCGCCTGGAGTTCAGGAATATTCGTCCAAGCGCCCCGGTCACCCCGACCGCCATGATGCGTTCTGCCATGCGGAACTGCTTTTTCAATATTGGAACGGATCTCTTTCAGGTTTTCCGGCATATCGGTTGCCTTCAAACTGGTCTGTACCGCCATCATACCGCACCCGATATCCACCCCGACCGCCGCCGGAATGATGGCCTTTAAAGTGGGAATCACACTGCCTATCGTCGCTCCCAATCCCCAGTGAACGTCAGGCATAACCGCAATGTGCTTGTAGATAAAAGGCATCTGCGCGACATTCATCAACTGCTTTTCCGCTTCCTTTTCCAGCGGAACACCCCGGGTCCAGGCTTTGACAGGAACGCCTTTATCTCCCTTTAAAACATTATAATTGTATTTCGTCATGTTCCGTTTCTCTGCACAAAAACTGCACAAAATTTCCTGAGAATTTCCGCCAACCCGTCATACATATTGCACATGCAAGCATAACACTGAGTGCATGATCAATGCACGCATACATCTCAATACTCCACGTTTTCTGCCCAGCCTGGTCTTTGGGACAGCCGCTCTAGTCCTGGCCTACGAACCGGTACGCTGGTTGGTTCAAACCTGGCAGGACCCGGCGTACGACTCTAAAGGATTTCTCATTTTCGGGGTCTGTGCCGGATTGTTTCTGTGGAGTTTCACCAGTTCCCGCGACCCTACCCGCCCGGATAATACCCGGTGGGCGCTGATCCTCCTGACCACGACTGCCCTGATCCGTCTGACGGGACAAGTCTTCGCCGTCAACATCATCGGTGCTATGGCGTTGGTGGTCGATGTCTACGCGCTGGCCGTTCTGGCCGGTGTTCAGCATAGAGAGCGACCCATTTCTCCCGGCTGGCTGGCGGTTTGTTTTCTGTTCGCCCTCCCGCTGGAACGGGCGATGCATCACACGGTGGGATATGGCCTGCAGTCCCTTTCCGCTGGAAGCGCCTGTCTGATTCTGGGCGGCTTGTTTGATAACGTCAGTTGCCAGGGAGTGCGCATTCTGATCAATCAACAAGATGTACTGGTGGACCTGCCCTGCTCCGGTGCGCGGGCCCTGTTGCTGTTGCAATTGTTTTATGCCGCCTGCATGACAGTGTGCCGTCCCAATTTAACCTCCGGTTTGTTCGGTTTTTTTGTCACTCTATTTTCCAGTCTTTGGATCAACATTTTTAGAATCATGGCACTGGCCGTGGGCATCGCTTATCCGGAAATGGTGTTGGGTATGGATGTCATGGCAGAACCGGGGCATTCCCTTCTGGGCCTGGTGGCCCTGGCCCTGGGCTGTCTGCCTATTCTGCTCTGGGCACGGCTCACGGAAGATCCCTCCAAATCCCACAACCTGACTAACCATTCAACGCCGAAAGTGTCTATCCCTCGCGTCAAAGATAAAGGTTTTGTATTCCATTTATTTCAAACCCATCCCGGCACGATGGCTTTAGGGTTTCTGATCGTTGCCGCCGTAATTGTCTGTCTGCCCAGAACACCAATCGACGTCGCCCGGCCCGATATCAGGATTTCCCTGCCCATGGTGATTGACAATCATGAGGGAGTCCCTTCACCCCTGCTTCCGAAAGAGAAAATTTACTTCACCCAATATGGCGGCGCGGCGGCAAAGGCTTCGTATGGGAACAATGGTTTGTTATTGATTCAAACCTCATCACCCCTTCGGCACCTTCACTCCCCCGATGAATGTTTGCGAGGGCTGGGCTTTGAGGTCCAGCACGTCGGGATTTCATACGACACGATACCGACTGCCGTTTACAAAGCCACCACCGAAGAAGGTCAAAGCTATCGCATCGCCGTCAGTTTTGTTTCCGATCAGGGGCACCACACTTCCAATGTGTCGGAAGCGGTGTGGCGTTGGGCACAGGAGCCGGGCAGCGTGTGGTCCGCCGTACAGCGCATCTCACCCTGGGAACAAGACGCATCCATTACACGCCGATGGGACCGGGCGGTCCTGGCGGCTCTGGATATCGATATTACCCAACGACCTGCTGAATTCATGAAAGAGAGGAAATTATGAAATACTTAAGAACGCACCTGACACTTATCATTTTACTCGCATTTTCTACCAATGCATTTGCTCTTTCAGAAAACGACCTGGGGGGATCCGTTCGGGCGGAAGTTGATGGTCAGGCCATCCACTTTCCCGTACTGAAAACGGATATCCAGACAAAAGTACAGGGCGATTTGGCGACGGTGACTGTCACTCAAACGTTTGCGAACCCGACCTCGGTTCCTTTGAACGCCACCTATCTGTTTCCCCTGAACAAGGATGCAGCGGTCCACGCCATGACCATGGAAGTGGGTGACGAGATCATTCAAGCCCAAATCCATAAAATTGGAGAAGCCAGGAAAAAATTTGAAAAAGCAAAAAAGCAAGGCAAGGCAGCCTCGTTACTGGTCCAGCACCGTCCCAACATGTTCACCCAGCATATCGCCAATCTCATGCCGGGACTTCCCGTCAAAGTTACGCTGGTTTACGATCAAACGGTTCCACAAGTAGATGGAAATTACGAGCTGGTTATCCCTTTGATTGTCGGCCCTCGCTATCAGCCCGCCCGCTCCGGCAAACCTCCAAAGGTCGCGGATGACGGTGTCACTGTTGGGATCAAAAAAGTCAAAGCCGAATCCCAATTCAACCAGTGGGAAATCGAAGCTCTACCGGCCTACCCGGATGTTTCCGGGTTGACGATACCTGATACCGTCAGCAAAGACCGGGTTGCGATCAACATCGATCTGGAAGCAGGCGCGACCATCCCAAATATTTACAGCCGCACTCATAAAATCACAGTGACCGGTGAGAAAAAAAGGAAGTCGATCACTCTGGCCGGAGGTCGGACTGTCGACAATCGGGATTTCGTTTTACGTTATCAACTGGCAGGAAAAGATACCCAACCCGCCTTTCTGTCATACAAAGATTTGAACGCCGGTTACTTCAGTTTATGGATCGAACCGCCGGCATCCCCAAAATCGAAAGACATCACGGCACGTGAAATGGTATTTGTGCTGGACACCTCCGGTTCCATGAGCGGCCAACCCATCGACGCCAGCAAAGCATTCATGCGCCATGCTTTGAATAATCTGCGGACCCAGGACTACTTTCGCATCATCCGTTTCAGCAACAACGCTTCCGAATTCACATCGGGCCCGGTCCGTGCCACCCCGAACAATATCAATAACGGCTTGAACTATGTCAAGTCTCTAAGTGCCAACGGCGGAACGGAAATACCCAACGCCATCCGGCAGGCTTTTTCCGTTCCTCAGCCAGACAGAACTCTTCGGATCGTAGTCTTCCTGACCGACGGTTACATCGGCAACGAATCGGAAGTATTGCGACTCATTACCAGCACGGTAAACGACGCACGCATTTACGCGTTTGGAGTGGGAACCTCGGTCAATCGGTTTTTACTTTCCGAAATGGGGAGAAAGGGCCGGGGTTTCGCGCGGTTTATGGATCCCACTGAAGACGCGGAAGAAGTGGCGCTGGAATTGGCCGGCAAACTGGAATCCCCGGTACTGACAGACATCCATATTGACTGGGGCGAACTTAAAGTGAGCCAGGTGACACCGGCAGTGATTCCCGATCTGTTTGCGGGAGATTCGATTCGTATTCTCGGAAAATTCGAAGGCAGCGGAGCACATACAGTTGAGGTGAAAGGACGGGTACGTGGACGGCAAGCCTCTTTACCGATTCAGGCGGTTCTCCCCGACAGCCACGTGGAAGTCACCGCATCACCGATTCCGCAAATCTGGGCTCGGTCGCAAATCGACGATCACATGGGTCAAATCAACGCACCGAAGGCTTATAAAACCACTCACCTCAACAATGACGAGTTGAAGCAAAAGGTGATTGATCTGGGACTCAAGCATTCGTTGGCGACGCGTTGGACTTCATTTGTTGCGGTCTCCAGAAAAATTGTCAACCAAAACCCACAGAACGCCGAGGATTCACAGGTGCCTCTTCCCATGGTGAAAGGTGTGGGGCCCAAAGCCTACGGTGAGGCAGCCCCCTACAAGATGGCACAGAATTTTTCCGGAAGTTCCGTTCCGGAACCGGCCAACTGGACAGGATTGCTGGTGATCAGCCTGGCGGCCCTGGCATTACTCAAACGCCGCCAACGGGCATAAGGAGGCAAGCATGATGCAGGCACAGGAACAATACCAGCTGGGAGGGCGGGCTGTGGCCTGCCTCCTGCTGGCAGGATTGGCGGACCTTCTATTTTATATGGAAGGAATAGGATGGACCGTCGGCTTCTACAATTTCGTTATTTTAATTGCCGTATTATTTTTTAATCGCAGCCTGGCCCAGTCCAAACCCAACAAGATCGTGATTGCAATTAATTGGGTCTTGGTACTTGCGCTCATTGAAAACCCCAGTGGCTTGACGATGTTTCTGAGTTTTTTGGGGATCACCAGTTTGGCCCTGTTAAGCCATCCGGGTTGGACTCAAAATGCCTGGTTGTGGTTCAAGGGGATCTTCAATTTCTGGGCTCAGAATATTCTCCGGGTTTTTAAAGATACGAAACTTTTTAAGTACCTGCACCAGGGAGGCGGCAATCCAAGTCGGGCGGGCATTCAATTAAAAAACTGGATATTGCCGATTGGGCTGTCTCTGGTGTTTGTGATTCTTTTTGCGGGGGCCAACCCGATTTTGATTCGCTGGCTGGACTTGATCAACTGGGATTGGATCTTCGAATTGTTCGCATTCGAACGAATCCTGTTGTGGTCGCTGGTAATCATTTTGTGTTGGCCTCTGCTCCAGCCCAAGTTCAAGTTGAATCAGAAATCTTTACGGGAAGAGGATTTCAAGGATGTTAGAAATCTGATTCGCTTTTTATTTTCCAAGGAATCGATTCTATACTCACTGATTCTTTTCAATCTTTTGTTCTCCGTGCAATCCGGAATGGACCTCATTTACCTGTGGGGAGGAACGGCACTGCCGGATGGAATGTCATACGCGGAATATGCCCATCGCGGAGCCTATCCTTTAATCGCCACTGCCCTGATGGCAGGCACTTTTGTATTGGTGGCTCTGCGTCCGGGCAGCGAGACGGAAAGAATGCCATCTATCCGGTATCTCGTTTATTTCTGGATCGGACAAAATGTTTTCCTGGTTATTTCTTCTATTTGGAGAACAGCCCTATATATAGAAGAGTATTCCCTCACTTATTTGCGCCTCGCGGCGCTGATATGGATGGGGTTGGTCGCGTTGGGCCTTGTTTTGCTTGTGTTGCGAATACTCTGGACCCGAACCAATACCTGGCTCCTTAATCTCAACGGGATCACCCTGCTAACGGTATTAATGGTGTGCACCTTTATCAACTTTGGAAGTGTGATTGCCCAATTCAATGTAAAGCATTGCACGGAAGCAAACGGCAAGGGACCGGCACTGGACCTGAAATATCTGGAAGAAATCGGCGTCGCCTCCCTACCGGCACTGCGCTGGTTTCAACAGCATGGCAACCCATATAATTACAAAATGTCAAAAATCGTAAAACTGGAAGGACACTTGCAAAGCATTTTAAAACGCGAACTCAGGGAATGGCGAACCTGGACATTCCGGAATTACCGATTGTCCCGGAACTCAGGAACCGGTGGAAATTTCAACACATCCACCGACTCTTCCGGATGGATAATTATCCCGGGACAAAAATGAACTGTGGTGACGAGTCAATGTGGTACCATAATTTAATATAGGAATAATACCCATGATGTTGCAAACAAGGCTTGATCTTATGGCAAGGACGATTCTTGTAGTGGATGACGATCCTCATATCCGGGAAGTGATTAGCTACGCTTTGGAACAAGCGGGAATGACACCGGTAGAGGCCATGAACGGACAGAAAGCGCTGGATCTGGTTGATCGGGAAAACCCGGCTCTGATCATCCTGGATATCAACATGCCGGAGGTGGACGGCTTTCAGTTTTGCAAGGAACTTCGCAAAACTTCCGAAGTGCCGATTCTGTTCCTCTCATCGAGAGACGAGGAGATTGACCGGGTGGTCGGCTTGGAAATCGGTGGCGACGATTACGTTGCCAAACCTTTCAGCCCGCGGGAGTTGATGGCCCGGGTCAACGCTATCCTGAAACGGGCGCAGGCGCCACAAAGTCCATTGCCTGAGGATACATCCCAAATTTTGAAACACGGACTTCTTACTTTGGAACCCGAGAAGCATCGGATCACATGGAATAAGAAATCTGTGGAATTGACGGCGCGGGAATTTGCCATCCTTCAGGCTTTCCTGAAATATCCGGAAATTGTTTTCGACCGTGACCGGATTATCGAGCACTCCTGCGAAACCAATTCCTTTATCAGCGACCGAACTGTAGACAGTCACGTACGTCACATACGAAGCAAGTTTTCGGAACTGGGCTGTAACTCCATCATCGAAACGATTCATGGGGTGGGATATAAACTAGGATCCTGCCGGTGAATCTTCCGCACAAGAAACGCAGATACCGCCTCCGCACCATCCTTCTGGTGGTCAACCTGACCGTATTGATTCTTCCTCTGGGGAGCATCTTTTTTTTCAGAATATTTGAAAACCTACTTGTGCGACAAACCGAACTGGAATTGATTTCGCAGGCTGCGGTTATTTCCTCCATATACAAAAACCAAATTATTCATTCGATGTTTGACCCGAGCAGCTACGGCAAACCGTTGCCGGAACCCGAGCCTAAACCCGAAGATGAAATCTATTCACCGGTACTGCCCGTACTTGATTTGTCGGAAGATCCGGTTCTTCCTCCCCGGCCGGATGGCGTGGAGCCGGACTCCGATTCCCGCACAGATCCCATCGTCGTCGCCATTGGTAAAAATTTATCGTCTATTCTTCTCGATACGAAAATGACCACACTCTCCGCGATTAAAATTCTGGACTACCATGGAAACACTGTAGCGGGGCAGTCAGAGTTCGGGCTTTCGTTTGCCCGAGTAGAAGAAATCAAGTCGGCATTAGAAGGGAAATATAAAAGTGTAATCCGCGAAAGAATATCCGACGAGCCCCCTCCCCCCATCGCCTCGATCAGCCGGGGGACCAGCATCCGGGTGTTCATCGCCTTTCCGGTTATTCATGAAAACCGTCTGTGGGGCGTGGTTTATATCTCCCGGACTCCTAAGAACATACTTAAAAACCTTTATGCGCAAAAAGGGAAAGTGGTTCTGGCTGGTGTGTCCATTATCGGGCTGACCATCCTGCTGGTTTATTTTACATCGCGCACGATTTCTCGGCCCGTTTATCAGTTGATCCAACAGACCCAGGGCGCTTCCGAAGGAAATATCAAAGCCATGCAGCCGCTCGATGACCCGGTCACCGAAGAAATGGAGATGCTCTCAAATAGCTTTTCCCGAATGGCGCTCTCCCTGCATGAGCGTTCAGAGTATATTCGGGAATTCGCCTCCTACGTTTCCCATGAGTTCAAAACCCCGCTGACCGCCATCCAGGGAGCAAGCGAACTGTTACTCGAACACTATGAAGGAATGTCGCCTGAAAAAAGAAGGAAATTTATCGAGAATATGCTGCAGGATTCCGACCGACTCAAACTCCTGGTGGAGCGACTGCTGGAATTGGCTAAAGCGGAAAACCTCACTCCCTCGAAGGAAACAGCAAACCTGTCGGTTATCCTCAACAAATTGAAAAACAAGTTTACTTCACGGGGGCTTGATATCGAAATCAAATCCCAATCCAACTATCAACTCAAAATTTCTGAGGACATTCTCGAAACAGCGCTTTCCAACCTGGCGACCAACAGCCTGCAACACGAAGCCACCCGCATTGAACTGGATGTAAGAAAAAAGGATAATGAAGTCTTTCTCGAGATGCGGGATAACGGTAGGGGTATACCTCCGGCGAACCGGGATAAGATATTTATGCCGTTCTTCACAACCAACCGGGAAAAAGGTGGAACCGGCCTGGGACTCCGCATCGTTCAAACCATGATCGAGGCTTATTCCGGGAAAATCGCTTTGGGCGAAACCCAAAAAGGAACTCTTTTCACCCTTCAGTTTCCCCTGGTTCAGTTCAAGAACGGATGACTTGGCGGATTAATTATCGTACAAAGATGAATGAATCATGATTTCAGGGAATTTTGAGTTTGGCGAGAAGACCGTCAATTTGCCTTTTAAAAGTGGCAAAGGATTGAGCACCGCTGATAAATGAACCCTCAATTTCATTTTCGGTTGTTTTGCCGAGCACAAACCCGGGGGTACCTCTGATGGAAGCTTTACCTGCATCGGCGATATCCCGGTCGATGCTCTCTTTATGCCGATCGGACGCCAGACACTCCTGGAAAGAGAAATCCTCCACTCCAATTTTTTTGGCATAACGCACGAAGTCCTTTTGGTTCAGACGGCCCCCGCCTTCAAACAACGCATCATGCATTTCCCAGAATTTTCCCTGCTCCCGCGCGCAATGGGCGGCCTTGGCGGCGGGGCGGGCGTTGGCATGAAACCCCAAGGGCAGGTCCCGCAAGACCAACCGGACTTTTCCCGTATCGATATATTGCTTTTTAATCTCAGACAAGGTGTTGATATAAAACCTTCTGCAGAAAGGACACTGGTAATCGGTGAACTCCACCAAAGTAACTGGGGCTTTGGGATCGCCCAGTGACGGGCTATCCTTTGTTTCAACTTTGGCCGTCATTGGCCGGGCCGGGCCCCGCCGGGGAGCCCGCAGGTTTTGTTTTTTGATTTCCGCCAGTTCCTTCCGGATTTGCTTCAATTCCTTGAGGATGGCATCGCCCTGCTCCTGGGTCATCGGCTCCGCCCCTACCGGCGAAGCAATCAGCACCGTGAGAGCTATAATTCCAACTGTCTTCCTTAAAATAGGTAATCTCATTTTATTAAATCCTAAGAGTGTCTTGAATATTACAATATAACAAACCATATCTTTAAATCAAAATACTAACACCCCGGAGTGGTTGCTGGTCTTCAAACAAAAAGGCTTGGAGAGGTTACTCCAAGCCGTTCTCTAATTGACGCAACTGTGAAGGCATCAATCCTTCAACCCAAAGAAATTCTGGTTGCTGCAAGTTTAAAAAATATATCGACCATCCCAGTTGATACTGGAACCGTTCTGGCCGTTATTATCATGATTACCCAATCCGGCCAGCTGGGTGAAATCGTCATCCTCCAGATCCAACAGGGCGTACACATCCTCATCCGATTCCGTC
>JAHELC010000035.1 GCA_024644405.1 Nitrospinaceae bacterium
GCGCTGTTATTTGACGCCCACAACTGAGTACTTTCGAGTCGAATGCTACGGAACTCAGCAGAGTCCGCTTTCGGCCAAAAGCGGACCCTTTACCCCGTCCACCGTCGCCGCTCCTGTAAATCGACGCCCAGCTTGCCTGGAACCCGGCCCGCCTGGGCTGGGATGCGCTTGAGGGGCGTAAGCGTTTGGTAGACTGGCCTGGCGCAATCCAAGGGTCGATAATGAGATCAATCCGTATGGTTCCTGTCCAACGCGGTCTTCTGGCGATTACCTTGAGTTTTGCACTATTCGAGCATTCCCGTGCGTCAGAGCCGATAGTTAATGTAATTCCCGAGAATGTATCAATTGCAAAACATGAATTTGAGGAATGGGTGCAGCAGGTCAACCAGGCGCTGGAAGAAGAGAATCTTCCTGTTCACTGGGCGAAACGTGGATTTCTCGAAAATACCCACATTCGCCAAGTAGCTGAAGTTAATGAGATCGAGAAAGGATGGCGATTGCTGGAAAAAGTGGTCGATCTCCCGGACCCGCCATCAGCCGCCTTATTTGAGATCGCCAAACGTTGTTCGTATGAATGGTACGAACAGTGGTGCGAGGACAATTTTATTGTCGAAAGGTTAATTGAGTCTGATCCACAGAACCTCGCAGTTTACTTCGCGGATTTCCCATACTCGTTCGGAACCCGAGGCGATGATGAAATTCTTCAATTCCTTGGCAGGGAATCTGTTCGAGAGCGATTTATGCTCGCCGCTGAATCTTTATTTGTGGACGGATACGTCAGCCGTGATGCTTTTGATTGGGCCACTGCTGCTCGTCGGATAGCGAAAACAAAGCCACCCCCAATGTCAGCCGTCGCTGTGTTGATCGAAGGTTACAAGGAAGGTATTCCGGAGAACAAACTTCACGGTTTCCATCGGCCCATCGAAGGCGTCATTTGGAAACGGAATTATGAAGCGCGAGGATTTAACATCATGAGCCTGCCCCAACTCTGCGGGATGATGGCAAAGCTGGATGATGTAGAAGGAGTTGAGTATTGCAACCGAATTGCTCAAGTATTTAAGACTGATTCCTATGAATCAGGAATGGCTTATCAGGGTTTCCGGATAATGCAAAATGTCGTTTCCAAGAGTACTTCACTTACCCTCCCGGTTTATGGCAATCCCGATCTGGAAGGTTTGACAGAGGAATGGAATGGTGTCGTAGATTTCAGGAGTACGGAAAGGTGCACCGAACCCATTTGGATGTCGAATGGCGTCATTCCCAACGGAGGAATTGATGACCTGAACCTTTATTACCTGGATTTACAGGAGCACAACTACTTGGAGGCAAATAACAAAGCCGTAAAACGTGAATGGGCGAATGTTGGGTTGAGCGGAACCCCTGAAGAGGCCGAATGCGAAACCTATTCAATCATGCACAGTTATTGGCCAAAGCGGTACCCGCTTGAGCAACAGATTAACTGAAAAAGACCAAGTCACCCCGCCCCCCGTCACCGCTCATGTAACTCAGTGCCCAGCTTGCCTGGAACCGGGTTCACCTGGGCCGGGATGGGTTTGGCTGGCGTACGTAGGACACATGAATGCAGGCCTGATGCAATCTGACCAGGACCTATGTGAGTACTCCTGCTACCAACCCCTATTGTCGCAAGGATCATAATCCTCAACACGGTGCATATCGTTCGATAGCCCCCCAAATCCGCTTTGGGGTTTACGTTCCATGACAAAGAAAAACCCATCGTTGATGAGGTAAAATTTGAACCAGCTCCGATCCTCGGCTTCAACTTCGGGTGAGATTTCAATACTCTGGATCATGCCGTCGCCCATTTCGATAAAAACCTCACTGCATTCCAGTCCTTCAATTTCCCCCGCCCACAACCAACTATCCTTGCGATACTTGTTGCCGCTGGATTGGATAAATTTGTTCTGCACAACGAACACCTGATCCGAAAATGGCGTTACCTTGACCTTTCCGTCATTTTCTCGGTACATGATCGGATTCTCGTCGGTCGGGATTGGTCTGTGAATGTCATTCAGGATGGTAGGGTCCAATTCGACAATCCGATACCTTTTCGCCAATTGCTCAAAAATGAGCAATGCAGTAAGCCGATCATTGTCCAGGTCCGGATGATCCGACCGAACCTCAGTAAGGTGAATTTCGATTAACTCCCCTGCGATTGCCAGTTGAGTGAAACACAGGGCGAAGACTATCAATATGGATGATATGCGGTTCACCACGTCCCCCGCCGCCGCACCTTCGACTCGATGCCCAGTTGCTTCTTCAGTTCCCTGATCTGGTCGCGTACCTGTCCCAAGGCATTTTCCAGGTCTACTTCAGTTTCGCGGAGGGTGAGGAGGGTCTGTTCCAGTTGGTCGCGGTTGGTCATGCGGCGTCAAAATAGCGAGTGACCCGCATATTATAAATGTCCGCTTTTGGCCGTAAGCGGACATCATGGCAGCCCCTTCCTGCCGGTTATACAAAAAACGGGGCCGATGGCCCCGATTTTCGCGTCCAATTTCAGCAAACGCTCACACGTGGAGCTGGGCGGTGAGCAGAGCGACCCGTTTGTGCTGCATTTTCAATGCCCGCTCCAGTTCGCGGTAGCTGGCATCCAGGCGGTCCGCCAGGCGTTGGCGGCCCTGCTGCACGCGCTCGATCTGCAGGGTTTGCCATTCCTTGACCGTGGCCAGGAACTGCGCGTATTCCTTCTCCAGCGCATCCAGCATTTCTTTCCAGCGCGGATTCTCCGGTG
>JAHELC010000025.1:0-4765 GCA_024644405.1 Nitrospinaceae bacterium
AAGGATCACCCAGCCCAGCACGATCCAGGGCAGGGGTGGGAGCGGTGTCGGCGCATCGATTTCAAGGCCTTCGAGACGGGCACTTCGTTCCTCAATCAATTCTTCCAGGGATTCTCCGGTGAGAAACACCGGTTCGATGTGGAGTTGATCAAGACGATCGCGCACGTATTCGGTTTCCATGGCGCGCCCAAGGAGATCCGCGAAATACTGCACCCGATCCTGCGGCGTTCCCTTAGGGGCCCACCAGAACTGCACCAGGCTGTGGGTCGCGTCGACTCCCTGTTCACGTGCCGTTGGCAGATCGGGCAGGGCCGGCTCACGTGCCTCGCTGAGCACCACCAGGGCCCGGATCCCGGCGGCCTTGAACTGCACGTACTCAGCCACCGAAAAACCCGTGACGTCCACGTGCCCGCCCTTCAGCTGCGCGAGACGCTTGGCACCGCCGCCCGTCTGCGTGAATCGAAATCTGGCGCCCGGCTTTCCCTCCTCCAGGAAAAGTGCCGAATAATGATTCGGCGCACCCAGGTTGGTCCCGAAAACCAGCTCGTAAGGGCGCGACACCGCGTCTTCCATCAGCTCGAGCAGCGATTCGTAGGGCGAGTTCTCCGCCACCGCGATAACCACCCCGGAACGCCCAGTGGCGGCGATCGGTTCGAAATCCTCGGCGCCCCAGTCCGCGTTCCCGTAATGCTGCGCGGTGTAGATACCGTCGTGAAGACACAGGATGGTGTATCCGTCAGCAGGCGCATCCCTGGCCTGGCGGCTCCCCATGGTCCCTCCCGCTCCCCCGGCGTTGCGAATCACCAGGGGCTGCGGTGACAGTGCGTAATCTCGAATGGCTTTTTGAAAAATGCGTGCAAACACGTCACTGCCGCCTCCCGCGGCAAAAGGCACGATGACCTCCACGGGCTTCCCGGGAAACTCGTCCGCCACCAGCGGAGACAGGTCAGCCAACAGAATGAGCCCTGCGCAAATAGCGGCGGCGACTCCGCGCAATGGGGGCATTAAGGAGTTTAAGTCCACGCGACGTCGCTCCGGTTGATCACTGCGAATCCTTCATCATGCGTGGGTTAGAAGGTGAACTTTGGGTCAAGAGGCTCGCCTCGACCCTCTCAATCCGGAGAGAAGATCTTGAGGACGGCCAGGGCTGCCAAGGTTACCATTGCATCGCCGAATACCGGGCAGGTATTCTCTGGTGCTTCTAGGAAATAAGTCAGCTCGAACCAAGAAGAATCAAATCCAACGCGAATTCATGCTCCGCACCTCCTATCGCATCTACTGGACCCTGACGTTGATCCCGCTCGTCGCCCTGATGGCCTTCGTTGACTCATGGGCGGCCGGCGCCGAGGCGCCCTGGATCATCGACACCCACACTCACTTCAAGAGCAGGGCACAGATCGCACATGAGGCAGAGACCACGAAGCGCGACCCGCGCAACACCCTGGGGCACGTGGTTGCACCGGAAGATTACCGTGAACTCGCTGATCGGCTGGCGATTCGATCCACGGTCATTGTCGAGGCCGTCGAACAGGATCAGGAGCAATTCAACACCTGGGTTCTCGATCAGGCGAAATCGGATCTCGTCTGCGGCTATGTCGCCCGCGGCGATCTCGCGTCACCCGGGTTCCTCGAGAATTACCGGCGCTACGGAAAATCCGGTTACCTGAAAGGCTACCGCTTCCGGTTTGAAGAGCTGCACGGATATCTTTCACACGAGGTGGCGCGCGAGCACCTCAAGATTCTCGAGCGGGACGGGATGGTGATCGACCTTCTCATCGAGCCTGCGCAGGCTTCCGATGCCGCCCGGCTGGCGCGCGAGTTCCCTCAACTCAAGATCGTGATCAATCACTGCTTCAGGGCCCGCCTCACGGATGGAAAAGTCAGCGAGGAATGGGCGGGGGCCATCGAGACCTGCGCCGCCTATCCCAATGTATTCTGCAAGATCTCCAGCATCCTGAATTTTGCCGGCACCGAGGCCTTCGGCTCCCCTGCTCCGACCGGGCTGGACACCTATCTGCCGGTGTTGGAGCCCTGCTTTAAAGCCTTTGGTGAGAACCGGGTCATCTTTGCCACCAACTGGGGAGTCTGCACGCATTATGGACGCGTCGATGACGTGGTAAGAATCGTGAAAGAATTCCTGCAGACCAAGGGCGAATCCGCGGTCGACAAGGGGATGCGAGACAATGCCCTCAGGCTCTACCGCATCTCCGAGGAGCATCTTCGGTGACCCCATCGCCGTGGCGACTGCGAGCCACTTGGTGTAGTAGCGGGCGCCGGCGATCTTGTACTCATCGATCAAAAAGTGATTGGTGGTGGGCCACCCGGGCTGGTCCAGATCACTTAAATCCGCAAAGTCGGCATTTGGAAGGAGGTTGGCGATATCGCGATGAACGGCGTCAAGCACATTGAAAGCGATGCCGCCATTAGCGTTAGAGGTATAATTACTCACGTCGAAAGAAGCGCTATAATCACCTGCGGCGAACCCCGAGGTGTCAATCCAGACCGACATAGAGCGCTTTCGAGTAGCGCCCGCCTGACCACCAGTGTTGGAAGTAAAGCGAAGACCCAAATTCGTTGCGGCACCTGGATCAAGATCAATTATGCTGGTTGCGCCAATCGTGAAGCATTCCCCTTAGTCTTTCCGTTACCTCGGGGTGCTTTTTGGAGAGATCCTTCTGTTCGGACAAATCAGTTGGCCGGGTTACCCAAACTGGTCCACTTCTTATCTGAGCCCGGGAGTGAGCGTCAGTCAAGAATGGCACGTGGGTAAGGGCCTTGATCGTCTCATTTCTCATTGCAGACAAGCCGGAGGGCGACGCTTTATCCCCACTTCGTGGCGCTCTGCAGGGTGCCTTCGGTTCTTTATGATGCGCTAACGCGCCATGGCAGTGTCGTCGCCGCCATCGCGGTTGCGACACTGCCCGGCGCGGAGTGCCTTTCAAAATCCCGTAGGGAAACCGCAGAGCTGGCCGAAGGCCGGATAAAGCGCAACCCTCCACGTGTCTTGTCGGAATGGCAATCCGCCCCACACTCAAGGCCGCGATGGGAGCCCTTATCCATGTGCCATTCGGGACTGACACCATTTCCCCGGTTTTCCTCAATCGACGAGCAACGTCGCGAGGAACTCGGTGTCCTCGTAATTGGCGGTGTCACCCAGAGTCTGGCGGACGACGACGGCGTTGAGGGAGGGGACGACGTAGAGACGGTTCTTGCCCGCGCCGAGTCCTCCGACAATGTCCGTGTAACCGTCGTAATAGATGAAGCTGCCGGCGATCCCCGGCGGCACGCTGTCCGGCCCGGCCGGAGGATATCCCCCCGGCTGGTTCAGCCACATGAACTTCCCGTGCCCGGGATTGGGCCCCTCGGCGGCACGCAGTTCCGCCATGCGTGCGTCATTCACCACCTCGCGGCCGTCCCACCAGCCCTGCTGAAGCACGAGCTGCCCCAGCTTGGCCCAGTTGCGCGGGGTGAGGACCGCTCCATTGGGAATGTGCGGGTTGCCGGCGTCGTCGTGAATCCAGCTTTGATAGTCGATCCCAATCGGATCGAGCACCCGGGATTCGAGGTATTCGAGCGGATTCATCGGGGTGCCCGCCGCCGCCAGTTTGCGCTGCAGCAGCACGCCAAAGGCGTAGTAATGGCTGGGGCCGTATTGGAAGAACGATCCCGGAAGCGCAATGATGCGCAAGTCGTGCACGACGTAATCGTAGATGTCGTCCGCCAGGGGATCCACCCCCTGGATATAGGCGACATCCTGCGAGAGGCCTGAGGACAGGGAGGCCAGGTGGCCGACCGTGATGAGGCGTTTGCCGGGATGAAGCCCGGTGTCCTGCCACTCGGTGATGGTGTCCGAAGCCCGTTCATCGTAACCGGAGATTAATCCGTCCTCGATCGCGGCCGCGAGGGCGCAGGAGAAGAACAGTTTCGTGCCGCTGGCGACGTGCGTCGCCGTGTCGACGGTCGCGCCGTTGTGATAGTCCTCGAAGACGATCTGCCCGTGCTGCAGCACCACCACTCCGGCGCCGCCCCGGACCCGCGAGTATTCCGCCGCGGCGGCAAACTGGGCGGGGGTGAAAGCCCTGGCGGTGCAGGCGACGCGATAGAAGCCGTCCGATACCAGCGGCGCTTCGTCGGTCCAGGACATCTCCGGCACCGGAGAGGTCTGCGCGGCGAGCGGATCCCATTCCTGCAGATCGCCCGAGCGATCCAGGAGATAAGGCGCGCCGGGAGTGCCGATGATTCCAACGTCGACCTTGCCGTCCGGCCGCAGATGAATCCCGGCGCTCGGAAACGCCTGTTGTGCCGTCACGACACTAGCGGTCGCCGCAAATAGAATCGAGAGTGCCGCGGCCCGCACAATCACACGCAAACGCAGCCGCGGGATGCACCCTGTCCGGGCGATGGATCGGGCGTCACGGCAATTCCTGGGCACGGGCATCACGAGAATATCTAACCGCACACCACGGCTAAAGTTGCGTGAAAAACGACGGCCGGAAGTGCTAACAGGTGAATGGGGTCAGCAGATGGCGCCCGCTCGGAGCCGTGAGCCGGACGATCCGTGAGGCGCGGGATCTGGCGACCCGCGATCGAAAGGTGCGACGTGAGGCGTGGGAACCGACTCACAATGTTCAGAACCCATCTCATAAACCCTGATCGGCTCCGCCCTGAGAGAATGAGGTCTTGGAAATCAGCGACTGAGTCGGATGGGATAAATCAGGCCCTTCGGGCGCTAAGTCTTTTGACCTGAGGCGGCGTTGCGCCTTGC
>JAHELC010000025.1:4865-10696 GCA_024644405.1 Nitrospinaceae bacterium
AAACCCTGATCGGCTCCGCCCTGAGAGAATGAGGTCTTGGAAATCAGCGACTGAGTCGGATGGGATAAATCAGGCCCTTCGGGCGCTAAGTCTTTTGACCTGAGGCGGCGTTGCGCCTTGCTCACGGGTCTCGACCCGCTCGACAAGCTCCCGCCTTCGCCAAGGCTTCCGCCTTCGCCCTCCAGGCTACGGCGGGACAAGTCGGCGAGGCACGGCAGGACAGGTTTCCGGCCGGGCGCCCGGGGTTAGAGGGGGTCGGTGTCGGTTTTTGATTCGAGGGCCCGAATCTCCACGGCTAAACTTCCTCCCACGCGCCGGGGCGGGGGATGGGGAAGTGGCCGTCTTCGGCGGGTTCGACGGGGACGGGGCTGTCGTAGTCGAGGGCCTCGGGGTTGTCGATGAACTGGAAGCGGGATTGCATCATGTCCTCCCAGGTGACCTCCTGGCCGGTGTGGCAGGCGGCGCGACCCATGAGGGAGGCGAAGTCGGAGTAGGCGGCGCGCTTGGCCTCGTTGTGGGGTTTGTCGCCGCGGATGCTGGCGATGAAGGCATTCCACTCGAACTGCCAGGGGGTGTGGATGTCATCGGGAGGGGTCCAGGTGATGTTGGAGCGCTCGATGCGCTGGTCCTTGAACATGTGCACGGTGGCGGCGTGGGTCAGGCCGGAGAACTGTGCGGCCTTCCTGGTGCCATGGAGGTAGGTGGCGAAATCGCCGCGGGCCTTGTTCTGGCGGCGGAATCCGCAGAAGGCCTTGGTGCCGTCGGCATAGGTGTACTCCATGGAATAGGTATCGAGGTTCTGGCCGCAGTCGGTGGAGAGGGCCTCGCGCGCGCCCATGCCGACGCAGGACACGGGCCAGGAGTCCTTGATCCAACAGCACTCGTCGATCTGGTGGATGAGGTTGTCGACCATGTGGCCGGAGCCGACCCAGAGGAGGTGGATCTTGCCGAAGGCGAGTTGCTCGGTGAACCGGAGGGCCTTGTCTCCCTGGGGGGCGAGCCAGCGGCTGTTGCCGAGGCGATTGGCGCGGATGAGGGTGATGTCCCCGAGCTCGCCGTTGCGGATTTTTTCGATGAGGGCCTGGCGGGCGGGGGAATGGCGGCATTGCAAGCCGGCGGCGATCTTGACGCCCTTGCGTTCCGCGGCCTCGGCGGTTGCCAACAAGCGGTGCAGGCCGCCGGGGTCGGAGGCGAAGGGTTTTTCCATGAAGACGTTGATGCCCCGCTCGACCGCGTAGGCGACATGGGTGGGGCGGATGTAGGCGCGGGTCGTGCACATGGCGACGTCGCCGGGCCGGAGGGTGTCGATGGCGTGCTTGTAGGCATCGAAGCCGATGAACTGGCGGTCCGCGGGAACCTCGATGCGTTCTCCGAAATGCTTGGTGAAGACCTCGTGCTTTTCCTGAATGGGTTTTTCCTGGAGGTCGGCCATGGCCCAGAGCTTGACGCCCTTGTCCTCGGGAACGGAGAGGGCGTCGCTCACGGCGCCGGCGCCGCGGTTACCGCAGCCGATGATCGCGAGGCGGATGCTCTGGTCGTCGGCGGCGAAGACGTTGCGGGGAAGGTGGGCGAGCAGGGCCGTGCCGGCGGCGAGGGTGCCGGTTTGCTGGAGGAACTGGCGGCGGCCGGGAGAGGGGGTGTCATGCGGGGTGCTCATAGTGATTGTCTTTTACTGCCAGGGAGTTGCTTTTAGCCGGGTTGGCCTGTCCCGAGCTTGTCGAGGGGAGGTGTTAAGAATTTAAGCACACTGCTTGATCTGAGTGAAGCGAGGAATATCGAAATGCGAAGCGTAGCCGCTGATCGCGACAACGGAGCAAGGTATCTATCGTGACTACGATAGGCAACCCGCGAAGCGGGATAAATGGAACACGGATTAAAGGGATTAACACGGATGCATTCAACTGCCAGGGAATTGCTTTTTCCCCTTCGACCTCTACGAAGTCGCTGCCGCTTACGCTTTTCATTTGGCAGAGAATCAACCCTTCCTGGACGGCAACAAGCGCACTGCCATCGCCTCCGCTTTCGTCTTCCTCCGCATCGACGGCCTCACCGCAGAATTCGACTCGATGGCGCTTTACGACACCATGATCGGCATCGCCAATCGCACGCATGATCGCTCTTCCGTCTTCGCCATTCTGGTTGTCTATGCTGGACGCATGGATACTTCGTTTCGCGATCGCCGCGACGGGTCGAGCTGCGGCGCGGCGCGGCAGGACAGCTTCCCGGCCAGGCGCCCCGGGTGGTGACGGTCGGCTAATTTGTCCACACAGCCTGGGCCCTCGGCGGGCAAGATCCTCGCGATATGAATTGGACTAAAACAAGTTCTTGACATAGTCCAAAACTTCATCAATTGAGATGTGATGTCTGATCCAGCCGACCTTCTTCGCGAACACGGCGTCCCCATCACGGCCCAGCGCCTGGCCGTGCTGCGGGCGGTTTCGGGCCGGCCCCACGGCCGGGCGGACGCCGTCGCCGAGGACGTCCGCGCCGAGATCGGCGCCATCTCGCGGCAGGCGGTCTACGACGCCCTCGGGATCCTGGCCGAAAAGGGGATCATCCGGCGCATCCAGCCCGCCGGGTCGCCGGCCCTCTACGAGGATCGCGTCGGTGACAACCACCACCACGTGATCTGTCGCACCTGCGGAAAAACGGTCGATGTCGATTGTGCCATCGGCGAAACCCCCTGCCTGACCGCCGCCGACGACTCGGGTTACCGGATCGATGAGGCGGAGGTGATCTACTGGGGCACCTGTCCCGATTGTCTGCAGAAGACGTAACGAGAATTCGGAACCAGTTTAACCAAATTTTAATCAACGTAAAAACACTCGTAATCACATGTCTGATATACCAACCCCAACCCCAGGACCCATGAAGAACCGAACAGCTCAAAGACACACGACGACACGAATCAAGGGAATAAAATCAGTTTGGCTTGTTGCCTTGGCCCTCGCCCTTTGGTCAGGGACCAGTGGCGGCAGGGTCCAAGCCCAGACGGCGCCTGAAAAAAATGCCGAGATCAGCAGCAAATGTCCGGTGATGGGCGAGCAGGCCGGACCCTACCGGCACACGGCCGCCAGCGCCATGTCGACCCGTGACTGGTGGCCGAACCAGTTGAATCTCAATATTCTTCACCAGAACTCGGCCAAGAGTAATCCTCTCGGTGAAGATTTTGATTACGCCGAGGAGTTTGCGAAACTCGATCTGGATGCCTTGAAGAAGGACCTCGAGGAGCTGATGACGACCTCCCAGGACTGGTGGCCCGCCGACTACGGCCACTATGGGCCGCTGTTTATTCGGATGGCCTGGCACAGTGCGGGGACCTACCGCGTCGCAGACGGCCGCGGCGGCGCCTCGGACGGCACAATCCGCTTTGCGCCGCTCAATAGTTGGCCCGACAACGGCAACCTCGACAAAGCGCGCCGCTTGCTGTGGCCGATCAAGCAGAAGTACGGCCAGAAAATCTCCTGGGCCGACCTGATGATCCTCACGGGTAATGTCGCCCTCGAGTCAATGGGATTTAAAACCTTCGGGTTCGCCGGAGGTCGCGAGGACGTCTGGGAGCCGCAGGAGGATGTTTACTGGGGGCCCGAGAGCGAGTGGCTCGGCAGCAAGCGTTTCCATGGTGAGGATGAACTCGAGAATCCCCTCGGCGCCGTCCAGATGGGCTTGATTTACGTGAATCCGGAAGGACCGCACGGCAATCCCGATCCGCTCGCCGCCGCCAAGCGCATTCGCGAGACCTTCGGCCGGATGGCGATGAATGACGAGGAGACCGTCGCCCTCATCGCGGGCGGACACACCTTCGGAAAGGCTCATGGCGCTGCCAGCCCGCAAGGCAACGTCGGTCCTGAACCCGAGGGAGCCAGCCTCGAGGAGCAAGGCCTCGGCTGGAAGAACACCTTTGGAAAGGGCAACGCGGAGGATACCATCACCAGTGGCCTGGAAGGAGCCTGGACCAGCGCCCCGGCGAGGTGGTCACACATGTACTTGTCCAACCTGTTCGCTTACGAGTGGGAACTGACGAAGAGTCCCGCAGGCGCCCAGCAGTGGGTTCCCGTGGATGGGGCGGGTCAGGGCACCGTGCCGGATGCGCACGATCCGTCGAAAAGCCATGCGCCGATCATGTTCACGACGGACCTGGCGCTGAAGAAGGATCCTATCTATGCGAAGATCTCAAAGCGATTCTTCGAGAACCCGAAAGAGTTCCAAGAAGCCTTTGCCAAGGCATGGTACAAGCTGACCCACCGCGACATGGGTCCCATCTCGCGCTACCTCGGTCCCGAGGTTCCGGAGGAGCAATTGCTGTGGCAGGATCCCGTTCCCGCGCTTGATCATGCATTGATCGGGAAGAAAGAGATCGCAGGCCTGAAAAAGAAGATCCTCGGCTCGGGTCTGTCCGTTTCGGAACTGGTCTCCACAGCCTGGGCCTCGGCGTCCACGTTCCGCGGATCCGACAAGCGCGGAGGAGCGAACGGAGCCCGCATTCGCCTCGCGCCGCAGAAGGATTGGGAAGTCAATAAGCCGGAGCAACTGGCGAAGGTCCTGAAGAAGCTCGAGAAGATCCAGACCGACTTCAACAGCTCTCAGTCCGGCGGCAAGAAGGTCTCGCTCGCGGATCTGATTGTGCTGGGCGGTTGCGCCGCCATCGAAGAAGCGGCCAAGAAGGCCGGGCACAAGGTGCAGGTTCCCTTTGCACCGGGGCGCGCGGACGCAACGCAGGAGATGACCGACGTGGACTCCTTCGCCGTGCTCGAACCGGCCTCGGACGAGTTCCGCAACTTCCTGGGCCACGAGCTCGACAGGCCGGCCCCGGAAAATCTCGTCGACCGGGCCCAGCTGCTCACGCTGACGGCCCCGGAGATGACCGTGCTCATCGGAGGCATGCGGGTTCTGGATACCAACGTGGATAACTTCCAGCTTGGTGTCTTCACCAAGAAGCGCGAGACCTTGACCAACGACTTCTTCGTGAACTTGCTGGACATGGACATGGAGTGGCAGGTGTCCCCCGAATGCGAGCACTTCTTCGAGGGGAAGGACCCCGAGACAGGTAAGATCAAGTGGAGAGCCACTTCCGTCGATCTCGTGTTCGGTTCGAACTCGCAACTTCGAGCCATCGCGGAAGCGTATGCCAGTGCCGATGCACAGCAGAAGTTTGTCGATGACTTTGTGGCAGCCTGGAACAAGGTGATGAACCTGGATCGTTTTGAACTTTCCGATCGATCTCGGGGAGGTATGGTCGTCCGCAAGTAGTCACTTTCAACTCAGCGCACGCAACCACCCAAACCAACCAAAGGAGAATTCCCATGTCAGAGAACATAAGCAAATGCCCGGTGATGAGCGGAACTCAATCCCAGCCCGCGACCGGAAGCGCCGCGAACCAGCACTGGTGGCCGAACCAGTTGAACCTGAAGATCCTCAGCCAGAATTCCGAGCTGGTCGATCCGATGGGCGAGGAGTTCAACTACGCGGAAGAGTTCCAGACCATCGACCTCGATGAACTGAAGAAGGACATCGAGGAAGTGATGACGACCTCGCGGGACTGGTGGCCGGCGGATTACGGCCATTACGGGCCGCTCTTCATCCGCATGGCGTGGCACAGTGCGGGCACCTACCGCATTCACGACGGCCGCGGCGGCGCCGCCTCCGGCACGATGCGCTTCGCGCCCCTCAACAGCTGGCCGGACAACGTCAACCTCGACAAGGCACGCCGCTTGCTCTGGCCGATCAAGCAGAAGTACGGGCGGAAACTCTCGTGGGCCGACCTCATGGTCTTCACCGGCAATTGCGCCCTGGAGTCGATGGGATTCAAGACCCTCGGTTTCGCCGGCGGG
>JAHELC010000026.1 GCA_024644405.1 Nitrospinaceae bacterium
CCTGGCAATCTTTCCAGATTTTGTCGGGAAGTTTATCCATGTCGATAACGCGAAACCCGAGTTTCTTGAACAGTGGCATGGCGTAGGTCAATACGAAGATGCGGTCGCACTCCGCCAGTGTAGCCTGCACAATGCACTCGTTGACCAGGGCGATACCGATCCCCTGCCGAGTATGGTCGGGAAGCACGGCCAACGACCGGACTTCGACCAGACTGCCCGGACCATAACTGAGTCCGCAGGCGCCGACAATGCGTCCGGCCTTTTCCGCAATCAGGAAATCCTCGATATGGGCACACACATCCTCCCGGCTGCGGAACAGCATTTGATCCACTTCCGCGTAGAGGTTGATCAAGCGCACGATGGCATCGGCATCATTGAATGTAGCTTTTCGTATCTTCATACCGTCAGTGCGCTGTCCTTTTGCTGTTGGGCCTTTTCCAAAGCGTCCGAAGCCGCCGCCAACAGATCGGCGGGAGACTCAATGCCCTTGCCGGTTGCAGCCACTCCAAAAATAATTTTCACGCAGTCGTTTTCCAGTTCCGGAAACATGTGCGTTATCAGGGTTTTTCGGATACGCTGCGCGATCTGCCCGGCACCCTGTTGCGCCGTATCCGGCAGCAAAATCAGAAAATCCCCCTCGCCGGAACTGATCATAATATCGTCCCCGCGGCTGTTCTCTGCAAGCACTTTCCCGGCCTCCTGCAGGACTTTCTGGATGCGTGATTTCCCATAAGTATTCACGAGTTCCTCAAAAGAGTCAATGTGCATTTTGATGAGAGACAGGCTTTTACCGTAGCATTGAGCCCAGCCGAATTCGCGGCGCAGAACAGGCTCGAGGTACATCTCATTGTAAAGCCCCGTCTTGGAATCCAGCACCGGCTGGTTTTTCATGAGATCGAGCAGCAGCACGTTTTCGATGGCGATGCCCAGTTTGTCGGCGGTGCGTTCCAAGAGGTCGGTGCGCAGTCCTTTGTGAAAATGGTGCGGGTTGTCACTGCCCAGGGCAATGGCTCCGATCAGATTGCCGTGCAGGATGATCGGGATCAGCGCTTCCGATTGAAGGTTCAATTCCGAATCGGCCCCAAAACTTTCCGAGTCCTCTGTCATCTCCGCCCTTAATACGGGGCTGAGGTCGGTGCCGAACCAGCCGGAGACGGTATCGGTATCGACGAATTGCAAACCGTCGATCGCATTTTTGTCGAGACGTTCCTTCAAACAGCGTTCCATCAGGTGCTCGTCGCCATCCATCAAGATGATCTGGACTCCTGGAATTTTAAAGCGCGTGATGATCTCCTCGCGCAACTGCCCGATCATCTGGGAAAAGTTGAGGCTGTACATGATGATGCGGTCGATCGCGAACAGGTTCTCCTGAATCTTCTCGTTCTCCTGACTGATTTCCATGAAGTTGACCAGCTGGTTTTTCATGTGTTCCGTATCCGCCTGCGCCCGCTTCAGAATGCGGTCGGCAATGTTCAGGGTTTTGACCGGCTTGAGCGGCATGTCCTCGGGAGCGATGGCTTGGATCCGGGCCAGCAGTTCCGGGTACTGGTTGAAAAATTCAGGATGATCGTTGAGATACAGGGCGATTTGATCGTTTTTCATGGCGGAGAGTCCTTAACTTTTTGATTTTTAAAGGTTTTTTAAATACAGAGTTCTTACCTGAAAGGGAACGCGAAAACCTTTTGAGCTTATAACAAATGTTAATTCAATAAGTTATATAGGCCTTTAGATTTATAACACAGGCCGGGCCAAACACGCCACAAAAAATTTTTATATCTTATTGATATTAAAGGGGTAAGGTGTTTAAGTGCAAAGATCAGTAAAAACCACGCTGCAAAGCACAGGCTAATTTAGCTTCGCCGGTAAGTAGGGGGTGCCGCGGTTATCTCCGGTTCCCACGATCGGGGCGGTTTTCGGGGTAGGGGGATTGCTGTTCCGGCTCGTCGTCGGGTGGCACGGGCGGACCTTTCCTGCCGCAATCGGCCAGGCCGAGGCACAGCATTATAATAATGAAAGGAAGCCAGGGAGTTTTCATCATATTTTTCATTTCCAGATTTTGCTCAGGCGCGCGATCTGCTCTTTGACCCGGTTGGGAGCGGTGCCGCCATACACATTCTTCCGTTTCACCGATTGTTCCACGGACAGATAACCGAACACATCTTTTTTGATTTTCTTTGAAATTTTCTGCAGTTCCGCCAGGGTCAACTCTTCGAGTGCCTGGCCGGTGTCGATGCAATAGGCGACGGTTTTGCCGGTGATCTCGTGCGCCTCCCGGAACGGCACCTTTTGCAATACGAGATAATCCGCCAGGTCGGTGGCGGTGAGGAACCCGCTGGCGGCCAGCTCTTCCGGTTTAAACTTGTTGAATTTCGCCGTCTTCAGCATGCCCGCGAACACGTCCAGCGACGTTCTCACGGTATCTACCGTATCGAACAGCGGTTCCTTGTCCTCCTGCAGATCCTTGTTGTACGCCAGCGGCTGGCCCTTCATCAACGTGAGCAGTCCGAGCAGGTGCCCATAGATTCTTCCCGTCTTACCCCGAATGAGTTCGGCGGCATCCGGATTTTTCTTCTGGGGCATGATGCTGCTGCCGGTGGTGTAAGCATCGGACAGCTCGATCAACGCGCACTCGCTGGAGGCCCAGAGGACGATCTCCTCGCAGAACCGGCTGAGGTGCATCATCAGGATCGACGCGGCGGAGCAGAACTCGACGATGAAGTCGCGGTCGCTGACGGCGTCCATGCTGTTGTGCGTCACCGCCGGAAAGCCGAGGAGCTTGGCGGTGTATTTGCGGTCAATGGGAAAATTGGTTCCCGCCAGCGCCGCCGATCCCAAAGGCATGACATTGGTCCGTTTCAGCGCGTCGGCCAGCCGGTCCCGGTCCCGCCCGAACATCTCCAGATACGCCAGCAGGTGATGCGCCAGCGATACCGGTTGCGCCCGCTGCAGATGGGTGTAGCCGGGGATGATCGTATTAATGTGTTTTTTCGCCTGGGCCAGCACGGTTTTGGCCAGCCGGGTCAGGCTGTCCTGGATGGCTTCAATTTCGTCGCGCAGGTACAACCGGATATCGAGCGCTACCTGATCGTTCCGGCTCCGGCCGGTGTGGAGTTTGCCGCCCACCGGGCCGACGAGATCGATCAGCCGTTGTTCGATATTCATGTGAATATCTTCCAGATTTTCCTTAACCTTGAATTTGCCTGAGTCAAATTCTTTAAGAATTTTATTCAGGCCGGTGATAATTTGTTTGGCTTCGGCGGGTTTCAGGATTTTGCATTTCTGCAGGGTTTTGCAGTGCGCGATACTGCCTTCGATGTCGTAGGCATACAACCGCTTGTCGAAGAAGATGGAGGATGAAAACCTCAGCATCAACGCGTCCGTGGATTCCTTGAACCTGCCGCCCCAGGGCTGTTTCATGACAATTTTCCGGTAAAAAGTAAAGACTTGAAATTATAGCGGATAAACCGCTGGAATCCCAGTGGCTAATCACCGCCCTCTAACGAGGGAGGCAACCGGCTGACAGTTAATCGCTTGTGCAGGTAACCCATCGGATGCCGATAACGGTCAACAAGTTCCCCCTCTGGGGAGGAGTGCGGAGTACCTCCGCGGGTAATTTTAAAATCTTTTAATTGCGCTCAACGATTCCCGCCAGCTGTCAACGGCCAGCAAATTACATCTCCTGTTAAGGAGTTGCCTCCCTCGTTAGAGGGTCAGGTGGATTTGACCCACTTGTCTTTCTGGACGATGTTGACGCGGGCGCCGAAGGGGAGGACGTTGGCGAGGAAATCCAGGTACCATTCCTGGATGTTGGGGCAGCCGGCGCTGCCACTGCGCCAGTCGAAGTTCTTTTTGAAAAACTCGTTGGACTTGCTGAGGTTGACGCCGTGAATCCCGTAACTGCCGTGCACTTTCGGACCCAGCTTTTTGAGCCCCAGCCACCAGTGGCCGATCTCGTGGTCGGGGTCGCCGAAAGGGATGGGACGCACCACGGTTTTACCGTTGATGACTTCCTTTTTATACCAGGTGGGTTGGTGCAGCCGGTTTTTGATCTCGTATTCGCCCAGCGGGGTTTCTTCTCCCTTGCGGCCGAAGATGGCTTCGATTTCCAGAATCTGCTCGTCATCGTAAAACACTTTCAGCTTACCGGTATCAATGATACCCAGGAGGTACCACATGTCTGGATCCGTTTCGTAGCGGGCAATTTGTTTTTTTCCAAATTCCAGGTTGATGGTGTTGGCGGTTTTAGTGTAGACGGTGCGGGGATCATCGTAAATGTGCTTGACGATGTACTTGAAGTTTTCGGCGACCTTGTTGTTGGCAATCAGGCGGGCCACCGTTTTCTCCAGCTCTTCTTTTTTCTTTTGGGTTTCTACCAATGTGACTTCCGTCTGGTGCAGGCTGTTCTGTACCAGGGCGATCTCTTCCTGGGAAGCCAGACCCAGTTTTCCCAAACCGGCATAATAGGCCAGGTCCACCTGTTTCTGGGTTTCGGCGCTGAGGAAGAAATGATAAACCGTCAGGATGGATACCACCCCGATAGCCAGGAAGATGCCGGTGATTCTTGCCGTTCGTCGGACCCGGGCCGACAACAGGTAACGGAGTACTTCAAATTTTACTTTCTTGTCTTTTTCGCCGAGGGGCAAAAACTGAGCGCTCCGGAATTTCTGGAAAACGGTAAACTCCAGGGGAGAGAGATGCGCCCGGGCTTCGCTCAGTTTCAGGATGATGGCGTACAGGTTCTCCCGGGTCCGGCGGTCGTAACTGCCGACAGGATCCTTGGTCGCAATCAGATTGTATTCGGTGATGGTGAGTATGTTGAGTTTATGATCCGTCATGGAAACCCTATTGTTGGGAGCAACCCTTGTATGAAGCGGCCTCGGAGGAGACGGACCACCTTCATCCCGCTCGAAACAACTGGCTGATGCGGTTTTTGATGGGAACCCGTTCTTCTTTTTTCTGCGCGGCCTTGAGTTCGGGATTCCCCAGCTTGCATTTTCCCTGAAACATCGCTCCGGGTGCAATTTGAACCGCAGGGGCCACCACATCGCCCATCAACGTTCCGGTTGAAGAGAGAGTCAACTTTTGACCGGCGGCAACGTTTCCGGTGATTTTGCCTTTGCAAAGGATTTCTTCCGCCGCAATATTTCCCTGCACACTGCCCTTTTCGTTGATGATTAACGTTCCACCTGTGGTGATGTCCCCTTCATGCTCTCCGTCCAGACAAAGAGAAACCTTGAACTTGAGGGGTCCGTTGGTTTTGCGGTCGCCCGGCAACAGAATACCAAACTCGGCATTCTGAAAGTGTTTGTACAGCCGCGTTTCTTCCCGGGTGCACTCTTTTTTGTGGGCCGCCAACTTATCGATCAAACTGTACAGTTGCTCGCGGGTCCGGTTATCGTAATATCCGCGGGGTTCTCTCGATACCAGAAACTGGTATTGGTCTTGAGTGAGTACGTTGAGCTTGAGCGTTTCCATAATCCGGTCAGTTGGTGCTGCTGCTGGCTATTTTGGTCAGTTTATCAAACAGCTGGGGTTTCTTCACCTTGTTCAAATAGCTGATGATGGTTTTGTCGTCATCCGCCAGGGTCGGGCAAACGGTATTCTCCGACAAGATGGCTTTCGCTATCAGATCCATGCGTTCACTCAGGCTGATATCCATATTATAGAAAAGGGATTTTCGGTTATTGGTGATATTGATGACTTTATTATTGGGCACCATGCCGACGATCTGGATCCGGGTTTTGTATTGATGATATTTATCCAGGGTATCCAGATACTCCCGCAACATTTTCAGGGCCTTCTCGATTTCGTTGTTGCTCTCGCAGCGGTTGAACACGAGGCCCAGTTTTTTGTTTTTGATGGATTGATACAGGTCGCCCTTCCCCTTTTGCGCGATGAGCCGCTTCACGTGGGCGCGGTCGAGCCCCACCAGCTGGCCTTTGGCATAATCCGCCTGAAATTCTTCGTAATAATCGATAAAAGTGTGCACGGCGTCAATACTGCCGTTGATCGCGATGTTGTTGCTCAGGTCGAATACGAACAGTACCTGGTCGATCACATTCATCAGAGAGGACATGTGATTGACCCCGCCCGCCGGGGTATCCACAATGACGTGTTCAAATTTCTGGAACACGGTATCCAAAAATTCGAGGAAACGCAGGAGCAATTCCGGTTCGTTGATCCGTTTGCGGTGCGCCCGTTTACCCAGGATGGGAACCTCCCCGCCTAAAATGGAGAAACCATACTCTTCAATGTAATTGATATATTCCTCCATCACCGGCCGGGCCGCATGATGCATTTCATCCAGGAGATTCTTGAATTCGTCGAGATCGATTTTTTTGAGGATGGATTGTAATTTTTTGATCTGGGAAACGCTCTTGATCTCGTCACGCTGCATCAGCAGTTCGTGAACTGCGTTTCCAAATTTGAATTCCGAGGCGAGAAATAGATCAGTATTTACCGTATGGTAATGGTGAAATACCTTGACCAGCTTTTCGTCGCGGGCCGGAATGTCGCCATCGACATAGGCCTTGAAACGGGAAGCAATCAGATAGACAATTCTCAGGAAGTCGACCTGGTAAGTCTTTTTGCCCAGGCATTCAAATAGATCGTAAAAGGTTTTGGACGGATGACTGTCCAGCAGGCTGGTGATGGTGGGCAAACGCAGGTCCAGATCGACCAGGCAAATCCGGTTGTTGTATTTGCCGGAAGACAAAGCCCGGGTCAGCGCGGCGGTGGCGTTGATCGATAAAGTGGTTTTACCGATTCCACCTTTAGGACCTACAACCGAAATGATCGACATCAATTCTCCTTATTCTTGTTTTTGGAAGATTTGCCCGAAAGGACTAATGTAATTTCGCCCTTCCATTTACGGCCCTGGCTGGCCTTGCACAAATCGTCCAGTCCGCCCCGCAGCACTTCTTCGTGCATCTTGGTCAATTCCCGGGTCAACGCGGCCTTGCGGTTGCCAAACACTTCCCTGAGCTCGTTCAGGGTTTTTTCTATACGCTGCGGCGACTCGAACAACACCACCGTTTCGGATTGTTCAGCCAACTCTTCGAGAATTTTTTTGCGTCGCTTTTTGCGGGGTAAAAATCCCTCAAACCGGAAACGGTCCATCGGCAACCCCGATACCGTTAATGCCGACAACACTGCCGAAGGTCCGGGAATGGAAATCACTTCCACCTCCTGTTCCAACGCCAACTGCACCAGATGGTACAGAGGATCAGAGACCCCGGGGGTACCGGCATCGGAAACCAAAGCAACATCTTCCCCCTGGTTTATTTTTTTTATGAGCTCGGGGCCCTTGCGAATTTTGTTGTAACTGTTGTAACTGGAAAGAGGCGTAGCTATCTCATAACGGTTCAGGAGAATTCGGGTGCGACGCGTATCTTCCGCCGCAATCAGCGAAACCTGACGCAACATTTCCACCGAGCGGTAAGTGATATCTCCCAGATTTCCAATGGGAGTACTCACCACATACAAGCAACCCTTCCCTTCATGTGACATACAACCATATTGTAAAGGTGCTCCGGGAAAATCTCAATAACTATTTGGATTAAAAGGTTTTTATGGAGTCTCGTGGCGCGGGAAAGAGACAAAAAAACCGGTTGATAGAACCCTATCACCGGTTTTTTCTACTGTTCGATTCTGCTGGAGAATTTTAAACTGAGGTGGCCGATTCCGCTTCTTCGTTTTGGACAAGCTTGATGATCTTGCCTTCGGTTCCGGTCATGTCGCAATTGCCGTCAAATATTGCGCCGTTTTCAACCAGAAGGGCGGGAGCGGAAATGTTGCCCACGACTTCGCTGTTGGTATGAATTTCAATGCGCTTGGAGGCCTTGATCGTTCCTTTGATTTTTCCGCGGCAGATAACGGTTCCGGCGTTGATGTTTGCTTCCAAAACACCATTTTCTCCAACGATCAGAGTGTCGTCGGTATTCACCTCGCCGTCCATTTTGCCATCGATACGGACAGCACCGTTAAAACTCAACGTCCCACTAAAAACGGTGTCTTCACCTAGATAGGCTTTAATGTCTTTAATATTCTCAACATTATTTTTTGCGGTCATGTCTTCACCCCTTGAAAGACGTTTATTTGGATTGGAAAAAAACAAGGCTGGGACTCTTAGAAGTTAGGATACTATCATATCACGAATTCGGTTCAAGTCATCAATAGAATAATAAAAAACAACGAGTTTGCCGCCTTTTTTCCCGGGAGTCACCTCCACCTTGGTGCCCAGGTGGCGTTGGAATTCCTTTTCCAGGTCTTTTAAAAAAATGTCCTTTTGGGCTATGTCTGTTTTGGGCTTCTGTCCCCCGGGATTCTTTTTATTCTGAATATAGAACTCGACCTGGCGCACATTCATATTTTGCCGAAGCACCTCCCGGCGAACTTCTTCCATCTCCTTCTCTGTTTCCAGGGCCAGCATGGCGCGGGCGTGTCCCATGGTCAATCGCCCGGTAATCAGGTCGTCCTGAAACCCTTTGGACAGCTTGAGAAGACGCAAATAATTAGCCACCGTCGCCCGGTTTTTTCCCACCTGTTTGGCAATGACTTCCTGGGTCAACCCAAATTCATGCGACAAGCGTTTATAGGCCTGGGCTTCCTCAATCGGGTTCAGATCCTGGCGATGGATATTTTCAATCAGGGCCATTTGCAGCGATTGTGTGCTGCTGGCCTCACGAATGATGGCAGGAATTTTTCGCAGGCCGGCTTTCCTGCTGGCGCGCCAGCGGCGCTCTCCACAAATAATGGTGTATCCCGCTCCCTGCTTCTGTACAACGATCGGCTGAATCACTCCATTCTCTCGGATCGAATTCTCCAGCTCTTTCAGTTTTTCATCATTAAAGTCTTTTCTGGGCTGGGTTTGACTCGGAGTGATTTCTTCGATCAACAGTTCCACCATGCCA
This sequence comes from Nitrospinaceae bacterium, assembly GCA_024644405.1. Taxonomy (GTDB): domain Bacteria; phylum Nitrospinota; class Nitrospinia; order Nitrospinales; family Nitrospinaceae; genus SZUA-226. The sequence continues at coordinate 8,913 of JAHELC010000026.1, forward strand.
GTCGTGGCGGTGTTCGCGGGCACTTCCGAATCGAAATTCGGGATGAGGGCATTGATACCTTTACCTAGGGCTTTTCTATTCACGGGATTGTCTCACTGGTTTCCAAGGTTGATGTTTCCACGGTTTTTTTGCTACGCGCGATAATTTCCCGGGCTAACTCGATATAAGAATCGGCCCCTTTGGAGTTGTTGTCATACAGCACTATGGGCTTGCCGTGGCTGGGAGCCTCGCTCAGGCGAATGTTCCGCGGGATGACGGTTCCCAAAAGGGACTTCCTGAAATATTTCCGGATTTGCTCCCGCACCTGGTGGGCCAGAGAAGTTCTGCCATCATACATGGTCAAAAGAATTCCTTCGATTTTCAGCTCGGGATTGAGAGAATTTTTAAGCATTTTTATGGTTTGGATAAACCGACCCAGACCCTGCATGGAATAATATTCACATTGCGTGGGAATCAAAACCGAATGGCAGGCCGTCAAAGCATTTAATGTAAGCAGGCCAAGTGAAGGGGGACAATCGATGACCACAAACTCATATCGGGAGTCCAGCGGGGCCAAAGCGGCTTTGAGCATGGTTTCCCGGTGCTCCTGGTTGACCAGTTCGACTTCCGCCCCGGCCAGATCAACTGTAGAAGGAATGGCAAACAGAGTATTAATTGCGGTCGGGTAAGTAACCTGATCAATCTCAGCTTCGCCGACGATGAGGTCATAAATCCCCATTTGGGAGTCATTTAAATAGAGGCCCAAACCTGTGGTGGCGTTGCTTTGGGGGTCGAGATCAATTAAGAGAACTTTCTTTCCGGTGAGGGCGATGCAGGATGAAAGGTTGATAGCCGTGGTGGTTTTCCCGACTCCCCCTTTCTGATTGGCAACGCAGATGATCTTAGGCATGAAACTTCCTCTCAAGGTGCACGCCAGCCAAAATTAACACAAGATTTCCATCTGTACAATCAATTTCCTTTAATTTTTTCGGTGTTCCACGTGAAACTTTATCTATCTTATTGAAATAATGGAAGTTAAACATTAGATTTACAAAACAGATTTACCTCTGCAGCCGGCATACAAATGTTTCACGTGGAACATTTTTCAATAATCATCATCTGGGAACTCTGACCCTCACAACCCTGAACTTCTTTAGACTCTATAATCCGGGCATTTAGGGCAATTTTGGAGGTTGAATCCGGCAATTCATCCTGACCCTTTTTTAAAATAATCCAGCCGCCGTATTTCAAAAAAGGCAGGCCTACGGCTAAGCAGCCTTCCAGAGAGCTGAATCCCCGGAAAATTACACGGTCGAACTGATTAGAAAAGGTATCCTGGCCGGAAAAACTTTCGGCACGCCCTTCAGCAACTCTAATATTATCCAATTTTAAGGTGCGAATCACCTCGCGCAGGAAACTACACCGCTTCCTCTGGCTCTCGATCAGGGTTAGGGCCAAATCAGGATGGATTATCTTGATCGGAATCCCGGGAAATCCGCCGCCACTGCCGATATCCAGAGTTTTGTGTGAGGAATCCAGCCAGCGAAGGTATTGCAGGGAATCGAAAACGTGTTTTTCAAGAATCGAGACTGCGTTTTTCTCGCTGGTCAAATTTATTTTGTCATTCCACTTCTGAAGCAGGGCACAAAATTCCTG
>JAHELC010000036.1:0-1205 GCA_024644405.1 Nitrospinaceae bacterium
TTGTCGTCGATCATCAGTTTGTCGCCTTCCATCCACATACAGTCGGTGGGGCAGTTGTCGAAGATCTCGGACTGGATGTCAAAGGGACCCCAGTCGCGACCGGAATGGGCACCGCCGTTGGGTGCAATTTCACCGCCGATATAGGCAGCAACCGCTTCCTGGTCGATGCGGATGTCATCTTTCCAGGTTCCGATAAACGACATGTCGGCCCGGGCGATGGATGCCACACAGCAGTTGGGGCAACCGTCGAATTTAAATTTGAATTTATAGGGGAATGCCGGTCGGTGAAGCTCGTCCTGATATTCCTGGGTAAGATGGTAGCACAGTGCATGGGTGTCGTAGCAGGCAAATTCGCAACGGGCGCTACCGATACAGTCGGAAGGTGTGCGCAGGTTGGAGCCCGAACCGCCCAGATCCTGATTGAGATTATGGGTCATTTCATAAAAGATTTCTTCCAGCTGGGGGGTGGTGGTTCCCAGAAAAATGATGTCACCGGTGGATCCGTGCATGTTGGTGACACCGCTGCCGCGAAAATCCCACAGGTCACAAAGCTTGCGCAGATATTCGGCGGTATAAAATTTTCCGCTGGGTTGATTGACCCGCATGGTGTGGAAATGCGCCACGCCCGGAAAAGTTTCCGGCTGGTCGCAATAGCGACCGATAACTCCGCCGCCGTAACCGAAAACGCCGACGATTCCGCCGTGTTTCCAATGGGTCCGGCCGTGCTTGAAAGAAAGTTCCAGCACACCCAGGAGGTCCTCCACAACATCCACGGGAATCTGGAATTCAATATTCTCTGCGTTTTTTGACCTCACTTCGGCCTGTTGCTTGAGATCAGACACAAAGCTTGGCCAAGGCCCGCTTTCAAGCTGGTCCAACATAGGGGTTTTGTGTTTTGCCATTAGTTACCTCCGTATTTTATTAGTATTAAAACCTAAGACCTGGAAAATGATCCCTTGCGCGGGAATTAGCGGTGTCACCTCCTCTCAATCATTGGATTTTTCTCTCTATTTTTCAAATCTGGCGAAATATCTCATTTTTTCAATCAAGGGGCAGATATAAAATTAATCGCCTGTCTTGTCAATAGAAAAGCACCCAAAGGTAAACTTAAGGCGCTAAAAAAATTCGGAATTACAAAATCCACACTATCTTGGTATAATTCAGTATTGATACCCTTTATATAGTGTTATCAATCCAGATTAATT
>JAHELC010000036.1:1215-2498 GCA_024644405.1 Nitrospinaceae bacterium
GTAAAAACTGCTCGATGGACCGGGTCAGAGAGGTGAGATGCTCATTTAAATTCTGCCTGACGAGAGCGGCTTCGGGGTCCCTGCGGTCCATGGCCTGAACCACGGATCGGCACAAATCACCAATATCTTCAGGCGAGCAGAGGGAAAGAAAATACGCGAAACATCGGTCAATGGTATCCGGTAAGGACGGGATCCGAGGTTTAAGGATCAGGCCCTCAAAAAAGCCCTCGAGGGTGGCTGCAACCGCCAGGCGATCGGCCCAGACAATGTCACCAACCCCATCGATGCGGTCCAGGCGCATGCGAATGGAAAGGCCCAGGAAGAATAGCAATAAGGCCTGCAGTATGGTTTCGATATCTGTGCTGCTATTATCAGGATTGTCCTGATTCCTCAAAAGTGAAGCATAGCGGCGCACGGAAATCAGCTTGAGGTCCATAACGTTATTCTCAACCCGTACGACAAAATCGCCGGCAGCATGATGGAAGGCAAAAATCTGTTCCAAGGATTTCACATTATAGTAGTAGGTAAGGATCCTGGCCGCCTGGCGGTAAATTTCCGCCTGATGGTCGGTTGAAAGCAACGCCCGGTTTGCATCCCCATCCCAGACCCGAATATTTGCTGCATCTCCTGCCGGGTCACCGGAAATATGAAATTCGTGATAACCTTCCAGCCAGTCGCCAAGGAACAGCGGTATTTTCCGGTGTCCGGCGGTCTCGATCTCACCGCAACCGTAGACCCGGGGAATAAATGACGGGGTAAATTCGTCGTTGAGTCTTTTTAAACTGTGGTATTCCTCATGGAGGGTCAGGATGCCGTTGTCAGATACGGCCACATTGAGCACGAAGCCGGCCGATTGCTGCCCGACAGAGACCTCTAGACGGGCCGGATGATAAAATTCCCCGTGCTTGGCAAGGCATACACCAATTGCACGGATGTCCGCCGTCTTCACTTTTTTTTGCATGCGCCGGCCGAGAGCGCGGGTAATAATATCGAAATCGTCTATTTCAAGGAATCGGCGAATGGTCAGGAAATAATCTCCATGGCTGAGGGAAAGACCGTCACTTTTGCCCGTGAAATGCCGGGACAACGGCAGCGGTTGCTGCCAGGCGGGGTGGTTGTCATCGACAGGTGTCGTGGTGTTGTAAAGATAATAGGAGAATTGGAGTTTGGGTGGCATGGTTTTAAAGATGCCAGAAGTCAGAAGACAGAGGACAGAAATGACTATCAGAAAGCGCAGTTAATCGGTTCGCATTCTGTCATCTGTCCTCAGTCCTCTGACCTCT
>JAHELC010000003.1 GCA_024644405.1 Nitrospinaceae bacterium
AGACGTGGTGGCGGGGTTTCTGATCGGCGATACCAGAACGTTCGACGAAGACCCGAGGTTTGGGATTGTGGTGCTGGCAGAGATCGCCAGCCGGGCACTTTCACCAGGCATAAACGACCCTGGCACAGCAATTGATATCATAAGCCGAACTGTAAGGATATTCGCCTGTCTGGATACCAAGTCTACACAAGAGACCGACCCGGTCGTTCAATATGATCGCATCGCAGTGCCGGAGCTCGACATAAATGACCTGTTTGATGATGCCTATAATTCAATTAGCCGTGATGGCGCCGGCAGTATCGAAGTCGTTGTGCGACTTCACAAAGCACTTGCTTCGCTGGCATCGCTCGCAAGATCTGAAATTCGAGAGGCAGCCCTCGTACAGGCCCGCCGCGCCCATATGCGGGCAAAGAAGGCACTTAGTGATTCTGACGACCAGGCGGTTGCAAAGAAGGCGGCCGCCTTCGCGTTGGAGACTAGAAATGGGAATTCTTGAGACGGAATCCTATTCGCTGGGAATTTTTTTTGCTCTTAAAATTGTGAACTGCAGCCTTGAAAAATCCATTCCACGCACTCACCACGCTGCATGGCGAAGCGTGGGTAATACGGTGACGATAATAACTAAAAGTGTAACTGCAAGAGCAATGTTGAAACACATTTGCTTTCTATAATAAAGAGTGTTGTTTCCAAGTTATGAGGTTTTATTCACTTCATCGATCTGTTCGTTCAGGGTCCAGTAATCGTAAAGGTAGCCTACTAAAAAAAGACCGCCAGTCAGCAACCAGATAATACCAGTGACCCATTTGCCGATATAAAACCGGTGTATTCCGAAAACACCCAGAAAAGTTAGTAAAATCCACGTCACATTATAATCCTTGTCGCCGGCAAGATATCTATGATCGGCTTTCCGGTCCATGTCGGATATGAGAAACAGGTCCACGATCCAACCGACAAACAACAACCCCAGTGTAAAAAAGTATAGTGTGCCGGAAATAGGACGGCCATAGTAGAACCGATGCGCTCCCATAAAACCGAAAATCCAAAGTATGTAGCCGATTGTCTTGGAATGAGTATTGTTATCCATTGCCCTGCATCCTCCCGAGTCAAAAACGGAGCGTTACTCTCCAGCTTAATAACACCAAACCATAACATACTTTGTGTATACTGTAATTATTCTTGATAGTGACCTGACTCCGAGTTGTACTGCAGCCAAATGTCCGCTTTTGGCCGTTTACTGCCAATCAAACCCTTTAGGAGAACGTCTGCTTTAAGTTGCACCACCCTTATGCTGTGGCTGTATCAACGTCACGCTCTCAAAGCATTTCGTGCATCTGCGGGAGATGAAAGTAATATATGAGATATTAAAATATTTTTCCCGTAACTGGGTCGCAAACAAGATTAGATATGAGACTCTACCGGGGGCCCTGGGGGATTCGGGATCAGCAAAACCGCCACAACAGGAACGCAATGGGTCCCATCATTTATTCGCCACAGAACGATGAAATCGTACAAATGTCAAACCCAACCCATTAATCGACTCTAACCCTGAACTAACCCCAATAAAAAAGGACCTACAGAGAAACCCCATAAGTCCTTGATTAATTGGTGGGCCGTCACGGGATCGAACCGTGGACCTACTGATTAAGAGTCAGAACCCATTAATAAATAACAACTTATCACAACACCCAACAACAATAGAATCAGGGAGTTATTAAGTGTCTCCTGTTGCCCTCTGTTGTGGAAAACTGCCATTTGTTACTGAGAAGTGGCCCTGAATTGTCCCACAGATGGGGTGTTTTCTGTGGTGAAACCTGAATCCGGTTTCAGGGGGGGGCAGGTCGCAGACTTGTTACAAACAAAACCGCCAACTCAAACTTTAAAAGTTGATCTAAAAATAGGCGCGAAAACCAACCGTAGCGAAATATCCGGTGTTGCTCTCGGTGTTTCCCAAAACTGTATCTTGCCGGAACTCTCGACCGCCCTCCAACTCAAACCGCAACCATTTTTTCCATCGATAATCTATTCGCAGAAGGGGCCGAATAGTTACCGTCTCTCCATTATCATTCTTATTTTTCCGAAGATTAGTCTGGATTCTTGGATTGATTCTAAAATTTGGGGTAATAGGATAGCGGAGGTTCAGGTTCAATGAATACGAATCATTGCTCATGGTATCTGCATAGCGCATTTCAATTATATTGATATCTCCTTCGATAAATAAATTACTCGCAATCAATTGCGCCAGATAAAAATATTCTTTCCCGGTTGACGGGTTGCCTGGCACTCCCCCCGATGTCGGTGTTGCCGACAATTCGGAAATAGTAACCTCCCCAACCACCTGATATTTTTCATTTAAATCCTGAACAATCCCAATCGTTGCAGATTTATTAGTGGCCGTACGGTCTCGAGCCAGTTGACGGATTTCATCTTCAGTAAAAATGTTTAATAATCCCGAAATCTCTTGAACCATTTGTCCTATCAGGGCATTGCTGGTTGTCAGGATAGGGCTCTTGCGGTAATCCAATACTAGATTCAACCGAGTTTTGGTAGAAAACGTCCATCCGCCATTAAGCAGAAAAATATTCAATTCATCGTAGGAAATATCATAATCCACATAAGAAAAAAGGGATATCTTTGGATCAAAATAACGAATTTCCCCACCTACTGCTCGCCTATCGACTATGCCCTCCACTTCCTGATTAATAGCAAAGAGATTGAAATCTACACTATCCCAGAATGTTCCAAGGTTAAAATTCGCACCATAAAAATGTTTATTTGCATTGAATGCACGGTCATCACTGGAGACCACCGGATATCCAAATACTCCATTGATTGTCACTTCCGGGAGAATTTCATAGCCCACCGATCCTCCGTCAAACCTTCCCAAAATCCCGCCGGAGCTTCGCGACTGCCTGCCGAAACGGCCAGACAACCCCCACTTTCGATCCTCCAGATCAACAAATAAATTGTTAACCCGAGCCACGTCATCCGATCCATTATTTCTCAGATTGGCTGCGTAGGTTCCAAAAAACTGGGTCTGGATTTCATACCTGTCACTTCGGGACCGGGTACTGAAGTCCAGACTGGTCAGCGATTCCGACTGATTGATTACTTTGGTTCCATCTTCAAATTCGGTGTCGCTATAATTATAAAACTCCGACAAACTGCCAAATACCTGGTGATCCCAAACGGATTCGGCAACGTCTTCCGGTCTCTTCGGCTTCCGCAGTTTTTCTTTAGGCCTGGCTGCAGCGGTCAACAAACCTGAAAGACGTTGACGCACACGATCTGCTCCGGGACCTTCCGGGTACAGTTTAAGATATTTTTCGTATTCGGCCTTGGCATGGGCCAATTGCCCATTGCGGTGTCGGGCCAACCCTAAAAGTTCTTGTGCATCTTGGCGAAACACGGTGTCCGGATTTCTCAGAACTTTTGTATAGAGTTGAATGGCGCGCCGGAAATTGCGGTCAATCATGGCGCCTCCCGCCTCATCCATCAATTCGACCATTTTCGGGGCTCCAGTCGACAAATCAGGGATAGGCATCGCTGGCTCTGGAAGAATGACTTCTAATTCAGGTTCTTTTTCAGGCTCCTTGGGTATTTCGGTCCGCACAACTATTATGAGCGTTCTCAGGTCTCCGCTGTTCCGCACATCGAACTCCACGTCACGGATGAACCTTAGGATCAATTCGGGGCGGTCCGGTACACCCCCCTCATAGGTCATTTCCTTTAGAGGAATAGAAGTGGAACGATCCCAACTGAGAATCTGCCGTTCACTGAGTTGTTGAATCGTTTCCGGATCATCAAGACCAATGACGGATGGCCTCATTTGAATAATAAGAATAGTTCCCTTATTTTTTGGGCGGTGACTGACATATCTCATTGGAAGAAAAAAATCGACTCGAACTTCGTAACCCGTGGATCGAGCTCTGATATCAACCTTGTTGACAAGGCGGGAAAATGCAGGTGACACAAATAGAAACACTGCACCGAAAACCAGAATGAAAATTATGAGCTGGCGAAAAACATTGCAGCGTAATACTCGAATAAAATGGTTCAAAACCTACATCCCTATTTTTGAATTGGAATTTAGACTTTTCTGAATGGAGTTCTTGCTTAAACCGAACGCAGGATCAGAATGCACCAGCACTGACTTGGTGCTGACTGTTATGGTGTTTATCTATGGTGTTTATTGGAAAGCCCCATCCCTTACATTGTGCTGATTGTTATTGGTCTTATCTATGGTAGTCATTGTGCTATCTGTATATTCATGACATGGACCGCTACAGTCTCTTAATTCACTGACCGAATAGGTGGCATTCGGCGGATATTTATCATGTTTGTCGCGTACATAATTATTGGCATGACACCCAGCGCAGTCGGGTTTGTAAGTCGCGGAGGTCCAAATAACCGTCTGGGAATTACTCTGATGGCATTGGATGCAAGTTACACTGGAATTATGGTCTCCGGGATAGCTGGCAGAGTTGTGACTGAAATTTATAGTCAGCCAATTCGTGGTGTTGTGGCATTCGTCACATTGCAAGCTGGTCACAAAATGAGTGGCAGGTTTTCCTGTTGCGGTGGTTCCATTATGACAGGAAGAACAACTCCCCGTCACCAGGCTGTGATCAAAATTCGCCGGGCTCCATGCCAGAGTGTTGTGGCAACTATCACATTGTCCCAAAGTTTGAATGTGAGTCGCGCTTTTGCCGGTGGCGGTGGTGCCGTTGTGACAGGAGGAACAGGTGCCCGTGACCCCAGTGTGGTCAAAATTCACGGTGGTCCAGTTGGTGGTGACGTGACAATCGTCACAGGTGTTGGACGTTTGAAGATGGGTGGCGCTTTTGCCGGTAGCGGTGGTGCCGTTGTGACAGCTGAAACAGGTGCCCGTGACCCCGGCGTGGTCAAAATTCACGGTGGTCCAGTTGGTGGTGACGTGACAATCGTCACAGGTGTTCGCACTCTGAATATGCGTCGCGCTCTTGCCGGTGGCGGTGGTGCCGTTGTGACAGCTGAAACAGGTTCCTGTAATGGTGCTATGATCAAAACGCGCGGCACTCCAGCGCTGAGTATTGTGACATGATTCGCAGTTATTGGAACTCGCCATATGGGAGCTGTTTTTACCCATAGCGATAAACCCATTATGACAACTGGAACAAGTTCCAGTGATGGAATTATGGTCCACTCGAAGGACGGATGCCCAGTTTTGAGTGGTGTGGCAGTTGTCACAAAGGTTGTCCGTCCGGATATGATTCGAACTTTTGGATGTTGACCCCACCATCCCTCCCCGCACATGGCAGGAAAAACACCTGCGGGGAGTGCCCCGAAAGACCGCACCCACATGGCAACGGTCGCAACGGACCTGAAAATGAGCTCCGGTTAGCGGGAACCCCGTTGCAAGATGATTAAACCCAATGGACCCACTCTTTTTTATTCCTTTCCGAGTGGTCCTTTTATTTTGTGCGATTTTTTTGTTTTTTTGTGAAGGAGACGATAGACTTTGAAGTTTCGAACTCGCATTGCCTGCGATGCCCGATTTTTTCTTGATCACGGAGACCGTTCGTCGTGGCTCCTTGTTGATGGAAGTCAGGGCAATGGGTTTGTCTTTTTTATTTTCAGCAGAAACACTTGCTTTAATGGATTTCTTTTTCTTCTTCCTATGGACCGATTTGGCTGAAAAGGTTTTCTTTTTCGGGATACCAAGCATTACTTTGATGCGCAGTTTCTTTTCAGTAATTAGATCTCTGGTCGACTTTTTGTTTCTGGGAGTGGCCATTAATTTTGTTAGTCGCTTGTATTTTTTAATTCTATCAACAGTTTCTTTAACCGATTCAGTAAAGGGATCAACGTAAATAACCCTTGAAGTTCCCTTGGAAATTTTTCCGGAATCGCCCCTCCGCTGGTCTTTTTTACTTTGAGAGTAAATCGGTTGCGATATAAACAGGACAAAAAAGCCCAAGAGAAAACCAGCAATGCAAATCGTAATGCAACGATTCCCAGTCCGGCTCATGCCACTCCTAACCTTGACATTACCGCTCAATTCCCGGGCAATAATGGAACCCACAAATATCTTCGGGAAACGGTCTTTGATAGACTTGATCATTTTTTCTATTCTTCCTGTCAACACAATAAATCTTCCATTCAGTAATCTTCTATTTAATGCCTTATTTGGACCTCCTCAAATGAGGTGGTCACATGACAACGTTCGCACCGGCGGCCAAAACTTCCGCGGTGAACATCCTCCTGCGCGTGACAGCCATAGCATCGGGCTGATAAACGGATTTTTTCTTCAACTGGCTGCTTATGACAAGCCATACAGTCAAGCCCTTCATGGGATCCGTCTAAATTAAAATCCGTTTGGCTATTGTGATCAAACTCCCACAACTTCCAACCATTGGGGTTGTGGCAGGTTTCACATACCGGCCCTAGACGCCGTTTGTGCGTGTCCTGGTCTGCGTGGCAATCCATGCATTTTGAAGAGGTTTCCTTATAAGCGGCTGTAAGGTGACAGGATTCACAGGAAGTGATGGCGTGGATTCCGATCAATGGGAACCGCGCCAGATCGTGCTCGAACCGCACCTTCTTTCCCCAATCCTGCACGTTATGGCATTTGTCACACTTTTCCCCCTGCTGGCTTTTATGAACATCGTCGGATTTGTGACAGGAGAAGCAGGTTTTCTCCATTTTAATTTTTTCCTTCACCGGTTGCATATGGCAAGCGAGGCATGCCAGCTTGTCATGCGCTCCATTCAAGGAAAACTTGGTCTGTTTGTTATGATCAAACTTCCATAATTTCCAGGCCTTGGGGTTGTGACAGGAATCACATTTCGGCCCCAGCCTCTGTTTATGGATATCGACCTTCATATGGCAGTCCACACATTTGGACGAAGCTTCCTTGTACTTTGCCGAAAGATGACAGTTTTCACAGGTGGTCACGGCGTGAATTCCCACCAAAGGAAATTTGGTTTTATTGTGGTCGAACTTGACCCGCTTCCCCCAACTCTGTACATTGTGGCATTTATCGCACTTCTTTCCCTGCTCACCTTTGTGAACGTCATCAATTTTGTGGCAGTCATAACAGAGCTTACCCAGCTTTTCCTTGTAGGCATTACCCCGGTGGCAATCCAAGCACACCAACTTGGCATGGCGACCCGCCAATTTGAATTTGGTGTCCTTGTCATGACTGAATTTCACCTTAGGCCATTTGATAAAGCTATGGCATTTGTTGCATTTTTCACCCATACGTCCTTTATGATCATCGTCACTCCGGTGACAGTCGATACATTCCCGCTTCAATTTTTTCTTGAAATCGTTGTCCTTGTGGCAGGAATTGCATTTCGCCTGATCGTGGGCGCCTCGAAGCGGGAACTTGGTTTTGTCGTGGTCAAACTTGGTCTTCGGCCATCTTGCGGTATTGTGGCATTTGTCGCATTTTTTCCCAAAGCGTCCCTCGTGAACATCGTTGAGAGCATGACAGGAGAAGCATTTCGACGGTGTATTTTTATAGCGCTGATTTGGATGACAGCTATTGCACGTTACCTTTTGATGCTTTCCTGTCAACCGGAATTTGGTTTTGTTATGGTCAAACCGTCCCCGGCTCCAGGACCGCTCTGAATGGCAATTGGAGCAGGTTTTTCCCAACCGGCCAAAGTGGGGATCGTCTTTTTTATGACAATCGATACAACGGGATGGTACTTGCCGGTATTTTTTACCGGCGGCATGGCAGTTGCGGCACTTGACGGAACGATGCTTTCCCTTGAGGATGAAATCCGTGGCTTTATGATCGAAGGTTTCCAGGTCCAGCTGAATGATATCCGCGGCCCTTCCTTTATGATCAGTGTGGCAGTGCTTACACTCGCGCCCTTTCACCTTGAGATTGCGGCCATGAAACCCTTTTCTTTTTTTGAGGTCAACGCCCACCGGCTTATGGCACTCCAGGCACTTCTCATTCTGCCCGCCTTTTTTAAACAAGGCATGACACTTGGTGCACTCCGATTCGTATTTGGCGTGACCCTTGACCACGGGCCCCGGCATCAGAAGCTTTTCATAAGAGTCAGCATATGTTTGCAAAGGCAACAACATTATAGCTCCTGTTAATAATCCTCTAATCAATAAAGATTTCATGCATATTCCAAAAATTAGATTTCTGAAAATTCCGCTTATTCTTAATCTACGATCGGATCAATACGCATGAACCGCAATAACATGAAACACGCCTGCCATCATCATCATCACTAACAAGGGAATGTGCAAAATGTGCCACAGCGCAAACAGGCGCTCGTAAACATTGAACTCTGCTACCTTTCTTATCTGCCTGAGAAAGCGCCAAGCCTCCAGGCGCGCATTCCGCAAATTCCGGCGGTAAACGCTTGCGTTCCACCCTTTCCTGCGAGCTTCCTCCTTCAGGCCTCGCTTGAGAGAACCGCGCAAACCGCGGTAGGTCCAACGGATTCGCAGACGTATAAAAAAGAAAATGCCTACGCTGAAAAAGAAACCCTTAGAATGGCTTAAAATCGAGTTAGCGAAATGGAGCAGTTGTTTCTTCACGTTTGGAGCAAACCCGAGGTTGCGGGCCAGCTCACCCTTTTCTTCTTCCAGCTCGCATGTCAGTTCCTCTAAGTTCATGCGTTGGCCGTACAGACCATGATGAATTTGGACGTACAGGTATCTCCCGATCAAACCGCTTCCCGCCACCAGGAGCATGGAGAACAGGGCGACGGAGCTGTTGGTCGAACCCAGGGAGAAATTCGCGTGATACAAAATGCAGACCGGACCCAATACGCCCAACATCATATGGTAACGAAACCAGTAACGGAGGGGACCCCAACGCGCCATAAATCGGAACCGCTTGCGCATGGGATATAAAAGGAGAATCAGCATCATCACGGAACCCAGAATTCCCAACAGGTAGCCGGTTCCGGTTTCTGCCGTAAGGTATTCCCTATCCCGCAGTTTCCACCCAGCATAAATGGCAAATCCCGAGAGGAAAAAGAACAGCCCCGCCCCTACTTTCATCAGAGTTTCCATTCCCCATCCGCTTTTTTTACGGGTGGCCGGGCGCGGAACGCCCTGGCCTTTCGCGGCCGCGGGAGGACTCAACGTTGAATGGCTTGCTAGCGTTTGAGTATTCATGATTACTTTATTAACGAGCCGGCTTTCCTGATACTAGGTTCTTAAAAAAGATCTGACAGCCAGTTCCATTCTCCTTTATGCGAATTAAAAATATCCTGAATATCGGTCCGGTTCTTGGAGACCATCGTATGAGCGAGTTCCCGTTTGTTATTTCGGATCTTGGGATCGGCACCGTTCTCCAAAAGCAGTTTCACCGTCTCAATGTGGCCTCCCCTCGAAGCTTCCATCAGGGCTGTATTGCCAGCGAGGTTTCTTTCATTGATCGGACATCCACCTTCCAAAAGCTTGCGGGCAATCCCGGCATGCCCGCGGTTGGAAGCCATAATCAAAAGCGTGTTACCCACCTTGCTTTTCTGGCGAATGTCCGCTCCCTTCGCAAGGAAGTACCGGACGATGCTTTCGTGTCCTTTCCACACAGCCTGCATTAAAGGAGTTCTTCCGTCAAAATCGGAAGGCTCCACCTCAGCACCGTGTTTCATCAATAATTTGACGGCGTTCAAATTCCCGCTATTGGCGGCAAACCAAAGTGGACTACGGCCCTGACCGTCTCGGACGTTCACGCGCGCTCCACGTTTCAACAATAGCGTGAGAATTTGAGTCCCGCTGAACCGGGAAGCCAGAATAACGGGCACGGTGCTATTTTTGCGGCTCAAGGTGGTGTTCGCCCCAGCGGCCAACAGAATTTTTACCATGGCAGGGTTCTTGTCCTGAATGGCGTAAATCAATGCGGTGTTGCCGTCTTTCGGCTGTGTATTGACACGTGCGCCGGCTTTCACCAACGCCTTAACCACTTCGATGTGCCCATGCTCCGCCGCCCAGATCAGAGGGGTTTTGCTATTAAACTGTTTCGTGTTTGGGTTCGCTCCTTTATCCAGAAGCACGCTGACAATTTCCCGGTGCCCCTTCAAGGCGGCACGGCTGAGGGCTGTATGCCCCTGCTCATCGACATCATCGATGGAAACGCCTGATTTCAGCAAAGCTCGGACCAGGTCCGTCTGCCCACGCCAGGCGGCGACCATCAACAGCGGCCAACCCTGGTAAGCTTGAGTATCTTTTGAACCGATGGATTGGGTTTTTCTCGGACGGTTGGATTTGAGAACGGCAGTATTGAAAGTTTTTCTCTCGTCCTTTTTAAGCACCGCTCCATGAGCCAATAACATACGTAAAGTGACTTTGTCTTTTTTGTAATCCGCAATCTGAGCCGCGTTGAAACCGCTGCCATTTATAATGTTTAGTTTCGCCTCGTTCTGAATCAATATCTTCACCGTACCCGTGTTGCCCTTCAGCGTGGCAATCATTAGAGGTGTGTTGCCGTTCCGGTCTTTTGCGTTGAGAGGGACCCCCGCCATAATGAGGGGTTTTATAAGTTTAGGGTGAGAACCCGCGGCTGCAATATGAAGTAGGTTGTCCCCAACTCGATTGGAAGTTTGAATCCGCGCCCCTGAACGGATCAAAGGGTGTACCAATTCTACATGCCCCGCTTCAACCGCTTCCATGAGGGGGGTGCGTCCGTGATCGTCTTTGTAATTGGCATCTGCCCCCAGAGCCAACAGTCGTTGCACGTCCTCTGTGTTGCCCTGGTGGACCGCCTCGAACAACTCCAAATTCAACTTTGACTTGGGTAGGGCAGGCCTTCCCGTTTCAATTTGTTCCAGTTTGGTTTCCGCCTGTTGATATCCCTGCACGGAGGCTTTCTGGAACCATTGTTTCGCCCTGGAATGGCTGGGTTTCACACCCCAACCGTTTTCATACATGATGCCGAGATTGTATTGGGCGGCGGCGTGGCCTTGCTTGGCTGAAACCTTCAGCCAGGAAAAGGCGGTCTTGTGACTCTTGGGAACACCCAGTCCGGAACGGTACAGTCCGGCCAACTGATATTGAGCTTCGGCATTGCCTTTGCGAGCTAGAGTTTGCAACAATCGCGCCGCTTTTGAAATGTTGTTCCTGCGAACGGCGATTTGAACTTGCTCCATTTCTTTTGCAGACCGGATAATTTTTTTAATATTTTTGTTCTTGGTTTTGTTGGCAAGATCTATCGCTGTCCGCCCGTCCCCGTTTTTGATATGAACATCCGCGCCCAGATGAATCAGAGTCTGAATCATTGTAAAATTCCGCTTTGTCACCGCGATGTGCAAGGGAGTGTTGTCTTTCCAGTCCCGGCTGTTCACATTGATTCCTGACTGAACCAGTAGGTAAGTTGACTTAACGTCACCCCGGCGAACCGCGATCAGCAAAGGGTTGTTGCCGGAAGCATCGGCGACGGTGAGTTCGGCATTCGAATTCAGTAGAACACCTAATGCTGACGGTTGGCCGTTCTCCACGGCAAGGATCAAAGGAGTACGTCCCTGGGGGTCCGGGGCATTGATGTCGGCTCCCCTTCGGATCAGGTTTTCCACCGCCTGGAGTCGCCCGGCGGCAACGGCATCCCTAAGGGCTTGGTTCATCTTCAAACCTGGGTCATTTTGTTGTCTTGCCTCCAATTGTTTCAAGGCTTTAAATTTTTCCCAGGCCATTTCGCTGCCTTGCCGGGCAGCGGCTTGATACCATTGGACCGCTCGGGAGGTGTCGGTTTGTGTGCCCCAACCCTGTTCATACATCACCCCGAGTTGATACTGGGCGTCAACATGTCCCTTGCGCGCGGCCTTTTTCAACCAGAAGACAGCGGTTTCGTGGTTTTTGGCAACCCCGCGTCCGGACCGAAAGAGGCCTGCCAATTGAAATTGCGCGTCGGTATGGCCCTTTTTCGCCAGAGGTTTCAACAGGCGGGCGGACTTGGTGAAATCTTGCAAGCGGGCGGCGGCTTTGGCCTCTGCCAAATCATCTGCAGGGGCGGCAATTCCCAATCCATTCAGCCCGATCGTCCATATCAGGATGAGGACCACCAAGTCGAAAATAGAATATGATTTTCTTGTTTCGGTTTTATTCATGGACGTTCACGCAGTTCCATATTTGGTTTCCACAGCAACCCCGATTTCCTTCAGAAAACCGGTTGGCAAAATACCGCCAGCACAGATGATGACGGCGTCATTCCGCAGAGCAGTGATTATTCCGTTGTGTTCGATGCGCACTTTTTTTTCCTCGATGGATTTGACGTTGGATTTTAGTAAAACCTTCAGCTGATCAGCCTTGGCGGCCGCATCTACCTTGTCGCGGTTTTTCAGCTTGGCCCGGGAAAAGGACTCGCTCCGATAGGAAAGGGTGACCGTGGTTCCAGGCTTTTCGGAAATGCTGATGGCTGCCTCCAAAGCGCTGTCGCCACCGCCCACCACCAGAACATGTTTTCCGCAGTATTGTTCCGGGTCGATCAATCGATACACCACCTTGGAAGAATCTTCTCCCGGTACGCCCAGTTTTCTAGGAGTACCGCGTCTGCCGATAGCGAGAAGCACATTGCGGGTCGAATAAGTTTTTTTGGTGGTTTTTATTTCAAAGTATGATTCTTTGCGCAAAATCCCTTCCACCCGCTCCTGGTAATTGATTTTGACGCGGGTCCGTTTTTCAACGCCCTGCCAGAATTTGAGAAGAGATTCCTTGGTGGTTTCGGGGAAATGGATTTTCCCAATGAGGGGCAGAACCACCGGCTTGGTCATAACAATCTTGCCGCGTGGATAATGGGACACAGAACCTCCCAACGTTAACTGCTCCACAGTGACGGCATCCAGTTTGTGTTCCATAGCAGCCAGTGAAGCAGAAAATCCGGCGGGTCCGGCACCGATGATCACGACATCCAACAGTTTACCCTTGCCGTTGCGTCCGCGCTTGCGGATCGTATCTATAGCCTGACTTCCTTGGGTCACCGCGTTGCGGATAAGGCCCATGCCGCCCAGTTCTCCGGCAATGAAAATACCGGGAACGTTGGTTTCAAAATTCGGCTTAATAAGAGGGATATCCACCCCGCGTGTTTCCGTTCCGAAGACGAGATCAATAGCTTCAAATGGGCAGGCTGTCTTGCAAGCCCCGTGACCGATGCAATGGCTCGGGCCTATCAGTTCCGCCTTGCCCCGAATGATTCCGAGAACGCTTTGCTCCGGGCAGGCCTTGACACAGGCTCCGCAACCGATACACAAATTCTGATCGATAACGGGGTGGAGTGAGGAGGGTTCCGTTAATCCCGCTTCCAGTTCCTGCTTCTGGATTCGACGGCACCTTTGTTCTTTCCATATTTTGACGCTTGTGTATCCCCCCAAAATCAAAAGGGCGAGAACAGCGTAAACCAACAAATTTTCCATGACCAACTTAAATTAATAAGGTCGTATTTTAATGGGGACGGGGAACTGCATTAAAACATACCCCTTATGGGCGACCTTAGTTGAAAAAACAATACTTAAGCCCCTGTTATACGTGCAAAAGCCGGGCCACTCGAGACCTATCTAATTAATACATTATTTTTCAATAACTTACTTATTAAGGAGATTTACAATTAATGAAATGCGTTACTATTTTTATAAATAATTAATAAAAAATTATAATATTGTATAAGTTGAAAAAAATTTGGTAATATATTATATTGGTATACAGTTAATTTATAGAATTTTATAATTTTGGAGGGCTTTGGAATCTGTAACCTTTGAAATTACTTAAAAAAAGGGGATCCTATGGACACGAAATGGTTCCGTGCTCCTTACTTTATTATTTTGATGATATTTGGGGGGGTCATGATCATCGCAATGGTCATAGACAGGCAAGATCGACCTTCTCCAATTTTTGACAACTCTCCCAATCAAACCGCCTCTCTTCCCATTGCTGACAAAAAGGTCGATTCTGCGGTGATGGATCTTCCGCTGGACACATTGACCGAGCGCCTGGCCCGAAAACTGGAGAAAAACCCCAATGATATTCCTGGATGGACTCTTTTGGGCCGCTCTTATGCGACCATGGGTCAGCACAAAAAATCCGTTCATGCGTTTGAGAAAGCCATGGCCATGGCACCCAATGATGTAAACCTTCGGGTGACCTACGGTGAAACGCTAATAACAAGTGCCGACGGCAAAGTTACACCAAAGGCCAATAAAATTTTTATGACCGCCAACAAAATTGATCCACAACATCCGGGGGTACGCTACAATCTGGCACTGGCGGACCATCAGGCCGGGAACTCTCAAAAAGCTTACGACGTTTTAACCAACCTCATAAAGGAAGCACCTGCCGGAGCGCCCTGGGTAAAAAAGGTGGATGATCTACTTGCCAAGGTATCGGGTGAACTGAATTTACCGGTTTCTCCTTCCGGCCCGGCTCCATCGGTTCAACCGGGTAAATCCAAGGGGACGGAACTTTCTTCCTCAGAAAAAAATCAGGAGGCGTTTATCCGGAGCATGGTCGATCGCCTGGCTGCCCGGATGGAAAAAAACCCAAGTGATTTGGAAGGCTGGTTGAAACTGGGGCGCTCTTACAAAGTGCTAGAGGAGTATGACAAAGCGGCGCGGGCATATGAAAAGGCGTTGGCACTGGCTCCGGACAATCCGGAAATCCGCAAACTGTACCGGGAAATGAAAAAGAGCCGATGACCCTTTTTCCTCTTCTTCTCATTCTGCGTAAATGATTTTAGAACAGCTCAGCGAAATCAGATTCAAAATAAAAACTGGAATTTGGATTACAGAAAAAACCCGCCATCGCCTCTTCGTTTCAAAGCGGTGTGCGGGTTTCTTAATGAAACATGTTTATCCACGTCCAAGATAAACAGCTTGTCTTATTGAGTGATCACCGCCGAAAGGGCGTTGCCCTTATTCGTCGCCTTGATGGACAGTGTCTTGGAAATACCTGCAGAAGCCACTTGCACAGTACTCTCCCCGGCGCGTTGCACCGTGATCTTTACAGACGGACCTTTGCTGGGGGATACCACCACCATATCAGGATCTGAAGTTTTCCATTCAAGCTTGGAGGCCCTGATCGGCCTTCCCTTGGTATCGAAACCGGCAGCTTTAGCCTCCACCGTAAGCTTTTTCCCCGGAATGGGAGCACTGGCGGTATAGCTAGGTGGAGAAACCCAATGTTTCGTCGTGGCGTACCCGCCATGGGCGGGCCGTGATTTTTGTTTGAAGGCTATCTTAATGTCGGTCAGGGCAGCGGCCTGCGAATCTTCAATAGAGAGAAGGTCCACCTCGACGATCAGTGTGGAATTCGGACCTATTATACGACCTGCGCCGCGCTCGCCGTATGCGAGATTCGAGGGAATGAAAACCTGCCACTTGGATCCAACAGGCATGAGCAGAAGGGCTTCCCTCCAGCCTTGGACAACTCCCCTGACCGAGAAGGCCCTCGGCATACCTTTCTTCAAAGTGCCGACGAATTCCGTTCCGTTGATAAGGGTCCCTCGGAAATGGGAAATTACCTTGTCATTGATCGTAGGTTTCTTTCCATTACCGGCCCTGAGTATCTTGTATTGAAGTCCGCTTTCCAGGGTAACGACCCCTTCTTTGGTCTTGTTTTCGGACAGAAATTTTTCACCCTCCTGTTTGTTTTTCACACGCCTTTGAATCAGCTGGGTGGCCTGATTCTGTTTCAGTTCGACTTGCATTTCTTTAACAACGGCACGAACCTCTTTTTCGGTCAAGAGTGGCTTACTGCCGGAATGTGCATCCTGGAGCCCCTGCATGAGGAGATCCATATTCACGTCCACCCCCAGATTACGAATCTGGTGCCCGAAACTCATGCCGACGGCATAACTCTGTTTCTCCTTCGGCCCCGCAAACGCCGTGGCATCCTGCGCGGAGGTTGCCGGATCAGCAGACCCTTCCAGTTTGGTATCGGCCTGGAGGGACAAAGCCATCGCCAGGAAGGCCGCGATTACTATTATGGTAATGGCGACCCGGGACAGCTTGATGGGCTTTGGTAATGGGGATGACTTTGTCATTCTTATTCTCCTTCTACTGACATTAGTTAATTCTTTGCGCGTCAACGCTTCTATCATTTTTCATGCATTACTAAAAAAACCCAAGCTGCCCATCCTCTCCCCCTGATTAGGAGAAGATGAGCAGCGAGAGCATATGAACCACGATAACGATTTTACGACCTAACGGTCGAAGTGATCGTTATTCGGGCCAGCTACCGGAGTTCTCGAGATCCCCAGGAAGGCCGGCAGGCGAGTAGCCTGTCCTAGCTTACCCGTTTCCGGGACCTGCTCAAAGCAGGTTCCAGAGAATGGATCCAATCCTCCCTGGGTGTCATCGCCCGGTAAGCAAGGAACACCAGAACGTGTTACCAGGCCGTCACGACCGAAGGTGTTTGCCGGAGCCCGTCCATCAAAGGGCACGAAAATCTCCGGTTGGTCAAACGGCGCGGACTTGTGCGCTACCCGTTCATCAGTTTGGGCGAGCAGGAATTTCACCAGGGCCTCTTTGGCATCCTCCAAAGCCCTCTCCCGCTCCGTCCCCGGTCCCGCTGGCGGAGTCGGCTCCGGTGTACAATTAAGAGCAGCGCCTTGGCACCCCGGAGGGTTGGTATCCGGCATCTGGCCGTATTGCGTTACGATATCCGGAATTCCATCCAGCAATCCTGGAGGAAGGTCAGTGGTTGCACCGAACCCGAAAGCTTGCAGTTCAATATCCACCAGATTCGGGTCACGGTCCTCCCGGCTCGTTTCGGGGAAATCCCCACCGCGCATATAGAAATCAATTATCTGACGTAGGGTCAGGTAACTGCCGGTGTGGAAGAAAGGACCGGTGATCTCCACGTTCCGCAGTTGGGAGGCTTTGGCAGCGCCATTCCTGCCCACACGGTTTTCCACCGGCCAGGTGCCGTTGGGCGGAGCCACCAGACTTCCTGGAACATAAGGGCCATTGCCCAGCCCCATGTTGGTCGGAACACCGGTTTGGCTGTTGGGACACAACGAATCAGGGTTGTTAAACCCCAAAGGTCCCCAGCCAAAGTTCGGAGGTCCCGCACCAAAAGTCGCCGGGTCGTAGAGACCGCAATGGATGTCCGCTCCAAACAGGATCTCCGTATACTCGGCCACCGGGGTATGGGTTTTGGTGTTGGGCGCAAAGGCCAACTCGTCGATGAGCGGATTTGCCTCGCCCGCCGGCAGGTTGTTCGCCCAGTCCGCCAGGTACTCCGGTAAAAGCGGATTAGCCGGTTCCAATTGCAAGCCCGGATTGACCGACTCCTGATAGTAAAAGGTTGGATTGCCGGCTCCATCCTTGAAGTCACAGTCGAGGCAATCGCCGACGGCTTCATACAGGCCGCCGCCCACGCCTAAAGCCGGATCGAAATTGGGCATTGGCCCATCACAAGTCGCCATATCAAAATCAGTGCCGTCATCACAAGGCTCGAAATCCTCGCCCCCGAGGTTCTTCATAGCCAGAGCCGCCAGGTTCAGCGGAAAGCCGAAGGGATCATCTCCGCCCCGTAACATGTCTTCCTCCACGGGTCGAATCCCGATGTGATAGACACCGTTGTCCTGAAAAGTGGTGCCAAAGGACTGCCCGATCACCCGATCATCAAGATTATCAAATAACAACGGGTCAGCAAATGGGAAACCAGCATCGTTATATGGTAAAGGAACGCCATTAACGATATATTGTCCAAATACCTCATCGTTGAATAAACGAAAGTCCCGGTTCTCAACTTCGACACCGTCCTGCGCATTCTCCTCGAGTTCTTCCGCAAGGCTCAGTCCCGTAACCAACCGAAGTACGCCGGTAGGCTCCGGAGACCCCGGAGGCGTCGGAAACTCGATTTCGGTACCCGACTGAAGCAACCCGGCGTTCACATTGTTGGTATGATCCGACTGCTCAGGTCCGAGGTGGCAGAGCATGCAACGCGCCGTCCTCAGGAACGGATTCGATCCGACTCCAGCCGGATTCCTGTTGATCCCTGAGTGAGGATCCACCGCCTGAAACGGAGCGAGTGCGGCAGTCGTATTGCCTCCCGCAAAGATATCAAACCCGAAAAGTTCATCGGGTCCGAATCCAGCAACCAGGTTGAGCGCCCCCTCAGGAGCCCCGGTGACCAGTTCGCGTATCACGCCAGGAGGCAAGGTTCCCTGCTCGCCGGGCTGTGCGACGCCATTGCCGAGCATTGGATTCGCATCATTGAACCGATCCCACGGCGTGTCGTCGGGAATCAGCAGTTGCTCGTAGGCCTGTACTCCCAATCCGAAGAACAGGCTGAAGTTGGCCTCCATCTGGGTGAACTGGAGTGTGTCAGTCGGAACCGCCGGATTATCGGCAACCGCGATGACAAAGCCATCGAACGGGTCGCAACCCGCTGATGCCCCGATCGCCAAAGCAGCCGCATTAAGCACAGGTTCCCCGTCATGTATTTGCTCACCCGGTTCGCAGGCGTTGCTCATCGGCACAGATGCACCGTTGAAATGCTGGGTTGTGTTGCTCCAGAGCTGCTCATTGAAAGCCATTTCGATCAGCTCCGGGTAAGTGGTGCAGAGCCCGGGCTTGCCGGCTGCCGCCACGCCAAGGCCCACACAGATCGAGCCCATGTTGTTGGCCCAGGGTCCGAGCCGACTGTCCGTGGGATCCACCTTCTGATTGGCCAGCGGTACCACGCCTGCCTGCAACATCTTCTTGCCGAGCTGTTGCCAGTTGCGACCGAAGAAGGCCATCTCGAATTCGCTCAAGGGCGGCCCCATAGCCTGGGAAGCCAGGCTGGAAAACCGGATTCTTACCGGTACCCGCGCCTCTCCATCGTCAAATCCCTTGTATTCCTCATACCACTCACAGAGACCCTCAGGTCCGAGTTCGGCTTCCGCCGGAGCTGGCAGAGGAAGGAGTTCCTCGGGTTCACCGTCTTCTTCACAGTTTACGTAGATGTGGAAGAACGGGTCGGCGGGACCAAACACACTGCCGCCATTATAATCATGGCGGGCGCGCCCGTCCCAGAAGTTGTCGAAATTAAACGCCGCGGAATGCATGGTCGGCGTATTGCGGGGCTCGACCCGGCGCAACTTATTACCGTTTGCATCTACCATAGATGCAATCGGCTCGGCAATTGGAGTACCCATATCCGGGGCCAAGGGCGCTACGCCCAGGGTGGCCGGATTGAATGCCCCTGCCCCTACGATGACGTCATCAAACTGAACGGCTTCGCTGACGCCCATGGAAGCCATAACGTCGTTGGCATCGCTCATTACATTAATTGGATTCTTCAGCGGCTCACCCACTTCGTTCACGTCATCCAATTTGTGGAACGGAAAGTCGCCGGCCACCACATTCTCATTCGGTCCTTTGACCTGCAAGGTGTGGTCTGGAGTTACGGCTATATGATTAGGGTTGAGCTGGTTGCGGGTCCGGGTATCAATGCCGCCGGCGAAATGGCAGGAGCCACAGGCCTGAACCGTATCGCTGCCAATTTGCATATCCCAGAACAAGGCCTTACCCAGGACCTCCGCGGCCAGCCGATCCTCAATAAAATGAGTTTCGTTGACCGGCTGTTCGAGTTCCACAACGGGTTCTATTTCTCCGCTATCCTCGTCCTCTGCGAGAATTATTCCATCTGCATCACAGGACAGTTCCGCGATAATGGTGCGGTGAGGCGGAATGCGGTTATCACCTTGGCCCGGTCCACTTCTGGGGCCCAAGTCCAATTGATTTCGGGCACCATTGCCGACCGGGTTGGAAACCACAAGCGACCCATCAGGCGGCGCGGGTATATAATCCGGATCCGCCGGGTCGATCACTCCATTCCCGTTAAAGTCAGTGTCTTCGGGGTCAACCAATCCATTACCGTTAACGTCAATGTCTCCTCCGAAACCCACGTCGTCGCAGGGACCTCCTATATTCCAATTTCCTTGTCCACTCGGTTTTTCAACAGCACTACCCCCCATGCAGGTTACCAGTATGCCAATCGGAGTCCGTAATTCAGTGGGGATGTTGCTTACTAATCCCAGTGATTCTCCAGGAGGGGTCACAGCAACAGTCTCGTCGGGATCAAACAGATATCCCGGCTGGTTCCAATCGATTTCCCCATCCGGCCGACTGCGCAGAGGCTGGCCGGTGAGTACATTGTGGCACGGATGAAAAAGTTTGAAGTCGCCGGGCATGGCAACCTCTGTTCCCCTGTTGGGGTTCGGTGTTACACCGTCTGGCATGAAATACGACTCGAAATGCTTACGGCGTTCTGCCGTTGAAGTGCAGAAGATGCTCTCGTCCTCCTTATTAAATTTCACGCCACCATTATCCGTCAAGGGGTCGTCCGGATCGCATACAAAAGCGTACGGATCTTCCAGGAGTTCAACAATCTCCTTCCAAAGGGGGACCCTCTTCAGAGAGCCCGCCGGCCCGACTTCCGTTTCTACTTCAATCGGAAGTTCGGGGACTACCGATGGGGTGGTTATTATCTCTCCAGGAGCGGCCATTGCGGGCGATACCGGGAACATAAAAAAAGCTGGTAACCCTAGGGCCACCAGCACAAAAAACACGGTATTAATGATACATGATGCTGTAAAATTTAATTTTGGGTCAAACACTTCAACTGAGTCCTTCATAACACCCCTCCTCTATACTCCAGTAATTGTCAAAGAAGTCGCTGTTTTACAAATGACTGAGTGCTAATGATTAAAAAAATGGCCTTCGTTAAAATTTTTTACTCAGGTTGCACTCCATTTTGCATAGTCCTGTTTATTTTTAAATATCCTGAACACCCTTTGGCCTCCTCCCGTTCGGGTAAGTTCAGGCAATTTCTAAAAAAGCTAGGAAAATTTGGTTCATCACACAAACTGTAAAACTACCCTAACTGTAGTAATGAAAAAAAAGCTTATGATTTAAGAACCAAATGAATTGTGCGCCTAATCACTCTTTTGGGTTAGTAGTGTTGTTTATTTTGTTCAACTTCATACTCCTGATAAAATGTATTGTCAAGAAGCTAATAATTGGGAATTCAACATAATTCAGGCAATATCAACATATCGAGCATCCGAAGAGACACCTCAGAGTATGTATAAATAATTCAATTGATTAATTTTAACTCAACTTAACTAAGGTAATCTGAGATAGGTTTCGCTCCGTTGGATACCCCAAAAATACCCCAAAAATATCTTGAATTATTTAACCATCCATCTATCAATAAACAAATACTTTTATGTTGAAATACGCCAATCCCGTCAATTTAATCTAAACCAAAAATTTCCATTGATAGTGTTTTGAAGAAGATTTAGGCTCCTATATTTGATTAAAACTTACAGTTACTTATTTAAAATACAATGTAAATCTAAATTTTTTTAAGTATTCTTTGAGGGATTTATTGAGTATGGAAAAAATCAAATTTTAACAGAATTTTCAAAACCACTGCAAAATCGTTCCTTAGCTAGAGAGGGCAAGAAAGTGACCCGCCCCCCGCAAACTGGACCAGGGCTTATCTTAGGATTTGGGCCAAAAACCCAGGATGGAATGGATAAGAGGGGAAAATAGCCAGGCAAATACTCTAACTTAACATGTGGTACAACTATCAGGGGCAGGTCAGTGGTTGAAAGCGCGAAGATCGGTTCATCCCGTATTGCATCGGTGAAGTCAGCGTCCATCCATAACCACCTCCTCTAAATCATAACCATAAACACCTTCCATCCCCCGGCTACCCCCCCCCTTTTTAGGCCCCCTGGGTCTTATTCACTTTGTACACTGAATATTTATGATGCTCTTGGAAGGATTCCTATGGCAATGTGGTGGGATTCCTGCGCGTAAGAGTATTTGGTGAATGCTGAAGAACATCAGAATACACACAAAATGCTACCCATAAGCAAAAAGGTTACTAGTCTAAACCAGTAACCCCTTGTTTTATTTGGTGGGCCGTCACGGGATCGAACCGTGGACCTACTGATTAAGAGTCAGTTGCTCTACCAGTTGAGCTAACGGCCCACCATTTTATTTTTATATATGTATATGGAACGTAAATTAGCATGGTCCCCAGGGGGAGTCAATATTGCCACCTCTTCTGTTCCTCTGTCAGTTTTCAAAGTATATGCGTCCCTTGCCTTCCGAATCAGGCAGAAAATATAGTCATTATATATAAACAGGCTGCGCACTCCCGATAAAGCCATGCGCTACACAAAACTCTCAGCCTACAAAAAAATTTAACAGTTTCATCTGCCCCATGGCAATCAGGTTGCACAGGCCCCCCAGGATCAGAGAGGCGAATAAATAAAGGAACGCTTTGCTCCGGTCGATCCGAATCTGCACGATATCCACCAATAAACCCAGCCCCATCAGGCCGAAAAAGAGCACCCGCTCGATCTTCAAAAAAATCTCCTCGCCTTTCAGGGGCCCTCCCTCCCGGGTTCCCGGGAAAATGTATTCATTATATAGGCAAGCAGCGTAAAGCCCCACCAGGAAGAAAACCCATATTTTTTTCAATAAGATAAGGGTTTCTTCCACCCGGGGTTCTTTGACGGGATCATTTTCCATGGCTGTAGCCGGGTGGCTCCGACGATTTTTAAAATCTTCCTCTTTACTGCGGCATCTAATTTGGTATAACTTACATAAAATCAGATTAAAAGCTGAAATATGAAGCGGAGAGTTCTGGACTCTGGGGGGACCGGCATTCCCCGTTTTTGTGAAAGCAACCCCCCGTTATTCAGACTTATATATCAAAGACACAAGCTTCCATTCAAGATTCTACACTATTTTTCAGTGTTAACATTCAGGAGAAAGGACTTAGCATCATGGCTATCCGATTAGGAGACGAAGCACCCAATTTTACTGCCGAAACCACCGAAGGAAAAATTGATTTCCACAA
The DNA here is from genome assembly GCA_024644405.1 of Nitrospinaceae bacterium. GTDB lineage: Bacteria > Nitrospinota > Nitrospinia > Nitrospinales > Nitrospinaceae > SZUA-226. The sequence goes on from JAHELC010000003.1 coordinate 22,810, forward strand.
ATGGCTGGGCGACGGCTGGGGAGTGTTATTTTCCCATCCCAAGGATTACACCCCGGTCTGCACGACAGAACTGGGTCGTGTGGCCAATTTGAAAAAGGAATTCGAAAAAAGAAAGGTGAAAGTTCTCGCCCTCAGCGTGGATTCCGTCGACGATCACAAAGGTTGGATCAAGGACATCAACGAAACCCAAAAATGCACCGTGAATTATCCGATCATCGCCGATCCCGACAAGAAAGTGGCGCAGTTGTACGACATGATCCACCCCAATGCGCTGGACAACCTGACGGTGCGCTCCGTATTTATCATTGGTCCGGACAAAAAGGTGAAGCTCACCTTGACCTATCCGGCCTCCACCGGTAGAAATTTTGATGAGCTGTTGCGGGTGATCGATTCCCTGCAGTTGACCGCCAATTACCAGGTGGCCACTCCGGTGGATTGGAAACACGGTGAGGATTGTGTGGTGGTTCCCGCTATCAAAACGGAAGACATACCGGCGAAGTTCCCGAAGGGACACAAAGTCATCAAACCCTATCTGCGGACCACACCGCAACCCAATCTCTAAAACGATTCAAGGTTTGGAGGGCAACCCGCCCTCCAAACTTTTCTTTTGACCGGCACCGTGCTATTCTGGCCTCGATTTCATTTCCTTCTACAATAATTGCACACGGCATGAGCTCAAAAACACAGCCTCCTGAAATTTCATCCCTGATTCGCCTGCTGGACGACCGCGACCCTTATGTGACCGACCAGGTTGGCAACCGTTTAGTGGAACTCGGGACCGAAGCTGTGCCGTTTCTGGAAATGGCCAGCCGCGGGGAAAACCTGACCCTGAAGACACGCGCTTTGGAAATTCTGGAACAGATCGCTCCCCGGCAACTGGTGGATGCTTTTCGCAGTCTTTCGCGGAACCCGGACGATATCGATCTGGAAAAAGGTGTCCTCCTGCTCATGCAGTTTGGACATCCGACCGCCGACCCAATACTGGTGCAACAGCAACTGGATCAACTGGCGGAAGGCCTGGCACCCATGATCAAACTTGAAGAACCCGCTCCCCGGGTTCTCAGCCAACTGACGGATTACCTGTTTCGTCAACAAGGGTTTCATGGCAATCAGGACAACTACATTGATCCGGACAACAGCTATCTCAACACGGTACTCAAAAACAAAACCGGCCTTCCCATCAGCCTCTCGGTATTGTGCATTTTAATCGGACAGCGTTTACAGATCCCGATCGTCGGCATCGGCCTGCCTTATCATTTTATCGCCAAGTACGATTCGTTGACCGAACCGAATTTTTTTGATCCCTTTCACAAGGGACGCGTTCTGACTCCAGAAAAATGCGCTGAAATGGTTCAGGGATTCGGCATCCAGTTTGAGGATCATTTCCTGTTTCCGGTCAGCCACCGGGAGATCCTGATCCGCATGATCCAAAACCTCGTCAATGTCTATCAGAAGTTGGGCGAGGAGGAGAAGGTGAACTCTCTTAAAGAGTATTCACAAATTCTGATGGGCCAAAAATAACAGGGTGCTGACCGGCTCCGGTCAGGAAAGCCCGATTTCGCCGTTGGATGAGGATTGTTGCTGTTTGGCAGTGATGATTTCCCGCAATCGTTCCAGAATGAAATCCGCCAGATCCGCCACGGTACGAATCACCTTGGGTTCGCTGAAAATCTTTTTCGCCTCCGACGTCAACTCATTGTCCACGACCGAATGGACCAATGCATTCACGTTACGAATGTTTTCGGGGTTCACTGTCGCGTTTTCTTGCGCAAACAATTCGTTGGACTGAGCAGGTACCGGCTGCGGACCCGATGCGGGTTGTGGATTGGATTGGCCGGACGCCGTCTGGCCACTTGTCCCTTCAGGTGGAGCAATGGCTCCCTCCGGATTAACGGTTTGGACCTGCGGCCCTTCCAATCCTTGTCCCTGATCGACCGAAGGTGCAGGGTTATTAACCGGATTCCCTACCGGGGCATTTTGCGGCTGTGGGTTCTGCAACGCCGGACTCGCGGCGGTCACTGGAGCTTCCGGATTGTTTGGAGGTATGGTATCCGGACGACTCACCGGAGTTTCCACACGGGCATTTTGCGGCTGTGGGTTCTGCAACGCCGGACTCGCGGCGGTCACTGGAGCTTCCGGATTGTTTGGAGGTATGGTATCCGGACGACTCACCGGAGTTTCCACACGGGCGTTTTCACCGGCTTGCGTGTTCTGCAACGCCGGACTGGCGGCAGTCACAGGAGTTTCCTGCGGGTTGGCGACAACCGTCTCGGGACGGCTCACCGGAGTTTCCACACGGGCGTTTTCACCGGCTTGCGTGTTCTGCAACGCCGGACTGGCGGCAGTCACCGGAGTTTCCTGCGGGTTGGCGACAACCGTCTCGGGACGGCTCACTGGCTGTGACTGAGGAGCAGCATCCGTTTGCACCGGGACGTTTTCATCTGCGGGTGCAGGTGCATTCTGCAAAACCGGACTTGACGCGGTCACCCTGAAATCTCCACTCGGACTTGCAGGAGCATTTGTCGTATTGACCGGGTTCTCCACCACCGCACTTTGGGGAATGGCGTTTTGCAAGGCCGGGCTCGCGGCGGTTACGGTAAAATCGCCTCTCGACGATTCGGGAGCCTCTACAACCGTTACCGGATTTTCAACAATCGTATTTTCACTCGCACGCGAATTGGCCAGCGCTGGACTGGCGGCAACCACCGGGGTCCGATTGTTGGACGTGGCGCCATTCGTGATTCTTTCTAATGAAATGGAATCTTCCGAGGCAGGGATCTCTGCAACCGGGTTTGCACTCGGTGGGGCGGCATCAACATTCACCTGAACTTCGGGCACTGGGAGACTGAGCGTTTCCACCACCGCCTGCTCCACGCTGGAGGTCAAATCCTGAACTGCTTCAGGATTCGAGGCCACTACAACCGCGGCGTTTTCAGCTTGCTCCAAACCGGGTTGACTCAGGAAGTCGGAAACTGCCGTCCGGACCCTTCCTGACAAATCCTGAATCGCACCCAACTCATCCGGGTTCAATCCATCCCCGACCGCCGCCGAATAGGCTGAGGCGGCCCGTGCCACCGGTGAAATTTCCGGAGTGACCGGGTCCGGGACCTGCTCCGGCGAATCTTCCAACGGAGGAGGCGCAGGGTTTCCCGGCGCAGGCACAGGGTTCCCTCTCAATGCCTTGAGCTGAGCGTTGGCAGAAACCGGAGTTCCCAACTTGGAAAGTGCGGCTTGCCGGACCGGGTTCGTTATTTCATTTAAAACTTGAATATCCATTGATTCCTAAGCCTTTAGACAAATGTAACAAGGCGAATTTAGGTTTTTCCTGATTTCCTTATCGGCAAAAATAGACCAAACCTGAGGAGGTTTGCGAAAAAAAACAAAGACCAAACCTTTATTTTATGGGGACTTAGGGGTGATGGAGCGATAACTGGCTGTTTATGGGCGGGTTAAATCGTCCGATCAAAATGACCCGGATAATTCACATATTGGACTCAATCTGAATTAGGGAGCACGACCTTTTCCAGGGGTGGATTATTCTGGTCTTTTTCCGAGAGAATGGGGTCTTCGATCGGCCACTCGATTCCCACCTTGGGATCATTCCAGATCAAACCGCCTTCATCCTCCGGATAATAAAAATCGGAGCATTTGTACGTGAAATCTGCGGTTTTACTGGTGACGCAATACCCGTGGGCAAAGCCGGTCGGCACGAACAACTGATGCCTGTTTTTTGAGGAAAGCGCGTACCCATCCCACTGCCCGAACGTGGGGGAGTCCTTGCGCAGGTCGACCACCACATCGAACACTTCGCCCTCGGGCACCCAGACCAGCTTGGCCTGACCGTGCTTGATCTGATAATGCATGCCTCTTAAAACTCCGCGGGTCGACCGGGCATAATTGTCCTGAACAAATTCCGTGTCTATCCCGTGATCCCGGTACCGGTCCCTGTTATAAGTCTCAAGAAAAAAACCACGCGGGTCTTCAAACACCCGGGGTTTGATGAGATAGACTCCTTTCAATCGAGATTCGGTCACTTTCATAAACGGTCCTATTCTTTTTCAGGCCCAAAGTCGGATGATTCTAACCCAAAAAGCGGCGGATTGGCATCCGGTTTTTCTTACGGGATTCATTGACACCCTCTTGTGCTCCCCTTATAATTCTCCGGCTTATCGTCTACAATGAAGTCTCACAGGAAGGACCGGCAGAGTGAAAATTATTCCCGCAGTGGATATCAAAGGCGGCCGATGCGTCCGTCTGACCCAGGGCAAAGAAGACCAGGAAACCGTTTATTCGGACGATCCCCGGGCCATGGCCCAACATTGGGATGAGCTGGGCGCCCAACTCATTCATGTGGTGGATCTGGACGGCGCCTTTCAGGGTCTGCCGAAAAACGCTGACATTATCAAAGACATTATTTACAGCAGTACCGTGGATATCCAGGTGGGAGGGGGCATTCGTACAATTGAAGCGATCGCTGCCTATGTCAACGCCGGCGCCTACCGGGTCATTCTGGGCACCATCGCCCACGAGGAACCGGCCTTTGTGGCAGAAGCCTGCAAACAGTTTCCGGGAAAAATCATGATCGGTATCGATGCCCAAGATGGAAAAGTCGCCGTCAAAGGCTGGACCGAGGTTTCGGAACAAACCGCCGCCGACCTCGCCAAAACCATGGAACCGCTGGGTGTCGCCGGTTTTATATTCACCGACATCAGCCGGGACGGCATGTTGCAGGGACCCAACCTCGACAGCATCCGGCAATTCGCCCGGGCCACTTCCCTGCCCGTCATCGCGTCCGGTGGGATCAGCGGTATACAGGATGTGGTCAGCCTGCTTTCTCTCCAAACGAAGGGCGTCGAAGGCATGATCACGGGAAAAGCTCTTTACGATAAAAGACTTGATTTCAAGGAAGCTTTAAAACAGGTGCGGAACCATGCTGGCTAAACGGATCATTCCCTGTCTGGATGTCAAAGACGGACGGGTGGTTAAAGGTGTGCAGTTCGTCAACCTGCGGGATGCGGGCGACCCGGTGGAATGCGCCGCCGCATACGAAGCGGAGGGCGCCGACGAGCTGACCTTTCTCGACATCACCGCCTCGCACGAAAAACGCGATATCATTCTCGACGTAGTGGCGCGGACTGCCGAGAAAGTGTTCATGCCGCTCACTGTCGGCGGCGGCGTGCGCACACTGGAGGACATCCGCAATCTTCTGAAAGCGGGGGCCGACAAGGTGGCCATCAATACTGCCGCCGTGCATAATCCGGAATTCGTGCAACAGGCCGCACAGCGGTTTGGAAGTCAGTGCATCGTGGTGGCCATCGACGCCAAGCAGGTGGAAACCGACAGTCCGACCATTGATTCCCCCTTCAAATGGAAAGATAATCACCCCGAGCTGTTCCGACGCCCGACCCCGCCCGCACCCACATGGGAAGTGTTCACGCACGGCGGCCGTAACCCCACCGGCATTCAAGTCATACAGTGGGCGCAACTTATGGAACAATACGGCGCCGGTGAAATCCTGCTGACCAGCATGGACCGCGACGGCACCAAGCAGGGTTACGATGTGGCGCTCAACCGCGCCGTCTCCGAAGCCACCACCATTCCGGTGATTGCCTCGGGAGGCGCGGGGACGCTGGAACATATGTACGAGGGCATTGTTGAGGGTAAAGCAGATGCCGTGCTTGCCGCTTCAATTTTTCATTTCAAGGAAATTACCATCCCCGAAACCAAACGCTACCTGGCGGACAAGGGTGTCACCATCCGGCTTTAGATCATCCCCCTAATTCAAACGACCTGCTAAGCCCCTGCCAATTCAGAAGTACAATGTGGACAGCGAGTGGCTTTAATGGATATTGAAGAAAAACAAAACGAACAGTCTTTCGAGGTGGGGGCCTCTTCAGGAGCGGGTTCTTTCTTCTTCATTTTACTCAAGGCCTTAATCATCATAAATATGGCAAACCCCACAATGATGAAACTGATGACCGTATTGGTAAACACGCCGTAATTGATGGTCACCGCTCCGGCAGCTTTGGCATCGGCTAAAGCGGTATAAGGACCGGCGGTGGCTCCTTCTTTGAGAACAACAAAGAGATTCGAGAAATCCACTCCACCCATCAACAGGCCGATGGGAGGCATGATCACGTCCGAAACCAGTACTTTTATAATCAATCCAAATGCGCTGCCGATGACGATACCTACTGCCATATCAACAACGTTACCACGCATGATAAATGCCTTGAATTCTTTTAGCATTACATCCTCCATTTTTTGTATTCAACGGATATTCCATATGATTTTTGGAATACATGCTTTGAACTATAAAATTGAGAATTATGGTATCTTTGAAATTAGGCCGCGCAACTATACCACACCCCATTTGGGGCGAAAGACATCACTTTTACCTTTTAGCCTATTACCGCATTTTTCAAGAAAATTCATTGTCCCTGAAGTGGACCGTTGTTCTGTGTGGAGATTATTCCCCCTCTTGCATTGGGAAATTCAACAACTTATTATGCCTGGACCTGCTGCATCAGGAAACTTGTAAACGTTGGATTCTATTTGAATACATCTTGACTCGTCGCCGGGAATTGGTTACAAAACCCATTCTCCAAAAATTGCGTGACTAATCAGAATATTATTGAGGGTATCCAAATGACTCTGGCAAGAACGTCAATTAAAATAGCGGCATTTGTTATGCACCTCGCTTTAGTGATCAGTATGGGGTCCACTCAAGCAATGGCTGACACCGTTGAATTCGGCGATAACAATATTCTGCAGGGGACCGTTTCTACCCTGAAAAAAGGGACGTTGATCTTTTCGACAGCGTACGCCAAGAAAATTAAAATCCCGGTCGGCCAGATTAAGACCATTACGACGGATCAGGCGGTCACGCTGAAAATGACCAACAATTCGATCCTGACGGGAAAACTGACCACGCTGGAAGACGGACGGGTGGCGGTCATCCTGGAACCGGTGGGGGAAACCGTTCCCTTCGAGTGGGCCCAGGTTAAAACCATCAACGAACCCCCGGGAAGCTGGTCGGGCAGTTTTGCCGCAGGCGGTACGGTTCAAACCGGTAACGTGGAACGAACCAGCGTCAGTGTTGGGTTTGATGCCAAACGAGACTGGGCACACGACCGGTTCCAACTCCGCTTTCTCCACAACTATGCCGAAGACACCGGTAACATTACTTCCCGCAATACCTTCGGGGCCCTGAAGTTCGACCATTTTTTCACGGAAAAGTTTTTCACCGGCCTCAGTGTGGAGTTGCTGAAAGACGAGTTCAAGGACCTCAACCTGCGGGCCATCATCGGTCTGGGACCGGGCTACCGGATCTGGAACGACGACGTAAAAACCCTTGAGGTGGAAGTGGGAATCACTTATTTTTCCGAGGATCTGGATGTGGGCATGGACGATCAGTTTATGTCAGGAAGGGTGGGTATCAACTACTCCTACAAAATCCTTGAAAATCTGGTGTTTAAGAATTTTCTGCTTTACTACCCCAGCTTGGAAGAACCCAAGGAATACCGGCTCCGCAACGAAGCGGCTCTTATCTCACACTTGGGCGAAGGCTGGTCCTTCAAACTCACCCATATTTTCGATCAAAACTCTGAACCGGCGCCCACCGTTGAAGACAAGGATCAGCAATTTATTTTTGCCCTTCAATATTCGTTTTAGGAGGGAAATGCCTGGCGGATCAAGCCACACCGTTGTTTTTTAACCGGAGTGACTTCGAATCGGTATCGAGGGTCGCTTCGACTCCCAGCGGCAGGGTCCACATCTCATTGCCATGGCCCACCGGGCATTCGGTGAGAACGGGGATGGTGCGATTCGGCACGATACCCCGGAACAGGTCTTCCAGCCTGCCCTTCTGTCCGTCCGAAAAACGGCAATTGACCATTTCCCCAAATACAATACCCTTCACTCCGCGAAATTTACCGGCAGCTTTCAATTGCCACAGCATACCGTCGATCCGGTAAGCGGGTTCGTTGACGTCTTCAATCAGCAGAATACCGTCACGGGTTTGGATTTCGTAAGGAGTTTTCAGGGAGCGGCATAGCAGGGTCAGACACCCGCCGACGAGTTTGCCCTGCGCGGTCCCTGCCTGCAGAACCCGGGCCTGGGGGGCCTCGAGTTGACCTCCTTCTTTAACCCCGGTCAATACTTTGCGGAACTGGGTTTTGGAAATCTTCATGGGCTTGCATCCGAAACTGCCCGACACCATCGGGCCGTGGAATGCCACCAAACCGCATTTCTGAAGCAGATAGATCAACAGAAGGGTGATGTCGCTGGAGCCCACCACCACTTTGGGATTCTTGCGGATGATTTTGGAATCGAGCAGCGGCAGGACGCGGTTGACTCCATACCCCCCACGGGCGCAGAATATGGCCTTGATCTCCGGGTTCTGGAACATCACCATCAAATCGTCGGCCCGGTCTGCATCTTCCCCGGCAAGAAAGTCTTTGTGGTCATTCACGAATCTTCCAAGCACCGGTTGAAACCCCATGCCGCGGATCACCCCCAAACCCGTTTCCAAATGAACCGGGTCGACCGGACCCGCCGGGGCCACCACCCCCACCAGATCTCCCTGTTTCAGCTTTTTGGGACGTATCAATCGCAGGTTTGAGGTTGCCACGGGTTCTCCAAGCTAATTATTCCCAGAAAATCACCCTGTCATTATAATCCATAACTGATTGATTTAAAAAATATTAGGAGGTTTTGTAAGGGGAACACAAACTTTCCGGAGATTTTTTTCTATCGAACGCTAAAGTTATCAATATTTCTTCCGATAACTCACCTGAGGCTAATAATGCACTGAAGAGATCAAGGACTGACCGCTTTAGCCTTTCTGCAGGTACTTTAGCGGCACAGCCAGCAACATAACTTGAGAAGTTTTTTTAAGGGTGGCACAACTATGGCGATTCGAATTTTTACCAACCTGACCTCCTTGAACGCTCAGCGGATTCTGGGCATTAACAACGACCGGCTGGCGCAGTCGATCGAGCGAGTCTCCTCCGGACTCCGCATCAACCGGGCCAGCGATGATCCCGGCGGACTGGCGATTGCAGAGTCCCTGCGGTCGGATATCCGCGTGCTCCGTCAGGGTTTGAGAAATTTGAACGACGGTATTTCCCTCGTGAATGTAGCGGAAGCCGGAATGAACGAGCAATCCGACATACTGATCCGAATGCGCGAGTTGGCGGCGCAATCAGCCTCGGGAACCATCACCGACCCGGAACGGGCCAACCTGCAATTAGAATTTGTGCAACTGAGGAACGAAATCGACCGTATCTCCAACGCTACCGAATTTAACGGAATTAACCTCCTGGATGGATCCTTGGACTCCGGCGCCGCCAACCCTATCATCATCAATTTCGGGCTGGACGGCACCGCCAACAGTCAGCTTAATCTTAATACCGAAGCCGATGTGGATGACGTCGATTCCACCTTTTTGGGTATCGCCGGCCTGGACATCTCCACCCAGGCGGGGGGAACCGCCGCTTTAACCACTCTGGATACGGCCCTGGATCTCTTGTCCGGTGAACGCGCCAGTCTGGCGGCGGTGCAAAACCGCCTGACGCGAATCCTCCCCGGTCAGGCGATTCTGGTGGAAAACCTGACGGCTGCCGAATCCCAGATACGCGACGCCGACATCGCGGAAGAGGTGGCCCTGCTGGCCCGCAACCAGATTCTCGTGGAAGCGGCCACCGCCATGGTCGCCCAGGCCAATCTCATCCCCGAACAGGTGCTGAGGCTGCTGCCTTCCATATGATCGTATCCCCCTGACCGCGTTGTAAATCTGAACAATCCGAAGGCCCAACCGGCAAAAATCCGCTCCGCGTCTCTCTTCGTAACTCACTGATATTCGGACAATTAAATTTACCCAGAAAACCGGCCCGCCGCCTAACTCAAAAAAGCTTCAAGGAATTCCTCAAATACCCGATACGAAAGACAAGTGACAGGTGGGCGCAAAGATCTCAACGCTTACTCCTGTCACAAAAGAATTTTATTTCGTCCTACGAGGTTCCGGCATGGAGGCTGGAAAAAACACAGAGCAGTAACCATAATCAAGGAGGATTTATCATGGCAGTACGAATCTTTAACAACATTCCCTCAATCAACGCGCAGAGGCATTTGGGAATCAATAACCAGCGCCTGGCCCAGTCTATCGAACGGGTCTCATCGGGACTCAGGATCAACAAGGCCTCCGATGACGTCGCGGGCCTGGCCATTTCTGAAAAACTGCGGTCCGACATCCGCGTGCTCCAGCAGGGTTTACGTAACCTGAATGATGGCCTTTCAGTGGTGAATGTCATGGAAGCCGCCCTGAACGAGCAGACGGATATGGTCATCCGGATGCGGGAGCTGGCGGCACAGGCCGCATCAGCAACCGTAGGCCCAACGGAGCGAGCCCTGCTCCAGTTGGAAGTGAACGCATTGGTCACGGAGATCAACCGTTTTTCCACAGCCACGGAATTCAACGGTCAGAATCTTCTGGACGGATCTTTTACCTCCCTCCTGGTGCATTTCGGTGTGGACGCCAGCGCCAACAGCCAGCTTGATATTGCGGCGGCGGCCGGTATTACGTCCACCGCAGTGGACATGCCTTTTATTTTATCAGGGACCGCCACCCCCTATACAGGCGCACAAGTAGTCAACGTGGGTGGTAATGTTGCGGGTGCCGATGCAACTGGAATACCAAATGTTGCGGGTCCTTTCACAGCAACCATAACAGTTGATGGGGTAGCGGTACCCATTTCCGTAGCCGGTACCGCCGCCCAAACCTACACCACCCTGATTGCTGAGCTGAATGCGGACTTGGGTGCGGCTGCCACCGCATCATTAGCAGGTGGAAATATTTTAGTCACGAGTGCGACAACCGGGTTGACTTCTACCGTCAGTATTGCGGATACCGACCTGTTTTCGAACGTGACTAATTTTGTAGGTTTTAATGCACCCATTATCGGTCTGGATATCAGCAGTTCTGCCGGGGCGGCACAAGCCGCGGTAGCCAGCCTGGATACAGCCACGGATGCTATTATTACCGTACGCGCCGGAGTGGCCGCAACGCAAAACCGGATGACCCGTATCATCAATACGCAAGCCACGGTGATCGAGAACATACAGGCCGCCGAGTCCCAGATACGGGATGCGGACATCGCGGAGGAAATAGCTCTGCTCACGCGGAACCAGATTCTGGTGGAGTCTGCCACAGCGATGGTAGGACAGGCCAACCTGATCCCGCAGTCGGTCTTGCAGTTGTTAGGTTAAATCCAACGGATTTTTTTCCGTTCATTTTTGAAAGCGCCCTTGAGAGTTTCTCAAGGGCGTTTTTTTGTTCAGGCGTTCGTTCCATTCCTACTCCCCCCCTGTGCTATACTGGTTCGGACCAGCCGGGATCCTTCGTGACCCGCAATAATCGATATTCATGTTTCTACATTCAATCCTCCCCTCCCCTGGTAACGCTATTGGACCCCGAATCGAACACCCAAACCCGCAATGCTGTTGAACGGTCGGGTGCGTGGATATTGACTGGTATGGCCGTGGTCCTGCTCAGCACAGGGCTCAAAGTCATCTGGAATGCTTATGATGAATGGAATTATGCGGAAGCGCTGGCAGCAACGCAGCCGGAGCGGGCTTTGGAGCATTACGAACGCGTCATTCACTGGCACGTTCCGTTTTTGTCGCTGAGCGATGATGCGGCCGGGAAGATGTGGGACTACGCCCTGAACTATGAAAAACAGGGGAACACCGAAAAGGCCCTGAGCACCTACCGGGTTCTCCGGGGCGCCTTTTACGCGGCGCGCAGTCTCTACACGCCCGGCAAGAATTGGATTGTCCGGTGCAACGAAAAAATCGCGGGCCTGATGGCTGCCAAACCGGGTTACTCCGAAACCGAGCGCAACAAGTCTTTTGACGAAAGAAAAACAGAGTACCTGAAACTCCTGTCGCGCGAAAAATCGCCGCACCCGGAGTGGGCGTTGTTAACCGAGATCGGCTTTTGGGGATGGGTCGCCTGCGCTTTTATTTTTATTTTCCGGGGATTCACGGCAACCGGGGCATTCCAGGCACGCCCGGCTTTGCGCTGGGCGGGCGGCTGGCTGGTGTGTTACGGCCTTTGGGTATGGGGCCTGTTCCGGGTGTGATGTTCCTACACCACCGATAATGAACGCCGATTAAAATTTTTTAATGGAAACGCGTTCCCCCCTGTGATAATTTTTAAAAAGTTGAACGACTATTGATACTCTTTGAGCCCATAAAATTATTATCCTGCCGAGAATTTCCAGAGGAAGTCCATGATCGAGGTTGAACACCTGACCAAGAATTACGGTCCCCGGTCAGCCGTCAAAGACCTCTCGTTCCAGATCAACCAGGGAGAAGTGGTCGGGTTTTTAGGACCCAACGGCGCCGGTAAATCCACCACCATGAATATTCTGACGTGTATCCTTCCCGCCACGGAAGGTAAGGCGCGAGTGTGTGGCTTCGACACATTTGACCAATCGCTGGAAATCCGCAAGGTCATCGGCTACCTGCCCGAAACGCCTCCCCTGTACCAGGACATGGTGGTTGCCAAATTCCTTGAATTTGCGGCAGGACTTCGCAATGTCCCCAAAAAGAAGATCGCCGCCGCCGTGGACCGCGTGTTGCAACAATGCGGACTGGGGGACGTGCGCCATCGCATTATCGGACGCTTGTCCAAGGGCTATCAACAACGGGTGGGACTGGCCCAGGCCCTGATCCACGATCCGAAAATTCTCATTCTGGACGAGCCGACCATCGGGCTCGATCCCATTCAGATCATTGAAATCCGGAAATTGATTCAGGAGCTGGGCACCTCGCACACCATTCTGCTCAGCTCGCATATCCTGCCGGAGGTCACGCAGATTTGCCAGCGCGTCATTATCATTAATGAGGGAGAAATTGTCGCCATGGATACGCTGGACGGACTCAACGCCTCCATGCGCCATACCCGCCGACTGGAACTCAAGGTGCGCAACCCGGCCGACGACATTCAAAACAAACTTGAGGCCTTGGACAAGGTCCTTTCCGTTCAAACGCGCGGCCGAGACCTGTTTGTGATCGAAAGCGAACCGGAAGCGCATGTGCAGGACGAAGTGGCCCGGCTCGCTCTGGACCAGCTGTGGGGCATTGAAGAATTAAAACCCATTGACATGACGCTGGAAGATATTTTCCTGAAACTGACCACGGAAGAAAAAGAAGTTAAAGAGGCTCAAATATGAAGCCCATATTCTGGATCGCACGGCGCGAAATAGGATCGTTTTTTTATTCGCCGATTTTTTACGTAGTGACCACGGTGTTTCTCGTTCTGTACAGTTTCCTGTTTTTTGCGATCCTTTCCGATTACAGTCAGGGCAGCATGCAGGCGGCGCCCCAGGCAGAGGCCCTGCAGAAGGCAGGGATCTCGATCAATGTCAATGAATTGGTCATCGTGCCTTCGCTCGGAAACATGGGCGTGATATTGCTGTTTATCATTCCTCTCATCACCATGCGCAGTTTTGCCGAAGAGAGAAAAAATAAAACATTATCGCTGCTGCTGTCTTCCCCCGTCCATCTGAGCGCAATCGTCGCCGGCAAATTTCTGGCCTGCCTGATAGTGGTCGGGTTTATGATTCTGTTGTCTTCCTATTCCATCGCCTTCATTGTGCTGATCGGACAACCGGAGCTGGGTCCGATTGTATCCGGCTATCTGGGTATTCTTCTCATGACGGGGTGTTATATCGCCATGGGGGTGTTCGCTTCCTCGTTGACGGACAACCAGATCGTCGCCGCCGTTATCGGTTTCGGCCTGGCCCTTCTCATGTGGCTGCTCGAACTTCCTGCCCAGAGTTCCGATTCGGATATTGGAATGATCCTGAAATACATCTCCCTGAGAAGTCATCAGGAATCTTTCCTCAAGGGAGTCCTCGACACCAGCGATATCGCCTATTACCTTTCCTTCATGGCATTCATTCTGTTTGTCACGCACCAGGTACTCGATTCCCGGAGATGGAGGTGACGCCATGAAACAACTCTCTCCATTTGCAGGTTGGACGGCGTTGATCCTCGGGGTCACGGCGTTGATCACTTACCTGTTTCTGCCGGAATACACGCTGTTAATCCTGACCTTTGTCAGCATCGCGGGGATCAATGCTATCTTCTTTTTTACAGTTAGCCGGAAGGAAGTGATTCACGCCCTCAAAACGCGAACCGCGCTGTACGGCATGAACACGACCGTGGTCATTCTGGTGTTTCTGGGTATTCTGGTTTTTATCAATCTCCTGACGCATCGCCACAAATTCCTCTGGGACGTCACTGAAACCTCGGCCTATACATTGTCCCCGCAAACCCGGAAGATCGTGCAGAACCTGCCGAGAAAAGTCAAATTGACGGCCTTCATCCAGGCCGGCAACCCCGGACGCGAAGACTTTCAACAACTGGTGGACGGCTATAAGGAACTGACAGACCAAATTGAAGTGGAGTTGGTCGACCCGGACCGTCAACCAGCCGTCGTCAAGCAATATGGAGTGACCACGTACGGTACGGTGGTATTCGAAAGCGGCAAACAGGAAACCAAAGTCAAAAAGGCTACGGAGGAGAATTTAACCAATGCCCTATTGCAGGTCACACGGGATCAGCAAAAGAAAATTTATTTTCTGAGCGGCCACAAAGAAAAAAACCTCGAGAACAAAGAGAGAAGCGGATATTCCCAGGCCAAACAGGCTTTGGAGCGGGATCATTACAAAGTCGAGCCATTGCTCCTCCTGCAAACCGGCCAGGTGCCGGATGATGCGAATGTTTTGATCATCAACGGACCGGAAAAGGCTTTGCAAGAATCGGAAATCGTAGCAGTCGAAGCCTATCTCAACCGGGGCGGAGCGATCCTGTTGCTGCTGGACCCGCAACAGGATGCCGGGCTCACCCCTTTTCTGGAACGGTGGGGAATCGACATCCGCGACGACCTGGTGATTGATCCACTTGCGAAACTATATGGTTCGGATTTCACGACTCCCATTGTCAGTCCGGTTGCCGACCATCCGATCACCCGCGACATCGGCCAGCAAACTATACTTCCCATGCTTCGTTCCATTTCCGCCATCACCACGGAAGGCCTGGAGACGACACCCGTGTTGTTCTCCGGACCCAAGAGCTGGGCGGAAAAAGAGTACCAATCTGGAAGAGTCCAACTTGATCCCGGAATCGATCTCCAGGGTCCGGTTCCGGTGGCCGTGGTGTCCTCCAAAATAATCAAATCCGCCAACAGCGCTGAAGAAAAACAATCCGCGGAGCCACCGACTCCCTCAAAAAAAGCGCATCTGGTCGTGGTCGGCGATTCGGATTTCGCCAGCAACCAGTTTTTCAGTCTATACGGCAACGGCGACTTTTTTCTGAACACCGCTTCCTGGCTGGCTAAGGAAGATAACCTTATCTCCATCCGCCCCCGCACTAGAAAATGGAGTCCGATCACCCTCACCGATACCCAGGGCAACCTGATTTCCCTGCTGGGTATCATTGTGTTCCCCGGTCTGGTGATTCTCGCCGGCTTCCGGATCTGGTGGAAAAGACGATCGTTATGAAGTTCCGCAGCACCCTTTGGAATACCCTCTGGCTGATCCTCGTGTTTATCGCCCTCGGCCTGTACCTGGCCCTGGTCGAAGTACCCACTGCAGAGAAGAAAGACGCGGAAGAAACCCGATCCAAGCAAGTACTCCATTTCAAAGTGGAAGAGGTTGAGGAATTCGATCTCATCAAACCCTCCGGGACAATCAAGATTAAACGCAACCCGGAGAACGCGCGCTGGAATATCGCCGAACCCCTGGGCGTCCCGGGAGAAGACAGCGTCATCAATCAACTGCTGCTCGTTTTGGAGGAAGCCCGGATCACCCGCGTGGTGGATGAAGAACCGAAGAGTCTGGCGGATTTCGGATTGAAAGATCCGACACTTCAAATCGCCCTGCGTTTCAAAACCGGGGAACCCCAAACGCTCCTGGTGGGAGACGCCAGCCCGCTCGGTCATGACACCTACATCAAGCTGGCGGACGAGCAACGCGTGCTCCTTTCTTTTTTCGATAAAAGCCAACTCGATGCATCCCTGAACGACTTGCGCAACAAAACCCTGCTCGATTTCGTGGCCCGCGATGTCACCGCAGTGGACCTCAAGTTTGGAAAGGACACCCAGCGTTTCGTAAAGGAAGGAGAAGATTGGAAACTGACTGCACCGGTCAACGCCCTGGGCGACGCCGATGAAATCTCCAACTTTCTGAGTAATATCCGAAGCGAACGCATTGAAACCTTCGTCTCCGAAACGCCTGAGGAGGTCGTCCCCCTGGGGCTGAATCCTCCGCGCATCCTTCTTAAAATCCAGGCGGAAAAAGCCAAGCAGTCGTGGACCCTTAAAATCGGCAAGCCGTACGACGAACATTCCTTCTACGCACAACGCGGACAACCCGATAATATCGTGACCGTATCAGAAAGCCTGGTGGATACTCTTTCCAAAAATCCCCTCAGCTTTATGGAGAAATCACTCATAACCTTCAGAGAGGAGGATGTGGCGGCCATCGAGAGCCGGGATGGAAAGGAAACCGTGCATGTGGTTCGCGATCCCGGAACCAGGGGACAATGGAAATTCAAGAACCCGGAGAATGGTTCAGTCGATTCCGCCACCGTCAACACATTGTTGCTGGACCTTCAAGAAGCGCAAATCGAGAAATTCGCGCCGACCAAACAGTTGAAGCTGTTTGGATTGGATGCCCCTCAAAAGGAACTGTCCATATTCAAGAAAGACGGGTCAAAAGCAACTCTCCAATTGGGGAACACCGGCAAGAACCAGCAGTATTCATTTGTCACCCGCAGCGTGGACCAGTCGGTTTTCGAGCTGGACGCTAAAACGGTGAGTAAAATTTTCCGCCCCCGTGGCGATTTCAAGGATAAAAAACTGCTGAAATTCGATCCGGAACGGGTCGCCCGTATCCTGATCGAGTATCCAGACAAAACTTTTGAGTTGGACAAACAGGACAACCAATGGGTGCTCATTCAGCCGGAAGAGTTGGACGACCTCAAACCGTTTGTCGGCAAGGATGTTTTGTGGACCCTGAACAACCTGGAATACGTAACGAAGCTGAATTCCAAAGAGGTTGCAGAAGAAACGGGACTGGAGAAGTCCCGCCTGACCCTCACCCTGCGCGACCGTGACAATCATTCCCTGGGCCAGCTTAAAATCGGCCAACCCGTGAAGGGCCAGCCGCTTCTTTACAGCCAGCTGGCCGGAGACCCGGCCCTGTACCAGATCAGGGACCGCACCCTGAGCGAAATCCCCGATTCGCTGGACCGTTTTCGGAAAAACGCGCGCTGACCCCGGTTCCTTATTGGACCGATTTGGCGAATTTTAACAGAAAATCAATATCCCTTTAATATCAAATAGTTATTTTTATTTTGAATTTTTTTAGCCTGTTCAGGTATTATTTATTATATTTAACTCTCCACCAGGCTCTCCTCTCCCGATGCCCCATCATATAGTTCGATGGAATAATTACTGCCCCAATATGTTGTGGTTGTTATTTATTGTTAATGAAATCCAAATTCATTTATTCTATAACTTATTGATTTATTGTGAGTTACATAATATGCGCAGAGTTTTTGATTTATCCGCTTGACACCCTACAATATATAGTGGTACATTTCCCCAGCCACACAATATAAAGGATTTTAATCTGTTACCGTACTTCTGTGCTTGTTGGATCAACCTCAGATCATTTGGAACCGAATGACCAGACTTACGATTCAAAATACAGATTTTCCCTGCCCCTCCCGGCGGGTTACTTTAAAAACGGCTTCCTTTTCCCCCATGCATCTTTTAAACCTCTTGGGGTTTGAGATGCAGGTAATGCCCCTTCCTAAACCCTCAAATGTATTGAGCGCCGGCCGAGACCTGCATACACAATCGGCAAACAAGCTCATTCCAAGCGGCGTTAGGTGGAAGCGTTTTTTACGGTCAGCGTTTGTTCCTCGCGGAACGGGCCAGGGCCAAAAAGTAACCCGCCACCCTTTCGTTATTTCGCCCCGTCGGCAGTGTAAGAGTCTGTACGCTTATTCTCTTCCATTGCAATCCTGTTTTCTGCCAGGGACAGGACGGTCGTTTGACCTCAAGGGGTTTGACCAGCCCAAACGCCGACGTTCTCTTGCATCTTCCGACGGGGTTTCTTCATATTAAAATGGATACACTCGACGCATCGAAAACCGTTTGCCGGGTGGCAGGAGGGTTTACCCCCTCCTACGCCTACCCCGGTGACGCGGGTGCGGACTTGTGTGCCGCCACCGATACCGTCATTCCCGCCCGTGGCAAAATGCTGGTCGCCACCGGCATCCGTCTCGCCCTCCCGGACGGGCACGTCGGCCTCATCTGGCCGCGCAGCGGCATGGCCGTCAAACACGGCATCGACTGCGGCGCCGGGGTGATCGACTCCCAGTACCGCGGCGAAGTCAAAGTCCTGCTGTTCAATCACTCCGACGGCGAGCACTTCATCAAACAGGGAGACCGCATCGCGCAACTCCTCGTGCAGAAAGTCGAGACCGTGGAATTCCTGCCGGTCGACGACCTCGACGCCACCGACCGCTCAGCCTCCGGTTTCGGCTCCACCGGCCCAGCGTGACGCTGGACCCAATTTCGCCGAGCGTGACTTCCGCGATTGAAACGTTATCTTCGCGTCCAAAGGTTTTAAATTGCCACCGGCAGACCCCCTGACCCTACCCTCACTTGATTTTTTTCCGCACCGGATTTAAATTAATGGTCCATCACTTTTTGATTGCTCGTCATGAAAATACGGGTCAACCATTCTAAAATCGAACTGGTAAAGGGCGACATCACCGAAAGCAACACCGACGCCATCGTCAACGCCGCCAATGCGCAATTGATTCTGGGAGCAGGGGTGGCAGGCGCGATCCGCTCCAAGGGAGGTCCGTCCATTCAAGAGGAATGCAACGCCATCGGGCATTGCCCGGTGGGCGGGGCGGTGATCACCGGCGGGGGCAATTTGAAAGCGCGGCATGTTATTCATGCCGTCGGACCCCGCCAGGGCGAAGGCGATGAGGTAACCAAATTAAAAAACGCCACTCTCAACAGTTTGAAAGTGGCGAAAGAAAACAAATTGAAATCAATCACCTTCCCGGCGATCAGTACCGGCGTCTACGGATTCCCCATCGACGCCTGCGCCCGCATCATGCTCACCACCGCAAAGACATACCTCTCCGGCCCCACGATAATCAAGCGCGTCGTTTTCGCGTTATTCGACGAAACAAGTTTTAAAGCGTTCGAAGATCAAATAAAAACATTGAAATAAGAAAACCTGGATCCTTAACGGAGCTTGTCCTGAGCTTGCCGAAGGGTTAAGGATGACAAACAGTACCGATTTGTCAATCTGAGGGGCCTTGGCGACGAAGAATCTGGGTTTTAAAGGAAATAATCTTCTTCTTCGGGGGTGTGGGGGACCAGGGCGTCGAGTTTTTCGGGGTGTTTGATGAGGTCTTCGAACCACCAGTTGACGTGGTTGTAGAGGCAGGTCACGTTTTCGCATTCCTTGGTGGCGTTGAATTCGTGAATCATACTGGTGCAGGTGTCGCGCACGCCGGCGTAACCCTGGGCGTCGGCGTAACCGTCCTTCTCGCCGAGCTGGCCGTGCGGCTGGTTGCGGTACACGGGGCAGTTGTAGGTGCCGAGCGGACTCAGAATCTGCCGGAAAAACTGCATGTGGCATCTCTGCGGCTGGCCGACGTTGTCGGTCGACTTCTCACCGGTCAACAGCATTTTGAGATTGGTGGCGCGGTGGACTTTGAAGGTGTCGTCTTCCAGTGCGGAAGCTTTTTCCAACTGCCCGCTGATCACCTTGATGATTTGCTTGTAGCGTTTGTCCGACGCTTCGAGGTCGATCACTTCCGCATTGTTGATTTCAGCGCGGGTCAGGAACGGTTTGAACGCAATGTAGTCGAACTGGTTGCGCTTGGCGAGCGCCGCCGCCTCGGCCATCTCGTGCATGTTCTCGACGATGTCTTCATCGAAGATGTTGGCGCCCTTCCATGTGACGATATACGAAAACCCGACTTTAAAACTGGAATTGACCGCCTTGATGTCGGGAATATGCGCACAGATTTCTTCCAGCGTGATTTTGAATTTCGGCAGGTGCATGGCCTGGAACGTGGGATCGGTTCCCGAATCGAGCGACAGCCGCACCCAGTCGCCCTCGTCCAGGCAATCGGCGATGTTGAGGATTCTTTTGTTGCCCGCCCCGTTGGACACGATGGACACCTGCAGTTTCAATTCCTTCATGAAACGGATGGTCTCTTCGAATTTCGGATACGTAGTCGGTTCACCGCCGCCGATGACGATGACCGACTTGAGGCCTTTTTCGGCCATCAGTTTCAGCGAATCGAGCAGGCGCTGGTGATCGTAGCGGATGTTCAGGTTGAGAATCTCCTTGTCGACGCAGTGATCGCAGGCGTAGTTGCACGCGGTGGTGAGGTCGAGATTGATGGAGACCGGGGCGAAGTCGGGCATGGCTTCCGGATTGCGGTTCTCGCCGCTGGCCAGCCATTTGACGTATTCCTTGACGCGCGGCAGGGTGTCCGGCTGGCGGAGTTTGGCGGCGAAATCGTGAATGGAGGACAGCGCAACTTTCTGTTTTTCAGCAGTATTCATATTTGGAGATTCTCCACTATGTTCTTCAAATCGATCATCGACGCGATCAGTTGTTGTTTATCGGTGGGCTTCCCGTTTTCGAGATCAGCCAGATAGTTCCGGACCCTTTTCTCCAGCGGATCTTCCACCGCCACCGGCTTCCCCGACTCGCCGGTGAACATCATTTGATATTCGGGAAGTTGGATGGTCCGCCGCACGGCATGGCCGTTGATGGCGTATCCCGCCGGACGCGGGCTCTCCGGAGTTTGAACCAGATCCACGGCCACTTCCAGACATCCGGCTGCATGCCGGTATTCAAATGAAACCGTCAGGTGTTCGGGAGTTTTGGCGGCCGCCCGGGGATTCTGAACCTCACCGAGCCCCGTTAAACAGTGTACCATGCTCAGCACGTGAGGCAATGCGTCGATCGCCATATTTATGCCGGAAGACGCCGGTCCCATCAACATCTCAAACCGCTCTACCGGTTGACTCTTCACTTCCGGGTAGAGCGAATAATACTCGTCCAGGGTTTCCGGCCATTGGGTTACCAGTTGCAGGAGTTGTCCGTCTCCGCAGAACCGGTCGACCAGGCGTTCCACTTCATTCGGATCAACGGGCTGGCCGTCATCCCAGAAGAATGGTTTTTCGCACAAACAGGAAATACCGAATTCCGCCACTGTCTCCAAATGCTGGCGATGCACTCCGGTGGGCGAGGCGATGACGACGATCGTGGGCTTCGCCTGTTCGATGGCGGATTTTAAATCCGTGTAACCCTGCGTCGATATGCCGTACTGTGGTTGCAGGTAACGCGCGGTTTCTTCCACCGAGTGGGACGAGGTGCCGACGATGCCGCTGATCTCCGCACCCTGTTGGTGAAAGTATTGGGCGATGAATTCGCCCAATCCCTGTTTACGCCGTCTCGCTCCGACTACCAGCACCCGATGAACGCTCACCGGCACCTCCTTGATCCAAAATTTGTTGAACGGCGTGAAACACCTTGTCCGGTGTCATCTCGATCATGCAGGGATGATCAATGGGGCACACTTTCTTGTGACAGGGCACGCAGGGTAAATCCTCACGCAGGATCACCGTTTTGTCCAAATGACAGTTGGTGTGACGCGGATCGGTCGGCCCCATCAGCACCACCACCGGTTTGTCGAAAGCGACCGCGTAATGGCGCGGTCCGGTGTCGTTGGTCACCAGCAGGTCCATGCGCTGGGCCAACGCCTTCAACACGCCGAGGTCGGCTTTGTCCGGACCGGTATTGATGATGTCTGCTTTCGAAGTTTGAACGATTTCGTCAGCGATGGCGTCTTCTCCAGGTCCCACCAGCAACAGCAGTTTAGTTCGATACCGGTTCTGAATGGACTCCGCCAGCTCGGCAAAATATTTCGGAGGCCAGCATTTGGATGACCCGAACTGGGCACCGGGGTTGAGTGCGATGACCCGGTCTTCCTGCTTAATTCCGTAATTCTGCAACAGTTCCTCTCCCCGCGCAGATTCTTCATCGGTCAGGTACAACTGCGGCGTCACCGGCACTTCGATCTTCAATCCCATCCATTTCAGGAGTTCGAGATAGTAATCGGTCATGGGCACGGGTTGGTAGCGTCCGTTCTCCATCGGCGGGTTGGGTCCCTGGATGAAATGCTTCCGGAACCCCCGGCGGTAGCCGACGATGTTGTTCACACCTCCCCAGCGCACGGACAAAAACGAACGAAAGGAATTGGGCAACAGGAGGGCGAGGTCCGGTGACTCGTCGCGGATTGCAGACGCCAGTTGTTTCATTCCTCCGAAGCCTTTGTCCTGGCAGGGGATCAAGCGGTCGATGCCGGGATGCCCCACCAGAATTTTGGCGGCGTATTGGCGCACCGCGACGACGATCCGTGCCTCCGGGTAATTGTTTTTCAGGATGCGGATGACCGGTTCGGCCATCACCACATCCCCCACCCAGTTGGGGAAACGGATCAGAATCCTTTGGATAGGATCGCTCATTTTATTTTTTGAGTTTGGCCAGGATATCAGTCGTGCTGTGGTCTTTGGAATCACCCACAGTCACCACCTCGCCGCCGTAGGCTTTCACGATGGGATACTCCGGCATTTGTTCCAGGCGGTCGGCGTAGTCGGTCCCTTTGGTGTGAACGTCGGGTTTCAATAGTGCGCACAACGGACCGGGATGGTTGTCCTCCAGCGGCACCACGTAATCGACCGCCTCGATGGCGGAGATGATTTCCATCCGCTCGTAATCCGGGTTGACGGGGTTGCGGTCCGGCTTGATGCGCTTGACGGACGCGTCGGTATTGATGGCGACGACGAGGATGTCCCCCAGCGCCTTGGCGCCGAACAGGTAACGCAGGTGCCCGACGTGCAAAATCTCGAAACAGCCGTTGGCGAACACCACTTTGCGGCCGGCTTGGCGGTGCTCTTCCAGAACCGGTACCAGATCCGCCGGATTGGGATAAACTTTTTTCTGATGGACGGGAATAACCGGATCGCTCACACGAACTCCTTGCAGGCGGGTTCACTTTAAAAATCTATTTTAAAGGAATTTTTGCCCGAGGCCTACACCTAATGTAGGCGAACTACCGGAAAAGGCACTGATTTTAAACCTCCAACGGGACTGGTGAACCGAAAGTAGGTTTTTACGCTCCCTTGAGTCCCGGTCCATCGAGGGTGTTCAGGCGTACGACATTTTCCACCGGATGACGATAGGACCTTGGACGGGGGGCGTCTTTCTGGTGACCCAACACGACGATCATCACAGGAATCATATTGGGTGTGAGCTTGAGCAAAGTGGATACCTTTTCCGGATCGAACCCGATCATCGGGCCCGTCGCCCAGCCGCGGTTGGCCGCGCCATACATCAACGACATCGCCGCCAGGGATGCGCCGCGGATGGCTTCATCACGTTGCAATTGTTTTTTACCTTCGTAGAATTCATGAATCATCGGCACCATCTTTTGCTGAACGGCTTCGGGAGTCTCCTTGTAAATCTTCAGGGCATCCTTGAAAGCATCCAGCTTGCCGCACACCAGGATCGCCACGGAACACTCCTCCACCTGCGGTTGACCCCAGGCCGCTTCCCGGAACTTTTTCTTCATCGCGGCGTCTTTGACCGCAATGAAGGTCCAGTGCTGTAAGTTGAATGCGCTGGGACTCAGCACCACGTCATCAAACAACGCCTTAAGCTCGGCGTCGCTGATGGTTTTTTCAGGTTCGTAGGATTTGACACTGCGGCGTTGCTGAACAAGTTCCGAAAATTCCATGGACCTTTTCCTTTCTATAGTAACTCTTGGGGGTTCATTCCGGCTTCAATTGACTTGTTTAAGAAATCATGACGGCTCGCATAGAAATACTTTTTAACACTATCCTCTCTATAGGAAATGTGACTCTCTCTTCTTTGTCCTGTAAGGCAATGATATAAATCAGAGGAAGCAAATGTTCCGGTGTTGGGGCAGACAGGCGGGCGGACTCGCCCAACGATTCAAAATTAAGAATGCCCGGATGATTTCCCTTTATCAAAAATTGTTTGATGCTTTCATCAAATTCTACCGCCCAGTCAGCGGGTTCGACTTTTGGATCAGAAGCGATCTGGCCAAGATTATGAACGATATTGCCGCTACCCAGAATTAAAATACCGTCGTTCCTCAAGGGTTTCAATTCTCTCCCAAGGGCGTAATGGTCCTTCGGCTTCAATCCTTTGTCCAGGCTCAGTTGCAGCACTGGGATATGTGCATCAGGGTACATTTTGATTAAAACCCCCCAGGACCCATGATCCAACCCCCATTGGTGATCGAGAGTCACTCCTGATTCCTTCACGATCGATTGAATCCTTGCGGCGAGGGCAGGATCACCCTTGGCTGGATACTGGATATCGAATAATGCTTTGGGAAAATTGCCAAAGTCATGAATCGTACGTGGGCTCTCCATTGCGGTGACACGGGAGCCCGTTGTTTCCCAATGAGCGGAAATCGATAAAATCGCTTTGGGCTGTGGAATACTCTTCCCTAAAAGTTCCCAGCTTTTTGTGAATTCGTTTTCTTCGATCGCGTTCATTGGGCTACCGTGCCCCAAAAAAAGCGCCGGCATTTTATGATTATGAGATTGAGTCATTTTCTCCTAATTAATCTTTCTTATTTCCCATCTCGATACAAGGGATAATCCACTGTGGCCGGAACCTCGATCAAAGTGATGCGGAGCGGGCTGTCCGCCTCCGCCTGAAGGGAAGCCGCTCCCGGTTCCCCGGCATGGACCACGGCAAAATATCGAGGCTCCAGAGGATGTTTTCCCAACGTGGCCTCATCCACCAATAGGCCCTTGCCGTCGATCACCATCATAGCCAGGGTACGATCAGCAGCCAGGTCGCGCCGGTAGTTTTGACCCGGCTGAATGAGAATATCCTGCATGGCGGCTTCCGTCTGTATCGTGACCGGAGCCCCTTCGCCGATGATCTGTTTGATGATCACGCCATCGCGGGTTTCAGTTGGAAAATCTTCATGAGCAAATTCCCGATAAGTGGGCGATTTGGTGATGGCCTCCCGCAGGTTCGGTTCGAACCAGATCTGAAAAAATTCGTTGTGATCCGCCACCGTTTCCTCTTCATGGGAAACACCAGAACCGGTTTGCATGACCTGGGCACCACCGGCTTTCACCCGGCTTTTGGTTCCCAGCGTGTCATAATGACCGATCTCTCCTTCAATGGCATAACTCATGATTTCGAACGCCTGATGCGGGTGCAGCGCAATTTTGCCGTAACCCTTCGCCGTCGCCCACGCCCAGTAAAACAACGGACCCAGATTCCGGGGCGCAGGACCGTCCTGGGGAAAGCCGATGGGTTTGATTTCGGTGATGCGCCCGCCGTCGAACTGGCCCACTCCCTGAGCTTCCGGCGGGTAGATTTTAATGTCGAATGCTTTCGTTTTTGTATTCATGTTTCTTCCCCTTTAAGGCTTTCACAGCCCTTAAGAAAAAATGTTATTTATCAAAATGAATTTCGATCTGATGGCCATCGGGATCGGGAAAATAAATTGAAACTCCCTCTCCCCAATCGCGCGGCTCGCCGTCCAGCTTGACCCCACTCTCTTTGAGAGCCTGCAGGGTAGCCGTGTACCGGTCATAAGGAGCCCCGAATGCGAAATGCAGGTACCCATCATCGGTCATGGTTTTCTGCGCGGCGGTCAAATCGAGTTCCGGCGATTCAAACAACGCGATGGCAACATTACCGGCGTCCACTTCGACATGTTTCAGTCCGGCCCGGGTTTCCGTCCGCGTGATCACCGGAAACCCCAGGATCCCGGTATAGAATGCCTCCGCCCGCTCCATATTGCGAACGTTCAAGGCAAGATGATTGATGCCATCGAGGTTAATTTTTGGCTGGGTTGAAGTTTTATTTTTTTTCATGAGATCACCCGTCAAGTGAATTCAGGTTGATGCTACCGATTGGTATAGAGATAACTGAGCCTACCAAATCCTGTTCATTTTATCCTTCTTTTAGTTCCACCAATCCCTAATTCCGAAAGACACTCTGCATTCGGCTTCCCGGATCATAAGCATGGGTTAATAATTATGAAAAGCATCTTCGATTGAGTAAAAAAGAGTCGGTTTAAAGAGCAGACCTCCGCAGAATCGCCCTTCCTAAAAATTAGACATATATTTAATATTCCATCCCAACTCTCAGTCCCCGATTTCACCCAAAATTTCACCCTTTCGTGCCTGATTTTCCAATAATTTTAAATAAATTCAGCCAAAAATAGTCTGGATTAAATAATAAATTTAATTAAATCAATGAGTTATATGTTTAAAATAAAATTAAACAAATATTCACATTTTATATTGACAAAATTAGATAATTGTCTAATATTGTACATAGACATTGTGTCTAATTAATAACTTTGATAAATTAACAATTCAGACGGGGAGACTTAAAATGAAAACCTCGAAAATGATCCAGACACTGACAGCAGCCACCGCCAGTTTGTTTCTATTCGCCAATGTTGCTGCCGCCCACAGCGAGCACGATCACTCCAAACTTTCTCTCCAATGGAAATTCTCCAAGAAAGTTGAAGCCAAGATTCTGGCCCGGGGGACTTTGCAGGGCAACGGTTATTACATTGGGCTCTCCTCTCATGAGCAGAAAACCATCCAGCGTTATGGCATCCGGAACGGCAATATCTTCACCTCCCAGGTGGATGGGGTCAACGCTTATGTCAAACGAACCTCTACCGGCATTCAAATCATGGACAGCGGCGTGATGAGCATTAGTGTCCAGAAACAGCTCCCTATCCGGACCTTAAATTGGATCTCCCGGATCTCCACCGGCCCTTCCGGACATTCCGGTCATGACCATGCCCTGGTGCCTCAAGAATGGTCTTTCGGACAAACCACGCAGAATCGGATCGCGAAGCGTCTGGGTACCAACAGCGTGGTTTTCGTAGGGCTCACCAAATTCGAGCAGGACTTGTTGACCGACTACGGCATCAAGCTGGGCAATCGATTTCATACGGTCATCAACGGCCAAACCACGATGGCCGAGCGCTCCAGCGGTGGGTTGAAAATCATGGGCCTGTCCAACAATGAAGTGGCTCAAATGAACTCAAGCCAAACCAATATGTAATAAGGATTATCTTCAACAACCTTTACCGGGACAAACATTATGTTAGCTGCTGTAGAAAATCAGAACGAAAGCTTACTCACGATCGGGGAACTTTCCAGAAGAACCGGGATCACCACGCATACGCTGAGAATGTGGGAGAAACGTTACGACTCCCCCAAGTCGATCCGATTACCTTCGGGACACCGGCGTTATCTCCCGCAAGAGATCGAACGACTGCGAGCGGTTGCCCGGACCATCAAACTGGGATTTCGTGCGGGCAAAGTAGTGGGCGGTACTTTGGAGGAGCTGCATAACCTCATGGGCTTTGAATCGAAGCGTTCCTCCAGGGTGCCGCATTCCACTGAGTCCGATCTTCTGCAACAGCAATACGATTCCAAAATCAATCAATGGCTCGATTGGATTTCCGAGTTTGATGAAGAAAATTTGAATATCGAAATACATCGGGAATGGGGATTGCAGGGACCGCTTTCTTTTATCACCAACCTGGCAAGCCCTTTAATCACCCAAATTGGAAAAAAATGGGAATGCGGCGACTTTACGGTAGCTCAGGAGCATTTTGCCACAGAGATATTGAGCAACTTTCTGGGCAACCGCTGGCGGCGCCAGAACGAACGCAAACCCGGCAAGACGGCGATTCTCGCAACACTTCCGGGAGAAAACCATCTTTTAGGACTCCAAATGTGCGCGGTGGTGATGTCGACCACCGATTGGAAGATTGTTTCGTTGGGCTTGGACACACCGGAAGAGGACATTGTCGCAACAGTGAACCAGTGCGGGTCACCGCTCCTTTGTGTCAGCGTTTCCGGCTGGTATGGCGCCTCCCGTGCCAAACCCATTCTATGGAGACTGCGAAAGGAATTGAATCGTCGCACCAATATTGTGGTGGGCGGAGGCGGAGCTCCCGACAATCTCGACGAGATAAAGATGATGAATGATTTTGATGAATATTACAAGTGGCTCACTGATCCCGTCAATATATAAATCATTTTCTATCAAGAAAGGAGGGAAGTCATGTTTCACGAAGTTCGAATCTATACCCCCAGGGGCGACCTGAAAAAAGTGATTTCTACACAGGAGTTGAGCGAAGCGCATTGGAATACTTTCAATAAAATTCCACTACCAGACATTAAAGCACTGATTCTCCTGCGCGAGCATAAAAAACAAACCATCGAAGCCGATTATCATGCTGGAAGCAATACAAACATCTGAAAATATCTTGATTCACACAAGCAAGGCCCAAATATAAAGGTGATATTATGAACTTCAAAAACACAGCGGTTTTAATAGTGGGACATGGAGGCTGGCCCTCTGATTGCCCGGAAGAGTTGGCAGGAAAATTGAAACGCCTTGAAAGCAAACGTAGAAAAGAAAACGCCCCTCCCAGCGAGGAGGAAATTGACTTGGACAGTATAGTCAGAGGCTGGCCCAGGACGCCCGAGACGGATCCTTACAAATACGGGCTGGAAAAGCTGGCTTCCCGGTTGGCAGAACGCCTGAATTTTTATTCCATAGGTTTGGCTTATAACGAATTTTGCGATCCCACGATCGGAAATGCCGCAACCCGACTCATACAGGAAGGAGCCCGTTCCGTTATCGTGGTTTCCACCATGTTTACTCCTGGGGGCTCGCATTCGGAGAAGGAAATTCCTGAAGAAATTGAATTGCTGCAAGCAGCCTACCCGGATGTGGAGTTTGTTTATGCGTGGCCTTTTGATATGGATCGCGTGGCAGATATGCTGGCGGAACACGTTATGGATTTTTCCAGTCATCTCTCGGTGAGGTAACAGACCATGTGGAAATTGAATACTAAAGGGTCGCTGTTGACCGCGATCGTGGTTTTAACCGTCACGACACCCCCGGCTTGGGCCCTGGATTGGCAGGATCCTGAATGGGCCGGTGTGGGCTGTCCCTCAATATTGTCCGGTAATTGGATGCCCCTCACGGATTCGCCTTACACCGGATTACTGATCGAGTTCAAGTCCCAGGGTGCGGTCTTATCTTCAAAGGGAAATAGCACGATGTTGTATGACTGGACTCAGAACCCAAAGGACAGCCAATATTTTATTTTGAAACGGGTGTCAGAAGATCAGGAATCTTTTCCGACATACCTCAAGATCAGACCGCACATGGCGATTCAAATTAATTCAAAAGGGCAAAAGCTCACCCAATGTAAAATCAAAGTGTTTTTATTTGAATCCAAACAAAAGGCAGACCAAATGTCTTATTTGAGTTGGGATATTTATAAAAAAGAGCAATGATCCCGTTTCGAATGAAACGGGATTTTTTCTCAACCATTAATTTTTTTAGAGGCGCAAAATGGCAATCGAATACTTACATATTTCAGGTCTGATCCTCGTTGCTTTGATCCTGGGAGGAATGATGTTTTTTGCATGCATCATGACCCCTCTGGTGTTCACCAAGCTCCCACCGAAAATCTCCGGACCCTTTATTAGGGAAGCATTTCCGGTTTACAGCTTGGCGATGGCCGTTTTGAGTTTTTTAGCGGGGGTCATTTTTATAGGGACCCAAAACTCCTGGCTCCTGTTTCTGGTTTTTGCCCTGTTTATTTTCGGATGGAAAGTGCTCATGCCTATAATCAACAAGTATCGGGATGCCCAACTGGCCGGGGACCCATCATCCGCAAAGCCGTTTGAGCGCCTGCATCGTGCCAGCGTAATATTGAATACAGCACAATTGATTATAGTAGCGGTGACTTTTGTTCGGCTCATTCCATAACGGATCGTGAAATAACACAATTTACCGCTTCCGTTTAAACAAGAAAAACGCTCTTGGACAGGTCAAACACAATAACGTAAAACTCAGGTTTGAATTCATGCGATCTCAAACAATTGCTGATCCCAAAATTCTCGTTGCAGGCGGAACCGGTTATGTCGGTAAAAACCTGATCCGGCGTTTAGCGCGATCCTCTTATCCGGTACGATGTCTCTCCCGAAAAAAACCATTGAAGAAAGGGATGCTCGATAGCAAGGTAGAGGTGGTGCATGGCGATCTTTTGAATTCCGGAAGCCTCGGTAAGGCTTTAAACGGAATCGAAATTGCCTTCTATTTGGCTCACAGCCTGGACGCAAAGGAAGATTTTGAAAAAAAAGAATACACCGCTGCGGAAAACTTTGCGAAAACCTGCAAGGCGGCAGGAACCCGACGGATCATTTTTCTGGGTGCCTTGGGGAGCCCTCAGGCTGCATCCTTATCTCCTCATCTAAAAAGCCGGAAAGAGGTGGGAAATATTTTAAGAACTTCGGGTGTCCAGGTCATCGAATTTCAGGCATCAATTATACTCGGCGCTGGAAGTCTGTCCTATGAAATGATAAAAACGCTTTCCGAAAGGCTGCCGATAATGATCATGCCGCAATGGACGAACGTTAAATCTCAGCCTATCTTCATTCAGGATGTTTTGGATTACCTGGTCAAGGCCGTTGAACTTGAAACCAGCCAAAATGAAATTTTTGAAATTGGCGGTCAGGATCAGGTTTCCTATAAGGATTTGATCGCTGAATATTCCCGACAACGAAACCTGAAACGATGGCTGTTTCCGGTACCGGTTTTAACCCCCTGGCTTTCCAGTCTTTGGCTGTCCCTGGTCACACCCTTGTACGCCAGGGTAGGCAGAAGATTGATTGAGAGTATTAAAACCCCAACCGTCGTTCACAATGATTGGGCACGAACCGTTTTCCCCAGCATCAAACCATTGGGAATTTTAAATTCCATTGAGTTTGCTTTGGGAGAAGAAGGTCGTCTCTCTGGAAAATAACCCCTCTGATGAGTGAACGTTTTCGGATAAGACGGTTCGCAATCCCAAAACAGCCCACTTTATAGGGAGGCTAAGGCCCTTCGTCTACTTTTTTAAAGGGCCTCTCTATCTCTCCTCTAAACCTCTGAAATATAATGAGTACCGTTAGTTTCTGTCACCAATATTAGATATCCGGATCAAATCCGGCAACCGCGGGCAAAGAGCACACTATAATTTCACGGAAAATCCAAGTATAATGGGAATTTGAGTAAACTTGTCAACCTGTGCACAAGGACCCTATCGTGATCAAAGGATTCAAGGTCATGACATTTCATCACACGCCCAACCCGGAGGCGGCCCAGTTCATCATGAGCGGGGATGTGATGAAAAAAGGAACCAAAACCTTTTCCACTCCGGAATTGTCCAAGGGGGACCCTTTAGCCGAAGCTCTGTTTAAAATTTACGGCGTGGAAAATGTGTTCATCAAGGAAAACTTTGTCACCATCACCAAATCCCCGGTGGTGGCCTGGACCACCGTGATGGAGCCGATTCAAAATGCGCTGGAGCAGCACACGACTTTTTATGAAACCTGCGATGAAGACGCGCAACCCGAACCGTTAACCTCCAACATTCTGGAAAATGTAGAGGTGGAGGATTTTCCGAACCTGACCGATGCCCAAAAATCGGAAGTGATCGATGCGATGCTGGACCATGCGGTCCGACCCGCCC
Organism: Nitrospinaceae bacterium; assembly: GCA_024644405.1. Taxonomy (GTDB): domain Bacteria; phylum Nitrospinota; class Nitrospinia; order Nitrospinales; family Nitrospinaceae; genus SZUA-226. The sequence goes on from JAHELC010000003.1 coordinate 54,562, forward strand.
TGGCCAACGATGGCGGCGGCATCACTCTGTTAGGCGTTGAGGGGAATCTGGTTCGGGTTCACTATCAGGGCGCCTGCGGCACCTGTCCCAGCTCCACCGCGGGAACGTTGGAGTTCATAGAAAATTTCCTCAAAGACACTCTCAGCAAAGACCTCAAGGTCGAAACTGTAGACCCCTCCCCTGTTTAAATCCACTTGCTGTGCACTTCCGGCGGTCTGAAATTTTCAATAAACTCCATCGCCTCTTCCGGTGACTCCACCAACGCGTACATTTTAAGCGTTTCCTCTTTCGCGAATTTCAGTTTTACCAGTTGTTCGAAATGCCGGATAATGCCGTCGTAAAATCCTTCAGTATTGATAAACACTAGGGGCTTCAGCGTCTGCTTCAACTGGATCAGCGAAAAAATCTCCATCGCTTCTTCGAGGGTGCCCACCCCACCCGGCAAAACGATAAACGCATCGGATCGCTCATCCATGATGCCCTTCCGTTCCCGCATCGTGCGGGTGACGACCAACTCATCGGCGTCGCCGTATTCGATCTCCACCTTTTTGAAAAATTTCGGCAGAACGCCGGTGACCTTCCCCCCCTTGTCGTGCACGCCCCGGGCCACCGCGCCCATGAGGCCGATGGATGCGCCGCCATAAACCAGATCGATCCCCGCCTGGCCCATCCGCCGGCCCAGATCGGTTGCGGCATCCAGATACACGTCATCCACGGCGTTGCTGGACGCGCAGAACACGCATATCGAACGAATATGTTTCATTGCAACTCCGCGGGGAACTCTATCGAGCAGTTTTGAGGCGGATCCCGGAGCCTACGAAGACTCAGGCAACCTACCGGTGAATGAGAGTGACGCCAATCCTGGGAGCTGTATCCCGCTCCCTAAAAGCAAACCCGCCCGATATTGTAATGCATCCGGTGACCCGAAAAAAGCGGCCCTTTTTGCATAGCAAATCCTTTTGTTTTCAATTGGTTCCACAATTGCTTGACAGATTTCCTCCAGGTTCCCATATTTACTGGGAAAGGCCGGGTCCCCCTGGGAATCCCAGGCCTCAACTACACTGGTTCCATCACGGAGGTGTTCATATGGAATGGTTGGACATGGGATCTTCTGGAGGTTTTTTACTGGGCGCCCTGGCGGTTTTGGCAGCAGGGGGATTTATGTTTTTTCTGGGAAAAAATATGGAGTGAAAAGTGGAATGTTGCCTTCACTTGAACTTCATTCGGGGCCGTCCTTCGGGACGGCCTTTTTTTACGCGACTCAATCCTTCTCATCGGGGCTGTAAAGTTTGCGGTATTCGTCAATGGAAGAGCGGTCGGTCATGCCCGATATGTAATCGCAGATGCGGCGCGGCAGGGGTCCCTGGTATTCGTTGGCCAGCACGCTCTCCGGCAGAAGTTGCGGGATGCGGGTATACGCTTCGAACAGTTTGGTCAGGTACAGCTCAGCTTTGAATTCCATGCGCCGTACCCGGCGGTGATGATACATATTTTTATATAAAAACTTTTTCAACTCGTTGTTCTTTTCGGCAACCTCTTTGCTGAACCCCGCAACCCGCTTTTGGCAGGAGCGGACGTCGCCCACCGAACGGATGCCATACTGCTCAATATTATCCTGAGTCGTCTTGCGGAAATCGGTGATGAGATCGTTGATGATACTCCGGACGATCTGGTATTTTTTAAGCTCGAAATCCAGGTTCGTGTATTTCTGCGCCAGCCGTTTTTCATTTTCCTGCCACAGGGCGACTTCCTGCAGCTGCCCGATATTGAGCAGGTTCGAGGTGATGCCGTCGTCGAGATCATGTGCGTTGTAGGCAATCCCGTCGGCAAAATCCGCCACCTGCCCTTCCAGCGAGGGATAGCGGTGCCCCGCCTCCCTTAAAAGAGGATTGTCGGTATCCTTGGAATGTTTACTCATGCCTTCCTGCACTTCCCAGGTCAGGTTCAGCCCTTCAAACTCCGGGTAGCGTTTTTCCAGAACCTTGACGATACGCAAACTCTGCTTGTTGTGTTCGAACCCGCCGTGTTCTTTCATCAACTGATTCAATACGTCCTGTCCGGTATGCCCGAACGGCGGGTGTCCCAAATCGTGTGCCAGCGCAATGGCTTCTGCCAGATCCTCGTTCAACTGCAGGGATTTGCAGATAGAACGGGTGATCTGGGCCACTTCCAGCGAATGGGTCAATCGCGTCCGGTAATAATCGCCTTCGTGATACACGAACACCTGGGTCTTGTATTCCAGTTTGCGGAACGCGGAAGTATGGATGACCCGGTCGCGGTCGCGCTGGAACCGGGTGCGGTAGGGATGCTCCTCTTCCGCAGACGCGCGACCCCAGCTCTCTCCGCTTTTGACGGCATACCGAGCCAGGTATTCATTCTCCAGCTTTTCAATGTCCTGACGCTTGATCACTGTTTCTCCACTCCGGGAATACCCGCTTTCAGCGATTGGATTGGATACCTACCGGCATTGTATCGGATTCAAACCGATTTTCAACGTCCTTCGCCACACTCTGGCAACGGATGCGGTATTTTGTTAAGGTGGGCACCGGCCCGTGGACCATTGGAAGTCTTACTACCGATAAAACCCCCTCTATCAAGGAACCTATGACCCTCGAATCGGACTTTCTGGTAATTGGCGGCGGCATTATGGGGTTGAGTATCGCCCGCGAACTCCGCAAAAAGTTTCACGGGTCCAGGGTGGTCCTGATCGAAAAAGAAGATCACTGCGGAGAACATGCCAGCGGCCGCAACAGCGGTGTCCTGCACGCCGGATTCTACTATACCGCCGACAGCCTCAAGGCCCGTTTTACCCGCGACGGCAACCGGGCACTCACCGAATATTGCGAATCCCACGGCCTCAAAATCAACAAGTGCGGCAAGCTGGTGGTGGCTCAAAACGAAAACGAGTTGCCGTGGCTGGATGAATTGATGAACCGGGCGGAGAAAAACGGCGTCGACCTGAAGATCGTCGATCAAAAAGAAGCGGAGTCGATAGAGCCTCGCGTCAAAACCTGGAAGCGGGCTCTGTTCTCCCCCACCACCTCATCGGTGGATCCCGGAGAAGTCATGGCACGCCTGCATGCAGATGCCCAAACGGAAGGTGTGGAAGTTCATTTGGGGGTGCGTTACCTGCGACGGACTGCGACCGGCATTCAAACCACTGCCGGAGATCATAAAGCACGGTACATTATCAATTGCGCCGGGTTGTACGCCGATACCATCGGACGCGATTTCGGGTTTTCCAGACATTACCGTATCCTTCCGTTCAAGGGCCTGTATCTTTATTCCAGCGAACCGGCGGGATCACTCCGCACCAACATCTACCCGGTCCCTGATCTGCGTAACCCTTTCCTGGGTGTTCACTTCACCGTGACCGCTCACGGCGCCATCAAGATCGGGCCGACGGCCATCCCGGTCTTATGGCGGGAACAGTATACAGGAATGGAAAATTTCAACTCCAGCGAGTTGATCGAAATCCTGTTCCGCCAGGCGGGCCTCTTTTTTTCCTCCAATTTCGATTTCAAGCGGCTGGCCTGGGAAGAAATCCAGAAATATTCACGGGGCCACCTGGTGACCCTCGCCTCCAACCTGCTTCAGGGGGTTCGCAAGAGCCAGTACAAGAAGTGGGGTCCGCCGGGTATCCGGGCCCAATTGTTGGATCTCAGGGGAAATCAACTGGAAATGGACTTCGTTCTGGAAAACGATGATCAATCGATGCATATTTTGAATGCCGTTTCTCCCGCCTTCACCTGCGCTTTCCCTTTTGCCGAATATGTGTGCCACAAGATAGAACCCCTGATGCGTTAAACAAATAATTACAGGATCATTCCAAAAAATCGCCGCTTCTCCGAGATAACCCCGAGAGACCTTGAATCGGGTTCTTTCGAGCCTGAACCGCCTCAATTAGGCTAATCTGTTATTTTTCTTGACGTTATTTCCCTCATCCCCTATTCTTTTAGTATGCAGTGTGATAATTGCGGTTACATATTCTTCCAACCTGCCAAGAAATGCGCCTGTTGCAGCGCGCCTTATGTGCCGGCCATGTCCTCCTTTGACGTGGGTCAGGAAAACCTGTTCACCATCTTCGAGATGGCACCCGGTGAAGGCGGAATTCCAGGCGGCATGGGGATGACCGGGGCGGGCGCCGGGGTTGAGGATTACAACTTCACGGATGACTTTGATACCGGTGCAACCGAGTATGGCGTGGATGAAAACGTCCTCGACCTGAGCGATGCAGAAGCCGAAGGTTACGGGCCAAGTGACACCACCGGGTCTATAAGTGTTGGTGATTTTGAATTTGATACCTCAGGCATGGATGACGTACCCACGGGGGATCCCAGACTCGACATTATGGAAAATGCCGGACCCGATGATTTTGAGTTGAATCTTTCCGATGATCTCGATGAAGATGAGGCGGTGTCTACCGAAACCGTTGAGCCTAAAGCAAGATCGGGTGACGACATAAACGTGGATTTTGACGGCGGGTTCGATGAAGTGGAAGGTCTGGGCTTTGGTTTTGATGAAACCCCAGCCGAAGAGACCCCGGACACGGAAGAAATCAGTACGGATACGGCCTCCGAACCTGAGATTTCCCTGGAACCGGATATGGAACCTCCGGAAGAAGAACCTTCCGTGGTCCTGTCAGAGGACCTGGATTTGGATATGGGTGATGAGCAACCCTCTCTGGAACTTTCTGAAGATCCTTCCCTGGAACTGCCTGAGGATCCTACCTTGGATATGGGAGAAATGGATGCCGTTGAAGAGGAACCTTCTCTCGAACTTCCTGATGATTTAGACCTTCCTGAAGAACCTGAATTGATGGACGCCATGGAAGATGATGGAGGGATAGATTTCGACCTCGACAGCGTGGACTTAGACGAGCCGGAAGACGTGGCCTATGAGGTACCCGATACGGAAACCGGCGATCCGGCAACCCCTATGGATTTCGAGGGGCTGGAATTGGAAATGGAAACCCCCGAAGAACCCGAAGATGAAGATTTGAAGCCGTAACCCCCCCCTATATAGCTTCCCTTTTGATTTTCTCAACTGCCCACAATCCGATTCATTGATCACAAACCCCAGCCATTCCCCAGGAAACTTGGTTTTTCCCCAATTTTGTGCTAAAAAGGCTCTTTTTTTTCATTTAGGGGAAAATATTGGATTTTGAACCGATTTTAATTTATAAATTGGTGGAAGCGAACCCGGCTCTAACAGGAATTGGCGGTTCCAGGTTGTTCGGGAGCAAACGTCGAGATCACCGTCTGCCTTTTTCGGAGACTGGGGAGCTTTCTGTCCCGGCGGTTCCCATTCACCTTTTCCCTTAAGCCCCAATGACACCAGCCCGTTTCGGACGTCGTTATATTGCGTTTTTGCTGGATATCATTTTTTTGGAAATAGTAGGGGTGTTGGCAACGATTCCCCTGGTCAATCAAACGGACCAGGACCTGGCCAAGGTTCTGATCCGCTGGATGGCCATGGGAAAAATCAGCCCGGAGGGCGCCTGGCTGGTGGCTCTGTACAGTCTGGTTTTGGGTTTGCTGTGGAGTATGTATTTTGTCGGATTTACTGCCGCCTGCGGACAAACTCCGGGAAAAAAAATCATGAGCGTGCACGTTGTGAATGAGAACGGAACGCCTGTGGATTGGGATGCCGCATCGGTTCGATTTTTTATCGGTTATCCCGTTTCGCTTCTGCCCTTGGGCCTGGGTTTTTATTGGGCTCTGGTGGATAAAAACAATCAAGCTTGGCACGATAAAATTGCCGGGACTCTGGTGATAGGTCCCGCGACTTCATAAACCTTATTAATGCAGGAATCTGACCCAATGAAAAAAACGTATCTACTGGCTCCGGGACCGACCCCGGTCCCCGAAACCGTCAATCTGGAAATGGCCGCACCGATGGTGCACCATCGCACTCCGCAATTCAGCAAAATTTTCGGCGAGGCGGCGGAAGACGCCAAGTACCTGTTCCAAACCAAACAGGATGTTATCATTCTCGCGTCCACCGGCACCGGCGGCATGGAGAGCTGTATCACCAACCTGTTCTCACCGGGCGATAAAGTCCTGGTCGTCAACGGCGGAAAATTCGGGGAACGCTGGGGCAAGATCAGCGAATCGTACGGGCTCAAGCCGGTCTGGATCAATGTCGAATGGGGACAGGCAGTCGACCCCAAAGAAGTCAAAGCGGTATTGGATAAAGACAAGGACATCCGGGGGATTTTGGTGCAGGCCAGTGAAACCTCCACCGCTGTCGCCCACCCGATCGAAGCGTTGTCCAAACTGACCCGCGACCGCGACGACATCCTGCTGGTGGTCGACGGCATTACCGGTGTCGGTGTGTTCCCCCTGCCGATGGACGAATGGGGAATCGACGCCATCGTCACCGGCTCCCAAAAAGCGTTGGAACTGCCGCCGGGACTGGCGCTGGTGGCGTTGAGTGAAAAGGCCTGGAAATTTGCTGACCAGTCCAAGTGCCCGCATTTTTATTTCGATCTCAAGAAAGAGCGCAAAAACCTGGGAAATCAGACCTCGGCCTACACGCCGGCGGTTTCTCTGGTGATCGGCTTGCGCGCCGTATTGAAAAGTTTAAAGGAAGAAGGATTGGAGAACGTCCACAAACGACACAACCGTTTGGCACGAGCCACCCGCGCCGCGACCCAAGCGCTGGGCTTGAAAATGGTCGCCCCCGATGCCCCGGCCGACAGCCTTACCGGCGTGTTTCTTCCCGACGGGATTGACGGCGGCAAAATCGTCAAAAGCCTGCGCGATGATTTCGGCGTGACCCTGGCCGGCGGGCAGGACCAATGGAAAGGCAAAATCATCCGCATCGCGCATCTCGGTTACGTGGATACGTTCGATACCATCGTCGCAATTTCAGCCATTGAAATGGCGCTCAAAAAATTCGGGCATGCCGTGGAACTGGGCACGGGCGTGGCGGCGGCGCAGGAAATTTTACTCGAAGCATACTGAAATAATTAAGATTGAAAATTTAATGTCTGTTGAAGAAACTGAAGTTATTGATTTTATTTCAATCGATAAAATCACCGACGCTGTCCATTTAACCATTTCGGACCACTTGGAATGGGAAGAAAAGGAGGGCGAGCACCTTTTATTATTGCAAGATAAAATCAATGCATATTTGAGGTTTGTAGAGGGCGGCGAATTAGAGGAAACATATCCTAAAACAAAAGGAAAAAAGATTGTGATAAGTGTTGTCGGCCAGTATCCTCTCAGTCAGGAAGCAATAAAGTTCTATGATATAGCCGAAGGGATTGCCGAGGAAGCAGGAATTCAATTGGAGTTTAAATTAGCTGAAGATTAAAACCATGAGGTTTTCGGCCGGCCAACGGACGACAAATTTTCAAGTACTCATATAACTAATTTTAATTTTGGAGTTTTGAAATAATGAAAATTCTGGTCAGTGACAATCTGTCCAAACTGGGTGTGGAAATTTTGAAAAAGGAAAGCGGTATTGAGGTGGACGTCAATACCGGCTTGGCGAAAGAAGAGTTGATCAAGATCATCCCGGAATACGACGGATTGATCGTGAGAAGCGCCACCAAAGTCACCGCCGATGTAATTGCCGCGGCGAAAAACCTCAAGGTCGTGGGACGCGCCGGAGTGGGGGTCGACAACATCGATCTCGACGCGGCGGGTAAAAAGGGCATCATCGTCATGAACGCGCCGGACGGCAACATGATCACCACTGCTGAACACGCCATGGCGTTGATGTTGAGCATGTCCCGCAACATTCCGCAGGCCAACGCTTCTGTTAAACAGGATAGAAAATGGTCTCCCAAAACGTTTATGGGGGTCGAATTGTATGGGAAGACGATGGGCATCATCGGTCTGGGCCGCATCGGCTCGGTCGTGGCCGAGCGGGCCAAGGGATTCGCCATGAAGGTGATCGCTTACGATCCGTTTGTGGCCAAGGAACAGGCGGAAAAAATCGGTGTGGAGGTTGTCGAGTTGAAGGATTTGCTCCAGCGCGCCGATTTCATCAGCCTGCATTCGCCGAAAGTGGGCGACAAACCCCTCCTGGGCAAAGAGGAACTGAACAGCGTCAAGCCGGGGGTGCGCATCATCAACTGTGCCCGCGGTGAACTGATCGACGAGGGGGCCCTCATCCAGGCCATCAAAGACGGCAAAGTGGCCCAGGCGGCTCTCGACGTGTACTCGAAAGAACCGGTCAATCCCGACAGTCCACTCATGGATGTTCCGGAAATCATCTGCACCCCGCATCTGGGCGCGTCGACCGGCGAGGCTCAGGACAAAGTGGCCATTGCCATCTGCGATCAGATAATCGATTTTCTGAAGTATGGGAGTATCCGCAACGCAGTCAATATGCCTTCCATCGACGAAGAGACACTGAAGCAGATCAAGCCGTATCTGGATCTGGGGTCGGATCTGGGCCAACTGGCTTCACAACTGGTCGAAGGTCCCATCACTCAAGTCAAGGTTCAGTACAATGGTGAAGTGTCGAACCTGAACGTCCAACCCATCACGATTTGCGTTTTAAAGGGATTGTTGACGCGGTCGCTGGAAGGGGTCAACATGGTCAACGCGCCGTTCATCGCCAAGGAGCGGGGGATTGAGGTGCAGGAGTTGAAGAGCAATGAGATCAAGGATTACACCAGCACCATCCAGGTGCAGGTGACCACCAAACAGGGCGCCCGTGATATTACCGGCAGTATCTTCGGCAAAGGCGACCCGCGCATCGTGAGATTCGACGAATACAGCTTCGAGGCGGTGATCTCCAAGCACATGCTGATCCTGAGCAACAAGGATGTTCCGGGAGTCATCGGCAAACTCGGTAATGTGCTCGGCAAGAACAACATCAATATCGCCGGGTTCCATCTGGGCCGCCTGGACAAAACCGGGAATGCGGTATCGGTGATCAATATCGATTCACCGCCGACCAGCGAAACCCTGCGGGAATTGCGGGAAACGCCTAACGTGATCGAAGTCCATTCGGTCGTTCTCTGACAAGCTTCACAAAAAACAAAACCCGCTCTCTTGAGAGAGCGGGTTTTTTATTGGATCCGTCAAAGGCCTGACCTGAAGATCAACTGACCCCCGGTCTTTAGAAACTTACTTGCTGTCTTCTCCAGACTTGGCTTCGATTTTCTGTCCGAATACTTTGGCGATAACGTCGTTGATGGCGGCCTCACCCAGAATGTTATAGACGGCATTAGCCGACTTGAAATGGGCGCTGGTAAAAAGGCTCAACACTTTTTTACTGGAATACCCGAGCATCATGAATTCGTGGGCGTAGTTTTCGGCTACCAGGAGCAGGGTTTTATCGTCCGCGTCTTCGTCGCCAGTGGGCGGACCCTCATCCGGATTGATATCGTCCTTGACTTCGTACACGTAGATCAAATGCCAGCCGAACTCTGTTTTGATAGGCCCGACTACATCTCCTTCCTGCGCGCTGAACGCGGCTACTTCAAAGGGGCGGACCATGGCGCCCTTTCCGAACCAGCCCAGATCGCCGCCGCGTTTTTTGGAGGGACATTCACTGTACTCCTCGGCCATTTTGGCGAACTCGGCACCGTCATCCAGTTTCTTCTGTATTTCTTCCGCCAATTCCTTGGTCGCGACCAGAATATGGCGGGCTTGAATTTTTTTGACTTTCTTCTCTGGATTGCCCATAACTTTCCTGCCTTTATTTTGAATTGATATCGATCAATTTAATTTCAAACCACAACATTTTTTGAATTTTTTTCCGGACCCGCAAGGACACGTTTCATTGCGCTGAACTTTATGAGGCGTGACCTCCATTTTGGGTGAAGACTTCAACAATTCCTCGCCAATCTGCTTGGCTTCCTTGTAACGCTGTTTCAGAATATCGTTGAGATTGGGAATAAAACCGATAAACTCGACCAGGAGTTCTTGATTGGCCGGTTCGAGCTTGGCTTCCTCTTCTTCCCGTTGTTTCTCATTAAAATAATAGTTGTAGGAAAAAATGGAAGGCGGACGATCCTCGGCTGGATCAAATTTGTAAAACGTCAGCTGAACGCTTTTGTTGTCATTGCGAGGATCCAGCTCATACGCCTCTTCGGCGAAATGCTTGCTCTCGTTAAATTTAAAATCAAGCAGTTGTTTCTCCCGGGGAAACAATTCCATATAGTTGACATAGCGTCCCGGCTCGAACACGAGATAAGACATGGGGTTGTTCTCCCCATACGCTTTGGCCTCCATGTACCTCTGCTTGAACAGGATGATCATTTCATCCGTCACTTCCTCCATGAATTCATTGAGGATGGATTTCTGGGACTCGGTCAATTCCGGATGATTGGGCAGAATTCCATGTGTTTTGTTGAAATTCAACAGGAAGGAAAACCGGTTATTGTCGTCTTCCTTGTCACACAGGGAAATGGTGACATGATTGCAATCGCAAAACGGGTTGGTGCAATAGTAATCCTCCAGGATGTAGAGACTTCTGAAATCCTCTTCCTCAAACCGGTAGGTCATGACCGAGTTCAGGCTTTCCTGATTATTGACAACACTGTACGCTTCGATGACGCTTCTCCTTCTTCACAACGTTAATTCTTGTGCTCACTCTTCTTCCGTGACGGTCCTCACCGCCCGGATGGAATCCTTTGAGGGATCGTCCCGGTTATTGACATTGGCGTGGCCATACCGGTAATAAAAAATCACCGCCCCATTGTGGGGTTTCAGGTCGATGGTCCAGGTGGTGTAACCCCCTCCCGGCGAGAACGCCTTGTCGATAAATATTTCAAACCGGTCGCAATCGCGAATGGACGTCTCATCGAGAAACAGGCTTTCCGCTTCCTCCAGGTTCGGCATGCGCCAGTCGTTATACCCGGCAAACTTCTTGTTGTTCAGTTCCCGGATGTAATCTTCGGCCTTGTACCAGGTATGGAATATGCTCTCGTCCTGGAACCCGTCGGTTTGCTTCCACATCAATCCTTCTTCCGAATCGGTGACGGTTCCATCTCCGTTATCTTTAAACCGTTTTCCCATCGATAGCGCTTATCCGTCCGATCAAATCTTGTTCATATCGCGTACCAGACGGGTGGATCCCCGCGAAACCCGGTAGACATCGTCGTACATCATTCCGCCCTTGCGAAACCCAAAGCGAACCGCCTGAATTTTATTCCGCACGTCGCTGGTCCAACACAAAAACCCGAACCCACCGGGGAAAACAGGATGCAGATACGCTTTTTGCCCCATATGGTCCTTATTGATCTGTTTTTTATCGTATAAACTTTTCGCCTCTTCCAGAGTGGGAAGCCGCCAATCGTTGTAACCCGCATATTGGGTTTTGCTCAGCTCTTTCGCATAGTCGCGGGATTGAACCCAGTTGAGCCACTTGCCGGTTATCTGGTACGTATCCTGCTTGAGCCAAACCAGCTTCCGCGTCAGATCGATCACCGTATGCTCATCCGCATCGGCAAACCGTTCCTGAACGGCGGTTGGGGCGGGCGTGGATTCGGAAGGACTCATGACTCTGTTTCCTCCGGCCGCAGGGTACGAACCGCGCGCGTGCCATGGCTGCGCAGTCCCTTTTTGTGAAACTTGTAATCTCCGCTGTAATAGTTGAACCGGACCGCTATGGTGTCGTCGGTTTTATGCAGGGTTTTGGTCCAGGTGGTCTGTCCCGCGCCGGGAGGAAAGACCGGCACCAGATACAGGGTGTCGCCATAAGTATCGATTACGGGGTTGTTGGGATCGTGGATGGATTGCGCCTCTTTGCGTGTGGGTAATCGCCAGTCGGAGTGACCGCCGAATTCCTCTTTGCTGAGGACCCCGACATACACCTTGGCCTCCTGCCAGCTGATCCACTTATCCAGTTCCAGGAAGGAATCGTCCCGTTTCCACATCAATCCCGTTTCCAGATCGCTGACGGTACCGTTATTGTGCACTACATAGCGTTCTTCCGGAGGCAGTTTTGATGCGGCGGTGATGGTGCGGACGGGGCGGATACCGCTGGGGAATCCTTCGTTTTCGCGGGCCAGCCAATATTCGTAATCGGCACGGTAATCGTAACCCATCGCCGCCTTGGCGCCGCGGGTTTCAGTGGTCCAGGTCGTGTACCCGCACCCGGCGGTAAACACCGGGTCGATGTGGGTTTCGCACCCTTCCATATCGGTATTGCTGAATTCAGGGTTATACAACTCGCGGGCCTCTTGCCCGTTCGGAAACCGCCAGTCGGAGTGTCCGGCGAATTTTTTTTCGTTCAGCTCTTTGATGTACTCCTGGCCCTGCCACCACGACACCAGTTTACCGAGCTTCACCCAGGTATCATCCTTGGCCCACATCAGGTTTTTCCGGGTATCGGTAACGGTTTCATCCCCGTTATCCACAAACCTGGACTTTACTTTGGTTCCGCTCATAATAGTGGTTTCCTCAAGATTTTCTTCTGCGGCCAACGGTTTTGACCGGATCTTTCCGGCAGATTCTTACGGACCCGAAAGCGTATTCATCGGCACTGGCAACCTGGCCCTGGGTGTAATCGAACCGGGGCCGCCGGGTGGAAGTGTCCGCCATGGTCCATTGCATTTTGAACGAACCCTCGGGAAACAGGGAATCGATATGAAGCGTTTCGCCGGTTTTACCGGTGTTCTCCCATTCCTCATCGTACAGGGTGGCCGCCTCTTCGTTGGTCGGCAAGCGCCAGTCGGCAAACCCGCCGATTTTACGCACATTCTTTTTTTCGGCGAAGTCTTTGGCTTCGTGCCAGTTGAAATATTTGCCCCGGTCCAGCCAGGAGTCTTTTTTCAGCCAGTAGAGTCCCGTTTGAGTGTCCTGGATGACCAGCGGCCCGTGTTCCACGAACCGCTTGGGACCTTCTTCAACGACTTCCAATTCTTCCGATTGCGCGTCATGAACGACCGGTTTGATTTCTTCGTCTGCCATAGCGTAACTTCTCCCTTTAATCGGTATAACCGATTTCGACGTTATCTTCATCGACGTTCACAATCACCGGAACCACGTAATCCCCGTTGGAATATTCCAGCATTTTTTCAAGACCCTGCGGATTGTTTTCCACATTGACATAGATAAAAGGTTTGCACTGTTTCTTATAATCCTGACGGGCCTTGGTGGTGTAAGGACAATCGTCTTTTCCAAATATCATGTAATGGCTCACAATAACACCTCTCTTCAGGCCCCCATCAGGCCCAAGCGATATTAACCATCGAACTTTTTGGTCTCGGTCCGCCAATCGGGTTCCCACGACTCTTTCTGTTCATCGCGGACGGCCCGGACATGGCAATATTCATTATCCTTGTGTTCCCATTTCTCGTTACCGGTCACGTAGCTGAACATCATGGCGTATTGCTGATAGTCCGGCTTTTCCTCGTAGGTCCAGGTATTGTGTCCGCCGCCCGGCTCAAACAGGGGATCGATATGCAATTCGGCACCGTCTTTGTCCCGGTTGGACACGGCAAACGCGAACAGCGATTTGGCCTCCTCAAAACCGCACAGCCGCCAATCGTCGAAACCGGCGAATTTTTTCTCGTTCAGATCCTCAATATAATCGTTGGCCTCAAACCAGTTGATGCCGTACCCAAACTCGGCTTGGGAGTCGCTTTTTTTCCACATCAGATTGGATTTCGAATCGCTGATGGTCTCGTTGCCGTTGTCAACAAACTGAGGAACATCCAGCTCTTCCTCTGCTTCCTCCTCCTCGACCTCCTCCCAATCGTCGTCACCGATCCACTCGTCGACATCGAAGGCTTCTTCATCATCGAAATCGTCATCGAGCGGCAGGGTCTTTTTGGCTTCCTTACCGGGGGGTTCTTTTTCTTCCGACGGGTCCTTCACTTCTTCTTCAGGCACGATGGTTCTCCTTGTCGCCCACCTTGTTAAGACGGAGGGTCATGATGTCACGCATCCCTCACCAGGCGGACCGAGGTTCCCGTGGTTGAGACCTGCTGGTCCACGCATACTTCTTTGATGACGGGGAAATAGCATTTCCAGGCATAGGAATCATACCGGGTTTCCGAAGTCCAGTAACTCCATTCCCCACCCGCCTGGTAATTGGATACAGAACGTTTTTTTTTGGCGGGAAGGTTCATGAACAGCTCCTCATAGGCCTCCTTGGCCTTGAGCAGACCCCGAATTTCGCTTTTTGTGGGCAATCGCCAGTCGGTGGTTCCCAGGTAACTCTGTTCGTTACAGGCATCCCGGTAGGCATTGGCCTCGTCCCAATTGAGCCATTTGCCCAATTCCTGCCGGGAGTCTTTTTTGGACCAGATCAAATCCTCGTCCACTTGAGCTACAGTGCCGTCACCGTTGTCTTTAAACAATTTTTCCCAATCTGCCATACAATTGCCAAAACCCAAAACCAACTTCTCGTTTTGGGTTCTTGTGAATTTTTCAGAGCGGCCCTACCCCTCGCAGGGTGGCCCCCTAACACCCTAAATTTTAAGAAAGTTTACAGTTAAAGTATCACCCGCCCAGCCATAATACAATACCTAACCCGGTGAAAACTGCCTGGCCGCCCAATATTAACAAACCCTTTAAAATCAGCGTTGATCGCTGATCATCATGCCTCGTTTAGGCGGGATTTTCCCCAGGGCGGCTTTGGCCTCTTCGTCCATGGTTCCCCGTACCAGGCGAACGCTGGTATCCAGGGTGTCGTCCACCTCCTTATGGCCGCCAGTTCCGCTGGCAAAGGAAAACACGTATGCGGTGATCTTTCCCCGGGAATTGCTGGTCCAAGTGTCATAGCCACAGCCCTCGCTAAAGGCCGGGTCGATATACAAAGCCATTTCATACTTGTCCTGGATCGATTTTTCCTTCTCCCGGTAGTACAGGGAATGCGCCTCCTCCTTGCTGGGCAGTCGCCAGTCGCTGTACCCGGCGAAGGATTCTGCATTCATTTTGGCCATGAATTTTTTCGCGGCGGAATAAACCAGAAATCTCCCAAAAAAGTTATAGGAATCGTCTTGCATCCACATCAGTTTGGCTTTGTGGTCGGTCACGGTTCCGTCGCCATTGTCAACAAATCGTTCTTCCATATTGGCCTCTTAAAATCCTATCACAAATAACAACTTGAAGATTAGATTAGCCCCAGGAAACATTGGGTTCAAAAAAAAAGCCGGAAGGTCGAGACCTTCCGGCTTTGATAAATCTAATGTAAGAGTGAAGCTTAGCGATTCAGTTCAGAACGGTGACCCGAAACTGCGCCGATACCGCGCTCGGTACCATCCGGCTGACCCAGACCCGGCTCGATGTACGTGCCCGGTTGTACGTGGTCCATATGGTAGTTGGACTGATACGTTTTACCGGAACCCGCGTCGATTTTCCAGTCATGGCGGTCATAGCGCTGACGCTGACAGTTTACGATAACCTCTCCCGGACCTTTGTTGGTGAACGAGGTCTTCCGGGCTAGAGCGTTGGCTTGATAACCGCCCGCGGGAATGGTGCGGGTTACGTCTTTTCCCCAGCCATAAGCAATGGGACCCACATTGAATACCAGATTGGTATCTTGTGTTTCGCTGGTGTTGTAAGCGATCCACGAAGCATTTTCACATACAGAGCTTTGCCCTGACTTCAGAGTGGTTTCATTGGCTGCGGCCAAGGATGCGAAGGCCAGCAGAACGAAAGCCACGGACAGGACGGCAATTAATTTTCTTACCATTGTGCTCCCCCTTTCAAATTGGTGGTATTTTAAGAACACTACTTTTTATATATTTACAAAAGTCGATAAGACTCAAAAACTCTTTTTCAACGCGGACAGCGCTTTTGAATAACCTTCAAAACCCGCACGTTAGACATGGCTCCATGGCCAGCCCCTCGTGAGAGCCCACCACTAGTCTCATATGGAGGGAAAACTATCAAAACCCGCCTACCAAGTCAAGGTATAAATTTTACCACAATCTTTGATTAATATTTCTTTTAATAACAATTACTTACGTGAAAACGTGCGGATCGCCCATAAAGCCCTTTTCAGACCTGAAATTTGAGGGAAGTCAAATTAATCAAGTGTGTGGAGTTCATCAGCGCCCGCTCCCCCTCTTCAGTCAAATCGTTGACAACCAATTGAATGGATTTCAGATTGGACAAGGTGGTGGAATTGGCAAGAAAATCAGCGCCGACATCGGTGATCCGGTTGGACTTCAAGTTCAACGTTCTCAAATTGGAAAAGACCGGCGACTCGGCAACCGCCTTGACTCCCTCATCTCCGATATCGTTTTGCGAAAGGTCCAACGCACGCAAGGCGGACAACTCTTCGCATTGAGACAGTTCCCTGGCGCCGACTTCGCGAATATATTTTGCTTTCAGATTGAGCACTTGTCCATCTTTGCTCAAGTGGGTTTTAATCAGTTTTTTTATATCTGCCATGAATGACCTGCTTCTCCGTTCATAAAAATTAAATTGCGTTTATCCCAAGCCTTCGATGTGCTTGGCTTCAAATCCGTATTCGTCAAACGCCTTCCATCCTTCGGCCAGCATTTTCTTGGCGTACTTGGACATCAAGTTGGCCTGGGAATGATTGGGATCGATTTCCAGGGTCTTTTTAATCAGCTTCAGGGCTTTTTGGACATCCTGAATTTCACTGCCATACTTGGCGATCTGACGGGATTTGTCGATCAGGTCCGAACCCCATTTGTAATATATATTGGCCAGTTGAACCGGTGCTTCCTTGCCGATGTAGTCCACCAGTTCATCATCGGCTTTTAACTGCGGCAGAAACTCCATCGCTTTCTGGAAGTGATGAATGGGAACCGAGTAATCTTCGTCGAAAACTTCGATGATGGAATCCCCCGGCTTGTGGGCGGAATGCAACCCGATAGAACTCTTCACCACCACGGATTGGATACCGGACAGCAGCTGATGAAAAATCAGATTGCCCATTCCGTAGTGGATAATAGCATGGAAGTCCTGTTCCGTATCACATTCGAGAGCACGTTCGTATTCGGCCTTGGCTTCTTCCCGATCTCCCAACTCTTCCAGAGCTTCGGCCAGATTGTAATGATGAACACAGTTGTCCGGATCTTCCTCCAGAGCGTCGCGAAACTCCTCGATTTGCGCTTCCAGATCGAACTCCGCCAGATCCCCGCCTTCCTTCTCAAGCTTGTCGCGGGTCGCCTCGTCCTCTTCGTCCTCCCCGGTTTCCTGCAGGTTGGGATCGATTTCTTCTTCAGCCGCCGTAGGTTCCGGCGCGGTATTTTCTTCCTTGTCTTCCGGGCTCATGGTTTATAGAATCCCCATCGGTCGAAGGCTCATTTTTTAGCCAATTCCGAACCGTTGTTATCGCGGACAGCGCGTATCACGCTGAGTGAGTGCTGGATGCCCCCCTTCATGCTCAAATAAGGCTTGCCCCGGATGTAATTAAACCCCCAGGCCATATCCCCCTTGGCCTCTTCGCTGGACCAGTAACAGCAATGGCTCTTGCCGAATATGGGATCGATATGCAGTTCGTTTTTGGTCCAGTAATAGTTCCAGGGAATCGACTGCGTCTCATCAAAGAGAGCGGCCAGCTCTTTACGGGTCGGCAGGCGCCAGTTGCCCGCTCCCCCAAATTGGGTTTCATTCAATTCGCGAATATAATCCTGAGCCTTGTGCCAGTTGATCCACTGCTTACGGGTCTGATACGAATCGATCTGAACCCAGACCAGTTTTGTCTCGAGATCGGTCACCGTTCCGTTTTTATTGTCCTGGTAACGGGGATTATCAGAGGTGGGCGGTTCTTTTGTTTTCGGCTCGGTCAACGTCAAAATCTGCCCGTCGAATTCATAATCCTTCTTGTCTTCCCTGGCCTGTTGTGCCGCCGGGTTATCCGGCTCGCCTGCCCACCCTGCAGAAGGAACCATCACCAACATGATCGCCAGAAAGAGGATTGCCAATACGGGTACTGTCTGCCCTCGAAACGGATTGATCTTTGTCATCGGAGGTATCCTCTCGCTACTCGTCCATGGGAACCCAATCCGGTTCCCAGGACAGGCACAACCCGGAAGGATTGTGAAACTGTTTTTCTTCGTTGCCCACCGATCCCCATTTGGCGACAAAATTCAAATCCGGATCGAACTTTTGAATACGGTGGTTCAGTGTGTCGACGACAAACACAAAACCGTACGGATCTTCCACCACGGCCATGGGACAGTTGAACTGGCCGTCGCGTTTTCCGAATTCGCCCACGACCCGGATAAAGTTTCCTTCGCGGTCGAACAATTGCATCCGGTTCTGGCTTTTTTCCACCACCAGCAGGGTGCCGTCGTTGCGCACGGTTATATCGCAGGGAAAATTAAAGCGCCCTTCCTCGAATCCGTACTCGCCGAACTTGGACTGAAACTGTCCATCTTCGTTGAAAATCTGGATGCGCTGGTTGTCGCGGTCGGCCACGTAAATATTGCCTTCCTGATCAACCGCGATACCCGAGGGAAATTTGCAGAACCCGTCGAAGTCCCCTGGAAAACCGAACCCCAGCAGATAATCGCCGTCGTCGTCGTAGCGCTTCAAGGAATGGTTGTGGGTATCGGCCACCAGAATGGTTCCACCGGGTTCGGCCAAGATGGCCTCCGGCCAGTAAAACTTTTCCTGTCCCCAACCCTCGGTTCCCACCGAAAGGATAAAATCGCCTTCCGAGTCGAATTTCTGGATACGGTGGCATCCGGTATCCGCCACCCAGACATTGCCTTCCTTATCTACCGCCACATCGAAGGGTCCTTTAAACTCGCCTTCGCGATAAGGGGGACGGGTGCCGGCGGTTTTACCAAACTGGAACAGAAATTTACCGTTCCCATCGAATTTCTGGATACGGTCATTGCCGGAATCCGCCACCCAGACATACAATTTGGAGTGGTCGACATCCGCCCATTTCGGTTGCTCTTCGGGAAGAATCTCTTCCGCCTCCTCGATCACCTCCAGGGTGCCGGTACCGACGGACTCCTCGGAGTCTTCCTGCTCTCCTGAATCCTGTTCTAATGCCTCGTTCGCCATTGGGTCGTTTTCCTGTAACCGCCGCCGATGACCGGCGCGGTGTTTTCCTGATTGCTAAAGACTCTTCTAAACGAAAACGGAAGCCGGTGAAGGCTTCCGCATTGTATGTGTTCGCGGCTCGATCACGAGCCCGTGTTTATATGCCACACCCGTCATGGGGAAAACCTTCAAGACCGTCCATTGCGGCCTTATTCCACCATAAATTTTTTCACATCCAGTATCTGGTACTCGAAGTCACAGGCGCCCTGCAGTTCATTCAAACGGTCGTTCCATTCGCGTTTGAAGTTGTCCAGATTTTCCATATTGGGTTTTTTCTTCATCAAGCTGACTTCCTTGTACACCGGCTTGACGAGATTTTTGTGAATTTCCTGAATCACGTTGCGGACCCGGATAATACAATCCTTGGTGACCGTCTCGCGGGTCACGCCATCCACTTTCTCCAACAGACGCAGGAAACCCTGGATGGAGCCGAGATGTTTGAGATAGGCTTCCGCCAGCATGTGGTTGTATTTCAAACCGCAATCAATGTAACCGGCCATCAGGTAAACGCCGACATGATGATCGAACTGCACCGACAGGGTGATGAGTTTCTGGAGATAATCGACCTCGCGGAGATCCTCGTCCTCTTCCTCACCTTCTTTGAGCTCTTTGGCCGCTTTGGCTTTCTCGGCCTCCAGCTCTTTTTTTATTTTTTCCAGCTCGGAAAGGTCGCCTATGGGATCTTCCTGACGCTGATTGGCCTCGGCTTCCGCAGCCTCGTCCTTTACTTCTTCTGTTTTGGTCTCTTGTTCACTCAATGCCTTATCTCCTTCAAAAAAACAATAGTCCGCCGGAGGTATTCCGAAAATATATTCAAAATTAACGGTTTAGACGATTTTTTTGGAATCAGTCGGATTATATCTGTTTCCCGTCAAGAGTGTCAAGACAATAAGCCCCACCGTTTCACAGGTTTTTCACAATGGGGTTCCATGTAAAACCCCTTGACCCTCAAGATCTTATACGCCATCTACCAGGAGGCGGAAAACCCAAATACCCAAACCCCTGATTGACAGGGAGGAGGCCCCTCAACTATGATGAACATCAACAAATTCCAACTATTGAGCCGATTGTTCTGCCATGAAAACAGCTTTGATATTTCCCCCGCAATGGTTTCCCAGCCAGCCTTATCTGGCTCTGCCCACGCTGACCGCCTTTCTTCAGCACCACGGCCATGCGGTGGATCAATTTGATTTCAATATCGAGAGTTACGACACCTTCCTCCACCGCGACTATCTGGAGGAATGCCTCGGAAAAATCAAAGCACGCCTCAACCAGCCCGCCTACACTCCGGAAGAAAATGAGATCAAAGGCGTGTACCGGGAAATCCTGGGAGACACCGATTTCCTGGAATCCGTCCTGGACGGGGTGGAAGATGCCAAAAACGCACTGAGGGACGAGGAGATGTTTTTCCAGTTCCCGGTTTACAAGAGGGCCTACACCACCCTGAAGGTGGCCATGCAGCTGATCTCCTACGCCCATTTCCCGACCAAGGTCGACCTGGAGTCGTTTTTCATGCAGGGCAATCCGGAGGAAAACCTGGAGGGGATACTGCAGGCCACGGCGGACCCGGTCACCAACCCGTACCTCAGTTTGTTTGAAAACCAGATGCTGCCCCGGGTGCCCTGGGACAACTATGGGTTGGTGGGCATCTCGATCATTCACGTCGGGCAGGTGATTGCCGGGTTGACGCTGGCCCGCCTGCTCCGCGCCAAGTATCCGCATCTGCACATCTGCATCGGCGGCAGTGTGTTCACTCGGCATTCCGGGATCATGGAAAACAAGCAGGTGCTGTTTGAAAAAATATTCCACAGCATCATCCAGTTCGAGGGCGAATATCCCCTGCTGAAGCTGGTGGAACAACTCAAAGCCGGCGGTTCGTTAAGTGAGGTGCCGAACCTGACGTTTCTCGATCAGGACAAGGTGATCACCAACCCCAAGTCCGAGTCTCTGCCTTACGACCAGTTGGTGCGGCCGACGTTCGACCAACTGCCGCTCGAAAAATACCTGATGCCCTACCCGGTCCTGCCCTACATGGCCAGCCGGGGCTGTTACTGGGGCAAGTGCACCTTCTGCACTCACAGCCACATCTACGACTCCTATTACCGCAAGGAAAACGAGGAGCGCGTGGCACTCGATCTCGATTACCTGGGCAAACGGTATGGCACGCGCTACTTCACCTTCTCGGATGAAGCCATCTCGCCCAACGCGTTCAAGCGCATGTCTTATTCCCTGCTCAAGCACAAAGTGGACATGAAGGCGCTGGGCATGATCAAGTTCGAGGCCGACACCGTTGAAAGCGAGGACCTGTTCCAGGATATGTTTGAGGCGGGATTTATCATGCTGTTCTTCGGACTGGAGAGTGCCAACGACCGCGTGCTGTCGATCATCGACAAGGGCTGCGACCAGGCCACGGAAAAAACCGTTCTCGAAAACAGTTCGCGCGCCGGGATCTGGAATCATTTGTACCTGTTCTTCGGTTTTCCCACCGAGGAACGGGAGGAAGCGGAAGACACCATCCAGTTCACCATCGATTACGGGGAACGGGGTGGAGGGTTCATCCATTCGGTCGGGCAATCGACCTTTACGCTGGAAAAGGACTCGGCCATCTTCCACAATCCACAAAAATTTTCGATCGACCGCATCCTGCACGACCCGGACCGCGACATGGCGATCATTTTCGATTACGAAATCCAAAAAGGCATGCCGCGCGAGGAAGTGATGGAAGTGTACGAACGGTTCGACGAGGTGCTGGAGGAGCAATTCCCCTCCCGCAAAATCTGGAATTACCTGTCGCGGGAGCATTTTCTGCTCTACCTGGACCGTTTCGGACGGGAGGAACTGCTGAAAATGGCGCAGGACGAGGCAGTGACCGAAACGGTGGGAGCCTGATTCCGACGCCCACCTCGCCCCTGCCGTCTGGAGAAACCTTGGATTAGCGTTTGACACACAGCCGATGGATAACCTAGAATCAGATCATCCAAATTTATTTAATTTTTTGAGCATTTGAGAGGACCGAAGTTATGGCGGATATTGATGTCAATGAGGATTTCAACCCTCAGGAATTCCGGGAAAAACAGGAAAGCAAAAAGCAATCGGACTTGATCACGATGAAAATCCATCCCGAAATCTGGGATGAGCTGGGGGTGCGCGACCCGGAACAGATCAAGCTGGAAACCGCCATCATGAAGAAAACCCGGCAGATCAAAAAA
The DNA here is from genome assembly GCA_024644405.1 of Nitrospinaceae bacterium. GTDB lineage: Bacteria > Nitrospinota > Nitrospinia > Nitrospinales > Nitrospinaceae > SZUA-226. The sequence continues at coordinate 76,724 of JAHELC010000003.1, forward strand.
GAGCTCCGGACCGATCCCGACAACCTGGACAAGCAGGTGGAGCTGGGCACCCTTTACATCGACGGGGGCAACTACGAGGACGCCATCAAACTGGTCCGGACGGTGGTCAGCAAAGACCCCAAACATGCCCGCGCCCGTAAAGTCCTCGGCACCGGTTTCGCACTCAGCAACCAGGAAGATGAAGCCATCCGGGAACTCAACCGCGCGATAGAGCTGGACCCCGACGATGTGGAAACTCATTTCAATCTCGGCGGGGTGTATATGCTGCAGGACTCGTTTCCGGCCGCCGAACGGGAGTTCAAAAAAGTGGTCGAGCTGGATCCGTCGGATACCACCGCCTACGCCAACCTGGCGGCCGCGTATACCATGCAGAAAAATCACCTGGAAGAAATCCGGACATTGAAAAAAGTGCTGATGTTCGATCCGGAAAACAAGGAACTGCGCTCCGCCCTCAGCAACGCTTATTTTCATATGGGCGACTTCGACGAATCGCTCACCAGCGCCCTGTGCGTCATCGAACTGGACGAAAAGGACCCGCAGGCCTACTGCAACCTGGGCAGTATCTACTCCGCCCAGAACATGGTGGAAGAAGCGGTGCAGGCGTTCCAGAAAGCCATCGAGCTGGATCCGGAGTATTCACTCCCGCACACCAACCTGGGCAGTCTGTACGGCACTCTGGGACGGGTCGAAAGCGCCATCAAGGAATTCAAAAAAGCCACCACCCTCAATCCCGGCGACGCTCAGGCCTGGCTGAATCTGTACCATTCCTATAAAGATATCGGACGGCAGGAAGACGGCACCAAAGCCTTTCAGCAATATGAAATGCTGACCAAGGAATCCAAACCTGGCGGAAGCCAAACGGAATTCTCAGGCATTCCCGGCGGCGTGTCCACTTCCGGCGATACCGCGAGTGAATAGCGGGCTAGCCCCCGCTGGCCGGGCAAGGCCCGGAGCAAATTTTACAATTGGAAACGCGCCCAAGGATCATCGCCAGCAGGTAACTGTCAGCAAATTGCCTCCGGCGCTAGCCGGCGTCATCCTGAACCTGTCGAAGGATGATAACTTGATGTAAAGGTCTCATGCCCGATCCACAACTGCTGCCCCTCGGTGATTTCAAACCCTCGGATGAGTGGCAGACGCACGTCAACGCCATTTTCTACGGGATCAAGGGTCCCGCCATCCACCACCACTTTCAAACCTACGTCAGCCGCGATTTCCGCCTCGCCCATGCCCTGGCCGATGAGTTCCTAAAAGAGGTGCAGGAGCAGGGTCCGGCCGATGGCTCAATCACCGTGCAGGAGTGGGGTGTCGGCAACGGCAACCTGGCGGCGCGCTTCCTGTCGCGTCTAAAAGGCAATGATGCGGATCAAACCGTTTATCCGCGCATCCACTACACGCTGTGCGACTACTCCGAGGAAATTCTGAACGGCGTGCGCGCCAATCCGAATCTACAGGAGCACGAAGGCCGTTATTTTTTGAAGCCGATGAACGCGGAAGCGCAGGACGACTCCGAGCCGCGCTCGGTGCATAAAATCATTTCCAACGAAATCTGGGACGACCTCGCGACATCCGTTCTGCTCAAAAACGACGGCATGCTGTACGAGGAATACCTGCAACCGCTGTTGCCGCCCAACATCCCGAACGTTCCCATGGAAACGTTTATCGAACAATTCACCGAAAAAGATCTGGACGCATTGAAAAACCATCCTCCGTTTCTGGAACAGATCGTGTGGGAACGCAGTTTCCAGCGTACCGATATTTCGGACTGGCCGTACGGTGCAGTCATCCTCAAACACCTGGAGCGGCTGGAGGACGAAATTCCCATTCCTGTCAACACCGGCGCGTTGCAAACCGTCGAGCGGGCGAAGCAACTGCTGGCCGAAAAAAATCTGGGGTACTCCTCGTTCGACTACGGCATGCTGTCGGATCACGAACTCAACTGGCGGGGCCGCCCCTATTACAAATTGTACGGCGGGCAGTACACCTCGATGGTGAATTTTCCGTTGATCGCGGAGGTGGCACAGTCCTTGGGATTCGCCAACGTTCAATGGGAGCATCAACACGATTTTGTAGGGCGCCATGTATCGGAGAAGGTGTTGAGCGCGCTGGAGCTGGTGCAGGTGCATCCTAAAATTTCGCGCATGGAACCGTGGGACGCGGACCTCCTGATGCTTCAAACCCTGCAGGCGTTGAACGCCTCGTACCGCAGTCCTTACAAGAGCACAATGGATTATCCCGCCCTGCCCGGCACTCCCAAGAAACAGAGAAAACAGATCGCCGAACTGGCCAGGAACCTGAGCGCCACCGGTGTGCCGGATACCGTGGCTTACATCACTGAAAGCGAAGTCGAAGAATCATCCGGTCGACTCAAAAAACTCGGCTACGGCGAACGCGATTTAAAAGCCGCGTTCGACCGCTCCAGCCAGCCCATCGCCTTCGGCCACATGACGTTGCGGTAAACAGCCCCCTCCCTTTGGCCTTTTTCACTTAGTCCCCACGAAATTTCATCGTTTCAAACTCCCAATGCGGGGTGGGAACGGGTATGATGTGGGGTAATCACTCTTTTGGGATGTTTTTGTTATGCTCAGTATTTTTGTCGAGGTCAGTTGCGGTCGCTACCTGAAGGACGAGTGCACCTTCTGCCATGTCTACGAACCGCTCATGCAGATGCCGAAGTCCGACTGGCACCTGACCCCCGCCCAGGCGCAATTGATGGCGGATAAAATCAAGCAGGTGGAAGTGCTGAACACCCTGGCCCAGCACGAGATCAACCTGACCGGCGGCGAGGCCTCGCAGAATCCGGACATCGTCGACATCTTCAAGATCTTCAAAACCGTCACCCCCAACGTCTGCCTGCACACCAACCTCGACATCAAGTCGGAAGAAACCAAACGCTGGCAGAAGCTGGTAGAGATCATGCAACTCGGCGGGCGTATCGACATCACCCTCTACCCGACGGTGTGGCACGAGCGGCAGAAACCGTTACTCCGAGAGATGATGACCCTGCAGAACAAGCTACTCGTTAACGTCGTTTTCGAATCGGTGACCGATCTCGCCATGCAGTTGGGTCTGCTGGTGGATTTTTACCGTGACCTGAAACCGGAGGTGCCGGAGATCGCCACCCTACTGAACGAATACCTCGGCAAGGTCCAATACCTGGCGGAGAACAACCCGGATTGCGACGAGACGATTTACACGACGCACATGGGAGATACCGGATCGTTCACCCGCTCGGGGGATTTTATTTTCGGCATCAATTTACTGCCGGCGTTCGGGATGGATGAGTCGGGGCGGCGCGCCATGACGTCCAATCCCTTTCCGAAAAATCCTTACATGCTGGAATGTGTGGCGGCGCGGGGATCGATTGAAATCATGACGGTCCAGCAGAACGGCAACATGACGCCCTGCTGTGACGTCGGCAATTTAAAATGCCTGCCGACGTTCGGCAATTTGTTTGAGGATTCGCCGCAGGAAATAGAACAAAAATTCGAGGCATCGCGCCAAAAAATAGAGGCGGGGATTCATAAGAACAAGGCTAACCTGAAAACCGAGAACGCCGGACAATGGGTGGAAGAAGGCATCCCGCCCTATTGCGTCTAACCCGGCGGAGTGCCTCCGCTTGCAATTTTAAAAACTTCGACCGGATCATTAAAATAAAAAACGGCGGGACCCTGATCAGCATCAGAGTTCCCGCCATAATAAAATTCTATCAGTAATCAGTCCCGGAGAAATTTGCTCCGGCGCTTCGCCGGTCAGGCCAGTTCTTTGGGAGCCTCTTCGTCTTCTTCCTCGTCATCCATGAAATCGTCATCGTGGCCCATGAGCAGTTCGGGATCCTCGATGGCCGGATGATCGATCTCTTCCTGACTGCCCTCTTTGCTGAAATCCGGGAGTTCTTCCCAGATCACGACCCGGGAATTTCCCCGGTCACAGATATAGAGTTTTCCAATATCCTCTTCATCTTCCGGGTCCTCGTCGATAAACATACCGTAAGGATCGTTGAGGGAGCATTCAGAGGCCTCGCCGCCCCGGTTGAACTTGTGTCCGGAGAAAGTGTTCTGGCCGATCACCAGGTCCGCCGGCTGACCGTTCTCGGTCGGCAGTTCCTTCCAAACCAGGACCCGGTTGTTGCCGGAGTCTGACACAAACAGTCCCTTGCGGCCGAACACCACGTCAGTGGGGAAATACATGCTGCCCGCATCGCACCGTTTCATGCCCATGCCGGAATTGACCTCGCGGCTGTAGAAATCCTTTTGACCCAACACCAGGTCCGCGGGTACGCCGTTGTTCGAGGGCAGTTTATTCCAGATCAGGACGCGGTTGTTGCCCTGGTCCACTACAAACACTTTTCCGGTTTCCGCATGGTAGAAAGCGGAGGTGGGAAAACTCAACGTTTCCGGAGTCACATTGTCGAAATCGCCGCGGTTGGGCTCGCGTTCGTCCATGCCGAATTGTCCCAGGCAGACATCGGCGTTCCAACCATCATTGAAAGGAATTTTTTGCCAGATCAGAATCCGGTGATTGTCCTTGTCCGCCACGATGACATGCTGGTCGTCGCCGGAACGGATGGAGAAGGGGAAAAACAGGGATCCCGACCCAACCAGCCCACGCCGGTTGGCTTCACCGCATTCCAGATTGTCCTGGCCCAGAACGAGACCCGGAACTTCACCATCCTCGGAGGGCAGGCCGTTCCAGCGCAGGACACGATGGTTGCCGCTGTCGGACACGTAGAGTTTGCCGTCAATGACGGAAACCCCCGCCGGTGACGAGATGGTGTCTTCTTCCGGTTTACTGATGGTGAAACCTTCCAGGTTTTCATCACCCAGGCCGGAAGTCATTTCGTCGAGTGTGGTGCTGATACCGCGGTTTTCCAGACAGTCGGAGAAATCCTCCTGGCCCAGTACAATACTGGCGGGTTCGCCGTTTTCTTCGGGAAACTGGTTCCAGACCAGGACCCGGTGGTTGCCCCAATCGCTCACAAACAGCATGTCACCATAGCGGCAGATGAATTGCGGTTCGGAAAGAGTGTTGTCGCCGGGATCGTCGGCCCCGCGGTTGGCTTCGCGGGTGGAAAAGTCGCCCTGGCCGATAACCATAATGGCGCCGATTTCCTTCTCTTCATCTTCCTCACCTTCGATCTCATCGAATTCATCCATTTCCTCTTCAGTGAGGGCATCTTCTTCGATTTCCTCTTCTTCTACCGCTTCGAGCCCTTCTTCGGCCACTTCGGTGGCCTCATCCTTGAGCTCTTCTTCTTTTTTGACCTGGTCTTCAGACATCGAACCCACCTCTTTTAAAACTTAATAAATGGCTCAACCGGCCGAAAACTCTCGAGTCCCCGGATACCGGTGAATATAAAATTGTCAATGTACTGTATTAATATCCCATACCGGGGTTTCGATCAAGGTAAATTCAACCTTTGCCACATGGAAACCATCTTTCTACCATTGCGGTCCTGATAGGCTCCATCCCACACCGCAAAGGCGATCAGGATGGGCTGTTTCTTTCTGAACTTCACGTCCCACTTGTTGAGAGACTTTAAAGACCGACGAAAAACCACGTGCCACTGGCCATCTTTCCAGATCCCCTGGCCGATAATATTCTGCTTGGTTTTCGGTTGTGGGGTCAGCGTGCCGAACCCTTCAGCGTTCAATTCCTCGATGGGCACATTGCGGAAGGGGTTCAGGGACTCGACCGGGTTCACCTCGCCGCCGAAAATCATGACGTCCATATCCATGCCCTTGGTCGCATATTCCAGTTCCTCTTTGGTTTCGATCTCCGATTGCCAGTCGGCGCGCCATTGCCAGATGTTGACCGGCTTGGACCGGTTGCCCATTCCAAAGAACGGTTCGTTGTGACCATGGGTGTGCAGCAGCACGTCACCCAGGGCGAATTCCAGCGCCACCGCGTCTTTGAAATCCTGATGGCGGCTGGAGGTCCGGTTGGCGACCGGATCGTCCCACACCACCCGGATGGCGATTTCCTTGTCGTTGACGACCGACTGAAACCGCACCCGGTTGACGGGATTTTTGCGGGCATTCAGCGCGATCAACTGCACGTCGTGGCTGGGTACGTCATTCCAGAGCGGGCTTTCCGGATCGTCTACAATCTTTTGATCAGTTTTTTTGGAATAAAGATCGATTTCAAACTCGGCCTTCTGGAGCGTGTCCAGCTGGATTTTGGACCGGACATAGGCCACCAGGTCCCAGCGTTCGGTATCGGTCAAATGACTGAACGATTTCATGGGGGTGCCGTCGATGCCGGTGGTCAGGGTCATAAACAGATCCCGTTTTTCATAGCCGAATTTATTGATGTTGGGGTTGGTCAAATCGTAGACAAAGGCCCGGTGATCCCAGATGTCATACAGGGTGTCGGCCATCGGTCCGCCGCCTTTAAGGTCGGTGCCGTGACAGCGGGAACATCGCATCTCCTGGTACACCTGCTCGCCTCTTTTTATGGAGTCGGGGGTCGTGGCAGGTGTGGGACCGGGTTCGATCGGCTTTTTGGGTCTCTCCGTTTTGAACCGGCTCGAAAAACTTTTGAGGTATTCCACGACCGCCCAGGTCTCGTCGTCGGTCAGGGCCGATTCCCAGGCCGGCATGGCGGTTCCCTTGATGCCCTTGCTGATGGTTTTGAAGATATCGGAGTCGAGCGGCAGGGAACCGGACGGGGTGGAGCGGTGTTTGAATACGCCTTTGCGGAAATCGCGCGGCCAAGGGTACAGGTAGGCCATCGCCTTGCCGCCGCCGTTGCCGTCTTCGCCGTGGCAGAACGTGCACATGTGCTTGTACACGGTTGCGCCGATGGTTTTGCTGGTCTGCGTTCCGTGACCTTGATGACCCTCGGGGTCGTCGGTGTGGGCATACAGCCAACCGCTATCCGGTCCGATAAACCCGAGAACCAGGGCGGCGACCAGAAGGCTCGGCAAAAAAAGACTTCTAACGGACCTGTATTTGGGGTTTCGATAAGGTGTATAAGGTTTCATTACCATTCAAACCATCTTCAGCAACATCGATCCATATATTCGTGCAATTGCGGCGGTAGTCGACCCCCATACAGTAAAACAGGGGATACTTTGAGGTGAAATAAATCACCGGTTTGGAAACGTATACCGTCAGATGGTCGATTCTCGCACTCTGGATCGCGTCCTGGATGGACATTTTTTCGCTGGATCCCTTCCGGATGATCTTGCGAATGACCTGGTAATCGAGCTTTCCATCCAAATTCAGATCGTAATAGGTGGCGATCAAGCCGGGAATACTGATCAATTCCCATCCGCGGTAGGAAGGGTCCGCCCATCCCGGTTCCTTGGGAATCTGCACTTCACCGGACTTTTTGGGTAAAGGAGAGAAGGGGCCCTGGGCGTATGCCGGACTTTTGAACCCCATCATGTGAATCAGAACCAGTCCCACAAGGAAACCGGCAGACTGTACCTTCATCCCAATGCTCCAGTAAATTCACCCCCCAATACGTCAATTAAAGCCTAAGATCCCAAAGTACCACACTTTCCAGAGCAAAGAAAAGAATATAAAAAACTGCCCGCACCACTCTAAGTAACTGTATTTTAACAATTTAAAAAAATGCCTGCCGGCGGTCGGCCAACCTAAACATCCCTGTATATCCTTAATGGATTACGGTGCAGGGGTGTTATACAGCCGATCTGATACTTCAGGGGTGAGTCCTTCGGGTGGGCCGTCGTAGACGATTTCTCCGGAGTGCATGGCGATGAGGCGCAGGCCGTATTCGCGCGCGAGTTCCGGCAGGTGCAGGTTGCACAGCACGGTCACGCCGTCTTCCCGGTTGATGCGGCGCAGGATGTCGAGGATGGTGCGGGAGGTGGCGGGGTCGAGGCTGGCCACCGGCTCGTCGGCGAGAATAATTTTCGGTTGCTGCATCAGGGCGCGGGCAATGCCCACTCGCTGCTGCTGGCCGCCGCTCAATTGATCCGCCCGCTGCCCGGCCTTCTCGCCGATCTCCATGCGCTCCAGGTGATGGTGTGCCGCGGCGATCTCGTCTTGCGCAAAATAATTGATCAATGCCGACCAGGCGGACGTTCGGCCCAGGGCTCCGGCCAACACATTGGTCCGGACCGACAACCGCGACACAAGGTTGTAGTTCTGAAAAATCATCCCGATGTTTTGGCGTTGGGACCGCAGACGTTTGCCGTCCATTGCAGTCACTTCCTGATCTTCGAAAAAGATTTTGCCCGAAGTCGGTTCCACAAGGCGGTTGATGCATCGCAGGAGGGTGGATTTACCGGCGCCGCTTTTGCCGAGGATGACCACAAACTCCCCAGCTTCAAATTTCAGCGAAACATTATTCAGAGCGCGGGTGCCATCGCCATAAATTTTGGTTACCTGTTCGAGACGCAACATAACAGTCTTTTCTAGGGGTTGGCTTTTTTCAAATCCAGGTGGAGCAGGCGGCCCGCCTCGCGCACCGGATCGAAAAACGCGTCGAAATCCATGAGCCCACTGACCCCGTACAGCCGTTTGAAGACACGACTGCCTTCCGGCGTCTTCACCAATTGCATCAGGCCGGTTTTGATTTTCTGCCTGAGGGCCGGAGCGAGGTCCTTTCTGGCAGATATCGTGTCGTTGGGAATGTCTTTGGTGTAGGCAATCACGCGGAGCCTGCTGAACACTTCCGGATACGTTTTGGCGACGGTGGCGCGGGCATCATCATACGTCGCTCCGGCGTCGACCTCCCCTTTGAGGACGGACAGGATCACCGCGTTGTGCGATCCGGCAAACAGGGACTGAGAAAACAGCTGGTCGGGATTCAGTCCTTTCGACAACAGCAGGGACTTCGGGTACAGGTGGCCGGAGGTGGAAGCGGGATCCACGAACGCGAATTTTTTTCCTTTCAAGTCGGACAACCTGTGGATGTTACTGTCGGCACGAACGATAATCTGTCCCCGATAAAACGGACTGCCAAAGCGAACGACGATCAGCAATAAATCGACATCGTATTTCTGTTTCGCCAGCACGTAGGAAAAAGAGGCGAGCCATCCGATATCCACTTTGCCGGCACCCATGGCCTCGATCACCGCGGCATAGCTGGAGGCGATCGAGGTTTTGAAATGCAGGCCGGTGATTTTCTGCAGGCGACGGGCGATCTCCTCGCCGCCTTCCAGAATGGTCTGTGCTTCGCCGGAAGGCACGAACATCATGCGAATCGGGTGTTGCACTGTACCCAGCCGGTCTTCGGCGAATACCAGGGCTGGATGAACAAGTGACAGGACCAGAACCCAGGTTCCGGCTTTCAAAAACGATATTAGGGTTGGACTCGGTTGCCGCATCGTTCTCTCCACTTGTTTCGAGGAACGTTACCATACCGGATTTTCAGAAAACAGACATAAAAAAAGGGCAAAGCGCCCAAGCGCCTTGCCCTTTTTAAAAACTTTAAATTTATTTCATCAATTCCGTGCGGATGTATTTGATGACGTTCCAGATATCTTTGTCTTTAAGAGTTTTCTGTGCCACCATTCCGGTTCCCTTGGAGCCGTTCTTGATGATATAAAACATCTGACCCGGGGGGATGTCTTTCATGGTTTTGGCACAGGTAAAGTTGCGGGGCTTCGGTTTCAAAGCCGCGCCCAGTTTACCGTTACCGTCGCCTTTGTCGCCATGACACATTTTGCAAGCCATCGGCTTGGCGGTTTTGTCATAGATTTTTTTGCCTGCGGCGGCATCGGCGCTGGCGGTCTTATCCTTTTTAAACATACCAGAAGGAGCTTTTTTGGTTTTGCGGGGCTGAGGACACTTGGTACCCGCAAAGGCAGTGTTGACCATGAACAAAGTCAAAACGGCGAAAATTAGAAACATTACAGATTTTTTCATCGGTGTAATCCTTTCAAATTGAATGAAGGTATATCAAACCAAACGGTAAACACTAAAAACCGGAAAAATCGAATTTATCCGCCGGATGCAAATAGGAGATGGGAACCAGAGACCGCGCCAGTTACCGGCAAAAAATGAGTGCTAAATTATATTAAATTTGAGACCTGTGTCAACCCAAAATCCCTCAGCAGACGATCCGGAAAATTTCGGTATCACCCGGTCCCATTTACTTATCCGGATTTTAGGTTATCCTGTAAATAGATATAAAATAAGAGCTTAGGTTATTTATCTGTGGTTTTCTCCGATTTGGGATGGCAACCGTTTTTCGAGAGCCTCTTTTCCAATCCATGGACCTTCTCCTTTTCGCGATCATTTTTCTGACGTTTTTTCTGGCGGGCGAAACCCTGGCTTCCTTCTGGAAACCCGTCTATTCCCATATCCTGGAGCGACTGGTGTTTCATACCCTTCTGGGTCTGGTGGGGGTGGCGTTACTGACCCTGGCGCTGGCTTTTGCCGGAGGCATTTATCCGGCTACCGGCTGGATCATTGTGGGAATCATTTTTCTGGTTTCCGCCAAAACCTGGCTGCAAGGCTGGCCGGAAGCTTCCAAATTTTGGTCGGCTCTTGGAAACTTTTGGAACAGGGAGCGCCCGGTCCGTATTTTTCATGGATTCAATGTTTATGTCCTGACGGTTCTTGTGATCCTGGCACTGATCCTGGCGCTCGCCCCCCCGGTGAAAACCGATGCGCTGGTGTACCATCTGGCCATTCCCAAGGCTTATCTGGAACACCACGGCATCGTCAATCTCCCCAACAATATGTACTCCTTCTTTCCCCTGTTGTTCGAGATGGTGTACCTGTTTGCCATGACCTTCGGGGTGGAATCGCTCCCCGCGCTGTGCGGACTGGGAATGACTTTTCTGCTTCTCCTGGGATTGGGGGTTTATTGCCATCAATACCTTTCCCCGCGCCTGGCCTGGTTTGTACCGGTATTGTTTTTCAGCACGCCTACCTTTTTCGAGATTTCGGCTTCCGCGTATATTGATCTGGCGCTGGCGGGCTTCATGTTTTTTACCTTTTATGCCTGGGACCGCTGGCGGGAAACCCGCCTTCGCTTCTGGTTCTTCTACATGGCCCTGTTCGCGGGCGCGGCCTGGTCTACCAAACTGACCGGGTTGATGGTGCTCCCCCTGGTTGTACTGGGCATCGCTGTGGAAGGGAAAGAAGACAACAACCCGGCACGGGTGTTGAAGCATATCGCAATCTTCTCCGGCATCGTCTTTTTGTTCATGGCTCCCTGGTGGTTGCGCAATTACCAATACTCCGGCAATCCTTTTATGCCGCTGTTGATGCAGTTTCTGGGCGGGGAGGACCGTGTCAACTGGGATCCCAACAGGGCGCTGATGTTCAACAGCTATGTCAGTAATTTCGGCATGGGAAGAGACCTATGGGACCTGCTGTTATTGCCCTACAACCTCACCTTCAAAGCCCAGCCGCATTCTTATTATTTTGACGGCCAGATCGGCATCGTGTTTTTCATGCTGATTCCCGCGCTGATCGCCGGCCTGTGGAAACCCCGCCCGCCGCGATGGGTTCCACTCGGGGTATGTTTCGCCGTGCTGATAATCTTCTGGTTCGTTTACTTCCAATATGTCCGGTTTCTGGTACCTGCTTTTACAATGTTGACCTTGTTAAGTGTCGCCGGGCTGGACAAGGTGACCCGGCCCGACGGGAACGGTTCCCCGCCGCGCTGGCTGAGTCAAATTCTGCTGGGCGTGGTGGCGTGCGGGGTGTTACTCAATCTTTATCTGATTTGGGATGTCTGGCTGAAAAAAGCACCGGGAAAATATGTCATCGGCCAGGAAACCCGCGACCAGTATCTGGCCCGGAACGTTCCCCGATATCCCATGTACCGGGCGATGAACCGACTGGACCCGGGGTCAAAGGTGCTGTTTGTCTATATGCGCAATCTGGGTTATCTGGCGGAGAGGTCGTTTCACAGTGACAGCGTGTTTGAGGCGCACACCCTGCAAACGCTGCTGGCCCGGGACGCCTCTCCCGACGGACTCCGCCGGCAATTGCACTCTCTGGGCGTTACCCACCTGATGTTTGACCGGAATTACGTGTTTGGGAAAGAAGCCACATTTTCTCCGGACCACCAGACCGTTCTGGAAGGCTTTCTGAAAGACCGCGGCCAACTGCTGGAGCAAAGGCAGGATTTTTTCCTGTACCGTCTGGTATTGGACTAATGGCGGTTTTCCTCTATAATCCAAACCTTCTTTTAAATCCGGCAGGACACCCGCCCAGCTCAAGCTATTGGGAGGAACAGGAGAAATATAGCGATGGCACGTTTGGAAGGCAAAAATATACTGATCATAATCCCGAAGGATTATTACAACGAGGAGGAGCTCGAGTTTCCTTTAAAAAAATTCCGTGAAGAGGGAGCGGATGTACGCATTGCATCCTCCAAACTCAAGGAAGCCGTAGGCATGAAGTCCGGGCGTGTTATGCCGGATTTTCTGATCGTGGACGCCATCGAGGGCATTACGGGAGACAGTTATGTGACCGGGGGCAAAGGAACGCGCCAGGTGCTCGGCGTGTTTCACGGTGTGGTGGTCATCGGCGGGCGGGGGGCTCGAAAATATGTGTGGCCCGACAAGCTGTCACGTTTACTGATACTGGACCGGTTCAAAAGCGACATGGTGGTCGCCGCCATCGGACAAGGTGTTCCGGCATTGGGCATCGCGGGATTGTTGGAAAATATTGAAGTGGCGGCGCCACAAGATAAGCACACCCTGCCGGAACTGGACAAAGCCGCCGCCATTATCGCGGAGGAAAACATGGTGGTTCACGACCGGATCATCACCGCGGTCGGGGCCGAGGCGGTCGAAGAGTTTACCGAAGCCGTCATCAAGGCCGTGATAGAAACAAAAATAAAATAGGGATACCCGCCTACCCGTGACTGTTGCGTCACCGTGTCACCTGACCCTGTCGAAGGGCTCACCATGACACCGATGGCAGAACCTCATTCCTCAAAGCCCGAGCTCGTCTCCTGCTCCTTCTCTCTCTTTTTGCGACTGTATTATTTTCTGGCGTATTTTAAACGCGTTGTTTAGATCCTTAACAACGTTTTCCTTGGCGTCGGGCAAGTGTATTTTTTGATTGAACTCATCCAGAGAGCGTTCTTCGAGCAGTTTGGCAAAAGCCTCGTCCATGAAAGGGCGGGTCATCTGCACCACATTATCCAGCGATATGGAAATCCGCTCGTACCGATCCCAATTGCCCAGGATATGTTTTCTGAGAGACTCGGCCGAAGGCGAGCCATCCTCCGAGGTACGGCCCGAGAGCATATCGTTCCCCATAAATTTATACACATTTACGATTAATTCGTTTTCCATGGTTTCTTCCTGAACGGGGTTCTAACGAAAATACTATTCCTCAACAATGGCAACGGATTTCATTTCCATCCGCTGATCCGGATTGTCGTTGGAGTCGCGGGATTCATTGACGATCTTATCCGCCACGTCCATACCCTCGGTGACCTTGCCGAACGCCGTGTACTGGCCATCCAGAAAGAACGAATCCTTGACGCAGATGAAAAACTGCGATCCCGCGCTGTTGGGATCTTGAGATCGCGCCATGGAGAGCACGCCGCGCTCGTGCTTGACGTCGTTGAATTCGGCGTCGATGCTGTATCCCGGGCCGCCTGTGCCGTGGCTGGAACGATTGTCGGATTTCGAATTGGGGTCTCCCCCCTGGATCATAAAACCGGGAATCACCCGGTGAAACGTGGTGCCGTCATAAAAATTCTTACCGGCCAGTTCCTTGAAATTTTTGACGTGTCCCGGAGCTTTGTCTTCAAAAAATTCCACTTTAATATTCCCGTGTGTGGTTTCGATTACTGCGACTTCCTTACCCATAAAAAGCTCCTTTGGCTTAAGAATTATTCTTTGGATTTAATGATAATTTTCATACTGATGGATTCGAGGGGATTGTCCCTTGCGTCCCGCGAAACGTTCACGATTTTATCCGCCACGTCCATCCCTTGGGTCACTCTGCCGAATACAGTGTATTTTCCGTCGAGAAAATGAGCATCTTTGACCACGATGAAGAACTGTGATCCTGCGCTATCCGGATCCTGGGAGCGGGCCATGGACAAAATTCCACGGTCATGCTTGGTACCATTGAACTCAGCCTTGATGTTATAACCGGGCCCGCCCATGCCGTGCATGGAACGATCCGGCTTTTTGGAAAAGGGGTCGCCGCCCTGAATCATGAACCCGGGGATCACCCGATGAAAGAGAGTCCCATTGTAAAACCCCGTCTTAGCGAGAGTCTTGAAATTTTTGACGTGACCGGGGGCCTTGTCCTCGAAAAATTCCAATTCGATATTGCCGAACTTGGTTTCAATAACGGCAATGTCCTCCGCCAGCGCCGAACCCGCACCTCCTGCCAGCAACGCAACCCAAAGCAATATAATGATCTTTCGCATGGAACCCCCGAAAAAATGATTTAAACTATTCATTAACCCCCAACGGTCCCAATACCGATCACCAGGCTATCGAGGGTCTGTAGTGGGGCCATTGTAAAGGAATGAAAACTTTGTTGTCAATTGACATGCGAAATCGTGGTCCCCGGCTGCGCTCCTGTTTTGTCGGTTTCAGCTACCTGCTGGCTGCATTGGGGCTGGCCTGTCTGATTTTCGGAGCGGTGATTCCCCTGGCGGCTGGCATCCTGTTTTTGACGGCCCTGATGGTGTGTTTCACTCTGGAAACCTATCAGAAAATTCCGATCCACCCCCCGATCCGCTTTTCCATCTGGGTGACCGGGCTGGTCCTTGTTCCACTGATTTATTTAGTATGGAAGCCCCCGATCCTGGACCTCACGGTCTGGTTTCTGATTTTCATCCTGCTCACCCGTTTCGTGTTCAAATCCGAACTCAATGATTATCTTTACGGTTATTTGATCTCCATCGTATGCCTGTTGATTGGGGCCCTATTCATTCAAGACATGGTTTTCGGCCTGCTGTTCCTGTCATTTTATCTCGTGTTGTGCTGGTGTTTGATGTTTTACAACATGATGGTGGAGCGGGTGGGAACCCATTGCCCGCCATCGGAATTTCGCCATACCGGGGAACACGAAGCCACCGGTTTTTCCTTATTTGCCTTGTCCGCAACCATGATCCTGGCCAGTTTTCTGCTGACAGCGGTTATCTTCGTCAGTTTTCCAAGGTTGGGGCTGGGGTTTCTGGCGCTGGACTCCGGAGGCGGGCCGGTCAGCGGTTTTTCCAACCAGGTGGAACTGGGAGAGGTGGGCCGCATCAAACAGAACGACAGTGTCGTCATGCGGGTGGAGTTTCGCAAAAACGGCCAGGTGTACCGCCCTCCTTATAAAGTCCTCTGGCGAGGCGTGAATCTGGATCACTATGACGGCAAAACCTGGTTCTCCACCATGCCCCCGGCCTGGCAGGCTTTAAACATTCGTGACCGTGGGGCGCAGTTGTTCACGGTACCGGCGCCCCGGGAAATGGTCATCCAGGATATTTATATGGAATCGTTCAATTCACCGGTGGTATTCACATACGGAATTCCCCTAGAAATTGAGGGGACCTTCAGGAAGCTTCAAATGGATCAGGGGTATTCCCTGAAGTCCCTGGACAAACACACCGGACCCCGACGCTACACCACCATCGCCGATATTGGGAATCCCATAACCAACTATCCCCATCCCACCCACTTCAATATACGCAATATCTATCCGGACCGGTTTTTGCAATTGCCGAAGACCAGCCCCAGGACTCTCAAACTGGCCCGAAATTTGGTGAATGCGGGCGACCCTGAAACGGTCAAGGCGCACAAGATTCTCAAGTATTTGAAAAGAAATTACGGTTATTCCCTGGATATGAAACGTAAAACCCATGAATCCGCGCTGGATGAATTTTTATTCGAGCGCAAAGAAGGCCACTGCGAATATTTCGCCTCCGCCATGGCCGTCCTCTTGCGTCTGAACGGGATACCGTCACGGATCATCAACGGTTTTGCCGGAACGGAATGGAACGAACTGGGCCAATACATGGTGGTCCGCCAGACCCATGCCCACTCCTGGGTGGAAGCGTATATTCCGGGCCTGGGCTGGCAAGTCTACGATCCCACGCCTCCCGATCCCACCGCCGTCTCCCATTCTCCCAATATGCTGGCCCGCAGGCTTGATCTCATGCGTCTGTACTGGCAACGATACGTCATTCGATATTCCATGCAGGACCAGATGCAACTGGTGGATTATTTCGGCCAGGAAACCCAGAACTTCAAAGACCGGTGGAAAAACTGGAAGGCCCCCAGTTTTAAGGAAATGCTGAGCACCCTCCAAAACCACCCCTGGGTGCTGCTTTTAATCGTGGCAGGATTTCTGGGATGGCGGTTTGGGTCCAAAAAATATCAATGGCGGATAACTCCGTGGGCACCCCGATGGCCCTTTGCGGTTCAAATGTACCGTCAAATGCTGAAGCGCCTGGAGTCCCAGGGAATCTTCAAACCTGATCATTCAACACACCTTGAGTTTCTGAATACACTGACCGGCCTGCCTCCGGAACAACGGGAAGCTGTGGAGTCAATCACACAATTCTACGAACGAAACCGATTTGGCAACCGACCCTGCTCGTCCAGTGAGCAACATCATATCCAATCCCTGATCCGGCAAATAAGAATCCCCGGCCCTTGAAAAACTGTGTCAGGTGTCGGCGGGAATTACGACCTTTTATTGACAACCTGTGGTCGTAAATATATATTCGCAAACCTGAGTCCACCGTTCATCAATTGGAGATACACATGCCTCGCCTGCGGGTTTTTATGATCACCCTGGGACTGCTCCTGACCCTCACATCAAATGTTTGCGCAGAAGGCAGCGGTATCTATATCGGCGGCATTGCCGGCCTGTCGCTTCGGTCGGATACTATCCTTACGAGTCCGACCCTGGGATCCACGGTAATGGAATTCAGTCCGGGGTACACGTTCGGTGGATTTCTCGGCTACGATTTCGGAAACAACCTTCGGCTTGAAGGAGAGCTCTCCTATCACGAAAATCGACTGCGTACCGGCGGCGGGAAAGACCCTCAAGCCGTGACATCCTCCATGATGCTCAATGGGTTTTACACTTTACCCTCTAAAACACCATTGAGTCTTTACTTTGGGGGCGGCTTCGGGGTGGCGACCGCACAACTGGAAACGATCTCGCTGAACCAGGTGATCGACGCCAATGAAACCGTATTTGCTTACCAGATTGAGGCTGGTGTTGGATGGGACTACAACCCAAAAGTGAACTTCAGCCTGGGGTACCGATTCTTCGACGCGGCCAATCCTGAATTTGTATTGCCCACGGGGCACCGGACCCGAATGGAACTGGCAAATCACGAACTCATCCTGAAAATGAGGTATATATTCAACCTTTAAGTGCCATTCCCACCAGACGTCACCGCCTTTTCCATCAAACTCTTTGATTAAGGGTTCTTTAAATATTTCCAGTGGAACGTGATTTTAAATTCGGTTGCGGCGTTCCCAGCCATTTGCTATTCTCCACACAATTTCAAAATGGTCTAACTTTGGGAGGGGATATGAAACGAATTTTTGGATTGGTTATCGGGGTACTGGTACTTCTGACTGCGGCACAGGTCTGGGCGCAGGTTCGTCCTCAAGCCATGTATCTTTCCGGAAATATCGGATTCGGAGTACGCCCGGACGCCAACCTCAGCGGCGCGACGGTGGACATACAAAACGATCCCGCCTTTGTGATCAATGGCGCGATTGGTGTGGAACTGAACCCCATGATCCGGGTTGAGGGAGAAATCGGATACCACCTTAACACCGCAGACCTTTTGCCCTTTACCAACGAGTTCACATTTTCGATGGTCAGCTTTATGGGCAACGGTTATTTTGATATCCCCACCAATTCTCCTTTAAGGCCTTACTTTGGAGCGGGAGTGGGATTTGCGGTGGCGGGAGTAGAAGAGGACGTTGGCGGAATCACCTCAACGGATTCAGATCTGGTCGGTGCGTTTCAACTGATGGCCGGCATCGGTTTTGACATCAGCCCCAGGGCAACCCTTACTTTCGGGTACCGTTATTTCACCACCACCGATCCCAATTTCTTTGTCGCCTTCGCCGGACCGTTTGAAACCGAATTCACCAGTCACGATTTCCTGTTCGGCGCCCGTTTCCGGTTTTGAGGACCCATGAAACGTAATTTTGAGCTGGTGATCGGGGTTCTGGTATTTCTTTTTGCGTCTCAGACCTGGGCGCAGGATCAACCTCAAAAGGCGCAGGATCGTCCTTACAATTTGTACCTGTCGGGAAATTTTGGATTCGGGATTCTACCGGATGCCGAAGTGACCGGTTTGTCAGGAAAATTTGAAAACGACCCTGCTATTGTCTTCAATGGAGCCATCGGCATCACGTTGCTGGAGTATTTCAGGCTCGAAGCCGAAGCCGGATTTCATTTAAATTCAGCCGATCGAACGACCACATTTGTCGACTACAACTTTTCCGTGCTCAGCCTCATGGGCAACGCCTATTTCGATATCCCCACCACGACCCCTCTGAGCCCTTATGTGGGGGCAGGTATAGGATTCGGTATTGCCGGCGCCAGCGAGGATTTTTTTGATTCTAACGACTCGGATCTGGTCGGCGCTTTTCAACTCATGGCCGGTCTCGGTTATGAGATCAACCCCAAAATCACTTTAACGCTCGGATACCGATATTTCACCACCACCGACCCGGATTTTGTCCTGGCGCCTGCAGGATTTTTTGAAACGGAATACACCAGCCACGATGTCCTGTTCGGAGCCCGCTTCCGTTTTTAAGAGAACACCTCCCCCCGCCCTGTTTATTCCCTTCTTCCATTGAATTTCTGCAAAAAGGGCCTATATTTTTTCCATAGGTTGTGAACCCACGGGGTACCCCTGCCCGGACAGGGCGTGCACAGGGACACCCGGCTTTGTGTTCCCAGTTGAAAACCATCGACCGCGGAGGTCCATTTCTCCTGGCCCTGTCAGGCGGTCATACCGGAAAGGGGGTTACCCATGTACCGGTTGATTTTCAAGATGCCACTCGTTTGTGCCTTCACCTCGCTCCTCTTGTTCCACCCATCACTAGTACAATCCGACCACTCCGAGAACCGCAACGGCATTTCTGCCCGGTCAGCGGCTGATCTTGTCCACGGTGTGATTGAAGCCGGCCGCACCACTTACTCCCAAGCTATTGTGGACCGTCTCGGAAAATCCCATTCCCTTAAAACCACCGAGAATTGGAAACAGGAAAACACCCTTCCCCTGCCGGCGCAATTTTTGATGATGTCCTCCCGCATGTCAAATCAGCGTGGGATCGGAATGCGATACCGTTTGATGAGCCTGTGGCCCATTAATCCCCAAAATGCTCCACCCTCCCAAACGGAGCAACGCGGTTTGAATCAGGTGGCGCAACAACCCGGGGAGCCCTTTACCTGGGTCGTCCAGAAAAACGGTCTCTGGTTTTACGAAGCCATCTACCCGGACAAAGCCGTGGCCGAATCCTGCGTCTTCTGCCACAACCATCACCCGAAAAGTCCCAAGACCGATTTCAAAGTCGGAGACGTCATGGGCGGTATCGTGATTGATCTTCCCCTGGGCAGGCGATTCAACAAAAAACCGAGCGACCAATTTCTGTTTCCTCCGGAAGTGGTGGCGGACTATGTCCATTCCATCCTGGAATCGAACCGGGCCGTCTACGCCAAACATGTAGTGGATCGCCTGGAAAGCAGGGGGGTGATGTCCTCCAGCGAAAATTGGGAACAAGACCAGAGCCTGATGCTCCCGGCGCAGTTTTTGATGAATACCAGCCGGCTGATCCGGAGAAAAGGCCTGGGCCTCGACTTTCAACTGATCAGCCTGTGGCCCATCAATATGAAAAATAGCCCGGGGAATGAGTTTGAACAGGTGGGGCTGGAAACGGTCGACTACCATCCCATTCGGCCCTATAGCGGCCGGGTCAAAATAGGACGCAAACAGTTTTTTCAATCGATCTACCCGGATCTGGCGGTCGCCCCGGCTTGCATCGAATGCCATAACGCACATCCGAAAAGTCCCAAACGGGATTTTAAATTGCTGGATGTCATGGGCGGGATCGTCGTCACACTGCCCGTGCGTTAGAAACAAAAAAACCCGGGAGCCTGAGCTCCCGGGTTTCTTCTAAAACCGCCTGTCGAGGGGGGATCAGGCGGTTTGTTCTTCAAGACGTTTTAACAGTCCTTTAAATGACTCCTGCCGGATCACTTTCGTAAACTGGAAACGGTAGTTGCGGACCATGCTGACTCCCTGCACCAGAAAATCATACACCCGCCACTCTTTGCCGACCCGTTTCAACTTGTAATAGATGGCAATCGTCCGGTCCGTGCTCACAATATTGGTCTTGATAAAAGCGTAGTCCCCTTTCACCCGCTCGCTCAGGAAATGCACCTGGCCGCCCTGGAAATTTTCGATCATGTGCATATACGATTTTTCCAGGAGCTTTTTGAACAAATGGGTGAACTGAGTCTGCTCTTTCCGGGACCGGCGGCTCCAAACATTATCCAGAGTATGCATGGCCATCTGCCGAAAATCGAACCGTTGCCCGATCACTTTACGGAGAGCCAGCCGGCGTGACTGAACATCCTTCTTCATATTCTCGTCAGTCACAATTTCAAGAACCTGATCCACTGTCATTTTCAAATCGGTCGCGGCTTCGGAAAACCCGAAACCCGTTGTGCCCACCGCTGCTACTTTAATCGTCTCGGATTTGGAAATTTTTTTCTGGGAGGGGTCCGCTTTGGACGTTATCGCATTTTTGGATAACGCCAGGGGAGGTGCGATCAGCAGAATAGAAAACACAACGCTCATCAAATAAAATTTTCGGTTACTTCTCATGAAATCCTTCCTCCTCACTGCTAGATCCTTAATCTCTTGCACTCTCCATGCCACACGGAGAAAATATAAGGTCGTAACAGCGCATATCCTTCTAAATCAAAATAAACATTAAGGAAAATCAATTGGCGTATTAGTAATTTAACATGGAAAAAGAAGGTAAATCAACAAAATTTCACACATAATTGATCGGAATAAAGACACTTTTCTATACACTTGAGCTTACTGATTGATTTTATTGGTCTAGAGATGTAATGTTTTTTTGATGCCCTTTTGGGGGGACTTTAAAATAGAGACATAAATGGCACTGATGAAAACCGGGACATCATGCGTCGGGCATTCGTCCCACTACCAAAGGGGTTCGTGCCGAGAATTACCGCCGCTTCCGGACCGCCGGGGCAGGGTGTGATAACAGGGCAGATACGGGACTGTTTTGGCCGACCTCCTTCTCGTTTCGACTCAATCCCGGTTCCCGGAAAAATATACTCTTCTCACCCCAGCCCAATTACATCTTTCAGACGGTTGTTGCAAAAAATTATTGCAACAATCAATATTCCTGAGTATGATTCGCCGTGAAACCTAACCTCTTCCAATTTTATATATCCAAACCTTATGCCCTCAAAGCACGAAAACTATCTCGATACGGTCTTCAACACCCTCAATGAGGCGGTTTTTGTCTACGATCAGAACATGGAGATCAAGTATTTCAATGCTGCGGCGGAGAAGATCACCGGCCACCTCAGCAAGGACGTCCTTGGAAAACGATGTACCACCCTGTTCGATAAAAGCCTGTGTCTGAACAATTGCGACTTATGCATGACGGTCCGGGACGCTAAAAACGACAAGATCAATTTCAACTCTCCCTTCGTCCGCAAGGATGGTGCCCGGCGCATCGGAGATTTTCACGCCGGGCTGCTTCGCAAGGACCCCCAGGGCAACACCGAAGTGCTGGTGTCGCTGACCGACGTCACCGAAGTCACCCGCCTGAAAAAGGAACTGCAGGAAACGCATTCGTTTCGCCACATGGTAGGCAAAAGTCCGCAGATGAAAGAGGTGTTCGGGACCATCCAGAATGTAGCCCACTACGATTCCACCGTTTTCATCGACGGCGAAAGCGGCACCGGGAAAGAACTGGTGGCGAGCGCCATTCATTACGAAAGCCCGCGCGCCGGGGAAAACCTGATCAAGGTCAACTGCTCCTCCTTTTCCGACAGCCTGCTGGAAAGCGAGCTGTTCGGACACATCAAAGGCGCGTTTACCGGAGCGCTCCAGGAACGCATAGGCCGTTTCGAGGAAGCCAACCAGGGCACCATCTTTCTCGATGAAGTCGGCGATATGAGCCCCAACATCCAGGTCAAGCTTTTGCGTGTCCTGCAGGAGAAGGAAATCGAACGGGTCGGCGAAAATCGCACCCGTAAAGTCGATATCCGCATCATCGCCGCCACCAACAAGAACCTCAAGGGTGAAGTCGACGTCGGCCGGTTCCGGGAGGACCTCTATTACCGTCTGAACGTCTTCCCCATTCACATGCCGCCCCTGCGCGAACGCAGTGAGGACATCCCGCCACTGGCCGACCGGTTTATCGAGCGGTGGAAATCGAAACACAAGAAGCGCATCACCGGCCTGTCCGATGAAGCACTCGGAAAACTGATGGACCATTCCTGGCCCGGCAACGTGCGTGAACTTGAAAATGCCATCGAGCACGCCTGCATCAAATCCCTCGGCCCGGCGATCGAAATGCGCGACCTGCCGGCTTACCTGAAAAACAACGGCAATAGCGTAAGATTCAAAAGAAAACGCAAATGGCTGACCCGGAAAATCGTGCAGGAGGCCTTAGAGTTATGCGATCAAAACCAAACCCGCGCCGCCGAACGCCTCAACGTCCACCGCATCACCCTCTGGCGCAAAATCAAAGAGTTTAAACTCTAAAGCCGACCGCACAAGAAAACCCCCTGTGGACGTTATGACGTCCACAGGAGGCTCTGAGGAGAGTGAACGGGCCGGGGAGCAACGACCCTCAGTTATTTCCCCGACCGGAACACTCCGGGGTTTTCCGGTCCTTCCACCACCAGCTGGCCGATAGCGCCCTTGGCCACACGGAAGATGCTGTGATCCACCAGCGTGTAAGCACCCGGCACGGCCACCTTGAACTCGACAATGGTCGCCCCCGCCGAAGGCACCAGCGTGGTCTGGACTCCGGTGTTCACCGTGCCACCGAGGCCGCCTTCCGTATATACCGTGTCGAAAATCTCTCCGATAATATGGAATGAGGATATACCGTTGGGACCGATGTTGCCGAAGTACATGCGTACCGTCTCACCCACTTTGGCTTTCAAGACATTGGGACCCATCAAGCCGCCCTCACGACCGTTGAACACCACATAGGTCGGATGCTCCTCCAACCCTTTAGTGATATCAAATGCGGCCACGCCGTTTTCATCCGGCTCGCCGGTGAAAAACTCACTTTCCATCACATAAAACTCGCGGTCCACCGGCGCCAGGCCGCCTTCCGGCTCCACCAGGATCAGGCCGTACATGCCGTTGGCGATGTGGTCGACGATCGATCCCGCCGCGCAATGGTAAATGAACAGACCCGGTGCCTGCGCCTTGAAGGTGAACACCTTCGACTCACCGGGGGAAACGGTATTGATCGCCGCGCCGCCGCCCGGTCCGTTCACGGCATGGATATCGATATTGTGTTGCTGGGTGTTGGACGCCGGATTGCTGAGGTGAAACTCCACCGTATCGCCCACCCGGACCCGCGCCATCGGACCCGGCACCGTCCCGTTAAAACTCCAGTAGTTGTACTTGACGCCCTCGGCAATCTCGCCCACATATTCCTTCGCCTCGAAACTGAGAACAACCGTCTTGTTGCCCGACCGCATGAGCGGCGGCGGCACGTTCGGTGCGGTCGTCAACTGACCCTCTTCCTTACCCGACGTATCCCCCTGGGCAATACTGTGAGCAACACCGGTAGTCGCGTTGCATCCCGTCAATCCCCATATCATCAGCAAGCACGCGAGTGCGGCTGGCACAATATTTTTGTTCATGCAGGTTCTCCCCATCCATAAAGTTTATAAATTCATCCTTACCTAATACAAGGATTGTGCCAATCACCGAAAAAACAAAAACTACTTATTTTTCAATAAGTTATATATTTGCGGAATCAGGCTGAGAGTGCAATGAAACATTACATTAATTTAATGCAATACTTCAGCAACATCTACAGAGGGGATCGAGGTAAGGCCAGCAAGGCGCGAGTAAATTGCAAACCATGAATTGCGCTGCAAGAGTATCGGCCGCCATTGACGGTCAGCAAGTTCCCTCCCCGGGTAGGGGTCGATAAATCCAGTTGACAGCACCCGGCGAATTGAGAATAATACACATAATTTCCCATATTTGAATGGGTTAACAGACCTCCTCGCATGGGCCGTGCCCGTTTGTATTTTAAAGAGATAAGGCATTTCATTAATGGACCGATACTGGGAACGATTCAAAACCCCTTTCATCTGTTTCGCAGGGTTTTCCGGGGTGGGGAAAACCACTCTGGTGGAGCATATGATCCGGCGCTTCAAGGAAGACCGTATCCGTGTGGGTTATTACAAACACGATGCCCACCGGTTCCAGGTGGATAAAAAGGGCAAGGACACCCAGCGCGGCGCCGAGGCGGGAGCGGGCATTGTCACCATCAACGATCCCGAACATTTCGCAGTGATCGGCGACAATCCTTTCAAGAAACGCACCATCACTCACGCGCTGGAGCAATGCGACTGTATTCTCATCGAAGGCTACAAGAAATCGCCGTTCGACAAGATCGTATTGCTTGACGCTGAAGGCAAACTGCCCATCGCCGCCGATGACCCCGGCATCAAGGCCATCATTCATCAGGGCGTGGTCGAGGACACCTCGTTCACGGAACACGGCATTCCCCTGTTCCACCGCGACGAAGCCGATAAAATTTACGAGTTCGTGAAGGATCACTTTTACAACTGCACCAGCCCTATGCTCGGCGGCGTGTTCATCGGCGGACAGAGCAAGCGCATGGGCAAACCCAAATTTTCGCTCTCTTACCAGGGTCAGTCGGAAACCGAGCGCATGGTGCATATGCTCTCCGATTTTTGTGACCAGGTGTATCTCTCGGCCCGGCAGGAACAGGATCTCGAAACCATCGGCGGCTTGCCGCAATGCGGGCGCATCAACGACGAACATTACGGCCTCGGCCCGGTCGGCGGGCTCGCCACCCTGATGGGCACCCATCCCGACAAGGCCTGGCTGATCACCGCCTGCGACATGCCGTTCCTGCAGAAAGACGCCATCGAGCGCATCGTGAGCGAGCGTGATCCGCTTCGCTACGGCACCTGCTTTTTACAGAAAGGCGGGATCGGGGTGGAGCCGATGTGCGCCATCTACGAACCGAAGTTCATCGTGCCGCTGTTCGAAGCATTATCGCGCCGCGAGTTGTCCCTGACGCGCATCATCAACGAACTGCCCTTCAAACATGTGACGGTGACTCCATCCGACCGGACGCATTTCACCAACGTCAACACCCCGGAAGAATACGAAGTCGCCCGCACGCAACGCGAACAGGAAGAGAACTAGATGGCGATGATCCAGGTAGACGAGGCACGTGAGATCATCCTCGCCAAAATAGAATTCAAGGGTGTCGAAAAAGTTTCGCTGGATGACGCCCTGGGACGCATACTGGCCGAAGATATCATCGCGCAGCGCAGCAACCCCCCGATGGACAACTCCGCGATGGACGGCTATGCCGTCATCACCGCCGACATTCAATCCGCGACTCCCGACAATCCTGTCAAACTGGAAGTGGTGGACCACGTCCCCGCCGGGTCCGTGGCCGGGGTGACCCTTAAAAACAAGCAAGCCATCCGCATCATGACCGGTGCGCCCATACCGAAGGGTGCCGACGCGGTGTTGATGCAGGAAGACACCGATCAGAACGGCAACGGCATTCTCGCGAAAGATAAAACCGAAGTCGGCGAAAACATTCGTCTCGCCGGGGAAGACGTGAAGGAGGGCGATCTCGTCATTCAGAAAGGCGCGGCCATCACCCCCTCGCACATTGGGATGATGGCGGTGGTGGGCCGGTCCAACATTTACGTCAGCCAGCGGCCGACGGTGGCCATCCTTTCCACCGGCGATGAAATTGTCGAACTGGACGGCAACCCGACGGGACCGTGCATCTACAACAGCAATGGCTACATGCTGGCGGCGCAGATTCGATCCGCCGGGGGCATCCCCTGTTACCTGGGAGTCGCCAAAGACGACGAAAAAGATTTGATGGAAAAATTCGACTGGGCGCTGAAGTGCGACATCGTTGTTTCTTCCGGCGGGGTGTCCGTGGGCGATTACGATCTGGTCAAGGCCACCCTCGAAAAAATGGGCAACGAAATGGCGTTCTGGAAAGTGGCGATGAAGCCGGGCAAACCCCTCGCCTTCGGCAAGATCGGGGAGATACCGATTTTCGGCCTGCCGGGCAATCCCGTTTCATCTTTTGTTTCCTTTGAACAGTTTGCGCGGCCCGCCATTAAGAAAATGATGGGCGCCAAAGACATTCTCCCCCGGACCGTGCAGGCCAAACTGACCCGCACGATCCACAAGAAAACCGGCCGCCTGCATTTCATGAGCGCCGTGGTCTCGTGGGACAGCGGCGAGTACACCGTCTCTCCAGCTGAAGAACAGGGGTCGGGTGTTCTCAAGTCCACCGTCAACGCCAACGGTCTGCTGGTGTTTCCACTGGAAAAAGACGAACTTAAAGGCGGCGAGTTGGTGACCGTCCAACTGTTGGAGGTTTGACGATGCGCGCTCGCTCTTCCCGAATCTTCAAGTTCTGGTTTCCTTTATTAATCCTCCTGGTCGCTTTCAGCCAGGACGCGCCCGCCGACAACAGTGCTGCGGGCGTCGAGCGCATGGTCCGCCAGATCGAGACCCTGTTCCCCGTTGTGGAGGGTTATGTGTTGTCAGTGGAAGGCGATCGGGTGGCGATTGACCTCAAACGCGGTCAGGCGGTTTCGCCGGGCCAGACGCTCAAGCTGATCCGCTACGGGAACCCCATCACCCATCCCGTCACCAAAAAAATTGCAGGCCATGAGGAAACCGATCTGGGCCAGGTCAAGGTCCTGGAGGTGCGCAAAGATTATTCCATCGCCCAAGCCATGACCCCCGGCGTGCAGGTGCAGAAGGGCGACGGGGTGCGCAGTCTCTTTAAAAAGGTAAAACTCATCGTTGCACCGGTTCAAGCGGATCCCGGGGTCACGGGGAATCCGCAGGCGCTGGGGCTGGAAATCGAAACGCAACTCAACCGCCATATCCGTTTCGAGGTTCCCGCATTCGATCTGGGCGTCTGGCTGTTGGAAAACGAAGTTACCCTGCCCTCCCTGACCCAGCCGGAAAACCTCAAACGCCTTCGCCAGAATGTGGCGGCGGACGCTATCCTGCTCACCCGGGTTCAGGACATTAAAGACCAAAACATTTTGAATTACCGGCTGGTGTCATCGAGTGACGGCAGCATTCTAAAGGAAGCGCGGGTGTTGGTCCCATCCTTACCGGCTGTTGCGTCGTTGCCGGAACAGGAAGTGCAAACCGATCTTCGCAAGAAAAAGGAAGGCCTGTTCCATTTTGCCGGCAAACAGGATTTTGATTTTGAAATGGTCGATTT
Organism: Nitrospinaceae bacterium; assembly: GCA_024644405.1. GTDB lineage: Bacteria > Nitrospinota > Nitrospinia > Nitrospinales > Nitrospinaceae > SZUA-226. The sequence goes on from JAHELC010000003.1 coordinate 104,166, forward strand.
TGCGGTAGGCGATCTGACGGGGAAAGGACACAAGGACTTTGTCCTCATCGACGACCACCGCGTTATGATTTACCGGCATCAAAAAGGAAAATTCAAAAAAGTGGGGCAAGTCAAATTACAAAAAAATATTCACCGGTTTCTCTCCGTGGACGTGGCGGACATCAACGGCAACGGCCGCGACGAAATCTTTGTGACCAATTCTCTGGGAGACAATCTCAGTTCGTTTGTTCTGGAGGTGGTTCCGGGGAAAAAGGGGCTCACTCCGATCTGGGAAAACGTGAACCTCTATTTCCGTGTGCTCCGCGATTTCGATGCACCCCCCCTGCTGGTTGCCCAACACCCCTCTCTGGATTCACCTTTCCGTCCCGGAATATTTGTAGTGGACTTTAACAACGGAAAATACAAGACTGGTTCCGAATTATCCCTCAAAGTGGGTATATCTGAGGATTTAATTTTGTATGGACTGGCTTTGGGACAAGTGGCCTCAAGTAGAGGCAGAGAAACAATATTCCTTGACAATAATTACCGTTTAAGAGTATATTCTCCCGGCGGTCGCCTTCTCGTAAGCTCGGACGAGTATTTCGGCCATGATCCCCGCGTGATTGAAGTGGGAGTAAACCAGGTTGTTCCTGGAGTAGTCAACAGCGCGGGGGACCCTCAGCCTGTACGATTTAAGGGGAGAGTGCAACTCACCAAAAAGGGTAACGAGAGGTTTCTTGTGTTACCCAAGAATCATTTGTTCGGCGGGTCGTTTCTATCCAATCTAACCGCAGTGGGAAGCGGCAGTTTGGTGGTTTTTGAAATTACTCGTGAAGGGCTCAGCAAGATTTACGAAACCAAAAAACAAACCGGTTACTTGGCGGCTTTCCAGGTAGTACAAGGCGTCAACAGTCACAGCAAACAAGTGCATATGGCTAACGTATCCGACCATGGGGGATTTTTAGGCGTAGGCCAAAAAAAAATCAGCACAATCTATACCTACACGTGGGGTAAGTGAGAGGTGGATCCTACCATATCTTGTTGCTAAGGAGGGCAAATCAGATAATCCAACCCGAATTACTTTAATAGTAATACGTTTTTCTATAGATTTTACTGCAAGATGTTGTATTATTGATAGTTAGCCTGCGTAGCATAAGTATAAATTAAGAAGTCTTTTGATGTCTAATCTGGTTGATTACTTGGAGGAGGTAAGCATGACTAAAAGATTTTTAACAATTACAGCTTTGATGGTCGCGACCCTGATGGGGAGTTCCATTGCAGCTCAGGCGGCAGACGTCAGTTTCAGCGGCCAGCTGCGGCCGCGCTGGGAACATTTTGAGCAAGGTGATTTTAGGAATGACCTTGATGCGACCCAGATCCTCAGCACCCGCATCCGCTTGAACGCTGATGTCAAGATGAGTGAGAAAATTGGGGCCTTCATCCAGTTCCAGGCCCGTGGCGTGTACGGTTCTGGCACCGGTGGCGGTATTCCTGACGGAAATACCGGTGCTGGATCGCGGAATGCGGCCATTCCGGCGGATGATGTGACCGATGTCGGACTGCACCAGGCCTATTTCACGGTTAAGGATCTTTTTAACATGCCGGTTAACCTGAAAATGGGACGGCAGGAAGTCATTCTGGACGGTCACCGCCTGTTCGGTAACACCGGATGGACCCAGGGCGCACAATCGTCCGACGCCATCCGCCTGGACCACCATCACGGCGATCACACCATTTCTTACATCTACATCAAGGCGATCGAAGCAACCGGTCTTGCCCCCTTCGTCCTTGGCGGTAACAGCGGTGGCGGGCCCATCAACCTGGGCGGTGCGGGCCCCGGCGGTCTGCTCAGCCAGGGTACTTGTACCCGCGGTACGGGTTTCGCCGGCGGTGACCCCAACGACAGTTGTGACCGGGACGACCACGTGCTGTGGGCCAATCTGAAAGGGTTGATCCCCAACAGTCAGGTTTCCCTGTATTTCGTTTACACTGTGGACCAATCCTGGAATGGGTTGGTGGGCGGTTCATCCACGGATAACGACACGTACACGCTCGGCGGTCGGATAGCAGGCCAAATAGCGGGTCTGGATTACCGCGGTGAGTTGTACTACCAGGGCGGCGATGCCAATGGTATTGCCTCTGTATATGGATTTCAAGGTGCTGCGGCCCCGGCCAGCGGTAGCGACCGTTCAGCCTGGATGTTTGGCGCACGGATCGGAAAAACCTTTAAAAATGTATCCATGAAACCCGGTATTACCCTGTGGTACGATTATCTGTCCGGCACCACTCCCAGTGATGCCGCGGCCGGTGACTGGAAAACGTTCGATACGCTTTATGACACCGGTCATAAGTACTACGGTTTCATGGACACGTACCTGAACGCAACCGGAGCCGATACCAACTTCCTCGGTCTTCAGGATTTGGCGTTGAAAGCCTCGATAAGCCCCAGGGCCAATTTAAAGGTCAAACTGGATTGGCACCATTTCCGTACTGCGGCCTTAAATACGGGTTTGGGCCATGAGATTGACCTGACGGTCGTTCACAAGTACAGTTCCAACATGAACATCAGTGTCGGTTGGTCCACGTACATGGCCTCGAACGCCTTTCACGGGATTAACACACGGGTTTCCGGTGTTGGTGCGGGTGGTACGAACGATGATGAGTTTGCCCAGTGGGCTTATGTCATGTTGGATTTGAAGTTCTAATTCATCCTCTACTCCAGTATTACCATCCCCGGGCGGTTTCGCCCGGGGATTTTTTTTGCGTCAATGAATCGAGTTTCCTGTTCGCCCCTTCCCCTCAATTCCGATATAATGACCGAAAAGAGTACTTACATATTCGGAGTGAAGTCATGGAAAACTCACCTGGGTTTCAATTTATTTTCAGGACCCTATTGTTCCTTGGACTTGCCCTGGTCACCCTTTCCGTTCCTGCAGAGGCGAGACTGGGGGCAAAGGGAGAGCTCGTATTGTACAAGGTGGATCCCTACCTCTACGGGGCCTGCGGGTGGTGTACCGATCTGTTCAGCCTTAAGGAAGATGACAATCGCAAGGACTTCTATTCTTACAATCGGTACAATCAGACGGGTCGCTATGAAATCCATCTAAAAGGACCGGCGGGGACAACCGTCACCCTGTTCGGAGCCCGTGATCATATATTGAAGCGAGGGTATCTGATTATAGTCAAAAAAGATAACCGTCCCATTGAGGTGGGGGACCTGCACAAGCTGCCGCCGCGCCAGTGGGTGGATGTGGGGACTCTCGACACCGGGGTCATTTCGGTGTGGTACCATCCGGCCGCCCATTTCCAGGAACGTATCGCCTCGGTACGCTGGGGGCAATGGTGGACCGGACAGCCGCCTGCAAATGGAAAGGACTAAGGACCTGATGAATCTCATGACGACCCTTCCCCGCTCTCTGGCCCTGGGCCTGATCCTGACCCTTGCATCCCCGGCCGTTGCTCCCGCGGATCCGTTCAGGGTCAACGGAAAACCAATTCCCGATAAAGTCGCTTCCGTCAACGGGGTCACGCTGGATTCGCAATTGCTGATCAGCGAAATCAAGGTTTATCGCCTGATGAACCGGCAGAAAAACAAGGCCCTGTCGGATAAAGAGATGGCCGAGTTTTCCCACCAGGCGTTGTCCCGCCTGGTGGATCAGGAATTGATTTACCAGGAAGCGCAAAAGAAAAAAATAACGGCCGATCCCAAACTGCTGGAGCAACGGGTCCAGGAAGTCCGCAAACAGTTCCCCTCCGAGGAAATGCTGCAAACCGCGCTGGACATGCAGGGACTGACGATGACCCTGCTCAAAACCAAATTCGAAAAACAAATGGTGGAGGAGGCACTCATCCGTGAGGAGGTGGTTCCGAATGTGAAGGTGAGCGATCCGGAAGTGGAGGCCTTCTACCAGGAACATTTGGACAAGTTCCAAACCCCGGAGCAATACGAGGTTCACCATATCTTCGCCGCCGCCCTGCAACCGGATGCGCACGACCAAACCATCCATGACCCGGCCCTGCGCAAGAAAGCCGAACGACTGAACATCCTGCTGGATCAGGACGCGGCAGAGAAAATCAGTGATCTGCATCGGCAACTGCAAGCGGGTGCGGATTTTGCGGAACTGGCCAAAGAACATTCTGAAGACGGCAAAAGCGGCTCCCAGGGCGGAAGCTGGGGTAAGGTGTCATTGAGCGAACTGCCGGAGTCTCTGGCCGGCGAATTGAAGAAGCTGAAGCAGAATGAAATCAGCGGGCCGATCCGCTCTCCTTACGGATACCATATTCTGAAATGGACCAAGATCATACCTGCAGGGCACGTGCAATTATCCGAGATTAAAACGGATATCATGAACGCACTGTTGCGGGAGAAAACCCTGAGCGAACATCAGAAGATGATCTCCAAAATGAGGGAACAGGCGGATATCCAGCTTTTTTATTGAAAGCCACCCGGGACAGCAAGGGATGAAAATGGCTGGAAAATTTCTTATAATAGTATTGTGATGACACAGTCCGGACGCAACGGTTTCCGGCCGGAGATCCCAACCACTCCCCGTGGCTCTGGGCTGCATGATAAATTCCTCTCATTGATCTGTAGGACCTATGGAATTTCTGGAACTTCTGTTGGGAACGATTTGGTTGCGTCCCTATGTGTTTATTTTTCTCTCCAGTTATCTGGCCATTGCCATCCTTGACATGGGCCTCAAACGGTCGATTCTGTTTACCGTATTGGCTTTCGGCATCGCCTTTGCGGCGGAATACTCCTCGACCCGGAACGGGTTCCCCTTCGGATACTACACTTATATCGATACGACCCGTGACCGGGAGTTATGGTTTTCAAATATCCCCTTCCTGGACCCGATTTCTTTCAGCTTCCTGTCTTACGTCAGCTATACCCTAAGCCTGTTTCTGTGGTGTCCTTTAAAAAAACGCGGATGGGATATCCGGCTCGCGGCAACGAACGCCGTCAAGCACTCCTGGCGGGTCATCCTGACCGGAGCGGTGTTGATGATGATGTTGGATGTGGTGATCGATCCGGTTTCGTTTTTGGGCGACCGTTGGTTTCTGGGACAAATATATACTTACAAGGAGCAGGGAGAATATTTTAATATTCCGCTCACCAATTTCGCCGGCTGGTTTGTCGTTGGCTTTGTCATTCTTTTTATTTTTACGCGAATCGATGCCTGGTTGATGCGCCGGGGATTCCGGGATATCGGCATGCGGCAGGTTCCGGGGCAGGCCCTTCTGGGACCGGCGGTGTACTTCGGCGTTTTGGTATTCACCCTGGGAGTGACGTTTTATATCGGAGAGTTTTCGATGGGGTTGTGCGGATTGGGCGTGGCGTTTTTACTTTTATCCCTCCCTCTGGTTAAAGTGTTTAGAAAGGAGAAGGAATCGACACCGATGGATTCACCGATAATTAGTGAATGACATGGCGACCCCGAAATCCTTTTCCTTGAGTTCGGCGATCACCGCCTGCAGATCGTCCCGGTTTTTTCCAGAAACCCGCACCTGATCGTCCATCACCTGCCCCTGGACTTTGGTCTTCATCCCTTTAATGGCTTTGACGATTTCCTTGCCCTTTTCCTGGGGAATGCCCTGTTGCAATTGGATCGCCTGGCGGACGGTGTTGCCGCCGGCGGGCTCCACGTTGCCGTAACTCAGAGCTTTGAGTGAAACCTTTCGCTTGATCAGTTTGCCCTCCAGGATATCAACGACCGATTTCATTTTATGTTCGTCGTCGGAAACCAGGTTGAGTGCGGGCACTTTTTCATCGAGGGTGATCTCGCTTTTACTGCCCTTGAAGTCAAACCGCTGGCGTATCTCCATCGTGGCCTGGTTGACGGCGTTCTTGACTTCCTGAAGATCAATATTTGAAACTATATCAAAGGAACAATTTTTTGCCATCGGTACCGTGTCCTGTACAATGAATAAAAGAGAAGAGGCCCCGTTCCAGGGCAAGGCAAAGGTTAATGCATCTTGGTGTTCATGTAAAACCCGTAAACAAACATGATGATGACTCCGACAATAATGGAGTCGTCGATCAGAATCTCTTTCCAGCTCGGGGAACCGTCATGGAGCACCCAGGGAACCGCTATGAACAGAACACTCAAAAACCCAATCCCCAGCAATCCCAGGATGGAATATACCAGTAGCTTTTCGTTGATTGGGGGTTCGGGCTTCTCTGGTTCATTCATGATCCACTCCTTGTTCAAATCAAACTCAAAAATAATCGATTCAACGGAGAAGTGCAATGCCTAAATCGAATTACAGTGTAGGAGACCCCCAGGCCGAGCAAATGATTCAGAGTCTGGTGGACTTCTGCGACAACCCCGTCGTGTCGGACCTTCTGAAGGAAATCATGACCACCGTGGTGAAACTGGGACTGGAGCACAAGGACCGGGGGGATTTCAAATTGACCAATAATACGCTCAAGGAACTGCGCCATTCCTATCGGGTGTTTCTGCCTTACCGCGAAAAGCGCAAAGTGGTGATCTTCGGTTCCGCGCGCACTGCGGAATCCGACCCCAGTTATCAGATGGCCCTGGATACGGCACGGACATTGGTCGAGAAAGGACATATGATCATCACCGGGGCGGGGGGAGGCATTATGGAAGCGGCCAACCGGGGTGCCGGCAGGGAAAACAGTTTCGGCATCAACATCCGGCTCCCCAAGGAACAGCAGGCCAACCTCCATATCGACGGCGATTCAAAACTGATGCAGTTTAAGTATTTTTTCACCCGCAAGCTGATGTTCATCAAGGAATCAGCCGCCACCATTCTCTTCCCCGGCGGGTTCGGGACCCTCGATGAAGGGTTCGAAAACCTCACTTTATTCCAAACCGGCAAATGCATGCCACGCCCGGTTATCCTGGTGGAACCTAAAAATGGAACCTATTGGGAAAGCCTGGTTCATCTGCTCGAGGAGGAGGTTTTGTCCAGGGGATACATATCGACCATAGATATGAATCTGTTCCACATCTGTCATTCGGTCGAGGAGGCGGTTCAGCATCTTGAGGATTACTACCGCTATTACCACTCCCTCCGCTATGTCAAAGAGTTCACCGTCCTCCGTTTTACCAGGGCCCTGTCCCCGGCGGTGGTGGAATACCTGAACCATGAATTCCGGGATATTCTCAGGGAGGGGGACTTTCAGGCCTCGGAGGCGCTGGACAATGAAAAAGCCCAGAACGAATTTCCCGACCTGCCTCGTCTGGTTTTTCAGTTCAACAAGCAACATTTTGGACGGCTGAACGAAATGATCCTGTGGATCAACCGAAACCTGATCTAGTCCTCTAACCTACCCGGCAACAGGGTTGTTGCAGGAAACGCTTTTGGAATTGTTATCGATTGTATAATTTTCCACGCAGGATTTATCATTTTCTGCACATTGCCCCTTTATCTTCGCTTTCTCCAACCCCTTTCATAAATATAAAATAACTTGATTTTATGCGGTTTACATTCAAATGTCCGTTTCCACACCGTATTGGCCAGCGTTTTGCAATGTTTCTCCGCATATCCACAAAAATTAACACCATACTTTCTCGGGGGAGAATGAACCATGACAGCGATCCAATATATGAAAAAAGGGCAGGTTATTTTCAATGAAGGTAACCGCAGTGACTATGCATTTATCATCGAGGACGGACAGGTCGAAGTATCCCGAAAACGCAAGGACGGCAACATTGAAGTCGTCGACATTTTAGGACGCAACGATATCTTCGGGGAAATGGGGATGATTGACGGCAGGCCCCGCTCGGCCACGGTCACGGCTCTGGAAAACAGCAAGGTCACTTTGATCTCGCGCGATGATTTAAATGCCATGACCCGTAAAGATCCCAAAGCCTGGTTTCCCATCGTGAAAGCGATGTCAGCTCGATTGCGGCGTTCCACAACCAAGGAAAAAAAATACCTGCGTAACGCGGGTCTGGTGCGTAAAAGCTAACCGGCATTTTTTTTGACTTGGTTTACTTCGCAGTGCTTCTGGGCTAGAATGTTCGGCCAGATCGAATGGCGTGGGCATCTCGCATGAGATTCACCCCCAAACCCGAAACCTTCCGGCCCGGCGAAACCTTGAGAATCCTGAGAACCATCGACTCCTTCCTGCCGAACATTTTGGAACCTGCCCGGCAAGCCTGGCAGATTTCCAATCGGCTGGAGCAAAAGGGCATTCGATCCCCGTTGCTCACCACGGTCTCCTCACCGGAAGACCGCTCACCCAAAAAGGAAACCCTGGGGCAGGTTCAGATCACCCGGGTTCCCGTTCAGTGGGCGCTGGGGCGGTACAAGTTCAGTTTCGGCATGATGACCTACCTGCGCCAGTATCAGCTCCTCCACAGCCACCTGTACCGCTCGTTTCAAACGGACTGCGCTTTTTTTTTGCGTTGATCCGAAAAAAACCGTTTGTGCTGAGCACCCACGGCTCACTGCTGGATTACAAAAAAGACCATCAACCCGCCGCCAGCCATTTTCCCTACAAACTCTATGATGTTTTGACTTTCAGGACTACCGCCAGGCGGGCCGATGCCGTTGTGGTGGCCTCTCAAATGGAATACGAAGAGGCGCTGGAATTCGGTATCCATAAGAACAAATTGCATATCATTCCCGACGGCATCGAAGGTTCCGGTCCGCCGGTCGACCGCTCCTCCCGGCAGGGGACGCCTTTGAATCTGTTGTTTGCCGGACCGATGACCCGGTTCCGGCGGCTGGAATTGCTGCTCCGGGCCGCCCGCAAGCTGACCCTGCCCTTCCGGGTCACCCTGGTCGCCACCAACAATGTCGTCACAACCGGCGGCTCAACAGAATATCTGGCGGAACTGAAAAAGCTCGTCAAAACATTGGGCATCGAGGACCGGGTGGAATTTCTGGGCAGCCCCTCCCCGGTAGACATGAAAAATTGCTATGCCAACGCCGACCTGTTCATCAACCCCTCCACCTACGAAACCTCCGGCAAAACCCTGCTGGAAGCCGGAGCCAGCGGATTGCCCCTCATCTCAACCCCCGTCGGCCTGGCCAACGAAATCGTCACGTCGGGAGAAAACGGGTTCATCGTTCCCGCCGACCCGGACATGATCTGCGACCGGATCCTGCAACTCAGCAACCCGGACACGCGGAAAAAATTCGGGAACCACATCCGCACGAAAGTGCTGAACGAATTCGGCTGGAACTCGGTCATGGACCGCTACATGGAGCTTTACGGTTCGCTCAAGTAACTCTATACTGGTTAAAAGAATTCGTGAATCCCTGGACCCTTTAAAATTCTTTTCCTCAATCCAATCCAAAACCGGAATCCGTGAAAACCAACATCGCCCTCTACCAGGAAAGCCTGAAATCCGATCAGGTGGATTATGAAACGCCTTATGAATCCGTTGCCACGGACTTCTACCGGGAGCTGATTACCGGCGTGATCCAGGATCGATCGGCACGCATTCTCGATCTGGGATGCTTCAAGGGTATCCTCGTCGACAAGTTGAGTGATTATGCAACGGTTGGATTGGATGTCACCACCGCCGGGTTCATGAAGCCCGGCAAATACGTGCTCGGCATCGGAGAACAACTGCCATTTAAAAACGATTCATTCGATTGCGTGGCGATGACGGAGGTCATCGAACATATCCTGGAACCGGAAAGGGTGTTTGTGGAAATTCAGCGGATTCTCAAGGACGGCGGCTACCTGCTGATCACTCATCCCAACAAATACAACCTGCTGGATGAGGCTCTCGAATGGTTCAAGGAGAACCGGTGGATCCGCAAAATGCTGAACCGGCCGATCTACCAGGGCGTCCAGCACGTGCAATCATTTTATTACAGCGACACCATCAAGGCACTTCGGCCCTTTCATTTTGAAATTCACTCGCGGCATGCCCTGACCTTTTCCCTGTTCCGCCTGTTTTCCATGTTCGTGTACGGTCGTTTCAAATGGGACAATTTGTTTGGATTTCTTAAAAATTTTATCAAGTGTGAAAAATTCATCATCCAGCGTTTGGGACGGCTGGGTCAGTTGTTGTCCGGCAGTTGCATCATGCTGTTTCAATTGAAAAAATCGGGGACCCCGGCCCCCGCTCCCCAGAAATGAAAAAGAAACTGCTGTTATTCGCATCCACTTTTCCCCGCTGGGAAAACGACACGGAAATCCCGCGGTTCGTGCTCGAACTGGGAGTGGAACTGCGCAGATACTTCGAGGTCTATGCCCTGGCGCCGCACACCCCCGGCGCGGCCCAATCCGAAAATCTGGAAGGGATACAGGTCATCCGGTTCCCTTATTTTCCGGAACGCAAGCAGTCGCTGGCTTACGGCACCGGCATGATGGCCAGTCTGAAATCCAACCCCTGGGCGTACCTGCAGGTCCCTTCCTTTTTATTCTGTCAATGGCGGGCCCTGCACCGCACCGTCCGTGAACACGGCATCGACATTGTCAACAATCATTGGATGATTCCGCAGGGCTTCATCGCGTCTCTTCCCCCAAGACTGCCCTGCAAGCAGGTGTTGACCATTCATGCCGCCGGATTGTTCGCCTTGCGGCGCTTGCCCCTGGGCAAGTTTATGGCGCGGCGGATGGTCCGCCGGTCCGATCTCATTTACAGCGTCAGCTCTTATAACCAGGAGATTCTGGAACAACTGGTCCAGCACAAGGTCGACTGCCGTATTTTACCCATGGGGATCGACACGTACTATTATGAAAACCCATCCGACCCGGCCACGCTCCGCAACACGTTGGACCTGCCTGCCGGAAAAATTATTCTGTATGTCGGAAAACTGAACGAAAAAAAAGGAGTGACCTACCTGCTCAAAGCCTTTCACGCCATCGCACAGAAACAGCCCGACAGCCATCTGGTCATCGTCGGGACCGGTTTACTGGAAAATGCGCTCAAGCGCGAAACCCAAAGGTTGAAACTGGAAACCCGCATCACCTTTGCCGGACAACAGGGCAAGGAAGCGGTGCGCAACTATTTCCGGGCGGCCGATCTGGTGGTGGTGCCGTCGATCATCGACTCTACCGGCGAAACGGAGGGATTGCCGGTGGTCCTGCTGGAAGCGCTGGCCTGCGGCAAACCCGTCGTCGCCACCCGTGTCGCCGGCGCGCCGGATGTAATCTCCGACGGTTACAATGGATTCCTGGCGAAACCCGAAGATGGCAAAGACCTCGCCGATAATATGGTGCAGGCCCTGAACGCCGATGCCGCCGCTCTTGCCCAAAACGCACGCGACTCCGTACAACCCTACGACTGGGAAATGATCGGCAAAGACTACCGCGACCGCATACTCGGCCTTTTCGATTAAAACCTGCTATTCATTCGCTTTAATACAATTTTTAACCTATAAGAACCAATCCTTATTTTCTTCAGTTAAAAATTGTCGGAGTGGTTTTAGATCTATATTGTAACGTTGGAAAATGGCAATAAGCTCTCTTAAATCCGTGTCATTTAAATCAGAAGGCACCTCTAAGTAAAGACACCTACCTTCACCGTAATATTTTTTACTGAAGGGATCTTATCTAACCAGCCGAAAAACTGATCTTCATCTATATTCGAGCAAAAACTCATATTCCAACATTCGAGTGTTACAGTCTCCATATTTATTTACCTTGGAAGGTGTCTTGCGCTTCGCGGACGAGGCGGTCGGTCTGGTGGGAATGGCGTTTGGAATAATGGAAGGTTTTCAGTTGTTTGACGCCGGCTTCTTTCGCCAGCAAGCCCGCCTGGCGGGTGGTCAAATGGCACCGGTCCCGCGCCCGGTCTTCTTCTTCGGCGGTGAACGGGGATTCGCAAAACAGCAAGTCTGCCTCGCGAACCAAATTGACTATGCGTGGAATATTCGTCGGCGTATACACCGTGTCCGTGATGTAGGCGATTTTCTGCCCCGGCGTGACGGTCACCAGCTTTTCTTTCAATGTCCCCAGTGTATATTCCCGCGTCTCCTGCGTGCCGTTCACGCCTACCGGCACCTGCACGACAAGGTCATCGGCTGCGCCTTCGTAGATGTTCTGCTTGACCCGGTTCAGCCATTCACCCGGTTCAAGAGACATCGCCGTCAATCCATCCTTGTTAATATTAACGTGAAATTTTTCTTTAAGGGCGAATCCCAGGCACGGCACCCGGTGCTCCAGAATCGTCGCCGAAACCGATAACGCCGGTTCGTCCAGGATCAATCCGCCGTCCCACGGCTCTTCCCGTTCATCGCTTCTTTGAAACCGTTCAATCGCGCGGAACGTCGCTTTGTGCAATCGTTCCCGATGCACTTCCACCACGTCGAGGGTGAGCGATTCATCATACCGGTCGACCAGGTTCCAGGTGAACCCGGCCAGCTTGCCTTCCACATTGGCGATGAAGTTTTCCGGGCCGTACAGGGTGATCGTCTTTTCCCGCCCGAACATGAGGCGCAGAAACCGGTCGAATCCGATGAAATGGTCGATGTGGGTGTGGCTGACAAACACGTGCGTCACCTTCAGCAGGTCGGCGTTGGTGAGCGGCGACTGGTCTCCCATGTCGAACAGAAACGCCCGCTTCTCATACAAAAACTGCACGAACAGTCCGGGGTCGCCCAGCGGATCGTTCACCAGCGATGGCTGTAGAATCGGTTTCATGGTTTGAAACACCGCCTAAGCGGTGACATTCTCCTTCAATAAATACGCTTCGATAAACCGGCCGATATCCCCGTCCAGCACCGCTTCGACGTTGCCCATTTCCACCCCGGTCCGCAAGTCCTTGGCCATCTGGTAAGGATGTAACACGTAGGAGCGAATCTGGCTGCCCCACTCGATTTTCTTCTTCTCCTTTTCTTTGGCCTTTTTCTCTTCGTCTTTCTTTTCCATTTCCACTTCGTGGAGACGAGCCCGGAGAACTTTCATGGCCGAGGCTTTGTTCTTGTGCTGGGACCGTTCGTTCTGGCACTGCACGACGATGCCCGTCGGCTGGTGCGTGATGCGCACGGCGGAGTCGGTCGTGTTCACGCCCTGCCCTCCCGGACCGGAAGCACGGTAGACGTCTATTTTGAGATCATCCGGATTAATTTCGACTTCGACATCCTCGGCCACTTCCGGATAAACGAATACCGAAGCGAACGACGTGTGCCGCCGCTTGTTGGAATCGAACGGCGAGATACGCACCAGCCGGTGCACTCCGATCTCCGCCTTCAGATACCCGTAAGCGTAATCGCCGGTAAAATTCACCGTCGCGCTTTTGATGCCGGCTTCCTCGCCGTACTGCATGTCGAGCACTTCCGCTTTGTAATCGTTGCGCTCGCCCCAACGGAGGTACATGCGCAACAGCATTTCCGCCCAGTCTTGCGACTCGGTACCGCCCGCACCGGAATTGATGGCGAGGATCGCGTTGTTGCCGTCACTCTCTCCGGAAAGCATGGCCTTCAGTTCCGCCGCCTCCAACTGCTTTTTCAGATGGGAAACGACCGTCTCGCATTCGCCCAGCAGGGACTCGTCCTCTTCTTCGGCCAGCAACATCAGCGTAGCTTCCAAATCATCGTTTTCCTTGGCCAGATCTTTCCAGAGATTGACACTGCGTTGAAGGTTGGCGCGTTTTTGGAGGGTTTTCTGGGCGGCCTCGTTGTCGTTCCAGAAGTCGGGAGCGGCTACCGTTTTATCGACGGAATCGAGTTCCTTTAATTTATTATCGACGTCAAAGAAACCCCCGGATGCGCTCGATGCGTTGGGTCATTTCCTGATGCTGTTTCTTCAGCTCGTCAATCATGAATCACTCCCACACTAAAATGTTAACGGTATTGTCTATTTTCCGAAAAATTCGGGTTAACGCGAATTCCGTATCGGATAAGGAGGGTTGAAAAACGGATCGTTCCGGTTGTTCCGCTTCACCGCCTTGAAAAATTCCGAGATTTCGAAGTCATCATTGAACACCGAGCCGCTGGACTCGACCGAACTCCCGTTTTCGATCATATCCATATTTTCCAGCCAGGACAAGTTTCGTTGAACTTTTTCCGGCAAAATAGAAATATATTTGCGGAGTGTTGCCAGTGACGCGTCTTCATCCCTGAGAATCGCCACACAAACCGTCGCCACACGCTCGGCATCTTCAAAAAAAGCAACCCGCGGAAACACCGCCTCCAATGTTTTCCGATCGCGCGGTTTCAGCGCATTGCTTTTTCCATAGAGGTTGGTGACCAGCAACCCTGATTCAGTCAGCAATTGAGCGATCTCCCGGTAAAATTCGACGGTCTTGAGATGATACGGCACTGCTCCGCCTTTGAAGGCATCCAGAAACACCATGTCGTATTGTCGACTGCGCTGTTTGACAAATGCACGTCCGTCCTTTTCGAAAACCCGCAGGCGTGGACTCTCTTTGAAACCGAAATAGCGCCGGGCCAGTTCGGTCACGCGAGCGTCCACTTCCACCACATCGATTCCGATATCCGGGTAAACCTCGTTCAAAAACCGGGGAAGCACTCCGCCACCCAATCCGATCATCAGGATCCGGGAGGGATCCGGGTTCCAGATCAAAGGAGCGAGGAGCAGACGCGTATAGATCAGGGCCAGGTCAGCAGGCCGGTCGAGATTGATACGGGTCTGCAGATAGAACCGGCCGTTGCCCTGAAACCACATTTCCCTCAGGTTTTCCCGTTCGATGACGAAAATATCATTGAAGGGAGACCGGGTGCGGCTCAAAATCTTAAGTTGCTGGGTTTCCGTGGTCATCATCATTCTCCGGAGCGGTCCGGAAGGGCTGTAAAAATAGCCCTGCTTCGTGTAAAATCAGCCAAATTCGGCAACAAATACAAAAATTTTTCAAACCTCCGGCACTTATGATACCATGAGCTTATTGGTCGAATTTTGATATTTTACTGTAAATCCAAGCACCGGAACCCTTCCCGGTCGGTTTATTACATATCTTAAAACTTCTTCTGATGATGGAGTCTTGGAATGCCTAAAAGAGTCTTGAAACATAAAGTCGGGCTGGAACACCACGGCATCAAAAACGTCAAGGAAATCTTCTGGAACCTGACCACCCCCGAATTATATGAACATATTGTAAGAAACCAGGAAGGCGTGATTTCCCACCTGGGTCCCATTTGCGTGAAAACCGGTGATCATACCGGCCGCTCCCCCAACGATAAATTCATCGTTCAGGAACCCACCAGCCAGGACAACATCTGGTGGGGCAAGGTCAACAAACCGTTTCCTGTCGACAAGTTTGACGCTCTGTACGCACGCGTGCTGGCCTACATGCAGGGAAAAAACCTGTACGTGCAGGATTGCCTGGGCGGATCTGATCCCAGCTATCAGCTCCACATCCGCGTGATCACGGAAATGGCCTGGCAAAGCCTGTTCGCCCGCAACATGTTTATCCAGATCAAGGACCTCGAAAAACTGGAGAACCACGCCCCGGCGTTCACCATCATCGGATTGCCCGGTTTCAAAGCGGTGCCGGAAATTGATGGCACCAATTCCGAAACTTTTGTTATCGTCGACTTCAGCAAACAGCTGGTCCTGATTGGCGGTACCCGTTACGCCGGTGAAATCAAGAAATCGGTTTTTTCCATTCTCAATTACCTGCTCCCCTACAAGCACAATGTCCTGTCGATGCACTGCTCGGCCAACCTCGGCAACAAGGGAGACACCGCCGTCTTTTTCGGCCTGTCGGGAACGGGTAAAACCACCCTGTCGGCAGATTCCACCCGCCAGTTGATCGGTGACGACGAACACGGCTGGAGCGAAGACGGCGTGTTCAACTTTGAAGGCGGCTGTTACGCCAAGGTGATCAAACTCAACCCGGAAGCGGAGCCGGAAATCTTCGAATGCACCCGGCGTTTCGGCACCCTGTTGGAAAACGTGGTGATGGACTACAACACGCGGCGGCTGGATCTGGACGATTCCAGTTTCACGGAAAACACCCGCGCGGGCTACCCGCTCACGCACATCAGCAATTCGGTGCCGGATAGGCGCGGCGGCCATCCCAAAAATGTGATCATGCTGACCTGCGACGCTTACGGCATCATGCCGCCGGTGGCCAAGCTGACCCCCGAGCAGGCCATGTACCATTTTATTTCCGGTTACACCGCCAAGGTCGCCGGAACCGAACGGGGAATGAGCCGCGAACCGTCGGCCATTTTCAGTACCTGTTTCGGGGCGCCGTTCATGGCGCTGCATCCTTCGGTTTACGCCAACCTGCTGGGCGAGAGAATCGCCAAGCATAAAGTCGACTGCTGGCTGGTCAACACCGGCTGGACGGGCGGACCCTACGGTGTCGGGAACCGGATGGAAATTGCGCATACCCGTGCCATGATCAATGCCATACTCAACGGCGACCTGAAAAAAGTACAACTGAAAACGGACCCGATTTTCGGACTGCAGGTTCCCGAGTCCTGTCCGGGAGTGCCCGATGAAGTGCTCGATCCCAGGGGCACCTGGAAAAACCCTGAAGCCTACGATGAAAAGGCCCGGGAGCTGGCGGTTCAGTTCATCGAAAACTTCAAGGAATACGAAGACAGCGTCGGACCGGAAGTCATCGCTGCGGGACCTCAGTTGCCCTCCGGCAAAAAAGCGGCGATCAAACAAATCAAGTAAACTGGTCCAGCCCACCGGCCCTGTGGGACCAGGGGGAACCTTATTGTGGAAAACCGCCCGCTCATTGCCATCACCATGGGTGACCCCTCAGGGATCGGCCCGGAAATCATCGTCAAGGCCCTGACCTCCCCGCCCGATGTCTGCCGCAGCGTCGTCATCGGCGATGCCGCCTGGCTCCAGCTGCACGCGGCACAGTGGGCGCCGCAACTCTCGATCCGCCCCATCAAAGACCTGAGCGAAGCGCGCCACGCACACGGCGTTCTCGAAGTCGTGGACCTCCACAACGTTCCTGAAAATCTACCTATAGGCCGCGCCACCCCTGAAGGAGGAAAAGCCGCCGTCGAATACATCCGTATAGCGGTCGAGCTGGCGACGGCGCATCAGGTCCACGCCATCACCACGGCTCCCATCAACAAGGAAGCCATACATCTTGCGGGATTCAAATATCCGGGGCACACGGAAATGCTGGCCGACTTCACGCACACTCCGGAAGTCGCTTTGATGCTGGCAGGGGGCAGTCTGCGCGTGGTGCTGACCACGACCCACGTGCCTCTGAGTGAAGTGCGAAACCTTATAACCCGCGACCGTATTCTGAAAACCATCCGGTTGACCCATCAATGGCTGACGCAGGTGGGGATTGAGCGCCCGCGCCTCGCCGTGACCGGCCTCAACCCGCACAGCGGCGACGGCGGGATTTTCGGCGACGATGAAACCGAAAGAATACTCCCCGCCATCGAAACCGCGCAAAACGAAAAAATCGAGGTCACCGGTCCGTTCTCCGCCGATGCCCTGTTCGGCCGGATTCATGAAGCCTCGTATGACGCGGTGATCACCATGTATCACGATCAAGGCATGATCCCGATCAAAATGGTGTCGATGGACCGCGCGGTCAACATCACCCTCGGCCTGCCCATCATCCGTACCTCGGTGGATCATGGCACCGCGTTCGACATCGCCGGTCAAGGCCTCGCCAAACCGGACAGCCTGCTGGAAGCGCTCAAGGTCGCCGCCACGCTCGCCCAATCTTCACTTGTGACCCCATGAGAAAGAAACAACCGCTCGGCCAGAATTTCCTGACCGATCCGCAAATCGCGTCCGAGATTGTCCGCCTGGCTCACATTCAGCCGGAAGGACGGGTGGTGGAGATCGGCCCCGGCAAAGGTATCCTGACCCAACACCTGCTGGAGCAGGCCGGGTCCCTGCTGGCCGTGGAAGTCGACCCCAGATTGTGTGGACTCCTGCGCCGGCAGTTCGGCAAACATCCCAAATTCCAGCTGGTGGAAGCCAACGCCATGACCTACGACTACAGCGCTGCCGGGAATTGCTATCAGGTGGTATCGAACCTGCCCTATTACGCCGCCATGCCCATCATGAAACGTTTGATCCACTACAAGGAACATATTACAGACATGACGCTGATGCTCCAGAAAGAAGTGGTGGACCGCCTGGTCGCCCGGCCGGAGACCAAAGCCTACGGTTCGCTCTCGGTGTTCACTCAGTTCCACTGCCGGGTGGAGCGTCTTCTGGAAGTGAAAAGGGATGCGTTCTACCCGCCACCTAAGGTGCATTCGTCGGTGATCCGGCTGACTCCCCTGAAGCAGCCGCCGGTGACCGTTGATAACCTCAAAACCTTTCACCATGTGGTGAACACGGCTTTTTTTCACAAGCGGAAAATGCTCCGGAACAACCTGAAAGGTTTGAACAAGCCGTATCACATGGATATAAAAAAAATAGAAGCCGCGGGCATTCAGCTGGACCGCCGGGGAGAAACCCTGACGCTGGAAGAATTCGCCGCACTCGCCAACCTGATCGAGGCGAACCATGACTGATCGCCCGCACACAACCGGAAAAGTCGCGCTGGTCGGCGCCGGGCCCGGAGACGAAGGCCTGCTGACCCTGCGGGGCAAGGAGTGGCTGGAACGGGCGGACGTGGTTATTTACGACCATCTGGCCAACAAACGGCTCCTGCGCTTCGCCCCACCGGGAACCGAGTTCATCTACGCCGGTAAAAAAGAAGGACGGGTTACACTCTCGCAGGACCAGATCAATGTCCTGTTGATCGAAAAAGCGAGGCTTGGCAAAATCGTCGTGCGGCTGAAAGGCGGTGATCCGTTCATCTTCGGACGGGGTGGCGAGGAAACCCAGGCCCTCACGCAAGCCGGCATTCCGTTTGTCGTCGTACCGGGAGTCACCTCCCCCATCGGCGTCGCGGCTTATGCGGGAATCCCATTGACCCACCGCGACTTTTCCTCGACGCTCTCGATCATCACCGGGAGCAACGAAAAAGGGAAAGAAGATGCGCATATCGACTGGGAAAAAATCGCCAGCCGTTCGGGGACCCTTATTTTTTTGATGGGCGCACGCAAATTGAAACGCATCACCGAAAATCTGATGAAGTTCGGCAAAGATCCCGACACGCCGATTGCGGTGATCCAGTGGGGCACAACCTACCGGCAAAAAACCTGGACAGGAACACTGAACACCATCGTCGAGATCGCCTCGAAGGAAAATATCAAACCGCCGGCATTGACCATCGTTGGCGAAGTCGTTAATTTGAAACCGCACACCGACTGGTACGAAACCCTGCCGCTGTTCGGCAAGACCGTCGTCATCACCCGCCCGGAAGAGCAATCGGAAGCTTTCATGCAGGGATTGTTGGAACGCGGCGCCGAACCGTTTATGTTCCCGGTCATCGAAACCGTACCTCCGGAGGATTGGAAACCGCTGGACCAGGCGATTCAGAAACTGGACAGCTACGATGGATTGATCTTCACCAGTGTCAACGGGGTGAAGTTTTTCATGCGGCGCCTCAAAGAAAAGGAAAAGGATGTTCGCGAACTGAAGGGGTTGCGACTGTACGCTATCGGGCCCAAAACCGAGCGGGCGGTGAATGCACTGGGCATAAAGGTGGACGTCGTGCCGGAAGATTATGTTGCCGAATCGTTGATCAAAAGCCTCGGAAAAGAAAACATCAAAGGTAAGAAATTTTTACTGCCGCGCGCCGCTGTCGCCCGCGAAACCCTGCCCGATCAATTGCGGGCCCAGGGCGCTGTCATCGATGTCGCTCCCGCCTACCGGACCGTCCGTCCACAAACCGATACCGATGAATTGATCCGCCGTTTAAAGGAAGGCAGCATTCATGCGGTTACATTCACCTCATCCTCCACGGTGACGCATTTCATGGACTTGATCGGCGGGAAACTCAAGCCGCAACTTGCAAAAATCGCCGTCGCCTGTATCGGCCCGGTCACCGCCAAAACCGCCGAGAACGCCGGATTGAAGGTCGATATCATGGCCGAAGAATATACCGTCGACGGCCTGATCGCGGAGCTGGAAAAGCACTTCGGGAAATAGAGCAAACCTCTCAACCTATTGATACTTATACCCTTTTTATCCGCCTAACGGTTGGATTTTATAAACGAGCGCATCTCCATCCGTCGCGAGGACGTTAAAATTTTGTTTCGATCTTGAAACAGGGTACAATTTCTTCCATCAATTGATATAAGGAATTGTTTTATGACCATGCGATCCATCCGCGTCAGCCATATACTTTTGACCACCGAAGATTTGGCCCTGACGATCCATGACATGTTGAAAGAAATCGACGACCAGGAGTTGCTGTTCAAAACGTTCGGGCGTCTGGCGAAAAAATACAGCGCCTGCGGCACCCGTGACAAGGGCGGCGATCTCGGATTTCTCGAGTTCAACACCAACGCCAAGGAACTGGAAGACGCCGCCATGGAAGCCGCTCAGGGCGAGGTCGGCGGACCGGTGAAAAGCAAATTCGGTTTTCACGTGTTCATCATCACCGAGGAAGAACAGATGGGGGATACGGGGATCGACGGCATTCACCAGGTCACACTCCGCTAACCGCCCTTTACAGGGCAGGATACTTGCTGACCGTTGACAACAAGCGATAGTCGTTGAGCGCTTAAAAAACTGGACCCCCTGCATACCACATTTTCCCATGATTGAATCCATATTGAAGAAGGCACTCGAAGGCCAGCGTATTGACGGCGCCGAAGCGTTGCAGTTGTTTGCGTGCACGGACATGAACCTGCTCGGCAACGTGGCAACGCGTCTTGCCCGCAAGCGACGGGAAACCGACGACAACGTGGTGACTTACATTATCGACCGCAACATCAATTACACCAATGTCTGCATCACCGACTGTTCGTTCTGTGCCTTTTACCGTCACGAAGGCCATGACGAAGCCTATGTTCTGCCGTTCGAAACCATTGCAAAAAAAATTGAAGAGATGATCGCTATCGGCGGCCGACAGATTTTAATGCAGGGCGGGCACCACAAGGATTTGCGCATTGATTATTTCGAGGATCTGTTCAGGCGCATCAAGGAACGGTTCGATGTTCACCTGCACGCGCTGTCTCCGCCGGAGATCGTGCACACCAGTAAAATTTCCAAAATCCCGCTGAAGGAAACGCTGGAGCGTTTGATCGCAGCGGGGTTGGATTCCATTCCCGGAGGCGGCGGGGAAATCCTGGTCGACCGCGTGCGCAAGATCATCAGTCCCAAAAAATGTTCCGCCGACCAATGGCTGGAGGTGATGGACCAGGCGCACCAGCTGGGTCTCGCGACCACTGCCACCATGATGTACGGCCATGTCGAAACGCTGGAGGAACGCGTCGAACACCTTCTGCGTATCCGCGATCAACAGGACAAGACCGACGGATTCACCGCTTTTATTCCGTGGCCGTTTCAACCCGGACACACGGAACTGGCGGTTCAGATCAATCCGCAACCCAACACAGGGCTGGACTATCTGCGTACCCTCGCCATCTCCCGCATCGTGCTGGACAACATCGACAACATCCAGTCCTCGTGGGTCACGCAGGGACCGAAGATCGGCCAGATGGCTTTGTATTACGGCGCGAACGATATGGGAAGCGTGATGATGGAGGAAAACGTGGTGTCCGCCGCTGGCACGACGTATGATCTCGACGAAAAGGAAATCTGCAGGTTGATCATCGACAGCGGACACACGCCCCAGAAAAGGAATATGCGCTACGAATTTGTCTGATTCAAGTGTAGGCGGGAGATTTTTTGTACCAGCCAATACCCCGGCGCATGAGGACGTTGATTACCGCCGCCGCCGGCACCGCCAGAAAGACGCCGAGCAAACCGAACAGCTCCGCACCCACCAGTACCGCCAGCATGATCGCTACCGGATGCAGTCCGACTTGATTCCCCACCACGCGGGGAGTGATGACCATGCCTTCCAGCATCTGCACCACACCGAAAACTGCGACCACTCCCAGTACCGGGCCCCATTCCTGATACTGCAGAAAGGTCAACAGCACCGCCGGCACCAGCCCGAACACCAGGCCGAGGTAAGGCACGAGATTGGCGTAACCTGCCAGGATACCGATGAACAGACTCATCGGCGTTCCGCAGGCGAACAGACCGGCGCTGTACAGACCGGCCATCAGAGTAGCGACCATTAACTGGCCCCGCACGAAACGCGACAGGACGCGGTCAATTTCCTTGAAGATATCGACGAACTGTTCGCGAATACGCGGTGGAACCATTTTCGCCACTTTGGCGTTGATGAGGTCAAAATCGCGCAGTAGATAAAACATGGCAACGGGAATAATGAATATATTGACGGCCACCAGGATCGCGTTGAACAAACTGGAAAGAGAAGACCATAGAAATTCCGTCACATTCCCGAGAATTTTCATCGGCAGCTCGCCCATCTTTTTCAATTCTTCCTGGGCGACGGACTGGATCTTACCCGGCTCCAGCCAGGCAATATTCTCAATCAAGGGGCGCCACCAGTCCTGGAGCGTTTGCAGATAATTCGGAATGTTTTCCGCGAGATGTTCTATCTGCACACGAAACAGCGGGACCAGCACAGCGGTTCCCGCCAACGTGACCAGGAAAAACAAGGTCAACAGAAGAATCACTGCCAACGTGCGGGACAGTTTCCACTGTTCCATCCTGTCCACCAGGGGGTCCAGCAGATAGGCCAGAGCAAAAGCGATGAAAAAAGGCGTCACCACCCGCCGCGCCAGATACAGAAACACCAGCGCCACTCCCAGGGAAACCAGGATAGCGATGAGCAGTTTTTTGTTTTTGGGGTCCATAGTCAGAGGTCTTCCATGATGGAAGGGGTTGAGCCCGAATATGGGGAAGAGGAATCCGGATCCAATAGATCGGGATTTTCGGGAACAGGCTTGTCAATGCCCACAGCGACATCGGGTTTGGGTTCCCAATAACGCTTCATCGCGTCCAGAAAAAAAACCGCCATTTTTTTCCCGACCACTTCAAATGCCTGCAGTTCTCCCTTGAATTCTTCCTCGGCGACGACGGATGCAAAATCGCTTCTGGCGGCAATCACGGTGGACTGGGTGGTGGAGATAGCCCGTAATGTAAGATTGGCTTGCACGGTGGTCAGCCCTTCAGCATTTTTATCTCCCCGCCGCGTGGTGACCGCCGTACCTACAATAACAATATCGACTTTCGCTTTCAAGCCGATGTCCACTGCGGCGTCGAGGTCGCCCTGCATGGCTTCAAACACCACACTCTCGTCAACCATCTCGCTGATCTTTTCGCGTGTGGTGACCTTCACTCCCGCTGCCAGAAATTTTTGCAGCATGGCCACCTCGGCAATGGGAACATATTCCCAGAAATCCGGCGGATCTTCCGCAGACAGGCTTCTCTCACTGACCAGGACCACAGCGGTATTGGGTTTGACCAGGGAGGCGAGGATGCCAAGCTTGCTGAGCGTCCGGTTGATGGCTTCGGGAAAAAAAACGACCTCCAGCTTCACCCGGCTGAATTGCTCCACATCACTGTCATAAAATTCCAGGAACCGGTACTGCTTGACATATTTTTTGGGGCGCTTCAACATTTTTGCCAGCGATTTGCGGTTTCGGCGATAGGCGGAGCCGCCCAGGAGATCCTGCAACGCCACGGTCAGCGCATTTTTAAACGCATAATCCATCGCCAGGGCGCGTCCCCGGGAGTAATTGTTATTTTTAACGGAGGCCTTGCCTTCGGCTTCATAGATCAATTGAGGCTCGCCTCTGGCCCAGACAGGGCCTGCAAGACACCCAAAAAGAAACAGCACGGATACCGCCACCAGGAGCCCCGGCGCAATTTTTGCGTAAGTATTTTGATTCAATATCCGGATCATTTTTTATCGGTCTCGCGGACCAGAGTGTTCAACGAACGAACTTCCTTGGGCGTTAAAAAACGGTAGGCGCCCAACGGGAGTCCCGTCAAGTTGAGCTTGCCGAATTCAGTGCGGTTGATCTTGACGACCGGATGTCCCACCTTTTCACAAACCCGTTTGAGGTGTCGGTATTTGCCCTCGGTCAGCTTTATGGAGAGCACGCTATTCTTACCGGTCGTCCTTTTGATATGAACTTTCATGGGGCCGGTGGGACGATTATCCAACCGCACCCCCTTGCGCAGCCGGTTCAATGCTTTTTCTTCAGGCACGCCGCGAACCTTGACCAGATAAGTGCGCGGCACTTTCGATTGGGGGGCCAGCAGTTTTTTGGACAAGTCGCCGTCGTTCGTAAACAACAACAGGCCCTCGGTATTGAAATCGAGTCGGCCTACCGGATAAACGCGTGCCGGCAAATCCCTGAAAAAATCCATCACCGTCGGCCGGGCCTTGTCGTCTTTCACCGTAGTCAAACATCCCCGGGGCTTGTTGAACACAATGAATACTTTCTTTTCCGGAGCGGGAATCAGCCGGCCATTCACTTTGATCCGGTCCGTACCCGGGTCCGCCTGCACGCCCTGTTGACGCACGACGGTGCCATTGACCGTCACCCGGCCTTCGTCAATCAAGCGTTCGGCCTCCCGCCGGGATGCGATACCGGCGTTGGCGATGATTTTCTGTAATCGCAGGGTCATAGAATCGAGCGCGGAGGTCTGTAAATCAAGCATTGCCCGTTTCCGGGTCGTGGGCTCCGGTGGACGCTTGTTCGCCGACGGACTCCTCGGCGAGATCGGTATCGGCAGAAGGCAAATCGTCCTTGACATTATTGAATGTCAGCTCACCCTGTTCGGGTTCGACTTCGCCTTCAAGCTCTTCGTTGAAGTCTTCCAAAGTCGGCATCTCACTCAGATCGCGCAGACCGAAGTATTCGAGAAACTTCTGGGTGGTGCGAAACATCATGGGTTTGCCGGGAACGTTCTTGCGGCCTGCGGGGCAAATAATTTTCTTCTCCAGAAGCGTCCGCACCACGCCACTCGAATCCACCCCGCGAATTTCATCGACTTCCGCCCGTGTCAGCGGTTGCTTGTAGGCGATGATCGCCAGCGTGTCCAATGCCGCCCGCGACAGCTTGAAACTTTTATCGAGCTTCAAAAGCTTGCGAATCCAATCCGAATATTCCGACCGCGTGCACAATTGAAACCCGTCGGCCACTTCAACGATTTGCAGGTTTTTGGATTGATATTCCTCCTGCAGTTCCTTCAGCAACTCTTGCAGGCTTTCTTTGCTGGACCGGCCCAGAAACGTCTGGTACAGCAAATCCGCGCTGACCGGTTGGTCGGAAGCCAGCAGGAGATTTTCGATGATGGGTTTTAACTCGTCACTATCCACGGCAAATCCTCGTTGTTTCGGGTCATTCTATCCTGTCTGGAAAGCCACCGC
Organism: Nitrospinaceae bacterium; assembly: GCA_024644405.1. Lineage (GTDB taxonomy): Bacteria > Nitrospinota > Nitrospinia > Nitrospinales > Nitrospinaceae > SZUA-226. The sequence continues at coordinate 129,305 of JAHELC010000003.1, forward strand.
AAAATTTAAATTGGAACCCTCAGTTTTTGAAATATTTACTGAGGGTGAGGCCCTGGGAGTGGTAATGAGAATCGATTTTCTTCCCGTAGACCCGTGTGGGTTTGTCGATGATGCGCTCAAACTTCAGGCGGCAGAACGTTTGCCCGTCTTCAATCATGAACGGCACGTCGTGGGGGCGGACTTCCATGACCGCTCGGGTACCCTGCCCTTTGACCGCAGCCGTGCCCTGCCAGCCGAATCCGGGATCAAAAAATCCGGCGTAATGGGTCCGCAACTCACCGCTGTTCGGTTCGTAAGCGATCATTTCACCCACCAAATCCGGCCAAATACAAATCTTTTCCTTCGACATCATAATGTAAAAACTTTCCGGCTCCAATATCAGCCGGTTTTTCCTGCCGGTCAGGTGCACCGGCTCCCAGAAATCCTCCGGCTGGTAATAATTTTTTTTCGAGAGATCGATCACACTGCTGTTGGTTTTGGCCTTGTACGCGACAATGGGATTTTTACCCTGCCCGGCCAGATCCACGCTGATGAACAGTCCGCCGTCGATCTTCACCTGCTCCGTCTTGATGGGAGGCCCCTTGATATCGTAGAGGATCGGTTTCTTCCGGATCAGGCTTTTCAGCTTGGGGTCGGGAATTCCCGGATCGCCTTGAAACAGGCGCAGTTGGTTGAGGGTGATGCCCTCCTTCACCCGCACCGGGAAAGACCGGGAAATGACTTCCAGATAAAGTTTTCCCTTATAGCCGGGGGTGATTTCATCGAACCGGTGGCCGTGATCGATGATCACCCGCGTGAACATGTCCAGCCGCCCGGTGGAGCTTTTCGGGTTGGTGACGCCGTACACGGTGGACGGCAGATCCAACTCCTCCAGCAGGGGAATCAGGTAAATGGCCCCTTTCTCGAGAATACCGCCGTCCCGGAGGTCCACCTCGTACAGCTGGATGTCCTTGAGCTTGGCCGCTACCGTTTCGTTCTCCGGAAGAAAACTGCTCTGGACCCGGTAGGCCTTCGCCCCCAGCCGCAGATCCAGGCTGACCGGCTGAATCTGGGAATCCCACAACGTGCTGGCAGTTTGGATAATGCCCTGGTGGCAACCCAGCTCGATCCAATGATCCGACAGGTATCCGGATTTTCCCTTGAGGTGGCTCTGCAACGATTTTTTGACGAGCGATTTGGCGGTTAATTTTTTCATGAAATGTTCGAAGGTTTCATCCGGTATTCACTCTTTGGGAACCGAGGGTGCTCCGGAGCGGGGCCAAACATCAGGAAGGGCTTAAAATCCAATTGACAGGCCATTTAGAGGTATGATTAAATCCTAATACTCTTAACTTTGCAAGCCTAGATTTAGGGATTTTTCGGGTATTCAGATGCCTTTATACGAATATTATTGTGAAGATTGCCGGAAGGATTTCACGCTTCTGCAATCGGCCTCGGTTAATAAAGAAGAAACCGTCTGTTCCGAATGCGGTTCTTCCCAGGTGCGTCCGCAGATGTCCTCCTTTTCTTCCAAAATACCACCGAGGACAACCTCCAGCACCGTAAAGGCGGGACCGGTGACGGCCGATGAATTGCCCGATAAACGGGTTTTGAATCTTCCGATACCGAAACACGTTTCTGAATATCACGATTAAAAACCCAAACCCACTTGACGGGTTCTGAGCCAAATTATTGTTTTATAAGGCTCTGTTTTTATAAGGCTTCCATGAGCAAGAACAAAATCCGCCACACCGAGCATGTATCCAAATCTTTCCCGGTCCTGAAATCCCTGGTCGGCGTCCTCCTGACTGGAGGGTTGGTCTGGGGTCTGGTATCGCTGTTCCAGCCCCCGAGTGGCCTGGTGCCCTATAACAAATTCAAGAAGACGGAAGTCAGCGTCGACGCGCCGGAAGAGTCCGCTCCGGCAAACCCACCCAAACCGGCTTCGCCAGCCCAGGAACCGGAATCCTTCGAACAGCTGGCCCAGAATGATCCCGATAAAAATGCACTGGACATGACGAAAGCGGTTTCCGACCCGACGGTTCCGCAGCCCAAACCTCCGATCGATCTTCCCCGGGAAACGCTGGAGCATATTTCCAAGGGCATGGACCTGGCGGAACAAGGCAAATACGAGCTGGCCGAACTTGAATTTGAAAAAGCTGCCGACCTGAGCCCGAATTCCCCGGAGGTATTTTCCATCTGGGGCGCAGCTTTGCGCATGCAGAAAAAATTCAAGGGCGCCAACCGACGTTTTGCCCGGGCTTACGAACTGGCACCGGAAGATGAAGAAATCGTGTTCAACTGGGGCATGTCCCGCTTGTTCGAAAAGGACGCCGATGGAGCCATCGACCTGTTTCAAAAAACGCTCAAGCTCAATCCAAAAAATCACCTGGCCTACAACTACCTGGGCAAAAGTTACGGCCTGATAAAAGATTATCCCAATGAAGAGGCCAACTACGCGAAAGCGCTGGAGATCAAGGAGGATTTCGCGCAGGGGCATTTCAACCTGGGGATCGTGCGCAGCCTGCAAAAGAATTTTGAGGGGGCCGCGCCGCATTTCACGCGTGCCATCGAGCTCGACAAACAATACGAAAAACCGTTCGTGGTGCAGTTTCTCACCGCGATGGGCCTGAAGAAAAAAGGCATTGGCCCGCAGGAAGCCAACCTCAAACCCTCTCCAAAAAAAGGCGATGCAACAGAACCCTCAAAGGTACCGACTGACGAGACTGCCAAGAAGGCCGAGGGCTCCGACCATAAGATGGAAGGATCGGATTCCAAAGTCGTCAAACCCGTCACCAACCTGAAAGGCAAGATCACCATCAACAGCCTGCCGGCAGACGGCCGCGGGGTGGTGATTCTCGAAACCAAAAGCAAGCTCAAGGTTCCCAAACAATCCGAACAGTCCCTCAAGGTTTACCAAAGGGAACTGCAGTTCGAGCCGTCCCATTCGGTGGTGATGATCGGGTCCAGGGTTACTTTCATCAATGACGACCGGGAAGTGCACAACATATATTCCAAGTCGTCGGGCAACCAGTTTAACCTGGGCGCGATGGCCGCCGGCGCCTCCCGGGAGATCAGATTGGAAACGCCGGGACCGGTCATTCTGCGGTGCAACCTGCACAAGGACATGATGGGAACAGTGTTTGTGGTGCCCAACGGATATTACGCGCAGACCAACGCCAACGGGGAATATCAATTCGACAACGTGAAAAGCCAGGAATACATTCTCGAGTTCTGGCATCCCCAGCTGTACCCGGAAGACGTAGGCAATAACGTCAAAAGCATCAAGCTGACCGGCAAGGACGAGAACATCGATTTTAAAATCGCTTCCGCTTCCAAGCCGGGGGAAATACACGACCTGGTCGACGCCACCGACTACAACGTGGTGGTCGATAATATCGAGAAGGAAATGTTGCAGGCCATCCAGGATTGGGACAAGGGCAAGAAATTCATGCCGCGCAAACGCATGCTCAAGGCCATCACCCAGTACTACGACGGCGAAGGCCTGAAAGGGGCCATTGCCAAAAGTTTCAGCGAACAACGCAGTCTGAAACTGGAACAGGCCATGGATGAAATCCGCAAACAGGTCTCCGGCATTGGGGTCACGGAAAAAATTACGACCGCTTCCCTGAATTTCAAGGCCGAGCGCGTCCTGGTCCAGTTGCGGAGCAACGTCAAGGAACTGGAACAACGGCTGAATCCCAAGCCCTGACCGTCCTTCCGGCAGAGACATATTTCCTCTGAAAACGAAAACCCTTTATATATTTCCACTCTTTAAGGAGAGTTTTACATATGTCGCTCCCCTCCTTTAATGGAGGGAGTAAAAAAATGGGTCCAGCGTCACGCTGGCCGGCGGTTTGATTTTACCCTATTGTAGTGATATTTTGTGCCTATGAGCCTGCGCCTGTACAACACCCTGACCGGACAAAAAGAGGAATTCACCCCGCTCACACCGGGCAAGGTCGGCATGTACGTGTGCGGCGTCACCGTCTACGATTACTGCCATGTCGGTCACGCACGCGCCGCCATCGTGTTCGATACGGTGTTCCGCTACCTCCGGCACCTCGGGTACGAGGTCAACTACGTCCGCAACTTCACCGACATCGACGACAAAATCATCAAACGCGCCAACGAGGAAAACATCAGCTGGCAGGAGGTGACGAAAAAATACATCGAGGCGTTTTACGAGGACATGGGACAGTTGAACATCGCCGCCCCGACCACCGAACCCAAAGCCACCGATCACATCGAAGACATGCTCACCATGGTGGCGTCGCTCATCGAGCAAGGTAAAGCCTACGAGGCGGAAGGCGATGTTTATTTCTCCATCAAAAACTTTCCGGAATACGGCAAGTTGTCGGGCCGGAATATTGACGACATGATGGCCGGTGCGCGCGTCGAGCCCGGCGAACACAAGCGTGACCCGATGGATTTCGCCCTCTGGAAAAAAAGTAAACCCGGCGAGCCGTCGTGGGATAGCCCGTGGGGACCCGGCCGGCCGGGCTGGCATATCGAATGCTCCGCCATGGGACGGCATTTTCTGGGAGAACGGTTCGACATCCACGGCGGCGGCAAGGACCTGGTGTTCCCCCATCACGAAAACGAAATCGCGCAATCGCAGGGTTGCTCCGGCACGCCGCCGGTCAAATACTGGCTCCACAACGGATTCGTCAATATCAATGAAGAGAAAATGTCGAAATCGCTCGGCAATTTTTTTACCATCCGCGAAATCCTGAAACAGTACCACCCGGAAGTTGTGCGCCTGTTCCTGCTGAGCCACCATTACCGCGGACCCATCGATTTTGCCGATCAGTATCTCAATGAAGCTGAGAAGACGTTGGACCGGTTTTACGAATTTTTTGCCGCGGCGCAGGAAAAACGCGGCGAGTTGAAGATGGCATCGGTCGCCGATGCGAACGAAGGCATTCGCGCACAACCGTTCATCCAGAAAATCGAAGAGGCCATGAACGACGATTTTAACACCGCTGTCGCGCTGGCGCACATGAACGAGGAACTGCGACGCTTAAACAAGGCGTTGACCGATCTGCAAAAGAAAAACGGCGACTGGGACGGGTTCGACACCGCCGCTGCTGCGTTAAAGTACACCTGCCAACTGCTGGGCTTTCTGTATCACGAACCGAAGGATTACAAGGCCCGCGTGCTGGAAAGCAAAAAAGAAACGCTGGGACTGGACGTCGCTCAAATCGAGACATTGATCGCTCAACGCAAAGCCGCCCGCGAGTCCAAGGACTGGGCCAAGGCGGACGAGTGCCGTGACGCGTTGACGGCCATGGGCGTTGTCCTGGAAGATAACGCCGAGGGAACCGTCTGGAAAGTCAAATGAGAACCGAGGAACACACTTTCAGCGATTTCTATTTGAAGTTCACCCAACTCTACACCCGCACCCAGGTGGAAGAGCAGGAGGAAGAACGCATTCCCGAAAAAGTCATTCGTTGCGTGTGGAACGACCAGTTGATCAAATCCGAAGAACTGAAAACCACCGACGGCCGACCGCTGGAAGTCATCTTTCCCGGCTACTGGAATTTCGGGAGCGGACCGGATTTCAAAAGCGCCGCCATCCGCGTCGATGGCACACTTCTCGAAGGCGATGTCGAGCTCCACGTCTACGGCTGCGACTGGAAAGCACACGGTCATTCGAACAACAACGAGTACGACAACGTCATCCTGCACGTGTTCATGTGGAAAAGCCGGGGTCTCAAACCGGTAGCTGAAACCCCGGCGGATTCCACCAAAAATCTGTCGCGCCCCCACATTCATGAGTTGGAACTCAAGCAATATCTGAAGCAGGGCATTCTGCAGTTGAACGAGCAATTAGATTTCGACAGCTATCCCCTGCTCAACCAGTTCAACACCGGCCTGTGCCACCGCCCGCTGGCTCACCTGACGCAGGAAAAATTCGCCGCACTTTTAAAGAGCGCCGGCGACGCGCGTATCCAGACCAAGATGGACCGGTTCCACGACCGCATCATCACCGGGGGCTACGAACAGACGTTCTACGAAGGCGTGGCGGAAGCCATGGGCTATCCCAGCAACAAGCAACCTTTCCGCACTCTGGCGGAAACGGTAACGCTGGAGGGCATCAAACAACTCGTCCCGGCAAAAGCGTCCTGCGAGACTAAAACGCGCCTCATCCAGGCCGTACTGTTCGGCGTCTCCGGCCTCATCGATTTTACCGATTTGCCGAAAGGTACATCCGCCAAGGATCGAACTTATTTTTCGGATCTGCAGAGAAACTGGAACCGGCACCGGAAAAAATTTAATGATCGGCTGATGGACCGGAAAGAATGGAAATTCGGCAAAATGCGGCCTGCCAATTTCCCCTATCGCCGGGTCGCCGCCCTCAGCCACCTGGTCGTCCGGCATTGGGAATCCGGCTTGTTCGCTGATACCCTCGAATGCCTGAAATCGACCCTTCCCACCGCCCTGGAGAAAGGATATAATGCAGTCACCCGGAACAAAGTTTTGCATTTTTTCTGCCTGGAAGCGGACGACTACTGGGCCTGGCACTACACCCCGGATGGCAAAAAACTTGCTAAAAAACAACAACTTGTAGGGCCGGACCGGTCACGGGAGATCACCATCAACATCGTTCTCCCGATCGGATTGATTTATGCCCGGGCCAGCAAATCCGCTCCCCTTGAAAAGGCGCTGGGTCTGCTGTTCCAGACCAAAACCCGGACCACGGACAACCAGTGGATCCGGTTTATGAGCCATTACATACTGGGCGACAAGGAGCGGTTATTGAAGGAATTGGACAGCGATCGGAAAACGCAGGGTTTGATGCAGGTGTACCAGGATTACTGCACCCGCAACCAAAACAACTGCCTGCAGTGCCAGTTTCCGGGCGTGGTCGAGCGATATTTTAAATAATCCGGGGAATTCTCCCCGATATTCCTCATCGAAGCTGTCAAAACCCTTGATTCTATTGTACTGAAACGATAGAGTGTCAGTACACAAACCTTCCCATTGGGAAAAATTCAAGCGATATGGACCATTTAACTGAACTGGAAAACCAAAGCGTTTACATTCTGCGCGAAGCTTACAAGAACTTCAAAAATCTGGCCATGTTGTGGTCGATTGGCAAGGATTCTACCGTACTCCTGTGGCTGGCGCGCAAGGCGTTTTTCGGCCATTGCCCGATCCCGCTGGTGCATATCGACACCAGTTATAAAATTCCCAGCATGATTGAATACCGCGACAAGTACGCCCAGGAATGGGGATTGAACCTGGTCGTCGGACAAAATAAAAAAGCGCTGGCGGAAGGCATGAATCACGAAAAAGGCCGCATCGTCTGTTGCGAAGCCTTGAAGACCCAGGGACTCTCCCAGGTCATGGAACAGGAAGGATACACCGGCCTCATTCTGGGCATTCGCCGCGACGAAGAAGGCACACGCGCCAAGGAGCGCTATTTCTCGCCGCGCGATAAAAATTTCGAATGGAATTTCAAGGACCAGCCGCCGGAGTTGTGGGACCAGTTCAAAACCACGTTCGCCGACGGCACGCATATTCGTATTCACCCGTTACTGCACTGGACCGAACTCAACGTGTGGGAATATATCGAAAAGGAAAAGATTCCCATCATCGACCTGTACTTCGCCAATGAAGAAGGCCGCCGTTACCGGTCACTGGGTTGCGCACCCTGCACGGGATCGATCGAGTCCAACGCCAAAAACGTCCGCGAAATCATCGAAGAGTTGAAAGATACCAGTTCCTCCGAACGGTCCGGCCGCGCGCAGGATCAGGAAGACACCTACGCCATGCAGAAACTCCGGGCACGGGGGTACATGTAATAATGGGAAGCAACGGTCACAAAGATCCCCAGTCCGGCAGACAAATGAAGCTGGTCATCGTCGGCCATGTCGATCATGGGAAGTCCACCCTGGTGGGCCGCCTGATGGCCGATACCGACAGCCTGCCCACCGGCAAACTCGATTTCATCAAGGATATCTGCGACCAGCAGGGCAAGACGTTCGAGTTCGCCTTTCTCCTCGATGCACTCGAAGAAGAGCAGAAACAGGGCATCACCATCGACACCTCGCAGATCTTTTTCAAGACGAAGAAACGGCCGTACGTGATCATCGACGCGCCCGGCCACAAGGAATTCCTCAAGAACATGGTCACCGGCGCGGCCAACGCCGAAGCGGCCCTGCTGCTGATCGACGCCTACGAAGGCGTGCAGGAACAGTCGCGACGCCACGGATACCTGCTGCGCCTGCTGGGCATGAAACAGGTGGCGGTGGTGGTCAACAAAATGGATCTGGTCAAACACGATCCCGAGGTGTTCTACAAAATCAAATCCGAGTACACGGATTTCCTCCAATCCCTGGGAGTGGAAGCGCGGGAATACATCCCTGTCTCAGCAAAACTGGGGGAAAACATCGCCCACCGTTCCGAAAACATGACCTGGTACCAGGGTCCGACCGTACTCGAAATGCTGGACCAGTTCGAGGACAAACTCCCGGAAGTCAACCAACCGTTCCGCCTGCCCCTGCAGGATGTGTACAAGTTCGACGAACGGCGCATACTCGCAGGACGCGTCGAATCCGGCACGGCCAAGATCGGCGACGAAGTGATCTTCTCTCCCTCCAATAAAAAGGGCGTGATCAAATCCATCGAAGGCTGGAGTGTGGACAAGAAACCGAAAACCGTCGAAGCGTCACAATCGGTCGGCATCACTTTAACCGAACAGATTTTTGTGGAACGCGGGGACGTGGCCACGCTGGTCAGTGATCCGCCGATCGTCACCACCACGTTCGATGCCAACGTGTTCTGGATGGGGAAAAAACATCTGCAAAAAGGCGAGTCCTATCTCATCAAACTGACCACGCAAAACGTGGAATGCGAAGTGGCCCGGTTCAACAAAGCGATCGACGCATCGACGCTGGAACCTCTGCCCGATCAGGATTTCATCGCCAAAAACGACGTTGCGGAATTGACCCTGCGCACCCGGCAACCCATCGCTTTCGATTTGTTCACTTCCATCGCCGAAACCGGCCGGTTTGTGCTGGTGGACGAATATGACGTCTGCGGCGGCGGGATCATCACCGGTTTCACACCCCTGTCGGAAATCGACCGGTACCGGGACGAAGCTCAGTACCGCGATTCTCATTGGATCAAGGGCGCCGTCACCCCGGACATGCGAGCCTACCGCAACGGTCACCAGGCCGCCATGATTCTCATCACTGGTAAAGCGGGCGTCGGCAAAGCAGACCTCGCCGGTCACCTGGAAGAAAAACTGTTTCACCAGAATTTCCAAAGCTACCTGCTCGATGGACGCAACATCCAGGTGGGCCTCGGTGCCGACATGGATCAGGACAAGTACTTCTCCGATGGGGAAGCGGTACGGCGCTTCGGCGAAGTCGCCAAACTGTTTGTCGATGCCGGCCACGTCGTCATCTCCACCTCCAACGTGTTCAACCAGGAAGATCATTCCAATATCAGCCTGCTGGTGGAACCGACTCCGATTGTGGAAATCCAGGTCACCAATGACAAATTTCCGAAGGGCAAACCGGAAATCGTTATGACGACGGAGGAAGCGGCAAATCATGAATCCGCGGTTCAGAAAGTCCTCGATTATCTCAAGGATCAGAAAATCCTGACTGGTCATAACTACTCAATTTAAAAGGATTTTTAACCCAGTGGAAAAGGGAATTGACTTTTTTTCTCTGCCGTGACACAGTGCCCCTTCGTTTCGGCCCACGGGTCGGTTTCAGGGAATTTTCGAAAGTTTTTATGCCAAAAATCACCGTTCACAATTCAGATACCGGCGAAGTGAAGAGCTTCAACGTCGGCTACGGCGCCAACCTCCGCAAGGGTGCGGTGTTCAACGATGTCACGCTGTATAAAGGCATGGCCGCCCAGTTGAACTGTCGCGGTATGGGCATGTGCGGCACCTGCCTGATTGAAGTTGAACCGCTTGAAAACGTGAACGGTCACTCCCTGATCGAAAAACTCCACCGCATCGGACCCAACCAGAAACTCGGTTGCCGCGCCAAAGTGTACGGCGACATCACCATCAAAGTCGCCCTCAAGGATCTTTAGATTCTCGATTTTTTCACCATTCTTTTATTCCCATTAAACATAGATCCTTCGCTGATGCTCAGGATGACAATTGGGATTGAGTCTGTCCTTATGAGAAGGCAAGGCCGACGAAGAATCTGTGTTTTATATTGCCAGCGGAGGCACTCCGCCCTGTTATCCTGTCTGCCATTTAAAACATCTGCAGAAGAATCAACAGCGGCAGGAGGATCAGCCCGACGATAGAGATGAGAGCATGGATCAGCACATCCCATTTGCGGCTCATGGGAACGAGTGTGATAAAGTAGAGGACGATCAGGTATTCCCAGATCGTGTTTTCGGAATGGACGCCGTTCATGACCAGGAATAAAACCAGGCAGGTCACGATCGTTATATAAAGATACAAATGGGTCCGGATCAGGCGGGGTTCTTTTTTGAAGAACGCCATGTACAATCCCATAAAAACGTTGACGATGTTGAAGATAATCGCCGCTACCACCCAGATTAGAGAGGGCGATTCGCTGACCTGGGGAAATACATCGGCAAACATAGAATGTGATTGGAATTTTAAGGTGAAAGTCAATATAAGGGGAGGATTCTAACATGGATTTCGATTTAAAAGACCGCAAAGTCCTGATCACCGGTGCCGCCGACGGTATCGGCCGGGCGCTGGCGCTGGCCTTCGGCAAGGCCGGAGCGCGGGTTGCCGGATGCGCCCGCACCCAATCCCGCCTGCACGCCCTGGAGGAGGAAATAGAGGGTCGGGGTCACATCTTTCAATCGGTAGACGTCACAAAAGAAGATCAACTGCAGGAGTTTCACGACCACGTTCTGGAACAACTGGGCGGACTGGATATACTGGTCAACAACGTTGGCGCTGTCGGAAAACTGGCCACCTTTCACGAACTGACCGATCAGGATTGGCGGGAGTCGTTCGAGATCAATCTGCTCCCCGCGGTACGCTTGTCCCGGATGTTTATCCCCACGCTGAAACACTCGGGTGCACCCCGTATCATCAACATCTCCTCCATTGCCGGTTCACGTCCGGGAGACATCTTTCCCCATTACAGCGCCATGAAAGCGGGATTGTCCAACCTCACCGTATCGCTCGCGCAAACCCTGGCGGATGAGCATATTCTGGTCAACTCGGTATCCCCCGGCCCGGTATGGTCCCGGTCGTGGGAAAACGAGGCGCATGAAATTGCGAACCGAACCGGCAAACCGCCGCACGAGGTGGAAGAGGAATGCAAAAGCGGGACGGCACAATCCGTTCCCTTGAAACGCATCGGCGTGCCGGAAGACGTGACAGGACTGGTGCTGTTCCTGGCGTCCGATCACGCGTCATGGATCACCGCCACCAACTTCACGGTGGACGGCGGTATTACGCAGGATCCGTATTAAACAATATTAACCACAGATGAACACAGATAAACACCGATAAAACCCAGATCCTTCGCTAGCGCTCAGGATGACAAATAGGCGTTACTCTGTCATTCTGAGGAGTGATAGCAACGAAGAATCTGGGTTTTTATCCTGTCATTCGTTCCTCCAGGAGGTTGATGGTTAACACCTGTTTGGGAGGACCTGTCAAAATTTTTTGGGGTTGGTTTTCGGACGGGTTCTATTAAATACGTTGAGTGAGACCGTCGTGGATTTCTTCGAACAGTTTTCTTAAATCGTATGTGTATTCCCAGGCAGGATAATCTTTTTTGAATTTACTGACGTCGCTGATCCACCAGATGTGATCGCCGATGCGGTTCTGCTCCTCATATTTCCAATCCAACTTGTTTCCCGTAATCTCTTCGCACAGTTGAATCGCCTCCAGCATCGAACAGTTGCTGTGCCGGCTGCCGCCCATATTGTAGACTTTGGCGACACCGGGGTTCTGGTAAAAATGATAGAGCGCGTTCACCAGGTCGTAGCTGTGAATGTTGTCACGCACCTGCTTGCCCTTGTAGCCGAAAACGGTGTACGGTTTTTTCTGCAGGGTACAGATCATGACGTAGGACAAAAACCCGTGCAGTTCGGTGCCGGAGTGCCCCGATCCGGTCAAACACCCGCCGCGAAAGCAGGCGGTTTTCATGTCGAAATAGCGTCCGTATTCCTGCACCAGCAGGTCACCCGCCGCCTTGGACACGCCGAACAGGCTGTGGGTGGTGTCGTCAATACTCATAGACTCGTCGATTCCGTGCTTATAATACGGATGTCCTTCGTCGATTTCCCAGCGCGTTTCCAGTTCCACCAGAGGCAGTGCGTTCGGAGTATCGCCGTACACCTTATTGGTTGAAATGTTGATGAACACCGACTGCGGACAATGGCGGCGCGTCATTTCCAATAGCACCAGCGTGCCGTTCGCGTTGACGGTAAAATCAGTGAGAGGATCGCGCGCGGCCCAGTCGTGCGACGGTTGCGCGGCACAATGGACGATCAGCTTGATGTCCTTGCCGTATTCCTTGAAGAGGCGCTCCATGTCTTTTTCAGAACGGATGTCGCAATCGTAGTGTTTGTATTCGGGAAAGTCTTTCTCCAGCCGTTCACGGTTCCAGCGCGTGGACGCTTCCTCACCGAAAAACCGGCTTCGCATATCGTTGTCTATACCGCAAACCGTAAGTCCCTTGTCCATCAGAAAACGTACAGCCTCCGAACCGATCAATCCTCCCGAACCTGTCACCAGCGCAATATCCAATTTAGCTTTCCTTTCTCATACCCGTCACCGGGGTTGCCATTGTTCCAGAAAACGGACGATACGCTCGGCGGCGCGGCCATCCCACAGTTCCGGACAGCGTCCCTGTTTGCCTCCTGTTTTGATGATATGCTCCGCCTCCCGGAGAATCGCTTCCGGAGAAGTCCCAACCAATGTATTGGTGCCCTCGTCCAGCGTCACGGGCCGCTCGGTATTTTCTCTCAGGGTCAGGCAGGGCACTCCCAATACTGTGGTCTCCTCCTGAATACCACCCGAATCCGTCAGCACCAGCTGGGCCTGGCTCATCAGTTGAACCATATCGAGATACGGTTGCGGCTCCAGCAGGATCAGCGATTTCACTGATTCCTCCAGGCCGAATTCGTCGATGCGGCCGCGGGTTCGCGGGTGCACGGTGAATACGATTTTCAGCTGCTTCGAAAGTTGATGCACCGCTTTCAGGATACCTGCAAACACCTTTTTCTGATCCACGTTGGTAGGCCGGTGCAGGGTCATCACCGCATACCCTCCCGGCTGCAACTGCAATTGATCCAGTATGCGGCTGGTATGAGCGGCGTTCTCCCGGTGCTTCAGAAGCGTATCCACCATGACGTTACCCGCAAACTGGATTTTTTCGGGAGAGGTTCCCTCCTTCAAAAGGTTTTCCCGGCCGCTCGGTTCAGTAACAAACAACAGATCGGAAAGACGGTCGGTCACCACGCGGTTGATTTCCTCCGGCATGGACCAGTCGAATGACCGCAGTCCCGCTTCCACATGAATCACCGGAATCTTTCGGTAGGAGGCGGCCAGTGCGCAGGCCACAGTGGCATTCACGTCGCCCACCACCAGAATTGCGTCGGGCGATTCTGTTTCCAACACCGGATCGAATTTCCGGATAGTTTCCGCGACCTGCCAGGCCTGCCCTCCCGAACCCACACCCAGTTCGATATCGGGACGCGGGATTCCCAGCTGATCGAAAAACACGTCATTCATGTTTTGATCGTAATGCTGTCCGGTATGAAGCAGAACCGGAGTCAGGTGAGCGGACGTCTTCATGTGCTCCATAATCGGGGCAATTTTCATAAAATTCGGCCGGGCGCCGACAACATTCAGTATTTTCATAGAGGTAACTTTGCCGGGATTGGACTTCAGTTTTTCGACCCGGCAATAAAATCGCAGATTGCCAGATAAAGAGAATTGCCGTATCCTTAGGTCATCAATTTCCAGAGTTTTCCTATCTTTTTAATATAACAGACTACCGATTCCTTAAAAACATGAATCCTCAAATCTTTCGAGAGTACGACATCCGTGGCATTGTCGGGCAGGATTTGACCCCCGAACACGTGGAGCGGATCGGCAAAGCCATCGGCACCTACATCCGTCGCGATGGCGGAAAAACCCTGACGCTGGGCTGGGACGTGCGCGCCAGTTCCATAGAATTCCGTGAAATCATGACACGGGCGCTCAACTCCACCGGATGCGACGTGATCGACATCGGCCGTGTGCCGACTCCGGTTTCCTATTTTTCACTGCATCACCTGAAACCCGACGGCGGGGTGATGATCACCGGCAGTCACAATCCTCCGGAATTCAACGGATTCAAAATCAGCCACGGACTGCACAGTCTGTATGGCGAGAAAATCCAGGTCCTGAAAGGGTTGATCGACAAAAACGATTTCGAGACCGGCAACGGCACCTCCAGTGCAACCGAAATTCTGGAAGCGTATATGGACAAGGTCAGAGACGTCATCCACATCCAGCGGCCCCTTAAGGTGGTCGTCGACGGGGGCAACGGATGTTTCGGTATTACCGGCCCCCAACTGTTGCGCAAACTCGGACTGGACCCCATCGAGCAATTTTGCGAGCCGGACGGCAGTTTCCCGAACCATCACCCGGACCCGACCGTTCCCGAATACATGCAGGACCTGATAACACGGGTACAATCCGAAAATGCCGATCTGGGAATCGGATTCGACGGCGACGCCGACCGGCTGGGTGTGGTCGATGATAAGGGCAACCTGTTATGGGGCGATCAACTGCTGATCCTGTTTGCGCGTGACATATTGAAGAAGCATCCCGGCACCGCCGTGGTGGGCGAGGTGAAGTGTTCGCAAAATCTGTATGATGACATCAAAAAACAGGGAGGCGTGCCGGTGATGTCCGCCGCAGGGCATTCGCTGATCAAAAAGAAAATGCGGGAAACCGGCGCGCTGCTGGCCGGGGAGATGAGCGGGCACATGTGCTTCAAGGACAACTATTACGGATTCGATGACGCCATTTTCGCGGCGTGCCGGGTGTTGGAAATCGTCGCTTCCTCTTCGCACAAGCTTTCCGAAATGCTTTCGGATGTACCCAGGACTTTCAGCACCCCTGAAATCCGCATCGAATGTCCCGACACCCTTAAGTTCAAAATCGTGGGAGAGCTGACCGAATATTTCCGGTCCCACTACGAGGTGGTGGACATCGACGGCGTGCGTATCCAGTTTGAAAACGGTTGGGGCCTGGTCCGCGCTTCCAACACGCAGCCGGTACTCGTGTTACGATTCGAGGCGAAAACCGAGGATCAATTGAAAGAATACCAGCATATCGTCAACCAGCAACTTGAGAAATATCAACCGGACGTGAAGGTGGGCTAACGCACCACTACACCGGCGTACCCCACTACCTGTCCCATATCCCCGCTGACTTCACCCGAAGTCATGTACCGGGCCAACTCGGCTTGCGTTGCCCCCAATTCCTTGCATGCGGCCAGCATCACCGTGGCCGGGTTGACTCCGCACATGGTAATACCCTCCGTTTCCACCGTGCGAAACAATCCTTCCGGGTCCATCTTTAAAATCTGATCGATCGCCCTATGATCTTTTTCAGAGGCGCAGGAATGACTTTCATAATGGGTCATATCGGAACTGGCAACAATCAGCACGGGACGATCATAGGATTGGACCGCCTGTACAATTGCCTTGGCCAGCATCTGGCATTCGACGAAACTCAAACGCATGAGACAGATGGGAACAAACTTGAACTGTTTGCGGAAATACTGAAGGAAAGGCAACTGAGTTTCCAGCGAATGCTCCAAGCGGTGCGCTTCCTCGCTGTCACGTGCAATCGGCAGGTTTTTGAGGATGGCTTTCGCGATGCTGGCATCAATTTCCAAATCGCCAAAAGGCATGATCCATGACCCATGGGTGGAGATGGCGATGCGTTCTCCCATCCCGGTATGATTGGGTCCGAGGAGAATGACCGTCTCTGGGATTTCAATCCGTGAGTACACCGTCCCGGCAACGTCTCCGGAATACATGAACCCCGCGTGCGGGGCAATCACCCCTTTGGCGCTGACTTTCGGTGTCTCTTGATTCAAATGGCGTTGCACTTCTTCGAGCAAAGCCACCGGATCATCGGGATAGAATCTTCCGGCCACTGCCGGTGGACGTGCCATGTCAACCTCCTGTTACTGGCGCACCTCACCGGTCATGGGCACAAAGCGCACGCCGGTGATTTCTTCACGCTTCAATTCATCTTTTTCTTTGGTGATCCGGATCAGATCCTGGAACAGCATTCCCTCCAAAGGCACGACCATGCGTCCGCCCTCTTTAAGCTGATCGATCAACGGTTGCGGAATTTCCGGTGTGGCGGCGGTCAACAGGATGGCATCAAAGGGTGCAAACGCTTCCCACCCCTGGTAGCCGTCCCCATGTTTGACTTTGACATTCTCATAACCCAACCGTTTGAGATCAGACCGGGCATCGTTCGCGAGAACTTCGATAATTTCGATGGTGTACACCTCCTTCACTATTTCCGCCAGCACCGCCGCCTGGTAACCCGATCCGGTACCGATCTCCAGCACGCGGTCATTCGGTTGCAACTGGGCGCTCTGCGTCATGAGTGCCACAATGTAAGGCTGTGAGATGGTTTGGCCTTTGCCAATGGGAAGCGGGAAGTCAGCGTACGCCAGATTCTTATTGTCCCCTGCAACAAACTCATGGCGCGGCACCTTGAGCATGGCCGACAGGACATGGGGATCCTCAATATCGCGACCACGCAGGTCAACATCCACCATGCGTTTGCGTTCTGCTTCAAAGTCTATGGGAAGTGCGGGTTTCGGGTATAGAAAAGCCGGGAAGAGGAAGGCGAGGAAGGAAAAAAACAGGACCCTAAAGGATGAGACCGTTTTTCTTAAGCCATTCTTCCGTGTCGAAGTGTTCACTGATGAACTCTTCAAACTCGATTTCTTTCTTTGAAAGTCTTGCGCCATCAATGTACTGCGCCTCTTCCGCCGCTTTCTTTTTGGACCGGCGGGATTTCTTTTTGGGTTTTTCCGTAGCCTCTTCCACTTCCACCTCGAACCCTTCAGTCAGGGATTGCAGTTTCAACACGAGAACCATGAAACTTTGCGGGCAGATATCGTCGCGTTTCTGGATTTCAGAGACGATTTTCTTGACCTTTGGAGAATTCAATACCGCTTCAGTAATTGCCTTCGACAATTTTTCGTAATCCCCGTCCTGGC
The DNA here is from genome assembly GCA_024644405.1 of Nitrospinaceae bacterium. Classification (GTDB taxonomy): domain Bacteria; phylum Nitrospinota; class Nitrospinia; order Nitrospinales; family Nitrospinaceae; genus SZUA-226. The sequence continues at coordinate 146,506 of JAHELC010000003.1, forward strand.
CACTGGAATGACTCACGACATACCCCTTTCAAGAAAAAACTCATTAACCTTCTAAATCTATTGTGACAGAAATCACCGAACATTTCACCTTAACTTTGCCACCAACATAAACCTGTCCGCTGGCAATGTCAAGGCCATGGGACTCTAACCGGGGCAAAATCAATAACGCGGCATGGAAGGGTCTATGGTTTCGGCCCACTCCTCGATGCCGCCGCGCATGCTTTTCACATTCTCAAAACCGATATCTATCAGGGCTTTCGCGGCTTTAAGGCTTCTCACCCCGGCTTTGCAGTGAAGCACGATTTCATCACCCTGCTTCAATCCGTTGAGTTTCTCTATTTTTCGTTCTTCGATGACATCCAGCGGAATCAGGGTGGACCCGTCGATGCGGCAGATTTCGTATTCACCCTGGCCGCGCACATCCACCAGCGTGAATTTTTTCCCGTTGTCCATCATCTGCTTGACAGCGACCGGTTCGATTTCCAGATCGCGGTCGGCGGCATTTTCCTGCGGGGGCAGGATGCCACAGAACTGCTCGTAGTCGATCAGCTCCTTGATCGTCGGGTTGTCGCCGCAGATCGGACAGTTCTTGTCCTTGCGCAGTTTCATTTCGCGGAACTTCAACCCCAGCGCGTCAAAGATAACCAGACGCCCATTCAAAGTGTCTCCCTTTTCGAGGATCAGCTTGAGGGTTTCGTTGGTCTGCAGGCCGCCGATAATGCCGCACAACACACCCAACACCCCGCCCTCGGCGCAACTGGGCACCAGGCCCGGAGGCGGCGGTTCGGGATACAGACACCGGTAACAGGGACCCGTGCGCGAATCGAATACGGAAACCTGGCCTTCGAAGCGCAGGATACAGCCGTAAATATAAGGTTTCTTCAACAACACGCAGGCGTCGTTGGCCAAATAGCGCGTCGGAAAATTATCGGTGCCGTCGACGATGATGTCCCAGTCCGCAAAAATGCGCATTGCGTTTTCGGACGTGAGGCGTTCGTTGTAAGTGATCACTTCTACATCCGAATTGAGGTCGGCGATGCGGTTTTTGGCCGAGTCGACCTTGAGTGTGCCAACGGTGGATTCACCGTGGGCAATCTGCCGTTGCAGGTTGCTTTTATCGACGACGTCGAAATCGATCAGCCCCAATTTGCCGACGCCGGCGGCGGCCAGATACAAAGACACCGGAGACCCCAACCCGCCGGTTCCGATACACAGAACCTTGGAGTTGCAGATTTTCTCCTGGCCTTCCATGCCCACTTCCGGCAAAAGCAAATGGCGGCTGTAACGATTGATTTGATCCGGGTTCAAACTCATGATAAATTCCAATCCTTAAAATTTTCTGGTTTTCCTGACGCTGATTATCCCTATTCTATCAAAATCCCACGATTCCAAAACAAAATTTAAAAACTCCGGGAACGCCTTATTTTCTCGTAGCTTCCCGGTAAGCCGCCGCCATCCCCGGCAGGGCTCCTTTGATCACCTGGTCGGGAAAGCAGGTGGATATCCGGAAATAACCCGGCGTTCCAAACCCGCGCCCGGGCACCACCAGCACTTTTTTATCGGCCAGCAGTTGGGCAAATTTAACTTCATCGGCAATCGGCGCCTTGGGGAAAAAATAAAACGCGCCTTGCGGTTTCACCACCTCGTAACCGATACCGGTGAGTTCCTTATATAAAAAATCCCGTCGCTTCCGGTATTGTTCGACATCCACCGTGACGTGCTGAACCTTCTGTACCACCCGTTGAAACAGGGCCGGTGCGTTCACAAATCCCAGTACCCGGTTGCAGAAGATGAGTCCGGCCATCACCGCCGCCGCGTCTTCCGCCTGCGGATGGACGGCGACATATCCGATGCGTTCGCCCGGCACCGCCAGGTCCTTGGAGTGCGAGGTGATGTAAATACTGTTCTCATACAAATCGAGAATGTTCGGTGTCTCCACACCATCGAACACGATTTTTTTGTACGGGTCGTCGGAGATCAGGTAAATGGCCCGCCCGATTTCCCGCGACTTTTCCCGCAACGCATCGGCCAACTCCTCGAGGGCCTGCCGGGAATACACGACCCCGGTCGGATTGTTGGGCGAGTTGATGATCACCGCTTTCGTTTTAGATGTCACCGCCTCCCGAAACGATTCCAAATCGACCGAGAAATCATCCCGCGTGTTCACCGCCACCGCCTTGCCGCCGTGGTTGTCCGCATAAAACAAATACTCTACGAAATAAGGCGCGAACACGATCACCTCGTCGCCGGGATCGAGCAGGGTTTTGAGAGTGATATTCAATCCGCCGGCCGCTCCGCAGACCATAACAATGTCGCCAGCGGATACCGAAACCTTACATTCTTCGGAGAGGGACCCGGCAACCGCCTGGCGGGTGGCTTCGTATCCGGCGTTGGGCATGTAACGGTGCTGACCGGTGGATTGATCCCGGGCGACGGCGATCATGGCTTTCACCAGCTCCTGAGGTGGTTCGGCCACCGGATTGCCGAGGGACAGGTCGAAAACGTTTTCGGCACCGAACTCCTGCTTCAGCCGGATACCCTCTTCAAACATCCTGCGGATCCACGAGGCCTGTTCCATGAAATCATGAACTTTTTGAGAAATTGCCATAAGGTTACCTGTCAACCAAAATGATTAATTTGGAGTTTAATTTCAGGCAATCATACATGGAAATGGCGGACCGCACCACTGTCTCGATAAGGAGGAAATGGGTTACAGGGTAATGTGCGTCTGGGAGAAACCCCCACTTCATGCCTATTTTTTGATAATATTGACCGCTCATTCCACAATTCTGGAGCATTCTTCCACTCAATTATGATTGTTCGATTCGACAGGGTTTCCAAATACTTTCAGGCCGGCGGGACGCGTATTGCCGCGCTGGCGGACGTCAGTCTGAGCCTGGAGAAAAAGGACTTTGTCACGGTGATGGGTCCCAGCGGCGGCGGCAAAACCACTCTGCTCAACTGCATGGGCGGCCTCGACACGCCGGATGCCGGAGAAATTTATCTTAACGGCCATGCGCTTTCCGGAATGAACGACCGCGAACTGACCCAACTGCGCCGCCGGGAAATAGGTTTTGTTTTCCAGTTTTTCAATCTCATGCCCACCCTGTCGGTCCTCGAAAATATCGAACTGCCACTGTTGCTCAGCCACGCCTCGCGCGAAGGCAAGGACAGGATCGACTCACTGCTGGATTACGTCGGCTTGAAACAACGCGCCCGTTCCTTTCCCGCCGAATTGTCCGGAGGAGAAATGCAGCGGGTGGCGATCGCCCGCGCACTGGTGCATCAACCGGCTTTACTGCTGGCGGACGAACCTACCGGCAACCTCGATTCTGAAAACGGCATAAAAATCCTGAATCTTCTCAAACAGGCCAGCGAAGATTTCGAAACCACCGTGGTGGTCGTCACGCACAATCCCCAGGCGGCTCAATACGGCAACCGTCATTTCGAGATCCGCGACGGCACACTCTCAAACTTGAAATGAATCTGAATAGGACCGCCTGCCCATCATGAGCTTTCTGATTTATTTTAAAGATCTGTTTACCGCGCTTATCCTGCGCCCCCTGGTACGCGATCCCTTCCGGTTTGCCATCACCGTGCTCGGAGTGGCCATCGGCGTATCGGTTTTTCTGAGTATCCAGTTGGCCAACCGCCAAACATTGCTGTCTTTCAGTGAAAGCATCGACCTGGTGTTGGGACGGGCGGATGCGGTGATCGAAGCGGAGGGCATGCCGTTTGACGAACAACATTTTAAAAGCCTGCTCCCTCTCAGGGAATGGATCAAGGTCTATCCCGTCATCCGGGGCTACGGTGTGGAGGTGAACAGCAACGAAGTGGTCGAAATAATGGGCACCGACCTGCTGCAAGACAGCGGCGTGCGGGATTTTTCCCTCAAAACCGCCAGCCAGGATTTAAAGGGACTGCTGTCGATCATTCTGGATCCCGCCAGCGTTGTCCTGCCAGAAAAGTTCATCCCCGAAACCGACTATCAACCCGGCGATTCACTTCGCCTGCTCATCAACGACCGGGAACAGACCCTGAACGTCAACGCCATTCTGGAATACAAGGGCATTGCCAAGGCGCTGAATGGCAATTTCGTAATCATGGATATCGCCGCCGCACAGCAGGTGCTTGGCAAAATCGGCAAGCTCGACCGCATCGAAGTGGAGTTTTTGAAGAGCAAGGATTTTCCCCGCATGCAGAAGATGATTTCCGAAGTCCTGCCCGATTATCTGCGGGTGGACCGGCCCGAGCGCAGGAACCGGCAAGTCGAAAAAATGTTGCGCGCGTTTCAATACAACCTGTCGGCGCTCAGCTTCGTCGCTTTGCTGGTCGGCCTGTACCTCATTTACAACATGATTTCCCTTTCGGTGGTGCGCCGCCGGACAGAAATCGGGACCCTGCGTGCGATGGGCGCTACGCCGGGACTGATCGCCGCCATCTTCCTGCTGGAAGCAGGAGTGATCGGGGCCATCGGTTCCCTGATCGGTATCGGATTCGGATATTACATGGCGCAGTTTTCGCTCGAGGCGGTCGCGGTCACCGTCAACAATTTGTATGCCCCGACGCAGGTAACCGAGGTCGCTTTCGATTGGGACCAGGTGAGCCTCTATTTCCTGATCGGAGTCGGGTTGTCGTTCGCATCGGCGATCATTCCCGCTTACGACGCCGCCACCACCTCGCCGACGCAGGTGATGCGGCGCGGCAGTTACGATCTTAAAATTTTTCGCGGCAACCGGAAACTCACCTTCACTGCTATGGGCATTTTCATACTGGCAGGCCTCTGCTCGCAACTCCCCGCCATCGGTCAGTTTCCCTATTTTGGTTTCTTGTCCGTGTTCTTCATTATATTGGGGCTCTCCTTCATCGCGCCTTCAGGATTACTGGTCCTGCGTGATCTGTCCCACGGCCTGTGCAAACGATGGTTCCGGGGCGAAGGCCTGTTGGCCAGCATGAATCTGTCGCAGAACGTGGGACGCAACTCCATCGCTGTGGCGTCCCTGGCGATCGCGTTCATGATGGTGATCAGTATGTCGATCATGGTGCACAGTTTCCGGCAGACGGTGGTGGTGTGGATCGACCAGACCCTGAGGGCCGACCTGTTCGTGCGCGCCGCCGCCGGGAAAAACATCGATTACCAGTACACGCTCCCTATCAACCAGGTAACTGCGCTCCGGAATATTGAAGGAGTGCAGGCGGTGGACCTGTTCCGCGCCATCAACATTTCCTACGATGACGAACCCGCCATCCTCGCCTCCGGTGATTTTGAGGCCCTGTCGCATTACGGCAACCTGGTCATCAAAGACGGGCCCCCCGCGGCTGAACTGGCGGCGTTGCTGGTGGGACAAAACCGAGCCATTGTGTCAGAGGCCTTTTCATTGAAGCACGCGGTAGCGCGGGGCGACCGCTTGACCCTGAACACCCCGACCGGCCCTTTTAATTTAGAGATCGCGGCCATCTATTACGATTATTCGCAGGAACGCGGTTACATTGTCATCGACCGCGGGATGTATCTGAAACATTACAACGATCCCAACGTCAACAGTTTTGTCGTGTACCTGAAAGACCCACAACAGCTGCCGGCGGTGCGCAAGGAAATCATTCGTACTGTCGGGAATTCCAGGCGTATCCTCGTGCGTTCCAACCAGGAACTGAAAACCGAAGTGCTGCGGATTTTTGACCGGACCTTCGCCATCACCTATTCGCTGGAGATCATCGGCATCGGCGTGGCGGTGCTGGGATTGTTCAATACGCTGATCTCACTGATCATCGAGCGGCGGCGGGAAATCGGGATCCTGCGTTTTATCGGGGCGTTTCAGGAGCAGGTCAAGAAAATGATCCTGATCGAGGCGGGATTGCTGGGCGTGATCGGTTCCGTGCTGGGGCTGGCGGCGGGGATTGTGGTTTCTTATCTGCTGATTTTTGTGATCAACAAGCAATCGTTCGGCTGGACCATCCAGGTGTTCTTCCCCTATGGATTTATCCTGATCGCCGTCATACTGTTCTGGGTCGTCGCCTGCATGGCCGGACTCTATCCGGCGCGTCTCGCTACCCGCCTCAATCCCAAAGAATCGGTAAGAGCGGAATAAATAAATTTAAGTTATTCTTCCAACTGGCTGGATCTGAGGTCGAGGAGTTTCATTTCGATGGAGTTCCGGCCGCCCCAGGTGTTGCGGCGCAGTTCGTACACGATGTCGACCGGTTCGCTGGCGTCGATGGATTGAAAGGCGTGGGCCAGGTTGAAACCGATGACGTTCCGGTACTGGTTACCCTGAAACGCGCGAAAGCGCACGTGATTGTCCTTGCGGCCGACGAATTTGACATCGCGCGCCCGGACGTCGCGCGAGATAAAAATAGGAACCTTGTTCATCTGCCCGAACGGTTCCAGGCTTTCAATGTCTCCATAAAGCTCCTGGGTGATGTCCTGCATGGTCAGGGTGGCGTCCACCTTCAATTCCGCTACCAGACAGTCTTCGGTGAGAAATTCGTTGCCCACGCGGTTGATGGCTTTCCGGAAGTCGTCCACGCGGCCCTGCTCGATATTCAATCCCGCGGCATAAGCATGCCCGCCGTACTGGATGAGATATTCCGAACATTGCGTCATCGCCTTGACCAGGTTAAACGAGGGGATGCTTCGCGCCGAGCCCTTACCCTTCCCCTCTTCGAGCGCAATAAGAATTGCCGGACGATAAAACTTTTCCGCCAGTTTGGCTGCGACGATGCCAATCACCCCCTGGTGAAAATTTTCTGATGCCAGGACAATGACGTTTTCATTGTCGAGGTCCACCTGCCGCTCCAGCAGATACTCGGCTTCTTCAAAACACCATTTCTGCGTTTCTTTGCGCTCTTCGTTGAGCGCGTCCAGGGACTTCGCCATTTCCATCGCTTCATTGAGGTCGGACGAGACCAGCAGATGCAGGCCGCGGTCCGGTTGACCCAGCCTGCCGGCGGCGTTCAGGCGGGGTCCCATGCCGAACCCCACGGACGAGGAATCGACCTTGCCTTCGATCCCGACGACGGATTTCAGGGCGATCACTCCCGGCTTGACGCTGTTGCGCAGGGCCTCCAGCCCATGCGACGTGAGCACATGGTTTTCGTCGATCAAGGGCGCCATATCGGCAATCGTGCCCAGCGTAAACAGGTCAAGATGTTTTTTGAGATTGGGAAGCCGCTCCGCGTCCCAGCCCGCATCCAACAACCCCCGGCGAATACCCGCCGCCAGTTTGAACACGATGCCGACACCACTCAAAAACTTGAATGGATATTGGCAGTCGGGCTGATGGGGATTCAACACCGCCAGCGCTTCGGGCAATCCTTCCACCGCAATCTGATGATGGTCCGTTACGATGACTTCCACACCGATCTTGTTGGCGTGCGCCACCTGTGACAACGCGGTGATTCCAGTATCCGCCGTGATCACCAGTGTACTGCCGCGCGCTTTAATCGTTTCCAGCGCCTTATCGTTGAGGCCGTAGCCTTCCTCCATCCGGTTGGGCAGATAATAATCAAACGGCGCGTCCAATTCGCGGAAGAAATGCACCATCAACGCGGCGGAGGTCACCCCATCCACATCATAATCGCCGTAGACCGTGACGGTTTCCCGGTTCTGGATGGCCTGAACGATGCGCCGGACCGCCACATCCATGCCCCGCATCAAAAAAGGGTCATGAGCGGTATCCAACCGCGCGTCCAGAAAAAAACGGGCCGCATCGGGGTCACCGAGGTCGCGGTTGACCATCAGTTGGGCAAGCAAAGGCGAAAGACCCCGGTCCTCCTTCAATTGGGCGACAGTTTCACTCTCCGCGTTGGCGAACACCCACTTTTTATTCAACGCTGATAACATAAATGACCCAAAAAGTTTCTTACGGGCGACAGTCCAGATATTCTGAAACGCCCTTAAACGTTTTCCGGTGAATTGGACACGGACCGTATTGTTGTATCCGTTCACGGTGCAACCGGGTGCCGTATCCTTTGTGCCGGGAAAATTCATACTGAGGGTACTGCTCGTGGTACCGGTTCATCAACCGATCCCGCGTCACCTTGGCCAATACCGATGCGGCGGCAATAGACAGACTGGTATCGTCGCCGCCGATGATGGTTTTCTGTTGCGTGTCGCTTTCGATACCGCGGTTGCCATCGATCAAAAGGATATCTGCCGGTACGGAAAGTTGTTCCACCGCCTGTTTCATGGCCAGCAATGCGGCCTGCAGGATATTGATTTCGTCGATCGTTTTTTCATCGACCAAGCCGATTCCGAAACCCGTACACTGTTCAATGATTTGATCGTACAGTATTTCGCGCAGTGAAGGGGACATTTTTTTGGAATCCCGCAGACCGGGCAGGGAAAGTTCCGGAGGCAACACCACCGCGGCGGCCACCACGGGCCCGGCAAGAGGTCCACGTCCCGCTTCGTCGACCCCGGCCACTGAACGGTATCCGGAATGTTCCGCTTCCCTTTCGTGGTCCCTCATCGGTTGCTCCTCCGTGGCGATAATAGGTTATTCCCCGTGAGCCCGCAACAGTAAAGTGCCCGTTGAAATGAGGCGCGTCAAATTCTATAATCAGTGCATGTCACCAAAGCGTTTCATCCCGATTCTTCTGGTTTTTTCCCTCTTTTTGGGTTGCGTCACCACCCCGATCAGCGAACGCAGTTCGATGGTTTTGATTCCTTTTGAGAAAGAGGTGGCTCTAGGCGAAGAGGCCTACCGCGAACTCCTCAAAAAAGAACAATTGTCGTTGGATGGACAATTGATCGAAATCGTGGAACGGGTGGGGAGGCAATTGGCGGCTGTGTCTCCCATGCCCAACCTGAATTGGGAATTCAAGCTGATCGAATCTGAAAAGAAAAACGCGTTTGCCCTTCCCGGAGGCAAAGTCGCGATCTATACCGGTATTCTTCCCGTCTGCGCCAACGAAGCGGGACTGGCGGCGGTCATGGGCCATGAAATTGCACATGCCATTGCGCGGCACGGAGCGCAACGTATGTCGCATTCATTACTCCTCACAGGTCTCCTCGCGGGAGCTTCGATCAGTCTTTCCGATGGCGGAAACAAGGACAGCATCATGGGGGCCTTGGGTGTGGGCACCGCCGTGGGAGTCACCCTCCCCTTCAGCCGGAGCAACGAGTCGGAGGCCGATGAAATCGGCCTGGCACTGATGGCGAAGGCGGGCTACGACCCGAGCGAAGCCGAGCGGTTCTGGGGCCGGTTCAATAAAATGCAGCAGGGATCGCGTCCGCCGGAAATATTGTCCACCCATCCCACCGACACCACGCGAATCGAGGACATTCGCCGGCTTTTGCCCAAAGCGAACCAAGCTTACAAAGCCAACCCGTTAAAACACGGATTGGGTCAATCCTTCCTCTATATATTAAGCCGCAGAAAAATGCATGAGATGAACAATTCTTCGCAGCCTCCCACACAATATCCGGGAGAACCCGCGCCCGCCCTCGAGTAAAACCCACAAAAAAACCGGTCTCGAAATCGAGACCGGTTCAGGAAACAGGTATACGCGAAACAGAATTTATTCTTCAGTGACAGCCTCGGCCTTTTCTCCAGCCTTGGCAGCGGCCTTAGCTGCGGCTTTCGCTTTCTTTTTGGATTGGCCGGTGCCTTTCTTGGTCTGAATCCGGACCTCCTTCAGGCGCGCCGCTTTACCGCGCAGTTCGCGCAGGTAGTACAGCTTGGCACGGCGGACTTTGGAGTGTTTCACTATTTCGACTTTTTCCACGCGCGGGGAATGCAGAGGGAAGATACGCTCGACACCCACGCCGAACGACACTTTGCGTACGGTAATGGTTTTCCGGTTCTGGCTGCCGCGCATTTTGATCACGATGCCTTCCACCACCTGGACGCGCTCTTTGGCTCCCTCGACAATGCGGATATGCACGCGAACGGTATCCCCGATACGAACTTCGGGGGGTTTTTCCTTCATTTCCTTGTGTTCAATCTGATCCAGCAAATTCATGAAACCTGTCTCCTTCGACTCAAAAGCGCGGATCATATCAATATCCGCCCAAACTCACAATAAAATTATTATTCGGCCCGCGTTTCCCGACCCAACAGCCGGTCGAGAATGATTGCAATGGCCGCCCGGACCGGCAGGTGATTGTACCCGCTCAGCCCATCAATCGGGGCCAGTATGATGTCGGCCCGCTCTACAATTCCTGTCTCCAAACCCCATCCCGTGCCAAACACCAGCAAATGGGGATGATCTTCCTTCAACGCCGCACGCACCTCCGGGTACGACCGGCTTTGCGGAAACCGCTTGGCGTCCGGGATCACCGTTTTTGGCTTCTTTCCCCGGCGTTGAGCGATATCCGCCACCGCCTCGTCCAGCACGTTCACCACGCGGGTGCCATACAGGGCTTCCTTGCGGGTCGGGTTGTATTCCGATCCGTAACCCTCCAGCCAATGCTCCATCATACGGCTCACCAGCTTCTGCTGGGTCTCCAACGGAGTCACCACATAAAAGGTTCCCACGGCATAAGTGCGGCAGATCCGTGAGATGTCATGCACGTCCAGGGTCGTCACGGACGAAGTGACAATGTCTCCCGATTTGTTATAGACCGGGAAATGGACCAGCGCGATGTCGATATTCGTATGAACCGATTCGGTCAATCTGTGCCGTGTGCCACAAGTTTATTCGGAACCGTCCGTTTTCGACTTGCGGTGCAAATCAGGACGGTGTTTTGCCGTTTTCTTAAGCGCTGCCTGCCGCTTCCATTGCTCGATTTTCTTGTGGTCGCCGGACACCAGAACTTCCGGCACCACATGCCCCTTGTACTCCCGCGGGCGCGTGTACTGCGGATACTCCAACAGCTCACCGGAGAACGATTCCTCGGCCAGCGACTGTTCGTCGCCGACCACGCCGGGCACCAGCCGGGCCACCGTTTCCACCACGACCATGGCGGGCACCTCGCCGCCGTTCAACACATAGTCGCCGATCGACAACTCTTCGTCGACCAGTTCGGAAACCCGTTCGTCGACTCCTTCGTAGCGTCCGCACACCAGGATGATTTCTTCCTTGCGGGAAAGCTCCCAGGCTTTTTTCTGATCGAAACGATAGCCGCCAGGCGACAACAAAATACTGTGCGCTTTGGGACGATCCTTCTTCACCGCTTCCAGGGCGCGGTCGATGGGCTCGATGTTCATCACCATTCCCACCCCGCCGCCGAAAGGCGTATCATCCACTCGGTTATGCTTGTCCAGGGTGTACTCGCGAAGATCGTGCGTTCTGATCTCGACGATGCCGTTGTCCTGCGCCTTGCTCAACAGGCTTTCACGAAACGGGGAGTCAAACATCCCGGGAAAAATTGAAATTATGTCAAACCGGATGGTCTTCAAGCAATCCCTCGATGATATGAAAAATCAATTTATTCTCCTTGAGGTCAATGGACTTGACCACGGAGTCAATCATCGGAAGCAGGAGTTCTTTGTCGCCATCCTGAACCACATATACATCATTACTGCCGGTGACAATGATTTCGTTCACCGTTCCGTAATACCGGTCTTCCTCATCGAAAACCCGAATGCCTTCAATCTGAAACCAGTAATACTCGCCTTCCGGAAGGGGTTGAAAGTCCTCACAGTATATTTCGAGAGTCCGTCCCACCAGGGCTTGTGCCTGCTCAATGGTCTTACTATCCTTGAATTTGACGATCCAACGTCCGCCCTGACCGCGGATTTTTTCCAGTTCCGCCTCAACGGACTCCCCGTCATCACCCACAATACGGGCGCGACGGACCCCTTGAACCAAATTCGGGTCGATAATCACCGGTCGAAGCTTGACCTCTCCCTTCAACCCATGGGTTTTCGTAATGTCGCCAACCGGAACCCAATCCATGAATTATTCAATAATTTCCAAGACCGCTCTTTTTTTCAACTTGGTCGCGTTGGCATTCAAAATGGTGCGCATGGCGCGGGCCGTTTTCCCCTGCTTGCCGATCACCTTTCCCAAATCTTCCTTCGCCACTCTCAGTTCCAGGACCGTGGTTTTTTCCCCTTCCACTTCCTTGATCTCCACCTGATCCGGAAAATCAACCAATGCTTTCGCGATGACACTGATCAGATCTTTCATGCCCGATACCTCCCAGGTCCGCTGCAAATTCGATCTTACAGGTCATTGTGATCAATCGTTTTCACAGCATTCAGTGCGAGACACGAAGATCAAAAGGATGCCGACCTCTATACGGTAACTCCGGCTTTTTTCAAAAGCGATGTCACGGTTCGGGAGGGCAAAGCTCCTTTTTTAATCCAACTCTGCGCTTTTTCCGCGTCAATTTTAAATTGATCGTCAGCTTTCAACGGGTCGTAAGTGCCCAGAATTTCAAGAAACTTGCCGTCTCTCGGAGAACGTGAATCAGTTGCAACCACCCTATAGAAGGGCTTCTTTTTTGCTCCTCGTCTACTCAATCGTATTACTACTGCCAATGCTTCCTCCTGCGTTAAATGGATTAAAAAACCTCACCTGAACAAAAATAAATCTGCCTGTACTTAAAAAGGGCTCATGCCCCCGCGGCCCCCCATCAAGCTCCCGAGATTAAAACCCCGGGAATTTCCGGAAGACATCTTCTTCATCATTTTTTTCATCTGCGAGAACTGCTTCATCAGCTTGTTGATTTCGCTGACCGTGGTGCCGCTCCCATTGGCAATGCGCTTTTTGCGGCTGCCGTTGATAACGTTGTGGTGCGTCCGCTCGTGCGGCGTCATCGAATTGATGATGGCCTCGATACGGACGAATGCCCCGTCGTCCACCTTGATGCCCTTCATCATCTTGCCTGCGCCGGGCACCATGCTCAGCAGATCCTGAATATTTCCCATCTTGCGAATCTGCTGCAGCTGATCGCGAAAATCTTCCAGGTCAAAGGCGTTCTTTTTTAATTTCTTTTCGAGCTCTTCCTGTTGTTCCAGCTCGTAAGTGTCCTGGGCCTTGTCGACCAGGGTCATCACGTCGCCCATGCCGAGAATCCGCGACACGATGCGGTCGGGATGAAACGGTTCCAACGCATCCAGCTTCTCTCCGGTCCCGATGTACTTGATGGGCTGGCCGGTCACGGATTTGATCGACAAGGCCGCACCCCCGCGCGCGTCGCCGTCCATCTTCGTCAACACCACGCCGTCGATGCCCACTGCGTCGTGAAACGCCTTCGACACGTTGACCGCTTCCTGACCCATCATGGAATCGGCGACGAACAGCACCTCGTGCGGCTCGATCTTTTTCTTGATGGCCTTGATCTCGTCCATCAGCGCATCGTCGATGTGCTGACGGCCGGCGGTATCGAGAATCACCGCCGTGCGCATTTCATCGCGGGCCTGCTTCACCGCCTTGGCGCAAATGCTGACCGGGTCTTTATTGTCCCCGGCCTGGTAGACGTCGATCTCCAGATCGCGCCCCAATACGTTCAACTGCTCGATCGCCGCTGGACGGTACACGTCGGCCGGGACCAACAGGCAGTTCTTGCCTTCCTTCTTGAATTTCCTGGCCAGCTTGCCGACCGTCGTGGTTTTACCGGACCCCTGCAGACCGACCATCAAGATAATGGTGGGCGGCTGGTCGGAAAACTTAATGTCGCTGACTTCACCGCCGAGCAATTGCTCCAGCTCGTCGTTGACGATCTTGACCATCTGGTGGCCGGGCGTCAGGCTCTTCAGCACCTCCTGGCCAATGGACTTCTCCCGCACTCCGGCGAGAAAATCCTTGATGACGGGCAAACTGACGTCCGCCTCGATCAAAGCAACGCGAATCTCGCGCAGGGCTTCATCGACGTCCGCTTCCTTGAGCTTGCCGCGACCCTTTAATTTTTTGTAGATCGCCTCAAGGCGATTGGACAAATTGTCGAACATATGTCGGGAAAACCCTGATTTTACAAATTTTAGGCTATTGTAAGCAGGGTAGTATATAATAGCAATCGCTAACTTCCAAGGGATAATAACTGTATGAAAAAAAAGGCTGTCGTGCTCCTGAGCGGGGGGCTGGACTCGGCCACCGTGCTGGCGATCGCCCTTAAAGCGGGGTATGAGCCGATAACCCTCTGTTTTGACTACGGCCAGAGGCACCGGGTGGAGCTGGAGAAGGCCCGTGCCCTCTCCCGGAAAATGGGGGCTCTGGAGCATAAAGAGGTCGAAATCGACCTGCGGCAGTTCGGCGGCTCGGCCCTGACGGCTGATATTGATGTGCCCAAAGGCCGTTCGGAAGGGGAAATGACCGCCGAAATCCCCATCACCTACGTTCCTGCGCGGAACACCATTTTCCTGTCATTCTGCCTGGCGGCGGCGGAAGTGGCCGGAGCGGAGGATATTTTCATCGGCGTCAACGCCATTGACTACTCCGGCTATCCCGACTGCCGCCCGGAATATATAAAGGCCTTCGAGCAGATGGCGAACCTGGCCACCAAAGCCGGGGTGGAGGGAAAATCGAAATTTAAAATCCACACACCCCTGATCGAAATGACCAAAGCCGAGATCATCAAAAAAGGACTGGAACTGGGAGTCGACTACTCCCTCACTCATTCCTGCTACCATCCGGATACCAATGGCCACCCCTGCGGCCAATGCGACAGTTGTCTGTTAAGAAAAAAAGGTTTTGCTGAGGCGGGTGTGGATGATCCTATTGTGTAGTTGTTCGATTTATCGAACGATTAAGATATCCCAAAAAATTGGATACGGTTACTGCTGGCTGGTTCGGCTCTGACTGGAACCGCCGTCGACGAACAGGATCTCGCCGTTGACGAAGGGACTGGCGATCAGATAATCGAGGGCGCGGGTGAGGTCGGACACATCGCCGTGGGTTTTCATGGGCACGTTCTTCTTGTTGCGGTCGAGGTAATCCTGTCCTTTACCCGCGGGCGGAAGGATGAGTCCCGGTGCGATGGCGTTGACGCGCACGGTCTCGCCCCATTCCACCGCCGCCAGTTTGGTGACGTGTTCCAGCGCCACCTTGCTGACCGAGTACGCGGCGAAGGTCGGGATGTTCTTGGTGATGCGTTCGTCGAGGAGGTTGACGATCAACCCCTGCCCCACCTGTTTTTTGTATTCGCGCATGAGCAGATAGGGCGATATGAGATTCAGCGCCATCGTATCGACCAGCGTTTTTGTGGACGTGTGCTCGACGTTCTCCTGGATGAAGTTGGCGGCGCAGTTGATGAGCAGTGCGACGTCGCTAAAATCCGCTGTCACCCGCTTAACCAATCCTTCGGCAAACGCGAGGTCGGTCAGACTGCCGGGATAGGTCTTGCACGTCACCCCCGCCTGTTTCGCATGGGCGAGCACTTCCGCGGGATCGGAGCTGTTATAGCTCAGCGCAAGATTCCATCCCTGATCCGCCAGATGGCAGGCCAGGGCCCTGCCGAGGCGCACCGCACCACCTGTGATGATCGCTGTGGACATGGGTTTCTCCATCCTCGTGAGCCTTCGGTTATATCATAATTGCCCCTGTTAAAAACAGGGCAGGCGACCGTGAGTCCTGCTTTACACGGAGCAACGGGATTGATACTATGCGGGCGAACCCTCTTTAGGAGTGAACGGAATGGACGCAAAGGCAGGCAAAAGCGTGAATATCGCCATCATGACGGTATCGGACACGCGCACGGAAGCAGACGACAAATCGGGAAATACGCTGGTGGACCGCGCCAAGGCCGCGGGGCACAATGTGGTCGATAAACAGATCGTGAAAGATGAGATCCCTATCATTCAGGCGACCCTCAAAAAATGGATCGCCGACTCCAACATCGACGTCGTTATCGCCACCGGCGGGACCGGCGTCACCGGACGGGACGTCACGCCGGAGGCATTCGAAGGGTTGTATGACAAATCAATTCCCGGTTTCGGCGAACTGTTCCGCATGTTGAGTTATCAGAACATCAAGACCTCGACGATGCAGTCGCGCGCCACCGGCGGCGTAGCCAACGGTACCTTTCTGTTCGCCCTGCCCGGCTCCACCGGCGCGTGCAAGGACGCGTGGGACGGGATTCTCGTGCACCAGCTCAACAGCAACAACCCGCCGTGCAACCTGGTGGAGCTGATGCCGCGCCTGCTGGAAAAATAACCTGCCGCTCCGCGCGGGGCGACTCCTACCAAAGAGGGAAATTACTGACGGTAACCAACAAGCGATGGTCACTGGGCGCAACTCCAAGTCTCCCCCCTTATATCAATGAGAACTTTACATAACTCAATCCGGCCCGCGGGCTCTTAAACCATGCAACAATTTGAATACGACATCGATCCCGCCTGCGGCAAGAAACGCCTGGACATTTTCCTGACCGAGGTCCAAGCCGATATCACGCGATCTTACATCAAGAAACTGATCGAGACCGAGCGCGTCACCGTCAACGGCGTTCCCGCGAAAGCCCAATACAAGTTGAAAGAGGGCGACCACGTGGAAGTCGAGGTGCCCGACCCGGAACCGCTGGAGGTCAAGGCGGAGCCGATTCCCTTGAATATTGTTTACGAGGACGAGTGCCTGATCGTCATCGACAAACCTCCCGGCATGGTGGTGCACCCGGCCCCCGGCCATTCCGGCGGCACCCTGGTCAATGCGCTTTTGCATCACTGTCATGACCTGGCCGGCATCGGCGGGGTGGAGCGGCCGGGAATTGTGCACCGGCTCGACAAGGACACTTCCGGCCTGATCGTCGCCGCCAAAACCGAGGCCTGCATGCAATCGTTGACCCGCCAGTTCAAAGAGCGGGATATCCACAAAGTGTACCTGGCTCTAGCCAAGGGAACCCTCGAATCAAAAACCGGGGAGATCGACGTGCCTATCGGCCGGCACAAAACACAGCGGAAAAAAATGTCGACCCGCGCCCCGGCCGGCAGGGACGCGCAAACCCGGTATGAAGTGATCCGGCAATTGGACGGCTACGCCTATCTCCGGTTGTTCCCGAAAACAGGTCGAACCCATCAGCTCCGGGTGCATTTGGCGTCCATCGGCCATCCTGTTCTGGGCGACCGGTTGTATGGCGGAACGCTGGGACCGGGGCTTCCTCAAATTGCGAGACAAGCCCTGCACGCCCATCGGCTGGAGTTGACACACCCGGTCACCGGGAATCTTTTACAACTGGAAAGCCCAATACCTTCTGATATAGAGGCCCTGCTCCCGGCCTCACCTGATCCAAAGGTCCATTGAAAATCGTCAAATTAAATCAGGTGGGGCATGAAGAGCGTGGACTTGGAGTGAGAAAAATACCCCATATTCACCCAGCTCCTGTGGAAAAGATGTGAGAAAAATCATACCGGAGAGATCCCGGAGATATACTCTTTTTGGACTGAATTAGAGGCGCAACCGGGAATACTTAATTAAATATAATAAAAACAATAATTTATAGATGCCTCCCTTTTCATAAAATAAAATATCCAAAACTCACCGAGTTTTCAAAGTTATCCACAGTTACACGGGTATTTTTTTGGATCGCAATATCTTTGCAGGAAAAAAGGATGAGATCGGTAACAAAAAATTGGCGGTTATTTTTTCAAAGCAGACCACTGGTTTTTTTAAATCCTGGGTAACCCTAAAATTGTAACCTTCGCTTGCTGAGTGTTTAAAGGCTCAACCATGGATCAAAATTTTGACACCTGGAAATCCCTCACTGGGCAAAGGTATGCGGTGCAAGCAAAAATTACCATGCGTGTACCGTTCTAAAACAGGGAAGGTTTGGGACTTAGCAATGGTTTCGCACATTGATTTAAGCCACTCGGACAGTGAGCCACGCGGCAAGGCCTGATGCGTGGTGATCTTAAGAAGCCCTTGTAAATTAATCCATTACTTTTCACAAAAATTGTGCAAAAACTGTGGGAAACTTCGAAACAAGCTCTTCAAATGCCTAAAAAACAAAGTCGCCGCGTCCAACGATTAGATTTTATGCAAGCCCATAAAACCCCGTTAGAATTGATCTAACCGTTTGGAAGAGTTCATCCAACACCTGTGGTAATATAACTGGTTGATATGTTGGATAGAAGACTGTTTACCCATTTCAATTGGTGGTATTTCCTGTTGATCCTGTCTCTGGCAGTGATTGGCGTTGTCACCATTTACAGCGCCAACCACGCCCGGCCGGAGGAATTTTACCGGAACCTCTACGTCAAACAGATCTATTGGATCCTGGGAGGTTTGGGGGCAATGCTCTTCGCCCTTTTTATTGATTACCGGGTTCTCAGCCGTTATGCCTATCCCATTTTTCTGCTCACCGTCCTATCCCTGATTTACGTCCTGATTTTCGGAACCGTCAGTTCCGGTGCCCGGCGGTGGATTCATCTCGGTCCCTGGTCCCTGCAGGTTTCCGAGTTTGCCAAGTTCGCCCTCATCCTGGTTTTGGCCAAGTATTTTGAAACCGGCAAGGCAGGCGGGCAGTACGACCTGAGAGACCTCATTATACCCGCCCTGTTGACCTGTATGCTCGTCGGGTTGATTTACCTGCAACCGGACCTGGGTACCGCGTTGATCGTTATATTCATTTTTTTTGTATTTGTGATGGCCATCGAACTGAATCCAAAAACCCTTTGGAGGTTGATCGGGACCGGAGTAATTCTCGCCCCCTTCGGTTGGTTTCTGCTCAAGGGGTATCAGAAAACCCGGATACTGACCCTGTTCAATCCCGAGCTGGATCCCCTGAAAACCGGGTACCACACCATACAATCCAAAATTGCCGTGGGTTCCGGCGGGTTCTGGGGAAAAGGCCTGATGGCGGGAACCCAAAGCCGGCTTAATTTTCTGCCCGAAAAACATACTGATTTTATTTTTTCGGTGTTTGCCGAGGAGCTGGGGTTTATCGGCGTATTCGTTCTATTTGCCCTGTATCTGGTTCTGATTTTAAAAGGGTTGAATATCGCGTTCCGGGCGGCGGACCGGTTCGGCCTTTTGGTTTCTTTGGGCATCGTGGCTTCCATGAGCTTTTACATTATTTTCAACATTGGCATGACCATTGGAATTTTCCCCGTCACCGGGCTGCCCCTGCCCCTCCTCAGTTATGGCGGATCCTCTCTGATCACCAACTTCTTCGCACTGGGATTGCTCATGAACATCGAGATGCGTCGCGCCATTCACTAACCCATAAAAGGTAGCCCCATTTACCGGCTTGTATTCCATTTTTGACCCAGAAATTTTCCAGCCGTGCTATAATCGGCCCATCCGTATGAGCTAAACATTTTAATTTTCAGCACCTTAAGAACCTATGGCTTCCGAAATCATAATCAATTCCAACCCCCGCGAGATCCGAGTCGCTCTGGTTGAAAATAATCAGCTGGCCGAAATTTTTATTGAGCACAAGGCCAAGAAAGGGATTGTCGGGAATATTTACAAGGGCCTCGTGACCAAAGTCCTGCCGGGAATGCAGGTCGCGTTTGTCGATATCGGCCTTGAGAAAGCCGGGTTCCTGTATGTGGGCGATATCGATGTCATCGACCTCATGGAATATGAAAACGATGAAGAGGATTCGGAAGAAATGGAGCTGGAGAAGGAGAAGGACGAAGCTTCACAGGAAGAGAGCAAAACTTCCCGCATGGCGGGCCGGGGCATCCCCATCCAGGATTTGCTCAAAGAAGGCCAGGAAATCGTCGTGCAGATCGCCAAAAATCCACTGGGGACGAAGGGGGCCCGTATTACCTCCTTTATCACCCTGGCGGGCCGCCATATTGTTTATATGCCGACCGTCAACCAGGTCAGCGTTTCACGCCGAATCGAGGACGAAGATGAGAAAGACCGCCTGAAGAGTCTGGTCGCCGAAATCGGGCGGCCCGATGAAGGTTATATTATCCGCACCGCGGGCCTGGGCCGCAATAAAGACGATTTTCTACCCGACGTCAATTTCCTGCATAAATTATGGGACAACCTGCAGGGACGGTCCGACAACCAGCCGGCGCCCTGCCTGCTGTATGAAGACCTGAACCTGATATTCCGGTCGATCCGCGATCTGTTCAACGAAGACGTCGAACGGCTGGTGATCGACTCCAAGGTGGATTACGAAAAATGCATCGAATTCTGTTCCAGCTATCTCCCCCACCTGGTGGACAAAATCGAACTCTATAAAGAGCCCGTACCCATTTACGATTACTACGGCATCGAGATAGAAATCAACCGGGCGCTGGGCCGGAAAATCTGGCTCAAATCCGGAGGCTTCATCACCATCGACCAGACCGAGGCACTGGTCGCCATCGACGTCAATACTGGAAAATTCGTCGGGCATACCGATCCCGAAGAAACCATCCTTAAAACGAACCTTGAAGCGGTCAAGGAAATCGTTTACCAGTTACGCCTGAGAAACATCGGAGGCATCATCATTGTCGATTTTATCGACATGGCCAAGGAAGAGAGCAAGGAGATTGTCTGGAACTCCCTGACCCAGGAGCTGAAATTCGACCGTTCGCGAACCAATATCCTGAAGATTTCGGAACTGGGTCTGGTCGAAATGACCCGCAAGCGGGTGCGAGGCAGCCTGAGCCAGATCCTGTGCGACCCCTGTCCGTACTGTGATGGCAAAGGCCATATCAAATCACCCACCACGGTGTGTTACGAAATTATCCGGGCTCTGCAAAGGCTGGTCACCAACAACCTGTCCCATAAAAACATCACCATCGAGGTGCCGCCGCCGGTGTATGACCTTCTATTTGAAGAAGAAACCTCTTATCTGGACGATATCGAAAAATCCTACAATATCGAGGTCAACGTCAAGGTCAACCCCAAACTGCACCAGGAAAAGTACACGATCATCACCTGATCCCCGCCGAAAAATCATTCCCATCGGACAACTTGAGGTTTGGAGTTGGACCCTCCCGTGATAGAATCCGATCATTCAACAGTTCGCATTTTTACGTTGCTGCTCAATACCATTGTCCGTCCCCTGTAGGACGTGGCAGCTGGTCAATCACAAGGAGATCACAACCATGAGACCATTACTGATCCTCGGAGCATTGCTTCTTTGTTTTTCTTTGACCCTTGGGTGTGGAACCGTCGGTAAGGATTTTAATATCGATCAGGCCCAGTCCATTCAAAACGGCAAAACCACCCGGGAAGATATTGCCCTTATGTTTGGGGAACCGTTCAAGGTCGGCGTCCAGAACAGCCATCCCATCTGGGTGTATGAACAAAACAAATACCGGGCCATCGGAGAGGATACCTCCAAGAGCCTGATCGTGGAGTTCGACGACAATGGTGTGGTGCGCAATCACTCCATCATGTCGAATGAACCCAGTCTCTAAGCACCTCGAAATTATTTTATAGATGTTTGAATTCAACCGGGACCAAAAGGCGATCCTGCATTTGACATGGATCGCCTTTTTCCTGACCTTTGTGTCCTGGTTCAACCTGGCCCCGTTCAACACCACCCTGCAGGCCGTGGCAGGGCTGACCCCCGACCAGATTAAACTTTTGATGATCTGTAACGTGGCGCTGACCATCCCGGCGCGTATCGTGATCGGCTCCCTGGTCGACCGTTCCGGTCCCAAACGGGTCTTTACCGGCCTTCTGGTGTTTACGGGCGCCGTCTCCCTCTATTTTTCACTCGCCACCAGCTTCGGGGAATTTCTGGTCTCCCGCCTGCTCATGGGATGCGCCGGGGCCGGGTTCGTCGTCGGCATCAAAATGATCGCCGAATGGTTTCCCCCGGACCGCATGGGCACCGCCCAGGGCATCTATGCCGGCTGGGGGAATTTTGGAGCTGCCGCGGCGTTGTTTGCCCTGCCGCCGATCGCCGCCCTGTTTTCGCAGGAGCTGGGATGGCGGGTGGCCACGGCCTTCTCCGGCCTGCTGTGCCTGGTGTGGGCGGGCGTGTACCACCGCTGGGCGCGCGAGGTGCCGGGACGCGCCAAGGACTTTCCGGTCGGCCTCGAAAACACCATCGAAGTCACTTCCAAAAAAGATCTGGTCCTGCAAATCCTCTTATTGTTTCCCCTGTACACCGCCATCGGTTTACTGATCTGGAAGCTGGCATCTTCTCCCGCTTTCCCGGGAGGTGCAGGAATGGGTTTAATATTACTGGCCGGGGTTCTGGGAGTTTTCATTTTAAATGCCCTCCGCTGTGTCAAGGTCAACCTGCCCCGCATCACCAACGGTATTTCCGAAGATAAAAAATATGCGTTCAGCCAGATCGTCATCCTCAGTCTTGTGTATGCTCTCACCTTCGGTTCGGAGCTGGCGGTGGTCTCCATGTTCCCGGAGTTTCTCGAAAATACATTTCAACTGACGGTCACCACGGCGGGTATTCTGGGATCGAGTTTCGCCATCTTCAATCTGGTGACACGTCCCGGCGGCGGGTGGTTGTCCGATAAGCTGGGGAGGCGCCGGGTCCTGTTCGCGCTGGTGCTTGGCTCCGCCGTCTGCTATGGCTTCATGGGAGAAATCGATTCACAATGGCCGTTGTGGCTGGCGATCGGGTTGGCCGTACTCTGTTCGGTGTTGATCCAGGCCGGCAACGGCGCCTGCTTTGCCCTGGTGCCGCTGATCCGCAAAGACCTTACCGGCAAGCTGGCCGGGGTGACCGGGGCCTATGGCAACGTCGGCGCGGTGTTTTTCCTGACCCTGCTCAGCATGGTGGAACCCACCACTTTTTTTCAATTGATCGGTGCTTACGCCTTTCTGGTATTATTGTCCCTGCTGTTTCTGCAATCCTTTAAAAATCTGCACAACTCCTATCATTGATTCACTAGAGAAAGGAAATTCATGGGTTTCAACTGCGGCCTCGTCGGCCTGCCCAACGTCGGCAAGTCTACCATCTTCAACGCACTCACCTCCGCCGGGGCGGAATCGAGCAATTACGCCTTCACCACCATCGATCCCAACATCGGCGTGGTGGACGTGCCGGACCCGCGACTCGACGTGATCGACCAACTGGTTGTGGCGAAGAAAACCGTACACACCACCATGCACTTCGTGGATATCGCGGGCCTCGTGAAAGGCGCCTCCAAGGGCGAGGGCCTCGGCAACCAGTTCCTTGGCAACATCCGCGAGGTCGACGCCATCGCCCATGTGGTGCGCTGTTTCGACGACGACAACATCCCGCACGTGCAAAACCGCGTGGACGCGCATGAGGATATCGAAATCATCAACACCGAGTTGATGATCGCGGACCTGGAATCCCTGGAAAAACGCAAACTGAAACTCGACAAGCTGGCGAAAAGCGGCGACAAGGACGCCCGCATGCAGGTGGGCGTCCTCACTCTCCTGCTGGAAGCACTGAATCAAGGGCGACCGGCACGCACCGTCTCATTCGAAACGCCCGGCGAACAGAAGTTCCTGAGCTCTTTGAACCTGTTGACCGCGAAACCGGTGCTCTACGTCTGCAACATCGCCGATCCCGAACAGGGAGACAACAACCATGTGCAGGCGGTCCGCCGGCACGCCGAGGAAGAAGGCGCGGGAGTGGTGGTACTGGTCGGCAAAATTGAGCAGGAAATCATGGAAATCGATGACCCGGAAGAAAGGCAGGCGTTTCTGGAGGAGCTGGGATTGAAGGAAACCGGACTGGACCGCATGATCCACGAAGGCTACCGCCTGCTCGATTTATGCACCTTCTTCACGGTGGGCGAAAAAGAAAACCGCGCGTGGACCATCCGCAAACATTCCAAGGCGCCGCAGGCTGCCGGGAAAATTCATACCGATTTCGAAAAAGGGTTCATCCGCGCCGAGGTGTATCACTACGACGATCTGGTGCAATACAAATCCGAACACGCCGTAAAAGAGGCGGGCAAACTGCGTCTGGAGGGCAAGGATTACGTGGTGAAAGACGGCGACATCATGCACTTCCGTTTCAACGTGTGACCGGCTTACCGTAGATGCGGCGTTCGTAGATTTTCCAGATGCGGACGGCTTCGGCACGTTCCAGCTCGGTGCCGCCGTTGTATATGGCGGTCAGGTCCTCGTTGGTCAGAGCCATCAGTACAACGGATAGCACATCGGTCACCGTTTCGGGGCCGTAATGCACATAACCTTCATCCGCGTCCGGCCACCAGGGGATCAGCGAGATCTTGGGGATGGTGAGTTTGCGCCGGTCGTCCATATACTTGATGATCGCAGGCACCGCTTTTTTTCCCAGGGCGATCATCGCTTCGTACACCGCCTGCGCTGTAGCGGGATCGGTCCGCTTGTCCACCATAAGTTCGACCAGGCTTTGCACTTCCGACTCCTTCGGCAAAACGCGCCCGGCGGCATAGCTGTCGCTTTCCTGAATCAACTTTTCCTGAGCCGAGACTTCTTTGCGAACGTTGTCGGCCTGTGTTGCACTGTTGGACTGCAAAGTCTCCGGCGTATACGCCGCCAGGTAATATTTTTCTTTCACGTTTTGGAGAAACACGATGACCGGTTTCCCGTTCAGCGAAATAATTTTTTGACGGGAAACTCCGCCGTATTGCTCGGTATCCGTGTAATAACGGAAATTGAGTTTTCGAGAGTTCACCTCTCCCTTGAGAATTTTGTTCACGGCAACCTGTATTTTCACAAAGTCATGATCGCTGTTCTGTTCCGCTTTTTGGATATCCGCCACCGGCACTTCCAGTGTCCCTTCTACAATCAGATAGCTTTTGGCCACCAGCTGCCAGAACGGATATTCCTTTTCCACTTCCGCTGGCGCCACGCCCGGCCAGAGAAGAGTGAGCGCCAAAAGGACAATAATATTTGAAGTTCTTTTCATCCGGTTATCCTGTCAGGTGTTCGGGTCAAGTGTTACGCTTGCCCGGCCAATTGGGGATCAGCGTCCGGGGGGTTTTGCCGCCCATTGCATCGAACACGTTGTCGACCGCC
The DNA here is from genome assembly GCA_024644405.1 of Nitrospinaceae bacterium. Lineage (GTDB taxonomy): Bacteria > Nitrospinota > Nitrospinia > Nitrospinales > Nitrospinaceae > SZUA-226. The sequence continues at coordinate 171,229 of JAHELC010000003.1, forward strand.
AACAGAGCCATAGTATCGCGGGTGGCCACGGAAGCGCTACCAATATGTGGGAGCAGGATGAGGTTGTCGAGATCGGTCATGCCCCCGGTCAAGTCCGGCTCGTTTTCGTACACGTCAAGCGCCGCCCCGGCAATTTTTTTCTTTTTAAGCGCTTCCACCAGTGCCCGGTCGTCGACCACCTTGCCGCGCGCGGCGTGAATGAGATAAGCCGTCGGCTTCATGATTGCCAGCTGATCCTCCCCAATCAGGTACTTCGTTTCATAGGTCAACGGTATATGCAGGGTGACAAAATCGGATTCCTTCAACAACGTGTCAAGCGGAACAAAGCGGGCGTTGAGCTTTTTTTCTTCCGTCCCCGGGAGGCGCTTTCTTTGATGATACAACACGCGCATATTGAACCCCAGCGCACGACGCGCCACGGCTTTGCCAATCTCCCCGCATCCGATGATACCCAGGGTTTTGCCGTGCACGTCTCCGCCCAGAAACATATCGGCCTGCCAGCCGTGAAATTTTCCATCACGGGTGAAGCGATCCGACTCGACTATGCGCCGCGCGATGGCGAGCATCATCGCCCAGGTGAGGTCGGCGGTGGTTTCATGCAAAACGCCGGGGGTATTGCTCACCCAGATATTTTTCTTGTGAGCATGGGCAACATCGATGTTGTTGAAACCCGCTCCGTAATTGGCGACGATCTTCAGGTGCCCGGCGCCTGCGTCGAGAACGGCGCCATCGATCTTATCGGTCAGATAGCTGATCATCGCCTGGCTTTGCCCGGCACGGTCGATCAGATCAACGGCACTCAGGGAGTTACCGGAATCGTTGTACAGCACCTCAGCGCGACTCCTCAACTTTTCGAGGGCGACTTCCGGAAAATTATGGGTCACGGTCACGGTCGGTTTCATTTCAGCTCACTTTCCAGCATCAGGGTCAGTTTCTGGACATTATCGCAACAAAAGGCCACACATGATAAATAAATTCCCCTGCCAGTTCCACCTGAATTGCCTCGAAATGGCTTATGTAGCTGAAATTAAGCCAACAGCGATTGGGCCACCCATTTGAGGGTGACCCCCCGGCGCTGTTGGTGTAAAATTCAGCTATGTTGACCGTCAACGAAATTTTCAAGAGTATCCAGGGCGAATCCTCCCATTCAGGCAGGCCCTGTATTTTCATCCGGCTGACCGGGTGCAATCTCCGCTGTACCTGGTGCGATACGGAATACGCGTTTTACGAGGGCAAACCGAAATCCGTGCAGGACATCCTGGACGCCATCGAACCGCTGGGAATTCCGCTGGTGGAGATCACCGGCGGCGAACCGCTCCTGCAGGAGGAGGTGTACGAACTCATGAACGCCCTGCTTGCAAAAGATTACCAGGTTCTGGTGGAAACCGGCGGCGGGGTTTCGGTCGCCAAGGTTCCGGAGCGGGTGATCAAAATTCTGGACGTCAAGTGCCCCGGCAGTGGCGAAGCCGAAAAGAATCTATGGGAGAACCTGGATCACCTCAACCTGCACGACGAGGTGAAGTTTGTCCTGGCGGATCGGGCCGATTACGAGTGGACTAAGGAAATTCTGGAACGGCACAACATTCTCCGAAAAGTCCAGGTGCTTTTTTCACCGGTTTATGACAGACTCGACCTCAAGGAGCTGGCAGCGTGGGTGCTGGAAGACAACCTGCCGGTCCGGGTGCAAACCCAGCTCCACAAAGTCATCTGGGGAAAAGACGCCATCGGCGTGTGACTCCCCTGACGGGGAGGGGAAACTGGCTAACGGTCGACTCCTACCGAAGGTTGTTGAGCGCAGTTCAAGGTTTTAAAATTATCTGTGGCGATCCGCCGCTCCCAGTTATGAAACCAGCCGCCGGAAAACGAAAAATCCAAAAAATATTGCTGGATTGGTTCGACCGCGATCAACGCGATATGCCCTGGCGGAATTCCCGCGATCCGTATCCCATCTGGGTATCCGAAATCATGCTCCAGCAGACGCAGGTGAAAACCGTGATTCCCTTTTTCGAACGCTGGATGAAAAGTTTTCCGACCCTGCAGAAACTGGCATGTTCTCGGGAGGAGACGGTTCTCAAGCATTGGGAGGGCCTCGGGTATTATTCCCGCGCCCGCAACCTGCACCGCGCCGCCAAAGTCGTCGTGAAAGAACACAAAGCCAAGGTGCCGGATTCCTACGACACCCTCATCAAACTTCCCGGGATCGGACGTTACACAGCAGGAGCGATTTTGAGCATCGCCTTCGATCAACCGGTACCGGTGCTGGACGGCAACGTCAAGCGGGTGCTGTCGCGCCTGTTCGTCATGCAGGGCAACGGCGTGCCTGCAGCCCACGAGAACCGTTTGTGGGAAGTTTCGGCGCAACTGGTACCTGGCAAACGGCCGGGCGATTTCAATCAGGCGATGATGGAACTGGGAGCCACGGTCTGCCTGCCCAAAAAACCACTCTGCTTGGTGTGCCCTTTACACAAACGATGCGAAGCTCAACAACAGGGAGTGGTGGACCAATTTCCGGCGCCCCAGGCCCGTGCCCGAACCCAAAAAATTGAAGTGAGTGCGGCGGTCATCACACGCGGTGGAAAAGTCTATATTCAACAGCGTCTACACGGCGGTTTGATGGGTGGCCTCTGGGAGTTTCCCGGCGGCAAGCGCAAGCCGGATGAAACGGAAGAAGCGTGCCTCAAGCGTGAGATTAAAGAAGAACTGGGAGTCCCCATCACCATCTCGAAGAAACTGATGACCCTCAAACACAGCTACACGCAATTCCGGGTGACGTTGCACGTGTTCTGGTGCCCCTGGAAATCGGGACGCATCCGCGCCACCCAGTGCGAACAATGGAAATGGGTCAAATACGAGGATTTAAAACAATTCACCTTTCCAGCCGCCAATGCAAAGATCGTAAAAAGTCTGATGAGCAACGGTGGAAAATTCTAACGGAGACTGGTCAAACAACTGATGCTGAAGGATCTAAAAAACAACCCGGGGGTGCGAATTATCGCGATTGGCGCGCTGGCCAATCTTCTACTGGCTACACTGAAGATCGCGGGGGGAATCGTCGGGCGAAGCACCGCCATGCTCGCCGACGGCATTCATTCCCTGTCGGATTTGCTGACCGATGGGGTGGTCCTGTTCACGCACCAGATCGGCCAGCTTCCCGCGGACGATAACCATCCTTATGGGCATGGACGGGCGGAGACCATCGGCGCCACCCTGGTGGGTGCCATTATTATTGTCGCGGGGTTCGGTCTGGCCTACGAATCCTGGAAAATAATTTCCACCGGAGTGTTCCGCACTCCTCTTATCCCGGCGGCGTTGGCGGCGGTGCTTTCGATCGTAATCAACGAAATCCTGTTTCGCTACACCCGCTCGGTGGGAGAATCCTCCCGCAGCCCGTCGCTGGTCGCGAATGCCTGGCACCACCGCTCGGACGCCATTTCCTCCGTTGCCGCACTGATTGGTATTGGCGGGGCGATGGCGGGGTATCCGATTATGGACCCGATCGCGGCGATTATCGTATCCGTGATGATTGTGAAAGTGGGCTATAACATCGCGTTCAGGGGGCTGAGCGATCTCATGGACACAGCCTTGAGTGAAGATGAGACCCGGCGCATTGAAACCATGATCAATAATTTACCGGGAGTCATCGAAACCCATAATTTAAGAACACGGCGAATTGGCGGTGATGTGCTCATGGACGTTCATATTCTGGTCGACCACGAAGCATCGGTGACCGAGGGACATCATATCGCGGAGAATGTGCGGCGCGAATTGATCCGCGCAATGAATAATGTCCAGGATGTTCTGGTTCATGTCGATACCGAAAACGACGCCGCGTTTGAATCCATTTACTGGGCCAACCGGTACTATCTGGAGAAACAGGTGGAGCCGAGGATTGCTTCGATGAAAGATATTGAAAAGCTCACGCATCTTCGGGCCCATCACCATGGCGGAAAAACCACGCTCGAAGTATTTATCAAAATGAAAGAAGGACTCGACCCCGCTGAAGCCTATTCCGTTATGCAGGAACTGAGGGAGCACCTTCAAACCATCGAACATGTGCACGAAGTCCGCGTATTCATTGATACCAATACGAACTGAACACACACAAAAAAGGAGTCGCATTCATGTCGGTATGCATGACAGCGCGTTATCAGGTCCCACCGGAAATGGTGGAAGATTGCAAACGCACCGTGGAGGATTTTGTCAAATATATAAGGATCAACGAACCGACGACGTTGTTCTACATGGCAAATCAGGAGATGGGGCACCCCACTCAGTTTTTACACACGATGATCTTCGAAGACGAGGACGCCGTCGCAATCCATCAGAGATCCCCTGCCACCAAGCGGTTTGTGGACATGATTTATCCCGCCGCGATCGAGCCTTTAGAATTCAATCAGTACTATATTTTGGGATTTAAAAGCGAGTACAAGGAGTGAGATTTAGGGAGAACCGGGAGTGGAGGCTTACTTTTTGACTTTCAACTCTTTGAGCTCGTCCCCGGACCATTTGAGGGCAAGTCGCCTGCGGCCTTTATGCGCTTTTTTCTGAAAAGCGGACCCGAACACGAGCGGCAGTGAAACGCTGGGCTCAACAAAGGCCATGCTGAAGTTGGCTTCTTTGTTGACCTTGCCCCAGGACTGCGCCTCGGCCAGGGTACTGCCGCTGAGCCCTCCCCAATGCGGCGCATCGGTGGTCATCTGTATTGCATATTTGTGACCGCCGGTGTCCTTCCCGAAGATATAACTCATGACAATCGAATCGTTGATATAATTTTTGGGAACGCCTCCCGCCACGTAAAACGCCGCCGTTCTTTTGGATTTCACGACCAACTGGGTCAGCTCATAGTTGTCACGGATGGAGTCGATGGTGATCGGTTGCCGTCCTTCCCGCTTGGCGTCGACGTAATGCTCGGTCAGGCCGATGCCGATACTGGAATCGTTGAGCGCCGGACAAAAAATGGGTACGCCCTTTTTGCGGGCGGTAACGAGAATCGAATCCTTGTCATCGATTACTTTGGAGAGAAGCGATATAAATTCCCGGCTGGAATATCTGCGGGATGGCAGACTGTCGGCAAACGCGCCGATCAGGGAATCGAACTGGGCGAATTTCTCCTCATCGACGTAGGTGTCATAAATGCGGTTGATCAAGAGTTCCCGCAACCGGGTATCATCGGCCTGCGTGCTTCCGTAATAATGCCCTGCGCCCATGGCCGCATAAAAATCCTGATACAGGATCGCCCCGGTGGAAACCACGACATCCACCATGTTGTGGTGGATCATATCCCGAATGACTTTCCGCAGGCCGGCGGCGATCAGCGGTCCCGCCAAGCCCAGCATGATGGTCGGGCGTTCCTTGTCCTTGAGCATCTTTTGGAAAATGTTGGCGCACTGGCCCACATTACGCGCCTGGATCGAGGTATCCTGATAGGCCTCAACCAGATCGGCCACATTTTTAATTTTTTCGAAATCAATCGGTTTGATTCGGGTTTTCAGGAGTGATTTTTTCTTACTTCTATCTTGCGGGCTCAGGGGGTGCAGATTTTTTATGTAATCCTGGTAGGCCATCGTTTCTCTGGGCTTGGGAGAATAAAGCAGGAATAATAACGTGCCTCTCCCTTCAGGTCAAGCCCGCGAAACACAAGACTCCCGCTTAGAAACCGGGAATTCCGGAAAAGACCTCTAGAGCCGGGAACACAGGTCCTTGGAGTGCGCCGAGGTATCCACTTTATCGATGGCTTCCTGAATGATTCCCTGTTCGTCGATCACGTAACTGATGCGGGAAGCGTAACCGTCATCCTTGCTCTGGATGGCGTGGTAGGCCATGGCGATTTCCCGCCCGATGTCGCACAACAGGGGATAGGGGAAATTGAACTTTTCCGCGAATGCCTTGTTTTCCGCCTCGCTGTCCAAGCTGACTCCCAAAACCACGGCACCCTTTTCCTGAAACTTTTCATAATCATCGCGAAAACCTTTGCCCTCCATGGTGCACCCCGGGGTATCGGCTTTCGGGTAAAACCAGAGGATCACTTTCTTTCCTCTAAATTCCTTCAACGTAACCCGGTTCCCATTGTGGTCGTTGACCAGAAAATCGGGCGCTTCGCTACCTACTTTCAGCATAGCTATTCTCCTTCCAAGTAATTGGCGAATCAGGGATTTAAAAACAAATTTTATGAGGGACCAGCGAATCACAATAGTTAGATGCGGAGAAAAGTGCGAGGGAGTAAAATTTTTTCAGGAAGATGGGGATTCCGGGCCATCTTTTTTGCCGGATGATTGAGATCGGCCTCCAACTCCCCGGCCGAGGAACGACGTCAGGTCGATTCCATAATACCGGAACGCAGCCAGAATAATGGCGACGGCTGCGGCTTCGTCCAGATTGCCGACGATGGGAAAATTATCAGGAATGAGCTCAAAGACCCCCGCGCCAGGATTGAACAGATACACCAGGCTGAGCAACCCGGCCGCAGCGACCAGTATATTCTTGATCAAGACAAGCTCCCTGCCTGCGTTCCGGGACCGTTGGCCTTCACCCGAGCGGCTATGGTTTCGCCCAATGCCAGATCTTCCGACCGGGTGATCTTGATATTGAATTCCGAACCGGGGATCACTTTCACTTCTCTGCCCAGGTATTCGACCAACGAACCTTCATCGGTTCCATAAAAATTATCCGCCCGGGCCTTTTCAAATGCCTCCTTCAGCAAGGTAACCTGGAACGTCTGCGGCGTTTGAACGCGCCACAACCCGCTACGGTCGACGGTACGCTCGACCAGACCTTCCGCATTCACTTTTTTGATCGTATCGCTTACGGGAATCGCGGTGATCGCCGCTCCAAAATCGCGGGCAGCCTCGACGGTTTCGCGGATGAGGTCCGGCGAAACGAACGGCCGGACGCCGTCGTGAATCACGACAATATCCGTCTCCGGGTCCAGGCCCTGCAAGCCGTTAAAAACCGAATCTTGCCGCTCTTTCCCTCCCAGGATGACCTGGGTGACTTTGGGGTGGAACTCCTGAATCTGTTGACTTGCTTTCTCGATTTCCTTTTCCGATACCACCAAAACAATTTCGTCTACGGTGGAACACTGATCCAGAACGGTCAGGGTGTGGTGAAGGATAGGCTTGCCGTCGAGCAATAAAAACTGCTTCGGAACGGTGGAGCCCATTCGGATTCCCAATCCGGCGGCAGGTATAATAGCGGCGACTTTCATAAGTGCTTAACGCATAAGGTCAGACTTCATCTATTTTTTTAACTTTTTCAAAATACTATCGCTTCGGGCTATGTTGACGTTGGCTTTGCGCCTCAAATCCGCCAGAGCATCCTTGAGTTCCTTATTGTTTCCTTTGCCTCCCTGGGAAGCAATGAGTTTCTCCATCTTTCCCTGCTCTGCAGCAATCGCTTTCAGGATTTCAATCAACCGAGTTATTTTTTCGTTGATCAAATCCGACTTGGCCCTTCCCACCTCACTGCCCTGAATTTGGAGGGTTTTCAGCACATCGGCCAGTTTGTTGATTTTCTGATCCGCCACCAAAAGATTCTGCTTGATCAAATCGACGTTCTGCAGGCTTTTATCGTTCTGCGCCTGAAGGACCTGTTGGGTTTTATCGATTTCCACCAGCCGTTTGTCCAGGATGTCCTTCAGGGCCACCATGGTTTCACGGGTAAATTTTACGTTTTCATCCGACTTGGATTGATTGCCTCCAAGACTATCGATTTTGGTGGAGGCGGTTTCCTGTTCCTGCAGGGTTTTGGAAAGAATGTCGATAATCTTTTTGTTTTGTTCGCTTAGGACCTTACTGTTTTCCACCACACCGGCTTGAAGGGAAGCCAGCGTTTCGGTGGTCTGGGATCCTCCCTTCGCAATCTCCGTCATCACGGCAATCGACTTATCCACGCGGGCATTTTGATCGCTTAAGCGTTTCTCATTATTTTTTATTAATTCCTGAAAGGCCGCTTGGTTGATCTGAGCCATCCGCTCCATGTCCTTAGCCATGCCTTCCTTCATCCCCTGGAGATTGGCACTGATTTCTTGTTTGATTGCATCCAACTCGGCTTTCTGGTGTTGTGCCTTGTTTTCCTGCTCAGACTTGATTTGGGTTTCCAGTTGGATCAGGCGCTGATTCAACGCTTGGACTTCCTGAATGGTCTGTACCTGGCTTCGCTCCATAGATCCCTGCATCGAAGGAATCATGTTTGATAAAACATCAATTTGCTGGTTAACGGTTTTATTCCCCGACTTGACTTGATTGACTTCGACTCTGACCTTGTTCATTTCAGCTTTAATTTTTTCAATTTCCAGGTTGGTATTCTGGATTTGGGGAATCACCTTTTCAACAATTCGAGTATTGAGTTTTTTAATCTCCAGCAAAATTCTTTCCGATTTTTTGTCATCACTCCCAAATAACTGAGCAGACGCAATCGATGCAAACAAACCCAGGCAAACCAATAAGGCGCAGGACACGCGAATGAATTGTCTTTTCATTGTATTTTCCCGATGATATTAAAGGGCATGTAATCAGACATTTTATTAGTATTTTACCGAAAGTCCCATACCAGAATAAAAAAACAGCCGCAACAAGTATACCCCTGTTGCGGCCGCTCCGTTGAACTATTTTTTGGTGTTGCTATAACTGCCGATCAATCAGCAACAGTGAAATGTGCCCGGCGGTTTTCCCACCAGCAGTTTTCATTGCTATCAAAACAGAAAGGTTTTTCTTCGCCGTAGCTGATGGTATACAACCGGCTTTCATCAACACCCAGGTTGACCAGGTATTTCTTTGTCTGTAAAGCGCGGCGTTCGCCGAGACCCAAGTTGTAATTGTTGGTTCCTCGCTCATCCGCATGCCCCTGGATTTCCACGCGGGCATTGGGGTTTTTCTTCAACCAGTCAGCGTTGGAGCGAAGAATGGTCTTGGTTTGACTATCCAGATTATCGCGATCATACTCAAAATGGATATCCTGCAACTGCTGTTCATCTTTAAAATCCTGAAGCACTCGCGCTTCCTGCAGCGGCTCGGCTTCGGGTGCCACAAAAACCTCGTCCTGCATATCCATCACCGGAGGCGCTTCAACCATTTCCTCAACTTCCGGCTCAGGGATAAACTCAGGAATCGGTGCGGGCGCCGGCTCCGGCACTACTTCTACAACGTCAATCTCCTCAATCGCTGCCGGCCCTTCAGTCTCGATTCCACTGTTTGTAAAATCAGCCCCGGACTCTTGGATGCCTTCAACAGCTTCCTGTGAAAAGTCTAACTCAGGCTGAGGATCAGGTTCGGGAATTGCTTCAACCACCGGTGCCGGGGGTTCGTCAACTTCCGGAGGTGCAACATTCTTGGAACAACCCCAGACCAGGAGAAACCCCAGAAACATCGCTGCCCCAAAAAACAAATTGGAATGCTGTGCGTTCTTCATTTTAATCATAAGTACCTCGTTTAAATTCAATGGCTTATTTAAATTAACATTTCTCAATCATGACTATATCTGATCCCATGGGCTCATCAATGAGCGCCCAATACTCATAAAAAAATAAATGGCCCGATTTTGCACTCTGTAAAATTTCTACCATATCTATTTGAATTTTCTTGGATTAAAAGATCAACTCCGAGAGCCGGGGAGGCCCTTAATGCGTCCTTTAAAATTATATGACTATAGATCCCTGTTTTTCAATCAATAAATTGAATTTCCTTTATGTTACCAGTTACTGTAAAAAAAACAAGACGGGCCTAGCTAACTCATGAAAAATCAGACTATCTTTTTGGGTAGGGAGACCACGTCGGGCTGACACCCCCTTTGGGAAGAAAGGTCAACTGCCGGCTTTTTTTACCTCCAATGCGCTTGATATGTATGGAGGATTGCCTTCCGCGCGTCAGCCGGAAAGCCAGAAATTGTCCATCCGGCGACCAGGTCGGTTCCTCCTTGCTGCCCGGGCCGGAGGTGATATTCACCGTTTTGCGGGTCTGAGTGTTGTAGAGCTTTATTTGAAAATTGCCTTTAACCATGGAGGTGAAGGCTATCTTATCCCCATCCGGTGACCAGGCGGGATTGTCGTTGTAGCGGGATTGGAAAGTGATGCGTGTTACCCCGGCGCGGTCGCCACGATCCGCGTCCATGATATAAATTTGCGGACGCCCGGTGCCGGAACGATCCGAGGTGAAAGCAATCTTGTTCCCATCCGGCGACCAGGTGGGTGAAGTGTCAATATTGAAGTGGCGCGTCAACCGGGTCAGTTTTCGCCAACGGTTTAGGATATAGATTTCGGAATTGCTGTCCTTGCTGAGAACCAGGGATATCTTGCTGCCATCGGGCGACCAGGAAGGAGCTGAATTGATCCCCGGCAGTCTCAATAGCGGACGCCGGCGGCGGCGGCCATCGGGATCCAGAAGAACCAAATCCGGATTATGTTCTTTGTAGGAGGTGTAAACGATGAAACGGCCATCTGGCGACCAATCCGGAGATAAGATAACGGATTGTTCATTCGTCAACTTCTGCACGTTGGCGCCATCGAAATCCACGGCATACATCTCCTTGCCGAAAGAGGTGCTGGTAAGAAACGCCAGGCGGGTTTCGGCCACTCCCCGTTTGCCGGTCAATTGCTCCATCACTTCGTCGGCAAACCTGTGCATGATTTTTCTCATGAAACTTTTCTTGCCTTGATATCGCTTGCCGACCAAAAATTGTTCGTTCACCACGTCAAAGAGGCGGAACACAAACTTGTATTTGTCGCCGGACAGGCTTTTCTCATATTCTCCTTTGATCAACCATTGAGCTCCCAATTGACTCCAGGCCGCATAATTCATCTGTCCGGTCCGGGCTTCGTTCTGCTCCAGCACGGAATAGAGATTGGGAGCCACGGGGACAAACAATTCAAACAAGCTTAGATCGTTTTGGAGAATCTTGCGGCTCTTTTCAGCAAAACCTTCATCCGCATCCCCTCCCGGAGAAACAAAATGGGGCACCGCAATATTAACCTTGTTCTGGGTTTCCTTGACGAAATCAAGGAAAATATTCTCCTCCGAGTACGCCGGATATGCCTGAAGCCACAGCATCAAACCCACTATAGTGGTAACGAATATGCAATTAATTTTTTTTGGGCACATAATCAAATTTTAGAGTTAGGGGTAAATTGGGTTCCTTGAACTCCTTGGGAAACGGAGGGAGCGGAACCGCGTTTTTAACAGCACGGATCGCCAGGTTGTCCAGCTTGCTTTCACCTGAGCTTTTGACAATCTGCGGCATGGCAATATTGCCCTTGGGGAAAATAGTAAAAGAGACCTGGACCATGCCGGTCCCGCCCCCCAGGGGATCTTTCCAATGTTGGTCAATTTTACTTTTCACCAGACCCAGATACAGCGAAAGCGCATCGGCACCCGGATCTCCCAACACTCCGGAGGAAGCCGGTGCCGTCACTTTTCTTTGGGTGTCCGCCACCTTCAGATTGCGGATTTCCGACTTGAATTTCTGGGAATGCCGGGAAGACAATTTGCTGGTGTCTATTTTAATTTGAACTTTTTCCTTTTTAATGGACTCCAACTGTTTCAGGAGCTCTGCGGCCCTGGGATTGGTTTGGTTTACTTTCGGCTTGTCCAAAGCCGCACGGGCCTGTTTGTTCATCCGGTCCAACTCATCCAGTTCTTCCAATAAACTGGACTTTTTCTTAGGCTTGTTCTTTGGCTGGTGGGTAGCAGATTTTTTCGACAGGTGATCAAACTCTATTTCTTTGAGCGTCAAGTCATCTTTCGCAATTTTTTTCCGGACCGGCTTCTTATTATGTTCCGCCGCCGTTTTCATCTTCATGCTCTTAAAATCCTCCAAGGCGCTTTCCTTGGTAATCGTTTTCTTCTTTTCCAATTGAGCCAGTTGATCCAATTTGGAAACCAGAGCCTTGGAAGCGGCTGGTTTTTCCGGAACCGGTTTCGGTGCGGGTACCGGTTCGGGTTTTGGGGGAGTCGGTTTTTCAACCACGGGAGTTTCTACCGGCAACGGCGCAACAGGCGTCTCCTTCGCCGCCGGCTCGATATCCGGTCCCGTCGGAATGTCGACCAGACTCACCATAAACGCCGGTTTGATGTGCCTGACTGCTTCCTGGGTTTGGGGAAGAAACATGAATACCGTGAACAAAAAGAAGTGAAAAAAAACGGAAACCACCAGCATCTGGTTGAAATCGATGTATGGGGACTGCGCGGATCTCATTGGCTGGGTTCGGTCATCATCCCGATGTTCTGGACCCCGGCCCGTCGTATGGTGGCCATAACCTTAATGACAAAGCCATAATCCAAACTTCGATCAGCACGGAAATAAACAGCGCCATCTTTCTGCTTCTTCAAATACCCTGTCAGCCTTTCGGTAAGAGTCATCAGGGTCGCCATTTTTTCCTTGTTCCAGTAAATTGTTTTGTTGCTTCGTATCGACACCGTGGGAACATCTTTAACCTCCACGGTCTCTGTGCTTTCCTCTGGAAGCTCAAGGTCCATCCCATGCTGCATCAGCGGCGCGGTGATCATGAAAATCACCAGCAGGACCAGCATAACATCTACAAACGGAGTCACATTAATATCCGCCATCAATCGGGTCGACTTTCTGCGCTCCACTTACAGTTCCTCCATGCGCACCGGATCCGCCGACTGACTCATGAAATCCTTTTCAACCATGTAAATGAAATCCTGGCTGAAATCTTCCATCCGGTGGTTGAATCCATGTATCCGGCTGTTCAGGTAATTGAAAAACACAACGGCAGGAATCGCGGCGACCAGACCGGCGGCGGTGGCGATCAGCGCTTCGGCGATGCCGGGGGCCACTCCGCCGATGCTGGCGGAACCCTGGACGCCGATCACCCGGAACGAATGCATGATTCCCCACACGGTACCGAACAATCCGATAAAAGGAGTCGTGCTCCCCGTGGTCGCCAGAAAATCCAAGCGGTGTCCCAGTTTTTCAATTTCATGATTGGTGGCTTTGTTCAAAGCCAGGCTGATGCCCTTGAGGTCCTTCGGGGTCAAGTTCAACGGCCGTCCCTCTGAATTTTTTGAACGGGAGCCCGCCATTTCCTTGAACACATACAATTCGTGATAGCCCGCCAGAAAAACCCGGGCAATCGGGCTGAATTTCATTTCCTTGCAAAAGTTATAGATATTCGTGAGGCTGTCACTTTTGGAAAAAATTTTCAAAAACGTTTGATCTTCCTTGCGCGCCCGGCGGTATATAAAAAACTTGGTCAGAATAATGGACCAGGAAACGACGGAAAACACCAGGAGCAATAAAAGAACGCCTTTGGCCACGGGGGTGGATCGGGTAACCATTTCCAAAACGCTTAACGGATCGGCTGAGCTTGCAACATCCAACATGGAAGATGTTCCTAAAGAAGATCGATGGCAGGAAAATTAACAGCAATAAGAGACTGTATTAAAAGGCTAACACACAATAATATATTTTAACTGTAAATTTCTGTCAATTCAATTAAAGGTAGGAATTAATTAGGGTTCGCTTTTTCAAACGATGAAAAAACAGGGAGAATTATGTTTCAAAAAGGGATCCCCAATGATCGCCAGGCCCCTTTAGGTGAGTGTATCGGGTTAATTTTTAACCCGTTCAAGATATTGACCCGACGAGGTCGATACTCGAACCTTTTCCCCAACATCGACAAACTGAGGCACCGTGACCACCAGCCCGGTTTCCAGAGTAGCGGGCTTGCCGCTGCCAGAAGCGGTTGCTCCCTTCATTTGAGGTTCCGTATCCTCGACCGCCAAATCCACCGTTTCCGGAAGATCGAGGCCGATGGGCTTGCCTTCATGAAACTCCACTGTCACCTTGGTGTTGGGCAGGAGATATTGCTTGGCATCGGCGATGATTTCGTCGTCGATAAATATCTGGTCGTAAGTCCCGGTGTTCATGAAACAGTAACCGGAAGCGTCGGAATATAAATATTCCATCTCGGCCTGCTCGAGACTGGCCCGCTCGATTTGTTCATCCGCGCGGAATTTGACTTCGGTCTGCGTGCCGTTTTTCAGGTTGCGCAGTTTGGCCTGGCAAAAGGCCCGCTTGTTACCGGGCGTGCGGTGCTCCGAGGACATCACCCGGTACAGATCCTTATTATAAACAATGATATAACCCGGACGAATGCCATTCCCACTGATATATGCCGCCATTCAACTGCCTCCAGAATGAAAAAATTTGCGTTGGAGTCAAACCTAACATAAACCGCCCGGCAAGAAGAAGAAAAAATTCTTACAGGGTGATTTAAATCCTGTGGTCAACGAACCCGGGATTATGGCACAATTCAATCTATGAGCTGCCCACTGTGCTATTCCCCTTCGGAGTTTTTAATCAAAGCGGACCGGCGCGAGTATCACCTCTGTGCTTCCTGCCAGCTCATCTTTGTCCCGTCCCGGTTTTTCATTACCTCGGAAAAAGAAATCGAACGCTACCTCGAGCATGAGAACAGCCTCGACAACGAAGGTTACGTTCACATGTTTCAGCAAAAAATCGATCTCATAACGGACCATTGTCCGGACATCCGAACCGTTCTCGATTACGGCTGCGGATACGAACCCGTCCTGAAAGCCCTGCTGGAACGCCGGGGATACCAGGCCGAGGGATATGATCCTTATTTTTACCCGGAACTCAAAGAAGGATCAGTTTATGATTTGATCGTCTCCACGGAAACTTTCGAGCACCTCAAGCTACCAGGGGAAGAATTGAAAAAAATCATTCCACTGCTGTCGCCCCACGGCTACTGTGCCGTGATGACCCAGTTCTATCCGACGCAAAACGGACAACTCGACAAACTCGGTTTTCTCAACTGGTATTACAAGCGTGATCCCACTCATATCTGCTTTTACGGTCCAAAAACGTTTGAATGGATTGCACACCACCATAATTTTGATATGATCCTGAACAATGAAAAGGATTTCGTCATCCTGCAAAGAAACTCATCATCATAACCCCTAAAGGAAAACCCATCACACCATGGCCGGAGAATATATTTTTTCAATCAGCGGGCTCAGCAAAACCTACGGGTCCAAAAAAGTTTTTGAAGGGATCAACCTGTTCTTCTATCACGGCGCCAAAATCGGCTTCGTCGGCGAAAACGGCACCGGCAAATCCACCCTGCTCAAAATCATGGCGGGAGAAGACAAGGAACACGACGGCCGCGCCGAACCGCTGCCCGGCACCAAAATCGGATTCATGCCGCAGGAGCCGCAACTCGATGCCAACAAAACGGTACGGGAATCTGTTGAGGAAGCTTTCACTGAAATCAAGGGGATGATCGACGAGTTCAACGAGGTCTCCGCCAGCATGGCCAACCCCATGTCCGACGACGAAATGGAAAAGGCCATGGAAAAAATGGGACGCCTGCAGGACGCCATCGATGCCGCCGACGGCTGGGAGCTGGACCGGCAGATCGACGTGGCGATGGATGCGCTGGTCCTGCCGCCCGACGATCAAGATACCAGCACGCTGTCCGGCGGCGAGGCCCGGCGTGTCGCCCTATGCCGCCTCCTGCTCCAGAAACCGGACATCCTCCTGCTCGACGAGCCGACCAACCACCTCGATGCCGAAACGGTGCAATGGCTGGAGGAAGCTCTGCGCGACTATGCCGGCAATGTCATCGTCTCCACCCATGACCGGTACTTTCTCGACAATATCACGAAGTGGATCTTGGAACTCACCGGCGGCAAGGGGATTCCTTTTGAAGGCAATTACTCCTCCTGGCTGGAACAAAAATCCGCGCAACTGGCGCAACGCGAGAAATCCGAATCGAGTCTGCAGAAACGACTGGCAAAAGAATTGGAATGGTTGAAGTCGACCCCCAGCGCGCGCCGGTCCAAAAACAAGGCGCGCATCAGCGATTACGAAAAACTCGCCGCGCAGAATATCAAGGTGGATGAAAACTCACTGGACATCCAGATCCAGCCCGGCCCGGCGCTCGGCGAGAAAGTCATCGTCGCGGAAGATCTGAAAAAAGGATACGGCGACAACCTGCTGATCGACGGTCTCAGCTTTGCGGTGCCGCGCGGTGCCGTGGTCGGGCTGATCGGTCCCAACGGCACCGGCAAAACCACCTTGTTCCGCATGATTGTCGGCGAAGAGCAACCGGACGGCGGATCACTGGAACTGGGCTCCAGCGTGGCGCTCTCCTACGTCGACCAGCACCGGCACGATCTGGACGGCAACAAAACCGTGTACGAGGAAATTTCCGGCGGCGACGACCGCATCGAAATAGCCGGCAGTAATCTGAACGCGCGCTCGTACGTCGGGCGCTTCAACTTCAAGGGCTCGGACCAGCAGAAGAAAGTCGGCGACCTCTCCGGCGGCGAGCGCAATAAAGTACACCTGGCGAAGTTACTGCGGCGCGGCGGCAACGTGCTCCTGCTCGACGAACCGTCGAACGATCTCGACGTCACCACACTCAGCAATCTCGAGAACGCCATCCTCAACTTCAACGGATGCGTGATGGTGATCTCGCATGACCGGTTCTTCCTCGACCGCATCTGCACGCACCTTTTGGTGTTCGAAGGCGACAGCAAGGTAAGATGGTTCGAGGGCAACTTCGAGGCCTATCAGGAAACACGCAAGAAGGAACTCGGCGGCAAGGAGGAAAACCGCCGCTCCAAATACAAAAAACTCACGATTCGATAATGAAAACAACGAAACGATATTTGTTTTTCTTTTTTGGGATTGTCCTGTGGTCGATGGGGCACCCCCTGGCAGGTTACGGCGCTGAAAACCTTTTTAAAACAGGTAACACCGACAGCGCCATCAAGCCGTTGGTATTTCCAAAATCCATGGTGGTGATCCGCAGTTGCCACCCGGACTGCCTTTCTCTGGAGTCCGACCAAAAGCCCATGGCCATTGCTCCAAAAACCACCACTCTTCGTTTACAACGGTTGCTGATTCTTTTTTCAAAAAATGAAGAAGATCATAGAAAGGCAGTCAAGAAATGGCTGGTCCGCCTGGACCCGGCGCGCATTGCTCCCGCGACCCGGGGAGAGGATTTTACGGAAACCGTCTCGCGAAAAAATCTCGAGAAGTTAGGAGAAAAACACCGTTCAGCAGATTTCCTGTTTCTGTTTCATCAGGCCCTGGTATTTAACAGAAAACCCTGGGCGATCCGTACCCGGGGAATAATCTACCTGACGAAACAGGATAAACTGATTGCCCTTCCATTCAACGACCAGAACCTCGGACCCAAAAACGAAATTGAAATACCTATCCACCTCGGACTCCAGCAACTGGCGAAGCACGCACGGAAGGTCATCCACTCCCACAAATACGAAAAGCGCCGTTCCAATTATTAATTCAAATTTTAGGATGTTATTTTGATTTGGCAAATCCGCGGAGGTAATGCACCAGCCGCCAGATGTCTTCTTCCGAAAGGCCAGAAAATGCCGGCATCGAGGTGTTGGGCGAGCCGTTGCGGATGACCCAGAACAGTTGCCCGTCGGACAGCGCGTTCATGGTGGATGCGCAGGTGAAATTGCGCGCCGATGGCGTGCTTTCAAAATTCGGATCGCCTTGTCCGTTGCCTTGTTGTCCGTGACACAACTTGCAGGCCAGCGGTGTCGCCGTTTGAAACAGCCGTTGACCCGCCTGCAGATTTTCATCGGTTGCTTTTAGAGGATTGACCCGATTACGTACCGATGGAGGAGCCGATGGGGTTTTGCGCAGCTGCGGACAGATTCCACTGGCGACCAATTGGGTCACCACCTGCGGTTCCGCATGGGTTTCCGAAACCGGGGCGCACCCCCACAATAGCAACAAGAGCAGCGCCAAACCCACTCGGTAAGATTTGAGATCAGATAACTTTAACCAACACATAGTCTACCCCCCATAATTCGATGTTCCTTTGATTCATAAAAGACTATTTATCAAAATGCCGGATATAGATTATCAATTTCCAGATTTCGTCGTCGGATAAAAATTTATAGGCGGGCATCCCGGTTACAGGCGAACCGTTTTTGATGATCCAGAACATCTGCCCGTCGGAAACCTCCTTCATGATTTCCGAACAGGTAAAGTTGCGGGGCATGGCGGGCAATCCCTGCGCCATCATCCCGAGCCCGTTGCCGGCGGGTCCGTGGCAGATCTTGCACGGGTTGGGTTCCGCCGTCCATTGATAGAGCGATTCCCCTTTGGTGAAGTTTTCCGCGTTGGATTCGAATGGATTTTTCAGTTGAGCAATCTTGTCCGGCGCCTGGGCAGTAGTGCGGGTTTGCGGGCAAATTCCTTTTCCGGCGCGTCCCATGCCATGGTGCTGTTGATGCCTTTCGTGCCGGCCGCCATGCGGCCGGCCATGATGCATGGCCAGCACTATTTCTTCTTCGGAGGAAACCTCAATCGCCTGTGAAGGATCCGGACTGCCCGCCCCCGAAAAAACCAACAGGCCCGTTAAAATAAACCACCCGCTTACTTTAAATTTCATGAAACCCTTTCATAAAGCCAAGGCTTATTCCTTGTTGGAAAAACTTCTGAGATACAGAATCAATTGCCACACCTGGTCGTCATCCAGGTAACTGAACGACGGCATGGCCGTTCCCGGCGAACCGTTTTTGATGACCCAGAACAACTGGCCGTCGGGAAGGTCATCCATGGTGTGAATACAGGTAAAGTTACGCGGCTTGGGCTCTACCCGGTGGAACAGGATGCCCAATCCGTCGCCGCTGATGCCGTGACAGATGCGGCAGGCACTCGGCTTGGCGTCCACCTGAAACAGGGTCTTCCCGGCCAGTATATTCGGCGGCGTGGCTTCCAGCGGATTCTTCAGTTGCAGAAATTCCTCCGGCGCCGTCACGGTTTTGCGCGGTTGCGGACAGATGCCGGAAGGCTCTTCCAATCCCTTTTTCTGCTGGGAAACTGCCGGAGAGGGCACAATCAGCCCCATCCACAGCAGTGCCATCAAACAAACCGGTGATCCCGGAATCCATCGCTTCCAATATTTCAATTGCATGCCGTCACCTCTCCATTAAAAGTCCTAAGCCTTCTTCTTGCTGGTTTTCGCTTTCTCCGTTTCTACCACCGCTGGAAGTTTTGGAATCGTTACATTGAGCGGTTCGCCATCGAGTGCTTTCAGAAACTCGACCAGTTCCAGCACCTCCTGCTCACTTAACTCCAACGGTGTAATCAGAGAAGTCCGATTTTCCGCAACATCGCCGCCCCGGTTGTAAAATTCGACCACGTCTTTCAGCGTGGCCTCACTGCCATCGTGCATATAAGGCGCGGATTGCGAAATGCTCCGCAGTCCCGGTGTCTTGAAGGCACGCTTGTCAAAATCATCCTTAGAAATATTGAAACGCCCCAGGTCTTCGGTGAGCGGACCGTGTTGCTTGACGCCGATGTTGTGAAAACCACTGTCGGTCAAAGCCGGGCCGTTGTGGCAGATACTGCATTTGGCCTTGCCGAAGAACAGCTTCATGCCGTTTACCGCCGCAGGCGACATGGCCTTTTTATCTCCCTGCATGTATTTGTCGTAGGCGGAGTTTGTGGAAACCACGGATCGCTCAAACGTGGCAATGGCTTTGACAATGTTATCGAAGGAAATTCCCGAATCACCAAACACCTTGCTGAACATCTCCCGATATTCCTTGATGGCGCCGAGTTCCTCGATCAACTCATCCACTTTTTGATTCATCTCTACAGTAGACTGGATAGGACCTTTGGCCTGTTCTTCCAGTGTCGAAGCCCGGCCATCCCAGAATTGAGCCTCAAAGTAACCGCTATTGATAATGGTCGGCGAATGGCGCCCCAACTCCTTGCCGCCGAAGCCTATGGTGCGCGGCAGACCGTCACTCCATCCTTTATCCGGATGATGGCAGGTGGCGCAACTGATCGAATTGTCACCGGAGAGCCGGGGATCAAAATAAAGCAGTTTTCCCAGATCCTCCTTTGCCTGCGACCAGGGGTTGTCCTGGGGATAAATCCCTACCGGCAAGGGCTCGTAAAAAGATGTGTCCTCGGCTGTATCTGTTTTGGATTCAGGGGGCTGTTCCTTCTCCCCGGAACAAGCGAAAAGAAAAACAGCGCATAGGGCAAAATAATAAACAGGCTTCATGGTCGACCCCTCCTCCGATGGATTTTCAAATCCCTTCCCAATCATCCTCCCGGAAACCGAGGATAGGATGCTTGAGGATTTTAGGGATAAGGTATTTTTGACACCGAACGGCAATATCATACCCCCGTAATCCCTCCCCTGCAACAGGGAGGGGTGAGTGAAACAATTTGGAGAGCGATTTTCAATTGATTTCATCAAAAGACCACTTTCCCCAATGTGGTTTAATGACCTGCTTATCAAAGTACTCGGTTTGTCCGTTATTAAGGAATGTTATTCTTTCGCTAACTGGCGAACATAAAGGAGAATCTGCCAGATGTGTTCGTCTTTCAATCCCTTGAAAGAAAGCATTCCGGTCCCCGGAGAGCCGTTTTCGATGATCCAGAACAATTGGCCATCGGGAACACCTTTGATGGTTTTGGTGCACGTAAAATCTCTCGGTGGCGGGTCAAATCCCCCGGCCATGGCACCCCTACCATCACCCTTCACTCCATGGCAATGCTTGCAGGGCATAGGCTTTGCCCGAACCTGATAAAGCATCTTTCCCTTTTTTAAATTTTCAGGTGTCGCTTCGAAAGGATTTTTTAGGTTGTAAATATTATCCGGAGCTTTTTGTGTGAACCTGGGCTGTGGACACTGCGGGGGTTCTTCCGCCAATACCCCATGCGGAATACTCCATCCCAGAATCACAACGAAACCCAAAGAGACACCTATCCTTAGTTTGAAGATTCTGTAATTCATAACCCGTACCTTTGAAGTCTAGCTTGAGATACAATCTCCAGGGAGTCTTGAACTCAGTTCAGTTTTTATTGTTTTCCCAACTCCCGAATATAACGAATCAATTGCCATACTTGGGTGTCCTTTAGACTCTTAAAGGCCATCATTCCAGTGCCTGAAGAGCCGTTCTTGATGATCCAATACAATTGACCGTCGGAAATGTCCTTCATCATGGGACCGCACGTGAAGTTCCTTGGAGCCGGTTTTAATGCTTTTCCCAAGGCTCCCTGACCATCGCCATTTTTACCGTGACATTGAGCACAGGCCAAGGGCTTTGCCTTTTTCATGAAAAGCTTTTCCCCTGCCCGAATATTCGCGGAGTTGGCCGACAGGGGGTTCTTCATATTTTGAAACCTAGCAGGAGCTTTCCTGGTTTTCCGGGGCTGGGGACAAACCCCCGAAGGCCCTGTTTTTTTCCCAGGGGCTGCCGCCACTTCGGACCCACCTCTAAAAGTTTCTCTCATATGAGCGATCACGTCCGCCACGCCCTGTTCTCCAAGGGTCAAGCCCCAGTAAGGCATGTAGTGGGATTTGCCAACCGCCTTACCACCGTAGTAAACGACGTTGTAAAGGTAATCCATGGGGAGCTGATCAAGGGCCATCCTGGCATGGACGGCAGGCTTGGGCTCCAGACCCGACGCCGCCGGGCCGTCGCCTGCTCCACTGGCGCCATGACACTGCGCGCAGTATTCCTTATAAATAACCTTGCCGCGTTTAGAGCTGGCATTTTTAAAATATTCGCTCTTCCAGGGCTCATAAAACTTAAAGCTGTCGTCTCCTTCCGTGGCAATAAATCCGGTGATGTAGTGGAGTCCCAGACCGCTCACGTCCGCCACAAATTCACCGCTATGAGGCACGAAGTCCGGCGGATTTGAATTGAAGCGTAGAATCCAATCTTTATTCAATCGTTTTCCAGAATCAAAGAAAGTCGCACTCTGGAGGCCTCCCATTGGTTTTCCGTTATCCATGATCTGGTGACACCCCGTGCAGGAGTGATCTATGAAGAGTTGCCTCCCGAATGAAGCCTGAAGTTCCGTGAAATGGGAAAGATCAATCGCATCTTTTTTGACTCTGGGATCGACAAGGTGTTTTTTAATATAATCCGCTACGGCTTCCGCTTCTTCGCCGGATAAGGCGATATGCTTTGCCGGTTTGCGCGACAGGTCCCACCGGTAATTTTTCTGATAAACATTTTTCTCGTTGCCCGTCAGGAAACTCACCAGCCAGGGACGTTTGAATTTGACACCCGCCCACATTAAGTCCGGCGCTCTGAGTTCAAATCTGGATTTTGCTTCCCCGGTAATTCGATGACAAGCCGTGCATTGCTCCTTAATAATCTTTTCGGCGCCTGCTTCATTAGCTGAAAGAGGATTGGGGGAAAAGGTAAAGAGCATAAAGAAAGAAATCAAAAAAAGAACCGTATAACTGATTTTCTCAGAATTTGGAATTTCCATGTCTTCCTTCCTTAAAGAAGAAAACTTTGTCCATGATTCAAGAGTCATTTTATTTTGCCGGGCCTCAAAGGTCAATTCACTGGAGAGTCTTCTAACATCAGCTCTCCAGTGAATATCCATCGAACAAAGTTTACTTCACCGTTATCTCAATAGTATCCGAGATGGGAGGATTGTAGGGAATATGGTTGCCCTTGGCAAAAAGAGTCCGGATGGTGTGTTTACCGGATGAAAGTTTAATCGTTTTGCATGAGGAGCCATCGCCCATATGGATATGGTTGGAATCCTTTCCAATCGGCTTACTCAAATCGGAAGGTAAATCCACATCAACCAGGATATGGTTGTGTCCCTTCCCTTCATTCACTCCCTTTTTGGCAGGTTCAAACTCAACTCCCCAGGGGGTCATACAAACTTCCACGGGACTGGATACAGTGGCTCCATCCCTTGGCTTGGAGATGACCACAGCCTGGGTATCTCCCGCATAAGAGGCCGAAGCGACAAAGCCGAAGATCAAGGAAAAGCTCAAAATCAACTTCAGTTTTTTCATTGGAAAACTCCTTCTGAATAGTGTTTTTTGATACCGTCCGCTGGACGGCGAATCTCAACCCAATGGCCGGAAAAAACGCGATCCCTTTATTGAGCCAGGCTTCGTATGAAAAGAATCAATTTCCAGATATGCTCATCCTGCAAATCCTGGAAAGGCGGCATTCCCGTATCCGGCGACCCGTTGCGAATGATCCAGAACAACTGCCCGCCCGGAATGTCCTTCATGGTTTCGGTGCAGGTGAAGTTTCTGGGCGGCGGGCTCAAGTTAGCACCGAAACCCCCCGTACCATCACCTTGACTGCCATGGCACATGACGCACGACGGTTGAGCGTCCAGTTGAAAGAGCAAACGGCCTTTTTCAATATTGTCTGGAGTGCTTGAAACGGGGTTCGTGCGATTATAAAAATCATCCGGTGCTTTCATCGTTGTTCGAGGCTGTGGGCATTGCGCAGGTCCACTTTGCCCGCCGCCATGATGCATCCCGCGCCCCATGCCTCCGCGATGACCCATTCCTCTTCCCCCTCGACAATCCCCCATTCCGCCCGGACAATCTCCCATTCTTCCCGGACATCCTTCGTCAGGACCCATTTCGGGACAGTGTCTGCCCCGTCCGCCATGCCTCGGCCCCCGGCCTTCAGGGGGCCCTCCATGTTGGGCAAGAAGAAAACTTTCATTCCGCTCAGATTTCGAATAAATGTCATGGCCTGACACATCTGGAGAGGCAAAAACAGAAGATGAGGTGAATCCCATCAAAGCCAGAATAAACCCCTGGGCAACCAAAAACCGGAGCATAGAGGTGCTGTAGAGAGTTTTCATTTTCCTATTTCT
>JAHELC010000027.1 GCA_024644405.1 Nitrospinaceae bacterium
TCCTGCGCGGCAATCCCCATCGCCTTCGCTGCCCAGCGATTTATCTTCAAGACGCGATTCTCCACATCCTTGATCCAGATCATCCCGGGGATGTTGTCGAACAGGAATGCGCCGTCGACGTGGCCCCCCATGGGTTCCGCCCGCGCAGCTTCCAAATCATGCCGGGCGGGGAGTGCCACCGGCTGGGTCATCTCGATCGTCGGATTCCAATCGTCGAGCGAGGGGCGCACCTCCTCGAGACGGGAACGCAAACTGGACGTTCTCGGGGCGACGTCGCCTGACTGCGGCGGTTCGGGCATCGTGAGTCGCGCGGGTTGGGTTCGGTGTTCGGTCGGCGGATCTCTCTCTTTGGGGCCCGCCCATTCACCGGGAGGCACGAGAAAGCTGGAAGCAATATTATACTGAATATAATTATTATAACAAGTAGAATATCAGAGCGCTGCGACGCTTCCCCCCAAATTCCCTCCACTTCGCAGGCACTCCCCCGCCCTCCAACACGGAAGGACCCTACCCCGCGCTCCCCATCCTGGGCAGAATCCGCGTGGCCTCACTGCGCATAAATGCCAGTTTTATCGCTTCTGAGAGGCTAAAATGAAAAATACCGGAAAATTTATAAAAACCGCTTGCGGATTCTATGGAAATTATTTATAGTGGGTATCAATAGCGAGAAACTTCTCAAAAATGAAGTAGATCGCAGTAAGCCCACGAAGTCCCCCATACCCCCCAAGGAAACATGAAATCTATAAAAAATATCTCGCTCTCTCTCCTCACTTTGGGAGCGGTTTCCCTCGCTGCGATCACCCCAGCTTCCGCCAGCTCCCTCATCTGGAACTGGGACGGAATCGGCGCTGACCCCAACGGCGCAGGCAATCCCCTCTCCATCCAGGCCTCCTTCGACCCCACCACGGACATCTTCTCTTGGACGGTCACTTTCGATCAGCTCACCGACGGCTTCACTCTCGCCGTCTCCCCGGGCCCCAACCCCAAGGGCGCTGACGACCTCGCCATCCTCTACGTCAACAAGTACGAGGAAGCCGCCGCTTTCGTTTACAACGGAAAAAACGACAGCACCAGCCACTTGAATCACCCTAGCGGCGCCGGAGGCGGTCCCATCCCCCTCGAGAACAACCTCGACACGACCTGGCTCAATAACATCAGCGTCAGCAACGTCGGCGATGTCCGCACCTACGACATCGAAATCGATGCCACCCAAATCAACATGTTCGGTGATACCGTCAATCCCCCTCTCAACGATTGGACCGGCATCGCCTTCGGACAGGAAATCGGTGTCTGGTTCCACTGGTGGGACCAGGCCGTCGTGAAATTCGACGACACCACCGGCACCCCCGACGCCTGGTGGGGCGAAGCCCTTCCCTGCGGCGACTGCGACCCCCGACAGGGCTGGCTCGACATCTCCCACCAACCCATCCCCGAACCGAACTCGGCGCTCCTCATCGGCATTGCCACCTCCCTCATCCTGGTGCGCCGCCGCTTCCGGTCCCGCCTCTAACCCCCGACACCCCCCCTCTCCTCAACACAACTTAAAACCCCGGGCGCAAACCCGGGGTTTTTTGTGTCCACGATCCGGAGCTAAGCGGGAGAACGAGCCTCCCGGCTCGTTCTGGATTCCCGATAGAATCGGGAGAGGCTCGTTCTCCCGCTTCCTTCTCCCCACTCACTGCCTCGGCGGAAGCCGTTTGGGATGATACTTCTCTTTCGGATGAAAGAGAAATCCCGGCGACTTGCGCGCTAACTCGTAATCCTGCAGCACAAACTCCGGAAGAATGAAGTTGCTGTTGGGATCGTAGACCTTGCTCCCGCTGTAGGACCCGTAAATCCGGTATTCGTAGTTGTGATCGAACCCATGTGCCGGGCCACTCGCCGGCTTCTCCGGCAACCGGTCTGGCTGCCTCTTGAGCCGTTCATTAAATATCACCAGCCGGGCGCTGTCCCATGACTCCCGGGGACGCCGCAAATACCCCCAGAACCGAGTCCCATGCGTGTAATAACGCCTGCCCAGATAATACTCCCCCACCGGTTCCGCCAGGATCAATTGTTCCCTCGCCTCGAGCACCGCCTTGTAAGAGGTGCATCCCACTCCCGACACCAGAAATACTCCCGCCAAAACCACGATCACGAATCTCCGCGCCACCCGCGATACTTCACGCCGCACCCCTTGATCGCGCCCGACTGAATTTACCCCCGCCACGATCAAGAATTCTCTTCACTCTGCCGGGCCGCGGCCTCGCGAACCCGCTCCCGCATCGCCGCCTCGTTCTTCAATTCCACGATAATCTGCTCGATCGCGCGCAACGTCTGCGGACTGATGTGATGTTCCATTCCTTCCACGTCGTGGTAAGCCGTCTCCTTATCGATCCCCAGCAGTTCCAGGAATTCCGCCAGTAATCCGTGACGTTTAATGATCCGCCGCGCGACCTTCTCCCCCTCTTTCGTCAGCGTCATCCCGCGGTATTTCTCGTAATCAATCAGTCCCTTGTCATCCAGCCGCTGCATCATGTTGGAAACACTCGGCTGCGCTATCCCCAGTCCCTCCGCGACGTCCGCCACGCGCGCGTAACCCTTCTCATCGATTAACTCGAGAATCTTCTCGAGATAATCTTCAACCGCGACCGATTCATTCGTCACCGACATGGCTTGCGCACTATGGACCGGTCCCGATCCCGATGCCAATCGGAATAAGGCGACCCAGACTGAAAAATCCGCCAGAAAGATCAGCCTGAAATCAGCTTGCCCGCCGAATCGCTCCGGACCCGAATTACCCCTTTCTCCCGACCAAAAAGCCAAAACCATGCTTCCCCTCAAGAAGCTTGTCGCATTGCCCGCATTCGCCGGCGTCATGCTCGCCAGGCTATCGAACAGTCACGGGGTCGTTTTCGCAATCGACCTTTCACCCGGGCCTGGCTTGGCCCTTAATCTCGACGCCAACCCCTATACCCCGGATCAGGCTCTCGGTCTCTCCGCTTCAAATGTCCGCGTCCCTGCGGCCGGCAACGCCACCGGGGGCGAATTCGGCACCGGGATGACACTTGACGACGTCTCTGAACTTCTCAGCTGGGATATCGCCTTCGCATCCGACTTCGGCTTTATCAATCTCTTCGGCAATGTCTCCAACGCCCAATTCCACATCGGCGCCGTCAATTTCCCCACGATCAATACCAACGGCAGCGTCACCGTCGGCATATTCGGCTCGCTGATCCCCGGATCGACCCCGATGACCGGCCGCTTCACCGGCTCCGCCACCCTCGATCCCACCCAGGAATCCCAACTCCTCGACAACCTCTTCCTCAATATCCACTCGTCCTTTGCCGGCGGTGGCGAAATCCGCAGCCAGACCATCATCGTCCCGGAGCCCTCCGGCGTCCTCTTTCTCGCACTCTCCCCGCCCGTCCTCGCCGCCGGCCGCCGGCCGCCGGCGCCCGGCCGCGCGCCCTCGCTGATCGCTGGCCCCTGCGCCGTCTCAGGGATCGGCGGGTCCCCCTCCGGGCGTCACAGAATCCCCGTAATATCAGGGGAATCGGGCCATTCTGCGGCCTGTCCTCCCCTCTAAATAGCTTGAGTCCAACCCGGTTCGGCCTATGGTGTGGTTTGGGGTAATTTTCCTGCTTTTCAGGGGGTCCGCCCCTCCCCCCCAGCCAATTTCACCGCCTTTACGACCCTTCGACGTCAAGCTTCCGGCCGGAAGCCCGCATCGCTTTACAGCTATTTCATATGAAGACCCAAGGAGCCGAAACCCAGTCCCCTCAACCTCAGGAACCTTCCGGGGGGTCTCCCTCTTCGCCGAAATATCCCGGCATTCCCATCACCTGCAACGGCAACCAGCTGGTGGCCCAATACGTGGAAACCCGGATCACCGAGGGCGGCGTCTTTTACCCCATCACCCCTTCCACCGAGGGCGGTGAACTTTACCAGGCCGCTTACGCCGAGGGACAACTCGACGTCTGGGGCAACCAGAAGATCGCCATTGAAACCGAGGGCGAACACTCCGCCCAGGGCGGCGCCACCGCCCTCGCCGTCACCGGTCGCCGCGTCGTGAACTTTACCTCCGGCCAGGGCATCGCTTACGCCATGGAACAGTATTACCATGCGCCCGGCAAATGCTCGACCATGGTCCTCGAAGTCGGCGCCCGCGCCCTCACCAAGCACGCCCTCAATGTCCATTGCGGTCACGACGATGTCTACGCCGCCCTCGATACCGGCTGGACCATCATGGTCGCCAAGGACGCGCAACAGGCCGCCGACCAGGGCGTCATCCTGCGCAAGGTCAACGAGATCTCGCTCAACCCCGGCATGAACGTCCAGGACGGCATGCTCACCACACACTCCGAGCGCATGTACCTGATGCCGGAAGCCGATCTGCTCCGCGAATTCCTCGGCGCCAAGGACGACCTCATCGATTGCCCCACCGATGCCCAGCGCGAACTCTTCGGGCCCACCCGGCGCCGCGTCCCCGCCATGATGGACCTCAAAAACCCCATCCTCCTCGGGCCCGTCCAGAACCAGGAACACCACATGAGCGGTGTCGTCGCCCGGCGCGACAACTGGAACGAACACATCCTCGGTTTCCTCTCGGAAGCTTACCAGGAGTGGGGCCGGCTCACCGGTCGTCATTACGGGTTCCTCGATGAATACCGCACCGAAGACGCCGATACCGTCTTCGTCTCCCTCGGCTGCGCCGCGGAGAATATCGAGGAAGCCTGCGATTATCTGCGCGAGCAACGTAACGCCAAGGTCGGCTCCATCCACGTCAACGTCATCCGGCCTTTCCCGGAAGCCGCCGTCATCGACGCGCTGCGCGGCAAAAAGAACGTCATCATTATCGAGCGCACCGACGAAGGCATGGCGGGCGACAACCCGCTGGGCCGCGACATCCGCACCGCCCTCTATAAGGGCCTCGAAGTGCATCAACAGGGCAAAGGCAGCGTGCCCGCCCTTTCCCCCGACGAAATGCCGCGCCTCTTCAACGGTTCCTACGGCATCGGGTCGCGCGACTTCCGCCCGGAGCACACCCTCGGCGCCTACGAGTTCGCCACCGGGCAAACCGCGCGCACCGACGGCAAGACCGCCGATGACGGCAAATCCTACTTCACCCTCGGTATCGATCACCCGTACGCGGTCATTTCAAAGGACACCCCCTCGCTGCTTCCCTCCGGCGCCATCGCCGTCCGGTTCCACTCCATCGGCGGCTGGGGCATGATCACCACCGGGAAGAACATGGGCGAGATCATGGGTGACTTCGGCCACCACCTCTCCGAGGCCGATCCTCACTACGACGAGGAAGGCCGCCTCCTCGAAAAACTCTTCATCATGGCCAACCCGAAGTACGGTTCGGAGAAAAAAGGCGCGCCCACCAACTATTACCTTACCGTCGCGCCCGAGCGCATCCGCGTGAACTGCGAGCTCAACCACGTCGACGTGGTGCTCTGCTGCGATCCCAAGGCTTTCACCCACACCAACCCGCTCGCCGGCGTCAACAAGGGCGGCTGCCTCGTTTGGGAATCCTCCGATTCGCCCGAGTCCGCCTGGGAACGCATCCCGAAAAAGTACCGCGAGTTCGTTAAAGAAAACAATATCCGCATCTTCATCCTGCCGGGCTTCGAGATCGCCAAGGCCGCCACCACCCGGCACGACCTCCAACTGCGCATGCAGGGCAACTCGTTCCTCGGGGCTTTCTTCAAGGTCTCCTCCTTCCTCAAGGACCACAAAATTGGCGAAGAGGAATACACCAACGTCATCCATCACCAGTACGAAAAGAAATTCGGCCGCTTCGGCCACGCCGTCGTCGAATCGAACATGCAGGTCATGCGCGATGGCTTCGAGAAAGTGCAGGAAATCAAGTACGGCGAGATCGAAGATCCCGACCGTTCCTCGATGCGGCTGCATCCCATCGCCCCCGTCGGCGATGACTACACCATTCTGCCCACCGCCGGCGTCGATATCGACAACGTCACCACTCACGACGCGCCCGCCGATCAAGAGGAAAAAGCCCCCGTCCAATCGCTCGGCAAATTCGATTCCGAATTCCGCGCCGGCAAAGGGTACCATCAGCCCGCCGGCGCCCTTGCTTCCGTGGGCGTGATGGCCGCAGGCACCGGGGCCACTTCTTCCAAGTACGTGGCACGCCGCGAGACACCCCGATACATTCCCGAAAACTGCACCCAGTGCATGGAATGCATCACCGCCTGCCCGGATACCGCCCTGCCCAATACCGCGCAGGATATGGACACCGTCCTTCGCACCGCGATTAATAATTACGTCACCAACGTCGAGGCCCGCAAGGAACTCGGCGAACACATCGCCGGCATCGAGTTGCGCGCCCGCGAAAAAATGAACGAGGCTGTCGAAGCCAAGAAAGCCGTCCCCTTCAAGGACATCATCAAAGCCGATATCGAGGAACTTGCCCTCGAACACGTCGACGCGGAAACGAAAGCACAGCTATTCGGAATCCTCGATGTCGTCCCCATCGCTTACACCAAAGTTCCCGCGATTTTCAAATCGATCGAGAAGAAGAACCCCGGCGAGGGCGGACTCTTCTCGATTTTTGTTTCCGACCTCTGCAAAGGCTGCGGCGAATGCGTGGAGGAATGCGGCGACCACAACGCGCTCGTCATGGTGCCCGACACCGAGGAACTCAACCAGGAACTCACCTCCGCCCAGATCTTCAGCCGCTTGCTCCCGGATACCCCGCAGAAATATCTCGGACTCTACAACGATGACGCCCCCGAGGACTCCCGCCCCGCCGCCCTGCGCAATCACCTCATGGTGCGCCGCAATTACGAGGCCCTCGTCTCGGGCGACGGCGCTTGCGCCGGATGCGGTGAAAAATCCATCCTCCGCGCCGCCGCTTCCGTGACCGAGGCCTACATGCGTCCCCTCTACCACAAGAAAGCCGACCGCCTTTACGAAAAGGCCGCCCAGCTCCAAAAAGAGGGCGCCGTAAAACTCGAAGCGCTCAAGGCCGCCGACGGTGAAGCTTACGACCTCCTCAAACGCGCCTTCGCCCACGTGGTCATGGGCCTCGGCGGCGAAACCGAGGAAGACACCGATGCCCGCCTCGCCACGCACGGCGACATTTCCGACCAGGAAGTCCTCGATGGTCTCGGCGCCGTCCTCAATCAGGATGCATACAACCACAAACGGCTCCAGGCCACCGAGGGGCGCCTCGCCAACGGCATGTCCACCATGTTCATGGGCGCGTCCACCGGCTGCAACACGGTCTACGGCTCGACGCCCCCGTCGAATCCCCATCCCTATCCCTGGATGAATTCACTCTTCCAGGACGGCGCCACCATTTCCTGGCTCCTCGCCGAATCCCTCATGCTCACCCACGCCCGCCGTTCCGTGGCCCCAGAACGCCTCGCCGCCAAACTCCTGCAAAGTAGCACAGGCATCCTGCCTGTGACCAAAGACAACGGCGAAGCCGCAGATTCCGAATTCCGAATTCCGAATTCCGCCTTCACGGCGCAAGATTACTGGGACCTCACCCATCTCACCGAGAACATCATGACCGACCAGGAGATCAAGGAACTCCCCAAGGTCTGGATCATCGGTGGCGACGGCGCCCTCGGAGATATCGGTTTCCAGAACCTCAGCAAGGTCATGCTCCAGAACCGGCCCAATGTGAAGGCCCTCATGCTCGACACCCAGGTCTACTCCAATACCGGCGGTCAGAACTCGGATTCTTCCACCATGCTCGGCGGTTACGACATGAACCAGTTCGGCAAGGCCTCCCAGGGCAAGCTCCACGAGAAAAAATCGGTCGCCGAAGCCATGACCGCCGGCCACGGCTCGCCCTACGTCGCCCAGGTCTCCATGGCCAACGCCGCCAAGCTCTACAAATCGCTGCTCGACGGCCTCGAATACCGCGGCACCGCGTTCTTCCAGTGCTACACCACCTGCCAGCCCGAACACGGCGTCGCCGACGATATGTCCGCCCAACAGGCCAAGCTCGCCCGCGACTCGCGCGGCATGCCGGAGTTCGTCTTCGATCCGCAGGGCGGCGAACTCAGCGCCGAATGCTTCGATCTCAAGGGCAATCCCTCCCTCGGACGCGACTGGTGGGAAGCCGCTTACAGCGATAAGACGAAATACAATTACACCGTCGCCCACTGGGCCACCACCGAGGCCCGCTTCCGCAAGCACCTCAAGGCCATCTCCGAAGGTGAAGCCGCCGATTTTCTTTACCTCGACGACATGCTCGTGTGCATCAGCCAGGACGACGTCATCAAGCGGCGCGTCTTCGACGAAACCCACCGCGCCTATGTCCCCGACTTCGGGGTCTACATCGTCGCGGAGATCGACGGGAAGAAGAAGCACATCGCCGTCAGCCGGCAGGTCGTCCTCTTCTGCGTGGAACGCCGCAAGGCCTGGCGCATGCTCCAGTCCAAGGCCGACGTCGCGAATAAGGATTACGAAGCTCAGAAATCGCTCCTCGCCAAAGTCGATGCCGGTGAAATCTCCATCGACGACCTCCGCAGCCGGACCGGCGACCTCTACCAGGCCGAACTCGACGCCCTCGAGCCGAAGAAGGCCTGAGCTGCGCGCCAACTGACACGGCGGCAGGAAATAGCGCCGCGCGCACCAGGGCGTGGTCCGGGATCCGTTCTCTCTGCAGCGATCCACCTTCTATCCGCCTTCGCAGAAGCTTCGGCGGGACGCGCCCGAAGCCGCCTCCCCGCATTCCCCCTGTTTCTTCCCGAAACCACAAAGAATCCCCACTCTTGCACAAGATATGCACAGCGGGATCCGACCGGTTCGGGCAAATTATTCGGCATCAAAATGAATCATCACTCCATGGACACAAAACCCACACACACCGCCTTCCTCGCTGCATCGGCCAGTTTGCTCCTTCTCGCCGTCTGCACCCTGCCCGTGCTCAAGGCGGGTGATTCCGGATACCCCGCCGCTGCCGGCAAACAAGTCACCTTTCCCGAGGTCCCCCAGGTCAATCCCTTCCAGGATTCGCGCCGCCCCATCTCCAATCCCACGCTTTTCGACC